>NZ_LVJH01000007.1 GCF_001637205.1 Paenibacillus glacialis
CATTTCTACTTTTGTAAAGTTCCTGTCTCCACTCTTGAACCTATTACCGCTTCTATTATGGCATCTACATACGCTTCTGCTAACATTTGTATCTTCAGTGTTATAGATACTTGTATCATGAATGGAAGCCCCATTTTCTATGGCCTTAGGGCGTCAATTCCATGTAATTCTAAGCTCCTTTGCCAGCTTAAAATGGTACTATGACTCGCAATATTAAATATTGCAGCCGTTTCTCTAGCAGACGTCCCGAATTCGTTCATATAATTAAGTACGTCTAGTTTAATCTGTGCAGGGTATGATGTATAGCCCTTTTTAAAAGCTTCTTCACCATGATGTTCATATTGACTAATCCAATTTGAGAAGACAGAATGGTGAACCCCTATGGATTTTGCGATGGTTTTCAAACTGTCTGATCCCTTTTTATAACGCATAACGGCTTGTATTTTTTCATTTGTACTGAATCTGGTCATAAAAAACTGCACCTCCAATAGTTAGATAGTGTCTAACAATTGGGGTGCAGTTCATATTGGGTGGTCTTTTACATTCTTCGACAGAAGTTGGTATCGTAATCCTATGAGCGAAAAAATCAATATTTCTCCATGAATTATAGATTCGGCTTAATAGGTTTCAATGATGAATTAAAAACAATTTCTGTTATAAATTAATATTCTATTTTACTAATCATATAAAGTTTTAGACTCATACATGCATTATTGTTTCAGGTACCCTAATCGTATCCGTTTCTGTGGCGGTTATGTCATTTTCTTTACGATACAAATAATTCCTCTTGATTAAAGATGGGGTGTTGGGTGTATAATACGGACATAAAGAACAGAACAAATGTTCTCCTTTAGGAGTGATCCGTTGTGTTACAAAAGCAGAGAATAGTGATGTTAATTGACATGCAAAGTTTTTACGCAAGCGTAGAGAAGGCTAAAGTACCTTTTTATGAAAACAAGCCCTTGGTGGTTGCAGGAGATCCAGCCAAAAGGTCGGGTATAATTTTAGCTGCGTGCCCCTTAGCTAAAAAAGAGGGGGTGACTACTGCCGAACCACTTTGGCAAGCTCTACAGAAATGTCCTGAGTTGATTATTGTAAAGCCGCATATGCAGGAGTATATAGAAGTTTCGAGTCAAATTATGAAGATTATGGAGTCATTTACGGACTTAGTAGAGTCCTATTCGATTGATGAGATGTTCTCAGACCATACATCATCGATGCATTTATTTGCCGATAATCCGATCGATTTAGCAAGGCAAATTCAAAATAAAATCTATCTTGCGACAAGGGTTGTTGCCAGAGCAGGAATTGGAGAAAACAAAGTAATAGCTAAGCTCTGTTGTGACATGATTGCAAAAAAGATTCCCGATGGTGTATTTCATTTACAGAAAAGCGAACTACATAAATACATCTGGGATAAACCTATTAGAGACATGTGGGGAATCGGATCAAGGATGCAAAAACACCTGTGGAAGATGGGAATTATGACAATTGGGGATATAGCTAGAACACCTTTAGATAGACTTAGAGCTAAATGGGGAGTTAATGGAGAAGTTATATGGCGTGTTGCAAACGGGATAGACAACTCACCTGTAACATTAACAACTCATAATGTTCAAAAAAATATTGGGAACGGCATGACCCTTCCTAGAGATTATAGCCAAGCATGGGAAATAGAAGCTGTTCTTCTTGATATCTGTACAGAGGTTACAAGGAGAGCAAGGAAAAGTGAATTAATGGCAAGAGTCGTTTCCATAAGTATTTCTGGCGCTGATTTTGACCATCCTACAGGGTTTCACAGACAACTGAAACTAGACGATCCTACGAATATAACGACTGAGGTATACGACGCTGCAAAGAAAATTTTGCATAGGTATTGGGATAGGCAACCTGTTAGAAGAGTCGGTGTTTCGTTATCCGAGCTATCGGGGGCTACATCGTATCAGTTAACTCTGTTTGACGATAAGGAGCATCAAAGAGCTGTCGATAAGGTTATGGATGACATAAAGGATAGATTCGGGGATATTTCCATTCTAAGAGCAAGCTCAGTAACATCTGCGGGGCAGGCAGTTGATAGATCGGCTAAAATTGGGGGGCATTACAGATGAGTAAAAAACTTCAAGGAAATGGGCTGTGGGAATCAAGTCGGATGATGTTACCACAGCATAAAGAGCGTATTATTGAGCATCAGAAACAGTACAACAAAAAGAGTCACCCAATAATCCATGAAGATGAATTGGAAACAATGAACCAAAATATAAGTAACTCACTACGCTATAAAGAAGCTATCAAAGTTAAAGTATTTAGTGAGTATGATGATCATATGGTCTGTGGTGTAGTAACAGATATAAGCCAGTTTAAAAAAAAAATTAGGGTGGAGATAGAAAAAGGATTTGAATGGATTGATTTTGACGAAATTGTAAGTGTTCAGTTAATGTAAAAGAGTTATATTGAGGGTAGAAACAAATAAAGGTTCGTTGGCATATAGCTAACGAACCTTTTATCATTCATACATGTATAGTTACTTTATTAACCTTGGTTGGTTCCTTTTTACTAACAGGAACCGACCACGACCCATATTTTATTGTGATTTTGTTATTAACAATTAGTCGAAAGTTTACCTCCTACTAAAAAATCTAAATGCTTTATACATCAAAAAACTATGTGCTCCAATTAAAGTAACAAATGCAATACCTATCGTAACTATTTAACCCGTTCACCTTGCTCGCTCATATTAACCGCCTCCACGAAAGCTCATAAGCAAGGTGAATATCTCTGCCTTTATTAGACCTCGCAACATATTGAAACGATGAATATAGCCACGAACTTTATATTCAACTTCAATGCCGAGCGTATTCATTTCGGTATTCAAGATGCTAATATGCCGTTGCTTCATTCTACTCTTGAGCTTTTGTAATACAGGATATATAGATTGTTCAACATCTCTTAGCTGACAAATAACATAATGGTATATGATTTTATCTTTATAGATCGTTAAATGGTCTATATCCCTTGCTAACATATCTAACAAGATAGGTAGTAGAGTGTATTCCTTAATGATTTGAATATCCTCTTCTGTTTCTATACTTGGATTAATACTCATATTTCACACCACCACCGAAATGAGAACGTACATTCTTATTTTATTATATACCGAACATATGTTTGTTATACATGTGTATTTTTTGGAAGTAGGCTAAACTGGACATACATAAATACTCATCATAATAAGCATGACGACGAGAATGGAGTCACTTGTTCAGTATTTTTGGAAAGGGGGTCATAATTTCTGATATAATAGAATCAAGAAGGATAAGTACGGATTTTTAATAGCATACAACATAATGGAGGGGCATAAATGATTCTACATAAGGGAGAGATTTTATTCCGCCAAGGAGATAGTGGTGAATATCTATACCATGTCAAGAGCGGGCTTTTTAAGGTGACACGTCTACATGAGAATGGCAATATGGTGTTGTTCAACATTTTGTATTCAGGTGAAACGGTCCCGCACCATTCGCTCATAACGGCTAAGGAAACACACGGCACAGCCATTGCACTGATGAAAAGTGAGGTGGAGGTGATTCCTGCAAAGGAATGGTATCGCCAACTGGCGGAGGATCCCACGAAACCAATGGAAGTTGCACTTTTACTACAGGCTAAATTACGATTTATGCAGCAACGAGTGGATCATCTGACAGTCGGAACGCCCGCAGAGCGTTTGGAACTGCTAAGCGAATGGCTACACGATTACTCGCATGGGATAGATGTAACAGAACTGCTGACACAAGAGGAGATCGGGCAATTAATTGGTGTACGTAGAGAAACGATAAACCGCTTGTTGCGTTTAAAATATTGAATTACCCAAATAAAGGTCTGTTCCTCAGGTTATTATACACCTGTTGGAACAGACCTTTTAAGGATACATTCTACACTGAAATTGTAGTTACCTCTTTATTATTCTTCTAAGCTACCAGCTGGACCGAAGAATTCAAAATGGATTCTTTCCTGTGGTATTTTCCATTCCTGTAATGCTTTAAATATAGTACTCATAAAAGGGGTAGGACCACAGAAATAGAAATCAGAGTCATGTTCTACAACCTTCTGAAGCCATGGTAAATCAATGTAACCGGATTTGTCGAAAGTGTCTCCTTCAGCTGGAGATTCATAGCACACATAGGATGTTAGAAGAGGATGGGATTGATTCAGTTCCTCAATTAATCCTTTCATGGCATGGAGTCTTTCATTGATGGCAGCATGAATATAGGTTACTTTACGACTAGGTTGTTCAGTAGCTAACGATTCCAACATACTTACCATTGGAGTCAGCCCAACGCCACCACTGATAAGAACTACTGGAGTATCTATACTTTGATCTAACGTGAAGTCTCCAGCTGGGGCGTTTACTTCCAATACAGTACCAACATCAACGGCTTCATGTAGGTAAGTAGATACGACTCCTGATGGTTTATTAACGGCTCCATCTTCTCGTTTGACAGTGATGCGATAATACGATTGTCCAGGAGCAGCGGATAGACTGTAGTGACGAATGTGGGTGTATTCTTCACCTTCTGGTTGAACACGCAAGGTAATATATTGTCCCGGCAAATAGGAGGATATAGCGCCTCGGTCTTGAGGGGAAAGGTAGAAGGAAGTGATCAATTCACTTTCTTTTATTTTCTGGGTTACGACAAAGTTTCTGAATCCACTCCAGCCGCCTGGTGCATCCGCTACTTTTTGATACATATCTGCTTCAACACCGATAAATGCATCAGCAATTACCCCATAGGCCTGAGCCCAAGCGTCTATAATTTCAGGAGTCGCCGCATCCCCAAGCACCTGTGAAATCGCAGCTAATAGTGTTTCGCCGACAATTGGATAATGTTCAGGTAATACGCCGAGTGCACGGTGCTTCTCCGCAATCTGTTTTACTACGGGGAGAATATTCTCTAATTGATCAATATTGACAGCCGCAGCAAGTACAGCGTTAGCAAGGGCGGTCTGTTGTTTACCTTGACGTTGGTTGGCATGATTGAATATATTCAATAGTTCTGGATGGTTCTCAAATAACATTCCGTAGAAAGCGGTGGTGATAGTCTTCCCATGAACCTGCAATACGGGAACGGTTGATTTAATAATCTCAATAGTATGTTGGTTTAACATATACATGACCTCTTTCTTACAATGAAATATTATATTTGCTACGTATAAAGCATATAAGAGACAAGGAAGAGAGAGTGTGTTCTTCGTCACAATAAAAGTTGATAAAATGTGAACGGGAAGAAAATTGCAATGACATTTCGCACATTAAATTGACAAAAATGAAGAGTTTGATCGAATCGATTGTCATTTCCTGCCGCACTTGGCTTGTAATTAAAAGGATAATTTCAATCTCCAGTATCCAATCCATCAGCGGTGACCCTTAGAACGGCTCCTGCTCCTTTAGACGCATCGTTGAACTGATGCGTTACAATAGGATAATCTCCAGCTTCATTTACAACGAACTCTACGACTGCTCCGCCGCTCGCTGGGAGCATGACGGTTTGTAGACCATATAACATATTCTTCGGGTTACCATCAATATATACTCGATCCATAATGGCTCCTACGATATGGAAGGAGGATACTTTGTTGGGTCCTACATTGTTAACATATAGCCGAACCCTGTCCCCAACTTTTGCTAGTAGAGGATGTTCTTTGAGTGTAAAGTCATTTCCGTTAAATACAACATACTCAGGCGAACCATCTAAAAAAGCATCGAAATCATGTTCTGCATACCACTCACTTTGTACAATAGTATACTCACGATCTACTTCATTATCCGTCGGATAGCCATCTTTTGGTTCGACGATAATGACACCGTACATTCCATTGGCGATATGTTCTAATACGGGGTCTGTTCCACAATGATACATGAATACGCCAGGCATGTTGGCTGAGTAAGTAAAGGATCCATGTTCAAGTGGCATAATATCTACAAAGTTCTTACTAGGTGAAGTCTGCACGGCATGAAAGTCCATAGAGTGTGACATGTTAGGGTCTATATTATTCAGTGTAAATTGGAGGGTATCTCCTTCTTTCACCCGAATGATAGGACCAGGTACTGTGCCATTAAACGTCCAGGCATTGTAGAAAACACCGGTGGAAATTTCGACATTAGTTACTTGCGCGGTCATCTCAATCTTAACGATGTTTCCTTCTCGCACAATGACAGGCTCAACTGGAGGCTGATTCAATGTTTCCAGGACTGGATCCTCTTCGATTATAGGGATAGGGTTTATATAGAAGCCAGATAAAATAATAGCAAAGCCGATCAAAACAACGATGTACAACTTCCAGTTGAACATTGTAAACAGCCTCCAATCTAAGATGAATCCATTGCTGATGGTCTATGAATAAAACTGAAGCTACATATATCCGAGATGCTCTTTCGCTTCATCAGACATGAGGGTAGGTGCCCAAGCGGGTTCCCATACGACGTCTACTTCTACAGATAGAACCTCGGGCAATGTTTGGAGTGCTCTCTTCACACCACCGACGATCATATCGTGCATTGGACAACCAGGTGTAGTTAGTGTCATCACTACGGATACGTTCCCCGCGGCGAATTGAATATCGTAAATTAGTCCGAGGTCGACAATGTTGACACCAAGCTCTGGATCATATACTTCTTTTAGACATTCTGTAATCGAATCCATTTCAATCCCTCCGAATATCATCTATTTTGTAAATACATTAGCAATCAAGCTTATATAGAAGAGTGAGCTTAGAGAAAGAAGGCTTCCTCCAATGGATGTCATCCACGGCTGATTCCAGCTTAATCCAACCATTAACATAAATAATGAAGTTCCAATCACGGATAATCCAATATGGACACGACGATCATCTATTAAATCGGACATGGTGGGTATCTTCTTTTTACCTATTAATGGACCGTATTTATGTGTCCACCACAGAAAAGGAACAATTTTAGATAGATAAGATAGAAGGGTTAGTCCAACCCATCCCCATAAGTACAGCCAACCAAGGACGACGGCCATCCGAGATTGAGCCATAATGTCAGGGGTGAAAGGGGAGATAATAACAATTATGATCCCAATCAAAGTCAAAGAATGTGCTAGTGAAAGAGACCATTTCATCCCTACACCGGGATTAGGTTTGTGCCGATGTTTAACGATTTGAGAGAGATGAAAGGAGTAAGTGAGCATAGCTAGTACGACTAACAGTAAACCTGACCATTTCACCCATCCAGGTCCATTAAATAGAAATGATAAAGCGCCCACAAGCACACCCGCATTCCAACAAGCAATAACCACTTTTTGGAGTGTCTCTGAATGTCCATGGGATAGATAGAACATTGGCAACATCTTATAACTAAAGCCTGTGATGAGCAGTCCGAACCAGCCGAAAGCTGCGAAACAAATATGAGCGCCAAGCAATTGCTCGTGGAAGTCTCCCCACTGTTCGAAATAGAAGTTTAAACCCATGAGCATACCGGAGGTTCCTGCAAGCACGAGATAGGCGACAGAACAGGCAACGCTTACGGTTATGGTATTCCATTTCCTGGCACGAATGAGTGTTACACCAATATTGATAGCAAATAATAGTACACCAATGAAAGCAACGGTGGCGAAACCCGCGATCCACATCACCTGCATCGATTGAAAGCCAAAGAGTAACCCTGCCGTTCCAACTGCAAAAAAGCCATAATGAACAAATCCGAGTTTTTCACTAAATAATCTGTGGTTTTGCAGTACGACAGGAATCAGTTGATACATAGCCCCCATCGCAATCATCGTCGCCCAACCTAGAACGAGCAGATGGACACGGAACCATCCAGTTGGATACCTAGGCTCATCGCCAAAGACCGTCAGCCATGTTGCGAAATCGAATAAGGAAAAAAGCTGGAATAATGTAAAACTGATGAGACCGGTAATAATGAACAGAAACGGCAGGCGAAACATGGGCAAACACCACCTTACTTTTTATAAATATGAATTCTTGCTGATCCGTCAGGCAGATCTTCGACGTTGTAGTCATACCCTAACGTATTAAGTTCTTCGATAAGAAAAACAGGGATCCGATCGTTATGAATAATAACCTCATCCCCGGGAAGTGCTTCTTCGAGTTTCTTCAAAGTTCGTATCATGGGCTGTGGAGGCTCTAATCCTCGATTATCCACCTTATAGATTTGGGAAGGGTAAGATTCCGCTGGGCATTCCTGCTCAAGTTGAGACTCCAGCCCCTTATGGTATTCCTCGAATGTCTCTAGTTTGTGTTTACTGCTCTTGTGTAAGAATGTGACTACCCAATGATCTGACGCTATCTTCTCAACTTTATGAGCATATCCCTTGGTTTTCATTAATCCAAAGAGGGGGGTTGGTTTAATAGTCGCATGCAGAATAAAGATATCTCCCTTGTTGAGTGCTTTCACTGTATCCATGATCACCTTAAAGGGCTCTACTTTCTTTCGCAAATACGGCCGACGTCCAGTTCCACGGTCTGTCCTGTGTGATCCATGTTAATACCTCCTAAAAGTTTTTGTAGCGTTACTTCTCGAATAGCCTTCGCGAAAACTGGCATCGAAAGCCTAGACTTAAAATTCAAACGGAAAAAGTTGTTTAGCAGTGTCGTACAAAGCTCCACCCCACCATACGATCTCGCTCCTATAATTTGCTGATTTTGACTCTGAATATATCTGGTCCTTGTTCGAGATATTCCCAAGTGAATGCACCGGAATGTATAGATTCGAATTGGAAACGAAGTGGAATTGGATCATGATCATTTACTAATAACATCGCCTCTGAAGGCTGTAGTTTTTTGAAAGTTTGGAAGATAACCTTATGTTTTGATTGAGGTGGGTACTCGGTAGCGTTGACGGTAACCGTAATATTGTTCATTATTCAAATCCCCCTGAGAATCATTATCGTTACAAATCCCAGTATATGAGATAGGAGATTCAACATCGTGATTATAATCACAATTGGGAAAATGAATTTGATCTACGATTTGGTTATGAAAGATTGTTGAACTTACTGCCTTTTAATAAGGATGACATAATAAGGGGGCTCAATCATTATTAATAAATGGATAAAGGTTACTGTGTTCTTAAGTGTTATAGTATTGCTCTTGATAGCCTGTGGGAAAGAAGTGGAGGAGGGCTCGGAAGCGGGAGCTACTGGTGGGGATACGAAGGAGTTCATCATTATGGCAACGACATTTAAATTCGATGTTAAAGAGATTAAGGTGAAGCAGGGTGACAAGGTCAAAATAACATTGAAAAACAAGAAAGGACATCATGCGCTCAAATTGGAGGGATATAATAAGCAAGTGCGTCCGAATCGTTCGATTTCATTCGTAGCTAACAAAAAGGGTGAGTTCGAATATAAGTGCGCCACTTACTGTGGTGCTGACCACAAGAAGATGATAGGGAAGCTCATTGTAAAGTAGCTCTGTTAGCTGAAGAGTTGGGTGTTCTACAAAATCAGAGGTTCAGAAACGCTCTGGATGGTGATATAATGAAAGAAGAACCCATCCCAATAGAGAAAGGATCAGGATACCATGTGTCCCCGAAGGAACATTCCCCAAAGGACGATCTGGAAACGTTATGATCACTCATACACTTAGCGTCTCTCGTAGAGAACCGTCGGATAATTCATGACAACCTCTGCGAAAGAAGGAAACTAAGTATGCGAAGGACCGTGTCATACAGGTTTTCTCCACGTAGAGAGTTGTCTCATTTATGACAAACAAACTACGATAAAGAGGGAATTTGTATGAGGAAAAGAGAACAACTGATTTCTACGTTGCAACATATCGCTGTATTACTGTTTGGAACATTTTTACTCGCGTTTACTTATTATCACATTAATTTTCAGAATCATTTAACAGAGGGTGGATTTGTCGGTCTTGCCCTATTGGGTAAGTACGTTTTAGGTTTGCCGCCGGCACTAAGCATACTGGTATTGGATATACCTGTGATGGTGATTGCGTTATTTCTGAAGGGACGTAAATTCCTTGTGAATACGTTGATCGCAACAATGGCTTTTTCAATCTTTTATGCGTTAATAGAGCGTTACTCTGTTATCGTTATCGATCTCCAGCACAATTTATTCATCGCCGCACTCTTGTCAGGGTTACTGACGGGATTTGCTACAGGTATTGTACTACGCGTTGGTGGTGCAAGCGGTGGGGATGACATACTGTCGCTTCTTATCAGTCGTTGGACTGGGATAAAGCTTGGCACGGTGTTCTTCCTGTTCGATGGTATTGTTCTATTGCTCTCCCTATTCTATATGCCGTTAAGAGAGACGTTGTATACGATTCTGGCTGTTAGTATTGCTGGGCAAATGATTACGTTGACTGTCAGTTATGGTACTAAGAAGACTGCAACGAACCCCGTATTACCTAAAGGGATTTCACCTCAACCCGTTAAGTCGAAGACTGTACAGGTTATGCAAAGTGCACATTAATGATGTGGTACGATGGAAGGCCCTTTTTCACAATATAAGTAGTCCAAGGGCAGTCGTGTCCAATCCATGATAACCACTAAGTTCTTTTGTTGAACTTAGTGGTTTTTTGCTGTCTAAGAACGCATGAATGGGCATATGCATATGCTGTACTATATGAATGCTCAATAAATGGAGGTAAGAACGATGGAAAATGCTCCGGCTCAGCATATTCTTTTTCAGGCCGATCCTAATATGACGCAACAATTCCGACAAGTTAGAGAACATATTCATCAGCAGATCAAGGGATGTTTACATCGAACGATTCGTGTACAAACGGTTAATGGTTGTACGTATGAGGGAGTACTCATGAATGTTGAAGGGGGTATGCTATTCCTAAGTGTTCCAGCAGCTCCGTCGATGTCACGAGCCTACAATCCTTATTATAACAATGTGATTCTGCCGCTCGTCTTATTTGAATTATTGGTTATCGTATTACTTATGTGATGGATTTTGCATAAACAGCACTGTATATCATTTCTAAATACACAAAAAGGCAGCTCCTTTTCTGATAAAAGAAGCTACCTTTTTTGTGTATTTACCACATATTACTCAAATAACGAACGATACTCAGGATATCCTTCTTCTTCTAGCTTCTCGATCGGGATAAAGCGAAGTGCTGCAGAATTAATACAGTACCGTAAGCCGTTTGGTCCTGGTCCATCGTTGAATACATGCCCTAGGTGAGAATCGCCCTCTTTACTACGTACCTCTGTACGAATCATAAAGTGGCTGGAATCGACTAATTCTCGAACTGTATACTCCCGAAGAGGGCGAGTGAAACTTGGCCAACCGCAACCCGAGTCGAACTTATCAAGTGAGCTGAATAAGGCTTCACCAGAGACGATATCAACATAAATTCCGGTTCCATGGTGATCCCAGAACTCGTTGCTGAATGCAGGTTCTGTGCCGTTTTGTTGTGTAACTTGATATTGTATAGGAGTTAAACGTTGTTTAAGTTCATCTTTGTTCACGGGAGTTGACCACACGTTCTCAAGATAATCTTCACGTCCTGAACCTTTACGATAGCGCTTATAATGACCCGGATTCTTCTTGTGATAACCTTGATGATATTCTTCAGCCTCATAGAAGGGGCTAGCAGGAAGAATTGGCGTTACAATCGGTTTATCGAAACGCTGATTTAGCCCTAATGCCTTTTTAGATTGTTCTGCCTTTATGCGTTGTTCCTCGCTATGATAGAAGATGGCTGTTCCATAGGAGCTCCCTCTATCGTGGAATTGTCCACCCGCATCGGTAGGATCGATCTGTTGCCAGAACAGCTCAAGTAACTTGTCATATGGGAAAATGCTAGGATTGTAAGTTATTTCAACGGCTTCTACATGTCCTGTTGTATGCGTGCATACTTCTTCGTATGTAGGATTCTCTGTGTGTCCACCTGTATATCCAGAGACGACTTTAATAATGCCTGGAAGTTCCTCGAACGGGCTTACCATGCACCAGAAACATCCACCTGCAAAAGTAGCCTTTTCATGTATAGTTGATTGAGAATTGCTCATGATATCACTCCGTTTCTTTGACTGTAAATGATATAAGTCACTTCTATTATAAATCATTTGGTTTCCAAAAACCAAGAAAGTGGACAGTGGAGTCTTTTGTTCAGCTGGTTGTAGACTTATTCCTCTGTCTATATACAAAGAGTACGATACAAACCAAAAGCAGGTATCCCAATATAAGTGCTACGGATACATAGGGTCTTGCAACTAGATTACCGCCCAAGTAGGCGTAAAGTAGTATGGCTGGAATTTTGCCGAGGATTGTAGCGAGAGTAAACGTCCAGAAGGAAATAGAGGCAACACCCGCAAATACATTCACAACCATCTGTGGCACGATAGGTAATAGACGTGCGACGATAATAGCCATAAAAGGGTGGGACTCCATCATACTAGTGAAGGATTGAATAGAACGTCTTTGGCTCAGATATCGTCGTCCTTGTTCACGAAATGCGTATCTCACGATTCCATAAATAAGGACTGCAGCAAGCGTGGTTCCCAACCAGGCAATTAGGGTTGCCCACACGGTGCCATAAGCATATCCCAAAGCAGCGATGACTACTTTATATGGAATGATAGGAAAGAGGGCTAACAAAGTCGCCATCAGAATCAAGAAGGTCGGTGAGTCATTATTGTTCATCCAGTCCCAAATGGTGTTTTTGTACATAAATGCTACTCCCAATAGGAGCACATAGACAAGCGGTAGCAGTAGCTTCTTCATAAGAAGTCCTCTCTTTGAAAAGGTTTCAATGTGTATCATACCAAATTTAGTGGAATAAAATGATAGTCAATTCTAGAATATCTTCTTAAATACGATGGTTTGCTATAATATAGATAAGCATAAGGATTTACTTAGTTGTAGAAAGGTTGAGACAAATGGACGAGGAATATGAAGAATATACAGAACTATCTGTTGAAGAACAGATTAAGAAAAGCTACCGCCAAGACGAGGATATGATGATTCTGGTCTTTGCTCAGTGGTGTATTAACCACAGCCTAGATCCTGAAGAGTTGTATAGAGAGGCTTACCCACATCAACTTAACAATGAACGTTTGATACACGTTCTGGGCCTCACGGTATCTAAAGAAGAAGCAGGGGATATTCCTGATGAGACGCTACTTGGTGTACTCTCGCTTTTTGGAAATGATGATCTTGCCTGTGTTGTGACGGAAGCGATAAGTCGTAGGACTTGAGGGCATTATATTTCACATTATTGATCGGTTTCAAGCACATAGAATCATAATAACAACAAGTTGAAAACAAATGGTGATCCTAAAGTTAGCTAGGGATCGCCACTTGTTTATTTGTTAGTACATTACTTCAGTTGCTCCCGATTGGCAATGCGGAATTGCTTCGGAGACATGCCAAAACGTGCTCTAAACACACGGTGGAAGTAAGTATAATTGGCGAATCCGGAAGTCTCCGCTACGTTCTCAAGAGACATAGGGCTGAATATAATGCGTTCCCGAGCCATATCTAGTTTTACGTCAATTGTGTATTGCATGATGCTAGTATCGAACGTTTCCTTGAATAAGTGCACAGCACGGGAGACGCTGATCCCCACGTGGCTAGCTACATCCGCTAACTTGAACGTATGAGAGGCGTTTTCCTCAATATAATGTTTAATTTGATAGGCCAAATAACTCTTGTGCGTGGTTGTTGGTTGCTCTTTGAGCTGACGATCTAATTCTAGGCACAGAATTTTCATATAATATCCTGAAATTTCGGGATATGGATTCTCCATTCGGCGCTGCTCAAGTGCAATCTGTCGAAAAAGAATCAAGAAACCTTCACTAAGCGGTAGTTTCATCCGAGTAGGTCGAATTTGGGTATTCCACCATTTATCTATCCATGGCCCTCCGAAGAAAATATGGTAATCCCCACTTTCAATCGTTGATTCACCGAGTGAATTGATTTCATGATCTATTATTAATTCATACTGCTCAGAGGGAGAATACAGTAGTAAATCTCCTGTTTCGATCATACCTAACTTACCATCATATCTAGCACGACAGCGGCCATCGGTTTGGAAGCGCATGAGGTAGGTATTTATGCCATCTACTTCTAATTGTGACGTGTAGAAAGGTTTTCTATGGAAGGAGAAGCCGGCTACATACACTTGACATGAGTCTTCACTGATCATTCATCTGTCTCCTTTTTTAAAATTATAACCAGATTGTTCATGTTTCGATCATATTATTCATTTTAATATAAATGAATTTAGAATACCATGTAACTAGATTGATATTGCTTCACCTTGCTTGATTCTAAAGGAATTACATATCATGGAAAATTGAAGGAGGTAACAGTCAATGTTGAAATTAGGATTACAACTGTATACGGTTCGCGAGCAAATGGAGCAGGATTTCGAAGGTACGTTGAAAGCGGTTGCTGAACTAGGATACAAAGGTGTAGAATTTCATGATTTCTTTGGATATAGTAGTGTTGAAGTGAAGAAATTACTTGATGAGAATGGTCTTGTGGCTATCGGAACACATACGCAATACCAGAGCATGTTAGAGGATCTGGACTCTATCATTATTTATAATAAAGAAATTGGTAATAAATATATAATCGTTCCTTATTTGTCGGAAGAACAACGTAAATGGGATGAAGTGTTTGCTAACCTTAAAGTACTTGGTGAGAAATGTAAGGAACAAGATATGGTCCTCCTATATCATAATCATGATTTCGAATTCACGGAATCTTATGGTGAAGGTAAGACTGTATTTGATGCGATGTATGAAGAAGTACCTGCTTCACTACTTGAAGTTGAAATGGATACGTGTTGGGTATACTTTGCTGGGTATGACCCAGTTGAATACATTCATAAATATGCAGGTCGTTTACCCATCATTCACTGGAAAGATGTGAAGAAACTAGAAGATGGATCACCACAGACCGTTTCATTTGGTCAAGGCGAAGTAAACTTAGCGGCTATTGCTGAAGCCGCAAATGAAGTAGGCGCGGAATGGATTGTGGTAGAACAAGATGTATGTCAGAACCTACCCCTTGAAAGTATTGCTACAAGTATGGAATGGATAAAAAATTACGCAAAAAACGGAGGACTTATAAATGTCTAAAACACTAAGAATCGGAATTATTGGTTGTGGTGGTATTGCTACAGGGAAGCATATGCCGAGCCTTGCGAAACAATCTAATGGAGAAATGGTCGCTTTTTGTGACATCGTTCAAGAACGTGCAGAAGAAGCGGCTGAGAAATATGGCGTTGAAGGAGCTAAAGTCTATACTGATTTCCGTGAATTGCTTCAAGACGGAAGCATTGATGTCATTCATGTATGTACGCCTAATGATTCTCACTCC
Source organism: Paenibacillus glacialis (assembly GCF_001637205.1). Taxonomy (GTDB): domain Bacteria; phylum Bacillota; class Bacilli; order Paenibacillales; family Paenibacillaceae; genus Paenibacillus_AQ; species Paenibacillus_AQ glacialis. Next base: position 15,345 of record NZ_LVJH01000007.1, read on the forward strand.
GAGATCACAGTTGCTTCCTTAGAAGCAGGCAAACATGTAATGTGTGAGAAACCAATGGCCAAAACAACGGCGCAAGCAAGAGAAATGCTTGAAGCTGCGAAACGTACAGGTAAAAAACTGACGATCGGATATCAAAATAGATTCCGTGATGACAGCCAGTACCTAAAACAAATGTGTGAGAATGGTGACCTAGGTGACGTTTATTATGGTAAAGCCTTGGCAACTCGTCGCCGTGCGGTTCCAACTTGGGGCGTATTCTTAGATGAAGAGAAGCAAGGTGGAGGACCTCTTATTGATATCGGTACGCATGCACTAGATCTTACCTTATGGCTAATGGATAACTACAAACCGAAGAGTGTTATGGGTTCGACGTTCCACAAGCTTGGACATCGTGAGAATGCAGCGAATGCTTTCGGTCCTTGGAATCCTGAAGAATTCAAAGTAGAAGATTCTGCCTTCGGTTTCATTACGATGGAGAATGGAGCTACCATTATTCTTGAATCTAGTTGGGCACTGAATGTACTTGATTTCAACGAAGCACAGACGATACTTGCAGGTACAGAAGCCGGAGCGGATATGAAAGATGGTCTGCGTATCAATGGTGAGAAGATGAGTCGTTTGTATGAGACTAAAGTTGACTTGGGCGCAGGCGGAGTTGCATTCTACTCAGGAGAAACGGAAAGCGATGCAGATCGTGAAGCAAGATTGTGGTTGCAAGCGGTTATTGATGATACTGAACCTGTCGTTAAACCAGAACAGGCATTGGTGGTAACTCAAATTCTAGAAGCTATCTATGAATCTGCTAAGACAGGTAAAGCTGTTTATTTCGAATAAATGAATGACGGTTTAATATGTTGTAAGTGCAAATAAGGAGGAGTAACGATGAAATTAGGAGTATTCATGGTATTGTTTGGCGGTCGTAAGCTTGAGGAGGCGTTAGATTATGTAGCTTCTAAAGGTCTGAAGGCTGTTGAGATCGGAAGTGGAGGAAATCCAGGTAAGGCACACTGTACACCAACGGATCTTCTGAATAATGAGAAAGAACTTAAGAATTTCAAAAAAGCAGTAGAATCACGCGGACTTACGATCAGTGCACTTAGCTGTCATGGTAATCCACTTCATCCACAGAAGCATTTGGCTAAGGCGGATCATGATGATTTCGTGAATTCGGTCCTACTCGCTGAGAAACTTGAGGTACCTGTAGTAAATACCTTCTCTGGATGTCCTGGTGACCATGAGGATGCTAAATATCCGAACTGGCCGGTTGCTCCGTGGCCGAACGACTTTCAAGAAATATTGAAATGGCAATGGGAGAACAAGGTTATTCCTTACTGGACCGAACAAGCTAAGTTTGCGAAAGACCATCATATCAAAATAGGTCTTGAGCTTCACGGAGGGTTCTCAGTTCATACACCAGCTACCCTGCTTCGTTTGCGTGAAGCAGCGGGTGAGACGATCGGTGCTAACCTAGATCCAAGTCATATGTGGTGGCAGGGAATTGATCCGGTGCAAGCTATACACATTCTGGGGCGCGAAGGAGCGATCCATCATTTCCATGCTAAGGATACAGTAATCGATCCGATTAATGTGAATAAACATGGTCTTACAGATATGCAGTCCTATGAGAAAATGTTGGACCGTGCATGGCAGTTCCGCAGTGTAGGCTACGGTCATGACATTAAGACGTGGGCGGATATTATTAGTGCTCTTCGTTTGGTAGGTTATGATTATGTTGTAAGTATTGAACATGAAGATGGACTGATGTCCGTTGAAGAAGGTTTTTCTAAAGCTGTACAGAATCTTCAACAGGTACTAATTGAAGAGCCACTTGGAGACATGTGGTGGGTATAGGGTATAGAGAGTAATATACTCGTGAATAAATAAGAGGACGGTTGCCAAGAGGCGACTGTCCTTTTTTTTGAAAATATAAGAAAGTATAGGTTGCACTCTTATACTAACGCTTATATTTCAACGCTAAACGTCGCTATGTCTCCAAAGGACAGCCATGTATGCTTGAATGAAGGTATAGCTGTTTACTATTGAGTATGATAAAAGTTAAATTTAAAAACGGGTAGTTATGTTATAGTATTTCAATCGAATGTTTTAAAGTGATGGGAAATGTGGTAAAATGAAATATACTAACTATTCGAAAGCTTTTGCATAGGTAATTCTTTTGACTCGAAGTTATTATGTTTTCCAATAAAGAGGTGAGGTTTACATGGGAAATGATCAGTTGCATTTGTGTCCACGATTTGAATCAGCTTTTTCTTTTTTGGGCAAACGTTGGAATGGATTAATTATTCAGACCTTGATGAGTGGACCGAAAAGATTTAAAGATATCTCTAGTTTAATCCCTTCGATGAGCGATAAAATGTTGTCAGAACGGATGAAGGATCTAGAGTTAGAGGGAATCGTTGTTCGGCATGTTTATCCCGAGACTCCCGTACGAATTGAGTATGAATTAACCGAAAAAGGCAAAGGACTGCGCTTGGTCATGGAACAGATACAATTCTGGGCCGAGAAGTGGGTAGACTAAGCCTAAGATAGAGTATGGCCCTCCACCCGTTGCTAACCCCTTTTCATTTATGAAATGAGGGGTTTTTGCTTCTACATAACACTTGCCATGCACCATATGAAGGCATTTGTAGTATAATTGGGGAAAAATGAATTATGCGTATTGAAGGAGGGAATGAATTGCGAGAAATAGTGCCCGCCCAAGAAGTCGTATATGGTAAAGAAGATATAGCTGAACTTGAGAATGCTTCGATTAAAGTTCAAAATGTCTACGATAAAGCGTTAGCTATGCTCCGTCGTTATTTACCTCAGTTGGTAAGTAGTGGTCCAGATGATCACAATTCTACTTGTACTCAAAGCATAACGAATCAAGGTGTTTTTCAAAAATGGATTCAAGGCCCAAAAGGCTGGAAGTGTATCGGGTATGAATGGCAAACAGACGTTGATCCCAATTCGGAACAAGCGTATTTGCCAAATGCCCAATTACAAAGCATGATTCTACAAATCATGATATGGTCTCAATTTGAAAAGATCATTCTACTTCACCCCTTTTTGGGTCAAGAAGCCTTTTATAATAAAGAAGAATTAGAGACAATTTCTTCGTATTTCGTACCTACCTATATGAGCGTTACTCCTCTTATCGAACTCGGCAAACCCTATAAAAAACACAAAACGAGAGTTCCTATCTACCAAGAATTAATTTCTGCTCCCTCTTTATTGATCCAATCTGAAGGCATTCCGTTGAAAGGGACATGGATGACGGGTGTATATATTAATCAAGCAAATTTTCAGGGGATTGGCCCTTATATCAAAAATAGTAATGGATGTAGAACATTCATGGAAGCGTTAATCAATTGATTGCGTTTTCACTCATCTGATTTCCAAGGTATAATAGATAATGAGATCTATTGTGGGGTGGTGCACAGATGAGAATAACAAAATCAGGGTTAGGAATATTGGCTATATTAATGGCAATCATGACTGCGGGATGTGGTTCGAATTCGTTGTCATCAGAGCTTGCTTCGGATGTTAAATCCACGAATGATTCAACCGGAATTTCAATAGAAGTAGAAGGTAGTTTTTTATCATCAAGTGATGTTCAAAGGTTAGAAGATAATATCGTTCCGGGCTTATCCATTAGAGAAGCATTAGTGAATAGCAGAATTACAGAACTTTCGCCGGCAGGAGCAAGTATACAGTCCATTCGCGGGGTAACGCTAGATCCCACACTACAATGGGCTATCAGTATCAATGGAGATCGTCTAGACGTTGGCGACTGGGACACAAATGTGAATAATAATGATGTTATTTCGATAGAAGTCCTTTCTTCAAACAACACAAAGAACGTAGATATCATCATTGTGACGGTGAATGGTGGTAGGCTGCAACCAGAACTTACTCATTCGTATGTAGGTCCATATACAAATGAAGTGGTTATTAGAGATTTATTGAAACAAAGTGGAATTGTGGTCTTAAGTGATAATAATAAAATGATCAAGATGGTACAAGGGTATAACCCAAAAGTTAATGAGAAGTGGGTACTTAAAGTTAATAATAAACTACTAAATGCTAATGGACTGGATATGAAACTTAAGCCTCAGGATGAAGTCACAATGGAGTTGAATAATTCATAGATTAAATATACATTTCGTGATTACAATCACAAGCCGATCGTCCTCCTAGGTGTAGCCTGAATAGGTAGATCAAGAAAAGATACCTAGGAGGAATTTAAGAATGTCAAGTGAACCCCTTGTTTTTAGTGCTAATCATATCGTAAGTGATATTGTTATAAAGTTTCCAAAAGCGAGTGACTATTTCCGAGATCATAAGATTGATTTCTGTTGTGGCGGTAAACGTCCACTCGTGGATGCCGTGCAAGAGAGAGGTCTGGATATTGATGAAGTACTAGAAGCATTACATCATCTGGCTGCTAACCATGCGGGTCTAAATGAAGATAATGAGGCAATGAACCGTTTCGTGGAAATGGACTCGCAATCTTTGATTCAATATATAGTAAGTAAACACCACGATTACTTACGTGCTGAGCTTCCTGAAGTTTATAAGAATGTTGCGAGGGTTAACAGAGTTCATGGTGAGCATGATCTTCATTTGGGACAATTGTATGTTCTGTATACAAAACTTAAGGATGAGTTACTTGAACATACCACGAATGAAGAAGAACAAATTTTTCCACGGATGGTTGCCCAAGATCAATCCATTGAAACATCTTCTCACCAAGAGCTTTATGATTCGATTCAGTTATTAGAGGATGAGCATGACCAAGCGGGTAATATACTAAAAGAGATCAGGGCGATCACGAATGATTTCACGCCTCCTGCGAATGCTTGCACTACGTATCGTATAACGTATGAAAGACTAGCTGAGCTTGAACGAATGACATTTGAACATGTGCATTTGGAGAACAACATTTTGTTCCCACGTTTTCAAGGCTAAGTGAGGGTGTGTATGAATAGAATCGATCGTTTTGATTCTATTCTTTTTGCGCTATTCAATTAGTCAACCTCAATACGATTAAGAATGTTCACGTATTTTATAAAATTGTGAACTTATTTGTGATTTTATTCACAAATAATGTGAATGAAATCACAAAAAGAAATATTTGCAGGTGATACACTTCTTAATATAAGGCAAGGCAGAGAAGGAGGCTTTCTAATATGCAAAAATCAAAAAGAGAGAAGCTAGTGGTTATCGGTAATGGTATGGCTGGTATAAGTACAGTTGAACAAATTCTGAAACTAAGCGATTCATTTGATATTACGGTATTTGGTAGTGAGCCACATCCTAACTACAATCGAATTATGCTCTCCTATGTTCTGGAAGGTAGCAAGACGGTCGAAGATATTGTCTTGAACGACTGGAACTGGTATAAAGATAATCGAATTACGCTGCATACGACAACAACGGTGACGCATATTGATGCGATAAACAAGAAAGTCACAACGGACAATGGGATGACGGAATGTTACGATAAGATCATTATCGCGACAGGATCTAATCCATTCATTCTACCAATTCCTGGTAGTGATAAGGAAGGTGTAGTAGGGTTTAGAGATATTAGTGACTGTAACCAAATGCTAGATGCGTCTCGGAAATATAATAAGGCTGCGGTTATTGGTGGCGGATTATTAGGATTAGAAGCTGCTAAGGGACTTGTGAATTTGGGTATGGATGTAACGGTAGTCCATTTGATGGAAGATATTATGGAACGACAACTGGATCACAGCGCTTCGTCAATGTTACAAGCGGAATTGGAACGTCAAGGCATTAAATTCGCTATGGGCAAACAAACCTCTGAACTTATAGGGGGAGATCGAGTAAGTGGACTACAGTTTAGCGATGGTAGCGTATTAGATGCGGAGCTTGTTGTTATGGCAGTGGGGATTAAACCCAACATAGCACTTGCGAAAAATAGTGGTATGGAAGTAGAAAGAGGTATTGTTGTAGATGATTATATGCGTACTTCATTTGAAGGTGTATATTCTGTTGGTGAGTGTACGCAACATCGGGGAGTATGTTATGGGCTCGTAGCTCCGTTATTTGAACAAGGACACGTGTTGGCTAAGCATATATGCGGAGTAGATACTTTACCTTATGAAGGTTCTATTGTGGCAACCAAGCTCAAAATTTCTGGAGTTGATGTATTCTCAGCAGGTGAGTTTGTTGAAGGACCGGAACATACCGTGATTGCTGCTAAAGACGAGTGGAAACGAACCTATAAGAAAGTTCTTTTGCGTGACAATGTCATTGCTGGAGCTGTATTGTTCGGAGATGTAACAGAGTCTTCCAATCTCCAGAGATTGATTAAACAACAATCTGAAATGACAGATGATATTTATAATACAGTCATGGGTACAGGATGCTGCGGTGGTGGTGCTAAGAAACAATCCTCTGTAGAAACAATGTCTGATGATGAGATTGTGTGTGGATGTAATGGGGTAACTAAGAAAACAATTGTCGATGTTATTACGGATCAGGGGTTAACGACGGTAGATGAAATTAAAGCTTGTACTGGTGCAACCCGTTCGTGTGGAGGATGTAAACCCGTTGTTGAACAAATATTGCAGTATGTCCTTGGGGATGGCTTCAAGGTCGCTTCGAAACAAGGGATATGTGGTTGTACTTCGCGTGATCGGGATGAGGTAGTAGCAGAGATTACGGCGAAAGGCTTGACAACGACACGTGAAGTAATGAATGTACTTGGGTGGAGTAACGCGGAAGGCTGCTCGAAATGCCGTCCGGCAATCAACTATTACTTAGGCATGATTTATCCAGAGAGTTATGAAGATGAGAAAGAGTCACGTTTTGTTAACGAACGAATGAACGCAAATATTCAAAAAGACGGGACTTACACAGTTGTTCCTCGGATGTATGGCGGTATTACGACACCAGAAGATCTTAAGAAAATCGCTGATGTTTCCTTGAAATATGATGTTAAGGTCGTTAAGGTGACGGGCGGACAAAGGCTAGCTCTGATTGGAGTCAAGAAGGAAGACTTACCTAAAGTATGGGAAGAACTTGATATGCCTTCAGGTTATGCTTATGCCAAATCGCTACGCACCGTCAAAACGTGTGTGGGTTCCCAGTTCTGTCGATTCGGTACACAAGATTCCATGGCAATGGGAGAACTTTTAGAACGTAAATTCGAGCGTCTCGACTTACCTGCTAAATTTAAATATGCTGTGAATGGTTGTCCGCGTAACTGTGCAGAAGCATGTACCAAGGATATCGGTATCGTCGGAAATGATGGAGGATGGGAAATCTTTATCGGAGGTAATGGAGGAATTAAGTCTCGCATTGCTGATAGCTTTTGTAAGGTTAAAACGGATGAAGAATTGATTGAGATTTGTGGAGCAATTATGCAGTATTATCGTGAAACAGGTAAATATTTGGAGAGAACTTCGGAATGGGTCGAACGGATAAGCCTTGAACAGATTCAATCTGTGATAGTGGATAATCTAGATAACCGTAAAGAGCTCGTTAATCGAATTGAAATTGCTCTTCAACAGGTAGAAGAACCATGGAAAAAGATGCTTAATGATGACAAAACACGTAGAGCACTGTTTGAAGATCATAAATCTGCCATTTCAGTGGAATAACCTAATTGTATGTTGAATGGAAAGGGGAAGAGTTCAAATGGAATTGACAACAAATTATTATTCTATTGGGTCGATTGACGAATGTTTAGTACAAGTGGGTCGCGTTGTGATCATTGAAGGTCAGGAGATTGCTATATTCCGCACTTCGGATGGGAATGTATACGCTTTGGAGAACAAGTCTCCACATCCTAAGGGAGGGCCATTGGCCGAAGCAATCGTATCTGGCCATTATATCTATGATCCCTTATATGACTGGAAGATTGATCTAACGAACGGAGCAGTGCAAGCACCAGATACAGGGCAAGTCGCAACATACCCTGTTATTGTGAAGAATGAAGAAATTCAAGTTGGTTTTTGTGCATAACATTCTAGCGCATGATAACAAGAAATAACGAATTAGACAATTTCAGGAGGCGGTCTGCTTGTATACGCAAAGTGTAGAGACCATAGTGGAGTCGGCGGTTAAGAAAAAAGAAAAGATGAATGAGAGTCTACTTCGCTATACAATAGCAGCTGCCTTAGCGGGTGCCTATGTGGGAATTGGGATTATCCTAATTTTCTCATTAGGTGCCCCATTAGCTGCGATCAAGTCTCCATTTCAATCACTCATTATGGGAGGATCATTTGGAATCGCACTGACGTTAGTCATATTTGCAGGATCAGAGTTATTTACGGGTAATAATATGTTTTTTACGATGAGTACATTAGCAGGAAGAACAACGGTAAAGGATACACTCAAGAACTGGAGTATTGTTTTTATAGGTAATGTACTAGGGGCTATTGTACTAAGCTTATTAATTCTAGGTGCGGGTCTGTTCAAGGGGATACCTGCTGAGCATCTTCTCTTTGCAGCAGCAGCTAAAAAGATGAGCCTACCCGTAATGGAACTGTTTTTTCGCGGTATTCTTTGTAACTGGTTGGTATGTCTAGCTATTTGGATGTCCATGCGGGCAAAGGAAGAAGTCGCTAGGTTAATCCTCATTTGGTGGTGTCTATTTGCATTTATTGCGAGTGGTTATGAGCATAGTGTGGCTAACATGACATTATTAAGTATCGCTACCTTACTACCGAATCACCCAGAAACAATATCCATTGCTGGATGGTTACACAATATGATCCCTGTTACTTTAGGTAATATTGTTGGCGGAGGTCTGTTCGTTGGTATGACATATTGGGTGATTTCCCCCGTTCGGAGAAATAAGAAATAATCACCGGTTTATTAGGAAATAATAAAGTAGCATTGGAGTTTTATTAGAGAAAGAAGGAGCTGTATCGAATATTCGATACAGCTCCTTTTGTTCGTTCAATAAGAATCTCACTAGATCCGGCAAATTTCATTTGGACAAAACTCGCAGTGGCAGATCTCTTGGAGCATCGCAAGATCTTTAATTACGATCATTCCGCTATCATATTCAACAGCGTCCTTTTTACGAAGATCACTGAGCATGCGATTGACACTTTCACGAGTAGCGCCAATCATGTTGGATAAATCAGTATGTGTAATTTTTTTGTTTATGAGAATGTTGTCACCTTGCTCCTCGCCATAAGTGTTACCTAGCCGGATTAAAGTGGAGCAAAGAGCACCTGGTTTACCATACAGCATCAAATCCCGGAATTTCGTCTGTGTTAGACGATGGTGAATACCCATCCATTTCATGAAATCAATTGCGAATTCACAATGCTGACAGATCAATATTTCTAAATCTTTATGTTCTATGACTCCGATCTCGCTCTCTTCTAGAACTTCAGCATTGAAGCTATGTTTGGTACTAAAGAATGGATCAGCTTGACCTACCATATCTCCTGTTTGATACATATATAGTATAAGCTCTTTGCCTTCATCAGTAGATTTGGTTAATTTTATGCGTCCGCGTTTAATATAGAATAACTTATCAGATACATCACCCTCCCAAAAAAGGTGTGATCCTTCTGGAACAATACGATCCTTCATACTAACGAGTAGACGGTTAAAGTTCGATTCAGAAAAGCAATTTGTATTTCCATGTTCCTTAATAACATTTAGATGTTCACTCATGGTCGTTATCCCCTTATCTTTAATTTTCGGTAAATTTTAAACTAATTATAACGTTAAAAATCACATTTGTGGGAGGAATAATACGTCGATAAGTGGCAAATTTAAAAACATTGTGATAAATTTCACTTTTTATCGTTGATTTTATGTTGATATGAAGAAAAGGGGTTATTATTTATAGTGTATATAGTAAAATAGTTATTATAAATGAAAGCGCTTTTGTAAATAAATAAAAGAAATATAAAGATTGTGAAACTTTTCACTATTAATCATTTGATGAATGTGTTATGATGAATTCAAGAAGTAGATAAACAAATATTCACATGGGAGATGAGTGGAATGGCAGTTAAAAACGAGGTAGTCCAGGAGAAGAAACAAGGAGCAGAGGAATACATTCAGTCCTTGATTGACAAAGCGGATATTGCTCAGGCAGCGTTCATGGAAATGAATCAAGAACAAATTGATAAAATTGTTCAAGCTATGGCACTAGCGGGTTTGGATCAACATATGTACCTGGCGAAGTTAGCAGTGGAAGAAACAGGAAGAGGCGTATATGAAGATAAGATCACGAAGAACATGTTCTCAACAGAGTACATTTACCACAGCATTAAGTATGATAAAACTGTGGGTGTGATTGAAGATAATGAATATGAAAACTTCCAAAAAATTGCTGAGCCAGTTGGTACTGTTATGGGGATTACACCGGTAACTAATCCTACTTCAACTACGATGTTTAAAGCACTCATCTCCATTAAGACTCGTAACCCAATCATCTTTGGTTTTCATCCATCAGCACAAAAGTGTAGTAGCGAAGCAGCTAGGATTCTTGTAGAAGCTGCGGTGAAGAGCGGTGCACCAGCTAACTGTATTCAATGGATAGAAGAACCTACAATGGACAAAACAAACGTTCTAATGAATCATCCAGGTGTTGCTCTTATCTTAGCAACGGGCGGATCGGCAATGGTTAAAGCAGCATACAGTTGTGGTAAGCCAGCACTTGGTGTAGGACCTGGTAACGTTCCTTGCTTTATTGAAAAGAGTGCAGATATCGATCAAGCGGTCACCGACCTTATTCTTTCTAAATCGTTTGACAATGGTATGATTTGTGCTTCTGAACAAGCCGTTATTATTGAAGAACCTATTTTCGAACAAGTGAAGAAAAAAATGATCGCAAATGGTTGTTACTTTGTAAACAAAGAAGAAGCTGCTAAATTGACAGCTGGCGCTATGAACGTAGAGAAATGTGCAGTTAATCCTGTCATTGTGGGTCAGTCTGCAGTGAAGATTGCTGAAATGTCTGGCATTAAAGTTCCGGCAGGAACGAAGATTCTAGTGGCTGAAATTGAAGGTGTAGGTACGAAATATCCTTTATCTGCTGAGAAATTGAGTCCTGTACTAGCTTGCTATAAAGTGAAAGACGCTAAACAAGGGATCGCTCGTGCGGCTGAAGTTGTTGAGTTTGGTGGTATGGGTCACTCATCCGTTATTCACTCGAATAATGAAGAAGTTATCATGCAGTTCTCTGAACGCCTAAAAACAGGACGGATTATTGTGAATTCTCCTTCGACACACGGAGCAATTGGTGATATCTATAATACAAATTTACCATCATTGACACTTGGTTGTGGATCTTATGGTCGTAACTCGGTTTCTACCAACGTGGGTGCAGTTAACTTGGTCAATGTGAAAAGGGTGGCTCGTCGTACCGTGAATATGCAATGGTTCAAAGTTCCCAATAAAGTCTATTTTGAAAAGGGATCAACACAATATCTTGCTAAAATGCCTGATATTACTCGTGTAGCTATTATTACAGACCCTATGATGGTGAAGTTAGGATATGTTGAAAAAGTAGAACATTACCTTCGTCAACGTCAGATACCAGTTGCTATCGAAGTGTTCTCTGAAGTAGAGCCGGATCCTTCGACTGATACAGTAGATCGTGGTACCGCTATGATGAATAGATTCAATCCTGACTGTATTATTGCACTGGGCGGTGGATCTCCAATGGATGCAGCCAAAGCCATGTGGTTATTCTATGAGTATCCTGATACAGACTTTAATGCATTGAAACAAAAATTCATGGATATCCGCAAACGTATTTACAAATATCCACGTCTAGGTCAAAAAGCTAAATTTGTAGCTATACCAACAACATCGGGTACAGGTTCTGAAGTTACTTCTTTCGCAGTTATTACGGATAAAAATCATGGTAACACCAAGTATCCACTTGCTGATTATGAATTAACACCTGACGTGGCAATTATTGACCCTGAGTTCGTATACTCTCTACCACGCGTAGCTGTAGCTGATACAGGTATGGACGTATTGACACATGCAATCGAAGCTTATGTATCCGTTATGGCAAATGATTACACAGATGGTCTTGCTATTAAAGCAATCCAATTAGTGTTCCAATATCTTGAGAAGTCTGCGTTAGAAGGCGATAAATTAGCTCGTGAGAAAATGCATAATGCATCGACAATTGCAGGTATGGCATTTGCTAATGCATTCCTAGGAATTAACCACAGCTTAGCTCATAAATGGGGCGGTAAATATCACACAGCTCACGGTCGTACAAATGCGATTCTGATGCCTCACGTTATTCGTTATAATGCGAAGAAACCAACCAAGTTTGCTTCGTTCCCTAAATATTCACACTTTGTAGCTGACGAGCGTTATGCTGAAATTGCACGCATTCTTGGATTGCCTGCACGTACGACTGAAGAAGGCGTGAATAGCTTGATCAACGCCATTCGTAAGATGAACAAAACGTTGGGTATCGAAGAATCGTTCCAACAACTGGGTTTTGATCCTAAGGAATTCGAATCTGGCGTTGAATACTTGGCAGATCGTGCTTTTGAAGATCAATGTACAACAGCAAATCCTAGACTTCCTTTAGTTACAGAACTCGCAGATGTATATAGAGATGCGTTCTACGGTAGATTTGAATAATATGACATAATTTAATTTACTTGGAAACAGAGTGACAAATATCACCTAGAAAGTGATATTTGTCACAGTTATTTTCCAGGATTTAAAGTAAAATTGATTGTAGATAGAGGCCCGAGGGTAATGAGTAGGATGAAGGACTTCTATTGTGACAGTATCACAGAACGAGATGTGAAAAAAGTTACAATGTTTAATCCGTTCTATGATCCAAAGGGACCTGAGATACCTTCAAACTCATGATCCTAATACAAATATAAATATATAGATGGAGGGATTAAGATGTCGGTGACAGAAAAAGAAATGAAAAATGTGCAAACAGGTTGGAAAGGTTTTAAACTAGGGAAATGGACTAGAAAGGTAAATGTTAATGACTTTATTATCAAAAACATTACTCCTTATCTAGGAAATGAATCATTCTTGGTTGGACCAACACAGGATACTACAGACCTATGGCAGATTGTATCAGACTTAACAAAAAAAGAGCGTGACAATGGTGGTGTACTTGATGTTGATGTTAATACACCAGCTACAATTACTTCACATAATCCAGGTTACTTGGCGAAAGACAAAGAACAAATTGTTGGTGTGCAAACAGACGAACCATTCAAACGTTCGATTCAACCATTAGGCGGCATTCGAATGATGATTGATGCTTGTGAAGCATATGGCTTCAAACTTTCTGAAGATGTGATTAGAACTTTTACTGATGTTCGTAAGACTCATAACCAAGGTGTGTTTGATGCTTATACATCAGATATGAGAGCAGCTCGGAAAGTAGGTATTATTACTGGACTTCCTGATGCTTATGGTCGTGGTCGAATCATTGGTGACTATCGTCGTGTAGCACTTTATGGTATTAATTTCTTGATACAAGACAAGAAGAATGAACTCAATGATCTGGAAGTTGATGTAATTGACGAAGATGTTATTCGTCTGCGCGAGGAACTTTCAGAACAAATTCGTGCTCTTGCTGAACTGAAGAAAATGGCTGAAATGCATGGTTTCGATATTTCTCAACCAGCTAAGACGGCTAAAGAAGCATTCCAGTGGGTGTATTTCGGATACCTAGCTGCAATTAAAGAACAAAATGGTGCTGCGATGTCCCTTGGACGTGTATCCTCATTTCTAGATATATATGTACAGCGTGATATGGCTGCAGGTACTTTGACAGAAGAACAAACACAAGAATTGGTTGACCATTTCGTTATGAAGTTGCGTATGGTTAAGTTCCTTCGTACACCTGATTACAATGAATTGTTTAGTGGAGATCCTACTTGGGTAACAGAATCCATCGGAGGAATGTCTGTCAACGGTGTTACTCGTGTAACGAAGAACAGCTTCCGCTTTCTTCATACGTTGTATAACCTAGGTGCAGCTCCAGAACCTAACTTGACTGTGTTGTGGTCAGAACAGCTTCCAGAAGGATTCAAGAAATATTGTTCTAAAGTATCCATTGAAACTAGTGCGATCCAATATGAGAATGATGATCTTATGCGTCCAATCTATGGTGATGACTATGGTATTGCTTGCTGTGTATCCGCTATGCGTATCGGTAAACAAATGCAATTCTTTGGTGCTCGTGCCAACCTTGCGAAATGTTTGTTATATGCAATCAATGGTGGTATAGATGAGAAATCGGGAGCACAAGTAGGACCTGAATTCCCAGCTGTTACAGGCGAAGTTCTCACTTATGATGAAGTGATGAAACGTTTCAAACCTATGATGGAATGGTTAGCTAAGCTTTATATGAACTCTCTGAATGTCATTCACTACATGCATGATAAATATGCATATGAACGAATTGAAATGGCTCTGCATGATCGTGATATTCTTCGCACGATGGCTTGCGGAATTGCAGGGTTATCTGTGGCAGCTGACTCACTTAGTGCTATCAAATATGCAACTGTTAAACCGATTCGTAACGAGAAAGGAATCGCAATTGACTTTATAATTGAAGGCGAATATCCTTCTTATGGTAACAATGACGATCGTGTTGATAACATTGCGATTGAATTGGTCGAAACGTTCATGGGGATGATCCGTAAGAACAAAACTTATCGCAACGCATTGCCTACTCAGTCCATATTGACGATTACTTCTAACGTTGTATATGGTAAGAAAACAGGGACTACACCGGATGGACGTAAAGCGGGCGAACCGTTTGCACCAGGTGCTAACCCAATGCATGGACGCGACAAGAAGGGGGCGCTAGCTTCACTAGCTTCTGTTGCCAAGCTTCCTTATGAAGATAGTTTAGATGGTATTTCCAATACGTTCTCAATCGTACCTAAAGCATTGGGTAAAGAGGAAGAAACGCGCAAATCTAATCTCGTGTCGATGATGGATGGTTACTTTGGTAGCGGTGCTCACCATCTTAACGTCAATGTCTTCAACCGTGAACAATTGATTGATGCAATGGATCACCCAGAAGAATATCCTCAGTTGACTGTTCGTGTCTCAGGGTATGCTGTTAACTTTATTAAATTGTCTCGTGAACAACAATTGGATGTTATCAATCGTACATTCCACGGTTCGATGTAATAGGTTGAGGTAATATTAACTATACTTTTAAGTCAGCGGATACAGAAAGGGTGACTTCATATGATCAAAGGACATGTTCATTCTTTGGAGACCTTTGGGACGGTTGACGGTCCAGGAATCCGCTTTGTCCTATTCATGCAGGGTTGCCTGATGCGGTGTCAGTACTGTCACAATCCCGATACATGGGAGCTGAATGAGGGCAAAGAAATGACAGTAGAAGATGTGCTGTCAGAGATTGAGCCATATATTAATTACTATCGTTCCTCTGGAGGCGGCCTTACGGTTTCAGGAGGAGAGCCTAGTTTACAATCTCGATTTGTTGCCGAATTATTTAGGGAAGTCAAGCGTCGCTGGAATCTTCATACTACCTTAGATAGTAACGGCTTCAACGATGCGGACAAAATTAAAGAATTATTGGATGTTACGGATTTGGTGCTATTAGATATCAAGCACATTGATGACGAGAAGCATATCAAATTAACTGCGAAAAGTAATGAGCGCACGCTCAAAACTGCGGAATGGTTATCAGAACATGGCCACAAGATGTGGATACGGCATGTATATGTACCAGGCATTCATGATCAAGAAGAAGACCTTGTCCATTTAGGTCAGTTTATAGGAACATTAAATGGTGTTGAGAAGTTCGAAATCTTACCTTATCATCAGATGGGAATTTATAAATGGAAATCAATGGGCATAGATTATCCACTTGAAGGTGTTCCATCTCCGTCTGATGAAGAAATACAACGAGCCTATCGACTTATTGAAGAGGGCCGTAAGAATTAGTTGTAGTAAATTAAAAAGAAGGCACCTTTTCATTTGAAGGAGTGCCTTCTTTTTAAATATATAATTGAAAAACTTCCACGTTACGTACATAATTAGAGGTATTCAACTAGAGTTAATCGCATGAGGTACATATCTATAATAAAATATCTTCTTACAACGATGCGTCATTTAAGAAAGGGTTTGATAAACGATGGATATACTCAAGATGTCACTTGAACAAAAAATCGGTCAAATGTTTATGTGTGGCTTTGCAACTAAGGAGCTCAATGATCATGCACAGACTCTAATTACAGACTATCACGTTGGTGGTATTATTTACTTCCGCAGAAACATTAATGATGTCAAACAAGTAGCTGATTTGTCTATCGCTCTTCAAGAAATTGCTGCTAATGAAGGTCTTCCTCCATTATGGATTTCTACGGATCAAGAGGGTGGTATGGTGGCTCGTATTGATGTAGATGGTATTGATCTTATTCCAGGGAATATGGCCTTAGGAGCTGCGGATAATACTGAATATACTTATAAAGCTGCACAATTGAATGCATCGCAATTATTATCCTTAGGAATTAATATGAACCTAGCACCTAGTCTGGATGTGAACAATAATGCAAAGAATCCGATTATTGGCGTACGTTCATTTGGTGAAATTGCGGAGAAGGTAAGTGAACATGGTGTGGCTGTAGTAAATGCTTATCAAGATCTTGGACTCTCCGCAGTTGGCAAACACTTTCCAGGACATGGAGATACAGATGTGGATTCACATCACGGACTCGCCGTTGTAGCACATGACATTACTAGACTTAAAGAGGTAGAATTACAACCTTTCGTAAAAGCGATAGACTCGGGCATTGATGCTATTATGACTGCACATGTTATTTTCTCAGCTATTGAACCTAATGATATTCCTGCGACGTTGTCTTCTGCAGTGCTAAATGATTTACTTCGTGTAGAAATGGGATTCCAGGGTATTATTATGACGGATTGTTTAGAGATGCATGCCATATCAAGAAATATTGGAATAGCTGAAGGGGCAGTGCAAGCTGTATTGGCTGGTGCTGATTGTATTCTAGTCTCACATCGTTTGAATTGCCAGATAGAAGCAATAGAGGCTGTGAAGGAAGCTGTAGCGAGCGGTAGAATTTCGGAAAGTATCATAGATGATTCAGTAAGAAGAATTTTGGAAGTGAAACACAGACGTGCACAACAACTAGGTGTAATCAGTAATGAAGATGAAAAAACTAAGAGCCTATTGTCTGAAATTGCTTGTAACAGTATTACACTTGTTAAAGATGAAGGACAATTACCATTGAAATCTGATGAATCCCTGCTGGTGATTTGGCCTGAGGTATCATTAGAGAATCAAATGGATGAACGTTGGAATCGTTTACTTACATTAGGGACAGCACTTCAAGGGCATGTGTCTGAATTGAAAGAGTTAAGGATTTGTTCAGAACCATCCGAAGCTGAGATTGAGGACGTTGTGAGTACTGCAAAGGGATATACTCAGATCGTTATGGCAACGTATACAGCAGGAGGTGTGCTTCCAATCGGACAAAGCGTTATCGTAAACCGATTGTTAGAGCAGGAACATAGTCGCTTCATCGTAACTGCAACACGTAATCCGTATGATATTAATGAAATAGAGAACGTCCCTGCGTATCTATGTTGTTATGATAATACATCTACAATGATAGAATCATTAGCTTCCGTTCTGATGGGTTTACAAGAGCCAGAAGGACGTCTACCAGTGACAATAAATGATCTATATACCGTAGGATGGAAAAAAGTTTAACTTGTATGAATGGATTATAGGAAGGCTTCTCTAGGATGGGAAGTCTTCCTATTTTCTGTTGTGTAGCAACTTTTTGTGTTTGTATGCGTCTATTAGATGGTGATGAGATATTTATACAGAAATAATGGGATAGAGGAGAAAAATAATGAATTTCAAGAAAATAACAATATTGGCAATATTGGCAGTGTTTTCGTTGTCTCAGACGGCACTTCTCAATACTGCAAGCGCGGATAACTCCGTAGAAGTAAAGCAAAATACAGTAACGCAAGATGTATATGGTGATGGAGCAAGTGGAACAAATCCTTCGGACGTAACTTCCCCACTCGATATTAATGGTATACAAACGACTTCTGCTAGCCCGGGTGACCTAATTTTGATGATGAATAGTGATAAAATGTATCAGAATGGAAAGTTATATACAGCAAGCCAACCTATGATGGTAAAACAAGGCGTTTCGTATGTGGCTGTTCGTTCCATGGTGGATCGTGTTGGCCTTAAGCTTACATATGATGGTAAGACGAAAGAGACTGTTATTATAAGTGGCAGTAATGAATTACGCTTTAAGCTCAACAGTAATGTATATACCGTTAACGGTGTACCGACAGTAATGAAAGGAGTGGCATACCAGCAAAAGGGTGTATTTATGGTTCCACTGACATCCATTACGCAAGCACTCAATATTTCTTATACTGTTGATTCAGTACAGAAAAGAGTCATTCTTAGCCTTTCAACTAAACCAGTAGCTTCGTTTACTGTTAAGCAGAAAGAAGTCATTGCAGGAGAAACAACGGTGACTTATGAATCTAAAGCCTATTCCCCTAAAGGACTACCTATTGTTGAAGAACGATGGGAAGGTAATGAAGAGATTTTCCAAGAGGTTGGACCTCACACAGTAACTTACTCTGTGCTGGATAGTAATGGAGAATGGAGCGATCCTTATTCATTGACGATTCAGGTTAAGGCACCTAATTTACCACCAGTAGCTATCTTTACGACAGATAAAGAAGAATATAAGATTGGTGAATTAATTACCATTACAGAACAAAGTACGGATGATGAGAATAAGATTGTGAAACGTGAATGGATGAACAAGCAGCTGGCATTTTTCAAATCAGGTCCTGTAACTATTCAACTTAAAGTCACAGATGCACATGGTGCAGTAGGAATGGTTGAGAAAACAATTAATATTACTGGAGAAACGTTGTACAATGAATCTGATTTCTATCAATTATTCGCACCGATAGGAAGTCAATACAGATTCGATGGATCTTTCGTACCTACGATGCCACAGGTACCTTATATGATGACCTCAGAACCTACAACGCTAATTCGTAGTAATAGCCCTGAAACGGTCTATTC
Source organism: Paenibacillus glacialis (assembly GCF_001637205.1). Lineage (GTDB taxonomy): Bacteria > Bacillota > Bacilli > Paenibacillales > Paenibacillaceae > Paenibacillus_AQ > Paenibacillus_AQ glacialis. The sequence continues at coordinate 34,435 of NZ_LVJH01000007.1, forward strand.
TGAAGGTGTACTTTATCGTGAAACTACATCAGGTGCCGCACGCTTTATGGTTCATCACGTAAATGCAGTCGGTAAAGATGTGAAGATGTATGTGATCGCTACGAATAAAAATGCGGTACCAACAACCGTGAATATTGAGGATTCTGGGTTTGCAGGTCCTAACATATATGCTACATTAGTTGGTAAATTGTCAGTAGAACGTTACTTCCAATCGATGAAGAATGGTTCTGCGAAACAGGATGTTACACTTGCTCCGGGTGAAAGTAAAATCATCTTTAATGAGCTAAATGAAACGAAGTTGAAGCCTATGGAAGTTATCTCTTTATTGGCTGATGTATATAGTGATGATCCTGTTCAGTATTCTGTGATTATGATTGATGTGAGCAAGGAAGCACTTTCAAGTTTACCTTGGTTACAAGATCTAGGAAGAGACGGTGTTCATAATCGTGGAACATATCCTGATGCAACACGTTTAGTTGAATACAATGATGTGGTCGGTACAAAACCTGAACGTATCTCTCTGGGGGATAACAAGGGCGACCCTAATCTTACTGGATTAGATGGTATGACAGGTTTACCAGAATCCAATCTTGGTAACTTTGGAGTTATGTACAAGGTTAATATGAATCGAGTTGCTCCGAATACACTCATTACGTTCAATCCACGTGGAGGAGAATATTCTGGAATGGTTTTGGTAAATGGAGAAATCGTTGCTGTACCGGAAGGTAATGGCGCTTCCGGATCACTTGCTACTCCTAATGACACGAGTGTACTCTATCGTACAGGGAACTTTGAGCAACGCGTTGAGATTTGGTTCACAGCTGCTCCAGGAAGTAATTTACCAATAAATCTTATTTTCACACCATTGCCAGTCGCTAAGTAATGCACTCATATTATTATAAAGTAGAGGACCTCACACGAGCTGTGAGGTCCTCTTTATTATGTGTATGATGTAATGAAAATAGAGAATCAAATGTCATATCTTAGCGTGTGGAAAATGGTAATATACTTTAGAAAGTTGTTATTTGTTGCATAATTGACGATAGTGTCATTTTGTTGCATTATAATTAATAGTAGTAATGATTACGTAAGAGGGTTACTTCACAAATTTTAGGAGGGTGAGCGTAGTGCTGTCCACAGAACAGATTATTGAAGTGATGTCGGGTCAAGGACTTCGTATAACGGACCAACGTAAGACGCTTGCCAAGTTATTTGGTGAGCAAACAGATTTTTTATCTGCAAAAGAAGTTTATGATTATATGGGTAAAAAATATAGTGGGCTCAGCTTTGATACGGTGTATCGTAACCTGCGTGTTATGGAGGAACTGGGCGTATTGGAGCAGATCATTTTTGAAGATGGTGCAAAATTTAAAGTGCATTGCAGTGAAGTCCAACATCATCATCACCATATGATTTGCTTACAGTGTCAGAAGACGCTTCCAATTGAATTTTGCCCAATGAATTTGACTGATATTCCGGAACATTTTCAAGTGGTCAAACATAAATTCGAAGTGTTTGGGTATTGTAAAGATTGCCAGCCGCTTATAAAAGAGGATGGTAAGGTGGGTTCCATTGGTACGAATGGAGATCGTTAAAGATGGCTTTATCTCGTAAAGTAATAAAGGGACCTATTATTATATACCGTAAATTCATTTCACCATTAAAACCTCCGACGTGTCGGTTTTATCCAACTTGCTCAGCATACTCTCTCGAAGCTATTGAGGTCCACGGGGCTGCTAAAGGGACTTGGCTTGCTATGAAAAGAATAGCTAAGTGTCATCCATTTCACCCTGGAGGGGTTGATCTAGTGCCTCCTCGGAAGATGTGATGGGAAATGAGAGCCTTGTACGAGTAACCTGGAGTGACTTGACAAGTAACAACATTCTTAAGTATATTGGGTTATATATGTTGATTTCCGAGGAACGGATGAGTATGAGAATACCATTTAGTACAGAGAGCCGGGGTAGCTGTAAACCGGTCTAGGTGGCTTCTCAGAATATGGTCCGGGAGGAATTGTTTTCGAGCTTGAAGGATACCTAAGGGTTATTCTTCGTGAGGGGACAACGTGTGCCAGCGTTAATGGACAGTTCCCGTACATAACGGAACTGATTGAGCCTCTCATCTGCAAAGGTGAAGGGAATTTGGGTGGTAACACGTGAGATAACTCTCGTCCCATATTGGGATGGGAGTTTTTTGGTATTTTTAGGGTTTACAAATCAGACAAACTAACCATATTTTGAGAGGAATGACGAAAAATGAGTGAGAAGAAAACCTTTTATTTAACAACTCCGATTTATTATCCAAGTGACAAGCTACATATTGGTCATGCGTATACCACTGTAGCGGGGGATGCATTGGTTCGTTATAAGAAGCTTCGCGGGTATGATGTTCGTTATTTAACCGGTACAGATGAGCATGGACAAAAGATAGAACGTAAAGCCGCAGAAGCTGGCAAAACCCCTCAGCAATTTGTAGACGATATTGTAGCTGGGATTAAGGAACTATGGGGAACGTTAGATATTTCTAATGATGATTTTATTCGTACCACAGAAGAACGTCATAAGAAGGTTGTTCAAGATGTATTTGAACGCTTATTACAACAAGGTGATATTTATAAGGGAGAGTATGAAGGTTGGTACTGTACGCCTGATGAATCTTTTTTCCTTGAACGTCAACTTGTAAATGGCAACTGTCCTGATTGCGGCAGACCTGTAGAACGTGTGAAGGAAGAAAGTTATTTCTTCAAGATGAGTAAGTATGTCGATCGTTTATTGAAGCATTATGAGGATAATCCTGATTTCATTCAACCCGTGTCTCGTAAGAATGAAATGATCAACAACTTCATTAAGCCTGGGCTTGAAGACCTGGCTGTATCACGTACGACTTACGACTGGGGTATCAAAGTTAAAAGCGATCCTAAACATGTCATCTATGTATGGATTGATGCTTTGCTTAACTATATTACTGCTCTTGGATATGGGTCAGATAATGCGGAGTTATTTGATAAGTATTGGCCAGCGAATGTTCACTTAATGAGTAAAGAGATAGTTCGTTTCCATACGATTTATTGGCCGATTATACTAATGGCATTAGATTTACCGTTACCGAAGAAAGTGTTCGCTCATGGATGGTTACTCATGAAAGACGGTAAAATGTCCAAATCGAAAGGGAACGTCGTAGATCCAGTAACGTTGATTAGCCGGTACGGATTAGATTCTCTACGTTACTATTTATTGCGTGAAGTACCATTCGGTTCAGATGGAACATTTACACCTGAAAGCTTCGTGGAACGAGTCAATTCTGACCTGGCGAATGATTTAGGGAATCTATTGAATCGCACCGTAGCTATGGTAGATAAATATTTTGGCGGAATTGTACCAGCATATCAAGCTGGGGTAACTCCATTTGATCAAGCGGTTGAAGAAGCTGCCCAAGCGACCTATGACAAAGTAGAAGAATCCATGGAAAATATGGAGTTCTCTGTTGCATTAACTGTTATTGGACAGTTTGTAAGTCGTAGTAACAAATATATTGATGAAACTCAGCCTTGGGTTCTTGCCAAAGATGAATCTAAAGTGAATGAACTCGCTTCAGTCATGACTCATCTTGTCGAAAGCCTACGGATTGCATCGATTCTGTTACAGCCATTCGTAACCCAAGCACCACTTAAAATATGGGAGCAACTTGGATTACAACAAGGTGAACTCACGACATGGGATAGTGGTAAGACTTTCGGATTATTCCCAAGCGGAACGAAATTAGTGAAGGGGGACCCTATATTCCCTCGTCTAGATGTGGAGCAAGAAGTTGCTTATATCGCTGAGGCCATGTCTGGTGGAGTAAAGGCGGCAGAAGCGGCAGTGCTAGAGCAAGCTAAGGATCAAGAACCTGTCGAGCACAATGAAGAAATTGGGATAGAGGATTTCGCTAAAGTAGAACTTCGTGTCGCTCAAGTCATTGCGGCTGAACCGGTGAAGAAAGCCGATAAATTGCTGAAGCTACAATTAGATCTAGGATTTGAGCAACGGCAGGTGGTATCTGGAATTGCTAAATTTTATACCCCTGAAGAATTAGTAGGACGTAAAGTGATTTGTGTTATTAATTTGAAACCCGTCAAGCTACGTGGAGAATTATCGCAAGGCATGATCCTAGCTGCATCACATGGAGATCAATTAACGTTAGCGACTGTTTCAGATAATATGCCAAATGGTGCTATTGTAAAGTAATTTGATTAAAATTGATGTCAAAAGAGAACGGTATCCTCATATGGGGATACCGTTTTATTTGAAAATATAAGAAAGTATACGTTTCGCTTGATACTCTACTTCTTATATTTCTGCAGAGACGGGGTAGCCCGTCCTTAAGGGACTGTGTAGTAATTTGTTCTTGGGGAACTCCTGTTGACAATTGAATCTAGCCTATTCTATAATTAGTTAACGGTAATGATTACGATTAAAAGAATGGAGTTGAAATTTGCATGAAAAAATTAAGTTATGAGATCACGCCCTTCATTGTAGTATTACTCTTGATAATGATGATAACCGGATGTGGGAACTCATCAAAGGTTGATATGGAAGAAGGCAAAGTGAATGTGGTGACTACGTTCTATCCTATCTATGAGTTTGCCCAAGCTATCGGGGGAGAGGATGCCAATGTTATTAATCTGCTTCCAGTAGGTGTAGAACCTCATGATTGGACACCGAGAAGCCAAGAGATTGTAAGTACGTCGAAAGCGCAGTTATTTATGTATAATGGTGCGGGACTAGAAGGATGGGTTCCTGGATTTCTAAAAGCTCTTGATAAAGACAGTGAAGTTAAGGCTGTGGAAGTTAGCAAAGGTGTGAAACTGATTGAATCTGAGAGTGATGATGGACATGACCACGGTGAAGAGACTGGTACTGAGAGTACAGATTCTGATCAACATCATGTTGATCCGCATACGTGGGTGAGTCCCAAATCAGCGCTCGTGATGGCTGAGAATATTAAGAATAGTTTCATAGAAGTTGATCCAAGTCATCAAGGTCAATACGAACAAAGGTACCAAGCGTTGAATGATAAATTGTTGGAGTTGGACCGTAGATTTGAATCGGAGCTTGCGAAGATGCCGAATAAGAAAATTGTAGTCTCTCATCAAGCGTTCGGGTATTTAACACGTGATTACGGTCTCACTCAGCATTCGATTATGGGATTATCCCCAGATGCAGAACCTCGTGCCCAGGATTTGATCAAGTTAACCAAGCTGGTGAAGGAAGAGAATATTCAATACATCTTTTTCGAGGAATTGGTGTCTGATCGATTAGCGAAGACACTGGCTGGTGAAGCTAATGTGGAGACTATGGTCCTTAATCCTCTAGAAGGATTAACGAAAGAACAAGAAAAGAATAAAGAAAATTATTTTACATTAATGGATAGAAATTTGCAAAATTTAATAATAGCCTTAAAATAAAGGTAGAAATTAAATAGAAGGGCGGAGTACTTGTGAAGTCACTGGCGGCCCAGGATTGTCATCAGAACATCATTGAAATAGAGAACGTATCTTTCTCATATAGAAATCAGCAGGTATTGTCAGACGTGAATTTTGCTGTGAAAGAGCGCGATTTTGTTGGGATCATTGGATCAAATGGAGCTGGGAAGTCTACTTTGATGAAAATGATCGTTGGTCTACTACCTACGGAAAAAGGGAATATTAACTTATTCGGTCAACCCATTGAAAAGTTTAAAGACTGGGAGAGAATTGGTTATGTTCCGCAAAAAAACAATTTCAATCCACTATTTCCAGCAACCGTACGTGAAGTAGTGCTCTCGGGAATGTACAACAATAAAGCACTCTTCCGACGTGTTAGTCGTGCCATGCAGCAACAGTGTGATGATGCATTAGAAGTCATGCGCATACAGGATATTGCAGGCAAACGGATAGGGGAACTTTCTGGTGGACAACAGCAGCGTGCGTTTCTAGCGAGAGCGCTCATTAACCATCCCGATTTACTTGTGTTGGATGAGCCTACTGTTGGGATTGATGCACAGACGCAGGCGAGTTTTTTTGAACTCATAACCCATATGCATGCACATCATCATATGACCTTTTTAATGGTATCTCATGATTTGGACATGATTGAAGGTTACTTAGGAACAACGCCTAAACAAAAGAATGGCAATATTCAATTTTTTGTTAGACATTCTCATGATCTACAAAATTGCGATGAGCGTAATTTAGAACATTCATTATCTTTTAGTTAATGGAAACAGATTAAGGAGTCGTTATTATTGCCACTAGAAATATTGTTTAGTGATTTTTTTCAAAGAGCTCTTGTTGGTGGGATACTTATTGGGATAACAGCTCCTCTTATTGGTATATTTCTTGTGCTTCGGAGACTCTCCATGATTGGAGATACTATTGCTCATGTCACCATCGCTGGTGTAGCGCTAGGATTTCTAATTGAAGTGTATCCTTTGGGAGCAGGTTTGGTCTTTGCGGTGCTTGCATCCTTCGCCATTGAGAAGTTGCGAAAAGCATATAAAAGTTATGCGGAGTTATCCATAGCGATTATTATGTCAGGCGGTGTGGCCTTGGCCTCACTCTTTTTCACACTAGGAATGGGGTATAATACAGATGTCATGAGCTACTTATTCGGAAGTATTTATACCTTGGATACGATGGACTTGTATGTCGTTGGAGGCGTTACAGTAATTGTAGTAATCGTTATAACGCTATTCTTTAAAGAGTTCTTCCTATTAAGTTTCGAAGAAGATGCTGCGAGTGTAAGTGGATTACCCGTGAAGCTGCTCAATATGTTGATTACGATTCTTACGGCTCTCGTAGTTAGTACGGCAATCAAAATCGTAGGAGCTTTGTTAGTGTCAGCTCTATTAACGATCCCTGTAGCGATTAGTTTACTACTTGCACGAAGTTTCAAGACCTCGGTTATATGGTCTGTCGTCATTGCAGAAACAGCTGTCGTGATCGGCTTGATGGTAGCAGGTATATGGAACCTAGCTCCGGGTGCAACAATCGTACTGTTGTTAATAGCGATGTTAATTATGACGATGATCGGAAAGAAAGGTCTACCTAATTAGGAGGTGAAGGCGTGGAAATTAATATTACTCTTGCATTTTTGGCAGGATTGGCTTCATTTATTTCACCATGTTGCTTGCCTCTCTATCCTTCATATCTCTCATATATTACAGGGATGTCGGTACAACAGCTTAAGACTGAACAGAATAAAAAAGAAGTCCGATTTAGGACGCTGACTCATACTTTAGCATTCATTCTTGGATTCTCTGCCGTGTTCTATTCCCTTGGATTGGGTGCTGGTTTCTTTGGTCAATTTTTCTCTGATAATAGAGGACTGATTAGACAACTATCAGCCATTCTGATCATGTTGATGGGTCTCTTTTTATTGGGTATTTTTCAACCGAAATTCTTAATGAGAGAACGTAAGATGGATTTGAAATTTAAGCCTGCAGGGTACATAGGTTCATTCATATTTGGAATTGGTTTCTCAGCGGGTTGGTCTCCCTGCGTAGGACCGATTCTTGCAGCTATTATTGCAATGGCTGTTAGTGAGCCTGGAGCATGGCTATCGTTAATTACAGCGTATACCGTAGGGTTTGCGATTCCATTCTTTATCCTTGCTTTTTTTATTGGATCGACGAAGTGGATTCTGAAGTATTCGAATGTGATGATGAAGATCGGTGGAGTGTTGATGCTGCTAATGGGGATCCTGTTATTTACAGATCAAATGTTTAAAATTACGATTTGGCTACAGCAAATTACACCTGAGTGGCTGAAGTTTTAAGTGATATAATTGATATATAAATATCCATTTGAAGGTTTGATGTGGGATAAATCAGCGAATTTAGTTGAAAATAAACAAGGGTAGTATAAAATGGCTTTGTTGGCTTAAGTATCTTAACGGACCGTTACATTAATTCACATCCCATGACGGGACTTGCAAAGTATCTTGTTAAACATGTATCATTACATAAGCAGGTATTCGGAGTAGGAATCACGTTTATTAGAGATGGATCGTAAGCTAGGTATGTCTCGGCTTAATTATTCATCAAGAGAAAAGAGGGAAGAAGATGCCAACGCCAAGTATGGAGGATTACTTAGAGCGCATCTATAAGCTGATCGATGAGAAAGGTTATGCGCGTGTTTCGGATATAGCTGAAGGACTAGAAGTGCATCCTTCGTCCGTTACCAAAATGATTCAAAAATTAGACAAAGATGAATATCTTATTTATGAGAAATATCGTGGTCTTATTTTAACGACAAAAGGAAAGAAAATTGGTAAGCGTCTGGTAGATCGCCATCAATTATTAGAACAATTCTTAACGTTGATCGGCGTTCAACATGAAAATATATATAAAGATGTTGAAGGGATTGAACACCACTTAAGTTGGGATTCAATAACACAGATTGAGACGCTTGTAGAATATTTTCGTCGGGACGAAAATCGTCTCCAAGAATTACGTGATGTTCATAAGGAATTAGTCAGTGATTCTTAAGAATAGCATCTGTCCCCATCAGAGACAGGTGCTTTTTTCATTGCGCTTACGATGAATGTAATCTATGAATCGAAAGGAAGATAATAATGAAATTTAGTAGATGGATAGTCATGGCTCTTATTCTAATCATTACATTACCCTTAACAAGCTTTTCAGTACTAGCACAGGCGACCAAAAGTATTAGTATTATACTAGATGGAGCAAAGTTAACTAGTGATACACCTCCCTATGTTCTGCCTACATTAAATGTAACGCTAGTTCCATTGCGTGTCATTAGTGAAGGATTGGGAGCTTCTGTTAGATGGTCACAAAGCACCAAGACGGTCATCATCGAGAGCGATGTGGCAACGATTAAACTAGTGAATGGTCAGACAACAGCGGAGGTAAATGGTTCAGAGGTATCTCTTGATGCTTCCGTACAGTCTCGAAATAATCGTACGATGGTACCTCTACGGTTCGTCGGGGAGTCACTTGGATTACAGGTGAATTGGAATCAGGCAGAGCAGAGTGTGACGTTAATAAGTAGTACTTCAGTGCCTGATAACGGTGGTGATAACGAAATAGATTATTCTTTGCTTCGAGGAACGTGGATATCTAGTGTGTATAACTTGGATTGGCCTTCAACAGCCTCCTACGGAAAAATGGAAAAGCAGAAAGAAGAGTATGTAACATTGCTGGACCAACTTCAAGCTATCGGCTTGAACTCGGTATTCGTTCAAGTACGTCCAGTCGGGGATGCATTGTATCCATCAGCATTGGTCCCATGGTCTAAAGTGCTAACAGGGACCCAAGGAATGAATCCTGGTTATGATCCTCTCCAATACATGATTGACGAGACACATGCGAGAGGAATGGAATTTCATGCGTGGTTTAATCCATTTCGTGCGAATACGGATGCAGTAACAACCAAATTGGCGAGTAATCATGTCGCGTTACAACATCCGGAATGGATTGTGAATGCGAAGGGACAGCTTATTATTAACCCTGGTATTCCGGAAGCACGTGCACACGTGATTGAAGTCATTATGGAGGTTGTCTCGAATTATAATATTGATGGTGTTCATCTTGATGATTATTTCTATCCAACAGGAGTTACGTTTGATGATGACAACACTTTTAGAACGTATAATCCAAACAAAATCGCGACGAAAGATAACTGGCGTCGTGACAATTTAAATCAATTCATTCAGCAATTGGATCAATCCATTCATACAGTAAAACCACAAGTATCCTTTGGGGTTAGTCCATTTGGAGTATGGCGTAATAAGAGTGTTGATATTACAGGTTCAGATACCAAGGCGAGCATTACAGCCTACGACAATTATTATGCAGATATTCGAACATGGATTAAGAATGACTGGGTTGACTATGTAGCTCCTCAAATCTATTGGAGCTTATCTAGACCGGAAGTGAAATATGATACATTGGTGAATTGGTGGGCCAATGAAGTGAAGGGTACAGACGTTGATCTGTATATCGGTCAAGCGCCTTATAAGCTTGGTACGACCGAGATTGGCTGGCAGAATGCACAAGAGATCATTAATCAACTGAAATTCAATGCTAGTAAGCCTGATGTGGGTGGAAGTATATTTTTCAGTGCGAGAGCTTTACTGAAGAATCCACTTGGATTAATTCCTGAACTGACTTCATATTTTAAGCAGTAAATATCATAATTAGTCATGAAAAGTCCCCCGTGCTCATAGATAACACTATTATGAGTGAACGGGGGATTTGTATATGTTAATTAATGCCGTTTTTGAAGGAGGCGGGGTTAGAGGGATATCTCTTGCAGGGGCCGTTAAATCCGCAGAGCAGGCAGATGCGGTCTTTCATAGGCTTGCTGGAACGTCTTCTGGAGCCATTGTAGCGTCATTGTTGGCTGCAGGGTTTACGGCGGAAGAAATGAACGAGATCATCAACCAGACGCCATTTACGTCCTTTCTAAAGAGATCTCCCGTATTTAATACGAAATTTATAGGTCCACCTCTGCGAGTAATGTTAAAGAAGGGCTTATATTCGGGAGAGGCACTTGAACAATGGATTCGAAATGTTTTATTAGAGAAAAAAATCTCTACGTTCTCTGATCTTCCTCCGGGGAAATTACAGATCGTTGCTTCTGATATTAGTAATGGGAAAATATTAATCCTACCCGATGGACTAAGGAAATTTGGATTCAACCCTGACAAGTTTGAAATAGCTAAGGCAGTGAGAATGAGCACGAGTATTCCTTATTTCTTCGATCCGGTTAGACTCAGACTGATTGGTAATGCAGCTAAAGGTAAATCCTTTGCAGGCCAGTTTGTCTATGTCGTAGATGGTGCGTTATTAAGTAATTTCCCACTGTGGTTGTTTGATGATGAGATATCAAGGACGACTGGATTACCTATTCCTACGATTGGTTTTCGTATGGTTGGTAAGAAAGAGGGATTGCCTCACACCATCCGAGGGCCTTTCACTATGTTACAGGCATTATTTGAGACGATGTTATCTGCGCACGATGAAAGGTATATCGAGCGGGATACGAGCTTTCGTACCATCAAAATTCCTACATTGGGTGTAGGTACGACTAATTTTCATATTACGAAGGCAGAAAGCGCGGCATTATTCCAGTCGGGGGTTGAGGCAGGGAATAAGTTTTTTGGTACTTGGAAAGGTTGACACTTCTTACAAGAAATAAAAAGAAGGTAATCGTTAGATCCCTTAGGGATTTAGCGATTACCTTCTTTTTGATTCTTACTAATGATACTTCGGCATTTGGTCATCATCTTTACCTTTTTTACCGTCGATCACTTGAAAAGGATATTGCTTATTCTTTTTAGAAGATGGGCTAGAGGTATTTTTTTTGTTTCCAGCAACTTTATCCATGGTCTTACGGGATGGTATAACCTTGGGTTGCTTGTTAAACCGTCTAGGCTGATTAAATCTGAATAATAGGAATACGACTATAAACACTAGGGCTGGGATGAGCAGAAACTTAAGCAACTTGAAATTGTCGAATACGACATCGTTCAGTAAACCTAATGCTGCTAATATGATTACTGTCCACGTCACAAAAGATTGATTTTTCATCGTATCCTCATCCTTTCACAGTATCTAATACTCCGTTTCTGAGGGATGAATTAACCTTTGAGTTCTCGATCTCAACGTCTAATTCTCTCATTCGGTTAAAGGAAGCGATGGAAACTTCTACTTGTTCATCTAGTGGTTCTTTCGTCGTAAGTAACTGCAACCAGAGTCCAGGATAACCTAAGAACCGTAGGACTGGAATATCTCTCATCGCATTCGTAAGCTTCAGAAACTCAAAGGAAACCGCCATAACGACTGGTAATAAAACGATACGTTGTAAAACACGGTCAACCATATTGTCCCATGGCACGACGGAATAAATGATAACGCCCAGCAAAATGGTAAGCATCATAAAGCTACTACCGCAGCGATAATGAAGACGGCTATGCTTCTGCACATTGGCTACGGTCAATTCTTCGCCAGCTTCAAAAGTAGTTATAACTTTGTGTTCTGCACCATGATATTGAAATAGGCGTTTAACAACAGGAGTTAAAGTAATGATCCAAAGATATACAAGGAGTAGTGCTAGTTTAATTACACCTTCTACTAAGTTATGCAGAATGTAATTATTAAACAACTCGCCAAATATGAAATCTTCAAGGAATACAGGTAGAAGTGTGAAAATTAGCTTTCCTACGATAAAAGAGAGCACTCCAACTGCAGCAACACCAATCATCATGGTGAGGCTCATACTCGATTTTTCTTTGTCCTTCTGTTGAACCCGTTCTTCTGGTGATGTCTCATCATCCGCATAGGCATCCGCTGAGTAATTCAAATGCTTGGATCCCTTCGCACTGGAATCTATAAGACTGACAATGCCACGAATGAGTGGGATTTTTCGTAGTTTCTGTACCCATGATTTATCTTTACGTGGTACTTCCAAAAAAGTTATTTCATTGTTTTTACGTCTCACAGCAGTAACATTGATGTTCTTTCCGCCAAACATTACACCTTCAATGACGGCTTGGCCACCATAGCTGATAGACTTAGAATCTTGAGGCAACCAGTTCACCTTCCCTATGTGGGTTTATTTTTTTAAATATAAGAAAGTATAAGTTTCACTTGATACTCTATTCCTTATATTTCCAAAGAGGCGTTTACCCGTCCTTAAAGGACGGTGTATCCGTTTCTTCTTGGTTTCTTTAATTCTATTGTATAGAATTTTCTCTTCAATATCTAGTTCACTTAAATATAAGGGATCTCAGGTTTGTTTTTCATTATGATGGAGCCAACACAATGGTTGGTTTACACAAGAACGAAATGAACATACTAGGCATAGAAGAATTTTAGGGATAAGAGCATAAAATAGGGGGATTTCTTATGAATCAACATCAAAAGTCAACTCATACATATACCAATCCGTTTACATTTGCGTTAGAGTTGGGTTTTTTTGCAGGTATCATTTGGGGTGTTGTGCATTGGCTTTTCTATATATTTAAATTTACGAAAGTCATTCCAGCGTATTTAGCAGAGCCATTTTTTAAGAATCAATTTTTGAAAAGTGGAGCAGGTCATCTCGTGGGATTATTGTTTTTTATAGCGTTCTCGATCGTGGTATCACTCATCTATGTAGCCCTGTTTCGTAAGTTGAAGGGACCTTGGCCGGGCATGATATATGGCGTTCTTTGGTGGATCATTATCTTTGTGGTGGTAGGTCCTTTATTCAATATGGTGAAGCCTTTGTCAGGTCTATCGGCAACGACGATCATTAGTGAATTTTGCATATTTCTATTGTGGGGATTGTTCATTGGGTACACAATTGCCATGGAGTTCACAGACGAAAGAATGAGGGAGCCTAAGAAAGTAGAGGGCTGAGCTCGAAATAGCTTCTCAAGAATACATTCCCTATGGTAAAATAGCAGATGGTTATTTGATTATAAGGGTGGGAATATCAATTTGAATACCATATGGGTGATTAACGGACCGAACCTGAATCTCTTGGGTGTAAGGGAACCTGGTATTTACGGGTCACAAAACTTACAATCTATTGAAGATAATATTCGGAAGCAAGCAAGTAATCTGGGTGTTGATATTTCCTTCTATCAATCAAATCATGAGGGAGTTATGATCGACTGGATTCATGAAGCAATGGAGAAAGCGAAAGGGATTATTCTTAATCCGGGTGCACTAACCCATTACAGCTATGCGTTACGTGATGCGATTAGTTCTGTACGCATTCCAGTAGTAGAGGTACACTTATCCAATATTCACTCTAGGGAGTCTTTTCGACACACGTCTGTGATTGCTCCTGTTGCGCTCGGGCAAATTGCCGGATTCGGTGCATTAAGTTATGAGTTAGGGCTAATTGCACTGGTACGCCATTTGGAAGATCAAGGACGGTAGTATTGCTCTTCTTGGAGTCTGTCTTTAGAGAGGGAGATCACATAATGGAAAATTTACGAGTACTTAAGTTGCGTGAAGGTATGCAGAAGAATAATGTGGAAGCTATATTTATCACGAGTCCAATTAATCGTCGATATTTGTCAGGATTTACTGGATCGTCAGGGTATGTTCTAGTGACGTTGTCTAATGCATATTTACTTACAGATTTCCGTTACATGACTCAAGCACCGCAACAAGCTAAGGGCTTCACCGTTGTGGAACATGGTACTCAAGTGATGGATAATGTGAAAGAGCTGCTTGTGAATAGCAAGATTAAACAGCTTGGTTTCGAACAGGATGATGTATCTTATAGCGCGTATACTACTTACAAGGAACAGCTGGTACCTGAGATCGAGCTTATCCCTGTTAAAGGTCTAGTAGAGCAATTGCGGATATTTAAGGATGAGGAAGAAGTGAAGGTCATGCAACGTGCAGCCGACCTCGCTGATGAAACATTCAGTTATATTCTGAATGTTGTGAAGCCTGGTATGACGGAACGTGAAGTTGATCTAGCGATGGAATTCTATATGCGTAATCATGGAGCAACCTCATCATCATTTGATACCATTGTTGCTTCAGGTGAACGTTCTTCCATGCCTCATGGTGTTGCGAGCGAACGTGTGATCCAAGGAAATGAATTTATTACCTTTGATTTCGGTGCATTACTCGATGGGTATTGCTCTGATTTAACACGGACGATTGCATTAGGCAACCCACAACCAGTATTGAAAGAAATTTATGATATTGTACTGGAAGCACAGTTGCATACACTGGCGAACATTAAGTCAGGTATGACGGGTCGTGAAGCGGATGCGCTTGCACGTGATATTATTACGAAATACGGATATGGAGAGCAATTCGGTCATAGTACTGGACATGGATTGGGTATGGAAGTACATGAATCTCCACGCTTATCTAAGCTGAGTGATGACATTTTGCAACCAGGTATGGTAGTTACGGTAGAACCAGGTATTTATTTGCCGGGGATCGGTGGAGTTCGTATTGAGGACGATATTCTGATTACAGAGACGGGTATTGTTATATTGACGCATAGTAGTAAAGATTACACTGTGTTGAATGGTTAAGTTTATGCTTGTGTAGCTAGTTTTTTACGAAGCATATTCAAGAAGTAACGCTATAAAAAACTTTTAGGAGGTAATTATTTTATGATATCAGTAAATGATTTTAAAACAGGGTTAACGGTTGAAGTTGAGGGTGATATCTTTACCGTTATTGATTTCCAACACGTTAAACCAGGTAAAGGTGCGGCATTTGTTCGTTCTAAATTGAAAAACTTGCGCAATGGTAACACTGTTGAGCGTACTTTCCGCGCAGGTGAAACGATTGGACGAGCAATTATTGAGAACCGTCCAGTACAGTATTTATATGCTAGTTCGCAAGAGCATGCTTTCATGGACAACGAAACCTATGATCAATTTACTTTGACTAGTGATCAACTTAAATGGGAATTGAACTTCATCAGAGAAAACATGAACGTTAATATTATCAGTTATAAAGGTGAAATTCTGGGTATTAACTTACCTCACAGTGTGGAGTTAAAAGTGGCAGAAACTGAGCCAGGCGTTAAAGGAAACACGGCTCAAGGTGCTACCAAAAATGCTACACTAGAAACAGGTCTTATTGTTCAGGTTCCACTCTTCATTAACCAAGAAGATGTGTTGTTGATTGATACTCGTGACGGTAAATATATTTCCCGCGCTTAATCAGCCAACTATTTGTATGAATTAATTCCACATTATCCTCCATCGCGAACTGCGGGGAGGATTTTTGTTGAAATTATCTAAAAAACATTGACGAAACTGCTTACTTTCGTATTATACTGATTTAAAGTACGACAGAAAGATAGATGTTTAAAATGAGTGGGGAGTGAATCGAAGTTGTCACTGTACGTCATGAAATTCGGAGGCAGTTCCGTTGGTAATACCGAGCGAATGCAGCGTGTAGCAAGACGGATCGTTGAGAAACAAGATGAAGGTCATCAATGTGTCGTAGTAGTCTCTGCAATGGGAGATACGACTGATGAGTTAATTGATCAAGCTATGCTTTTGAACCCAGAGCCACCAGCTCGGGAAATGGATATGTTAATGACTACGGGAGAACAAATGTCGATGGCTTTGTTATCGATGGCTATTCACCAACTTGGTCGGGAGGCCGTTTCCTTTACAGGATGGCAAGCAGGATTCCGCACAGAGCCCGTACATGGTAAAGCACGTATTATGAATATTATCCCGGATCGTATTCAAGCAGCACTAAGTCAAGGGAAGATTATTGTGGTTGCCGGATTCCAAGGTATGACGGAAGATGGAGAGATTACGACATTTGGTCGTGGTGGTTCTGATACTACAGCTGTTGCATTGGCTGCAGCAATCAATGCTGATGTGTGTGAAATATACACCGATGTAGATGGCATTTATTCTACAGACCCACGAGTTGTAAAGTGCGCTACAAAACTTAAGGAAATATCTTACGATGAAATGCTGGAGCTTGCTAGTCTTGGAGCAGCTGTTCTTCACCCTCGCGCAGTTGAGTATGCGAAACATAATAAAGTTCGGCTAGTTGTACGGTCCAGTTTTAATAATAATGAAGGTACGGTTGTGAAGGAGGAAGCGAGTATGGAACAAGGGGTTGTCGTAAGTGGGATCGCCTTTGATAAAAATGTCGCACGTATCAGTATTCTAGGCGTATCGGATACGCCAGGAGTGCTTGCACAAGTATTTGGTGCATTGGCGCAAGAAGGTATTAATGTGGATATCATCGTACAAAGTGGCGTGAAGAATGGTGAAGCGGACTTCTCGTTTACAGTGTCAGAATGTGACCGTGCTGTAGCTGTCATCGAAAGTATCAAAGGCCAGCTTCCATACCGTGAAGTAACTTTTGAAGATCATCTAGTTAAGGTGTCTATCGTTGGGGCTGGTATGATAAGTCATCCAGGCGTTGCAGCTCAGATGTTCGATGTTATCTCCAAACAAGGCGTAAGCATTAAGATGGTTAGTACCTCTGAGATTAAAACCTCTTGTGTTATTGATGGCAACAACTTAGAAGAGGTAATTAAAGCACTTCATACGGCTTACAATCTGGATGCTGATAAACAAGTATTTGTCGGAGGTCCTCAGGATCGTCGTTAATCGTGAAATCATATATAAATTCGTATAGTTAAAATTGATAGATGAAGACCCGAATATTTTCGGGTCTTTTTTTCGTTGTCTACAAATGAATGATTCTTCCAAAATTCACATCTAAATAGAGAGATTCCTGCATATTATGGGTGTTAGCAGTGAAAATAAAGGAGGTTCTCCATATTGGATAAGTTCGTAGTCAGTATGGCTACCCTGAGGCTCATCTCCGGAAGTATTGAGATAACTGCAGCTCTGTTTATGTTGAAAGTTGGACAGGTTGATAAGGCACTTACGATTAATACAACGTTAGCTTTTGCTGGACCAACGGTGTTGATTATCACGACTTCTATAGGATTGTTAGGAACGGTTGATAAGCTATCTTGGGGTAAAATGGCCTGGATGTTGCTAGGAATATTATGTCTCTTAATTGGTATTCTGAAAAAATGATAGATTTAATGGTCATAAAAATGGAGTACAGGCATACATATGAGGTAAGAAAACAACGAGCAGACTCTAGCGACTATGTATAAAAAAAGTGAGAAGCCACACAAAAAAAGTATTGCTTACGAAGTTAATTTTAGCTTCACAAAAATTTTAGCTCATGCTTACGAAGTGATTTTTGCTTCACAAAAATTTTAGCTCATGCTTACGAAGTGATTTTTGCTTCGCAAAAATTTTAGGTCTACGCTTACGAAGTTAATTTTTGCTTCGCAAAAATTTTAGGAGGTAGCATTCATGAAAATGAACTGGTTGGAGCTATTTCCTGAACCGATCAAGTCTCTCCTTGAACATTTGCCTTTCTCCATACTGGATCGATTAGAAGAAATTCGAATTCGTGAAGGGCGGCCTCTTGAAATTAATGCAGCAGGTGAGCATCATTTCCTTACAATGAGCGGTAAATTGACATTTCGTGTCGAGGAATCGTACAAGCCAGGAAGAGAAGATACTCATCGGCTGTTAGACAGGATCAGCAACCATTCCCTGTACACAATGGAGGAAGAGTTACGTAAAGGGTTTATTACCATACCAGGAGGTCACCGAATCGGGCTAGCAGGAAGAACGGTTCTAAGTGGAGGTAAAGTCGAACACTTACGTGATATTAGTGGTTTTAATCTTCGGATCGCGAGAGAAATTCGAGGAGCGGCTGATGCGATCCTGCCTCATTTGATAGATAAGAAAGAGAAGAGAATGAAACATACGCTGATTCTTTCTCCCCCTCAGCACGGGAAAACGACGCTGATACGGGATATGGCCAGGCAGATTAGCAGCGGTAGTTATGCTGATTCAACTGTGAAATGGTCAGGCTTGAAAGTTGGAATCATTGATGAAAGGTCTGAAATTGCAGGAAGTATGCGTGGTGTACCTAGCTTTGATGTTGGTCCTAGAACCGATGTCATGGATGGCTGTCCTAAAGCAGAAGGGATGATGATGATGATCCGCTCGATGTCTCCTGAAGTGTTGCTGGTGGATGAGATCGGTCGTCCTGAAGATGTGGAGGCCATCACTGAAGCGCTTCATGCAGGGATTTCCGTTATTGCTACAGCTCACGGCTCGTCAGTGGACGAACTCTCACAACGTCCTGCGATGGCTTCGCTTATGGCGAATCAGATGTTTGAGATGTATGTCATTCTGAATCGGAAGGCTGGTAAGCCAACTTATCGTATACTCGACCGACAGCAGCGGGCAATCCAGCTGTCCTTGCCTTACCAGAAGGGAGTTGATGCCTATGGTTAAACTGCTGGGGATGATGATTATCGTTCTATCGGGGACATTAGCAGGGTTCAACAAGGCAAGGCAATTTGAAAGAAGGCCACAGCAGATTCGTGAACTCATTTTAGTTATGCAGCGCTTAGAGACTGAAATATCTTACGGATTTACTCCATTACCTGAGGCGCTTAACAAGATGGGGTCGCAGATGCAAGAGCCGTTGAAATCTTTTTTTATAAGCGCTGCTACTGACATGAATTCACCCCAAGGATTGACTGCACAAGAAAGTATTGAGCAAGCATTATCCGTACACTGGAAGCGAACTTCGATGAAAGCCGCAGAGAGGGAAGTCCTTCACCAACTGAGCTTTACTTTGGGTACAAGTGATCGTCAGGACCAGATTAAACATATTGCATTAGCTGCACAGCAGTTAAAACATGAAGAACTTGCGGCAAGGGAGGAGCTAGACAAATACGGAAGATTAAGCAAAAATCTAGGGCTTCTTGTGGGAGTATTGATCGTCATTTTGATCTTTTAGCGAGGTGCAGGAAATGAACATTGACGTGAACGCTATCTTTCAGATAGCGGGAATCGGGATCATCATTGCCATGATTCACACGGTGCTCAAACAAATGGGAAAAGAGGATATGGCTCATTGGGTGACGGTCATCGGTTTCGTCGTGGTGCTGTTTATGGTCGTTCGAATGCTCGACAACCTGTTGCAAGAGATCAAATCCATCTTTCTGTTCCAGTAGGAGAACCGTTATGGAAATCATTCAAGTTGTAGGTTTGGGTATAATATCCACCATTCTAATTTTAATTATTAAAGAACAAAAACCGATGTTTGCTTTTCTAATTGCGGCATCAACAAGCATTCTAATCTTCCTGTTCTTGATGGGTAAGATTGGTGCTGTAATAAATGAATTAGAGAGAATGGCAGAATCAGCAGGTGTTCAGATGATTTACTTAAAAACGATTCTCAAAATCATCGGTATTGCTTATATTGCCGAATTCGGATCCCAAATTGTAAGAGATGCAGGGCAGGAAAGCATTGCATCCAAGATTGAATTAGCAGGCAAGGTCTTGATCATGGTACTAGCTATACCAATCATTGGAATTATCATTGAAACCGTCATGAAGCTACTTCCTGCCTAAGAAAGTGGGATATTACCATGTTAGGACGACAACGTTCTCCAGGCGTGTTATATAAATTTGTATTCATAATTCTATTGGTGTTGACGTGGGGAAGCAGTGTCTATGCTGATTCACCCACGAATCAACTTATACAACAACAAGCTAACAACTTACCCACTGATCAGGTGGAAAATTATTGGGACAAATTGATGAAAGATTACGGTGGATTCTTTCCAGATCAGAAAACACCTTCCTTTATGGATATGTTACTTCCAGGTGGAGAAGGACTTGGAATCAAGAACGTGATGTCTGGTCTAACATCCTTCTTCTGGCATGAAGTGCTCTACAATGGGAAATTGCTCGTCACTATCGTGATGCTAAGTATCATGAGTTTGATCCTTGAGACATTACAGACTGCATTTGAACGAAATAATGTCAGTAAGATCGCTTATTCATTATGTTACATGATCGTTATGGTTATCGCGATTAATAGTTTCTCTGTAGCCATTGGTTACGCCAAAGGGGCTATTGATAACATGATCGACTTCATGATGGCGATGGTACCACTGCTCTTCTCGCTTCTGGCATCTATGGGAAATATCGTTACTGTATCTGTTACGCATCCATTGATCGTATTCATGATTCATACCGTTGGGACGGTTGTTCGAACGACTGTATTTCCACTCCTATTCTTCTCAGCAGTATTACACATTGTAAGTTCCTTGTCAGACAAATATAAGTTAACGCAAATGGCGAATCTATTGCAAAAAATCAGTGTAGGGCTGCTTGGAGTGCTCTTAACAATTTTCCTTGGAGTCATCTCGGTTCAGGGGATTACAAGTTCTGTGACGGATGGCGTGACGATTCGAACAGCAAAATTCATATCGGGTAGCTTCATTCCGGTTGTAGGTAAGATGTTCGCAGATGCAACAGACACGGTAATATCTGCTTCATTATTAGTGAAAAATTCGATCGGATTGGCCGGCGTCATTATCATTCTCTTCCTCTGTATCTTTCCTGCTATCAAAATATTAACGCTTGCACTGATTTATCATGTAGCAGCAGCTGTGATGCAGCCATTAGGAGATACCCCGATTGTTACATGCTTGCAAACGATAGGTAAAAGTATGATTTACGTATTTGCGGCAATGGCGGTTGTAGGATTGATGTTCTTTCTAGCCATAACCATCCTGCTAATGGCTGGTAATGTAACCGTCATGATGAGGTAAAGAAGGAGGAGGAAGTTACGTATGAGTTGGTTAAATGAATGGATGAAGGAAGTCATTATGGTGGTTCTTTTGGCAACTTTCGTGGATCTCATTCTACCCAGTCGTTCTATGGAACGTTATGTCAAGCTGGTCCTTAGCCTACTTATTCTTCTCACCTTATTACAGCCAATCATCAATCTGTTTACGGATTCACCTGAACAAAAGTTGAGTGCAGCATTTCAAACGCAAGCAATGAATTCAACTAATTTTACAAATGGCAAAGAGACGACATTACAACAAATTTTGTCGAAAGCAGATCAAATGAAACATCAGCAACAATCGCAGAGTCTTCAGTGGGCTGGAGAAGAGGTGGCAAGACAAATGAAGCAACAAATTCAAGAGCAGACAAGGTCGCTGGTTCAAGAAGTCAAGGTTCTTCTTACTCTCCTTCCTGCTAAAGAGGCGAATGAACAAGCATTACCTTCGATTACATCTGTCGACGTTGTTTTACAGGAAGAACCACAAGCTCTTCAAGAACAATCGAATCAAGATCACAACTCATCGCAGCCAATTCTTATATCACCAATAGCTCCGGTTAAGGTGGAAGTCAATCTAGAGCCTGTGAAGCCAGAAAGTAACTCACGTGATAATAGTGCATCGGATAAAAAATCCGAGAAGGTATGGAGTCCAAACGAGAAAAATGCTGAAGATATCGTGAAGTTACTTCAGATGAAATGGAATCTACAGTCTGAGCAAATACAGGTTAAACAGAGTGAAGACGACGGCAAAATATAAGGGGGTGAGTGTATTTGGGAAACTGGTTTAAGAGGATAGAGCAATGGGTTGGTGGCGGAAATAGCGGAGCTAAAAAAATATCTGTGTTTCGCTGGCTCATTATTCTTGGTTTGGTGGGCGTAGCGATTGTGCTATTTAATTCCTTTGTCAATGTGAAGAAGGTCGACGATGAGAACATAGGAAGGGAGCCACCGAGCTCAACTTCTACACAGGCAACTTTCCAAAGTACAGACTCGCAAGCGGACTCCTTTGGCACGATTGAAGAGGTGGTCGAGAACAACATTAAAGAGATTTTGGAAAAAATAGTCGGCGTTGGAACAGTGGATGTATTGGTCACAGTAGATTCGACTGAAGAAATTGTCATTCAACGTAATGTCAAAGATTCGCAACAAACATCACAAGAGAATGACGCTAACGGTGGTAAACGAAATACTACCCAATATACACGAGATGGTGAAATCGTAACGTATGAATCATCAGGAAGTGAGACACCGATCGTGACAAAGCGGGTCAAACCGCAAATCAGAGGCGTATTAATTGTAGCTAAAGGGGCAGAGAACCAAGTGGTTCGTAATCTTGTTATAGATGCAGTAGGGAAAGGATTAAATGTACCGGGCTTTAGAATATCAGTCGTTCCACGTAAACAGGAGTAATGTTTCATCTATTTTTTTGAAAAGACAAAGGAGGAAATTTAAAAATGAATAATAAGAGACAAACAATTTGGTTAGTATCTATGTTGAGTTTGATGGTGGTATTATCAGCATATTACCTTTTTACAGAAGATTCTGGAACATCAAAAGTCCCTGTAGCAGATAGTCAACAGGTTGTAGATCAAAGATTAGTTGATAATAAAGAGGCTGTTATTACGGAAGTAGATGTAGATGAGCAAAGTAGTGATCTTACAGAAACAGCCAAAACGACGGATACAGTAAAGGAAACTGACAATACAACAGTAACTAATGATACTGCTAAGGAAACGGATAAGGCAGTAGCTAAGGATACTACTAAGGAAACGGATAAGGCAGTAGCTAAGGATACTACTAAGGAAACCGCAAAAGCTGAAACACCGAAATCAAGCGAGGCAAAGAATGATGATGAGGTATTAAAAGAAGTTGCATCCCAAGCCACTTCTGGAAGAAGCATTCTCGATTCCTATCAATTGGAACGTAAAGATAACACTATGAAGAAACAAAGCGATTTGTATGTGAAATTGAATGAGACGAATACACCTGAAGAAGTGGCGAAAGCCAACGATGAACTGAGAAGTCTAGATGAGAAAG
Organism: Paenibacillus glacialis; assembly: GCF_001637205.1. Taxonomy (GTDB): domain Bacteria; phylum Bacillota; class Bacilli; order Paenibacillales; family Paenibacillaceae; genus Paenibacillus_AQ; species Paenibacillus_AQ glacialis. Next base: position 57,652 of record NZ_LVJH01000007.1, read on the forward strand.
AATCTAAGATTACGGGAATTGAAGAGGAACTTCATCAGCAATTCGAAGAGGTTGTTGTTAAAGAAGAGAATGATAAATATCAAGTGCTTGTTCTAAGTGAGAAATTGGATGTGAAGCAAGCTGTAAACATTGTACAATTAGTCATGAAAGAGCTAAATGTATCTCAAGATAAGGTTAGTGTACAATACGTAGCACCTTAATATAATCCCTATATTTCACCATAATTAGACAAATAAGGAAATGGTCCAGGAGGTTCTGGACTCTTTCCATTTCTTGCGTTTGTGATATAATACATATCGGTATGTATATGCAAGTCGTGAGTAAGGCGGTTCTGAAAGTTAAAGGAGTGAATTGACAATGTTTAAGTTGAGTGAGATTAAGGAATTGATCAAGTTAGTAGACCAAACATCTGTTCAAGAGTTGGAGATTGAGATGGAAGGTACTCGTGTATCCATTCGTAAACCTGGGAAGGAAGTTGCACATTATCAACAATCCATCCCACAAGCATATCCAACGGCACCATTACATGTTCAGCCGATGCTGCATCCTACAGAGCAGGGATCTGATCTAAGTTCGACTGGTCAGTCGACATCAGCAGATTTATCATCCTCATTACATAAAATTGTTTCCCCTATGGTGGGAACATTCTACAGATCTGCTTCTCCTGATGATGCTCCCTTTGTAAGTAGTGGAGATAAAGTAGACTTGAAATCAACGGTGTGTATCATAGAAGCTATGAAGTTAATGAATGAATTGGAAGCTGAAATAAAAGGACAAATTGTAGAGGTGTTGGTTGAAAATGGCCAATTGGTCGAATATGGACAGCCTTTATTCTTGGTGAAAACGGAGTAGGACGTTACTACAATAATCTTACGAAGAGAGTTTTCCTACGGAAAACTTTGAGTTAATGCTTACGAAGAGAGTTTTCCTACGGAAAACTTTGAGGAGGATGGTACTTGCAATGAAATTTCATAAAGTGCTCATTGCGAACCGCGGAGAAATCGCGGTTCGTATTATCCGGGCTTGTCGAGAACTTGACATATCAACGGTTGCAGTATATTCAGAAGCAGACAAAGATTCTTTGCATGTACGTCTAGCTGATGAAGCATATTGTATTGGACCTATACTATCAAAAGATAGCTATCTGAATGTTACTAATATCATGAGTGTTGCTACACTTACAGGGTGTGATGCAATTCACCCTGGATATGGATTTTTAGCAGAGAATGCGGATTTCGCGGAGATCTGTGAATCGTGCAACATTACATTTATCGGTCCTTCAGCAGATGCTATTAATAGAATGGGTGATAAATCCGTTGCTAAACTGACCATGAAGGAAGCCGGTGTACCCGTAATTCCAGGGTCTGATGGGATAGTAGATAGTCTAGATGAGGCGATTATTCTTGGTCGTGATATTGGCTATCCACTCATTATCAAAGCAACCGCTGGTGGCGGAGGTAAAGGGATACGTATCGCGGAAGATGAAGACTCACTAATTAAGCAAATAACTGCAGCTCAGCAAGAAGCTCAGAAAGCTTTTGGCAATGCAGGTGTATATTTAGAGAAATATTTGACCGGAATGAAACATGTGGAAATCCAGATTATTGCTGATAATTATGGTCATGTGGTGCATTTAGGAGAGCGAGATTGTTCTATACAACGTCGTAGACAGAAGTTGCTAGAAGAAGCTCCATGTCCTATACTTTCCCCAGAAATACGTGAACGGATGGGTGAAGCTGCTATTCGAGCTGCTAAGTCAGTTCAGTACTCGGGAGCGGGAACGCTTGAATTCTTGCTTGGAGATGATGGGCAATTCTATTTCATGGAGATGAATACACGTATTCAGGTTGAACATCCTGTGACAGAATTAGTGACTGGTGTAGATCTCATTAAGGAAATGATCTCTGTAGCAGAAGGGCATTCTCTTTCTTTCAGACAAGAAGATATTGTGATTAACGGGTGGGCTATCGAATGCCGGATTAACGCAGAGGATCCTGATAAAAACTTTATGCCTGCGCCTGGAAAGATTTTATTTTATCTTCCTCCCGGTGGTCCTGGTGTTCGAATCGATAGTGCAGCTTATCAAGGGTATACGATTCCACCGTATTATGATTCTATGATTGCTAAGCTGATCGTCTGGGCACCAACACGACAAGAAGCTATCGCAAAAATGAAACGTGCATTATCCGAATTTATGGTGGAGGGAATTCATACAACGATCCCATTTCACCAAAAACTTTTGAAACATCCTACGTTCATCGAAGGGGATTTCGACATCAAGTTTCTTGAAGAGAACGAGATTTGATTTCTTGAACTTTGTTTGTCTTAATGAACCCTAAATGATATAGTATGGATAACAAAATTTGCATGCCTAGTAAGTGCTATGCGATTATCTATTAATGCTAAAGAATTTACTTGAAGGGTGTGATAAGGTCATTATGAGTACAATACCGAACGAATTTGAACGAACGGATATCGGTGAGATCCAAATTGCTCCTGAAGTCATTGAGGTTATTGCTGGATTAGCTACAGTTGAAATTAAAGGTGTAGCTGGCATGAGTGGAGGATTTGCAGGTGGTATTGCAGAACTTTTAGGGCGTAAGAATCAATCTAAAGGTGTTAAGGTTGAAGTTGGCCAACGCGAAGCTGCAATTGATGTATCCGTCATCGTAGAATACGGTTATCGTCTGCCTGAAGTAGCTACTCAAATTCAGACTAATGTTAAACGTTCTATCGAGAATATGACAGGACTAACCGTAATTGAAGTGAACGTGCATATTCATGATGTTATTTTTAAAGTAGTGGATAAGAGCGAAGACGTTGATGTTAGCCACCACCGGGTTAAATAATAGACTATGATAGGCATTCGAACCCCCGACATTTCTTGTCGAGGGTTTACTATAATTTTAGGAGGTTGGGTTGTTTCGTGGCTAAAATACTTGATAGACTTCTGCTGTTTATATATAGCTTGAGTATTGCTATTCTTTCAGTAGCTGCCATCCTCAAACTCAGTGGTGTTTTACCATCTAACTGGATTGATGACTCGGATTACCGTGTGTTCATCTCGACGATTGTTGTGTTGGTGATATTATTTCTTCTAAGTATTCGTTTCTTCTATATCTCTATTCGTAAAGATCGGAATAGTATTCCTTCCATTGATCAGCGAACGGAGTTTGGAGATATTCAAATTTCAGTAGAAACGATTGAGAATTTATGTCTCAAGGCAGCATCTAAAGTACGAGGTGTAAGAGACTTGAAAGCCCGTATCAAGGTGAATCAAGCAGGTATTACGATTGAGATTCGTGCTGTTGTGGATGGTGAATTTTCCATCCCTGTCTTATCCTCTGATATACAGAAACAAGTCCATGATTATTTGCAAGAAACCACTGGGATTCCGGTGTCGGATGTGTCGGTATTTATAGCTAACGTTGCTCAATCACCAAGCTTTAAGAGTAGAGTGGAATAGAGGTGGATTTCCCGATGCTTTGGAAAGAAATGTGGGGGAGTCACAGAGGACGCATTGTCGGTATTATGGGTGGGGTTTTATTTGGTATTATTTATTTGATATCTGGTTTTTGGGATATGTTGTTCTTTGCATTGGTTGTGTTCATTGGGTACACTTTCGGTAAAAGAAAAGATTTGCAACAGGGTTCCTTCTTTCAATTGAGGGAAGCTGTGCAATGGTTATCGGAACGGTGGCGCCCTTTCAAATGAACCCTGTGATATGCTTTCTCTAAGAAAAAGAGCTACAGCTTCGCCAGGCCCATTTTTTGGAGAAAGTTTTCCGGGGTTTTTTTTGTGAATATTAAGAAAGTATAAGTTTTACGTTATACTTTGTTAATATTTCACGAAGAAACACATCTGAAACCTGAAATGACAACATGATAGGTTCTGTTATAAGACAAAATGAACGCAATACAAGATATTCAGGAGGAACAGATAATTATGAAAAGACGTGTGGCAAGAGAAATCGTAGTACAAAGCTTGTACCAAATGGAAATGAACTTAGTTGAAAGTGAAGAAGCTGTATCGATCCTTTTGGAGGAAGCTTCTGAAGAGAATGAGACGGAAAGAGTCATCAAAGATGAAATCAAACTAAAGGAATATGTTCTTGAGCTAGTGAACGGGACTTGGAGTAATAAAGTTGCGATTGACGAATTGCTGGGGCATTATTTAGTTGGATGGCAAATGAGCCGTTTATCTCGCGTAGATCGTCAAGTATTGCGATTAGCGACTTATGAAATGGTATATCAAGAAGACGTTCCAGCGAAAGTGGTTGTCAATGAGGCGATTGATCTTGCGAAACATTTTGGAACAGAGGATTCAGGTAAGTTTGTAAATGGTGTATTAGGTAAAATGATTGGTGATTTGGATGAACTTAAAGAGAAACGTTCCTAGAATTCCTAATTATACTTAAACATAAGGGGAGAGAGTGTAATGACAGCAACGATTATTAATGGGAAACAGGTATCAGATGAAATCCGTGGTTCATTAGCTAATGAAGTAAAGGAACTTTCAAATAAAGGCGTTGTTCCAGGACTTGCTGTCGTATTGGTGGGGGAAGACCCTGCCTCTCAAGTCTATGTCCGTAATAAAGAGAAAGCTTGTCATGACCTAGGCTATTATTCTGAAGTACACCGTCTATCGGAGACGACTACGCAAGAAGAATTGCTGACATTAGTGGATAAGCTTAATCATCAGGACAATATCAATGGCATACTTGTACAACTACCACTTCCTGGGCATATTGAAGAAAAGGCTGTTATTAATGCGATCTCGGTGGAAAAAGACGTGGATGGGTTTCACCCCATTAACGTAGGTAACTTGGTGATCGGTGATGATAGTCTCCTTCCATGTACACCATCGGGTGTTATTGAACTGATAAAGCGTGCCGGCATTGAAATGTCAGGTAAGCATGCTGTCGTGATTGGAAGAAGTAATATCGTTGGTAAGCCTGTATCGTTATTGCTTCAACGGGAGAATGCTACCGTTACGATGTGTCATTCACGTACAGCTAATATGGCTGAAATTGCGAGACAAGGCGATATTCTAGTCGTAGCTATCGGAAGAGCTAACTTTATTGATGCAAGTTATGTGAAACCAGGAGCAGTTGTTATCGATGTTGGGATGAATAGACTTCCTAATGGTAAACTTGCTGGTGATGTTGATTTTGAAAGTGTTAAAGAAGTGTCAGGACCTATTACACCCGTTCCTGGAGGCGTTGGTCCGATGACAATTACAATGCTTATGCAGAATACGTTGATTGCGGCTAAACGTCATCATAAATTGGCTTAAAGGGGTTTGTTATGGACCAGCAGAATGTATTATCCATTAAAGATCTGAACCGATACATCCGGATGAAGCTGGATTCGGATTCATTGTTGTCTGATGTATGGATTCGTGGGGAAATATCTAATTTCACTCACCATTCTAGCGGACATATGTATTTCACATTGAAAGATGAGAGTAGCCGTATACGTGCTATTATGTTTGGATCTCACAATCAAAAATTACCTTTCATACCGAAGGAAGGTTCGCGGGTGATCGCCAGAGGGAATGTTACTGTCTATGAACGAGATGGACAGTATCAATTCTACGCGACACATATGCAGCCTGATGGTATCGGAAGCTTATATCTTGCCTATGAACAGCTAAAGAAGAAATTAGAGTCCGAAGGGTTATTTGCGTCTGAGCGAAAGCGTCTAATACCTGACTACCCAAAGACAATCGGCGTAATCACGTCTCCAACAGGAGCAGCGGTAAGGGATATTATCATTACGCTGAAGCGGCGGTATCCCCAAGTAAACATCATCCTTTATCCTGTGCTTGTGCAAGGTAAAGGAGCTGCTCCATCTATCGTGAAAGCAATCGAGGCTTTGAATAGTATGGCAGAAGTCGATGTAATCATTGCGGGTAGAGGTGGCGGCTCGTTAGAGGAATTGTGGGCTTTTAATGAGGAAATGGTTGCTAGAGCTATTTTTCGATCCGTGATTCCAATCATTTCTGCAGTGGGACATGAAACGGATTTCACGATTGCCGATTTCGTTGCTGATCTCAGGGCGGCGACTCCTACGGCAGCAGCTGAACTTGCCGTACCCAATGTAGAAGAAATTAAGGCTACTCTGAATCTTAGAGAACGTCAGTTACGACAGGCTTTGAATCAACGAGTACAACATGGTCGTGAGCGGCTAGCAGCGCTACAACGTTCACCTGTGTTGGTTCATCCTCGCAGAACTTTACTGCAACATACGGAGCGGCTGGATAGGCTACAGCAAGGGCTTACACGATCGATTCGTTCTAGTGTAAAGCTTAATAAGGAAAGAAAATCCCGAATCCATCACAGCTTGTTACGATTCAATCCGAAAGAGCAAGTGTCTTCCGCTAAAAAGAGTAGAGAAAAAAGTCAGCGTCAGCTTCAGCTGGCTATGTTATCTATTCTGAAAGGAAATCAGACACAACTCGGTTCTGCGGTAAGACAACTGGATGCTCTTAGTCCATTGAAGGTCATGTCTAGGGGATATAGTCTTGTTTATGACGAACATGAGAAACGTTTGATTAAATCGATAAGCGATGTACAGCTTGGAGATTTGGTGAAGATAAGAGTCAATGATGGTCAATTCGATTGTCAGGTATGGGCAATCAAGGAGGATGAGCAAAGTCATGGCGAAGGTCACTGAACTTAATTTTGAACAAGCAATGAGCCAGCTAGAAGAAATTGTAGACGAGCTTGAGCATGGGGACGTTCCTTTGGAAAAAGCGATTGAGTTATTTCAAAAAGGGATGGGCTTATCTCAGTTATGCAGTCAGAAGCTGGAACAGGTTGAACGCAAAATAGAAATGATTGTGGAGGAAGATGGCGAGCTTCGGAAAAAGCCATTTGGTGCTTCACTTGATTCAGAAAGTGGTGAATCCATTGAGTAATCAACCTTCATTAAATGATTATATTGAAGATATATCGGATCTGATCACATCATCCTTGTTGGAGATATTCCCATCCAACTGGGATGTTCCTTCTAATCTAAAGGAATCGATGACCTATTCCCTACTTGCAGGAGGAAAACGCTTACGACCGTTGTTAGTTATTACAGCTTGTGAAGCTCTTGGGGGACGACGTGAAGTAGCGATAGAAGCAGCTTGTTCTGTTGAAATGGTTCATACATATTCGCTTATCCATGATGATCTTCCAGCAATGGACGACGACGATTATCGTCGTGGGAAGCTTACAAATCATAAAGTGTATGGTGAAGCCATGGCCATCCTTGCGGGAGATGGACTGCTTACGCATGCCTTTTTTAGTTTAGCTCAGATTGCACGTAAGCATGGTATTCCTTCAGATAGGGTTCTTGCTATTGTTGAGGATTTGGCTGAAATGGCTGGACCTAGAGGCATGGTTGGTGGTCAGGTCGCGGACATGGAAGGGGAACAGGGCCTAACGAGCATATCCCAACTTGAGTATATACATACCCACAAGACGAGTGATCTGTTTATATTCTCTCTAATTGCAGGGGGACGAATTGCAGGGGCTGATGAAGCTAAGATTACAGCACTTCGTTCATTTGGTCACCACATTGGACTAGCCTTCCAGATTCAAGATGATATTCTTGATCTAATTGGTGACGAAGCTAAGCTTGGTAAAAAGACTCAGAGTGATGTCAAACAAGATAAAGTGACTTATCCTTACTTTATTGGTCTTGATGAATCGAAGTTGGAAGTCGCAAGATTGACCCATGAAGCTAAGAGAGTAATTATAGAGGCTGGTTTCCCTCATCCAGAACGTCTTCTGGAAATTGCAGATTATTTGGTCAATCGGGATCATTAAGACTGCTAATTTTATTAGTAAGGTTCATTTGTGATATAATGAGCGGAAAGATTTCCAATCTCAACATTAACAAATCCTATAGAAGAAAAGTGGGGAGATTTAAGTGAAGCTTCCACAATTGAAACATCCAGAACAATTGAAGTCACTTTCGGTTGACGAACTAACTGCCCTGGCGGCTGAAATCAGACAGTTTCTGATTGAGAAGTTGTCTGTTACAGGAGGGCATCTCGCATCGAATTTGGGCGTGGTGGAACTAACGCTTGCTCTTCATTACTGTTATAACAGCCCGAAAGATAAGTTTTTATTTGATGTAGGACATCAAGCATACGTCCATAAGATACTTACTGGTCGTATGGATCGATTCGATACATTACGTAAATATAATGGATTATGTGGGTTCGTGAAGAGGTCAGAAAGTGAACATGATGTCTGGGAAGCCGGTCATAGTAGTACATCTCTATCCGCTGCCATGGGTATGGCTCTTGCTAGAGATCTTAAAGGCGAAGACAACAAGGTTGTTGCGTTTATTGGAGATGGTGCATTAACAGGTGGTATGGCATTTGAGGCGCTAAATCATATTGGTCATGCACAGAAGAAATTAATGGTGGTCCTAAATGATAATGAGATGTCTATTGCACCCAATGTAGGCGCTATGCATAATTATTTAAGCAAGTTACGTTCAGATCGTCACTATTTACGAGCAAAAGACGAAGTTGAAGGCATGCTTAAGAAAATTCCAGCGATTGGTGGTAAATTAGCCAAGACGGTTGAGAAGTTAAAAGATAGCGTTAAATATATGGTTGTACCAGGTATTCTTTTTGAGGAACTAGGTTTTACGTATCTTGGTCCAGTTGACGGACATGACCTTCAGAAATTAATCGATACGTTTCAGCAAGCGGATAATGTAGATGGCCCTGTGTTTGTTCATGTTCTTACAACGAAGGGCAAAGGCTATACACCTGCGGAAGCGGATTCCTATAAATGGCATGGTATCACACCTTATAAGATTGAATCCGGTCAAGTTCTGAAATCAGTAGGAAACCCAATGTATACGGATGTGTTCGCACAAACATTAATTGAACTTGGAGAACGTGATTCAAGAGTCGTGGCCGTAACACCAGCAATGCCTGGGGGTTCGGGACTATTTCCATTCAGTGAAAGATTTCCAGATCGCATGATTGACGTGGGGATTGCAGAGCAACATGCGGCAACCATGTGTGCGGCTTTGGCGATGGAGGGAATGAAACCTGTATTCGCAGTGTACTCTACATTTATGCAACGGTCTTATGATCAGATTGTGCATGACATTTGCCGACATAATGCCAATGTAACGTTTGCTATTGATCGTGCCGGATTTGTTGGAGCAGATGGAGAGACACATCAAGGGGTATACGATATTGCTTTCATGCGTCATATTCCGAATATGGTTCTTATGATGCCTAAGGATGAGAATGAGCTTCGGCACATGATGTATACGGCACTAGAATATAATGATGGACCTATAGCTTATCGTTATCCACGTGTGAATGGACTTGGTGTGCCTATGGATGAGACGCTTGTATCCATTCCAATTGGGAAATGGGTAACGGTTCGTGAGGGAGAAGGGTACGCTGTACTTGCCGTAGGCCCTATGGTGCAAGTGGCTCTCGACGCCTCAGAACTACTTAAGCGAGAGGGAATTCAACTACAAGTTGTGAACGCTCGTTTTCTTAAGCCTGTGGATGAAGAAATGTTACGCAGCCTTGCTAAATCAAGAACGAATATGATCATCTTGGAAGAAGCATGTGAGGCTGGAAGTCTCGGTGGTGCTGTTCTTGAATTTTACGCAAATGAGCATATGTTTGATACGACCGTTTCAATTATGGGTGTTCCTGATCGATTTATTGAACACGGAAGTATCAAAGAGCAACGCGAAGAAACTAACTTAACGGCAAGTGCAGTATGTGAGGAGATACGTAAACTTATAGCTCTTCATCCTTATGAATATGGTAAAAGCAGCTTTCCGTCTTAAGGCGTGAAGACAGAATCAGGTGAATGAATATATGGAAAAAGAACGTATAGATATTCTGCTTGTTGAGCAGGGATTATATGATAGCCGCGAAAAAGCAAAGGCAGCGATCATGGCTGGGCTAGTGTTTGCTGCTGAAGAGCGGATTGAGAAACCAGGAATGAAGATTCCAAGGGACGCTGCGATCAGGGTCAAAGGTGCTGTTCATCCTTACGTAAGCAGGGGTGGATTGAAGCTGAAGAAGGCAATCGACAGCTTTGGAATTGAACTCCAAGATGCTGTGATGCTTGATATTGGCTCTTCAACGGGTGGTTTTACCGACTGTGCGTTAAAGTATGGTGCTAAGAACGTATATGCGATTGATGTGGGAACCAACCAATTAGATTGGTCTCTTCGCAGCGATGAGCGGGTATATGTTATGGAAAAGACAAATTTTCGATATATGACTCCAGAAGATTTAAAAGGACCTATTCCGAATTTTGCTAGCATTGACGTCTCATTTATTTCACTTCGAATTATATTGCCACCTCTAATGGCACTATTGAGCCAACCCTCGAGTATAGTAGCTTTAATAAAGCCACAGTTCGAAGCTGGTCGAGATAAGGTGGGTAAATCAGGTGTAATTCGTGATACGGCAGTTCATAAGGACGTTCTAAAGACGGTTCTAACATTTGCAGAAGAGTTGGGCTATCGTCTGCAAGGGTTAACGTTCTCACCCATTACGGGTGGTGAAGGTAATATTGAATTTCTAGCCCACTGGAAGCTGGATATGTCTGATCGTGAGGGAATTCTATTGGATACCGTAAGCATGAAGGATCTCATAGACCGCGTTATTAACGAGGCGACACATACGTTTAAGGGGAACTCATCTAAGTAGATGGGTTTCTTTGCTTGAAATGGGTATCGTCCTTGAAAAAGCATAGCCAATTTTACTTGAAAAAAGGTTTTTTTTAAGGGCTCACGAATACATCTATGAGGTGATTCGCATGGGAGGACGAGCTGATCTGTTCATGATGGCTATAATAGGAATTCTTATTATTATAGGCATTATTTCTTTATTGATGAGGTGGTATCAGAAGCCAATCATTGATCGCAGCCTGAATATACCCTTTAATGATTACATCCCTGAACATCCAGCTGTGGATTTTTTGCAAAGTAAAGGATTTGAAGTGATGGGTGGGCGAATTAAGATCCCCCTTTATTTCGAAGTTGATCATGAGGATTACTTTAGTAGGTTGTTTATTGATTATGTTGTGACCGATGAAGAAGGTGCGGTATATCTGGTTAAGACAGCCAAGAAACGTTTACCACTGGAATGGACAGGCAGCTCTCTAAGAGATCGTCTCTTACCTTACTTTCTCCTTTATCCAGACTGTGCGGGAGTACTATATATGGATTTAAATGAAAGAGAAATACGACATATCTATTTCGAGTGGGATGAGGAAGAATGGAATGGATATGATAGTTAATTATTAGCACAAATAGGAGGCATTTATGAAGGGACAGCGACATATTAGGATACGTGATATTATTACGCATCGCGATATTGAAACTCAGGATGAACTGGTAGAAGCGTTAAGGGAGTCGGGGTTTCAGGTAACGCAAGCGACAGTATCACGAGACATTAAAGAATTAGTTCTGATTAAAGTACCAACGGAGGATGGAAGATATAAATATTCACTTCCGACGGACCAACGTTATAACCCTGTTCAGAAATTAAAAAGAGCGCTTATAGATAATTTCGTGCATATAGATCACACTGGAAACCTCGTTGTCATGAAATGTTTACCAGGTACAGCCAATTCCGTTGCGGTCTTGTTGGATAATATGGAATGGAATCAGATCATGGGTACCATCTGTGGAGATGATACGATTCTAATGATTTGTCGTTCTGAGGAAGATAGTGTGTACGTGATAAAGCAAACGTTAGGTTTTATTTCATAGATATATTAGGCATTCATGAGTAAGGCAGTAAAGAGCCGAAGGTGGGATTGTGTTCATGCTGGTAACGTTGTCCATTCGAAATTTAGCTGTTATTGAAGCGATTGACGTACATTTTTATCCGGGATTTCATGTGATTACGGGGGAGACAGGTGCAGGTAAGTCTATTGTCATTGACGCGCTCGGTCTTTTGGCGGGGGGGAGAGGTTCTGCAGATCTCATCCGTTATGGCTGTAATAAAGCTGAAATTGAAGCACTGTTTGAGCTCCAAGAAGGGCATCCGGTGTGGGATACGCTTGTCAAGATTGGTATAGATGGTAATCATGAAGAGCATTTGGTTATTCGACGTGAAATTACGTCTCAAGGAAAGAGCACTTCTCGGATTAATGGACAACTTGTGAATCTTACGATGTTGCGTGAAGTAGGTGAACTACTTGTTAATATCCACGGTCAGCATGAGCATCAGAGCTTATTGCGGCCGGAGAGGCATTTGCATCTTCTGGATACATACGGTGAACATATAATTGGTCCTTTAAAGCTACGGTATCAGGAGAAATATTCGGCTTTTATTAAAGTTGAGAAAGAACTTCGAGAAATACAGAATTCTAGCCAAAAAGCATATCAGATGCTGGATTTATATCGATTTCAATTAGAAGAGATTGCAGCTGCACAATTAAAACCGGGTGAAGATGAATGGTTATCCAATGAAAGGGTCAAACTATCACATAGTGAAAAAATGATGGACTCTGTTACAGGAGCACATGAAATTCTTTATGGGCACAATGGTATGGGTTCTATTAGTAGTGCGATCTCTCTTTTAAAAGATATCATTCATTATGATGAGTTAGGACTTAAGCCTTTACTTGACCAACTTCAGTCTGCCTATTTTCAATTTGAAGATGCTGCGTTTCAGTTAAGGGATTATCGTGAGAATATAGAATTTAATCCTGAACGGTTAGAGGAAATTGAACAACGTCTAGATATGATAATTACTCTCCGTCGTAAATATGGCGACAGTGTAGAACAAATTCTGGATTATTATGAGAATATTAAGCAGGAAACGGATCTGCTGGAGAATAAAGATGAACGGCTGGAAAGCCTTCGCCAATTGCGTGATGGGATGCTTGAGGGTCTACTTCAAACGGCGTATGAATTAAGTCAGGCGAGAAGAAAGTGTGCTGAAGAGCTAGCTTCCCAAGTAGAGAGCGAACTAAAAGATCTACAAATGGAGCGGACCTCGCTTCAAGTTAGGCTTGATCTGCTTGAAGATCCACGTGGATATGAAGTGGAAGGTCACAAGGTGCGATTGACGAAGCAGGGAATGGATAACGTCGAATTTATGATATCCCCAAATCCAGGAGAGCCTTTAAGACCTCTTGGTAAGATAGCTTCAGGTGGAGAGCTCTCGAGAATAATGCTTGCTATGAAGTCCATCTTTGCACGTCATGATCAGATTCCTGTTCTTATATTTGATGAAGTGGATACGGGTGTTAGTGGGCGAGCGGCACAGTCGATTGCGGAGAAGCTCTTTAAGTTGTCTGAGACGTGTCAAGTGTTCTCCATTACTCACTTGCCTCAAGTCGCTTGTATGGCAGATCATCAATATTTGATTGAAAAGAATATCATGGATGGGCGAACGATGACGCAAGTAGAAAATTTGTCTGAACAAGGGCGAATTGAAGAATTAGCTAGGATGTTAGGTGGAGTCGAAATCACGGAAAAAACACGTCATCATGCCCAAGAGATGTTGAAGTTGGCGGAAGCGAGAAAAGCTGTCAGATGAGGGGACGGAGTAATGATTGACAGTAATAAAAGCCTGAGGGCGGGGTTATCTTAAAGGTACGCAACGGCGACCACTTTCGTCAAGCGAAAGAAATCAGGGGAGTGTGACAGCCATTGAACTCCAATCTCAGGAACAAATTATTAGGACTATTATCAGCCTTCTTGCTGTGTTTCCTATGTACAAGTGAAACGGTACACAGTTATGCAGCAATGCCCAATGATGTTAGGTTATTTTCAGGCGATTCCAAGTTTCAATTAGCCGTTCCGGTTAATGCACAGGCATTTGTGGACAGACCCGATGTTCTTCAATTGAACGGATCGACTCGTCCTACATTACAAGTGTCCCCTAATCATCCTTTGCAGCTAAGCTCACAACAAAGTGGCAAAGCACGACTTACCTTGAAATTATTCGGAACCATTCCTATTAAAACGGTACGAATTCAGGTTGTTCCTGGATTGAAAGTGTTTCCTGGAGGACAAACGATCGGGGTTAAGGTAAAGTCAGCAGGAATTCTAGTCGTAGGACATCATTTAGTTAACGTTAGCAATGACAGTCGAGTTTCACCAGGTGAAAATGCAGGTATTCAGTTAGGTGATTTAATGACACATATGGATGGTGTCGCCCTAACCGATATAAGTAAAGTGGCTACGATGGTTGAAGAAGCTGGAGTAGGTAAGAGAAAGCTTGAAATTTCCTTTAAAAGAGGCGAGTTAACCTTATCAACGAAACTTACGCCTGCATATGACGAAGAAGACAAAGCATGGCGACTTGGTCTTTATATCCGCGATTCTGCTGCGGGTGTCGGAACTTTGACCTTCTATGCTCCAGATCAAGGCGTATATGGTGCTCTTGGACATGTGATCACGGACATGAATACGCAAACCCCTATCGTTGTAGGGAGTGGACAAATTGTTCAGTCAAACGTAACTTCAATTTCTAAAAGCCAAGATGGCGAACCAGGTGAAAAACGAGCTCATTTTCTTAAGGAAAGTAACATACTTGGTAATATTGTAAGCAATACACACTTCGGAATTTTTGGGAAGATGACTCAAAATCCTGAGCATAGTTTATATAAGGAACCTATTCCGGTTGCATTTGCTGAAGAAGTAAAAGAAGGCCCTGCTGAAATATTGACGGTAGTGGAAGGACAGCAGATTGAACGATTTAAAGTGGAAATTGTACATGTTGCACGTCAGGATGCTCCGGCTACGAAAGGTCTTGTATTAAAGATCACTGACCCGAGACTGATTAGTAAGACGGGCGGCATTGTTCAAGGAATGAGTGGAAGTCCGATTGTTCAGAATGGTAAACTCATTGGTGCGGTTACTCATGTATTTGTTAATGATCCGAAATCCGGTTACGGATGTTTCATTGAGTGGATGCTCCAAGATTCTGGTGTAATGCAGAAATCAGAAAATCAAATGAAAAACCTTAAGGCGAGTTAGCCTTATGGTTTTTTTTGTCATAAATGAACGAACGAGATCTAACTTTGTAAATAAATATTTAATTATAAATGATGTTAATAAAAAAATAAACAAAAATAATTTTCGACAGAAGGAATTAACAAATGGATGTCGAAAGTTATGTCTAGAGAGGAAAATGATCACAGTGTGCCAATTATCAACATAAACCAAGGAGGAACCAACAGTGCAAAAAATTGAAGTGTTGTTAGCGGATGATAACAGAGAGTTTACAAATTTACTTGCCGAATATATTTCGGAGCAAGAGGACATGGTTGTTACCGGAATCGCCTATAATGGCGAGGAAGTGCTCAATATGATCAATGAATCTAGAAAGGCGCCAGACATACTTATCTTGGATATCATCATGCCGCATCTGGATGGCCTTGGGGTACTTGAACGCCTACGTGAAATGAATATCTCTCCACAACCTAAGGTTGTGATGCTGACGGCATTTGGTCAAGAGAACATTACCCAAAGAGCAGTGCAGCTAGGAGCCTCTTATTACATTTTGAAACCGTTTGATATGGAGGTTCTTGCGAACCGTGTTCGCCAATTAGTGGGTCAACAGAACGTGAATTCATCAAGCTTGTCCATGTCTAACCACAGATCTAATGTACTTCCATTAGGAAAAGGAAAGAATCTTGATGCTAATATTACATCCATCATTCATGAAATTGGTGTTCCTGCACATATTAAAGGGTATCAGTATTTGCGTGAAGGTATCACCATGGTATATAACAACATCGAAATTTTGGGAGCGATTACAAAAACTCTTTATCCGGCAATCGCTGAGAAGTTCAAAACAACGCCATCAAGAGTGGAACGTGCCATCCGCCATGCCATTGAAGTGGCTTGGACACGCGGCAACATCGATTCCATCAGCCACCTATTCGGCTACACGATCAATATAAGCAAGTCTAAGCCTACGAACTCGGAATTCATTGCGATGGTAGCTGACAAGCTTAGAATTGAGCATAAGGTGTCTTAAAGGTATATAGGGTAAGGGTTTCGGGGTATTTATACATAAAACCATTTTGCGTATAAATATCGGATTTAGGTGAACTCATGCCGATAAACTACTGTTCGTTAAACCGACTTATACCGTCTATTTATTGGGTTCTAAAAATCCAATGAAGAGGCGGTATTTTTATGACTGATTTAGAGTTTCAGTTAGACAATTTCATGCTTTACTGTTCAAGTAAGAATCTATCTAGAAAGACTTTAGCGAGCTATGAGCAGACATTAAAACTTTTTATTAAATATTTGAAAGATACTTTCGAAATTGAGGAAGTTAAGAAAGTTCAGTCAGGTCATATTCGTCAATACATTAAGTACCTACGTGAAAGAGGTAAGTATACTGTAGTAAATAATGAGCTGACGAAGAATAATAATCATCCTGAAAATCGGACTGATTACAAGAAGGAAATTTCAACTACGACAATTGCTAATTATGTAAGGAACATCAAAGTATTTTTCAATTATCTGTTTGAAGTTGAACGTGAAATCCCTAAGAATATTGTTGAAAAAATAGAAAACCCAAAAATTGAAAGAAAACAAAAGAAAAGGTTATCTTCTGATGAAATTAAGAATGTTTTTGGTCAATTTGAAACTTCAACTTTTCATGGATACAGAAACTATGTAATAGCACGTCTATTGCTTGATACAGGGATGCGAATTGGAGAATGTCTTAGTTTACTGGAAAAAAATTTTGATTTTCAGCACAAAAGTATACTAGTTACCAATCCAAAGAATAAGCAGGAGCGATATGTGTATTTTTCCTTTAATGACTGTCGGTTTGACTGTTTACTCGAAATACTACGCTTATTCGACAATTAATGTGGTACTATTTAACTATTAATCCAATGTCTTGATTTAGTTGTGTATAGCTATGGATATAGGCATTACATGCAGAGTCTATTCTATTAAGAAACTAGGGGGATATGAATGGATAAGTTAAGTGTTCATATGGAGAATTGCTATGGTATTAAATCACTTACTACAACTTTCAATTTCAATAAAAAGAAAGCTTATGTAATTTACGCTTCGAATGGCTCAATGAAAACTTCCTTCACAAAAACTTTTAAGCAATTAAAAGAAGGAGGAAACCCAAAAGAGGAGATATTCGGAAGAGAATCCTCTTGTAATATTATTAAAAGTAATGAACAGAGTATTGAACCTGAAGAAATCTTTGTAATTGAATCATATAATGAAAGCTACAGTTCGAAAAATGTATCAAATTTATTAGTAAATAAGGTACTACAAGAGAAATATATATCGCTATTAAAAGAAATTACTATTAAAAAGGATAATTTTATTAATGCTTTGCAAGAATACTTGGGGCCAAAGGTAGCTATAGAAAGTCAAATAACGTATGCATTTAATAAACAGGACTCTGATTTTTTGAAACTATTAAATGAAATACATAATAATGATTTGAATAAACTAGAAGATAGTGGACTAGACTTTACTCAAATTGATTACACAACATTATTTGATGATAAGGTTGCTACATTTGTGAAAGACCCCAAAAGTCTTGAATTATTAAAGGAGTACAGCACTGAGTATAATAACTTAATGGATAAAACTACTTTCTTGAAAAAAGGCACATTTAATCAATACAATGCAAAGAATATTAATGATAGTTTAAATGAGAATGGTTTTTTTACAGCAGAACATCATCTTTTATTAAGAGATGGGAAAAGAATAAAGTCCAATGAAGAATTAATCGATTTAATTCAAACTGAGAAAGCTGAAATACTAAAAGATCCAAGATTATTGAAGAGATTCGAACAAATAGATAAAAAGTTATCCGCAAATGTTCAATTAAGAAATTTTAGAATTTTGATTGAAAATGAACCGAGTTTGATTAATCAATTGGTTGATTTTGATGGGTTATTAAGGAATGCATGGGTAACAATATTAAAAAGTAATATTGAACATTTTAATGCTCTCGTTTCTGAATACAAAGTTTCGGCTTCACAAATTAATGAGATAATTCAAATAGCAGCTAAAGAAAATGAAAAATGGAGACACGTAGTTGAAATATTCACCAATAGATTTTATGTTCCTTTTCATGTTTCTATTAAAAATCAAGAAGAAGTTGTCTTGAAAAATTCTGTTCCAACATTAGTGTTTGAATATCATGAAGATGGTGAAAAAGTAGAAATTGATAGAAGTAAGCTCAATTCTCTATTAAGTGGTGGAGAAAGAAGAGCATTATATTTAATGAATATTATTTTTGAGATTGAAGCATTGAAAGTAGAAGGTAAAAATGTATTAGTTATTGCAGATGATATTGCTGAATCTTTTGATTACAAAAATAAATATGCAATAATTGAATATTTGCAGGAAAATGTTGAACACCGATTATTTAACTTTATTATATTAACGCATAATTTTGATTTTTATAGAACAGTTAGTTCTAGAATTTTGGGATATGATAGAGATCACTGTTTAATGGTATTGAAAAAGTCATCGGGGATTGAGTTAACTAATGGAAGATATTTAAAAAATATTTTTAAAAGTTGGAAGGATCAATTAGAAACTAATGACACAATTCTTGTTGCGTCTATCCCGTTTATTAGAAATATTGTTGAATATGTAGAGTCGGAAGATTGTGAAAATTATATATTTTTGACTACACTGTTACATTTAGTTGAGTTTGGATCGCCAAGAAAAACTAAAGAAATCACGATGAAGGAGTTAGAGCTTGTTATTAATAAAGTATGGATAACTAGTAAAGATATTTCTTACCAAAGAGAATCAAAGAGTATATATAGTTTAATACTAGAAGTTGCAGAAAAAATTAATAATGAATCTGATGATACTGGTATCAATCTTGAAGAAAAGGTTGCCTTCTCTATGGGCATAAGATTGCTAGCGGAAGAAATAATGATAAAAGGAATTACTTTAGACCTTGGAGATGCTTCTGAAATCGAAAAAATTAAATCGAATCAGACTGGTAGATTGCTATCTTTATATAAATCATGTATTGGTACTAATAAGGATGTATTGCCTGTTCTTGAACAAGTTAGCCTTATGACTCCTGAGAATATTCATCTTAATTCTTTCATGTATGAACCTTTAATAGATATTTCAATGAAAAGCCTCAAGGATCTTTATGTATCTTTAAAGTCAGTAGCCAGTGAGTATGAAAGGCTTCATGTCCTAGTTTAAACTCGATAAAAGAAACAATAATATAAACGATTGATTTTAATGCATGCTGCGAAGAAGTGAAATTGGCATCATAGCAATTTTCATAGGGTCGCTCAAAGTAAGAGCAATGCCCTAAGTGCGATAATAGTTTATTGGTTGTTGTCCTCTTATATGAAGGATTATTTATATTCAATTAATTCTAAGGAGTTTTGTATGAATACCCTATCTGTTTTTATTGATGAAAGCGGTAATACTGGAGAAGCAATTATATTACACAAGAATAATATTTTCGGTAATCAGCCTATTTTTTCATTAGGGGCTATTGGTATATTAGATTTTCAAAAAGACAATCTTGAAAATTACCTAGCAGTATTAAAAACAAAGCATAGAGTTCAAGGAGACGAATTAAAAGCGAAAAACTTATATAGTAGTAAACCTAAGTTTGTCCTTGAACTGATTGAATATTTACTTGTGAACCAAATCCCTATATTTGTTGAAATAATGGACAAGAAATATTATCTATCTACCCAAATCATTGAAAATACAATATTTAAACGAACAAATGTAATGGTAACTGATAAGCATTTAGAGTTAAGAAGGATTATTGCTGATTACCTCTTTTTAAACTTAGATAATAATCACTATCAATTGTTCTCAGTGCTGTGCAGACAACCAAATAAAGAAAATTATAATGCTTTCATGATTAGTACCATTCTGATGTTGAAGAGCAAGTCAGACGATATAGGGAAAAGTTTGCTAAAGCATTTTGAATATACATTAGAAGAAGCTAAAGAATATGAAAATTCGGATGCTAACTATAACTACGAAGATTTTATTCCATACCCTGATATGAATCGGAAAAACCAAGAAATAAGATTGCTTCCAAACCTACACGCTTATACGAATATAATTGCTAGAGCAGAAAAATATCGAGTTAATAACAAAATTGAAAAAATTGACTTTATACATGATGAGCAATCAAATTTTGAACATATTTTTTTGACATATGCTAATCTAATGAAAAACACTAAATTTGATAGTAACTTTTACACTAGTAGTTTGTCTAAAAAAGTTAAATTCTCAATTGAAGATTCTTCAGAGTTTATCTTTGAAAGATCTCAGTTAACTGCACAAAGTATTTTTATTCAAATTGCTGATATAATAGCTGGTGTCTTGATGAGAGTGTGGGAAAATTTTGTTAAGCAAAATAAAATACCAAAAGAGTATATAAAAGTTGCTGATTTAATCATTGAGACAACAAATCATTATGGAACTACAGGAATTAACTTTGTGGTCAATAGTTCTGATCTAACCAATTTTGAAAATCTATAAATTAATTAACAAAGTTGAGAGATATACAAACTAATAAAGCTTAATGATATTTGAGGTAAGATGTAAGCTAAAGTATTGAGTTAGATGACAAATACAAAATGAACAGAAAGGGATAGATTCAGCGAATTGGAACTCTGTAATAGTGAAGATGTTGCTACGCATCTGTACAGCTTTTTTTGGAATATCACTAGTTCAAGGGACGAAGGGAAGTAAACTTATTGAAAATACCACAGAAATTAATCAGAGATAATATTATTGATATTTGGCTTAATCTAAGTGACAGAGAATTTGACAAATATAAGGAATTTGGTCTCAATAAAACTAATATCTTTTCGCTTGACCAAACTCAAAGAGATAATTATATTTCGTATCTTGGATATGGTAACACAGACTCGAATCTGTTTAGGAGTAATGGTATTAACTTTAAGGTAAATATGCCATCACCATCAAAGATAATTTACACTATATTAAATATAAAAATAAAAAATGTTGAATACAGAGTTAAAAATCATAGTTTGAAATTAAAATATGAATATGAATATGAAACAAAAAGTGAAAAAAACTCAACATTTTTTAAATGGGTTAGAGAACTAGTCAAAGAGGGATTGTTAAACTTCAATAATGCAAATCACTTACAAACTCAACAGCAAGCAGAAAAGGAAGATCAGCAACAATTCCATCATCAATCCCAACAAGTAGAACTACCGATACCAATATATAAATCTCGTTCAAGTGAATTTAACAAGTATGAGGTTAGTAGGAACAGCATATTTTACGAATATCTTTTTAATTCAAGGAGCCATAGATGGTTAGATAAAAATATTCTCAAATTAAATGATGGTAAATCTCTTGGTTATCAATCTATGAGTATCCTGCATTTTAAAGGAGTTACAAAAGATTTTAAGGGGTTGTTTCAGGGGCTAAATGTTAATGAAGCTTTAGAAATATTAGTAGTTGCAGATGTTATTCTATATAAGCAATTAATAGAAACGTTGATGAAAATACAAAAACAGGATTTTATGGACTTGAATATTCAGGTTAATAAAACAATAGATGAAGGAAAGGAATATCCAGAAGGAAGAATTGCTTACGTATTACATAGGAAGATAGAAAGAAAGCCTCAGCTTATTAAAGATGCTAAGGAACTTTTCATTAAAAAAAATGGACGCTTGTATTGTGAAGCTTGCGGGTTTGATTTCCTTGAGAAGTATGGAGAAAGAGGTTCTGAATTTATCGAAGGTCATCATAAGAAACTTGTCTCTGAAATGAAGGTAGGAGAAAAAACAAAGATTGAAGACATTGCAATGCTCTGTAGTAATTGTCATAGAATGATTCATAAGAAGCCACTTTTGAGTGTTGCGAAATTAGCGGATATGATTTTACGTTATAGTATGCCAAGTGAGGAAGATAAGCAGAAAGCCGTTGATAATATTTAAGGACTAGCCACTCAAAATGAGTGGTTTTTTTGTTGGATCAAGAGAGGGATGGGGCTAGGATAACAAAGAAAATACGATTTTAGGGAAGGCTCATAACGCATACAGCCAGCAACTCGATAGTAGTATTGAAGCGATACGTTACAGACCTATTTCCCATCATATGGTACAATAAATGGGAGTTATAATTAATAGAAGGTAAATTTTTTTATTACATAATATTAAGTTGGAATTATATTAGGAGTGAAAATTCATGGAATTGAAGACTAACATTCAGCAAGATTTGTGGGAAGCTATAGAGAAAAATTATGGAAATGAAAGTTATTCAAGTGCAATTTTAGATACCATTCATTTATTAACGGAAACTATTAGAAATAAAACTAGTTTAGAAGGTGACGGGTCCAGTTTAATAGGACAAGCTTTTGGTGGTGATAATCCTAAGATACAATTAAATAAATTACAGACTGAGTCTGAGAAGAACGTACAAAAGGGAATACAAGATATACTTAGAGGATTATTTACAGCAATCAGAAATCCAAGAAGTCATGATAGCCATACTGATACTAAACTGAAGCAGATGCTATAATTTATTTTATTGATTATTTGTTAAAAATGATTGATAAGTCTAAAGTGAATTTTGAAGAGTCTATATTCTTAACTAGGGTATTCGATAAACATTATGTAAAGAGTAAAGTATACTCAGATTTATTAGTAAGTGAAATACCGAAACGGCAGAGAACAAACATTGCCATAGAGGTTATTTTGCAACGAAATATGGGTGATATACATAATCTGAGATATTTTATGGAATCGATTTTTGAAAATATGGAAGAAAGTGATATATCTCAAGTTTATAAAGTAATTAGTGAAGAATTAAAGTTTACAAGTTCAGATGATGATATACGTCCTATGTTATATATACTTCCAGTTCAATATTGGATTAAAATCGAAAAGGTAGTAAGACTTAGAACTGAGAGTATTTTGTTTGAAAATGTAAAGTCGGGTAAATATGACCGAGAAAATAATGATTGTATTTCAGGTTCACTTGGGACTTGGATTGAAATAGAACATTTAATGAACTTTGAAGACCTTAGTCATTGGACTACCATGGTAATCGAAAAGTTAGAAAATGGAGACGATGAGGATAAAGATTATATCTATGCATATTTCTTGGATAAGATTTATGAATTGAATTATCAGAAAATAAGTTACTCGCTGAAAAATTATATTAAAATTGGACTTAGAAATAGAGATCAGAAAATAATGGATGATTTGGAAGGTGTTCTACAGTTAACGAAGAGTCACCCATGGTGGAAAGTCTTTGAAATAGAATTAAAGGATTTCCCTGAGATAAAGTATACTGACCTTCCTTTTTAAGGACATACTTGATTGTATTTGCTCATGCATGATGTCTGGGAAAGTTGTCGTTATTGTGTTCAAATATATATCTTAATTAACTTGAAGAGAAAGAGTATTGAGGTTATAGTGACATTTACATGAGTTAAGAGAGAGGAAGTGTTAGTAATTAAAAAGATATTCGTAATGTTTGTATCATTTGTGCTTATTCTTGGATTCAGTTCAATTTCAACTGGCGTAGCAGAAGCTAAAGAAAAGGTAGTTACATATAAAAACTGCACAGAGTTGAATAAAGTGTACAAAGGTGGCGTGGCACGTTCTTCCTCAGTCAAAAATAAAGGTGGAAAAACGAAGTATAAGCCTTTTGTTTCTGAGGCACTCTATGACGCCAATAAGAAGAGTGACAGAGACAAAGATTTGATTGCTTGTGAACGTTAATTGATCGTTTCAGAATATGATTTTAGCAAGGACCTTTCTAATATTGAAGGGTCTTTGTTGTATATAGAAAATCAAAGCTAAGTGAATGTTAAGATATGGTATAATTTTAATAAGTGGTTAGGCTGATAATTCCAGAATATCTACATAAAAGATATCCGTCGCATCCAGAGTCCATTGAATCGAATGGCTATGGGGGCAGAGTATGATGAATAGCCTCGTCTAACAATCTATAGAGGGCGATTATGAGAACTCGCTTATACAGCCTTATGAGAGGGATATACAAGTGTGTGGATTAGTAGTTATCGGAAATCTAAATTCAAATGACTTTTAGGAGATATATGAATATGCTTGCAGTATTAAAACAAAAACCCGATAAAATGACATTAAGAGCTTTGAAAGCAGTGAGTGTCCCTATATTGTTTTTGATTACATTATTTCTTATTGTAGTTATATATATAGGCTTATATAAAATTGTTAACGTTATGGATACAAAAGCATATTTTCGCTATGCTTCAGACGGAAAATTTACGCAAGATATATATTTTGAAGAAGCAGAAGAAAAAGGGGCTGAAATCTATTCTACATTAGGTAATGTGATACCTGATGCGGTAATTCCTCCTCGAATACAAGAACATTTCAAAATTTTGCTTCAAAATGAAAAGTTTCTAAAAGAGGAAATGAACAAAAATAATGGGTATGTAGAATATTTGGCAAGTAACAATGCGACGGTGAATGATGTTATTTCATATATGAAAAAAATCGTTAAATTGGATGATATATTTTTGTACGCAGGGATATATGTAGGTATGCTTATATTTATTCTTACTCTTTATTTTTTATACAAGTGGAGAATAGGCCTCTTTATTTTTTCAGGAATATTATATTTCATTTTGGTTGTTGATTCATTTATGGCAGGTATCTTTTTAGATTCATTTTTCCTTTCTTTTCAAAGTCTAAATAATTTTTTAAATCACCTTGAAGGAAATGGAAATGGTTATCTAGTATCATATGATGATTACTTGATGTTATCTAAAAATGTTTTGCCAGCTACACGTGAAGCTGCACTGACTTTCATCATAGTAGATACAGTTGTGCAGTCGATGAAAGATTCAAAAAAAAGAAAAAGAAGTTCTAAGTTTTTAGCATCGTACTGTGAGCTCGAATTCACATTGAATTTTCTTAAACAAATGAAGGGAAATTTAGTGATTACGAATCTTAAAACAGTAGATTTAGAAGCTATCTATTATTTTTGTAAGGAAAACAAAGAAGATAGGCATTTAATAGAGGTAGTGACAAACCTTGATGAATGGAAAAAAGTAACTAGAAATCAAAAAATGACAGTTACTGAGTTGCATGATAGACTCTTGAGTGTTCGAAATGTCCTGAAGGAGTCGAAATTCATAAGAGAAAATATTATTAGATGAATTAAACTAGACATCCGTTAGCACAGCATTCTTACTACGGGCATTCGCCCTTGATCGCTAAGAAGGATTTCCAAAAAGTATATTCAGGGCGATACATTCAACCAGATAAGTCTTACGACCCGTTCTCTTTTGAAGAACCAAGTTTACCAGCCTGAATTGCGAGACTTTGTGAAACGAGTTAAGTTGAAACATATTCACGATTGAGCCAAGGGTACAAGATAGTTCAATAAAAGAGAAGTTTTACGTTTAAGCCAATCCTTGAAAATAGAGCGTAAAATATTTTGTGTAAATAGAAAAAGGAAGACCTTTTCTTGTAGAATTGAGTTACCACACAACAATTCAAAGAGAGGTCTTCCCTATGAATCATTTTACAACAGATTTAGTCCAAGCTCTAGTCACAAAGCAAGATGTAACGGAAGTATTTCGCAGTCACTTAGAGTCTGCCATGAATCATCTGCTAGAGACGGAGCTTACTGCATTCCTAGACTATGAAAAATATGACCGTATAGGCGTGAATTCAGGTAATTCTCGAAACGGTGGCTACTGCCGAACGTTTCATACCGAGTATGGGGACCTGCAGTTAAACATTCCCCGAGATCGTAATGGAGAGTTTAAGCAACAGACCGTACCACCGTATAAACGCTCGAATGACACGCTAGAATCCTTCGTCATTCACATGTTTCAAAAGGGCGTAACGATGACGGAGATTGCCGACCTAATCGAGAAAATGTATGGACACCATTACACGCCACAAACCATATCTAACATGACAAAAGTAATGGTAGAACATGTCGACGCTTTTATGAAACGACCACTTGAGAAGCACTATGTGTGCGTCTATATCGATGCTACATATATCGCAGTTAAGCGTGAAACCGTATCTAAGGAAGCTGTCTATCTTGCCGTGGGAATTCGTGAGGATGGTTCTAAGGAAGTACTCGCGTACGCCATTGCACCAACCGAATCAGCGTACATCTGGAAAGAACTGCTCCAGGACGTGAAACAGCGTGGTACGGAACAAATCCTTCTCTTTATCTCTGATGGACTCACAGGTATTGTGAATGCGATTCAGGAGATCTATCCGCAGGCAAAGTACCAAACATGCTGTGTTCATTTAGCGCGTAATATCGCCCATAAAGTTCGCGTGAGTAATCGAGCAGAGATCTGCGAAGACTTCAAATCCGTCTATCGATCCGACGATGAAGAAGCTGGTAAAGCAGCTCTAGCAACCTTCTGTGACAAGTGGAAGACTGCTTATCCTAAGGTCGTTAAATCCCTACGAGAAAATCCTTACATTTTTCGTTTTATAGCTTTCCAAAGCCTATTTGGAGAAGCATTTATTCGACGAATTTAATCGAATCGTTTAACAAACAGATTAAGAAATACACGAATCGTAAAGAGCAATTCCCCAATGAAGAAGCACTAGAAAAGTTCTTGGTTTCACAGTTTGAAAGCTATAACCAACGCTTTGCTACACGTTGTCATATTGGTTTTGATCAAGCTCGCTCAGAACTGCTAGCTATGTTCTCCACCCAAGACTAATCCTAGTTCTACAAGACAAGGTTATTTTTATTTACACATAATTCTTGACGCTCCCGTTATATCAGAGTCCATTTTGTCTTCTAGTATGATGGTTCTTCATTTTTTACTATTTTAGTGTTGACTGGTACTTTCCATTAACGTCATACGTCAAAAGATCTGAAACTCTAACGCCATTTTTGACTTGTGCAATGCCATAATCTCCGTTTGAGAAATGATACCTCACTTCACCATTCAGTTTACCATCTATAAAGTTGCCAGAAACAGCTAACATATTTTTACCCGTAATTTTTCCGAATCCATGAGGAAGTCCGTTCTTAGTTTGACCAGTATATACGATGTAACCATCGTCAGTTTCTTTGACGATCGTATCATTGTTCACGTAAACATCATTACTGTTTGTGTTGTTTGAAGAGTCTGGATTTGCATTTCGATATTCAGTTGTCATAACTGCGGCAGTTTTAGATCTACTATTGTATGAAGCAGAAGCTCCTAGCAAGTAACTTGTAGACTGCAATGGCACATATGTGGTGTTTTTGTATACGAAAGGTGCTTGGCTTAATTCATAAGGTTTTTTGTCAAAGTATGCGACAATGTTACCTACAGTTAGTTTAACTTCTCCACGAGATTGATATGCTGAAATAGTCTTTGTATTCGGATCGTACTGAACACTTGCATTTGCAGCATCGAATAATTGACGGAATGGAACGAATACTCTTCCATCCTTAATGATCGCTTGGTTGCTCACATATTTACCATCGAATGTTACTATTGCAGTTCCATAAACTGGAGCCTTAACTGGTGATGCTGAAATGCTCCCTGCGAATACGGACATTGATAATGCAATAACCACTGATGCTGATAATATTTTTTTCATGTTTGTCATCTCCACTAGTTGTTTTTTTGTTTGATATATTGAAAATTGTACTGAATATGTTTTGGTATGTGTATTTCACGGTATTAATTATAGCAGTTTCATAAGTAACATTGTGAAAATTATGGAAAATATTTAATTCTTATCAAATAAAAACTAATAGACGTAGTTATTGTCCCATATGAGTAGACTCTCTAGCGACATAAAAGACGGTCAGTGTTATAATGGTTTGAAATGTCCGATTTAGGTGAGCTGTACAATAGAGGTAAGAGATGCATATTTGGAAAGAGATAGCCAGAGCCGTATCCTTAGGTTCTGGCTTATTTTATATGGCTAAAAGTATACTTTTTGACAATAGTGATTGGTATGGATCTGGAGATTTGGAGTCTTCTTTTCTAATGTATTTCAGATAGGACGGGGGCAGTTGAAAACCTAGTATAGTTTTCGTAGAGCTTCATAACAAATATAGCCAGCAACTTGATAGTTATTTGGGATGATAACGATACGGACATAAATTCGAGTATATGGTTCATTGTCTTCTAATTATTGAAAAAACGGTTTATGAAAAATAGATAGTTAAAGCAATTTCAGATATTTTTGATGTAGAATAGATATACCTCAAGCAACATTTTGCATACAAAGTTGTGTTATTAATGGTGAATATCATCGATTAAGTGATAGTTGCATATATGGAACGCTTGGAACTTGGATTAGTACAGAGGATTTATGGAACTTTGAAAATGGTAGAGAGTGGATTGATATGTTGGTTGCAAAGCTAGAGGATGACAATGAACTGAGTATGGATTATATCATGAGATATTTCTGGCACAAAATTTGCAAATATAATTATTTGGATATAGAGTACTCACTGGAAATGTACATTAAAAAGGGACTTGAAAATAAGAACAAACAAATAGTAAATATGTTGAACTCTGCTCTACAGGTAAGAGAAGATCACCCTTGGTGGGATGTATTCAAAGAAGAGTTAGAGGCTTTCTCTGAGATAGAGTATATAGGTCTCCAGTTTTAATCAGCATATTGGATCATTTTTTCTCATGGATGATTTCTGGGAAGATTAATTATTCAGAATAGGATGTGCTGTTATGGATATGAGTTCATCAATTACTTACCGTAGATTTCTTAATGATTTCTAAAATGAGTTCAGTAAAAAGTATTTGAACGATATTATTGATTTTCTTGAGGAAGAAGAAGATCACACTTTTGATCAGTACCTGATTGAAAATGAGGCTATTGATGAGATCAGGCTGAATTTGATCTCACTAGATTCTAATTATT
Organism: Paenibacillus glacialis; assembly: GCF_001637205.1. Classification (GTDB taxonomy): domain Bacteria; phylum Bacillota; class Bacilli; order Paenibacillales; family Paenibacillaceae; genus Paenibacillus_AQ; species Paenibacillus_AQ glacialis. The sequence goes on from NZ_LVJH01000007.1 coordinate 86,513, forward strand.
TTGATAATGAATATGGCACTGAAACTAAGATATATGATGATGCTGTTAAAATGATTAAAGAGAAGTTTAAGGATTTCATTTTGGACTCTCAGGCATATTATCATTTGGCAGAAAGAATTATTTAGATTACATCAAACAATCCATTTCAAAGGTGATACATAGATTATCTAATAGTTGTGGAGGGACAAAATGTCAGTTGATAAAAATATTCGAGTTATATGTACATTTAGAAGTGGTATAGTATATATGTTGATTTATAAGCTAAGACCAGCTACGATTGAGTTACAAAATAACGTAATAATTGAGTTGTAATTTGCTTACTTGAGTGTAGGTGTAATGGGCGATGCTCGCACCTATTCTTATACGGTAGGTATTCGTGCAGTTACTTCGATCGATGGTATGACAGCTGATTGGGGTCGTATCCCATGGGATATCTTAGAGAAGATCTCCGTTCGTATCGTAAATGAAGTAGATAATGTTAACCGTATCGTGTATGACATTACCTCCAAGCCACCTGCAACGATTGAGTGGGAATGATTTGGATAGTTTTTAATTGATTTGTAGCTGAGAATCCTTGCTGGACAAGGGTAATCAGATAATGAAATTAGATTGTTCATCATTCACCTGCAACAATTGGTCTTCAAAAATTACTCTCTTTTATTTGTGTTATTTAACAAATGAAAGGGAGTTTTTTATGTCGGCGTGCCCAGAGGTACGCATTATCTAGTTGGTGAAAGTCCAACCAAAGGAGGGACCAAGCCACCTTCGTAGCTAGGATACCTGCGTATGGCGAAATCTATGCGTAGAAGCGTATCGACGAAAGTACCTGTCAGAGATAGGGCGAGCAACATACCAGGCCGTTGGCGTATGGGGAGCGGCATGGTATGAAAGATAATACAGTGCACTTTTGTAATCTGCATGCGCATGAAAGAAAAACATCGGAAAGCCGTATGAAGGAAAACTTCACGTAAGGTTTGATGAGGAGGGGCTGAAATACTTTTCAGCCTTTCACTCTAGAAAATCTTGATTGATGATTTTAAGATGAATCAAGAAATCCAAGGCAGAAAAAAAGGAGTATATCTCAGGTTGAATATATAGATTGCATCGTTAGATGGAGTTCACTAAGGAGGAGCTAGATATTGAGGAAGCGGAAGAAGTGACTTCAAGCATATTAAGAAGTGACAAAGGATTAGATATTGATTCCTAGGCTAGTCTATATGTTGCCCAGCTAATCTCATTAATCCAAACAAAAGAGGACAAGCCATTTAAGCTTATCCTCACCTACTTATTACTTTATGTTATTAAAGATAGAAAGTACTCCCACCATTAAGGTGTATAATGAGCACTGTACATATAATCTTGGGAAATGAAAGATTGATAATTTATTCCAGTACTAGTCACTTTCAAGTAATATATTTCTCCAGTATTCACGTATTTAGAAGTGTACGAGCCTTCTTGTAAGACGTTATAGTTACTGTCTAGTAATTGCGTCTTCAATACACTGGCCGTATTATGTGGCACATAATTTATCATAAATTGTACGTTGCCTGACTTATGGGCCCTAAATTCATGATAGTTAGTATAGGTATGATCCCCTAAATTATACGGTCGTAAAACTGGACTCCCATCCGATATCGGATTACTTGTAACTCCTCCACCAGCATTGACAACCCCAACTGAAAATAGAATACTAAATAAAAAAGCAGTGATAAGTGCTGAAAAAGTAACTTTCCTTTTCATAATCATTAACCCTCCTTAGTTTTTGTTTGCACGTAATATTCTTGCGCAATAAACACTCGATGGTGGCTGTGATTGAATTATGGATTAATCTTCCAATATCATATCACTATTTATCTTGTTTTTCCATCCAAATATCTTTAAAATCAATCCAGCCCAATGAATGGACACTAACACCTTCAATACTCAGATTATAAATCGTATCCATTTCCAATTCAGTAGGCCGCACCCATTTTGTACCGTGTAAAAAGTTTACCGGAAATTCAAAAAAACCTGATAAAATCAGGTCAGAATGAAGAGAAACCCACGTTATTTTTCATAACATAGGGTTTCTCTTCTGTTTTAGGGGTTTTGCTTTTAACCAACACAGAAGCTTTTCCACCTATACCCTCTTATCTAGGAGGAGGGCTTCTTCATGTTCTGTACTGCAGCTACCATTAACGCTTGTATCACGTTGTGCGACTCCCGCAAACGGCAATAACGAAACCCGTGGAGCTGTTTAGCATCCGCGAAGATTCACTCAATTGTTTCTTTTCATTTACGGTACAACTTTTTGCCCGTCTTGCTAAGACGGTTCAAACGCACCTATTCTTTTCTGTCCTCCCTTCACCCGCTACAATTGATCTATAAAATAACACAATAATAGACATGTAATGACCTAAAATTGAAGCAAGTAATGGGCGATGCTCGTACCTATTCTTATACGGTAGGGGTTCGTGCAGTTACTTCAATTGATGGTATGACGGCTGATTGGGCTCGTATCCCATGGGATATACTTGAGAAAATCTCCGTTCGTATCGTAAATGAAGTGGATAATGTTAACCGTATCGTGTATGACGTTACCTCTAAGCCACCTGCAACGATTGAGTGGGAATAGTTCAGCGGATATGGTTCAAGGTATTCAATGCCAAGTGAGGAAGATAAGTAAAGAGCTGTTGATAATAATTTTAATGACTAGCCACCTGTGAAGGTGGCTTTTGTTTTGTTGGGACGAGCAGGGACTGAGCGTAAAACAAAGGTATAGGCTCTAGCAAATGTAAATTAACGCTACTTAATGTAAGGTTTCGGGGTTATCTTGTTTCATTTAATACTCAATCAGACTTTCTAAGGACACAGTCAGTTCTTGCTCTGGTTTATCAAGTGGATATATCCTCGCTGTGCCATCATCATTTACATGTTGAATAAATACAGGAGTTCCTTGGCAAGACACATTTTTCATCATTGGTGATTCGGAAATTTCAATTGCTCGTTGTTTGTGCATAAGTACTCTCCTTCATTTCGAATTATATGTAGTTTGTGGATCATTAAGTTAATTTACCCCATTTAATAATTGACATTTAACCGAATTTAGCATACGGTGTTCGTAGGCGATTTTGCCCATAAATAATCATTCTTGAACCCGATAAATATTCGAATTAGTGATTGTCTATTATTATAGAAGTAACTCCCTAGCAGTATACTCTAACTTCTCCAAAGCCTTACTATAAAAGGCTTCGGCAACATCGACTCTATCAGTCATCTGTTCGGTTACACGATCAATATAAGCAAGTCTAAGCCTACGAACTCAGAATTCATTGCGCTGGTAGCAGATATGCTTAGAATTGAGCATAAGGTTAGCTAGAACGTAGTGAAGTCAAGGAGTTCGATGTTTTGTAAACGAATTACTGCCGAAGCAATTATGGTGGTAAATATCCGAAAGGGGCGTTTCAAAACGTATAAACTTCAAGATCATAAATCAACAGACACCGCTTATTTATTGGTTGTTTATAACCAATAAATAAGCGGTGTTTTTATGACGTCCTTGATAGTGGTAGTACTGATTTCTTTCGTTGACTTGTGGAAATTAATGGAATAGACTTGTGGTATTCAATCGTGTAAACAAATAAAAGAAGGGAATGACTGATGGGTGATTAAAAAAGGTATATCAAGGGTGATGATACTCGCGCTGCTGTTGAACTTTTCTCTATGGGTAAACGTAGGTGTGTTCTCAACTGTTGCAGAAGCTACCGCAGAAAGTACGACGTTCAATTGCACTAGCTATGGTGTGACCACCTCGGTACCAGTCGGCACGACACTGCCTGCTGGCTGGATCATTGCGAATAATATCGGCAGCACAATAACTGCCAAGTGCTTGATCGGGGCACCGACAGGCGCAACGACCGTCGCTATGCTGGGTTCTGCGATTCCGAGCGGTTGGGTGGTCATCGAACAAACAAGTACCTGGCTTAATCTCAAAAATTCGAACGGAGCAAATTACGGTGAAACGTACACGATAGTACCCATCTCGCCGCTCCCAAACGGCTGGGTCACGATAAACAGAACGGACAGTGTGGTGTGGATCAAAAACCTAATTGGGGCACCGACAGGTGCAACGGTCACCATTCTGATTGGTTCTCCAATACCGAGTGGCTGGGTGATTATAAATGAAATAGGTTCTACGTATACCATTAAGAAACTGTAAGGAGCAAGCTACTGAGAAACCTTTGCAATCTTACCAGTCTTACCAGTCTCGCATCTCCCAACTGGTTGGGTGATCATTAACAAAACAGACAGTACGGTTTGGATTAAGAACCTGAATGGGGTCAGCTTGGGTACGACGGTGAATGTCCTTTATGGTTTCCCGGTACCTGTTGGCTGGATAGTGTTATCGATAGTGGGCACAATGCTTACGATTAAATACACCGGCTAATAGCGAGTTTATTGCAATGGTAGCAGACAAGCTTAGAATTGAGCATAAGGTTAGCTGAGAGAAGGGAATTAAGGCGTAACAAGGGATTGCAGTATTTGGAAATTGTTTACTTCCAGAACAATTTTGGTGGTAAATATCTGAAATCAACGTTTCCATCCCGATAAACTTCTAAATGACTTATCAACTAATACCGCTATTTATTGGGTTTGAGAAAAAATTCAATGAAAAGGCGGTATTTTTGTTATGACAGACATTGAATTTCAGTTAGACAATTTTATGCTATATTGTTCATCCAAGAATTTATCACGGAAGAATGGATTAATGAGGATAAAGAAATTAAAGTAGACAATGAATCAATCTCTGTCGTAGAGGTCAAAAAGTTCAAATCTAGAATTAAAGAGCTTGAAGAGGAAAACTAGATCCTAAAAAAAGCTATGACCATATTCGCCAAAAGATAAGCGTTCGTGAGGTTGTGGATGTGGCCGTATCCCAGTCTGACCAACATAGCAAAAATAGAAAAATATTCTAGTTATTCACAAGGAGAATGACTACATAAGAGTCCTATCATCGCTGTTGCTTCTTGGTCGCAAGAGAGTGGATCTAAGCGATAGATGCAACAGCCAAAGCGTAAAAGTACGATCCTACGAATCACTTGCATATATATTTAAGGACTAGCCACCTGTGAAGGTGGCTTTTGTTTTGTTGGGACGAGCAGGGACTGAGCGTAAAACAAAGGTATAGGCTCTAGCAAATGTAAATTAACGCTACTTAATGTAAGGATTCGGGGTTATCTTGTTTCATTTAATACTCAATCAGACTTTCTAAGGATACAGTCAGTTCTTGCTCTGATTTATCAAGTGAATATATCCTCGCTGTGCCATCATCATTTACATGTTGAATAAATACAGGAGTTCCTTGGTAAGACACATTTTTCATCATTGGTGATTCGGAAATTTCAATTGCTCGTTGTTTGTGCATAAGTACTCTCCTTCATTTCGAATTATATGTAGTTTGTGGATCATTAAGTTAATTTATCCCATATAAAAATTGACATTTAACCGAATTTAGCTCACGGTGTTCCTAGGCGATTTTGCCCACAAATAATCATTCTTGAACCCGATAAATATTCGGATTTAGTGATTGTCTATTATTATAGAAGTAACTCCCTAGCAGTATACTCTAACTCCTCCAAAGCCTTACTATAAAAGGTTTCGGCAACATCGACTCCATCAGTCACCTGTTCGGCTACACGATCAATATAAGCAAGTCTAAGCCTACGAACTCGAATTCATCGCGATGGTAGCTGACAAGCTTAGGATTGAGGGGTTTTATATAAACTACTAGTTGCTAAACCAATCGTATACCGTCTATTTTTGGGTTCTAACAATCCAATAAATAGACGGTATTTTTATTCAAGTGTTTTTTGAATCTGTTTTGAAATCACTCGAGAATGTGTTTAGTAACCTTGGAACTTATTATTTCTTGGATATATGGATATGGGTATAGAAAAAAGATTTACAACGATCATGACCAAACCAAAGATTAATAGCCCTTTTTCTATATCTTGTTTTTCGGGATCATCATTGAATGCAAATATCCCGCCAACTAAATATAGTTCTACAATATTTGTATTGTTAGAATCTTTTAGTGAACTGCCGCATTCGATATATAAATAAGCTTTTCACTATTACCTTAGACACACTTATTATATATTTTCAAAGCCATTTTTCCACCTTCTACCTGTTTTATATTTCCACAATCGAATCATTGTTAACAAATCAGGTCTATGTAGTTATTGAAATTTATGATGTTAACTTTATTGATTCATTGTTAAATTAGCGTTAGTAAATATTGTCGTATGTCCAATACAATATCAAAAGACAAAATTCAGGAATAATAGCACAAAACTGTAGGAAGATAATACTTAAGATGGTTTGTAAAATGAAGATACCAAACAAGTCATCGTAAATGGGCGGCATAACGCCTTTTAAGAATGGAAGGGGATAAGAACTATGGAAAATGGACAAACGTATAATCTTGCCATTATCGGCTTTGGCGGCATGGGTAGTTATCATGGAGAATTAATTGATGAAGTTGAACGTATTAGAGTCACCGGGGTCTATGATCTCGTGGACTATCGTATGCAACTGGCTGAGACTAGAGGATATAAAACTTACGAAAGCCTGAATGCTGTTTTGTCCGATGAAACAGTCGATATCGTTGTGATTGCGACACCTAATGATATTCATAAGGAACTGTCTATTCAAGCGCTTCGTGCTGGAAAACATGTGGTTTGCGAAAAGCCTGTTACTATAAACAGTTCTGATTTGCTGGATATTATGAAAGTGTCCGAGGAAGAGGGCCGTATCTTTATGGTTCATCAGAACCGTCGTTGGGATGAGGATTTTCTCATCATTAAAGATATCTTTGAAAAAAGAAAAGTTGGAGAAGTCTTCCACCTGGAATCTCGGGTTCAAGGAGCCAATGGTATCCCGGGAGACTGGCGCCAGCTCAAGGCTTATGGCGGTGGAATGCTTCTTGACTGGGGCGTGCATTTACTAGACCAACTGCTTCTCCTTACCGATAGCAAAATAGAAAGCGTCGCAGCAAGTCTAAGTTCAATTTTGGGTACGGAAGTTGATGATGGATTCACCTCACATATTCGGTTCAAGAATGGCTTGACGGCACTAATTGAGGTGGGAACTACCAATTACATCAAGCTGCCGCGCTGGTATGTAAAAGGATTGGAAGGAACAGTTGTAATCGTGGATTGGGATCTAAGCGGAGAGATCGTTAAGAATAATCCGGATGTTAGTAAAATCGAACCCGTACCGATTCAGGCAGGTAGAGGATTAACAAAAACGATGGCACCTCCATCGGAAGAATCAACCTTGAGATTGCCATTAGACCGAGTCGGAGATTCTGGTCAAGACTTTTATTCCAATGTAGTAGCTGTAATCGAAGGGGTTACTGAGCCGGCTGTCAAGAACGAAGAGGTTTATCGGGTGCTGGTCCTTATCGAAACTATATTTGAAGCTGCAGAAACGAACAGCGTTATTCATAAAGAATTATAATTCAACTCTGTATTCAATAACATAACCTATCCGAAAAGATCGCATAGCGCTCGTAGAAACGAGTGACGTCGCGATCTTTTTGTGTCTAAACTTCATATATTTATCCACAGTAGTAGCTAAATATAAATATAATATATTGACTAATATAATTAATATAGTTAACATTTTTGATGTACATTCGTTTTAAGAACGACAAAAAGATTAAAGAGTGCGAGGGATTATCATGAGTTTTTATTTAGAACTTCCGAAGTTGGATAAAGATTTTTCTTTCCGAAGCTTTGTCGATCTGGGAACCGGATTATGCTATCCGCACTGGCACAAAGAAATTGAAATTATTTACGTCACCAAAGGAATTCTTGATCTAGGCATTAATGATGTTCCGATTCGCATGCATAAAGGCCAAATTCAATTCATTATCGGTGGCGACGTTCATTACTTCCTCGCTTCACCCGATAGCGAGCGGATTGTCATCCAATTTAACCTAAGTCTATTTCATGAGATAGCTATGCATATCAATAATAAACGATCTAGCGGGGAAGCCTTTATGGGGATGGAGCATTCCAGTTGGAAATGGCCGCAAACCGTCGCAGATAGAATGCGCTTACTGATTGAAGTCATTCACGAAGAAAATATCCTATGTAGGGAAGGCTACATGTACATGATTAAGGCAAAGATGTATGAAATGCTTGCTCTTATTTATCGTGACATTCCACAAAATAGTCTGCAACAAAATACGGAATTTTCGATTAATGGGAATATTCGCTCCCACGAAATGCTTGAAAAGCTTGAACGTGTTTTTTCGTATGTGGAAAATCATTATCGAGAATCCATTACACTTAAGGAAATTTCGGAGTATATGGGCTTTGATTCTTTTTATTTCAGTAAGATGTTCAAAAAGAACACAGGCAAAAACTTTATTTCTTTTCTTAATGAGTACAGATTGAACAAAGCTAAGTGGTTATTATTGACTGAGGATGAGCCCATGATGGCCGTTGCGGAAGCTTCCGGTTTTGGAAGTGTTAAAACCTTTCATCATCTATTTAAAGAAGCAACAGGTATTTCACCGTTGAAATATAGGAAGACGTTAGCTGGAAAAATTTAAACGAACATCATATGATAAAGCTCCTACTCCGATTTGTATGATTTAAATCGTAGTAGGCTATTTTTATGGTATTGTAAATCCTCGGTGAAGTTTATTTATGGGAAATTTTGTTTGCATAGGAATGAATTTAAGCAACATGAGGTAGTGGAGGAGCTTTTATATAAGAGGTGAAAATAAGGGACATCCCTGGAGGCCCTAAATGGACTGCTCTAGGATGTCCCTTACGGGATTATTAACCGTTACGCTTCGTTATCGAGAAAGGAAGCTCCTCCGGCCCATAAGAACGGTATGTTGGAGCCAATCCTAGACGGAAATCCAACGACTTTCCTTCCAAAATATCCTCATGCGTAATATACAATTTGGTATATTTTTCGTTCTCCAATGTGACGTTAGCAACGAAATTGGACTGTGTGTTATTGTTCTCGGTATGAATCTGCATATGTTGTCCATTTGGGAGTTCAATCGTAATACTGTCGAACAGCGGGATGCCGAGTACATATTCATTGCTGCCTGGGCATACCGGGTAGAAGCCCATGGAGCTGAATACATACCATCCAGACATGCTGCCATTATCTTCGTCGCCGGGGAATCCGTCAAAACCACTATTGAATAGGTTGGTTAATATCTGCTTGATTACGACCTGGGATGATGCCGGCTGTCCGACATAATTGAACAAATACGGAATGTGGAAGCTCGGCTGGTTGGAAATAGCCACTTGACCGAAATCGACGGCTGCCATTTCGCTCATCTCATGAATTTCAAAGCCGTAGCCTAAAACATCGAAATCAGGTGCTTTGTTGCACAATTCAGTGATTTTGTTAAAGAATGGTTCCTTGCCTCCATAAGCTTCGATCAAACCTTCGAAATCTTGAAATACTGCAAAGCTGCTCTGCCATGCACTGCCTTCAGCGTAATCAAGTCCCCAGCTCGTATCGTTGAAGTTTGGACGGAAATGTCCATTTTGATCCTTCGCTCGCATGAATCCGGTCTCGGTATCAAAAATATTCCGGTAATTTAAGGCGCTTTGTCTGTAACGATCTGCGATATCTCCGTTTCCTAACACCTCAGCCACGCGGCTGATGCAGTAATCGCTGTATGCGTAGTCCAGAGTATGATTAACACTCTCGTGATAGTTGCTTGGAACGTAACCATGTTTAATATAATCCAGCGTTCCCTGTCGACCATAGCAGTTCTTTTCACTTTGCGTCGTGGCTGCTGTCAACATCGCTTCAAGCAGTTCGGGCATCAGGTGTTCTCCGATTCCTTTCGTTGCAGCATCAGCAATAACAGCGTCAATGAGCGTGCCAGGCATCAGTCCGCGCTCATCTGGAGACAACCATTTTGGTAAAAATCCAGTTTCTCGGTATGAATTCATAAAGCCCTCGAGCATTTCCTCATATTCCTTAGGTGCAATGATGGAGTACAGAGGATATACGGTTTTGTAAGTATCCCAGAATCCGTTATTCGTATAAAGAATACCTTCCTTGACGGCTCTAGCTGTTGTATCGTAATGAATCGGCTCCATATTGGCGTCCAGCTCATAGAACTTCTGCGGGAATAGAAACATGCGATACAAGCATGTGTAGAAGGTCCGTAAATATTCCTCGTTTGAGTGTGTGACTTGGATTTTGTTCAGGTAGTGATTCCAAGATTGTGCAGCTTGTTCTTTCAGTCCATCGAAGGATGTGCGCATATCTCGATGCAGATTGAGCTGTGCTTGATCAATGCTGATAAATGAGGTGGCCAGATTAACTTCCAGCGTACCCTTCTCGCAGTCCACAAAACGAATGACTGCATGCTGATCTTCGCCGCTTAGCGTACTTACATTGATTAAACTTCCTTCAGCATTATAATAACCGGAACACTCAAGATCAATGTCCTTGTTAAAGGTCATAGCCACGTACATCCGGAGTCCATCGTCGTGACAGCCAGAGAAATTGCTGACATATCCGGAGATTGTACGATTTGCGACATCCAGATGGAATTCGCTCTTGTTCTTCGCATTCAGTACGAAACCGGCCTGCTGGACGCCGTTGTATTTGATGCGTAAACATGCTCCGTAGCAGGTTGGAGCTAGTTCGGTTGTAATGTTGTAGCGTTGTTGTTTCACTTTAACGTAATGAGGTTTAAATATCGCTTCTTCAGGCCGGTAGGAGCTTTGGCAGGAAAAGACGGACCCTCTGATTTTGTCATCTGCGATAGGTGTCATGAGGAAATGAGAGAAATCTCCCATCCATGGGCTCGGCTGGTGAGTAAGACGAATTCCTTGAAAAACGCGGTCATTCGGATTGAAAAACCAGCTCCCCTCATCGTTTGTCTGTACGACAAAGTGATTCATACCGAAGGGGACCCCGGTGTATGGGAGTGTATTCCCGTTGGAATAAGAGTGTTTGTTATTGGTACCTTGGCGTGTGTCGACGTAATGCAACATATAGAGTCAGTCTCCTTTAATATTCAGAAATAATAAGTGCTATAATTTCTTTACAGTCTGACGTTCAATGAGCTGAACAGGGACTATAATGTTTTCCCGCAAATGATCCTGAGGACTCTCAATAAGACGGATAAGGCTTTGTGCAGCCAGATAACCCATTTGGCCGAAGTCCTGCGAGATCGTTGTCAGCTTGGGCTCGACAAAGCTGGCTAGGTTAATATTGTCAAAGCCCACAATCGATAAATCATCCGGAACCGACAGACCCAACTCCTTGGAAATTTGAATGATTTCGATGGCAATCAGATCATTCTCTGCAACAATCCCCGTGATCCCTTCCTCCATAACAGATTGTATGAATTCGATATAGTATTCTTTTCCGTTATTGTTGTCATGGGTCAAATATCGATCAGTTAAGTCATTCACACCGTAATCGATCAGGTTGTTATCATACAGCGCCTTTAGGTAACCGAAATATCGCTCCCGAATCGATGAGGAATTCTCTACCTTCAAGGAGGAGAGAAAGGTGATTTTCTTGTGATTATTCTCGATCAGGTGCTTGGCGGCCTGATATCCGCCATCAAAGTTATCGGAGACAACAGACTGGAATGGAATCCCTTCAATACATTTATCCATGGTCACCAGCGGGTAACTGGACAGATGATATTGATATAGAATACCAAGATCGCAAATGCTGCTTAGCGGGTAGAAAATCACGCCCGAGTTGGTGCTTTGAAGAGCTGCCTTCAATAGCTTTCGTTCTTCGACAATGGTATTGGACTGGATGTGTAACGTATAGTCGGTATTCGTAAGATATTCATTAATGCCTTGCTCATAATCCCCAAGCCCGGGATTGTGGGCGAACGGCAGAATTAACAAAATCTCCTTGCGTGCTTTGGCCGAAGCTTGGGTCGAGACATGGATTGGATTCACAAAGCTTCCCTTGCCCTGCACCCGATAGATCAGACTTGAGTTTTCCAATTCCGTCAGTGCCCGCTTAGACGTGATCCGGCTCACGTTATATTGCTTCGAAATAACTGCTTCGGTTGGAAGCTGATCCCCACTCTTCAACTCTCCTGATTCAATCTTCGCCTTTAAAGCGTTTACGATATTTTGGTATAGTGGAATCTGTCCCATAACATATCTCCTCACTGAATTTGATATATCATATTTATGCTGTGTATGTCAAATTTTTATGATAGGTTCTTAATTTGAAATTATAATTATTATGTTGAATATACGACATAATAGACAGTTCATGCAATAGAAAAGAGATAACTGACAAACAGAGGCGAAAACGAGCAGAATTGAACTGCTGTCTAGCGTTCGTACTCAATTACTAAAGGAATATTTAACTTTCAATGAGCATCGGATTAAGGAATATTTCAGGTGAAAACGTTACCGAATCACGTGAAAATTATAATAATTATGTGCTAGATAATGAAATGGAGTATATCATAAGATATTTTTTATTGTTCATTGATATATCAAATATTGAAGATTAATTGTTACGTTCTAAGAATGGGGAAGCTGTGAAGTCAACTGAAATACAGACAGCAAGGAATGTATATTTTTCTGGAAGATTTAACTTTTAAGCTTGATTAAGATACAAAAGTATGTATAATTCAAAGTAATTGTATACGTAAAAATGTTTTCTAGGGTTCCGCAACAACAATGTTGGTCTGGTCCGAGAGGAAACTCACAGCTACGGCTGTGTCACGGAAGGATAAAAGCCTGGGAGAAACTGTTTAACAGTTATCTCTCGGGCTTTTTTTTGTATGCAAAAATAAAATTGGAGGTGTTTTTTCAAATGAATGCAAATTGGATTAAAGTATTTGTAGCTGCTTTTTTTGAGGTTTTTTGGGTTATTGGCTTGAAACACGCAAGTGACTTTTGGACTTGGAGCGGAACGGTTATTGCTATCATGATTAGCTTTTATTTTATGATTATGGCTGGGCGAAAACTTCCTGTAGGGACGGTATATTCAGTTTTCGTAGGAATGGGTACAGCAGGGACTGTTCTTTCGGAAATCATCTTCTTTGGTGAAACGATTAAAGTGGGCAAGATCCTTTTGATTTTACTTTTACTAGTAGGTGTTATTGGCTTGAAATTAGTTACGAATGATAAAGATCAGGAAGGGGCTGAATCTTAAATGGCGTGGATATCTTTAATTTTAGCAGGAATATTTGAAATGTCTGGTGTTGCTATGATAAATAAATTTCATAAGGAGCGTAATTGGCAATCGTTAGTACTGTTAATTGTGGGATTTGGAGCAAGCTTCGTGTTTCTTGCATATGCCATGAAATCATTACCTATGGGGACAACATATGCGATTTGGACTGGGATTGGTGCATCTGGTGGGGCGATATTAGGAATGCTTCTATATGGTGAATCAAAAGATTGGAGAAGAGTCGTTTTTATAGCAATGGTTCTGGGCTCAGCGATAGGATTAAAACTCGTCTCGTAACAATAACAATACCACTACGATCCCTGTCGCCGCCAACGAGGTGATTTGGTGGTTGGTCCATGGTATTTTGAATATACAAAGAAATCGCTCCTTTTGAATGTTTGGTGGTACTTCCATTTCACCAAAAAGAGCGATTTCTTTGTATTGTTATGTGTGAAAAATTTTGCTCCTACAGAAAAAGGGTGTCCCTAGCCATTTCTCAATGGATTTTGGGACACCCTCATCTTGGGGTTATTCCCCGTGTTTGTCTGTTATATCAATGCAATGGCTAGTAATGTAAATAAGCTCAGTGTCAAAATTTGATTTTGCGGATAAAAGGCAGATGTGTGTACTTGGTTTCTAGGGGAGTCTGTTCTTAAATAAACATATTGGTTATCTACACCTGTTATAACACCTTCATGTCTGTTCCCGTCTACAGTAAGGATACGAACTCTTCGATTCATACAGCTCACGCAGTTATAATATGCCTCCACTTATTAGTAAGCCTCCTTTCAACTCATAAAGTATTTTATGAGTTATATAACTAGCTTGTGTCGGCTAAGTTACCTATTCATCAGTGTAGTAAAAGAGTGAAATGTGACGTCATATTTTGAAATAGGATCATGTTTAAGGAATTTAGTAGTAACGAGAGCATTATTGTTGAATATATTGATAAACAAAGATCATGTCGTTGTGTGAATCAAGTGTAGCCCTAGTCCTCGCCTCACACCAAAAATGCTTGAGCAAGGACAAAATATGGTGGGAGGAAGAATAAATGACTTCCTTTAGGAAAAAAAGTAAGACCAATAAATCATCAAAAAACAGTAAAAAAAATGAATCCATTTTGGATTCATTACAAGGAAATAATATTGAAATCATTGTGGCTGCGCTACTTGTAACTGGTAAATTAAGAGTTGATGCTGTGCAGTTATTTAGACAAGCAACAATGATTGTTAGTTTAGTGGGTCAATATAATACGCTGAAAAAAATGGATAATTCGAATGTGAATAATTTGATTGATTTTATTAACAATAATGGAAATTTGACATTGGATGAGCTTATCCAAGGGATTAGGGGAAATACAGAAGGATGATGAATTCATACAAGGAAAGAGGTTGCATCCATGAGTGATCTTCATTTTGATGGTGCTTTTTTCGCGGAGAGTTTAGTAATCATTATACTCGTTGCACTGTTTATCTTTGGAACTTCAGATATTGAAACCTTAAGTGCAACACCAACCAGAGATTAGAATTTCTATATAATGAACATGGATAAGCACCTTACAAAGGTGTTTTTTTTGTTGAATATTCACTTAATGAAATAGTTACAATCTTTTTTCTGGAAATTTTGCTAAAATGAACATACGATAAAGACAAGAGTATTTTGTTCACCATGAAGGGTGGGTTATCATTGAAATCTAAGAAGTGGGTTGTTGTTACCACGGCTGTCTGTGTATTACTTGGAACCTCTGTTATAGCTTTCGCATCTAATCCAATTAAATTAATAATAAATGGCGATGAACGTTATACAGAGACGCCACCACAAATTATAAATGGACGAGTTATGGTACCTTTAACGGCCATCACAGAAGTGTTCAATAAAATAGTATCTTACAACGCGAATTCAATGGAAGTTGAAATACGAGATCCGAAAGAAAAGGTGATCTCTCAAATGGATAATATAGAAATCACTGGCAAGGAAAGTGAAGATGGGATCTATGAGCACTTGCAACTCGTTACAGACCAATTCAGTCGTAAGTTGGATGGCTATAATGTAACGAATCCGACGTATGCTCCAGAAATCATGTCTGTAGATTTAAAAGGTGATGGGAATAAGGAAATTGCCGTTATTCTGACTACAGGTTATGGCACGGGTGTGTACATAAGCGAACTTCACTTAAGAGAAGGAGATTCGGGGATTGAAATTCCTGTGGAAGATGCTTTGATCGCAATGAAGAAACAATTCACAGGAACTGTTACGAGTAAAGGAATTGACATGAAAGTAAATGGTCATCACACCCTACTCACGAATGATAAGTTAAACACAGAGAGAGAACACTGGTTCGAAGAGCCTGTCATTGGTAATATTATTTATTATAATATTGAGAACAACATACTAAAGGCATCGGCCGCTGTACAGATATCTCCAGGTGAATTTATCGGGGAACTTGAGATCATATATACGTATAAGAATGGCATCTTTCAGGTGGGAGAGGCTATCTTTTCCCAAGACGAAGAATAGCCTCTGTTCATTCAAACCATTTAACTAAACATGTAACTGATGTAGACCATCGCAAGCAGACCGATAATAAAAGAGTATGTAGAGGGTCTTTCATATCCATGTCCATGACTTTCAGGGATGAGTTCTTTATACACGATAAACATCATGGCTCCAGCGGCGAAAGCTAATCCATAGCCGATTAAAGAATCTATGTAACTTGCGGTAAAGTAACCTACAATCGCAGCAATCACTTCTATAAACCCTGTGACGGCGACGAGTAGAAGTGCATTGAGTTTCGTTACGTTAGAATTCATTAGGAATATCGCTAGGATTAACCCTTCTGGCATATTCTGTGCACCAATTGAGATGGCTACCATGGGACCCAAGATTTCATTCTCACTGGCAAAGCTAAAGCCTGTGCTTAGCCCTTCGGGAATGTTATGGATGAAGAGTGCAATAATGACTAGTAGAGATTTAGAATCGAACATGCTAATACCAGAGTCATTCTCAACATCAATATGGGGAATGCTCTTCTCAATGAGATCAAGAACAACAATTCCTAGCAATAACCCAATGGTCAGTGCTATAATCCCGGATTCATTCACTGCCTGTGGCATCAATCCAAACGTGGAGGCGGATACCATGATACCAGCCGTAAAGGCAATCAGGATGTCCTTCCACTTTTCAGAAAGACTTTTTACAAAGAATAAAGGAACGGCTCCAAGTACAGTAGCCATTGCTGATATAAAGCTTCCAATGATAGCAGCTTCCATAGATAAACTCCTTTATATGATGGATTGTCAAGGGCTGTCGCACTTGTATTAATAATCCGTCATTTTCGCTAAAAATGGGGTGCAGGAGCGCTTGTTTTTGTGTTTTATTTTATAGTGATGGATTGACATGGCATTTACGACACACCGGATAATAGGTTTCATTTCCACCGATCTGTATTTGCTGTCCTGTATAGATAGGTTTGCCGTTCTCTACTCGTAATGTCATCGTAGCCTTTCGTTCACAGAACCAGCAGATGGTTTTTAATTCTTCAATTTTGTCTGCATAGATTAACATGTTTTTACTGCCTTCAAAAAGGTTGTTTTGAAAATCATTTTTAAGACCAAATGCCATGACGGGAACGTGAAGTTCGTCCACAATTCGGACTAGCTGAAGAATGCCATTCTCGGTCATGAACTGGCATTCATCGATTAGAACACACGAAGGTTTAGGGTGATGCTCTTGTACGATTCGATAAATATCAGTATCCTCATAAATGGGGATCGCTTCTTTACGTAAGCCAATTCTTGAAGATACGTAACCTACTTCATCTCGGTCATCGATCGCTGATGTGAAGATCAAAACATGTTTATTCTGTTCTTCATAATTATGAGCAACTTTAAGAATTTCAATGGATTTACCGCTATTCATAGCGCCATATTTAAAAAATAACTGTGCCAACCGTACATCTTCCTTTCATTATGCCTCAAAGTATTATGTGGGGATTATCAATTTCCCAGTCATTTATCCATATTAACAAAACTTCAAACACATAAATAGTACCCTAATAGGAGGAAATAATAATGAACAATACGCTAGAACAATATAAAGAACAAATTGCAGATTTGGAAAGGGAAGGGTCACTCGATTTGAACACGCAAATGCTTTTGAATCATCTAGTGGAGGATTTAGAGAAATGTGTGCAGTTGAACTTATCCTTAAGAAAATCAGTGCTGAAATCTAATTCTAAGGAGTCAAGAATGTCAAGTAAGCTTCGAGATGCCTTATACGAATAAAAGAATCTACACTTTATATATGCAAAAATGTGCTTATCCATATCACCAATTCTGGATTCTTGCTATATGTTATAGGAAGGAGAATTTGTGGTGAAGGGTGGGGTGATTGTGAGTGTTTCCTCAAAAAAAAACAAAACGAAAAAAAAAGAGGTTCGAATTTCCAACAAGGGGCAATGCACGAATGGATCTACCCCGAATTTAACTCCACAACAGATATCTTTAATTGGTGCTCTCTTGGCTGGTTTCTTCAATATAGATTCTGTGATATATACTCGTGACAATATCTTACAGGTTTTACTGACGACGGATAAGTTAACGGAACTTCCGATATTGGGTCCTCCGTCCAAACAACAGCAGACAGACATTCTGAATGCGATTGATATCGTTGCAAGTAATGAAAGTAACCTCAGATAGTGCAAAAAGACTCCGTTTGCTATATTGCGAACAGAGTCTTTATTTGTTCATATTAGAATGATGACTGTTCACGTTAATCCCGCTGTCCTCACGTTAAACTTATGGTTGAGTGGGAGCTTGAGGGGGCTTGGGTTTGCGTTTCTCTTTAAAGCGTGGACCCACATAATTTCGTTTGCGATCTCTGGTTAGAATCCAGCCTCCTAGAAAGGTCATGCCTGCAACAAATAGAAGAAATCCTCCTCCAAAATGAAGCCACTGGAAGGACGGATCTGTAACTGCATCGTCACCATGCAATGAGATATAATCGAATATGGAATCTTTCATCATTAGAAATCCAGTCATAGCTAGTAATCCTGGAATCACTAAAATTAGAATGGCAATGAAGCGGGATATAAGCAATTTCATGGCTGAATCCTTCCTATTTCTTGGAATGTTTATCTTCATGTATAATACCGTGTTCAAGAAGGCTTGTCTATTTGTGATGATACTCTAAACTTTGTAATACGAATGAAAAGGAGTAGAATATAAGAGAGTGAAGGAATGTCAAGATCATTGCAAGCGGGTGTGACATTCCATTTAGGTGAAAACCAAATAGGTGGAGGATGTATATGACTATTACATGTGATATTGCAGTGCTTGGAGGAGGAACCGGTGGTTATGTTGCCGCAATCCGTGCTGCTCAATTAGGCAAAGATGTCGTTATTATTGAAGAAGACAAGCTTGGTGGAACCTGTCTGCATCGGGGTTGTATACCAAGTAAGTCTTTGTTACGAAGTGCTGAGGTATACGCGGATATTAAAGAAAGTGATAGCTATGGTATTGAGACTAGTGGGGCTAAGGTAGTATTCCCTAAAGTGCAGCAGCGAAAGACTGATATTGTAGAACAGTTGCATCAAGGCGTCCAATATTTAATGCGTAAGAATAAAATAAGAGTGCTACATGGTAAAGGTCGTGTGACCGGACCTTCGATATTCTCACCTAAGAGTGGGGCTGTAGCTGTAGAGCTTTCTGACGGAGAAATGGAAACCGTCGTTCCAGCACATTTAATTATAGCTACAGGGTCCCGCCCAAGGATATTACCGGGTCTTGAACCAGATGGCATTCATATTCTTAGTAGCGATGAAGCACTCTTAATGGAACAATTGCCACAATCTATGATCATTATCGGTGGTGGAGCCATTGGTGTGGAATGGGCCTCTATGCTGAATGATTTCGGAGTTCAGGTTACGATTGTAGAAACTGCCAATCAACTGCTCCCACTTGAAGATGAAGACGTGTCGAAAGAGCTAACAAAAATATTTACCCGTCGTGGTATTCGTGTCCTAACAGGTAGAACAGTGCAAGTGGATACATATCAAGTCAATGATGGCGTAATCACTTTGGATATAGAACATGGGGACAAGACGGAGCGTCTCACGGCAGAGAAGTTGCTCGTATCCATCGGGCGTCAAGCGAATATAGAGAACATTGGTATTGAAAATACGGATGTGCGTACTGAAAAAGGTTTTATTGCGGTAAATAAATTCATGCAGACAGGTGAAGCACACATCTATGCCATAGGGGATGTGATCGGTGGCGTTCAATTAGCTCATGCGGCTAGTCATGAAGGAATTGCGGCTGTAAACCATATTCATGGAGAGACAGTTCATCCTTATGAATCACAACTTATTCCACGTTGTGTATATACACGTCCAGAAGTAGCAAGTGTTGGTTACACAGAGAAAGAGTCCAAGGAAAGAGGACTAGATGTTAAGGTTGGAAAGTTTCCTTTTCAAGCGATTGGGAAATCCTTAGTACATGGAAGCAAGGACGGATTCGTCAAAGTTGTTGCGGACCGTAAGACGAATGATATTCTAGGAGTGCAAATGATTGGTGTTCATGTGACTGATTTAATCAGTGAGGCTGCTTTAGCACAAGTATTGAATGCAACACCTTGGGAAGTGAGTCAGACCATTCACCCGCATCCTACGTTGTCTGAAGTGCTTGGGGAAGCCATGCTTGCGGTTGATGGAAATGCGATCGGAATGTAAGTGTGAATAGGGTAAGTAATGGATAGATTAAAAATTGTTATGAGTCATGTGATGAATCATTCTTTTCTTTTTGAATGAAAAAGGATTATAATAGGTTTAGCCTAGTCTTAGTACCTGGTTTTAAGATCAGATCAGATAAAGATCAGATAAGAGGATTTGGCTCTATGAACAAGGAGGTACCTGCGATGAATGATAAAGAAAATACTAAATTGAAAAATCAGCATGAGCAACTTGGACTGAGTGATGGTCAAGTGATAGACATGTACAGATATATGCTGTTGGCACGTAAATTTGATGAACGCAATCTATTACTACAACGGGCAGGTAAGATTAATTTCCACGTTTCAGGCGTGGGTCAAGAGACTGCACAAGTTGCTGCGGCGTTTGCCCTTGATCGTGAGAAGGATTATTTCCTTCCGTATTATAGGGACTATGGATTTGTCTTAGCTGTAGGAATGACTCCAAGAGAATTGATGCTCTCAGCTTTTGCAAAGGCAGAAGACCCGAATAGTGGTGGACGCCAGATGCCTGGACACTTTGGTAGCAAACGATTACGAATAGTTACAGGATCAAGTCCGGTGACAACGCAAGTTCCTCATGCCGTTGGATTTGCACTGGCAGCCAAAATGAAGAAGCAGGATTTTGTATCTTTTGTTACTTTTGGAGAAGGATCAAGTAATCAAGGTGATTTTCATGAAGGTTGTAACTTTGCAGGCGTACACAAGTTGCCTGTCATCATCATGTGTGAGAATAATCAATATGCTATCTCAGTTCCTATACACAAGCAAATTAGTGGGAAAATTAGTGATCGTGCACTTGGATATGGATTTCCAGGTATTCAAGTTGACGGAAACGACGCCCTTGAAGTATATCGCGTTGTTAAAGAAGCAAGAGAACGTGCGATCCGTGGGGAAGGCCCAACGCTAATAGAAGCGATGATGTATCGACTTTCACCCCATTCAACTTCGGATAATGATTTGGCGTACCGTACGCAAGAAGAAGTGGATGAGAACTGGAAGAAGGACGGCGTAGCTCGTATGAAATCCTATCTCATCAGTCTAGGGATTTGGGATGAGGCTAAGGATGCAGATTTGGTTGTACAGTTAAATATGGAGATTAAAGAAGCTACGGACTATGCTGATCATGCACCGTTCCCGAAACCAGAAGATACGCTTCTGCATGTCTATGCTAGCGCTGAGGAGGAGAAGTCATGGCAGTAATGGAATATATCGACGCGATTCGTCTTGCGATGAAGGAAGAAATGGAACGCGATGAGAATGTATTTATCCTAGGTGAAGATGTTGGAGTCAAAGGCGGCGTATTTACGACGACCAAGGGATTAATAGATCAGTTCGGTGAAGAACGTGTGATGGATACACCACTGGCTGAGTCAGCCATCGCTGGTGTCGCTATCGGAGCTGCCATGTACGGAATGAAGCCTATTGCTGAAATGCAATATTCGGACTTCATGTTACCTGCAACGAATCAAATCATAAGTGAAGCGGCCAAAATCCGTTATCGTTCAAATAATGATTGGAATTGCCCTATTGTCGTTCGGGCACCTATTGGAGGAGGGATCTTTGGTGGATTGTACCATTCTCAGTGTCCTGAATCAATATTCTTTGGTACACCAGGCTTGAAAATTGTCGCACCCTATTCTGCGTATGACGCTAAAGGGTTATTAAAAGCAGCAATTCGCGACCCAGATCCAGTACTCTTTTTCGAAAATAAGAAATGTTACAAGCTCATTAAAGAGGATGTACCATTGGATGATTATATTGTACCGCTTGGCGTAGCCAATGTATTACGTGAGGGTGACGATATTACGGTTATTGGTTATAGTATGCCACTTCATTTCTGTATGCAGGCTGCCGAAGAGTTGGAGAAGGAAATGGGAATTACAGCTCATGTTCTGGACCTACGTACGTTACAGCCGCTTGATCGGGATGCTATCCTTGCATCAGTTCGTAAGACAGGTAAGGTACTTATTGTTCATGAAGATAATAAAACGGGTGGTATTGGTGCTGAAGTATCTGCCATCATTTCAGAAGAATGTTTGTATGATTTGGATGCACCGATTATGAGGTTGTGTAGTCCAGATGTACCAGCGATGCCAATTAGTCCGCCAATGGAGAAATTCTACATGCTTACTAAGGATAAAGTGAAAGAAGCCATGATCCATTTGGCGAACTACTAGAAAGTTTAGGAGTGAATGAAATGTCTGATAATAAGCAATTAATTGATGTGTTTATGCCGCAACTTGCCGAATCACTTGTTTCTGCAACGATTGGTAAATGGCTTAAGCAACCTGGAGATAGAATTGAACAATATGAACCGATCTGTGAAGTCATCACAGATAAGGTGAACGCTGAAATTCCATCTACCTTGGATGGTATTATGGGAGAACTCATCGCTGAAGAGGGAGAAACGATTGCAGTAGGTGAAGTCATATGCAGAATAGCTGTGATTTCTACGAATGAATCCGCTGCTGTCAATGTACCTACAAACACAGCGATCCATGAAGACTCACCTTCCGCATCACAGGATCAATCTATGCGTAGTCGATATTCACCTGCTGTACAAAGTTTAGCAGCTGAACATGGGTTGAATCTTGCTGACATTAAAGGAACAGGTATGGCTGGAAGAATTACTCGTAAAGACGTGCTGGCATACGTAGAGCTTGGACATTCAGCACAAGCTAAGCCATCTTCTGTACCCTCTGCGGACTTGGGTGGAGCAAATTCACCATTCCAAGGATTATCACATGCGAATCCTGCGGTGACTCCTTCTCAATATGTGGAGAATAAATCACCTGCTACTCGGAATTCAGGACTTCATTTGAATGAAACTCCACAAATTCCGAATAACGTTATTGAAGGTCAACAAGGAAGAGCTGAGACGCTGATTGACATCACACCTGTGCGGAATACGATTGCAACACGTATGAGACAAAGTGTGTCTGAAATTCCTCATGCTTGGACGATGATTGAAGTGGATGTAACGAATTTAGTGTTGATCCGCAACAAGCTCAAGGATGAGTTCAAACGCAATGAAGGAGTTAACTTAACCTATTTAGCGTTTCTTTTGAAAGCTGTCGTAAATGCAATTAAAGATTATCCTATTATGAATTCTGTGTGGGCTACAGATAAGATTATTGTCAAACGGGATATTAATATTTCTCTAGCGGTAGGAACAGACGACACGGTTATGGTTCCTGTTATTCAGAAGGCAGATCAGAAGAATATTGCAGGTCTGGCTAAGGAAGTTGAAGAACTTGCGACCAAAACACGACAAGGGAAATTGAAATTGGATGATATGCAGGGTGGTACATTTACCGTAAATAATACGGGCTCCTTTGGCTCAGTACTATCGTATCCGATTATTAATTACCCGCAAGCTGCGATTCTCACATTCGAATCGATTGTTAAAAGACCTGTTGTAATTAATGACATGATCGCTGTGCGCTCCATGGCTAATATATGTTTGTCGCTAGATCATCGGATTCTGGATGGCGTCATTTGTGGACGATTCCTTCAGCGCGTGAAGGAGAACCTAGAAGGTTACACGTTAGATACGAAGCTATATTAAGAAACGTAATGTGAAGACAATTAGGTTTTCTTCTTTGTCTTGCAGAGAAGGGCGGGTATGACGTTTGCGCAAAATACTTGATATTTCTTATTTACCATTCATTGATTATGGTGAAGCTTGGGATTTACAAAAGGAAATCGTACATCGTATAGATCTTGGAGAGCAACAGGAAACCCTGTTGCTCTTGCAGCATCCACCTACGTATACCATGGGATCGCAGAAACATCCAGAACATCTGCTTCTTAGTCAAGAGGAGTTAAAGGAACGTGGAATTGCTTTATTTGAAATTGACCGCGGTGGAGATATTACATATCATGGTCCTGGACAACTGGTAGGATATCCCTTGCTCTTATTAAATGGAGACGCAGGAATCGATTTACATGGTTATTTACGGAATCTAGAGCAAGTCATCATTGATTACTTGGCTCTTTATGGTGTTCAGGGGATTCGCAAACCGAAGTATACCGGCGTGTGGGTAGGTGAGCATAAGATTTGTGCGATCGGTGTGAAGTTTAATAAATGTCGGCATAATCGAGGGTTTGTGACAAGTCATGGGTTCGCCTTCAATATACAATCAGGTATTCAGAATGAGGGATTTCAAGGTATTGTACCTTGTGGAATTCAGGAATTCGGAGTTACATCGCTAGAGGACTGTACAGGAAAAGAATTCGATCTCATGCAAGTTGCTAGTGAGATTGCACCATTATTCTGCTCATTATTTGATTATGAAGGTTCCTTATCGGATAAATTAAAAGAAGCCCGCTGAATTTAGCGGGCAATGAGAGGTTCAACGACCATTAGCAATGTAGAGCCAAGCATCGCTATAAGCATAAGGTAAATGAAAACACGAAATAGTTTTTTTCGTTGCATAAAGAAACTCCTTTGAATTAAGTTTAGTTGGAAAGATTAGATTAGGTATTTTGCTATTCACTTATTGTAACGTATCCACGAGAGAGAGGGAAGTCCAATGACATCACAAGAGCGTATTGTGCAAGAATTTATAGAATTGGTTCAGGTAGATAGTGAGACTATGCATGAAGAGGAAATCGCAATCGTACTTAAGAAAAAGTTCAGTGATCTTGGGTTAAAGGTATTTGAAGATGATAGTAAAGAACGTACAGGCCATGGTGCTGGAAATTTGATTATCACGTGGGAGGCCGATCAACTCAAGGACGCTCCACATATCTTCTTTACTTGCCATATGGATACTGTTACACCTGGTGTGGGGATCAAACCTTCACTTGGTGAAGATGGCTGGATCACGAGCGACGGTACGACAATTCTAGGTGCAGATGATAAAGCGGGGATTGCTGCTATACTTGAGGCTATTCGTGTTATTCAGGAGCAACAAATACCTCACGGGCAAGTTCAGTTCATTATTACTGCTGGTGAGGAATCAGGGCTTCGTGGAGCACGAGCATTTGATCCTAAGCACTTGGATGCTGAGTACGGGTACGCAATAGATTCCAATGGAGAAATTGGTGCTATTGCAGTTGCTGCACCTACTCAAGCCAAAATTAAGATGACAATTATCGGTAAATCAGCACATGCTGGTGTGAATCCGGAAGATGGAATCAGTGCTATTCAGGTCGCTTCCAAAGCCATTTCACGCATGAATTTGGGCCGTATTGACCATGAGACGACTGCTAATATTGGTAAATTCTCAGGTGGTGGTCCAACGAATATTGTGTGCGATCGGGTACAACTTGATGCTGAAGCTCGTAGTATCGTTCAAGAAAAAGTAGATAAGCAGATTGCACAGATGAGAGAAGCGCTAGAGACAACGGCTAGAGAATATAATGCCGAGTGCGAATTCTGTAGTGAAATACTATATCCCGCTTTTAACTTCTCAGAGAATGATGCTGTCGTGAAGCTAGCTCAACGTGCCATTGGGAATCTTGGATTAACGAGTCGAGTGTTCCATTCTGGTGGAGGAAGCGATGCTAACATATTTAATGGATTCGGTATTCCTACCGTAAACCTTGCGCTTGGATATGAGGACATTCATACGACCAAAGAGCGAATCAAAGCAGCTGATATGCTAAAAGCATCTGAGATGGTCGTTGCGATCATTCAGGAATCTGGTAAAGAGACAGCGAACAAAAAGTAATAAACAGGATTATTCATTCAATATAGAAAAGAAGCCTGATATCCAGTTGATATCAGGCTTCTTTGTATGAATTGTTCCATAGACTATTTCTAATCTTACCTTCAGCCTTCCAATGGTTTGGAAGACATACGTCGTCTCTGGGCGGTTCCCCAAAGGGTATGCCAATGGGTATGATGTAGGATGTGTAAGGATTGGGTAATATTGTGTATGTATTGATCGACTAGCTCGGTGGAATCATTTGCTTGTGGAGGCAGTTCATGTCTATTTAATAAAGACTCTAATGTGATTTGTAGATAACATGCTGCTGTTGCAAACTGTGCTTTAGTGTGAGTGATGTCATTCATATAGATTCGTTCAAAATGCTCTGCCGCGATTTGTAAATGCCCTTCATCATACATAATTTCAGCGGCAATAAACAATAGATTCTGACTATGTTGTTCTTTCATATTCGACGGAAGCGGAGATAGGCTGGAAAGCAAATCTTTGGCTCTCTGGCGAAAACCTTGGTTATATAATATGTATATCAACTGACTCAATTCCGCTTCATTTGGAACAGGTACAATGGATAAGGATTCATCTAGTAGTCCATGACATATAGCTAGTTTAGCCATATCTAATTGTTGGCTGCGTGTTAGACTCGAAGAAGAGTGACGATCACTCATTAACCACTGACAGAGGTTCAGCAGTGTTTCTGCGGAAGTCGTGAATGATTCCATATGTATTTCCAAATGAATAAGTTCTTCTAATCGGTTGTTCAGTAAATGAAAAGCTTGGGAGAATTCCCCTGTATGAAGACAACATTGAATAAATTGAAGATAATTGATATTAGATAAATGGCTAAGGGAAGAATATAGAGTAGAGGACTCTTTATAGCATCCTATAATGAACAAAGCATTAGCCAATAATGTAGAACTCATCTTGCTTTCGTAGCATTTCTGACGCAATATGTCTATGATTTCGTAGTCTTTCTTACCCATCGAATGAAGAAGATCTCCCCATTCAACCAACCCATCCAACTTATATTTACCGCTCTTAAGGCATTGCTGGAATGCAAAAATAGCTTCGGATTTATTGTCTTCCGATTTGTTGAGCTTACCATATTCAAACCATACTAGGGACTTGTCGAATCCCTCTTCAGAAAGATCATTTTTGAATTCATAACTACTATTATGTAATGATTTCTTAAAGCTCTCTATAGCTTCAGCATGTAACCCACGCGTTTTGTACCACATTCCAATCTTAAATTGCAGAGCAGGGGGGTGGTGGTTGATAAGTAGTTGTTCTTCTAGCTCTTTTTTATTCATAGCGACGCCTCCATCCCTATGTATAACGCTAATAGTAGTCATTAGTTTATAGGATGAATTAATAAATTTTAATAAAAGGTCGAAAATTGAACAAAATATGAATGAATACATATTATTTTATTTTTTTAAGTAGTTCCTTTACGGTTATGTGTGGACCCCATTGCTTTTGCCACTGTTGAAGCATGATTTTAATCTGCCAGGCTTGTCCTACCATGTGGAATGAATCCGTTGATCGATAGCTTTTCATCCATTTTCCTTCTTTCAAATGAAGTTTGTTATAATATCACCATATGTATCAGCTTGTCCTTTCATGCTTATTTATATAATTAAGGGGGAATTATCTTGAAAGAAAATAAATCTAACTTAACATCTGCGTTGGATGAAGTTACATTATCAACACAGCCTATTTACGAAGGGCGAATCATTTCCCTACAGATAGATACCGTACGTCTACCCGATGGGAAGACGGCTACACGTGAAGTGGTTAGACATCCCGGAGCCGTTGCAGTACTTGCTCTGCATGAAGGGAAGATGTTAGTCGTCGATCAATTTCGTCAACCAATGGGTCGATGTGAAATAGAGATTCCAGCAGGGAAACTCGAGCCTGGTGAGGATCCTTTGGAGGCTGCAGTTCGAGAATTAGAGGAAGAAACGGGGTATCGTTGCGGTGAGATCAAGCTATTGCAATCCTTTTATACATCGCCTGGTTTTGCTGACGAGTTGATTCATTTGTATGTGACGCAGGATTTGGAAATTGGTGAAATGGCTCCTGATGAAGATGAGTTTCTAGAGTTGTCAGAAATTACACTTGAAGAAGCATATCGTTACATCCAAGAAGGACGGATTAGTGATGCGAAGACAATTATGGCTGTATATGCGTGGCATCTGTTTACAATAACCGGTAAGTTTGGAGGATGACCTTGAGCTCATTAGATTCTCAAGAAAAGTTACAGGATTATTATGCTGATTTACATATTCATATTGGTAGAGCCACAGATGGCCAAGCGGTAAAGATTACGGGAAGTCGAAATCTTACATTTGCTAATATCGCTAAGGAAGCGGCAGAGCGTAAAGGGATAGACCTAATAGGGATTATCGATTGTCATTCCCCCTCGGTACAGAATGACATCCTATCTTGTTTATATTCTGGGGAAATGAATGAAGTTGTCGGCGGCGGGATTGAATATCGAGGAACAACAATCCTGTTGGGAAGTGAAATTGAATTCAATGAACCAGATAAGGGTGCTGCACATGTACTAACTTATTTTCCCAATGTAGACGTAATGCAGCAATTTAGTGCTTGGATGGTTCATCACATGACCAACATTAATCTAAGTACTCAGAGGATCTATGTACCTGTGAGAGTGTTGCAGGAAGAAGTGGTAAGGCGGGGAGGGATTCTTATTCCTGCGCATGTGTTCACTCCCCATAAGGGTTTGTATGGAAATGTAACCGACACGATGGGAGACGTTCTGGATCCGAACTTGATCAATGCAATTGAGCTAGGCTTAAGCGCTGATTCCACAATGGCTGGTACATTGAGTGAGTTAGATCATGTTACTTTCTTGAGTAATTCCGATGCGCATTCGCTTGGGAAAATAGGACGTGAGTACAATAAGATAAGTTTAGCTAATCCCTCTTTTGAAGAATTTCGTAAAGCTTTGGCGAGAGAAGAGGGGCGCCGCGTGAGCGCTAACTATGGATTGAATCCTCGACTGGGTAAATATCATCGTACATTTTGCAATAGCTGTCATGTCATCATGGATGATCATGTAGCAACGATGAATGGACAGATATGTCCTAATTGTGGAGGTGAGAAAGTAGTACAAGGTGTGCTGGAACGAATAAATAGTATTTCAGATCGGAGCGAACCCTATATACCCGATCATCGCCCTGCCTATCATTACCAAGTTCCGTTAGAGTTCATCCCAAGACTTGGGAAAGCTAAAATGGCTTCGTTGCTACGTGTTTTCGGAACGGAAATGAACATTCTTCATCAAGCGAATGAACAATCGATAGCTGAAGTAGTAGGGTTAGAAATGGCCAAAGACATCATTATGGCGAGGAATGGTGAACTCAACCTCGTCTCTGGTGGCGGGGGCACTTACGGCAAAGTAAAACGGACTTGATTGGACAAGTCATAGTTTGTATACGTCTCTCATAACCTATACATATGTGATAGGAAGGGAGACTTCTGTAAGATGCAATCGCTACGCCATTCCTTTAAAGATCAGACCATGCTTTTTATTTTTGTAGGTGTTTTATTCCTCGTCGGGGTTATTTTTGGAGCCTTGATGGTTAATGCACTTTCTTTAGAACAGCAACAAGATCTGGCAAGATACTTAGGTAATTATTTTGTAACGGTGGACCAAGGTAGTAGTGAAATTGAACAGGTTACGTATTGGAACATCGCTTTACTTCATTTGAAGTGGGTCGGACTA
Source organism: Paenibacillus glacialis (assembly GCF_001637205.1). GTDB lineage: Bacteria > Bacillota > Bacilli > Paenibacillales > Paenibacillaceae > Paenibacillus_AQ > Paenibacillus_AQ glacialis. Next base: position 115,883 of record NZ_LVJH01000007.1, read on the forward strand.
ATCTGGATATGTGGGTTATCTGTAATCGGTCTACCTGGCATATTAATATTGGATTTTCTAAAAGGCGTACTCATCGGTTTCACGGTCGGATATTTAGTGGGTCAGTTCTCATGGAAAGGTCTTCTATTTGCTCTCGTATCCGTTGCTCCTCACAATCTACTTGTGATTCCGGTCTTAGTCCTTTGTAGCGTGGCAGCGATTTCCTTTTCGCTCCATATTATTAAGAATAGGGTATTGATGCACCGGCACGGGAATCTCACACGTCCTTTTGCTAATTATGTCATGTTGACTGTAGTGATGGGGGCGTTAATGCTAGGGATAGCATCGTTTGAAACCTGGGTAACTCCGGCGATGATGAGATGGGTTACACCGATGTTGATTCAATAACATTGATATCATTGATATTAAAGAGTTTATTTGATGCTACCCATCATGGAACATCACGAGAAAATCACATTCTCTGCATTTATACGAGATTAAGGATGTTGCCGAAGTGTATTTTAACTTTCTCGGTGGCATTTTTTTTCATTTTATCAGTAACATGGGTGTAGAATTTTAGAGTAACATAAGTGTGTCTGAAATATGTGGAGTTGATTTGTTTTAAGTGCCTTTAACATTTCGATAATGCTCTTGGGTTCGGTTTAACTAATGTGTAGTAAAAGCTGTATTACCCATTGCAATAAAAATTCTATTCCAACTGTTGATTTGATTGATGATTAGAACAAGGTCAACATATTGTTTCTCGTAATATTGTTCACGTACTCGCTTATATAAGTCTTCAGGAACTCTTTTGGTAGGGATTAGAGTAATATGCTCAGATAGTTCGAGAGCAACCTTCTCTTCAGGTGTATAAAAAGTACATTCATTCCAAGCGTTTAAACAATAAATTCGTTGTTCGGGATCACCATTTTACGAGCATCGGATGTATGCGTATCTATGCAGAAGGCACAACCGTTAATTTGAGAGTTTGATAAGTTCTCTTGTAGTTCGATTAATTGTAGACTTCTTGGTGTACATCTCCATATCCATCATAATTTTCATACCATCAGGTGCAACATCATAGTAGGAAATTCTTTGACTCATAAGGCAAGACTCCTTTCACTTTAATTTACCACTATTATAGCTTTATACGAACGTGTGTACTAACTTTTTATTTGACATTCACAATGAAGAGAAATTTCACTTGCAAAGTGTAGTTAGTAGCTCCGCAGTACGAAGATATAGCACAATGCCAAGGGGATAAATTTATATAAGGTGTACTTCTTATGGAAATGACTATTGGATGGCGCTATATTAGTTAGGCGGAGTGCTATTGTATATTGTATATTGGACTTGGAAAGCCAAAGGAGAGATGGTATGTCAACATTAGAGGGAACAAGAGAAAATCCTTGGAAACTAAAAACACCTCCTCAAACATCTGATTATGAAATGTTTAAGGACGAAAAAGATGGAAAATTAATTTTAGTATGTACTGTAGGCAAAACTGTTTTACATTATGACTATAGTTGTGTTGATGACTTAAACACTATGCTCAAACTGCATGGTGACTGGATGGAACTAGCTAGTGCTGATGAGCAGAAATCTGTAAAAGAAGGTACGGTTGAAGCATGGGGACGTTCGCCTGAAAATCCAATTGGTGGTTGGTACGGCTTGAAAAAAGGTTTACGCGGTAGATTTGGAATGTATATACCACCTTTGATGGAAAAGTTAGGATTAGCAGAAGTAGAACACAACCCAAGGAATAATCGAATGAGGACAATAAAAAAGTAGTATAAATAAAATAGAGGAGCGATTCAAAGGTTGCTCTTCATTTTTAACGGGAAACCATAGTTTAGAATCAACGCCTGAGAATGGGCGGTTTTTCTTATGCCCAGACATATTAAAAGGAGGACGCGTTAACATCCTCCCAATCACCCAGGGTATCCCCCGGCTGAGATAGCGGGGCGCCACGCGTGGCATTTTGCAAACATCCGCTATCTCGTCTCCAATTCTACACGGAAGCCGAGGGATACGTAAATGGGAACACCAGATGAAAATAATTTAATGTTGCAGCATGAGCTTGAAATCATGGCCGGTATCCTGAAGTCAAAAGCACAGTATCGCAAGATCGTTAAAGCTGGAATAGCCAAGTGGGTCAAGGATTTTCAGGATGGTCATATTGAGTTTAGGACGGTGGATGACCTGAAAAAAACTCATAGAAATAGATATCGAATTGCAGAAGGATGATTGTAAATACTTCACTTGATTTTATACCGTCCAGACGGTATAGTGAATTCGGGTGGTGATAAGATGAGCGAAACGAATAAAACGCCAAAACGAATCCAAGTATTAATGGCAGCATCTAAAATTGTTAAAGAACTCGGGTTAGAACATTTAACGCTTGATGCAGTAGCAAAGGAAGCAGGTATTAGCAAAGGAGGTTTGCTGTATCATTTTCCAACCAAAGATGCATTAATCTTAGGTATGGTCCAAGAGTTGACAAATCGATTTTCAACTGAAGTGGATCAGAAGGTTAAGGAAGATCGAAAAGAAAAGGGCAAATGGAGCAGAGCCTATCTTGAGGCAACTGCTAATAGTTCTAATGATATGAATTCTGTATTAGCAGCAGTTCTTTTTACAGGACCTAGTGTAGTGGAAGGATTACACGAGCAATATAAAACATGGCAAAAGAATATTGAAAATGATGGTTTGAACCCTGTACACTCCACAATTATAAGACTTGTCGCGGACGGGTTATGGTTTACTGATATGTTTGGTCTTGCTCCACCTGACGATGATTTGAAGAAAAAAATAATCCATGAGTTAACAAACTGGACAGGGGAGGTGAAGTAATGGCATATTTCTTTTTGGCTATCTCAATTGCAAGTGAGCTTGTCGGGACTTCTATGCTGAAAGCTTCTCAAGGGTTTACTAAACTAACTCCCTCACTCTTAACGATTATCAGCTTTGTTTGTTCATTTTATTTTTTGTCTTTGTCACTTAAATCAATCCCTTTAAACACTGCTTATGCTATTTGGTCAGGGATCGGTGCGGTAGCGACGACTGTTATTTCAGTTATGATTTGGAAAGAAAAAATTAATTTAGGGAGTATTGCTGGCATTACATTGATTATTGTTGGAGTAGTTGTTCTTAATTTACTTGGTCCTGGTCATGGTCCTTCAAATGAAGATGCAACCAAATTAGAAACGTCGGTATCTAAATAAACATATAAGGAAAAGGCGAGCATATCTGGCTCGCTTTTTTTGCGGGTGGTGATGGTGTAACATGGCAAGAGAACGAAGTCCCGAACGAGACAAAGCTAAAAAGATGTGGCTGGAGAGCTTTTATTAGTATGGAAGCTTTTCCTGGGTAGCGAATAGTATTCATTTACAAATTAACCGCATCGCGGCCGGCTCCTATGGAGCCTTAAGTCGGTGGGACGTCGTGAACACGGAAACGTTATATGAAAGTCCAGAAAAATGAATAAAGATCTAATCGAAAGAAAGTGATTAATATGAGAATAAATAACTTTGATCTAATAACTTCAAAAATACATTCGTTTAGCTGGATTAGGTTTCAGTTCATAGTTGAAATTCACTTTTATAAAGTTCTATGAAGAAGTTCCTATCTTAGATTTATCTCTGGAGTATAAAGATGAAATAGATACATATCAGGTTAACATACGTTTTAGTGGTGTAGAGAACTTAGAGACTCGGATCGATACCTGCAAAGGCGACCAGTTTTTTAGGATGATCGAATCGGTCGACTTCTCCAATTTCCGATAAAATTGTTGCTGCAATTTTATGACCAATACCGGGGATCGACTGGATTAAATCATACTCTTCGATTTCTTCAGCCAGGGCATCTATGTTCTGTTCCAACTCAGCCAGATGCTCCTGGTACTGAAGAATGAGGGTTATCAGGACTTTTAGATTGATCAAGTGACTCGTATTGCCGCGTTAGATAGCGCAGGTTAAGCAGTTTCACACCTCTTTTCTTGAAAGGCTCAAACTCTTCTTTGTAGTACAGCTCTCCTAAAAGATAAGCATCAGCAGCATCTGTTTTAACCTTTCGAAGATTGGACTTCCTAAGACGATGAGAGATGAGCGGATTAATGACAATGTACAGGTAGTGGTGCTCTTCCAAGAACTGAACAACCGGGCTCTGGTAGTGCCCGGTTGCTTCTAGAATAAGCAAGGGACGTTGTCCAGACGCTTGTTCGACACCCTGAATAACTTAAAGTAGTGTCACTAGTCCCTCGAGTATGTTCGAATTGGAACGTTCCTCTGTAAGGTTTTCTACGATCTAAAAAGGCTTGACCATGGCTTTCTTCTTTGGAAATATCTAGACAGATAACTGGGTTCATTCGACTTCTCCTAACGTGTAGATTAACCGGTAGCCCCTAAGGTTCTTCTTGTCGTTCCATAGCATCGCTTGTTATATGAGATCTAGCGTCCCAACCAGCCTCAAACATGGTGATGACAAGTAGGGGTGAACATTATAGCGCTCGGGATCAAGTCCCACGGGCAGTTACGTTCGACCCGGCTACCTTAATCCTCAATGCAAATGAAAAAAGGATCAACCAGAAAGAACTGGTTGATCACATAATACGAAAGGGCAGTTTAGCGTATAAGGACAGTGCTAATAATTTGTGAAAAGATGGAACTTTTCTCATGTGCTAACGTCAAAATACATGCAACATTCAGGAGTTGTTGTTTCAATGGAATTCTAAGAAAAGTGTTGTTGATTTTGGTGAGAAGGATATCTTCCATTATTATTTTAATATTTTTTATTACAGGATGCTCAATTTCGAGAGAGGATAAAGTTGACAAGTTATTAGAGAAAACACAGCCTAAAACGTTTGAGTTACTTTATCAAGAAGAAGTGGAAAAGGGAATGGTTGTCCTGTATAAAGATGAATCGGGATTTCGCCATGCATTCTTCTCTAATAAAGCAGAATACTGGAATACTAGTGGGAATGCCGAACTAAATCCAAAAGTTGGTTTTACTTGGGGAATGACTAATGATCCTAACATTCCAATACTGACGTTTGCAGGGTTAATTACCGTTGACGAAATACAAAATGTGATGGTAAGACAAAACACATTAAATCAACAAGCAAAAATTATTTCAACAGAGCAAGGACGATATTGGTTTACCTATTTCGATTATTTGGAAGAAGCCTCTGGACAACCAGATCCCCTCAAAATTGAGGCTTTATTAGATGATGGCGAGATAGTATGGAAAGATGGTATATATGATGGAAAATTATAAAGAGGCCCCTACATTCTAATATAGGAGACCGCACCCTTAGAATGAGAGAAATATAAAACAAATCAAGAATAAAAAATTCAAGGGGAAGCCCCTTGGATTATCCCTTTTAAGTAGACACTCAAAAAAAGCCTCATGTTATCATGGGAAAGAGTGAACTTGGAGGGGATATTTTCATGGCGAAAAGGAGGAGCGCAGACCTGCAGCTCTTTCTCCAGTTATAAAGGGGAACACCAACTACTGGATGGAACATAATAAGATTCGGGATTTACTCTGAACAAGACTGAACTAAATTCAAGAAGGAGCCGCTTTCGCGACTCCCGTATATCAATTTTCAGATTTCTGCTTAAGCAACATGTTGTATTGTTTCAGTACTTCATCTAGTTGTTGGCTAGTCTCGATGAGTTCCCGGTCAGCTAGTTGTTTAATCAATGATAGTTTATTTAATTCTAACCGGAGTGCTTCAATTTTTCCGATTATTCTATCCAAATTGAACAGCTCCCAAGATCGAATATCTATATAATACGTTCGCCGTGCACTGCGACCGTGGGGCGGATTTCCGCGACCATTCTGGGATGACCAGTAGGTTTCGTCTATTCCGCTGTAGACTCATCAGGCGATTATGATAGATACTATTATGGAAACGATAAGAAAGGCAATGACCACAGAGGTATGGCGCCAATGCGGTCATTATTTTAATGCAACAAATTTATAATTCGAGACACATTCTCTATATCTGCGTAAGGCACCCATTACAGGACCCACAACCGTTCGAATTTTGGCACGTTGAGGTCGGTTGATACTTCTGCTACCCCGGTTAATCTCGCACCCTCATAAAGACATATATCCACCCTTTGATTAATAATTGTAGCTATATGTAATTCGCTCACCATATTCATCAACACACCTCCAATATCTCCTAATATTCTACAAAAATTATGGAAAACCTCTAAAGTTGGTTATTTATTTCACTTGAATAAAGAACGCATGTTCGCATATAATGCAAACAAACGTTCTTATTAGGAGTGAATAACATGCCAGTGAAGTATGTTGGGAAAATCATCGAAATCATGTATATGGACCAATCAGGAAAGATCACGCAGCGGCGCATTGAAGTGAATAGTATCCGTAACGGATTGATCAGAGCTATCTGTCTAATGACTGGATCGCCACGCACATTCCGTATCGATAACATATTAGCGTGGCAAGCCCCAAGAACAGCAGTACGGGAGGCGGTCTAATGCTTGCCGATGCGGAGCGTAAGCTATTAAGGGTGCTATATAACTATTCTAGACGGCACAATGTAATTCCGACCATGGGAGATTTGGAACGACTAACAGGTAGGAATATGGACAGCGTACGGGAAAGCCTGGCAGAGTTGGAGAGTCTGAACTACATCCTTTGGGAAAACAAAGCTTCAATGAGTTCAATTCAAATCATTGAAGGATGGGAGAGAGAGGAGAGCAGACCCGTAGCTCCATCTCCATCTTCAAATGTGAACAACAACTATTGGATGGAATATTAAAACCCGTGGTCTCCATGTTACGGAACTGGATACGCCAACGATCCAACTGGAGCAATTATTAAAAAGACTTTTACCGCTATATAAATTAGGAAGGAAAAATAAGTCCCTTCGCATAATCATGAAAGTAATCTGACATATTGCTGATTAAAGATAGAAGTATATAATGATGGTAGAAGAATATAGAATTGTAGCAGGTTATAGTGGCGAGATTTTATCATAAAAAAATCACATTCTCTGCATTCAAACTTGAATATGTCTGATACTTATAATTGGGAATATACCCTAAGAAAGATATTTTCTTAGGGTAGTGAATACAAGCGGATAGTGCTGAATGATAATGGATGATGCGATGGGTAACACCGATGCTAGTAAATCCAACAACACTCTCATTTTTATATTAGAAATGCGTTTGACATTATTTATAGACTCCCCCTATAATGAAAGAAGTGAATAATAAGGCAGTATTTCCTAGGGGGGAGAGTATGCAGGCTCGGATCGATAAAATCAAACAACAGCTACAATCCCAGGGCTATAAGCTGACACCCCAGCGAGAAGCCACCGTCAGAATTCTTTTAGAGAATGAAGAAGATCATCTCAGTGCGGAAGATGTATTTATGTTAGTAAAGGGAATAGCACCTGAGATTGGTTTAGCGACAGTGTACCGTACACTTGAATTGTTGAGTGAACTTCATGTTGTGGAGAAAATCAACTTTGGTGACGGTGTTGCTCGATATGACTTGCGCACAGATACCGCTAAGCATCATCATCATCATCTCATTTGTGTCCAATGTGGACGTATGGATGAGATTCGTGAAGATTGGCTTGGTCCTTTGGAGGAGCGTTTGGACAGGGAATATAATTTCACTGTGTCAGATCATAGACTTGACTTCCATGGTACTTGTAGTCGTTGCAACGAAAAAAACAACGGTAATAACAAGGAATCTTAATGTATGTATTCGTAAATATATGAATAGGTAGACCAAGCTCTCGCCAGCACAAGATTTGTTTGGGGGGAGCTTTTTGCTGTATACTTATACTTCCTGATAGTCCGAATCTAGGACCTAGTCATAATGGTAAACACTTTATCATATGTTCTTGGTAAAGAGGAGGGTTTCCATGGTTATTTCTTTGCGTAAGTGCCTTGCTTTTATCCGATCTGTAATTGTATTTATAGCATTGACCTATTTGGTATATCATCTGTTGGGTGTTTTTAGAGAATGGATTACGCCTGTAGACCAATATAGAATCCCTAAAGGGTACGCTGTCAAAGCATTTCAGGCAGAAGATGGGCATAGAATCGTAGATACGAGTATGGGCGAGCGGCTCCGTTTCTATTACTGGTATGGGGAATAGAGATGGCAAGAGAACGAAAAGCAGGAGTTTGATGAATATTGTCGAATTCTAAGTTATCATTTATGAAGGCAAAGACGTGTGTCAGCTTCATGTACCAAAAAAGGAGTGCAATGACCCATGAAGCACCATTTAGCACCCTATATTCGCTATATGGACGTAGAAAAAGGACTATCTAAGAATACGTTAGAAAGTTACGAAAGGGATTTGGCTCAATTTCTGGACTTTGTACAGGAACGAGGCATCAACTTACTCGAACAGATCAATAGAAGTCACATCATTCTTTTCTTGGGAGTTGTCAAACAAGAAGGTCGTACGGCTGCCACTGTTACACGTAAGACGGTCTCGATTCGCTCCTTTTTTCAATATTTACAAAGAGAATCCTTGGTGGGACAAGATCCCTCTCTTCAAATGGAGACACCAAAGATTGTAAAGACAGCGCCTCAAGTGCTTACTGTTGAAGAAGTTGAGCTTTTGTTATCAGCACCGGTTGTATCCACTGCTCAAGGAATGAGAGATAAGGCGATGCTAGAACTTTTGTATGGGACAGGCATGAAGGTCTCCGAAATCGTATCACTGGATACTCAGCATATTCATACAGATCTAAGATACCTACATTGCATGGGTGCTTCTGGTAAGGAAAGAATACTTCCGATGAATAGGGTATCTGCTAATTATTTGGATATCTATATGAAGGAAAGCCGGGACAAGCTCCTGAAGAAGAAGGAAGAATCCGCGCTTTTCCTAAATACGCTAGGAAGTCGACTGACGCGTCAAGGATTCTGGAAAATCCTTAAGAAGTATGCTAAAGAGACAGGTATACAGATGGATATTACCCCATATACGTTACGCCATTCTTTTGCTACCCACTTGCTAGATAATGGAGCAGATCTAAGATCTGTTCAAGAGATGCTCGGACATTCTGATATCTCAACCACACAAATATACAGTACTTTGGTTAAGAAGAATCTGAAGGAACAATATGACGATCATCATCCCCGGTCTATGATGACACCACCACCTCTGTAAAGGTGACTGAAGCTGTCTATCTTGTGGGTAAGGCATAATTAAAGGTCATAAGTGAAATTGTAAATGTAGTTCTCAACGAGACATTTAAGATATAAGAAGGAGTGATTTCTAATGGTTAATGTTAAGAATGAAGCTTTTAAAAGAGTATGTTTCATCGTATTAGATAGCGTGGGTATTGGTGAAGCACCGGATGCTTCGGAATTCGGAGATGTTGGTTCCCATACCCTAGGACATATATTGGATAGAGTGGATATCAAGTTACCTCACTTACAACAGATGGGACTAGGCAATATTGCACCAATACCTCCGCTAAGTCCGGTAGAGAGTCCAACAGCTTATTATGGGAAGATGCAGGAAGTGTCTGTTGGGAAAGATACCATGACGGGTCATTGGGAACTGATGGGTCTCAAGATAAATATCCCTTTCAATACATATCCGGATGGGTTCCCTGATGAATTGATAAAGAAATTCGAGGAAGAAACAGGACGTAAGGTCATTGGGAATAAACCGGCGTCTGGTACGGATATTCTTGTGGAGTATGGTGAGGAGCAGATGAAGACAGGAGCTTGGATTGTCTATACATCTGCAGATAGCGTATTTCAGATCGCTGCACATGAAGGTATTATACCGCTAGAAGAACTATATGAAGCTTGTAAAATTGCACGTAGGTTAACGATGGCACCAGAATTTTCAGTAGGTAGAGTTATTGCTCGTCCATACGTTGGTGAACCAGGAAACTTCGTTCGTACTCCGAATCGTCATGATTACGCTGTGAAGCCTCCAGAAGCCACTGTGATGAACGCTGTGCAAGAAACCGGTAAGGATGTTATTTCAGTAGGAAAGATACATGATATCTTTACAGGTGAAGGTATAACGGATTCCTATCCAACGAAAAGCAATGAACATGGAATTCAAGTAACGATTGATCAATTATCTAAAGATTTCAACGGGTTCATGTTTGTTAATCTTGTTGATTTCGATTCCTTGTATGGACATCGTCGTGATCCTGAAGGATATGGTCGAGCGCTTGAAGAATTCGATCAAGCCCTACCAGAATTACTTTCAAAGTTGAATGAAGATGACCTATTAATTATTTCCGCCGATCATGGAAATGACCCTATTCATAGCGGAACGGATCACACACGGGAATATGTACCTTTACTTGTATACAGCCCTCGTCTGAGTGCAACATCAAGTCTAGGTATTCGGGGAACTTTCTCCGATGTGGGAGCAACGATCGCTGATATTTTCGGAGCAGAGTTACCTAAGTATGGTACAAGCTTTTTACACGAATTAGTATAAGTTAAGGGGGAGCTGTGTAATGAGCCATTTCAATCAAGTAACGATTCAAGAGGCTGCACAATATATTTCTAGTAAGAGTAATATTCAACCTGAGATAGGACTCATTCTTGGTTCTGGGCTTGGGATATTGGCAGATCTGATCGAGGATGGTGTAGCAATCCCTTATCAAGACATTCCACACTTTCCTGTGTCTACTGTAGAAGGACATGAAGGGGAACTACTGTTAGGAACGATTAAGGGTCGTCCGGTTGTGATGATGAAAGGCCGCTTCCATATGTATGAAGGTTATGGACCAGAGGTAACGGCTTTTCCTGTACGTGTAATGAAAGAGTTAGGTGTTAAAAGCCTGCTCGTAACGAATGCAGCTGGAGGCGTGAACAAGGAGTTCGAACCAGGAGATTTGATGATCATTTCTGATCATTTGAATATGACAGGTACTAATCCATTAATAGGACCGAACGATGCGGCATTGGGTGTACGTTTCCCAGATATGTCGGAAGCTTATAGTCTTCGTCTTCGTACAATAGCTAAGAAAACGGCGAAGGCAAGAGGTTTTAAAGCGAAGAAGGGCGTTTATGCTGGATTGTTAGGTCCAACCTACGAGACGCCTGCTGAAATTGTTATGTTACGTACATTGGGTGCTGATGCCGTGGGGATGTCTACCGTGTCTGAGGTTATCGTTGCACGCCATTCGGGAATGGAAGTACTCGGTATTTCTTGTATTAGTAATATGGCAGCTGGCATTCTGAATCAACCATTATCTCATGATGAAGTGATGGAGACGACCGAACGAGTTCGTGAGAAGTTCCTAGGGTTAGTACTGGATATTATTCCTCAAATGTAATAAAGACATAGGTGCTTATTATCGCTGTGACAGTGGATAATAGGCATCTTGTTATGAGGGGGGGCTTCGCTAATTAATGCCATTGTTACGTTAGATGTGTCCAGCGCCTCTAACAGCAACTATCGAATAGTTAAGATCCACAGGGAATATTTCTCTGTGGTTTTTTGCTGTCTCTAAAAAATATTCACAACAAAAAGGATGTTAATGGAATATTTTATGGTGAACCTGACGACACTGAATGGAAGGTACGTTATTACAATGTTTATATTTCTGTGTAATAACCAATCTCACGTCAGGAGGGGACTAATTTTGAAAAAAATGCTACTAATCGTTGTAACGGTGTTGTGTCTCGTTTCTCTTAGTTATCCGGTGAATGGATACGCTGCTGAGGAAAAGAAGAAGGCCACGAGTCAGACGCAACCAGATCTTGCTCCGAGTGCTTTGTCAGCAGTATTGATGGATGCGGACACCGGTACGATTATTTATGAAAAGAATAGTCATGATAAGCTTCCGCCTGCTAGTATTACTAAAATTATGACCATGCTGTTAACGCTTGAGGCAATAGATTCAGGAAAACTTAAACTTACGGATAAAGTTCGGACAAGCGAGTATGCTGCTTCTATGGGTGGATCACAAATATTTCTTGAGCCTGGCGAAGAGATGTCTGTTGATGAAATGCTCAAAGGTATAGCTATGGCGTCTGGTAACGATGCATCTGTAGCTATAGCGGAGCACATTGCAGGGTCTGAAGAGGCCTTTGTACAAATGATGAATAATCGCGTGGCAGAGCTTGGATTGAAAGATAGTCATTTCGTCAATTGTAATGGACTTCCGGCGGATAACCATTATTCTTCGGCCCATGACATTGCTGTCATCAGTCGTGAGCTGTTGAAGCATAAAGAGGTTACAAAATATACGGGTGCATATCAGGATTATTTACGAAAAGAATCGAAGAGTCCTTTCTGGTTAGTGAATACGAATAAACTGGTGAGATTCTATACAGGTGCAGATGGATTGAAGACTGGATATACTTCAGAAGCTAAATTTTGCTTATCTGCTACAGCGGTTAGAGATGGTTTAAGAGCCATATCGGTCGTCATGGGTGAACCTAATACGAAGACTCGTAATAGTGAAGTATCTAAGATGTTTGATTTCATGTTCTCTCAATATACGAAACATACCATCTATAAGCAGGGCGACGTGATAGGTAAAGTAGAGATTAAAAAAGGTAAGAGCAAAGAGATCGAACTTGTCGCGGGACAACAATATAGTGTTCTCATGAAGAAAATCGGCAATACTTCAAACCTTAAACATGAACTGCAATTAGAACCAGAACTCAAAGCTCCAATTGAGCAAGGTCAGGTTCTAGGGAATCTAGTTGTATATCAAGGAGATCAAGTCATTAAGAAGTTTGAATTAAAATCTCCATCCAAGGTTGATAAGGCTGGTTGGTGGACAATGTTCAAACGTACGACAGCTAAATTATTTTTTGTTGATTGATAGCAGATTTCTTCTAGTTTTGTCGTGATGCAGGAATATGATTTTCATTTCTAGAACTCTTTGTTTATGACAAGGAGGAGAGTGAGCAATATATGAATCTTCAAATGGAAATGGAACATCATCGTCAAGTACTCATCGTCCGTTTCATAGGGGAACTTGACCATCATACTGCGGATCAAGTTCGTATGAAGCTAGATGAAGCTATTCATAGTCAGCAGACCAATCATATTGTTCTAAGTCTGAAAGATCTACAATTTATGGATAGTTCAGGTATAGGTGTGATTCTTGGTAGGTATAAGCTTATTAAGAGTAAGGGCGGAAAAATGGCCGTATGTGATGCAACTCCACCCGTCTTCCGTCTATTGGAGATGTCGGGATTGTTCAAAATTATGCCTATTTATGAAAGTGAGAGCGATGCACTCTCAAGTCTGGAGGTTGTGTCATGAGTGAAGAACAGGTCTTAGCTCACAATTTCATGACGCTTACGTTTGCGGCCAAATCGGAGAATGAATCTTTTGCTCGAATCACTGTCGCTGCATTTATCTCACAGCTAGATCCTACAATGGATGAGCTTAGTGATCTGAAGACGGTTGTGTCGGAAGCAGTAACCAATTCCATTATTCATGGATATGATTCTGATTCCACAGGAACGGTCACCATTACAGCTAAGATCGAAAGAGAGACGGTCACCATAACCGTGGAGGATCGTGGACAGGGGATAGAAGATCTGGATCTTGCAAAAGAACCGTTGTATACTTCTAAGCCTGAGTTAGAAAGATCAGGGATGGGATTTACCATCATGGAGAATTTCATGGACGAATTTGAAGTTACAAGCGAACCGGGAGTTGGCACGTCGATTAGGATGAAGAAGAGGATTGAATCCAAGAAAGCTTTATATAAATAGGGGTTGGACGTATGGATGCTGATGTGAAGAAAGCTTCGCAAACCTACTTGGAAGATTCAGAAGTCAAACGTCTTATTGCACTTAGTCAATCGGGTGATAACGGAGCCCGGGATACACTGGTACACTGTAATATTCGTCTCGTCTGGTCAGTTGTGCAACGGTTCATGAACCGAGGATATGAGCCAGAGGACTTGTTTCAAATCGGTTGTATCGGACTCTTGAAATCCGTTGACAAATTTGATCTGAGCTATGACGTTAAATTTTCTACTTATGCCGTTCCTATGATCATTGGTGAAATTCAGCGTTTCTTACGTGATGACGGAACACTCAAAGTGAGCCGCTCGTTGAAGGAAATGGCTAATAAGGTTCGTAAGAAGAAGGATGAGCTCTCCAAGGTACTAAATCGACTGCCGACGATAAAAGAGGTAGCGGATGAACTTGGAGTTACGCCAGAAGAAGTTGTGTTTGCGCAGGAAGCGAACAAACCTCCAACTTCAATTCATGAGACCGTCTATGAGAATGATGGAGATCCCATTACTTTAATGGATCAGATCGCGGATGAATCTCAAGATAAATGGTTTGATAAACTCGCACTAAATGAAGCGATAGAAGGATTGTCTGAACGAGAGAAGCTTATTGTCTATCTTCGATATTATCGAGATCAGACACAATCTGAGGTAGCCAACAGGCTTGGAATCTCTCAGGTACAGGTATCTCGATTGGAAAAGAAGATCCTTCAGCTTATCCGTGAACAAATTGCACAATAACACATCAAAAAAATCTGGGGAATTAATCTCAGGTTTTTTTGATGTGGTTAATATATACAAAGTTAAAATTTTCAGGAATTTTCACAAAAAATCCATCCATTTTCAGGTGATTTCATATATACAGTTTCTTTCGCGCGCATTATAATTAGCTCTCGTGATAAGTTGTATATGCGCTGAATTTTCTTAAAAAGGAAAAGCGGGGGAACCAAACTCTGGCTTTCATGCCAAATGGGGTGAATCGTAAATCAAGTGGTAGGTGACTTGATTATGTAGGGCTATTCCACAGTCCGAATCCGACAGCTAACCTCGTAAGCTTTGGTGGGTTTTTGACCATATCTTTAACTGTGCGGAATTCCTCCGTATGGGCTTTATGTGGAAAAATCCGCAAGCTACCTTCCCCGAAGTGGCGCACAGCATAGCTATTACAAGTTGTATGAAAAGGGGATATTTTAAAATGGTTAGCAAGTGGCTTTCTTTATTACGCTTTACAAGGCGTTACAGCACTCATTCTCTTTCTAGCCGCTAATACTGCGTATTCTGCATTTCCTTTGCTCTCATTTATGTTAGCTAAGGATAAGTTCATGCCTCATATGTTTATGGTTCGAGGTGATCGTCTGGGCTTCTCTAATGGGATTATCATTCTAGGAGTTCTAGCATCTGTCCTTGTTGCGGCATTCCATGGAGATACGGGTAGCTTAATTCCGCTATATGCGGTCGGTGTATTTATTCCGTTCACACTTTCTCAACTTGGGATGATGATTCATTGGTACAAAACAAAACCATCAGCATGGATACAACGTTTTGTTGTGAATACCATTGGTATGATCACGACATTATCTATAACGCTTATTTTTATTTTCACGAAATTCTCGCATATCTGGATGGTATTTATATTCCTACCGTTAGTTATGCTTCTCTTTTTAAGGATTCACCGCCATTATGTCAATACAGCAGATCAATTACGTATTCAGCTTGATATGGATAAACCGACAATCAAAGGCAGTACATTTTTAGTGCCGGTCTCCGGGATTACTCGAGTCGTACTTAATTCTATAAGTTATGCTCGTTCATTATCGGATAATGTGGTAGCGGTGTATATTGGTTTTGATGAAGAAGAGATTCATAAGATGGAACAGAAATGGGCGGAATGGAATCCAGGTGTACGTCTAATCGTTCTTCGTTCACGTTATAGAAGTGTAGTCAAACCACTACTGAGATTTATTGAAACCGTTGAATGGAAAACAGCTGCAAGCGATCATATTACCATCGTTATTCCACAGTTCATTACGAAGCATTGGTGGCAAAATATTTTACACAACCAGTCGAGTTTACTTATTCGTACTTTTCTGGTTAATCATAAGGATATTGTTATTACAACCGTACCGTATCACCTTAATAAATAGAGTACTCTTACAGAAGGGCTGTCCTATTAGTCATAAATGGCTAGGGATAGCTCTTTTTTTATATGAGTAAGGAGCGGGTAAGTTGTGACGAATGAGGACAAGTATCTTCGCTCACATGCTTGTAACAATGCAGCTATAACGGTATCTTAGAATAAAAATGAACGATTTATTGGTGTTATCGGTCATAGAGTCGAGTCTATTACGAGGGAGGTGTGTTTCAGAGTGAACGACCGCGAACTGTTCGAGACGTACAAGGAACAAGTATACCGTCTCTGCTATTTCATGATGCAAAACCGCTCAGATGCGGAGGACATTTGCCAGGAAGTGTTCGTCAAAGCAATACTAACCGACAGGTCAGAAATAAGGGAGATCAAAGCGTGGCTTTTGAGAATCGCCTCAAATGAGTGCAATAGTGTGCTCAGAAGGCGTAAAAACGGCTGGACCAAAGAATTAAGTGCTTATTTACGCTCACGTCCACGCTTATCCAATCCGGTAGAGGAGAGTTATGATCAGAGGGAAACCAAAGTGGAGTTCTATAAGCTATACAGCATGCTCCCTAACAAAGTTCGGATGGTATTTACACTACGTTATGTAAATGAACTGACAGTACCGGAGATTTCTAACGTGATTAACGTACCTGAAGGAACGGTAAAATCTAGATTAAATCGGGGATTAAAGCTACTTCAAAATAAGGCGGCATCCCAAGTGAAGGAGATGGTTGGAAATGAGTCGACGCTTTGAAAGTGAAGTGAATGAAGAAAACTCGCAACCGGATTATGATGCGATGTGGAACGCAATTGAACAGGAATCGTCCAAGCGGAAATCGGTGATGGAGCAGACGAACTCTATACGGCGAAGAAAGAAGTTCGTTCCTGCGGCTATTGTTTTCTCTTGTTTTATGGTCATTGCTGTTCCCACGTTCGCTGGTGTGGCGATGAATTGGGACAGCCTCATTGGTGGCAAAAATGTAACTACTGCACTTAATAACGGATTTGGTCAGCGATATGACCTAAGCGTATCCAGTACGGGTGTCACGATGAGTCTTAATGGTGTCGTAACCGATGGAGATAAGATGAAAATGATTGTCTCACTCGACTCTGAAGAGGACCCTACGCTTTATGATGCGAGTGTGCTAGAGGAAACCTCCATTACAGATGAATCGGGTAGAACCGAGACAGTCAACGGGTATCTAAAATACGATAAAGCAAGTGAAAAACTACTCGGTATTTATGAATCCAAGGATGAAATACAACATAATAAGGAAAAGTATACGCTTGAGGCAAAGAATCTTGTTTTTTATAAATATAAAGAAGTTCCTCTGAAATCACGCCATCAAGCGGGGGATGTTATTTCTACCGGATCTAAGCAATACCCCAATATTCGCATTCAATCGGTAACACAGTCCAAAAATCAGCTCATGGTCCGCTACAATATTTCAGCGTCCATGTTAGATGGGGGCAAGGGGAATCCACACCTGAGCATTAAGACAAACACTAACGAAAACAATGTGAGCGTTCCAACCCAACTCCATCACGAGGGCTCAGATTTACTCATCGAGCAGATATTCAATCTAACCGAAGAAGAATGGGAAACGGTAGATCTTTATTTCAATTATATTGAGGAAGCAAAGCGGATTACGGGTACGTGGAATTTTGATTTCACAGTGGATGGTAAAAAGGCAAGCGAAGCGATCTATTCACGAAAACTGCAAGCAAACGTCGAATTCCAACAAAAGGCGGGAATTACGCTGGAACAGCTCATCATTACGCCGCTGAAAATTAATGTTAATATTCAGCAAGACAAATCGATGAGACGTATAAAAGAAGAAGGAGAAGTATTCTATAAAACGGTTCAGCTAGCTATTGGTGACAAAGAGATAAAAGGAGAGCTCAACTTGAAGGGATCTGACCCGAAAAAGTATCAATATGTATACCAATTCGAATCACCGGAATGGTACAAAGACTGGTCTCCAGTACCGATGAAGTTAATGTTGAAGGATGCTGTAGTTACGAAACGTGATAAGACCACAAATTGGATCACGCTCAGCCAACCGGGTAAGAAGAAACAGTCTGCTGAACTAAAACTGGAGGGTTTTGAGATCCATTTCACTTACTATATGGATGGCGAAGATCTGATTGTCCAATCAGAGTCTGATTCATCCCAATTCAAAGGCATCAGCCAAACCATGATGCGTGTTGACGGCAACGAGGTCTATCCTAATTCAGCCGTGAGAGGAATGGTAACTACTAGCACAAGAACGGATCGTTACAAAATCGATGCCATGGAAGGAATACTTGAGCTGAATCCAGGGTTTTACAGCTACAGTGATCCAGGCCGGGACATGGTAGTAAATCTTGATTAGATTTCATAACAACAATGTTTGAACGAAAAGGAGTACGCCAGTAATTCATGGTGTGCTTTTTTTTTGTTGAGACGAAGTTGATTATAAAGTATGCACATTATCCTTTTGTCTTGACTAAAAAACACAGTTATTTACCATACTAACGATAATTTAGCAGAATAGGAGTGATTCGTTATGGCACAGGTTTCCACTCCCACGGTTTATCTTCAACTCAAAAAGCGTGTCCAAATACCTCGGGGTAAGATGATAAAACTTGGAGATATCGCTCATATTTTGAGTGAACCAGAGTGGGAAGAGGAGTTATTCAGCCTAGAATTAGCTCTTCCTCTTCAAAAAGATGGAAACATGCTTGTGATGGATTTGATGCAAATCATTCCACAGATTAAGAAAGTAATACCGAAAGTGTTTATCGAATCGATTGGACTTCAACAGGTCATTGTTGAAATTGTTGGAAATCCAAAGAAACCTTCCATTCCTCTGTTCTTACTTGTGTGGTTATTGTTGTTTTTTGGTTCCGCACTTACGATTATGAATTTTCATGCGGACGTGAACATGATGGAAGTACAAATTAGGGTTGTCGAGATGATCACTGGTAAACGAGATGAACATCCATATCTTTTTCAAACCGCCTATTCGATAGGGATAGGATTCGGTATGGTTGTGTTTTTCAATCATCTTTTTAAGAAGAAATGGAATGAGGAACCTACGCCACTAGAAGTTGAAATGTTTCTGTATCAGGAGAACATTGATCAATTCGTAGTTGCTGAAGAGTATAAAAGAATCGGAACGAAACATCAGAAACAAGATGACAGTCCATTATGATGATAATGACTTGGACTGTAGAAATACTATTAGGTATCGCGGGAGGAATCGCTGTCGGAAGTGGAGTCATTGCATTTATTCTGGTCCTTGATATCGTACCTAGGCTCGCGCAACTTACCAATTCGTATAACAAAGTACATTGGTATGAAGGGGCAATGATCGTAGGGTCTTTAGTAGGAACGGTATGTGATTTCTGGAATTGGAAAGGTTCATTTAATCCGCTTATTGGGTTAATTATTGGATTGTTTTTTGGTGTATTCGTAGGTCTTCTTGCAGCGGCGTTAACAGAAGTGTTGAATGTGCTCCCTATCCTTGCTAAACGTCTCCATATGAAGAACTACTTGGTAGGTCTGTTAATGGCAATGATTTTTGGGAAAGTGGCGGGTTCACTTTTTGATTGGTATGTGTTTCGGAGATAGCTAGTATAGAAGGAGTGAGTCCATATGTCGATAGAAGCACCAACGGATCACGAAAATGAAAAAAAGGACGATGCAAGTCAACAACAACTTCAGGATAAGAGAGATAGTGAAATGTCTGATTCGATTGAAGAATCGATCATTTATTGGCAGGATGATGATAAATTCTCGGGGGAACTCAATCAAGTTAAAAAGGTGTTAAACGAGGTCATGGGGTTAGGCTCTTCTTTTGACGTTGTGTTTCGGGAAATGAACTTTGGTGGAATTGAAACTGGGATACTATTTATTAGTGGTTTTACATCCAGTCATATAATGACGGAAATTCTCATCAGATTGACCTTGCTTGATAAAGGCGAAGTCAGCTCAGATGCCATGAAGTCTTTCTTTGATAAATACATACCTCATATTCAAGTGGAAAAAGTGACGACATTAAGTGAAGGTATCAACAAGGTTCTTACAGGTATGAGTGCTTTCTTTATTGAAGGTGATAGCACTATAGTCATGATAGATACACGTGCGTATCCCTCACGTAACCCTGAAGAATCGTCCATCGAACGTGTGGTTAGGGGATCTAGAGATGGGTTTACAGAGACGTTGCTTACGAACGTGTCATTGGTACGACGTCGTATTAGAGACCCTGGACTGAAATACGAGATTGTTCAGGTAGGTAAAAGAACGCGGACGGATGTGTGTATTGCTTATATTGATGATATTGTCGATAAGATACAAGTAGATACCATTAGAGAGAAAATTAAAGCAGTGAATCTTGACGGTATACCTCTTGGAGATAAACAACTTGAGGAAGCCATAATTAATAAGGGATGGCACCCTTATCCATTGGTAAGATATTCAGAACGTCCAGATGTTGTTGCATCGCATATACTGGAGGGTAGAATTGTTTTATTCGTTGATACCTCACCAAGTGTCATGATTATGCCAACAACATTTTTTGATCTATGTCAGCATGCAGAAGAGAATCGACAAACTCCTTTTATCGGCACTTATTTGCGGTGGGTAAGGTTTCTAGGTATCTTATTCTCCATGTTCCTACTTCCACTATGGATGTTACTTGTTCTGAACCCCGAACTGAAACCGGCTGCTTTGGGGTTTATTGGTCCAGATAAGATAGGGAAAATCCCTCTAATTGGCCAGTTTCTTATGGTGGAATTTGGTGTGGATTTGCTCCGACTTGCTGCCGTTCATACCCCAACTTCAATCGCATCAGCCATGGGTTTGATTGCAGCTATTCTAGTAGGGGATACTGCAGTTAAAGCAGGTCTATTTGTCAATGAAGTCGTGTTATATATGGCAATTGCTGCGATTGGAATGTTTGCTACACCAAGTTATGAACTGGGTCTCGCTAATCGGATCGTTCGGCTTGTTTTACTTGTTGCAGTGGCCATTTTTCATGTACCGGGATTTGTGATTGGTACGACGTTGCTTGTTCTCTTATTGACGTTGCATAGATCGTACAACTCTTCATATTTATGGCCATTTATACCTTTTAATGCAAAGGCAATGGCCGAAATTTTGTTCCGTATGCCAGTGTTGGCGAATAAGAAACGCCCTTCTTTCAATAAACCGAGGGATAATACACGAATGCCACCCCAAGAAGGTAATGAATAATCCACGGAGATTAATACAAATGATCTGCAAATTAATCCATTTACTCTTATTTCAGGAGTCTGATATACTGATGAAAACTCAGATGGAAAAATTTATTATTCCATAAAAAGTGGAGGATTGCAGAAATGTTCTTACATGGTACAAGTAAAATAAATGCAAATGGACATTTGGAAATTGGTGGTTGTGATGTTGTAAATCTTAAAGCAAAATTTGGTACACCACTTTATATCGTTGATGAGCAATTGGTCCGGAATCGCTGTAAAGAATATGTTGAAGCATTTAAGGCATCGGGTCTTCAATTTCAGGTGGCTTATGCAAGTAAGGCGTTTTGTGTGATGGCAATGTGTATGGTAGTAGAGCAAGAAGGAATGTCTTTGGATGTCGTATCTGAGGGTGAATTATTTACAGCACTACAGGCAAGATTTCCTGCTGATCGTATTCATTTCCATGGAAATAACAAAACACCGGAAGAGATCGAAATGGCGATCGATGCAGGAATTGGCTGCTTTGTAGTCGATAATTTGATTGAGTTGCACTTGTTGCAAGCCATTGCACTTGAGAAGAACGCGCGTGTTAAAGTTCTCCTTCGTGTTACTCCAGGTGTTGAAGCACATACACATGAATATATTTCTACAGGACAGACGGATTCCAAGTTCGGGTTCGATATTGGAAATGGTTCAGCTTTTGTAGGTGTAGAGACAGCTTCTAAACAATCGAATATTGAATTACTTGGTGTTCATTCCCATATTGGATCTCAAATCTTTGAGGTAGAAGGATTCCAAATGGCTGTTCAAAAAGTAGCTGAATTTGCTAAGGGTGTAAAACAACAACTTGGGGTTGAATTTAAAGTAGTCAATCTTGGCGGTGGATTTGGTATCCGTTATGTTAATGGTGATACACCACTACAAGTCTCCCAATATGTTAAAGCAATCACAGACGCGGTTAAAGAACACTTTGCAGGTATCTCTAATCAGTTGCCTGAGATTTGGGTAGAACCAGGGCGTAGTATCGTTGGGGACGCGGGAACAACCTTGTATACCGTCGGTACTCAAAAGAATATTCCAGGGGTTCGCAAATATGTTGCTGTTGATGGTGGAATGACGGATAATCCTCGTCCAGCTTTGTACCAATCACAATATGAAGCTGTACTAGCTAATCGGGCAAATGATGCTGAGGAAGAGATCGTCTCCATTGCAGGTAAATGTTGCGAAAGTGGTGACATGTTGATCTGGGATGTTAAACTTCCTGAAGTTGAAAGTGGAGATTTATTAGCCGTGTCTTGTACTGGAGCGTATAACTATTCAATGGCGAACAATTATAATCGTATTCGTCGTCCAGGTGTTGTTTTCGTTAAGGACGGAGAAAGTGACCTGGTCGTGAAGCGTGAAAGCTTCCAGAATATTGTTGGGAACGATCTTATTCCTGAGCGTATTCGTAAGCAAGCGGTGTTGAAATAAATTTGAGAATGAATTGTTGTACATGACAGAGATAGTTAAAGATAAGGGATTAATCCTTGTATATTAACACAAGGATTGATCCCTTTGTTTAGGATGTCCTTGTTTCTTTTGCTTTAAGGTAATGTTTCATAGTAAACTATAGGATGTCTGTAACGATTGCAAGGAATGATTTACCTAGCCTTGAGTTTAAATGTAATCACATCATATTTGAAGGAGATGGATAATTATGAAAAAAGGTACAATTGAATTGGAAAATGGTGGCGTAGTTGAAATCGAGTTTTTACCAGAAGAAGCACCAAACACAGTAGCTAACTTTGAAAAATTGGCTAATAGCGGATACTATAACGGTCTAAGTTTTCACCGTGTAATCCCTAACTTTGTTGCACAGGGTGGATGCCCAACTGGAAATGGTACGGGTGGACCAGGATATACGATCAAATGTGAAGCGTCTAGCAACACAACAAAACACGCTAGAGGCGTATTGTCTATGGCTCATGCAGGTAGAGATACTGGTGGTAGCCAATTCTTTATCGTGTATGCTCCACAACCACACTTAGATGGTGTTCATACTGTATTTGGTAAAGTGACAAGTGGAATTGAACTTGTAGACAGTATCAAAGCAAATGATAAAATGAAAGAAGTAAAAGTTTGGGACGAAGCGTAAGAATATCATATTTCATAAAAAAGCTAATCTCTTAGGGGATTAGCTTTTTTTGAAATATAAGAAAGTATAAGTTTAACTTGATACTCTACTTCTTATATTTCCGAAGAAACGGATACCCGGTCCTTAAGAGACGGTGTAGCCGTTTCTCCTTGTGGCGTTTAATGTATTGGAACAAGTTATGATGATCTCAATAATTTACTACTCTTGTTTTTTTGATTTTTTGATGTTAATATTCGTACATAAATACAATTTCATATTGATTTATCCTTCGGGGTTGGGTGAAATTCCCTACCGGCGGTGATGTCTTTTCGTTAATAGCATACCTATGCACACGATTAGACTTAGTCCGTGACCCGGACGCTTATGTATGTAGCGTACGGTGGACCTGGTGCAATTCCGGGACCGACAGTAAAGTCTGGATGGGAGAAGGAGAGCAGCTTACGTAAATCACTTTAAGTGATCGCGAAAGCGTTCAAAGATAAAACACAAAAGTATGTGATGGCTTTCACAATATTTCCGCAAGCAAATTTTTATACATTTGCAGTGGTCTATTTGGGTAATTATCCATTGACTTTTTCTTTGTGTATTCTTATGTGACTCTCAATATTCCAACCCCTTAACGGATGAGTATCTATCATCAGGTAAGGGGTTTTTCTGTATGCTGTGTATTCATGGCAAAGGTTCGCGAAAAAAAGGTTCGTTGAAGGCGGAGGTGAATGAGATATTGGAAATCATGAACGATGAGTTTTATATGGCGCTCGCGCTAGATATGGCTGAACGAGCTCAGGGGCAGACGCATATCAATCCTGTTGTAGGATGTGTAGTCGTAAAGGATGGAGTCTTAGTCGGTCTGGGAACGCATTTAGAGCGTGGTACCGCACATGCAGAAGTTCATGCCTTAAATATGGCCAGTGAGAAGTCCTTTGGAAGCACTGTCTATGTTACCTTGGAACCTTGCAGTCATTATGGTACGACACCACCCTGTAGTGAACGTCTGATTAAAGAAGGAGTCAAGCGGGTTGTGGTTGCATGCGAAGACCCTAATTCCCAAGTTGCTGGTAAGGGGATTGCGATGCTACGAGAGCAAGGGATTGAAGTTGATGTCGGATTACTACAAGAGCGAGCGTTGAAGCTCAATGAGAAATTCATCAAGTATATCACGACAGGAATTCCATACGTCACATTGAAGACTGCCAGTACGTTGGATGGCAAAATAGCATCCAAAACAGGAGATAGTCAATGGGTTTCTAACGAATTGGCACGTGAACAGGTGCATACATTGCGACACCGTCATCAAGGAATTATGGTTGGGGTGGAGACGGTTGTGATGGATAATCCACATTTGACTACGCGTCTTTCAGTGGAAGGATTGAGTCCAATTCGCATTATTGTGGATTCCAAACTACGCATCCCATTAGAGTCCAATGTTGTACGTGATGGATTAGCTCAGTCTATTATCTTGACTACAGAACAGATGGATGTTTCTAAGAAAGAGCAGCTTCATGAAGCTGGTGTGACCGTGATATCTTGCGGCGATGGGCCGCGTGTAAATCTATCACTAGCTCTGAAAAAGTTGGGTGCCATGCAAATAGGTTCGATTCTTCTAGAGGGCGGCGGAACTTTAAATGGATCGATGTTAGAAGCTAAGCTTATTGATCGAATCTTGATTTATTTAGCACCCAAAATTATAGGAGGCATTAACGCACCGAGTAGTTTCTCTTTTGAGGGAAGTGAATGGATGAAGGATGCGGTTAGATTAGAATCGTTGGAAGTAGAGCAATTGGGAGATAATCTGTGCATTAGTGGCATACCTGTGTGGTGACCTAATTTACTTGAAATGCGGTGATATTGATGTTTACAGGGTTAGTTGAGGAAATAGGCACGCTACGAGGGATTACTCGGAATGGTGAAGCGATGGTACTGCACATCACAGCGTCAACCATTATGAGTGATTTGAAGATAGGAGATAGTGTTGCAATTAATGGTGTATGCCTCACAGCAACCTCATTAGATTCACACTCCTTTGCAGCTGACGTCATGCCAGAAACTTTTCGAAAATCGAATCTGAAGGATCTTCAGACGGGTAGTAAAGTGAATCTAGAGCGGGCAATGATCGCTAATGGACGTTTTGGTGGACACATCGTGCAAGGACATGTGGATGGGATCGGTCGAATACAACATGTCACTAGGAATCAGAATGCTGTAGTGTATGAAATTAAACCTATAAGCCAGAATATATTCAAATATATTATTCCCAAGGGCTCGATAACACTGGATGGAATAAGCCTGACAGTGGTTCAAGTCAAAGAAAGTACATTCGAAGTATCCGTCATACCACATACGCTAGAACAGACAGTTCTTAATCATAAACGTGCAGGCGACACCGTGAATATTGAATGCGATGTGCTTGGAAAATACGTAGAGCATTTGCTCCAGTATGGTTCGACTAAACAGCAAGATAGTGGGAAGCCTTCGGGTATAGATATGGAATATCTAGCCCGAAACGGATTTGCGTGACGCTTGATAACTGGCATTACACCATAGTGAGTATTTGCAGAAAATAATGGGTTAAATGCGAAGTAGCGAAGAGGACGGAATTGTCGTGGAGAAGCGATAGCGCTCGCCTACAAGTTTTCCGTAGGAAAGCTACGTCGAAAGCATATGCTTGCCCTCGGATTTCAACCGCGATACGCGGTATATAATCAAGAAATCGGA
Organism: Paenibacillus glacialis; assembly: GCF_001637205.1. Taxonomy (GTDB): domain Bacteria; phylum Bacillota; class Bacilli; order Paenibacillales; family Paenibacillaceae; genus Paenibacillus_AQ; species Paenibacillus_AQ glacialis. The sequence goes on from NZ_LVJH01000007.1 coordinate 141,819, forward strand.
GGGCAACAGCGATCGAAAGGACAATCCGTTATCGTAGCGGTGAAGTAACGCTTCAAAGTAACGCTTCAAAGTAACTCTTCAAAACTTTTAGGAGGAAACGATCATGGAGAAAGAAATCAATTTTGATCCTATTGAAGAAGCCATATATGATCTGATGCGAGGTAAGGTGATTATCGTCGTAGATGATGAGGATCGTGAGAATGAAGGGGATTTTATAGCGCTAGCTGAAAAGGCCAGCCCAGATGTTATTAACTTTATGATTACTCAAGGCCGAGGATTGGTTTGTTTACCAATCACCCAAGAACGAGCGGATGAACTTGATCTGAGACCGATGGTTGCTCATAATACCGATAACCACGGAACTGCTTTTACGGTATCGATTGATCATAAAGATACAACAACGGGTATTTCTGCATATGAACGCTCCTTGACCATTAAGGCTATCATGGACCCGAATGCAACGAGTAGTGACTTTCGTAGACCGGGGCACATGTTCCCACTGATTGCGAAGAAGGGGGGGGCCCTTCGCCGAGCAGGCCATACGGAAGCAGCTGTAGATTTAGCTCGGATGTGTGGTTCTTATCCAGCAGCAGTCATTTGTGAGATCATTAAGGAAGACGGAACGATGGCACGACTGCCTGATCTATACGAGATTGCTCGTAAACAGGAATTAAAATTAATCAGCATTAAAGATTTGATCCATTATCGTAATGAAAAAGAAAGATTGGTTAGTCGAGAAGTCTCAGTGCGTATGCCAACGGATTATGGGGAGTTTCAAGTGATTGCTTACACGAATGAAGTGGATGATAAAGAGCATCTTGCATTGGTTAAAGGAGAGATTGATCCCAGTAAACCGTTACTCGTACGTGTACACTCTGAATGTTTGACAGGGGATGTATTTCACTCCCACCGTTGTGATTGTGGACCGCAATTTGCAGCAGCACTTCGACAGATTGATGAAGCTGGTAGTGGTGTTCTGCTCTATATGCGTCAAGAGGGCCGCGGTATTGGTCTTATTAACAAATTGAAAGCTTATAAACTACAAGAAGAGGGTCTGGACACGGTAGATGCAAATTTAAAACTGGGTTTTGCGGCAGACCTGCGAGATTACGGCATTGGAGCTCAGATTCTGAAAGATCTAGGTATACGTCATATTAGGCTGCTCACGAACAACCCGCGCAAGATTAAGGGGCTAGAAGGTTACGGATTAGAAGTTGTAGAGCGGGTACCTATTCAAATGCAAGAGAACGTAGATAACAGTCGCTATTTGCATACCAAGCAAGCTAAGCTTGGGCATTTAATGGAATTTGATGATATGGAACAGAACGAAGATTCAAACCAATAATATAATGAGAAGGGTAGATGATTTAGTATGACACAATATTTTGAAGGTAATTTAGTATCCGTAGGATTGAAATATGGGATTGTAGTAGGCCGCTTTAATGAATTTATCACAAGTAAATTACTTAACGGAGCGATTGATGCCCTGAAGCGTCATGGAGTACAAGAGGAAGAAATCGCTGTAGCATGGGTGCCGGGAGCTTTTGAAATTCCTCTTATTGCACAAAAGATGGCGGAAAGTGGTAAGTATGATGCTGTAATTACCTTGGGTACGGTTATTCGAGGTTCAACTTCCCATTATGACTACGTATGTAATGAAGTAGCTAAAGGAGTTGCAGCGATTAACCTGAAGAGTGGCATACCTATCATATTTGGTGTCGTCACGACAGAGAACATTGAACAGGCCATAGAACGCGCGGGAACGAAGGCTGGGAATAAAGGATATGATTCAGCAATCTCTGCAATTGAAATGGCAAACTTGACGAAACTGCTTAAATAGTGCTTATTTAATGTAGTACCCTTTTTATTGGGTACTACATTTTTATTATTTCTGGCGGGAGGATTTATCGTGTCTGTACAATATAAGCTGGAAACATTTGAAGGACCGCTGGATCTGCTGCTACACTTAATAGATAAAGCGGAAATCAACATCCAGGATATCCCCGTCACTGAGATTACGGAACAGTATATGGTTTATTTGCAGAATATGCAGGAACTCGAACTGGAAGTTACGAGTGAATTTCTTGTGATGGCAGCTACTTTATTATCTATTAAGAGCAAATTGTTGCTCCCTAAACCACCGATCATTGAGATGGATGATTTCGATTTCTATGAGGAGGATGATTATGATCCTCGGATGGATTTGGTGCAAAAGCTCATAGAATACCGTAAATACAAAGGGATTGCTCAACATCTCCATGAACGCGAATGGGAAAGAAGTCTTATTTTTTCGAAAGAACCGGAAGATTTGGCTTCATGGATGCCTACTGTAGCGGATAATCCTGTTCAGGGACTGCACACCGTAGATTTGGTTGCGGCTTTTCAGAAGGCATTACGTAAAGTGGTCAAGCGAAATTCCTATGCTCGAATCCATAGAGATGAAATATCTGTAAAAGATCGTATAAGGGATGTTGTGGAAGCTTTGAAACGTGGAGGAAAAGGCGGGAAAGTGCTGTTCTCTAAGTTACTACATGAGGATATGGTTCGCCATGAGATTGTGGTGACATTTCTGGCAATTCTAGAGCTAATGAAAATGAAACAAATTTTGTGTTATCAAGAAAGGCTGTTCGATGACATCGTCATGGAATGGAGAGGAGAAGAAGAATTACATGGAATACCCGATGTTGAAATCGATTATTGAAGGCCTGTTATTTCTAGCAGGAGATGAAGGACTAAGTGTTAAACAGATTGCAGAAATTGTAGAACAACGTAACGAGTTAGTCAGTGATGCATTGGAAGAGATGAAAGAAGATTTCATAAGTCAACAACGTGGACTTCAAATTATTCAGATTGCAGGGAGCTACCAGTTAGCTACACACCAAGAGCATGCTATGTATTTCGAACGATTAGCATATTCACCTTCTCGTGCCACATTATCTCAGGCAGCGCTTGAGACGTTGTCTATTGTAGCCTATCGGCAACCTATCACTCGTGTAGAGATCGAAGAGATTCGTGGAGTGAAATCAGAACGTGCCATTCATACTTTAGTTAATAAAGATCTTATAGAAGAGAAAGGCCGTGCAGAAGCGATTGGCCGCCCTATCCTTTATGGTACAACGAAAGCATTCTTAGATCATTTCGGATTGGCAGCACTTAAGGATTTACCTGAACCTTCTCTTTTCGAGAATAAGGACAACCTTGAAGAAGAGACTCAAATGTTATTTGATCGTTTGGATGGTCGTCAACTGACATTCGATGATGTCAAAGATTAGTTAATGCTATCATTCATAACACAACCGTCATTTCGTTTAGAAATGGCGGTTTTTGTTGTGTTTATCTTATTTGCCGAATTTTTTCCAAGTATAGTTGCCATACTAAGGACAGACGTTAATTTCAAACAGGCATGGGGGTTTACATGTGTGGATTTCAATAATAATTGTATTTGTTCTCGTGCTGCTCATTATTACTGTTCTTCTCTCTAAGATTAATATGGACATTAGGCTGAGTAAACAAGGGAAGAACGAAGAAGTTGTATTCAATGTTACGATGTTATATGGTTTGATTCGTTATCACTATGAGTTACCCATGTTGAAATTTGAGAATATGAAAAAAGGGTTAATCGTCAAAGTTGAAAAGAAAAAAAATGTCGGTATGGGTGCATCGAGAACGGATGACAGTGAAACACAAGTGAATAAACGTAAAATTGACTTTTGGATAAGAGAGATTCATGAAATTCTTGCAGCGACGGAATCATTTAAGATATGGATGAAACGTACGTTATCTCGACTCTCTATCGTAAAGTTTATGTGGTCTACGCATTTTAGTGTTGGCGATGCTGCAAGCACTGCAACCGCTACAGGCCTAGTATGGAGTGCGAAGGCATTCATTGTTGGTTGGTTATCACATCAGGTACAAATGAAGACTTATCCTCAATTGTTTGTCGTTCCTGTATTTGAAGACAGGCCTCAATTTACAAGTGAGATCTCTTGTAACGCACAGATATCATTTGGATACGCCTTATATGCAGGACTGGTTCTAATGATACGCGTGTTGAAGGTTAAGGGAGGCGTGAAGAAATGGAAGAACATCTTGTTTAAACGTTAATGGCAGATGGGAAGGTAGAATGGATAGGGGAATAGTGGTTACTGAATGTTATTTTGAAAAATATACATAAATAGGTTGTTTATTCGATTGAATCGTTGTTTAGACTTCAGAATGGTACTAAATCCTGTAACTTATAGTAAAGACACTGTTTATCATAACCAGTGTCTTTTTATATATCAAATGTGAACACATTAATCCTTCTCCCCCTCATAAAAGGTTAACTTTGCTTTCCTTTCAATATATAGATCGGATATAATACAAAATATGACTATTATCGACAACAAGAGAAGAATTATGAATTATTTATGATAGCATACAAATACATATGAGAAAGATGGTAATGAAAATGAAGAAAATCATGTTAGCTTTCACACTGGTCATGGCCTTAGCATTCAACGCTACTGCCGCTAATGCCCAAAGTACCAAATTCACGGACGTAACTGACGCTAAACATGCGTGGGCTGTTGAATCAATCAACTATATGACAGGCCAAGGTATCATCAAAGGCTACTCAGATGGAACCTTCAAGCCTGATCAAGGAGTCACTAAAGCGGAGTTCGTAAGTATGTACGCTCGACTGTTTGACAAGTACATGCCAAACAAATCCGGGAGTGACTGGGATATAAAAAAATTTGAAGACGTTCCCTCTAGCAACTTTGCTTACAAATATATAAATAATGTTGTTTCTACTGGATTATGGGGTACTTACACCCAATCTTATAAAAATAAAGTGACTACGTACAAGTTCTTCCCCAACACCAAGTTAACTAGAATCGGTGCGGTTAAGCTCTTACCGACAATCTACGAAGAAGCTAGGGACGACGAAGCATACCGTATTATAAAAGAGAATATAGACGATATTAGGATCATTGAAGCAGAACAAGGCTATGCAGATGATGATCGCTATGACCATACAGTCGATCAAACAAACGCTTTATACCCTCTCTTCGCTGATAACGGATTTTTCGATGGTGATAACTCAGCTATATTGGGACCTCAGATCGCAGGCCTGCATAATTCAGGGGTGTTGACAGCTTATCAGGGGAAATTTCACCCAAAACAAATCCTGACAAGAGCTGAAGCCGCAACCACACTATACCGCTTATTTAACCAATTGAAAGATAAAGGAACGCTGCCAGAATATTCTTCTCGGCACGTAAACACAGCTGAACAAAATGCAGAGCTTGCAACGAAAAAAGAGAATTTGAAAAACATGAAATCTGAAAGGATTGTTTTAAACAGCAAGTGGTCAAAAGTAGATGTGAAAAAAAGATTTATAGCGGAGGACCCTCAATACAGGGAAATTCAAGGGAAAATAAAAATATTGGAAAGATTAAAAAGGGAATTTCCTGATCATGACATAGCAGAGGAACTTATGAGGTACAAAAAAGAACTTGCTGCAATGGAGGAAGAGGTAGATAAGGAAATACTTCTAATTACTACCGAACTAGAGGAGATTAATTCAAAGATAAGTGAATTGAGTTATATCAAATAGACAGAAGTGTCGAATGATTCATCAATACTAAAAAGGACTCTCTATTGAGGGTCCTTTTACTTGTTGTCCTTTATCTCCTTACTTTATGGGGACCGTACATACTCCTCCTCCATAATGCGCATAATACAAAAAGCGAAGGAAAGTCCTTATTATTATCGCACTAAGGAGGAAATAACATGTCTGATCATCCTATTCAAGGGTTAATGCAGACGGCAATGGAGAACATTAAAGGAATGGTGGATGTGAACACGATTGTGGGTGATCCTGTTCAGACACCTGATGGTAGTGTGATTCTGCCGATTAGCAAAGTTGCTTTCGGATTTGCTGCTGGTGGTAGTGATTTTCGCATTGAGGGTTCAACCAAGAATTCTGGTACAAATGATCAACAAGATAAAAAAATTCTCCCATTTGGAGGAGGTACGGGTGGTGGAGTATCCATTCGTCCTATCGCTTTTCTTGTAGTAGGTAAAGATGGCGTGTATATCTTACCACTTGATTGTCAGACACATATTTATGAAAAAATGATTGATACCGTACCGTATGTGATGGAGAAGATTCAAGAAATGTGTCAGAAAAATTCAAATAAACAAAATAAAGCAAATGGTTTCTCTACTACTGCATCTGCCGGGGATAAATCAGATAACATTGTGTTTTAAAGAAGAAGACGCCCCCTTCCGATTGACAACGGAAGGGGTTTTTCGTTTTACGTAAATGTTATGAATTAATGAAGGACATACCTGTTTATAGCCAAGCATATACTTGTACTAGAACCCCAAGAATTCGCTGGAGGACAAGAACAACATGAACAATAAGATTAAATTCGGAAATCTTCTAATGATATGTCTATGTGTATCCATTGGCTATGTGGTGCCTACTCATGCGAGACAAATGCAAAACGGTGTATCCACGCATGCTCAAGCAGCATCATTAATGGATGTTACCTCGGGTCGTGTGCTCTTCTCCAAACATGGTGATGATGAACTTCGTATCGCTAGCTTGACTAAAATTATGACAGCTATTGTGGCTATTGAACATGGACAGATGAATCAGCCAGTTAAAGTAAGTAAAAATGCCTATGCCAAAGAAGGCTCCTCTATATATTTGAAGTTGGGTGAGCAAATGGGTCTGGAGAATATGCTTTATGGACTCATGTTACGCTCGGGAAATGATGCAGCTACAGCCATAGCTGAACATGTAGGAGGTTCAGAAGAGGGATTTGTCTATTTAATGAATGCCAAAGCAGAGGAATTAGGACTGAAGCATACTCACTTCATGAATCCTCATGGATTGGATGCAGAGGGACATTATTCTTCTGCAAATGACTTAGCAACATTGACCGCGTATGCCATGCATAATCCGATGTTCAAGGAAATTGTTAAGACTCCTGTAAAGAAAGTCCCTAACCCTAATGAAGCATGGGATTACAAATGGGATAATAAAAATAAGATGTTACGCTTTTATGATGGAGCGGATGGAGTGAAGACAGGTTATACAAAAAAGGCGTTTCGTTGCCTTGTTAGTTCAGCCACTAGAAATAATCAACAGCTTGTTAGTGTCACTATAAATGATGGTGATGACTGGAATGATCATGGGAAAATGCTTGATTACGGTTTTGCGTATTTTCCTCTTGTGAACTTGATACAACGAGGACAGAAGATTGAAGGACAGGAACTTGTTACAAGCCAGTCATTCTCTTATCCCGTAGCAGAAGGAGAAGAGGATGCGATTACGAAGCGACTTGTTTTACTGAAACCAGTGTCTAAGGATGTGGATATCTCTTTTGGATTAAAGGGTAGGATTGAATTTATATTTGAGGGGAAAAAGATTGGCAAAGTACCTGTTTATTCTCAGGGGAGCTTCCTTCCAGAGAACTCAAATCCGACTAAAGATGTCATGCAACAAGGGGCGAACAACCAGAGCAGTACATGGGTGTCTGTTATTGGTAAATTGTTAAAAGAAATGTTGGTCATTTAGATAAGAGAAATAGAATGGTATTTATCGAACGAAAAGTTGGGAGGTAACGGGGATGATCAACGCGATCTGGCTTGCATTAATAGTCATTGGTTTTGTATTTGCGGCCGTTTCAGGAAATATAGAGTCGGTAACGACAGCAGCATTTGATGGTGCAAAGACAGGAGTTACGGTCTGTTTTGGTCTCATCAGTGTCCTTGTATTCTGGATGGGCATGATGCGAATTGCGGAGGACTCTGGTCTTCTGAAAAAAATTGCAAAAGCATTAAATCCTATCGTCAGATTCTTATTTCCCGATGTCCCCCGTGATCATCCCGCAATTGGATATATTCTTTCGAATATGAGTGCTAATCTGCTTGGTCTAGGGAATGCAGCAACACCAATGGGCATTAAAGCGATGCAGGAACTTCAGACCCTTAATCCCGATAAAGAAGTTGCAAGCCCAGCCATGTGTACGTTACTTGCTCTAAATACCGCTAGTGTTACCCTGATTCCAACAACGCTTATCGCTATTCGAATTAATTACAATTCAGCTAGCCCAACTGAGATTGTCGGCACTACCTTGGTAGCTACAGCCATTGCTACAATGGCTGCTATCTTGGCCGATCGTTGGTGTAGAAGATGGAATCTTCATAGAGATCGTACACCACCGCGCAAAAGTATCTCTTCTAAGCCGAGCCTGAAAGGATGATTCTTTGTGTATGCACTCATTAATCTAATTTCTACTTGGGCAATACCAATCATTATTGTATTTATCCCCTTATTTGCGTTTACTAAAAAAGTACCTGTCTACGAATCCTTTATTGATGGAGCCAAAGACGGATTCTCGACAGCGGTTCAGATTATTCCTCATCTTGTTGGAATGATGGTGGCAATTAGTATATTTCGTGCATCAGGTGCACTTGATTTCTTTGTGGGTTGGACAGGTTCCTTTCTTACTTCTATAGGCGTTCCTAGCGAAATTCTGCCGTTAGGTCTTCTCCGTCCATTAACCGGAACGGGGTCGCTTGCGTTTGCTACAGATTTAATTCGAGTGTATGGACCCGATTCAATGATTGGGAGAATGGCATCTACAATACAAGGAAGTACTGATACGACGTTATATGTTCTTACTGTATATATGGGGGCTGTTGGTATTCGTAATGGACGGTATGCTCTTAAGGTAGGGCTATTCTCAGATGCGGTTGGTTTTGTCGCAGCAATAGCGGTATGTCTCATTTTCTTTGGATAACATCAAATTAATTATAAAAATACATAGTTAATGAAATTGCCTATACCAATAGGAAATATCCTTCATATTCTATACAAGCCAAGCGTCCCTTAGAATGAGGTGAGTATATGCCATATGAAGGTTTTATGATTCATCACTCTGCATGTTCATCGATGTACGAAAAAAGATATGATTTCTGGATAAGTTCCGACTCCTCCATCATTGTCTCTCCAGTACTAACTGATCTTGAATATATTCATATCTGTCTTGAAGGTCATTTCAATCAAGCCTATGAGTTGATGTCCCTTAGGGCGAAACAACAACTTTTCACGGCTAGTAAGCTGATTATGGAACTCTCCAGACAGTATGAAATTTCCCCTTTATATCTCCATCCTCATTCACAAATCTGTCCAGGTTCTCATTTTCCATGGAATGAACTTGTGATTTATCCTGCTGATGGGTATCATTAGCATGAGGTGAATTATCGAATATGGAAAGATTACAGAAAATATTAGCACAAGCTGGGATTGCTTCTCGACGTAAATGCGAGGATTTAATCGTAGCCGGTAAGGTGGAAGTTAACGGGGAAGTCGTAACTACACTAGGAACAAAGGCTGACCCCGACCAAGATATCATTACGGTAAGCGGTAGACCTATTCGTAATGAGAAGAAGGTTTATCTAGTTATGAACAAACCTAAGGGTGTTATTACTAGTGCATCTGACCCTGAAGGCCGTAAGATTGTTTCTGATTATTTAAGAGATATTAAAGAAAGAGTATATCCAGTGGGAAGACTTGATTATGACACTGAAGGTCTACTTCTACTCACAAATGATGGAGAGTTTGCTAATCTTCTTACGCATCCCAAACACCATGTGCCAAAAACATATATGGCGACAGTGAAAGGGGTGCCTCATGGTACTGAACTGGACAAGCTGAAGCAAGGAATTATGCTTGATGATGGGATGACATCTCCTGCTGATGTAGAGTACAAGGACATCGATACGGCGAAGAATGAAGCAACGATCTCTATTACGATTTATGAAGGGCGTAATCGCCAAGTTCGTAGAATGTTTGAAGCTATTTCACATCCAGTAATTAAATTGAAGAGAATCTCTTTTGGTGATCTGTTGCTTCAGAACCTTAAGCGAGGATTATTCCGCCATTTAACGAAAAATGAAATAGAAGATCTAATTAAATTGGCTAAATCTCCTAAATTACCGAAAAAATAAATAGCAAGACACATAAATTTCAAAATCTCTCGCCACATTTGTGACAATAATCGTTATAATTGTTCATAGGATGTTCACACTGCGTGAATTTATTATGATTATTGTCATAGAGGGAGGCTTTGAAATTGGGGAAATCCAGAAAAAAAGTCCAGATCGTTATTTTGCTTATGATTGTCATTCTAGGAGGGTATGCCATTATCTCTAACGTAAATGGATCGGGAGGCAAACCTGAGGTTGGAGATAAAGCACCCTCCTTTAATTTGTTAGGATTGGACGGTAGCGTTCATAACCTTGATGAATACAAGGGGAAGGCAATGGTTATTAATTTCTGGGGTACATGGTGTAAACCATGTGTCAAAGAGATGCCTGCACTTCAAGCGCAATCGGAGAAGTGGAAGGACAAGGATGTGGTTGTTATAGGTATTAATGCCGGTGAAGATGTTATGTCAGTTGATAATTTCGTGAAACAGGCCAATATTAGTTTTCCAATCCTGTTAGATCCCAACAAAGAAGCCATTCAGAGTTATGGGATTTCACCGTTACCTACAACGTTATTCGTAGCAGCAGATGGTAGAATAAAGAAAATTCATTTAGGGGAACTTGATTTAAGTACCTTGGATTATGAAATTGAACAGCTGGTGAGTAACCAATGATCCCAGATATATTGTCATTTAAGAATACAAAGTGTGAATGTGGCCATCAAAACCCAGTGGGAACGGTGCTTTGTGAAGCTTGTGGTAAACCCATAAGTAAGGAAGATCAAGAGTCTGACAAATTATTAGAGATGAGATATGACGGGATGGCCCGTCGCTCACAACGTAGCACCCCTAACATGATTGATCGTATTTGGAACTTTTTCAGCTCAGTAAAGATTGCCGTATATATGATTGTACTCACGTTGCTTGGTTCTATGTTCGGAACGATCTTTCCTCAAGAAAGTACGTTCTTAAACATTGATGCTGCAACATATTATCCTGAGACTTATGGGACCGCGGGTTTAATTTATTATAAGCTAGGCTTGTCACACACGTATGAGTCATGGTGGTTTGTCTTGCTTCTTGTGATGATTGGAGCTTCGCTTGTGATTTGTAGTCTGGATCGTGTATTGCCCTTATATAAGGCACTCTCGAAACGAAAGATTCGCAAACATATGCAATTCCTGACGCGTCAAAAAGTCGTATATCAGACACGGTTAGATGAAGATGAGGAAGTTTGGATTAACAACATAGTACCAGCGCTTAAAAAAAGGGGATACCGTGTACATACAGATGGAAGTGCATTACTTGCCGAGAAATATCGCTTCAGTCGTTGGGGGCCTTATATCCTTCATATTGGATTGATCATTTTCTTATTGGCAGTACTTGCACGAGGGCTTCCAGGTTTAAATATGGATCAACATTTAGCCTTTCCTGAAGGGGAAATCAAGCCTATTCCCAATACGTCTTTCTATTTAAAAAATGAGAAATTTACCGTAGAGTACTATACGGAAGATGACCTCCCTGAGGAATTTAAGGGAAAAGGGAAGATGCTTCCTAAGCTATTTCAGACTCAAGCAACGCTCTATGAATGTACTGCAGATTGTAAGGATCCTTCCAAGGAACCTCAGTTAGTTGAAGTAGACAGTCACCCGATTGAAGTCAATGATCCTTTAAATTATAAGGGACTTAAGGCATATCAATTTGATTTTGATACAAACCCGATATTGAGATCGGTTACACCTTCTTTAATTGAGAAGAAGACCGGTAAGGATATAGGGCAGTTCAAGCTGGATATTCGAAATCCTGAGCGCACTTATCAAGTGGGAGAGTACACACTTAATCTGGTAGAGAAGTATATGGATTTTGGAATGAATGATCTAGGTGAGCCTGTTTCTATATCACCTAATCCGAATGCGCCATCATTTCTTTTTTTGATCAAGGGTCCGAATCTACCGGCGGAAGGTGTTCAATACTTTTATTTTCCTAAGCAGATTGATAAACAACGATTTCAACAGGACATCATCAATGAAAAGTTAGCTGGCGCATATAATTTGTTCGAACTGGATGTAGATGGGATGAGTAACGTGGACTTTTCGATGTCCACAACCTATTTAAACATTCGGGTAGATAAAGTTATGCCATTTGTATGGCTGGGTTCAGCCATTGGTATGCTTGGTCTTGTCATGGGGTTCTACTGGCAACATCGTCGTATATGGATACGCATCGATGAAGGTGATTTGACTCTTGCTGCCCACACTAACAAGAATTGGTTCGGCATCCGGAAGGAAATTACTGTAGTACTACAAAAGGTGAATATGGAAGTGGACGAAAAGTCTCTAGATAACGGAGGAAACCAAGTATGAAATTATTAGATTTTAGTAGCATGTTTTTTACTATTGCGTTCTTGGTCTACTGTGTGGCTTTTATCTTGTATGGAGTTGCCGTTATGGGACGTGTTTGGAGAAATCGTGATCCCGAGCAACATATGAAGAAATGGGGAAGGCTCTCCTTCTTGGTGTCCACGTTAGGACTTGTCGCTCATTTGATCTACTTCTTCACCCGCTGGGCTGGTGCAGGGCATATTCCAGTTAGTAATATGTTTGAGTTTATGAGCACGCTGTCTATGATGATTATCATCGCATTCACCGTTATATTTATCATATATAGAAAGACACTTTTGGGACTCTTCGCTGTTCCAATTGCTATTATTATTATGGCGTATGCAGCTGTTTTCCCTCAGGAAGCTCAACCGCTGATTCCTTCATTACAGTCTTGGTGGTTGCAAGTTCATGTAACGATGGCAGCATTGGGTGAATCATTTTTTGCCATTGGTTTTGCTGCTGGATTTATGTATCTGCTACGTACGGTAGATTTCAATAGCAAGGAAAAAAGTGATCGACGACAACAACGTGGCGTGGAGTTTACACTACTTTCCATCGTAGTTGTTATTGGATTTATTGCTTCAGTGTATGCTTTCCGTGTAGGTGGATATGAATCCGTATTCACACAAGAACAAGAATCAAAGGTTTCACGAGTCGAGTATAAATTACCGCCAATCGTTGCACCTTATCAAAGTAAGGTGGAAAGCTTCCAATCCTTCTTGGGAATGAAAGAACCATTATTTGAGGCACCATCATGGATGGTTGGTATTAATGCAGGTAGAAAATTGAATACCATTATATGGTCAGTATTAGCAGGTCTCATTCTTTATGCACTCATTCGTCTTATCCTTCGCAAACCGCTTGGTCGGGCAATACATCCTTTGTTAAAAGGGCTTGATGCCGACGATCTTGACGAAATTACTTATCGGTCTATCGCCATAGGTTTTCCCATTTTCACTTTAGGAGCACTTATTTTTGCAATGATGTGGGCTCAAATCGCTTGGGGTCGCTTCTGGGGATGGGATCCGAAAGAAGTATGGGCACTTATCACGTGGTTATTCTATAGTGTATATTTACATTTGAGATTATCTCGTGGATGGCAAGGAAAGAAATCTGCTTGGCTTGCAGTTCTAGGATTTATGATCGTTATGTTTACATTGGTAGGTGTTAATTTAGTTATAGCGGGTCTACACTCATATGCAGGCACGAATTAAGTTGAAGTTACAAATTATGTCTAATTCGACAATCCGTTTCACATTTGATGTTGAATGTTGAAACGGATTTTCGTTATAATTGATCTTTAGGAGAACAATTTTTTGTATTACATAGTCTATCTATCCGAGAATCGGGCTTTCACTGGTCCTACGTAGGATAATTAAGGGGTTGTTGATGATGTCAGAGGAATTGAATCGGATATTGATAGTTGATGATGAAGAACGAATCAGACGGTTACTTAAAATGTATTTAGAAAAAGAAGGTTATGTGATTGATGAAGCTGAAGATGGAGAGATTGCACTTCAGAAAGCGACATCGAATGATTACGGTTTAGTTATTTTGGATCTTATGCTTCCGGGTATGGATGGCGTTGAAGTATGCACTCGTCTTAGACAAGTGAAATCGACTCCGATCCTGATGCTTACGGCAAAAGGAGAAGAAATTAACCGAGTGCAAGGCTTTGAGGTTGGAGCAGATGATTATGTGGTAAAACCATTTAGTCCGCGAGAAGTCATTTATCGGGTTAAAGCAATTTTGCGACGATCTTCAACGACTTCCTATTTATCTAAGGAAGGGAACTCTAGTAACGATATTGTATTTCCCCACTTGGTTATCGAACATGATGCTCATCGCGTTACAGCCAGTGGTGAAGAGGTCAGTCTCACGCCTAAGGAATATGAGCTGTTACACTATTTGGCCACTTCTCCAGACAAAGTATTTTCAAGAGAAGAGCTTTTAAAAGATGTATGGAATTATGAGTTTTTCGGAGATTTACGTACCGTAGATACGCATGTTAAACGTTTAAGAGAGAAATTAAATAAAGTATCTCCAGAGTCAGCGACGATGATTACGACGGTATGGGGTGTAGGTTACAAGTTAGAGGTCTCGAAATAACGTGAATTTCTGGAAAACACTTGTCGGTAAAATATGGCTAACAATTATTTGTCTAGTCGCTGTAGTCCTAATTACGCTGGGGCTATTCTTGTTACCCTATATTGACACGAACTTTGCAAATTCAGGAGACATCAAACGCTTATTTACTTACACATCCATTATCGGTTTCTCCATGACTACTTTTTTTGGATTGTTCCTTCTCTCGAGGATTACACAGCCGATGCAAAAGTTAATTCAAGCTGCGGAGGCTATTCGTAAAGGAGAGTATGGAACCCGTCTATCCGTAGTAACAAGTGATGAGATCGGTGCATTAGCGAATACCTTTAATCACATGGCTGCAGAGCTTGAAGACAACATTCGTAATCTGAACCAAGAGAAAGAGCATTTAGCAAGTGTTCTGCGGAGTATGAGTGACGCGGTTATTACATTCGATAATTCTGGTAAAGTCATCCTTACCAATCCTCCTGGCGAACGTGTTCTTGAAATGTGGCAGGCGATTGATTGGGATTACGAATCTACGGATCTTCAAGGAGAACGGACGTTAGAAGTACCTGAACCGTTACATGAGCTATTTAATATGACGCTTAACGGTGGTGGGGATTCAAGTACTACGGTACATGTGAAACAAGATGTATGGTCCGTAATTATGACACCTTTGTATTCGGATGATGATATCCGTGGAGCTGTGGTTGTGATGCGTGATGTGACTGAGGAAGCACGTTTGGAGAAAATGCGTACTGATTTTGTAGCCAATGTGTCACATGAGATCAGAACGCCGCTTTCGATGATGCAGGGTTATAGCGAAGCATTATTAGATGGCATGGCAGCCTCTCCTGAGGAAAGCCGAGAATTGATCCAAGTGATCCATGATGAGTCGCTTCGTATGGGTAGACTTGTGAAGGACTTGTTAGTTCTTGCTCGCATGGAAGCTGGCCATCCTGATATGAATATGGGTTACGTAGATATTCGTGAACTGCTTGAACGGATCTATAGAAAGTTCTCAGTTCGTTCTAAAGATTGCGGTTTACACCTTCATTATGAGAAGCATTCGGATCAATTACTCATTCAAACGGGAGATGAGGATAAGTTAGAGCAAGTCATGACTAATTTACTTGATAATGCTTTCCGTCATACACCATCGAGCAAAAATGTATACATTATAGCGGAACGAGTTATAGTTGAACAACAACCTCCTTTTTTGCAAATACAGGTTAAAGATGAAGGTGTAGGAATTCCGAAAGAAGACGTACCTTTTATTTTTGAACGTTTCTATAAGGCCGATAAGGCTCGTGTTCGTGGGGAATCTGCAGGTACTGGACTTGGGCTTGCCATCGTTACAAGCATTGTTGAAGCACATCATGGTAGTGTTAAAGTGTCAAGTGAGTTGGGGAAGGGTACTATTTTTACTATAAAACTTCCTGTCGAATACCGCAAATAATGAAATAAGATTAATAAACACCTCTTTTGGAGGTGTTTTTTGTAGAAGAAGAAAGATTAATCTTGTTCATCGTGGAACAAATAAAAATAGAAATAGAAATCATTCATATGGATACTCCTTAGGATGTCCCATAGGAAGTTAAGGAGGCTTGTAAGTATGAGTAACCAATATATATTAGCTCTTGATCAAGGAACTACAAGTTCTAGGGCCATTGTATTTGATAATCAGGCGCGACCGGTAGCGCAGGGTCAAAAGATAATTAGACAAAGTTATCCAGAACCAGGTTGGGTAGAACACGATGGAGAGGAAATCTGGGAATCACAACTCGCTGCAGTCAATGAAGCATTGAGTAATGGCCAAATTAATCCAGAGGATATATGTTCTATTGGTATTACTAACCAAAGAGAGACTGTACTCGTCTGGGACCGTACAAGCGGCAAGCCTATTCATCCGGCGATCGTATGGCAGGATCGGCGTACGGCACCGCTTTGTGAGGAGTTGAAAGAGCGGGGACTTGCGAAGTTAGTAACGGATACAACAGGACTTCTCATTGATGCTTATTTCTCAGCAACCAAAATAGCTTGGATTCTAGACCACGTTGAGGGTGCGAGGGAGAAGGCGAACAAAGGTGAGCTGCTCGCAGGTACTATGGATACATGGTTGATATGGAAGCTTACAAGTGGACAAGTGCATGCAACGGATGTCACGAATGCTTCAAGAACGATGTTATTCAATCTAAATACAAGAAGCTGGGATGAGGAACTGTTAAGTGAATTACAAATTCCACGGTGTATTCTTCCTTCGATATGTATGTCGGGCCATTACTACGGGATGACTGACCCTAAATGGCTAAATGGCGTCGCTGTTCCTATACATTCGGTACTCGGTGATCAGCAAGCTGCCCTTTTTGGTCACACCTGCCTTGAGGCAGGAAGTGCCAAAAACACCTATGGTACAGGCTGTTTCATTCTGATGAATACAGGATGTGAACGGGTTACCTCCTCACATGGTTTACTCACCACGGTAGCATGGGGTATGGCAGATGAAATGTATTATGCTCTTGAAGGTAGTGTGTTTGTTGCTGGGGCAGCTGTACAATGGCTAGAAGAAGGTCTAGGATGGATTGATGAACCAGCCCAGTCAGAATGGATGGCTAGTCAAGTACCTACAAGCGATGGTGTCGTAGTTGTTCCTGCATTCACGGGGTTAGGAGCACCTTATTGGGATATGTATGCTCGTGGTGCTATATTTGGCCTCACTCGAGGTACGACATCTAATCATATTGTACGGGCAACGTTAGAGTCGTTAGCTTATCAATCAAGGGATGTTATTAATGCGATGGAGAAAGATGCAGGGATGCCTCTGCGAGAGCTTCGTGTGGACGGTGGGGCTGTCTCTAACGATCTGTTAATGCAATTCCAAGCAGATATCCTTGGGGCAGTAGTGACGCGAACAGAGAATGAAGAAACAACGGCACTTGGAGCTGCATTGTTGGCAGGTTTAATCAGTGAGGTATGGAGTAAAGATCAACTGAAACAATTTAATCCTGCGCAAAGAATGTTCCAGCCCTTAATGGATGAAGTGAAAAAAGAGAAATTATATCATGTGTGGCAGGATGCGGTAAGGCGGACAATGGGTTGGGAACAACATCAATTCGATTCATAAGTTATGGGCAGATAGTGATATCAACAAAACCGTCGATCGAGGATCGACGGTTTTGTGATATTTGTAGAGTTGTAATTAATTAAGAATAATTTCTTGAGCTGTATTAATTTCTTGAAGTGCTACAAGTTGAACTAATACATCTTTTGGTACAGCTTTATCAACTGTTAATATCATAAGGGCAGATCCACCAACAAGCGTACGCCCAACCTGCATGGAAGCGATATTGACATCAATCTTACCGATAAGGGTACCTACGAGTCCAATGATACCTGGTTTATCGTTGTGAGAGATCAATATTTGATGTCCTTCAGGAGCGATATCAACTGGGAATTTATCAAGCAATACGATGCGTTCACCATAACCTTGAAGTAGTGTACCTGCTACAAGGCGATCTTGATCGCTTTGCGTTTTGAGGGTAACTGAAATGAGATTAGTGAAACCTTTCGTTCTAGGTGCTTTAGATACGACAATGTTAACGTCGCGGGATTTAGCTAGATGCATACAGTTAACAATATTCACATCGTTACCTAGATGATAGGAAAGAACACCCTTTACGATATAACGTGTTAGAGGTAATGTATCTACATCAGAGAGATCTCCTGCATAGTCGATATGAATTTCGCTTACAGCTTTTGTTGTGATTTGTGCTGCAAAGCTTCCTAATTTCTCACCAAGAGAGAAGTAAGGTTGAAGTTTCTTCATAACAGTTGGTGCAACTGGTGGAATGTTTACCGCATTCTTGAAAGGCTCATTACGTAGAATGTGCAATACTTCCTCAGATACATCAATGGCAACATTCTCTTGGGCTTCGATTGTCGATGCACCCAAGTGAGGTGTAACAATAATTAGAGGATGATTTAAGAAAGGATGATCACTTTGTGGTGGTTCATGCTCAAATACGTCAAAGGCTGCACCTGCAACAATACCTTGATCAATAGCTTCCACTAATGCCAATTCATCAATAACACCGCCACGGGCACAGTTGATGATACGCATTCCTTTTTTCATCACTTCGAATTGTGGACGTGAAATCATATTACGAGTTTCAGGAGTTAAAGGTGTGTGTACAGTCATGAAATCTGCATTAAGAATAATATCGTTGACAGAAGCTAAGGTCACTTCCATTTTCTCTGCACGTTCTTGTGTCAAGAATGGATCATATGCAAGGATATTCATTCCAAAAGCTTTAGCGCGTTTAGCAACTTCACTACCGATACGTCCCATACCGAGTACGCCCAATGTTTTGTTGTTAAGTTCTACGCCAAGGAAAGTCTTACGATCCCATGTTCCAGCAATAGTCTTAGCATAAGCCTGTGGAATATGACGAGCAAGTGCCATCAACATTGCGAATGTGTGCTCACAAGTTGTGATGGTATTTCCATCAGGAGCATTTATGACTACGACTCCACGTTTCGTTGCAGCTTCCAAATCGATATTATCAACACCAACCCCTGCACGTCCCACAGCTTTCAAATTCGTTCCAGCAGTCAAAATACGTTCTGTTACACGAGTCTGGCTACGAACTAGCAAGGCATCATACTCACCGATGATCGCTACTAATTCATCTTCACTAAGCCCGGTTTGCTTCACAACGGTTACATCTTCTGCGTCCATTAATTTCTGAATTCCTAAATCACTAATTGGATCCGATACCAACACTTTAAACATGGTTTCTTTCCTCCTTAATAATCTATAACTTTTATATTGTAGGTACGTATCTTTAGGTAGACACATGACCGAAAAACCATTTTCGCTGAATTAACGCGTTGTCGCAACAGAGGCGATGAATGTAACAAAGTGGCCACTTTAAAGATATGATGGTGAAAGCGTAACAAAAAAAACTCTCAATCCTCATACTACTTGCGTAGTAAGGGACGAAAGTTGTTTCGTGGTACCACCCTAATTCACTGCATCATATCAGCAGCCTCAAATGGTCATCGTAATGACCATATCTTATAACGGAGATTATCCGATTGCACCTACTTAACTTCAATGCAATTTCTCAGGAATGCTAAGACAAATTCTCGCCATCGGTTTACACCAGCCACCGACTCTCTGAAGACTATTGATCTGTCTTTTTTCCATCATCGACTTATTCGTACTTAATTTTTTCATAATGTATCATGGTCGCGCAAGAGATGTCAATAGGATGATGCATTAATTCTTAACGACAATAGTGGTGAACTTGAATTTCCTCTTATAATTCGCTATGATTCTTATACTGTAGAGGACCTGAGAACCAAATGTTTTATTCATAAAAGAAGGGTAACTGAGGGAGAAGTTCGTTACCGTAATATTTGCTTTTCCACTTTTTGAAGTCATTCTCTTTTACAGCATCGGTAGTGTTCAATAGATTAATAACTGCTTTTACGGAATGGAGATTCATAGATTTGGTCTTGCCTGAGTTGATCAGATTGTCAATTCTTGCTGTCATATCTTGCGGGTCGTATGCACCATAGATTGAATCTTTTGTCAAAAATGAGGATACAGCAGAATTTTTAACAATTAATGAATATTTTTTCCATGTTGTGAAAGTAATATCTTTTGTGAAATCATATTTTAGGGTTAAAGATGGGTCTACTTTAGCATTCCATTTTAGCATTGAATTGTAATATTTTTTTTGAGCTATAAGGCCATAATTAATTCCTTTCTTGTATAAATCATTTTGTTGAAATTCTTTCATTAATTTCTCACCGCTATTAGAAATCGAAGACGAAGAGATGTTATCTGCTGCTTCACGAAACAGACGAATACTCTTCAGGAATTCTGTCTGGGACTCCTGTAGCAATGGTGATGTGGAATACATGGTTGTATTCGTAATTGCGTTATACTTCTCATCGGCAAGAATCCGCAGTTGTTTGAGTATCTTTTTGACTTGTGCAGGATCTTCGGTTCGATTGATTGTGTCTGTCTTAGCAACCCAAGCTGATTTGAATTCTCGATAAGGTAAAAATACGGTATGATAGAAAGTAACCAAATCTTGTTGCTGATAAGAATCGTTGAATTCAGGTTCAGCAGGTGTAATCTTCAAGTAACTATACTTGGCTTCTATCTTGTTTGCACCTACTTTGACACCTGAAAAGAAGGCAGCAGCCGTTAAGATGAGGACGGATACTAAAGTTAGGCTGAAATACAATTCAACGCGAGAGTTACCTTTTTTCATAATTAATATCTCCTTCAAATTTCAATTAAAACTAAATTAAGAACAGGCAGGACACTTAATGAAAAAAATTAAATTTAAAGTTCCGAAATTAAGACTTAAACAAGTGTCTGCAGACCAATTAACGCCTCGGCTACTTCTAATCAATTTATATTTTACACAAGGTCTTACTGTACTTATCGGCATATTATGGATTTATTTTCAGAAGAGAAGTCCAATCGAACTCTTTTCTTTACATCAAAATGTCAATTTTGTGGCATGGGGTCTTGGATTGGCTGGAGTCATGCTTATTATTGACTTCCTTGTATCCAGAATTATGCCAGAAGATGTCATGGATGACGGTGGAATAAATCACATGTTATTTAGTGATCGTCCAGTATGGCACATCGTTTGTATAGCTGCTTTGGTAGCTATTTGTGAAGAGTTATTATTTCGCGGAGCAATTCAGTATGCTATAGGTCCTTATTGGACAAGTATTATATTTGCACTAATTCATATTCGCTATTTGAAACATTGGATTCCTACGGGATGGGTTTTTCTCAGTAGTTACGGACTGGGGTTTATTTACATCCAAACGGGATCGTTATGGGCTCCAATTGTCTGCCATTTCGTTATAGATTTGATATCTGGATTAGTGATTCGATTTCGGAGGGAAACATGAGTAGTGGATTAAGCAGGGTAGAATCTCAGAAGAAGCGTCGGCTTAAGGAGAAGAAGCCTTTACGTAGAGGATTAAGAATAGATAAGGCTTCAAAAACATATGAACAGAAAGAACTTTCTGGTAAGAACGAGCCCTTAAGAAGATCGAGTATATCTGACAATGAAACGGATAGCGGGAGCGAACTAGTCCCTTCCCGCACGGATACTTATTCAAGCTATAATATTAAAGTTAGCAAAATTTTTCTGAATACATTAATCTCTCTATTCGTAATTCTGACTGTGGCATTAGTGTGGTGGGGGCTAATCGGTGCACCGCCATTGAAGGAGATTTGGTGATGACTGCGGTGATCTTGGCTTCAGGCTGTGTTGCTGTAGCAGGAATTTCTCTAATAGGTAAGATGATCCATGAGGCATTACGTAATAAAGTGAGTCCGATAGAAATTGAACTGGATAGACTTCCTATCTCTTTTGATGGAAGTCGTATTCTATTGATCACTGATATTCATCGGAGGAAGTTACCTAAACATTTATTAATGTCTCTAAAAGGACAGGTGGACTGGGTGTTTCTTGCCGGAGATATTATGGAGAAGAATGTTCCGTTTAGCCGTGTAGAGAGAAATATGAGGATTCTAAAGAATATAGCCCCTGTGTTTGCAGTGCATGGGAATCATGACTACGAAGCTAAGACGGTATCTCTAGATAACATTCTTGAACAATCTGATGTTGAATTGTTAATGAACAGTAATGTTAGATTGAACAAAAATGGAGATCATGTGTGGTTGACGGGAATGGATTACCCTCCATATCGCAAACGTTCGTACCCGATGTTACCGAAGCTTCCGTCAAGTGAAATGGAGATGTGTCGCATTGTATTGGTTCATGATCCGGCTTGGATTAATCGATATTCCATTAAACCCGCAGACCTTACCCTAGCTGGGCATACGCATGGAGGTCAGATCGACCTTCCGTTCTTTGGACTTATTCAATTAGATAAGGAATATCACAATATCGCATGTGGTTTGTTTCAATGGAAACAGCCGCATGCATTAGTGAAAACGGCTACAATGCTTGTCAGTCGAGGATTTGGATATCGGCATCTTCCGCTGAGATTACGTTGTCCTGCAGAAATGCATCTTATTACGTTACGAGCGAGCAAGGTGAATGGATAAAGGATGATATAACCATCACTTAAAAAAGGAATTACCCTACAAAGGTGTATTGACAGAGCCTTTGTGGGGTAATTCCTTTTATTTTACTGCCCATTATGGTTCCACATCATAATCAGTATCTTAGAAAAATATTTCGTTTATCTTCGAAGTAGCGAAGATGACGGAATTGTCCTGAAGAAGCGCTAGCGTACGCATTTGCAATCTGATTTCCACCGCTTTAGTGGTATATAATCAAGAAATCAGATTGGAATAGCGGGCGGAAGGACAATCCATCATCGTAGCGGCATCCTACAGAATTTTTTTATTCAACTAATTATGGTGAGGAGCCACTCCTACCTCATCTCCAACTCAATACTTCGTGGATCTACGAAAGTATAACCTCTGCCTTCAAGTTCGGTTAATAAAGCTTCCAAAGCTTCAACTGTCCAAGGTAATTCGTGCATAAGAATGTTGCTTCCCGAATGAAGTTGATCCGTCACGTTCTTAATGAGAGCTGTCGTTTTATTGGCATCGGATGCTTTCATTTCCCAGTCCAATGATCCATTTGACCAAGTCATATATAACATGCCATTGTCTTTGGCAACTTTCTTACCTACATCACCACCTGCACCATGAGGCGGACGAAAGAATACAGGTGCTTGTCCGGTAATATCTTTAACTGCCTTTTGAACGTCTTCAATTTGTTTTTTTACTTCTGTTTCTGACTTCGACTTCAATACGATATGATCCCAACTATGATTGCCAATGATTTGCTCGCGATCATGTATGAGCTTGAGGAGATCCGGATTTTCTTTTACTTTGTAGCCATTGACGAAGAAAATCGCTTTCGCATGATGCTTGTCTAACGTGTCGATCATGCGATTGATCATATCTGCTTCTTTAGGTCCATCGTCGAAGGTAAGCAGAACGACCTTTTTAGGTGTTCCTTCATCATTAGGAATAATGTCATAATTTTTGTTCATGTGGTATTTCAATTCAATTGTAGCCTCTTCAGCCGT
Organism: Paenibacillus glacialis; assembly: GCF_001637205.1. GTDB lineage: Bacteria > Bacillota > Bacilli > Paenibacillales > Paenibacillaceae > Paenibacillus_AQ > Paenibacillus_AQ glacialis. The sequence continues at coordinate 165,388 of NZ_LVJH01000007.1, forward strand.
CTCAGGTTTAGTCGTTGCTGGGTCTTGTTCTGTTACTACCGGTTCTTTCGTTGGCACGTTGGTTGGATTACTTACCTCGGTATTTGGATCGATGATTTCTTCTTTAGATTGCTGTAATTGATTTGTGGTCACAGAAGAATTGGAGCTCCCTGTTGTCGAATTTCCGCAGGAACTAAGCAAAAAAGCGCAAATCAGGAATAGTACTGTTGTTTGTTTTGTCATCATTCCATCTCACTTTCCTGTAATTAACCGTATGAGTCCTTAAATTAATGCAAATACTAGCGATGATTCTATCACATAAGGAGGTTTTACATGTGAATATTTCGTCACTTTTAACCGGAATCGTTATTGGCGCAGCAGCTACCAATATGATGTCCAAAAACAGCCAAAATGGTTCTGTAGGTCAGATCGCAGACATAGCTAAAGGTAAAATGATGGATTTCGCAACACTCGGAATGAACCTTGTTGGGGATAATATAAGTCCCACGAGTAGCTCCACACACAATTCGACACATGAATCACCTGCAACTTCCGGTTCTCAGACACAGACCCATTCGAAGGAATCAAGTATGAAGATGGTAAAGGATTTCATTAAACAAAATCCAGATGTCAAATATGAAGTGGATATGATTCTGAAAGAAACAAATACGGTTATACCTGGTTTGTAAACTCAAATGCCTACCTTAGAATCATTGATCAGGCAAGTTTGTCTGATTGAATGATTCTTTTTTTGTCTTTATTATTACGTGCATTTATGAATAGAAAATGATACGATACTTACATAAGAACCATTTTTAGCACATTTAAAATGAGACATCATAACTTGTAATATCTCATTGCTTGCAAAGGAGGATCCTGTCATGAAAATAGAACGTTTAAGTCCAGATAAGATACGGATTTTCCTTACGTTTGATGATTTAAGCGAGCGTGGCATCCAAAAGGAAGACATGTGGCAAGAAATACCAAAGGTGCATGACCTGTTCACTGACATGATGGATCAAGCCTATAATGAAGTTGGATTCGATGCAACAGGACCTTTGGCTGTCGAAGTGTTTGCCTTACCTGCTCAAGGTATGGTCGTCATCGTGACAAGAGGGAAATACGATCAACATCAATACGCCAGTATGGGCGAAGATGAAATTCCAGAGGAAGTTTATGAGATGGAAGTCACGCTTGAACAAAGTGATTCCATTGTATATGCCTTTAATGATTTTGAGGTGCTAATAGAAGCGGCTCATGTACTTCGAGGAAATATTACAGAGGCTGGAAAGCTGTATAACTATAAAGATAAATGGATTTTGTATTTGGATCCAGAAGATTTAGACGAATCGAAACATCCATCATTGATTGCTGTTTTAGCGGAATTTGGAGAATCTATCTCAACGACTGAAGCTGTACTTGAAGAGTATGGAAAAATCATTATCCCAGTAGACGCAATTCAAGTCATTTGTCATTATTTCTCTCGACAGCAATAACGGCACATCATTTGTATTTGGAGACGGAGGAGTAAACGGTGCTACTATTTTCAGTAATTGCGTCTGCAGTGGCGCCGGGAATTGCTTTATTGACGTTTTTTTATCTAAAAGACAAATATGATGCAGAACCTATTCATATGGTTTTACGAATATTTCTACTTGGATTGTTGATCGTCATCCCTGTTATGATTATACAGAGAGGGCTGACATTGGGGCTGGGTGATTCACCTTTTGTACAATCATTTTTTATCTCAGCTGGTGTTGAGGAATTGTTGAAGTGGATTGTCCTCTATTACATCATTTATAACCATGTGGAGTTCGATGAACCTTATGATGGTATTGTATATGCTGTCACCGTTTCTCTTGGCTTTGCAACCGTAGAGAATGTCATGTACGCATGGTACAGTCACGCATCAATTGGGACCATGTTCATAAGAGCTCTACTTCCTGTTTCGGGTCATGCCTTATTCGGGGTTATTATGGGCTATTATTTTGGACGTGCTCGCTTTTCTAAAGGGGTTCGAACCAAGCGATTTCTCGTGTATTCACTTTTGATTCCATTATTATTTCATGGAACATATGATCTTATATTAACAACCGTAACTGATTACTGGCTATTGCTTATGATCCCACTCATGACTATATTATGGTACGGAGGAATGGGCAAAGTAACAAGGGCAAATAGTCGTTCTCCTTTTCGTTTTCTGAAACGGGAAGAAGAGGTTAATACGTAAACATGTTGGACACACTTGATTAATGAAATGACGATAGATATATAGATTGAACTAAAGACGAACCCTTAAATTCATGATTTTCTTATAAAATCAATGAACTTGTGAGCGTAAACTTTAGTTCAATATATAGAGCTACACGTCATTCAAAGATGGAGGTGTCTTTTTTTTGCGTGTAAAAGTTAAAATTATATGTCAAGAATGTGGCGAACGTTTTATATTAAGTGGCAAAAAAGAACAGGGGAAAATTGAAACAGGCTTTAAACAATGTCTGTGTGATAACCAACAGCACTTTGAAATTGAAGAGCATTATTTCTGAAATATTAAGAAAGTATATGATTTACTCTTATTCTAACCCTTATATTTCAACGTAAACGTCGCTATGCTGCCAAAGACGGCACAGCCGTTTATGCTTGATAGGACAGATTGTGAGGCTCTGTTGGACTTAGATTGACAATAAGTTTTAAAAGAAAGAGTAGCTCATGCATAAGACGTCTTCCTTCTTGTCACACTAACGGCAAGGATTACAAGAAAGGAGACTTGAAGCATATGTATAAAAGGTTAAGTGCTGTACTATTTCCAGTCATGACGATATTGTTGATTGGGGCTCTAGTGTGGGGGTATCAAGAGAATCATGAGAAGAATGCTATCCTCATCAAAGCAGAGAACCAATATCAACGTGCGTTTCATGATTTATCTTTTCATATGGATAAACTTCATGCTGAAATTGGAAATACATTAGCCGTAAACTCGACTTCACGTTCAATGCATCGCAAAGGATTAGTTAATGTATGGCGTATGACAAGTGAAGCACAGAATGAAATAAACCAATTGCCACTCACGATGTTACCATTTAACAAAACAGAAGAGTTTTTATCTAAAATATCTAAATTAGCATATCAGACCTCGATACGCGATCTAGATAAAGAACCATTGAGCGATAAGGAATTTAAGACGTTGCAGGTGTTGTATAGAGATTCAGGTCAAATTGCTAAGGATTTGCAAGGTGTGCAAAACAAAGTTATTGATAGTCGGCTACGTTGGATGGATGTAGAAACCGCGTTAGCCAATCAATCCACGGGTGAGAATAGTATTATTGACGGATTTAGGACAGTAGATAAAACTGTGGGAGAATATCCAGATCTTGATTGGGGTCCTTCTGTAGCATCGATGAAGGACAAACGCGCGGTGAAGAAATTAGATGGCGTACCCGTAACTCAAGAAGATATTCATCGAAAATCGATTAAATTTGCTGATTTAGGATCAAATCCAGAAGTCCAAATTACCGAGAACGGGAAAGGAACAGAGTGGGCGTCCTTTACTGCTAAAGTGAAGAAAAACAAAGATTCTGCCGCTATTGCTATGGATTTCACTCAAAAAGGAGGAATATTAATCTCCTACACGGACGAACGGACCATAGGGGATAAAAAAGTGGATATGGAACGCTCCAGAGAAAAAGTTGATAAATTCCTTGAACACAAAGGATATAGTAACATGACTCCGGTCATGGCTGATGAGTATGGGAATATGGGAAATTTCACGTATGTTCGTAAACAAGACGACGTTCTCATTTACCCAGAGAAAATGACGATCCGTGTAGGTCTTGATAATGGAGAGGTTACTGGATTTCAAGCTAGTGATTTCGTATATGAACATCATGCTCAAAGACCGATACCAAAAGCGAAGCTTAGCCTGAATGAAGCTAGAAAAAAACTGAATCAAACCTTTAAAGAGGACTATAGTCGTAAGGCTCTAATCGAAAATGAACTCTCGAACGAAGTGTTGTGCTATGAGTTCGGAGGTAAGGTAAATGGAGCTAATTATCGAATCTACATTAGTGCTGAAGATGGCTCTGAAGTAACCGTAGAAGAGATAAAAACACCCATTAAATCTAAATAATGTTGAACTGAAAAATGGCATTCGAGATGTTGAAACACTCGAATGCCATTTTTTTCGTGAATGCACTTTCACAAAACGATAGGCATGATATAATTACAAGTAGATGATACTACTATGATGGCGGTGAACAGCTTGTATCCAAAAATAAATGAACTATTATTTATCAATATTGACTCAGCTAACGAGATAGAAGCGAACATTGAATACAAATCTAGAATCTCAGATTTTGAAGAACAGTCTATCTTGATAGAGATTCCAATACAGGAGTCTACAGGGCGATTGAAGAGAATGAATGTAGGTGATGAGTTATCTGTATATTATGTAAATGAGCACGGAGTTAAACATTATTTCAATACATATGTTTTAGGGTTTAAGGAAGACATCATTCGAATGTTTAGAATTCGCAAGCCGGAAGCAGATAGCATTTCAAAAATTCAACGGCGAACGTTCTTACGTGTGAATGCAGAGGTAGAGATTGCTGTGAAAACGAAAGATATGACGCGATTCATTACCACAAGTGTAGATATCAGTGGGGGCGGAATGTCATTTTATTCAGAATCTAAATATAATCTTAAAGAAGGCGATTCGTTATCTTGTTGGGTTCTTGTCAATTATAAGAACGGATCTGTGGAGCATGTTCCACTGAATGCAGAAATTGTACGTATTCAAGACCACGAACACCATCGTAGCATTGCTATGCTTAAATTCATGAAAATATCAGATGTGGAACGGCAGAAATTGATTCGGTATTGCTTTGAGAGACAATTTGATTTCCGCGATCGATAATTTTGGAGTGAGTATGAATGCAACTTCTCTAAATAAGGTACACTAACGGAAAAATTCCGGGAGATTAGAGAATGAAAGAGGATAAAGAAAACATAGATTGCTACGTTAAGCTTTTTGAGGATTTCTTTCGAGGATGTACTAAAGGTATCAAACTTCTGTTCTGGATGTTATTATGTATGTTGGTTTGTTTTCAGATCTGCCTGCATATTCCGCAATTACGAATTTACTTGTCTTTTGTGTATAGAACGGATGGCATACCTATGGTTGAACGGAATGTAAAGGATTGGTAATGGAAAATAGACAGTTCTTTTTGCAAGAATATCTTATGTGTGGTATAATTCTTACGTCGCAGGCAATGCCTGCTTTTTTCTTGAGTTGATGTTATGGGAGGAATACCCCATTGGTTAGGCAAGAGACAGAATTTAACGACAGAATTAACATTGCAATTGATGGTCCTGCTGGGGCAGGAAAGAGTACAGTTGCACGCTTAGTAGCAAACGAATTGTCATATATCTATGTCGACACGGGTTCTATGTATCGAGCCGTCACATGGTTTATGACGAAACTTGGAGTAGGACCGGAGTTACAAGACGAGGTGCTTCAACACACACTTAACATGGTTCTTGAATTAAGACCAGGATCTGATGGTCAAAAGGTCTATGTGGATGGTGAAGATGTTACGCCGTACATCCGTTCTACGCAAGTAAACAGTATGGTGTCCCGATATGCGCAAATCGAGGGGCTGCGTACTCATTTAGTACATTTACAGCGGCAAATGGCTTTGCGTAAAGGCGTCGTGATGGATGGACGAGATATCGGTACTACAGTGCTTCCTGATGCAGAGGTTAAGGTTTTCTTAACAGCTAGCGTTAAGGAGCGAGCACTCCGTCGATTTAGTGAACTGAGTGATGCTGATGATATGTCACTGGAACAACTTGAGAAGGATATTGCGAAGCGAGATGCTCTGGATGAACAAAGGGAGATTTCTCCACTTCGTTGTGCAGAGGATGCTACTATTCTCGATACTACGAATATGAATATTCAGCAAGTAGTGACCGCTATTGTTTCATTTTGCAGAAGTCAGAGGGATGGAGAGAAAATTCAATGATTTATGTTTTTTGCAGAGGATTATTACGTCTCATATTTTCAGTTCTTTATCGTTTGGAGACCGTAGGTAAGGATCATGTTCCTACTGAAGGTGGCGTGTTACTCTGCGCGAACCATATCAGTGTGATGGACCCTATTACGGTAGGGATTAAGTTGAAGCGACAAGTGAAATATATGGCTAAGGCGGAATTGTTTGACATTCCGGTGTTTGGCTGGTTACTTCGACAATTAGGTGCTTTTCCTGTTAAACGTGGCGGAGTCAGTAAAGAGTCGATTCGTATGTCCATAAACATCTTACGAGATGGTGAACTGATGGGGATTTTTCCAGAGGGAACTCGTAATTCTACATCGGGTGTTGCCAAAAAAGGAGCTGCAAGTTTCGCACTTCGCTCAAAAGCAACGGTTATTCCTGCCGCTATCATTGGTGAATATAAGCTTTTTCGTAAAATGAAAGTTATATATGGTGCCCCTGTAGACCTAACTGAGTTTATGGGAGAAGGTTCAGGTGACCAACTTGAAGCGGTTACAGAACGAATTATGTCTCGTATTTATGAAATGCAAAAGACAGGTAAGCCTTCATTGGATTAGGATCGATGCATGAAGGGGATTCCTTTATGGGAAGATACTACAGCATAATGTGTTTTGAACACTGCTTTAGCAGGTTTAAATAAATGGGGTTTTGAATTGAGGAGGCTATTGTTATGTCGGAAGAAATTAAGAATGAAGAAGTAGTAGAAGAATTAAACCAAGAGGAATTGGAACAAGCCATATTGAAAAGTGGTGCAGAAGAAATCGAGAAAGCTTGGGATGTCTTGGTGAAGAATTTTGAAAGCCAAGAAATCGTTGAAGTTATCGTTTCTGATGTCGTTAAGGGTGGTCTAGTAGCAGATGTAGGCGTACGTGGATTTATCCCTGCTTCTATGGTTGAACGCCACTTCGTTGAAGATTTCAGCGAATACAAAGGTCGTACATTGCGCGTGAAAGTGAAAGAACTTGATCGTGAGAACAATAAAGTGATCTTGTCAGCTAAAGATGTTCTTGATGGTGAGTTTGAAGCGAAGAAACTTGAAATCATGGGTAACCTTAAAGAAGGTCAAGTGATTGAAGGTACAGTTCAACGCCTTACTCAATTCGGAGCATTTGTTGATATCGGTGGTGTAGATGGTCTTGTACACGTATCTGAGATCGCATGGAGCCGTGTTGAGAAACCTTCTGATGTCGTTTCTGAAGGTGAGCAAGTTAAAGTTAAAGTGCTAAAAGTTGATTCCGAAAAAGGTAAAATCAGCCTTAGCATTAAAGCTGCACAACCAGGACCTTGGGAAGCAGCAGCAAGTCAGTTCAATACTGGTGACGTAGTAACTGGTGAAGTTAAACGTCTTGTAGCATTTGGAGCATTCGTAGAGCTTGTTCCAGGCGTGGAAGGTTTGGTTCATATTTCCCAAATTTCACACAATCATATTGCTACACCACAGGAAGTATTGCAAGAAGGCCAACAAGTACAAGTTAAAATTCTGGAAATGAATCCAGTTGAGAAACGTGTTAGCTTAAGTATTAAAGAAACAGAAGAAGCTCCAGCTCAAGAACAAAGATCTGATAAACCAAGAGCGCCTAGAAATTCTAGAGAGCCTAAAGTGGAATTCAACAACCCTAACGTATCACTTTCTAATGAGGGTCTAAGTTTTACACTAGGTGATCTATTCGGCGACAAGCTCGATAAATTTAAATGATCGTGATCTGATGCTCCATGAAATCGGCGAACCCTCCCGTGGGGTTCGCCGATATTTTTTTTATGAATGCACATAATAATAGGTAATAGATCACAATCCTCTAACCTATGACATATAAAATCAAGAAATTTAAGAGTTAGTAAATCGTTAGCCAAAACAGTTGTTTTTTGCTATGATGATATTCGTAAGAATTGACAGGAGGAGTGCTTTATGGCAAGACCCGTAGTTGCGATCGTAGGTAGACCTAATGTGGGTAAATCAACGATATTTAACCGGTTAATTGGCGATCGTTTGGCAATTGTAGAAGACAAGCCAGGGATTACACGTGATCGGATATATGGTATATCAGATTGGAATGGTAAAAGTTTCAGTGTTATTGACACTGGAGGGATCGAAATAGACGGTGACGATCTTATGATGAAATCGATCCGTATGCAAGCTGAACTTGCGATAGAAGAAGCAGATGTTATCGTGTTTATGTGTGATGCGAAATCGGGTATTACATTAGCGGATGAGGAAGTTGCTCAAATGTTGTTCCGTTCAGGTAAACCAATCGTACTAGCTATAAATAAAGTGGATAATCTCAAAAAAATCGAAGATACGTATGAATTCTACAGTCTTGGATTCGGTGACCCTATCGGTATCTCAGGAAGTCATGGAACGGGTATTGGTGATTTACTTGACGCTGTCGTCAACAATCTACCTGAGCTTGTAGAAGAAGAATACGATGACGACGTCATTAAGGTAGCCTTAATCGGACGTCCGAACGTGGGTAAATCATCGTTAGTTAACGCTATTTTAGGTGAAGAACGAGTTATTGTTAGTGACGTTCCAGGGACGACTCGTGATGCGATTGATACCCCATTTGAGCGCGAGGGACAACGTTATGTTATCATCGACACTGCAGGTATGCGTAAACGTGGAAAAGTATATGAGAACACTGAAAAATATAGCGTGATGAGAGCCATGAAAGCGATTGAAAGAGCTGACGTGGTCCTTATGGTTCTGAATATTGAAGAGGGTATAATCGAGCAGGATAAACATATCGCTGGTTATGCATATGAAGCAGGAAAAGCTTCGGTTTTTGTCGTAAATAAATGGGATGTTGTTGAAAAAGACGATAAAACCATGAAGAATTTCGAAACGAAGATTAGAGATCACTTCTTGTTTATGACTTATGCGCCAATCGTCTTTCTTTCGGCAAAAACTAAACAGCGTCTTCAAAAATTACTACCTGTTGTTCAGCATGTAGCTCAACAACACTCTTTACGTGTGCCAACACATGTGTTGAATGATGTGGTATCGGATGCAGTGGTTTCAAATGCTCCTCCGACAGATAAGGGACGTAGACTACGGATCAATTATGCAACACAAGTTGCAACGAAACCACCAACCTTCGTTATTTTTGCGAATGATCCTGATTTGATGCATTTCTCTTATGAAAGGTATTTGGAGAATAAGATCCGCGGTGCATTTAATTTTGAAGGAACGCCGATAAGAATATTCACCCGCCGTAAGTCAGATGAAAGCTAGGTGATGACGGTTTGTTAATGCAAATGATTTCACTCATCATGAGTTACTTACTAGGTTCCATTAGTTTTAGTGTACTTTTGGCTAAGATGCTGAAGGGGATTGATATTCGTCAACATGGTAGTGGGAATGCAGGGGCAACCAATACATTACGGATATTGGGCAAAGGACCAGCAATCGTTGTACTTTGTTTAGACGTACTAAAAGGGATCATTGCAGTATGGCTTGGCAAATGGCTTGGTGGAGACGCAGCATGGATTCCAGCCCTTTGTGGGATCGCTGCTATCATCGGTCATAACTGGCCACTTTATTTTCATTTTCGTGGAGGTAAGGGCGTTGCGACAACGATAGGTGTCGTGGTTACTTTAAGTTTCTTACCTGCTCTAATCGCTGGAATAATAGCAATATTGTCCATTGTGAAAACTAGATATGTTTCGTTAGGTTCTTTGATTTTCGTAGCACTAACCCCTGCGGTGATGTTACTGTTGGGTGGCTATCCTTGGCCTACTTTTTGGAGTAGTCTTATCATCGCTGTATTTGTCTTCTTTCGGCATAGAACGAATATCGTGAAAATGGTTCAACACCGAGAGAATAAAATTGGTTCAGGGGGATCCAGCAAAGGAGGAAAACGCGTTGTCTAACAAAGTTTCCGTACTTGTCGCAGGAAGCTGGGGGACTGCACTTGCTAGTGTACTCGCGGCTAATAACCTAGATGTTTCATTATGGAGCCGTAACTTGGAACAGGTTAATGAAATCAATGAGTTGCATACGAACAGTCGTTATCTACCAGGTATTACGTTAGCATCGAATATCATAGCTACATCTAGCATGAAAGATGCTGTTGAGAATTCAAGCGCAGTAGTCATCGTCGCACCTTCTTCTGCCATGAGGGAAGTCTCTCGTGAACTTAAAAAGTATTGGAAGAATGATATGATATGTATTCATGCTACCAAAGGATTTGAGACAGAGACTCTGCACCGGATGTCTTCAGTCATCTCTGAAGAACTAGGTTGTGATGAAGGCGACATCGTTGTATTATCTGGCCCAAGCCATGCAGAGGAAGTCATTCGTCACTGTCCTACGACTGTGGTGGTAGCCTCACTTAATAAAGAAAAAGCCGAAGCTGCTCAGGAACTATTCATGAATTCCTATTTCCGCGTATACACGAATCGGGATATGGTTGGTGTAGAGCTTTCTGGCGCGCTAAAAAATATTATCGCTCTTGGGGCTGGGATGTCGGATGGGTTAGGATTTGGGGACAATGCGAAGGCTGCTCTATTAACAAGAGGCCTTGCTGAAATCTCGCGTATAGGTGTAGAACTCGGAGCCAATCCGCTAACATTCTCTGGATTAGCTGGCATAGGTGACCTTGTTGTAACCGCTACGAGCCAGCACAGCCGTAATTGGCGAGCAGGTTCATTAATCGGTAAAGGAACGAAGCTGAATGACGTTCTAGAGTCTATGGGTATGGTTGTAGAGGGGATTCGAACTACGCAAGCTGCTCACAAGCTTTCGATTAAGCATGGTGTACAGATGCCTATTACCGATCAGATCTATCACGTACTGTTCAAAGAACGAGACACCCGTACTGCGGTTGAGACTCTTATGGGACGCGATCCAAAGACTGAAATGGAGAATATGCGCTTGGATACTTGGGAGCAATGGCATACCTAAGTTCAAGTTACATTCACCTTTTGCGGCCTATCCTCATATTATATTGTGAGGATATTGCCGGAGGAGGGATAACATTTGAGCAGGAATATACCCAAGGATGCACTGAATGCCATTAACAAAAAAACAGGTAAAAACATTACTGAAAGTGCAGTTAAAAAACTCGCAAGTACTGTCAAACCAACGACTATGCAGAATGAGGATCAGCTCCGTCAATTGATCAAGCAAGTCTCTGCCATGGCGAATGTGCCTGTTAGTGAAAGTACGATAAAAGATATTGTAAGTGCCGTTAAGAAAAGTGGCATGAATACCCAAAGTATGGAAAGCTTAATGCAAATGATGATGAAGAAATAGGGTATCTAGATAGAATGAACTAAAGACGAGAGCGGAATACTTTAGCTCATTCTATCTAGCTAAATCATAGGAACAACTTTTATATGGGACATGACATTATTGAAGCCACTGGCTACAAGGTGTTCTGCCCTATTTTTGCGAAATGGGACAAGTTTCATGTTATAATAACGAAATATGACCTTAGAGAGAATGGAGATTTAAATTCTATGGATCCAATGACAAAAATGTGGGTATCTCTCATCGGAATATTATTGATGGGACTTTCTGTTTTTTTAATTACGTTTGCCCGTAGTAAAACCAAGGGAATACTTAGAGGATTGTTGTCTATTATTGCCTTTGGATTTATGCTTGTCGGGTTTCTGGGTGGCGTAGTCTCTCTGATTTAACTTAGAACTCTTTATAACCATACAAGGTTAGGTTGGTGAATTTAGTGATGGTATCATCATCTGTGGAGCTTATTGGCAGAAAAATAACTAAAAGTGTAGAATCGAAGCCGGGTGTATCCCTCCTTCAGCATGCTATTCAACATGGTGTTGATTGGCAACATCTGTGTACGCGTGGGACTTGTGCTCGCTGTCGTTGCATCATTGAAGAAGGTGCTGAACACTTGGAGGAGCCAACAAAGGCAGAACATGCACGTCTTGACCCTGAAGAAATTGAAGAAGGTTACCGATTGGGTTGCCAAGCTATTGTTAAAAATTCAGGTCAGATTACAGCGAGAAATAAAACATATTTCTGAAATTAAGTGTTCAAAAATTCAGATTTTCAGCACCGAGAAGATTGGATGAAGCAAGGGAATGAGGAGTGGAGCGTAGGCAGTACCTACGTGAGCACCGGAAGGACCGGCTGAATTCAATATTCGATGTCGAATAAGCTTCTTGGTATACTTCGTGATCAAAAGATGATTTTTTGAACAACCTCTAAATAGAAGGTAGTATTCGAACAAGGGAAGTGACAAACAATGCATCATCTCATAACCGAAATGCAGTACGCACTACAAATGGCTGCTAGATGCTTGAATTCAACTGGCCGAGTCTGGTTGGTCGGGGGGAGCTGCAGCTTGCTACTGCAGGGAGTGGAAGTCTTCAGTCCTCCACGGGATATTGATTTGTATGCTGATATGAATTCAGTGAAAACGCTACATACGAGGATGGAACAATGGTCCACAGATAAGCAAGTGTTAAATAAAAGTGGTCTGTATTCATCCATTCTTAGTCATTATCAATTAAATGATACACAGATAGAGCTGGTTGGTGATTTCAGAGTCACTGCGAAAGGCTCCCAGTATACGGTTGAAGTGGAAGGCAGGCTTCATCCTTATGCTCCTGAGATCGAACTTGATGGTATCCCAATGAAGCTGATGCCTCTTAGTCACGAGCTATTATTTAATTTGCTAAGAGAACGCGCAGATAGATATGAAGCAATAGCTACAGTCATGAGACAGAAACCTGAACATCATGTACCTCTACTGGTACAATTATTAGACAATAATAGGTTGGAAGACAACCATATACGGCATATCGCCGAACTGTTGGAGCTTCCAAGTATACTCCAATATAATGCTTATGATCGTAATTGAGCATAGGAGGTGACCGCTGTGGATCATACCATAACGTTTAAACCAGCAGGCAAACATATTAAAGTTAGACAGGGTACAAGTGTACTGAATGCTGCTCGTAATTGTGGAGTATATATTCCAACGCGATGTGGAGGTAAAGCAGGATGTTTGATGTGTAAGGTAGAAGTTAGTGGATCAGATTCACATGCTCTATCTCCGATTCATGATGTCGAGAAACGTAAGTTAGGGTCTTTGGTGAATGAAGGAATTCGTCTATCTTGTCAAGCTTTGATACAGAGTGATGTAGCGGTGAATATTCCTGAAGATCGTCTGAAGGCTGCTATCCGTAAACAACTTGAAGCTGCACGAAATAGAGACTTCGATGATGAGCTGTGGTAATAGCTGTATAAATCTAATGTGTTCGTTATAACCTCTCAAAGGATGATGTGGCTTGATGAAGTTCAAAATAGTATCTTTATTAATGATGGTCACGCTACTCATGTTAGCAACAACAGGTTGTTTATATCCTGATGAGAACAACCCCACGAAAGTCTCATATCGAGAAAGTGTCAATCGGATTCAAATGGCCATGGAAGATTTTCAGAAAGAAAATGCTGTGTTGCCTATGATAAATGCTGGTCAAGATACCCCACGCTATGAGAAATTCAGAGTGGACTTAGTGAAATTGAAGAATATGGGCTTTATTGATGAAATTCCGAATACTGCATTTGAAATGGGCGGTAGCGGGTATTTCCTTATTCAAAATGAAGAGACTGATCCGACCATTAAAGTGATGGATCTGGTAACCGTTCAGAAGGTGAATGATGTTCAACTTGCTGTGGATAAGTATAAGCGAGGACATGCCAATCAACTACCTAAAGCGAAAGAAATATACCCTAATATTTATAGTGTAGATCTTTCAAAGGTTGGTGTTCCTTCGATAACGCTTAGTAGTGTATATTCAGGCGAGGACATGGCTTTTGTGATGGATAGTGGTGGACAGGTCTATGTTGATTATGCGTATGATATCATGCAGGCAATTGATAAAAGTGAACAGAAGCCGCTGGCGGATGAGGATTTAAGAGGATACCTTGTGAACAATTCGTACTATGTACCAGCCAAATCTTTACCCTATACATGGAATAATGGAGCGCCTGTGGCGGTTCTACCATAGAGAGAAACGTTAAAGTTCAGACCCGACCCGTTATTTGGTTGGGTCTTTTTTTGTGTGCGTGTCATGAAGTTCGGTCATAACTTGAACATTCGTCGCATATAACTGATTGGGATGAAGAAGTGAGTGTAAATATTGTTGTCCATGTTTATAAAATACCCGTCATATTGTTTTGTTAAGGTACATAATATGATACTAGTCCAAATGCCCGAACGAGTAACGTCGCTTTGCCGTTCTGACCTAATTCTTAAACGACCGGCGGCGGACTACTAACGACATGGAAAGGCTGCTCATCCGTTGCAATGGTTGAGGCCTCAGATGGAACACGAAGCGGATGCTCTTAAAAGCATTTTTCCTTCGGAGTATTATGAGGAGGGGATCTCTCTTGGAAAAGGTAGATATTTTTAAGGATATTGCCGAGCGAACAGGTGGTGATATATACCTGGGTGTCGTCGGTGCGGTTCGCACAGGAAAATCAACATTCATCAAACGATTTATGGAAACTATTGTACTTCCGAACATCTCTAGTGAAGCGGATCGAATTCGAGCAGTAGACGAACTTCCACAGAGTGCTGCTGGAAAAACAATCATGACAACAGAACCCAAGTTTGTCCCAAACAATGCGGTACAAATTAATGTAGCTGAGGGTTTGGAAGTGAATGTTCGTCTTGTAGATTGTGTGGGATATGCTGTTGAGGGTGCCAAAGGCTATGAAGATGAGAATGGTCCACGTATGATCTCCACGCCTTGGTTCGAAGAACCGATTCCTTTCCAGGAAGCGGCTGAGATCGGAACAAGAAAGGTTATTCAGGAGCATTCAACATTGGGTGTAGTCGTGACAACCGACGGATCTATCTCAGAAATTGCCAGAAGTTCTTATGTAGAAGCAGAGGAAAGAGTCATAGCAGAACTGAAAGAAGTGGGCAAACCATTTGTCCTCGTCATTAACTCGACACGTCCTCGTAGCGAAGAAGTACTTCAATTACGAAGTGAACTCGCTGCGAAATATGACATTCCAGTTATGTCTTTGAGTGCTGCTACGATGACTGAAGATGATGTTACAGGTGTGTTACGAGAAGTTCTTTATGAATTTCCAGTACATGAAGTGAATGTGAACCTTCCAAGCTGGGTTATGGTGTTGAATGAGAAGCATTGGTTACGTACGAATTACGAGAACTCAGTGCGCGATACAGTGAAGGATATACGTCGATTACGCGATGTGGATCGCGTGGTATCCCAGTTTATGGATTATGAATTCATTGATAGGGCCGCCCTCAGCGGGATGAATATGGGTCAGGGTGTTGCTGAAATTGACTTATTCGCGCCAGATGAGATGTATGATCAGATTCTGATGGAAGTTGTAGGTGTGGAGATCCGCGGTAAAGATCATTTACTACAATTGATGCAGGATTTCTCTCATGCAAAACGTGAGTATGATCGATTTGCTGAAGCATTGGAAATGGTTAAGACGACAGGGTACGGAATTGCTGCGCCTTCACTCGCTGAAATGACACTTGATGAACCAGAATTGATCCGTCAAGGATCTAGATTTGGTGTTCGATTGAAAGCGACAGCACCTTCGATCCATATGATACGTGTAGATGTAGAATCTGAGTTCTCACCAATCATTGGAACGGAGAAACAAAGTGAAGAACTTGTTCGCTACCTCATCCAAGA
Organism: Paenibacillus glacialis; assembly: GCF_001637205.1. Lineage (GTDB taxonomy): Bacteria > Bacillota > Bacilli > Paenibacillales > Paenibacillaceae > Paenibacillus_AQ > Paenibacillus_AQ glacialis. The sequence continues at coordinate 181,074 of NZ_LVJH01000007.1, forward strand.
CTTCGAGAATGATCCGATAAAGATTTGGGATTCAGATATCTTTGGTCGCTCGCTCCATTCCATTGTGCGTGAGGGCATTCAAGGGAAAATTGCAATGATGCCAGACAACGCACGATATAAGCTTCAAGAAACGTTAGGCAGGATTATTAATGAAGGATCTGGTGGGCTCATTGCCATCATTCTCTAACTAATATATTCATCCTTTTGTGGAAAAACCGTAAGCAGGGATCACTCCCTGTTTATGGTTTTTTTTGTATTGATTAACTTATAAAAATTCATATTTGTGTATATTATTAAATTATTTTTATAAAACCGATTTACATACTCGGAATTAATGTTTATATTAGATAAATAATCTATATTAAATATCACAAAAGACTCGAAGGGGGAAATAAATCATGGTTTTCAAATGGAGAAAAAAACAATTAGTACTGATTACACTACTCATCGCATTCGCAATGCTTACTAGTGCATGTGGATCAAATTCAGCAAGTTCAGGGGACACAACAGGTGCTCCCTTAGATAAGCCTTTGAATGGAAAAAGAATTGCACTCATCATGGAATTTAATACAGGGACTTTTTCTCAACAATATGTACAGGGTGTAACTGAAGAGGTTGAAAAGTTTGGAGGACAGTTGACCAAATTTGTAGCGAATAATGATAAATCTAGAATGGCTTCTCTCCTAGAATCAGCTGTCACTCAAAAATTTGATGCGATCTTAACAGATCATGGAGACGCAGATATTCTCCAAGCTGGAATTAAGAAAGCATTAGCACAAAATATACCCGTTGTTGTATTTGACGCTGATGTTAAGGAGGCTGGCGTAACGGTACTTTCTCAGGACGATCAACAAATGGCAAAGCTTACATTAGATCAATTGAAGAAGGATATTGGAGGGAAAGGAAACATCGTTAAAGTATGGGTTGCTGGGTTTGCACCTATGGAACGCCGTCAAATCTCTTATGCCAAGTTCATCAGTGAGAATCCGGATATTAAGGAAATTGCAGCTTTTGGTAATGCACAGAACCCGGCTCTGGATACACAGACTCAGATGGAAGCGATCTTGAAGCAATATCCAAAAGGTGAGATATCTGCAGTATGGACAGCTTGGGATGAATTTGCTAAAGGCGCATCACGTGCGATTCAACAAGCAGGTCGTACTGAGATCAAAGTATATGGGATAGATATGAGCGATGAAGATTTACAAATGATACAAGATCCTAATAATCCTTGGATTGCATCTGCTGCTGTAGATCCGAAAGATATTGGACGAATCCAAGTTAGATATGCTTATCAAAAATTACATGGTGACAAGACGGAGGATGATGTTATTTTGAGTCCGGTCTATGTATCGAGAGAACATTTGCCAACAGAGCAAATTTCAACAACGGAACTCTCCAAGTATGTTAAGGAATGGGGAGGTAGTAAACAAGGTCTTCAAGATTGGATGAATGAGTATAGAAAATAATAATGAATAGGGTGAGGGGTGACACCATGACAGTATCACCATTTCTTCTTGAAATGAAGGGAATCAACAAGGATTTCGCTGGTGTACCTGCTTTGCAATCGGTTGACTTTACAGTAAGTGGTGGACAAATTCATGCGCTTCTCGGAGCGAATGGTGCAGGGAAAAGTACATTAATGAAAATACTATCTGGGGCGTATCGTCCTGATGGTGGAGCGATTGTAGGAAATGGTATTCCATATCATGGGTCCTCTCCAGCTGATGCCAAGGCGAGTGGTATTCATTGCGTATATCAGGAAGTTGACGCAGCACTTGTGCCACAGTTAAGTGTTGCAGAGAATGTCATGTTAGATCGTCTAGCTTCGCCAGAATCGAAGGTATGGATCAGACCGAGTCAAATGGCCGCTATGTCAGAGCAAGTCCTTTTGCGGCTTGGTGTTGAAATCGACGTACAACAGAGAGTAAGTGATCTGAGTTTAGCAGAAAAGCAAATGGTTCTATTAGCTCGGATTTTGGCTCAAGATGCTAAATTGATCATATTTGACGAACCTACAGCACCGCTTAGTCAAAGCGAGAGTGAAACTTTCTTTCGAATCTTGCATGCTCTCAAAACGAGTGGAGTAGCATGTGTATTTATAACTCATCGATTGTCGGAAGTTCTATCACATTGTGATCTTGTTACAGTGATGAGAGATGGTCGGAATGTGTACACAGGTTCAACAGCAGATACGGATACAAATTGTATTATTCAGCATATGCTAGGTAGAACATTTACAGAGGAATTCCCAAAAGTCGAAGTCCCTATTGGAGAAATCATGTTAGAAGCGACTGGCCTCCGAAGGGGGACAAAAGTCCGGTCCGTTGATGTACAAGTAAGGAGTGGAGAAATTGTTGTTGTCGTTGGGTTGGTAGGAGCGGGAAAGACAGAAACAGCTCGTATATTAACAGGTACTGATGATTTGGAAGCGGGCAGGATTCTTATGCATGGAAAACCATTATTTATGAAGGAACCTGCTGATGCGATCCAATCGGGCATCGTATCGATACCTGAGGAACGACGTAAAGAAGGTATATTTATACATGAATCCGTTGATCATAATCTTAGCTTGCCTATCCTAAGTAAGCTAAGTAATCTGGGTTTTATATCAAGAAAAAGAGAACAAACCCTTGGGAGTCGTATCGTTGACAAGCTCGGGATTAAAACTTCTTCTGGTAAACAACTCGTACAAAATTTAAGTGGAGGAAATCAGCAGAAAATCGCAATTGGCAAGTGGCTAGAAAGTGATGCAAGATTATTTATATTTGATGAACCTACCAAAGGAGTAGACATCGGAGCAAAGAGTGATATATTTCGTATCATTGGAACTTTAGCCTCTCAAGGAAAAGGGATTCTCTATTTCACATGTGAATTAACAGAAGGAATAGGTATTGGTGACCGTATTGTCGTATTGTGTGGTGGAGAAATTACCAAAGAGTTCAAGCGTGGTGAAGCTACGCCTGAGCAGCTCTTATATTATGCCAGCGGGGGTCGGGAGGTAGAACATGAAAGATAAATTAATGAACTTGACGTTCCGTTATGGTGCAGTTGTGGTAATTATAGGCGTAATCGCATTCTTTTCCTTCAAATTGCCCTATTTCCTTACGTATAGTAATTTTGCGGATATTCTTGGTTCCATTACGATTGTAACTTTTGTGGCGATCGGTGTTACACTATCTCTTATTGTGGATGGTTTTGATCTATCTGTTGGATCGACAGTATCGATTACAACGGTGGTAGCTGCCTCTCTAATGATCTGGTATGAGCAACCCGTAATTGTAGTTATAACTATTTCTTTATTGGTAGGAGTAATTATAGGCTTGCTAAATGCTCTTCTCATTGTTAAGCTAAGAATCCCTGATCTGCTAGCTACCTTGGCTGTTATGTACATTGTCAGTGGTTTACATAAAACCTACACTCAAGGTTACAACATTTATAATCATATGGAATTTCCAAATGGAACGAAAGCACCTGGTGAAATGGATTCTACTTTTCTATTTTTGGGTCAAGGAAAGTGGTTGGGCATTCCCTTTTCGGCTATTTTGTTACTGATTGCGGTAATTCTTGTTCATGTGTTCTTAACCCGAACGAAGTATGGTCGACAAATGTATGTGACGGGTGGAAATGCTGAAGCAGCACGATTATCAGGAATCAGAGTGAAGAAAGTTCGAACCTTGGCTTATGTGGCCTCTGGATTGTTTGCAGCTATTGGTGGCATTCTGTTCGCTTCACGCGTAGGATCTGGACAGATTGATGCGGGGTCACCTCTTTTAATGGAAGCTGTAGCCGCCGTATTTGTGGGTTTCTCTGTGTTAGGTGCTGGCAAACCTAATGTCATTGGGACATTCGTAGGATCAGTTTTGATAGGCGTACTTGTCAACGGTTTGACCATGATGAATTTGCAGTATTTTACACATGATATTGTTAAAGGAGTGGTTCTTGTGCTCGCATTGGCGGTCACATTTTACGTTTTAAACCGCTCAAAGACCTAAAACGCTTGATATTATAGGTACACTGTATTACTATAAATTTGTTCCGCGCTCACTGTTCTACGTTAAAATGGGCGATTATGTCTGTAAAAAGCTATTTTAAAGTATATTTTGCGACAAAACGGAAACAAAGAATAACATTCGATCTCATTTCTGAATGAGGAGGTGAAATGATATGAATAAATCGGAACTGATTTCCCAAGTAGCTGAAACATCGGAATTGTCCAAGAAGGACGCTACAAAAGCAGTTGATGCTGTATTTGAAGCAATTGCTGGGGCACTACAAAATGGTGATAAAGTGCAATTAGTAGGATTTGGTAACTTTGAAGTTCGTGAACGTTCTGCTCGTAAAGGACGTAATCCACAAACAGGTGAAGAAATCGAAATCGCTGCTAGCAAAATTCCTGCGTTCAAACCAGGAAAAGCGCTTAAAGACGGAATTAAATAAGATGTCTACAAAATCCATAGAACAAGTATCATTTTCAAAAAAGAGGTCCGTGACGTTTGTTCACGGTCTTTTCTTTTCTATAATTTCTTAGATGGGAGGGATACAACTGATGGAGAACAATAAAGATGACGACTATATCGTTGTAAAGGCAAAAGAGAATGGTGTACAGGTGATCGGGCTAACTCGTGGACAGGATACGAAGTTCCATCACACCGAGAAATTGGACAAAGGTGAAGTGCTTATTGCCCAATTCACAAGTCATACATCAGCTGTAAAGATCCGTGGGAAGGCAGAAGTTCTAACCAAACATGGAAAAGTTGAGAGCGAGAGTTAAAAAGCAGGCATAGCCTGCTTTTTTTAATTGTACAATGAGGTATGGACTCTAATGGTTAGACGAACATTATTTAGGGTTTAAAAGGTGAGAGGGGCACAATAGATGAATCGATGGATTCTTATAGGATGCACAATGTTGCTTTGTATAGGGGCCGTGATATTTCTTCCCAAATTATTCTCTTTCCAAACCTCATATCCGCAATTGAAAGGAATCGTAACCGTATTTGATTCTCACCCAAGTACGACACTTAGCGATGAAAATTTAGTAGACACCCTCCATTCGCGGCCTTTTACACTACCTATTAGCAAAGTGGATTGGAAGAATTCAACGCTTGTATTGGATTTGAAAGTCGTGACACCGGACAGTACGATTACAGATATTTATGAGAATATGGCAGAAGCTATTTCTTTTAGCTTTGAGAGTACGTCCAATGTGAATCGACTGATGTTAAGGCTTGTTGCTGAGGATAAATGGGTAAATACGCGTCATTTGCTGTTGGCTGCGGATATAAGTCGGCAAGCGTGGAACGAGGAGTCAACCCATGAGTTACGAAATAATGGTGAGGCACCACTGCCAGACCATTTGAAACAAACTTTCCGTATGACTGAAACGAAACTTTGGCTGAATCAGTTTAATAGGTGAATTTTGTGTGAAAAAGATAGTAGAACCACAGTGCGTGGTGATTTAACATGTGCTATAATAGTCGAGATTGTGACAATATATTAAAGTGTTAACGTTATAAGCTCGGAGGCTAACGATGAAATCTTACTGCATACCCCAACTTGCAAGTGGCTATATCGAGTATGACATGATTAAACAATACACGGAATTGCCAATGTTCCCGAATTCCCGTGTCCATTTATTATATATTTTCTTAAATAGTTGTGGTCGTATATCTTTTGATCAGGCTGAGCTCTATTCTCTTGTGACCTCTTTGGTACAGATTGGGATCGATACTCATGAGACGATTGATACGCAGCAAGGTAGCCAGACTGAAGATCTTATGCGTTCGCGCCAATTGAAAGTGCTAGCTGGAGATTATTACAGTAGCATATTCTATCAGCTGCTGTCCGATCGAGGACAAATAGAGGTTATTACGTTATTGAGTAGAGCCATATGTGATTTGAATATGATGAAGATGAGCTTGTATGGTTTAATGAAGAGTGCACAATTGTCAGCAGAACAATATTTGGTGCAAAAAGTGCAGCTGAATATGCAGCTGTTTCTTTCTTTTACCCCCATGTTAGAAGAATCATTAAGGGATATATGGAAGACTTTGCTTCATGAAATCAGTCTATGTGAGATGCTTATGCAAGAACTCAATCTTTCCAAAGGGGGTCAACCTCTTAAATACGGGTATAGCTATTGGGAAATGATGGAGTTAGCTAACGAGGAAGACAAGCTAATGCTAAATGAGATAGAGATAAGCCCTATTGAATGGAATAAAATGATGCATAAATATAAATGTATGGAAAGCGTGACGAATAGTCTTCGCGAATCTGTTGATCGTGTTCAACACCTCCTTAAGAGTTTAAAAGGAGATGTGCGATTTTTAGATATAGGACAAGTATTAGAACCATTTCTAGTGTTTGTAAATTCTTCTGGTACAGTTCTAAGAGAGGGATAGGGTGATATGAATGGAGCGAAACACCTCACAGCAACACGTCGATCAGACGAGTAAAGTTGGCGAAGATAAGCCGAAGGAACAATTCGTACAATCCGTATTCGAGAGTATTGCTACGAAATATGATCTTATGAATGACATTCTGAGCTTCAGAAGACATAAAGCATGGCGTAAATTTACGATGGCTAAGATGAATGTGAGGCCGGGACAGAATGCCCTTGATTTATGCTGCGGTACATGTGATTGGACACTTAGTATAGCTGAGGCTAGTGGCACAGGAGACATCGTTGGACTTGACTTCAGTCCTGGGATGCTTGAAGTAGGACGAAACAAGATTAAGAGTCATCAACTTGAGGATATTATTACTTTAGTTGAAGGAAATGCCATGAGTCTTCCTTTCGAAGATCATAGGTTTGACTATGTGACGATTGGATTCGGATTGCGCAATGTTCCAGATCTTGTACAAGTGCTCCATGAAATGAAGCGCGTTGTTAAGCCAGGTGGAATGGTCGTCTGTTTAGAGTTGTCCAAGCCTACATGGCAGCCGTTCAAAGGGATTTATTATTTCTATTTCCAAAAAGTGTTGCCTAGCCTAGGCAAATTATTTGCTTCGAGATATGAACAATACAAATGGTTACCGGATTCACTTGCTATGTTCCCGGGAAGAGATGAACTAGCAGCGATCTTTCAGCAAGTAGGACTGCAACAAGTCGAAGCTCATTCCTTAACGGGCGGCATTGCAGCATTACATATAGGGATTAAGGAGAGTTAAGATGTTTAAGAAAATGGGTATTTATCTTGAAATGATTAAAATTGAACATACCTTATTTACGCTTCCTTTTGCATTTATGGGTGCATTAGTTGGGTCGGTTTCGGTACACGGAGTTCTACCTTCATGGGCACAGATTGGTTGGATTGTGATGGCATTGTTTGGTGCACGAAGTGCAGCATTCGGATTAAATCGTATGATTGATCAGGTGATTGATAAGAAGAATCCACGTACAGCGAACCGTGCAATCCCAGCAGGGTTATTGAAGACGATTGAGGTTGTTGTGTTTACGATTATTTCTTTTATTCTTCTATTCTGGGCAGCAATAGAGTTGTCGCCGCTTGCAGTCAAATTATTGCCAATTGCAGTGTTTATGCTCGTGATTTACTCCTATACCAAACGATTTACATGGCTTTGTCATGTTATCCTCGGAATGACAACGTCATTGGCTGCACTTGGAGGTTGGGTAGCGGTTACGAATAGTGCAGACTTAAGCGCAATGATATTCTACATTACGCTTTCATTCTGGACAGCAGGTTTTGATATCATTTATGCGATTCAAGATATGGAGTTTGATAAAAAAGAAGGTTTGTATTCCATTCCAGCACGATTTGGGATTTATTCATCCTTAAAGATAGCTCGTGTCTTTCATATGATCACAGCAATCGGATTTATCGCACTTTTCTTTACATCATCGCTAAGTTGGTGGTATTTCGCAGGGATGTTAATTTCTTTGGGTATCCTATTCTATGAACATTTTATTCTTTCGCCGAAGGACATGAGTAAGCTTCAAATGGCATTTTTTACGATGAACAGTGTACTAAGTATTATTGTGTTCTCATTTACGCTGGTTGATTTGGTGGTGCAGACAGCTTGAGTGAACTCAGAAAGAAGCAAAGATGGGTTGTTGGCATTACAGGAGCAAGTGGTTCCATATACGGGATTAGACTCATCGAAACATTATTGAATGCTGATATTGATGTACATATCGTTATTTCAAACGCTGGTTGGCGTGTGCTTCATGAAGAATTAGGTTGGAGTAGTACAGACCGCGAAGGTATTCTGAAAGAGAAATTTGGAAGTTATCCAGGAGCATGTATCTATCACCCTGTTGCGGATATCGGAGCCTCCATTGCGAGTGGCTCTTTTCAGGTGGAAGGGATGATCATTGCTCCTTGTTCGATGGGAACCTTATCTTCTGTAGCGAATGGTGCTTCAAGTAATTTGATGACTCGTGCAGCGGATGTCATGTTAAAAGAAGGACGTCCTTTAGTATTAGTACCTCGGGAGACCCCTTTACATGCCATTCATTTGGAGAACATGTTGAAGCTTTCGAGACTTGGTGTAAAGATGATACCGGCTATGCCGGCTTTTTATTTCCTTCCACAAACGATGGATGATTTGATAAACTTCGTTGTAGGTAAAATACTTGACTCGATTCGGATTAACCACCATTTATTTAAAAGATGGGAGGGATGATGATGGGAGCATATGGAAACAATAAGACTATTATTGGTAAAATTAAATATACGAATGCTTGGCCTATTTTTTATTACTTTGATCCAGACGCATTATGTGAGCCTACAGAAATGATCACAGCAGTCCCATCTTTATTAAATAAAGGCATGAACGATGGTAGTATTGACATCGGGGCGTTATCTTCGTTTGCATACGGTTTATCGTCTAACAAGTTACTCTTATTACCGAATCTATCTGTTAGTGCAGATGGACCTGTACAATCCATTTTGCTGTTTTCAAGGCAACCCATTGAATCATTAATTCGTGGTACGATCGCAGTGACGAATACATCTGCAACTTCCATTAATTTACTCAAGATACTCATGAATAAAGCGTTGGATGGAAATCCGACATATATTGCGTTAGAACCGGATCTGAAGACTATGATGGAAGTGGCTGATGCCGCGCTATTAATTGGGGATAACGCAATTAAGGCTTCGTGGGAAGATCACGGACTGTATGTGACTGATCTAAGCGAGTGGTGGAAAGAGTGGACAGGATATAGTATGACTTTTGCCGTGTGGGCTGTTCATCGTGACGCTGTGGAGAACAAACCTGAGATTATTCAGGAGATTGTACAAGCTTTACAGGCAAGTAAACGCCATAGCTTGTCAGATCTGACTCCTATTGTGAATGAAGCGATGACTACTTTTGGTGGAACACAGGATTATTGGAAGAGATACTTTGAGAATCTGTGTTATGACTACGGCGAATCACAGAGCCAAGGATTAGAACTTTATTTACGATATGCTCATGAGCTTGGACTTATCCAGCACGAAGTTCGAATGGAAATGTGGGAAGAGAATACGCGGATACGGGTGAAAGAATGAAGAGAATGGACATGTTCGGATTATTGAAAAAGGATATGGATTTCATAGAACGGGAACTCTATCGCAGTATTAGTGGTGATGATTTACTCAATGAAACATCATTACATCTCCTCAAAGCGGGAGGAAAGAGACTCCGTCCTGTCTTTGTATTGATGGGGGGCAAATTCGGAGAATATGATCTGGAGAAGCTGATGCGTGTGGCAGTTCCGTTAGAACTCATTCACATGGCTTCGCTGGTTCATGATGATGTCATTGATGATGCAGATACACGACGCGGTCAATTAACGGTTAAATCGAAATGGGATAACAAAATCGCCATGTATACCGGTGATTTCATATATGCTAAAGCTTTGGAAATCGTGACGCAGCTTCCTAATCCTGAGATTCATCAGATCCTCTCTAAAGCGATGGTGGAGATGTCGATCGGAGAGATGGAGCAGATCCGCGATTTCTTTAATACGGGACAAAGTGTTCGCAGGTATATGTTGCGTATTCGTCGCAAGACGGCTTTACTGATCGCTATTAGTTGTCAGCTTGGTGCCGTTGCCGTAGACGCGAACCCTAACTTCAGTCGCCAACTTTATCGATACGGATATAATGTGGGGATGGCTTTTCAAATACAGGATGATCTACTTGATCTTTGTGGAACAGAGAAGCAAATTGGTAAGCCCCCTGGAAGTGATATTCGTCAAGGGAACATAACCTTACCGGTTATTTTTGCTCTTCAGGAAAAGGAAATTCGTGAACCGCTTCTTCATGAATTGACGCGAATCCATGAATTGAATGGACAATGTGATGTATCAACAGCCATTTCGCTAATTAAAGCAAGTTCAGGCATTCGACGAGCAGAACATCTGGCAACACGTTATATTAACAAGGCGTTAGATGCTTTGAGTGAACTGCCAGATTACAAAACAAAACGGAATTTAAAAGACATTGCTCACTTTGTAACGAGACGGTCATATTAGGTATTCACGATACTCCTATTTTTCTGTTAAACTACAGATATTGGTAAGGAAATACTTGCATATGATAGATTCATTAAAAATGGAGAGTGAGCTTATGGAACGTACTTTTTTGATGGTAAAACCTGACGGTGTACAACGTGGATTAATCGGTCGTATTATTTCTAGGTTTGAGGACAAAGGGTTTACCTTAGTAGCGAGTAAGTTAGTTCAAGTGACTGAGAATCAAGCGAAAATTCATTATGCAGAACATGAGGGGAAAGATTTTTTTCCTAATTTAGTGAATTTCATCACATCAGGTCCAGTTATGGCGATGGTGTGGGAGGGTGACGATATCGTTGCGTTGTCTCGTATAGTCATAGGTAAGACGAATGTGAAAGAGTCTCTACCAGGTAGCATTCGGGGTGACTTCGCCGCACATACACCTAAAAATTTAATTCATGGTTCGGATTCTCCAGAGAGTAGTAAGCGTGAAATCGCTAATTTTTTTGAAGATCATGAGCTAGTGAATTACGATAAAAGCATATCGTCATGGATATGAAAACTATGGGATTAACAGTAGATCACAATGCAGACTCGACATCCATTGATCCCGACTATACTCATTTTATTGAAATGATAAAGAAAGAAACCGGAATCGATCTTTCGCAATATAAAGAAGGACAGATGAAGCGTCGATTGACGACACTCCGTGTAAAGAACGGGTATAACTCTTTTGACTTATTTTTTAAGGCAATGATGCAGAATAAGAATTTGTTTAATGAATTTCTGGACCGAATGACCATCAATGTATCAGAGTTCTGGCGTAATCCCAATCGTTGGGAAGTATTGAGGGATTCCATCGTACCAGAGCTGCTTCGTCATAATAAGGGGCGCCTTAAAGTATGGAGTGCGGCTTGTTCTACGGGTGAAGAGCCTTATACATTAGCTATGATCCTCGCCGATAAAGGGATTCTTTCGAATACAACACTTATGGCTACGGATATCGATAGTGGTGCTTTAGAAAAGGCTCAGCAGGGCCAGTATCTCGAACGCTCCTTGAAGGATGTACCTAAGGACGTAGCGGCAAGACACTTCACCTCGGAGGGTATGCATTATAACATCAATGATTCCTTGAAGAAAGCTGTTCAATTTAAGAAGCAGAACCTGTTATTGGATACCTTTGACGCTTCCTGCGATCTTATTGTGTGCCGTAACGTGATGATCTACTTTACAGAAGAGGCGAAGAATACACTGTATCGTAAATTTGCAAACAGTCTTCGTCCGGGGGGATACTTGTTCGTGGGTAGTACAGAACAGATCTTTTCACCAGGGCAATATGATCTCGAGTCAACAGAAACATTTTTCTATCGAAAAAAGGTATAAACTAATCTGTCGCAAAAATGTATATTATCCTTTCCTCTTTGCGATACTACTATTCATAGAACATTATGGAGATAAGTGGAGGGATTAGTCGCGCATGGATAAACGAAAGGTCATCAGTGCCTATCACCGTGGTTTCATTACGATTCAAGAATGTGGACAGATTTTAGGGCTGGAACAGGTACAACTTAATCGATTGATTCATGATTCTTTGGATGAGCATCCAAGTCAGACACCTAAGGTTCAACCCATTAATAGCTGAATAATCAACGTCCCGTTAGCGCCGAATCCTGTGAAAATGAGGATCGGCGCTTTTTTGATATGTGATGATGAAGGGATAACCCTTTCTTGTCAAAGTGTATGACCTATAATATAATAAGCAAAGATATTATCGGGTTTTAGCCATTTACAGTATGAAAGTATAAGGGGGAAAGTAACATGAGTTTACGCTATTTAACTGCAGGGGAGACTCACGGTCCCCAACTCACAGCAATTATTGAAGGACTACCAAGTAATTTAACATTGGATTTCGAAGAACTTAACTTCCAATTACACCGTCGTCAAAAAGGGTATGGACGTGGACGACGTATGCAAATTGAAAAAGATACTGCTCAAATTGTGGGTGGCGTTCGACACGGAAATACGACGGGAGCTCCTGTCGCTGTGGTTGTAGAGAACAAGGATTGGACGCATTGGCGGAATATTATGAATGTTGAGCCAATTGAAGGAACAGATGAAGAGAAACGACGTGTACATCGCCCTCGGCCTGGACATGCGGATCTTAATGGTGGACTTAAGTACAATTTGAAAGATTTACGTAATGTTCTTGAACGATCTAGTGCAAGAGAGACAACCGTTCGTGTGGCATGTGGAGCGATAGCTCGCCAATTTCTTGCTGAATTCGGCATAAAGGTTGCTGGACAAGTTATTCGAATTGGTGAGATTGAAGCACCAGTACATAACTTATCTATTGATGAATTGATCGAACAGACGGAAGCTTCTTCTGTACGTGTAGTCGATGCGGAAACAGAGAAGAAGATGGAAGCCTATATTGATCAAATTAAAGAAGATGGAGATTCCATCGGTGGGATTGTTGAATGTATTGTAGAAGGCGTTCCTATTGGTCTAGGTAGTTATGTACAATATGACCGGAAGCTAGATGCTCGTATTGCGCAAGGCGTAATGTCGATTAATGCATTCAAAGGTGTAGAGATCGGAATTGGATTCGAAGCAGGTATTCTGAGAGGTTCCCAGGTACATGATGAGATTCTATATAGCGAAGAACAAGGATACTATCGTGCTAGCAATCGTTTAGGTGGATTTGAAGGTGGTATCACGAATGGTATGCCTGTTGTCGTTCGCGGCGTGATGAAACCTATTCCAACACTATATAAACCGCTACAAAGTGTCGATATCGATACGAAAGAAGCATTTACTGCTCAAGTTGAGCGTTCAGATGCATGTGCTGTTCCAGCAGCAAGTGTCGTGATGGAACATGTCGTAGCTTGGGAAATAGCTAAGGCATTCTTAGAGAAATTCGGCGGAGATTCAATGGACGAGATTAAGGCGAATTATAATAATTATCTTGCTCAATTGGAGAAATATTAATTATGAGAACGGTGAATGTGGATTTGGGTGAGCGTTCATATCCTATCTATATTGGATCTGGTCTTCTAAGTCATATAGGTCAATATTTCAAGGATCATGGGATATCTTTAAATAGCCCATTAATGATTGTTACGGATGATCATGTAGCGCCACACTATTTAACTTTACTAGAAAAGTTATTATTGGAGGCTGGGTATGATACGGTCTCCAAAGTAGTCAAGGCTGGAGAGACATCCAAGTCGTTATCGGTACTTGAAGAAGTCATGACGACAGCGATCGAAGGGAAACTCGATCGTAACTCAACGGTGATTGCACTGGGAGGCGGAGTAGTCGGCGATTTAGCAGGATTTGCAGCAGCTACATATATGAGAGGAATCAAGTTTGTTCAGATTCCGACAACCATTCTTGCGCATGATAGTAGCGTGGGTGGTAAGGTAGCTGTGAATCATCCTCTTGCGAAGAATATGATCGGGGCCTTTCATCAACCTGAGATGGTTCTCTATGATCTAGACACTTTGCAGACGTTACCTCCACGAGATGTTGCTTCAGGTCTATCTGAAATGGTGAAACATGGTCTGATTCGAGATGGCGATTTCGCAAGATGGTGCAGAGAACATGCGAGTGAATTATTAGCACTCGACCCTGAAGCACTAGAATATGGACTTGCGCTGGGATGCTCGATCAAAGCGGATGTTGTATCCCGTGATGAAAGAGAAAATGATTTGCGCGCGATTCTTAATTTGGGACATACGATCGGACATGCGATTGAGGCTGTTGCAGGTTATGGTGAATATATGCATGGTGAAGCCATTGCGATCGGTATGGCAGGATCAGCACGACTAGCAGTCCGACTTGGCCGCGATGCTAGTATTTATGATGAAACGGTGAGTATGCTTCAGTCATTACGATTGCCTGTTACGATGTCATCGCATCTATCAACGGACGACATCATGGATGCAATGAAACACGACAAGAAATTTAGAGAAGGTCATATGCTCTTTATCATTCCAGATTCCATTGGATCTGTAAGTATTGTGAAGGATATACCGGAACAGCTTGTGCGTGAAACAATTGATCAACTTAGAGAAGGAGGAGAAACTCATGTATAATCGCGGAATACGTGGAGCAACAAGTGTCACACAGAATGACGAGCAAGAGATATTGCAAGAGACAGTGACACTGCTTAAAGAAATTGTCATTCGTAATGAGATTGAGCCAGAAGATATCTGTAGTGTATGGATTACGATGACAGCTGATTTGGACGCCACTTTCCCTGCTAGAGCGATTCGTCAACTAGAAGGTTGGGACTTAGTTCCGCTCATGTGCTCGGTAGAAATACCCGTTCAGGGTAGCTTACCTCAATGCATTCGGCTCATGATTCAGGTGAATACTGAGAAGAGTCAACGTGAAATGAAACATGTATATTTAAATGATGCACGTAAGCTAAGACCTGATCTTTCTACACCAACCAAGTAGAAACGGCGGTGTCGTCCTTTTTCAAGGATAGAATATTTGAACTAATACATTCATTCTGCGGGTTGTCAAAAGCTACTGTAATCATGTATAGTTGAGTTAGTTGAGTAGAGCACAGTTTAGTTGAGATGAGTATAGTTGAGCAGAGTCCATATGTATTTCTAATTCGGAACAGAATCACATCTGATTCTTGATCCTAATCCTTTAGCGTAAGCTATATCAGGGTTATGATCTTGGATTGAGGGATGGATTTGTGACCGGACTCTTTCATATACTTCATGACCAGTAAACCTCTACTTTTGTAGAGGTTTTTTTGTTTATTTTAAATCAGGGAGGGATGGTCATGATGACCCCCAGTTTGGAACAGGTAATCACACTTTCAAGTCAATTTAATCTTATTCCAGTGGTCAAACGTCTATTATCTGATATGGAAACGCCAATCCGTGTTTTTCAGAGGTATGCTCAGCGTGATCGTGCATTTCTACTGGAAAGTGTAGAGGGTGGGGTCCAGTGGGCTAGATATTCCTTTATTGGAACAGATCCATTTCTCATGGTATCAGGTAAACAAGGGCGAATTGTTCTTGAAAAGGATGGCGTAGAAGAGATTATGAAGGGTAAACCGGTAGAGGAACTTAAGGCGTTATTACGTTCTTACCGTAGTCCTAAGCTAGAGGAGATGCCTCCATTTACGGGTGGTGCCATTGGATTCTTTGGTTATGATCTACTACAATATTATGAGAATTTACCAGCACACGCTGTGGATGATCTTCATATGGATGACATTCGGTTCATGTTCTGTGATTCCATTATCGTGTTCGATCATGTGAAGCAACAAATTCTATTAGTAGGGAATGTACATGTTAAGGACGGTGATACGGATCTTGATATTGCGCGAGAATATGAAGCCGTCAGTCGTAAGTTAGAGACAATCGCTGAGCAGCTACAAGAACAGGGTCCCCGTGAAAATGTGAATCGTCACAGTATCCCTCAGGATGTGGAACTTGGAGACATTAAGTCTAACATGACCAAAGAACAGTACATTTCGAACGTGGAGCAAGCGAAAGAATATATCCGAGCTGGAGACATCTTTCAGGTTGTATTGTCCCAGCGGTTTCATATAGAAACAGAAGTATCACCCCTTCATGTGTACCGTGTACTTAGAACATTAAATCCATCACCCTATATGTATTATTTGAAAATGGATGATGAGATCATTGTTGGTACATCGCCTGAAGCACTAGTGAAGGTGAATGAAGGGCGAGTTGAGACTCGACCTATTGCTGGAACAAGACCCCGTGGATTGAGTGAAAGCGAAGATCGCGCCTTGGCTGAGGAATTAATGGCAGACGAGAAAGAACGTGCAGAGCATCTGATGCTCGTCGATCTTGGACGTAACGATCTGGGTAGAGTATCTAAATTCGGAACCGTTAAATGTGATTCATTTATGGAGATCGAAAAGTACTCTCACGTGATGCATATCGTTTCGAATGTAACAGGTACGCTCGATGAAGACAAAGATTTCTTCGATGCATTTCTATCCTGTTTACCTGCAGGAACCGTATCAGGAGCTCCTAAGCTCCGAGCAATGCAAATTATAGCAGAGTTAGAGAAGGAAGCACGTGGGGCATATGCTGGAGCTATCGGATACTTAGGTTTCTCCGGAAATATGGATTCTTGTATCACGATTCGTACATTGATATTCCGTAAAGGCAAAGCGTTTATACAAGCAGGTGCAGGAATTGTGTGGGATTCAGTTCCAGAGAAAGAGTATGATGAAACGGTTAATAAAGCAAAAGCGTTACTAAAAGCGATTCGTACGGCAGAGATCATGTTTCCGCCAACAAAGCGAGATATCGATATGATAAATCAAGATTATTTATATGAATATACACCATAAGATCGTGTTCAAAAAGTTGGATTTTCAGCACCAAGAAGATTGGATGAAGCAAGGGAGTGAGGAGCGTAGCGTAGGCAGTACCTACGTGAGCACCGGAAGGACCGGCTGAATTCAATCTTCGATGTCGAATAAGCTTCTTGGTATACTTCGTGATCAAAATATGACTTTTTGAACAACCTCTAAAAGTGTTCGAGTATTGGATAGGGGTTTAGAGAGCTGAACCCATGCAAATGAATATAATGGAGATGAGCATAGTGGAGAATAGTGTAGAAAAGTTGAGTAACGAATTGAATCAAACAGATATGATTCAATCTAGCCTATCTAATCTGATCTTAGGTAATGATCTTTCAAGAGTGGAAGCGCGTCAGGTTATGCAGAGCATCATGGATGGAACAACAACACAGGCTCAGATCGGTGGATTATTAACTGCACTTCGGATCAAAGGTGAGACCGTTGAAGAGATCACTGGTTTTGCTGAAGCAATGCGAGGATCAGGCACTCGAATGTTGACGGAAAGTGCTCACTTGCTGGACACATGTGGTACAGGTGGATCAGGAATACACAAATTCAATATATCGACAACCTCTGCCATTATTTCATCATCTGTTTCTGTACGTGTAGCTAAGCATGGTAATCGCTCAGCGTCCGGTCGTGCAGGAAGTGCAGATGTATTAGAAGCACTTGGAGTGAACATTAACATTACAGCTGAACAAGCGAAACGTTGTTTGGATGAGATCGGGATTTGTTTCTTGTTCGCTCAAATTTACCACCCATCTATGCGACATGCAGCAGCACCACGTAAAGAACTTGGTGTGCGAACAGTCTTTAACATGCTAGGACCACTAACGAATCCTGCTGGAGCTGACCGTCAGCTCCTAGGCGTCTATGATCGAAAGATGACGGAGACGATTGCACATGTTCTGAAGGAGCTGGGACTGAAGCGTGCTTTGGTCGTCTCAAGCTTAGATGGATTAGACGAGATTAGTATCTCTGCACCAACGCAAGTGTCTGAATTACGTGGAGGTCAAGTAACGACTTATGAAATCAATCCACATGATTTAGGACTTGAGATGCATCCTCTAGAGAAAGTACTAGGTGGCGATGCAGCAGAGAACGCCCGAATCATACAGGCTGTTCTACAAGGAGAGAAGAGTCCGTATCGTGATGTTGTATTAGCTAATGCGGGTGCTTGTATTTATGTATCTGGACTTTCTGATAGTATCTTAGAAGGCGTGAAACTTGCGGCAGACGCTATAGATAACGGTAATGCGTACGCTAAATTAAATCAATTAATTCAAATGACAGGAGAAGAGTCCTATGTATCTTGATAAAATCGTAGCAACCAAGGTAAAAGAGGTAGAGGAACTTGCAAAGAACTTTGATTTATCAACAACAGAACGAATCATTGCTAACTTACCTCCGACTAGAGGGTTTCTAAGAGCAGTATCCTCAGATCGCCATAGAGATATGGGATTAATTGCGGAGGTCAAGAAAGCTTCGCCATCCAAAGGGTTAATTCGTCCGGATTTCAATCCTGTAGAGATCGCACTTGCGTATGAACAAGCTGGAGCCGATTGTCTGTCTGTATTGACTGATGTGGATTATTTCCAGGGTAGCGGTGAATACTTAAAAGCCGTCCAAGCGGCAGTGAACCTCCCTCTTCTTCGCAAAGATTTCATTATAGATGAACGTCAAATCTATGAGGCTCGATTGTTAGGAGCTGACGCTGTACTTCTGATTGCGAGCATATTAGAGCCTGCACAAATATCATCATTCATTAAGGCAGCTTCATCAATTGGACTAGATGCGTTAATTGAAGTTCACAATGCGGGAGAGCTTGAGGATGTATTACATTTAGATCAGGCATCGTTAATAGGGATTAACAATCGTAATTTGCATACGTTTGAGACATCGTTAGAGACAACTGCTAAACTTATTCAAATGATTCCAGCAGGAATTACGATCATTAGTGAGAGTGGTATTGCCAGCACCGAAGATATGTCGTTCCTTAAGCAAGCAAGTGCAGATGGTGTACTCATTGGCGAATACTTCATGCGCCAAAAGGATGTTGGTGTGGCTGTAAACGAGCTGATGGGACCTCTTCATGAACTTAAAGGAAAATTATAGAATGAAAAATACTGTCGTAAAAATCTGTGGACTTCAGGACGTTGAAGTGCTAAAATCTATGTTAAACTTACCGGTGGATTATATCGGATTCGTATTTGCTAAAAGTCGTAGACAAGTGACAGCGGAGGGTGCAAATATACTTTTACAACAGCTTCAGGCTTGGCAACATGAGACTCGTCCAGAGAGTGTAGGCGTATTTGTGAATCCAGATATGTCGTTATTATCTTACGTAATGGAACATGCTCGACTTGATGTCATTCAGTTGCATGGACAAGAAGATGCTGTGTTCTGTGAAGAAGTGAAGCGTAAGTTCGGGGTGAAGGTATTTAAAGCTATTTCGGTGCATAGCAAGGGAACCGAGAATGTTTCAGACGCGATGGAACAACAAGTGATTTCAAAAGATTATATCGGTGTTATTGATGCCTTGTTACTGGACACGTTCGACCCTGTTTATGGGGGTGGTTCTGGGCAGACCTTTGCGTGGGAGCGAATTCCACACTATCAAGAGTGGAGTCATGAACACAACATTCCACTTTTCGTGGCAGGTGGCCTTGAACCCAATAATGTTGGTGAATTGATTACGAAATATCATCCTTATGGGGTAGATGTTTCAAGCGGCGTAGAATCTAATGGCTTGAAAGATATAGAGAAAGTTAAAGCTTTTATCGAAAGGGTGAAACAGATATGACGCAAATGCCAGATCAGAATGGCCGTTTCGGTCTATTCGGGGGTCGTTTCGTACCAGAAACATTAATGAACGCACTGATAGAATTAGAGGATTCTTATAAACAAAATACAGCAGATCCAAGTTTCCAAGAGGAAATAGATTATTTGTTGAAGCGATATTCAGGTCGTGAGACACCACTATATTATGCGGAGCGACTCAGCCAACATTTGGGTGAAGCGAAGATTTATTTGAAACGTGAAGATTTAAACCATACAGGAGCTCACAAAATCAATAATGCGATCGCTCAAGGTCTTCTTGCTAAACGTATGGGTAAGAAGAAGGTCATCGCTGAGACGGGAGCGGGACAGCACGGCGTAGCTACAGCTACAGTTGCTGCACTTCTTGGCATGGAATGTAAGGTGTTCATGGGTGAAGAAGATACGAAACGCCAAGCGTTGAACGTCTTCCGTATGAAGTTACTCGGTGCAGAAGTAATTCCAGTCATTTCAGGTTCACGCACGCTGAAGGATGCAGGTAATGAAGCCCTTCGATACTGGGTTAGTAATGTAGATGATACGTTCTATATTCTAGGTTCTGCTGTAGGACCACATCCATACCCTATGATGGTCCGTAACTTCCAAAGAGTGATCGGAGATGAGACGAGACGCCAAATTCTTGAAACTGAAGGTCGTCTTCCAAACATACTTGTAGCCCCTGTTGGTGGTGGTAGTAATGCAATTGGGATGTTCTATCCTTTCATCGAAGATAAGGAAGTTGCTATGGTTGGCGTGGAAGCAGCAGGAAAAGGTGTTGATACGGATTTCCATGCGGCCACGATGAGTAAGGGAACACATGGTGTGTTCCAAGGATCTATGAGTTATCTTTTGCAAGATCAACATGGTCAGGTACAAGAAGCTCATTCCATATCTGCAGGGCTTGATTACCCAGGTGTTGGACCAGAGCACTCCTACCTTAAGGATATTGAACGTGTTAAATATGTTCCGATCACCGATCAAGAAGCACTTGATGCACTACAGTTACTCTGTCGGACGGAAGGGATCATCCCTGCACTTGAATCGGCGCATGCTGTAGCTGAGGTTATTAAGATAGCTCCTAAGCTAACAAAGGATGATATAGTAGTTATTTGCTTATCTGGTCGTGGAGACAAAGACGTTGAATCCATCATGGCATACACAGGGGGTGTTCAGTCATGAATTTAATGGATCAGACATTTGAAGTGTTGAAGAGTCAGAATCGTACCGCGCTCATTCCATTTTTGACAGTAGGAGATCCAGATATTGAGACGACGGTAGAAATCATAGTACAATTAGAGGCAGCTGGCGCAGATATACTTGAGTTAGGTGTACCATATTCCGATCCACTAGCGGATGGGCCAGTTATTCAACGGGCATCTCAACGGGCATTAAAGCATGGAGTTACGATTCGTACGTGTATGGAAACGGCCGTAAAAGCTCGTGAGTCAGGCGTCCAAATGCCTTTTATTCTATTCACGTATTTCAATCCAGTGTTACAGATGGGGCTGGATCTTTTCTTTAAAGAAGTTCAGACTCATGAAATAAGTGGACTCATTATCCCTGATCTTCCAATAGAAGAATCTGGAGATATACGCCGGCGTGCCGAAGAAGCGGGAGTAAGTCTTATTCCATTGGTGGCACCAACTTCGAATGAACGAATTGAGAAGATTGTAAGTAATGCAAGCGGATTTGTGTATTGTGTATCTTCCTTAGGCGTAACAGGGGAACGTTCCACCTTTCACCAAGGGGTTGAAGAATTTATTCAAACCGTTAAGAAGTATACAAACATTCCTGTTGCCGTTGGGTTCGGCATTTCTACACATGAACAGGTGACGCACTTCTCACAAATATGTGATGGTGTAGTTGTCGGCAGTGCCATTGTTCGTGAGATTGAATCCGCGATTCCTTTATTAAATGATGCTAATACTAGACAAGAGGGACTATTACAAATTCGTGAGTTTGTGGCACAATTAAAAGCATAAATAAATAGAAAGCGAGTGGATATTATTATGCAACCTAAATCCCAAATTGTTAACCTACCGGTATATCAACCGGGAAAACCAACGGAAGAAGTAAAACGAGAATTTGGATTAACTGAAGTCATTAAGCTAGCTTCTAATGAGAATCCCTATGGGGCATCTCCTCGCATTAAAGATGCGGTTCTTTCTGAACTTGAGAATATTAGTATTTATCCAGATGGTAGTGCTGCAAATTTGACGACGGCATTAAGTCATCATTTAGGTGTGAATAGTAAGCAGATCATTTTTGGATGTGGATCGGATGAAGTGATTGCAATGATTACTCGAGCATTTTTTGTTCCAGGTGACGAGACGATCATGGCTGATCAGACGTTCTCAGTGTATAAGAGTAACGCGGACATAGAAGGTGCGCTAAGCATCGAAGTGCCACTAAAGAATGGAATCCATGACCTAGATGCAATGTTGGCTGCTATCACTGAGCGTACTAAGATAGTATGGGTATGTAATCCGAACAATCCAACAGGAACTATCGTATCGGAAAATGCGTTAGTTTCTTTCTTAGATGCTGTTCCTTCACATGTATTGGTTGTGCTTGATGAGGCTTATTGTGAATTTGTAACAGACCCATCTTATACGGATGGCATAACATTGCTAAGCAAATACCCTAATATAGTCGTTCTACGTACATTCTCCAAAATATATGGTCTAGCTTCTCTACGTATTGGTTATGGCGTAGGAAGTGCTGAAGTGATCAAATTAATTAATCAAGTTCGTGAGCCATTTAATACGTCACGGCTCGCACAAGTTGCCGCAATTGCTGCACTGGAAGATCAAGCGTTTGTAGATCAATGCCGTACGCTGAATGCACAAGGAATCGTGTATTTACAAGCAGAATTTGACCGTATAGGATTGTCCTATTTGCCTGCACATGGGAATTTCATTATGGTTGATGTTCGCAAGCCATCAGGTGACATATTTCAAGCGTTGTTACGAAAAGGTATAATTATCCGCGCTGGGCATCAGCGGTACCCGAGCTATATCAGAGTGAGTGTTGGTACACCAGAACAAAATAAGGTATTCATACAATCACTAGAAGAAGTGCTTCATCAAATATCAGCTCAAGTGTAAATAATAAATTTAAGAATAGAAATGAGATATCATGAACACAACAAAAATTGCTATCTTTGGAGTAGGTTTAATCGGGGGTTCATTGGCACTATGCTTTAAAGATAAGCCTGGAATCAGGGTGGTGGGTCATGCCCACCGCCCTGATTTAATGGATAAATACATCAGTAGAGAAGTTGTGGACAATGCTACACTCTCGATAGAAGAAGCGGCATGTGATGCTGATTTTATTTTTCTGTGTGTACCTGTGGGCAAATTAGAAGAATATTTAGAAAAATTAAGTGCGTTGCCATTGAAAAAGGGTTGTATTATTACGGATGTGGGAAGTACCAAAGCAAGCATATCTGAAGCAGCTGATGCATTAAAACTGAAAGATGTTTATTTCATTGGTGGACATCCTATGGCTGGATCAGAACGATCGGGTGTAGAAGCGGCTTCAGTTCTACTATTCGAGAATGCTTATTATGTATTATGTCCTTCATCACATGTTCCAGATGAGGCAGTAGGCTCCCTAGAACGCCTATTATCTTTTACGCGTGCTCAAATTGTAAAGGTTGAGCCAAGGCTTCACGACGAGATCGTAGGTGCGATTAGCCATTTACCGCATGTTATCGCCGTAGCATTGGTTAACCAAGTCTGTAACTATAATGAATCCAATTCGTTATACCGAAGGTTGGCAGCGGGAGGATTTAGAGACATTACACGTATCGCATCTAGCGACCCTGTGATATGGCGGGACATTCTTCTGAATAACAATGAAGTCATGCTTCGATTGCTTCGAGATTGGAACTTGGGTATTTCATCTTTTATTGAAATGCTTACGACCAGCAATGGACAGGGGATAGAAGAAGCTTTTCAGAAAGCCAATGCGTTCCGTAATGAACTTCCAGAAGGCCGCAAAGGAATGATTGCGCCTTTATTTGATCTGTATTTGAATGTACCAGATCATCCCGGCATTATTGGTAAGATTGCTACTGAGCTTGGTGCAGACCAGATCAATCTTAGTAATATTCAAATTATTGAGAGCAGAGAAGATGTTCCAGGTGTAATGCGCCTTTCATTCCGTCAGGAAGAGGATATGGAACGGGCAAGAATCGTGCTGCAAGAGTTACAATATACTGTATTTATGTAATTTATAAAAATGGTTAGATTAACTTTTAAAACAATTATTGACATATGTAAACGGATACATTACAATGAACTTACAGTATGGTTTCTCTCCACTCCTATCCAATATCTTCTGCTCTAACTTGAGCAGGGACCACTTTGAAAAAAGTGGTCTTTTTTTTTTGTCCTATGATAGAAATAAGCGTATGTACAGATGTTAAATAAAATTGAGTATGGTCGCGCTGAAGAGTTTACAATTATTTTTAATTATTATTTTTATCAAACTTGAGCATTGGCCACTTTGTAAATAAAGTGGGGAAT
This sequence comes from Paenibacillus glacialis, assembly GCF_001637205.1. GTDB lineage: Bacteria > Bacillota > Bacilli > Paenibacillales > Paenibacillaceae > Paenibacillus_AQ > Paenibacillus_AQ glacialis. Next base: position 205,255 of record NZ_LVJH01000007.1, read on the forward strand.
CTGGGGAATCTGGGGAATCACATGATTTTGGAGCCTTGAAGAAGCGGAAACATATAAAATGAGAATGTATGACAATTGAAATAGAGTCAGGATTAGAATGATGGTTGAAGTAAAAAAATAGCGTCGGTACCGGAATATTCCGAAAATTCCTGAATATCAGATGTAAATGTAGCATATAAGAAAGAGATGATAATACGAGTAAAAATATGAGGATCAATGACTGCATAGTGGGGAATTTGATGAATGTTGTCACATTTGGTTAAAAAAGGGATGTGTAATCTATCAATCTACCTGACTATCATTTCAATTTATGTTATAATGAATAAGTAACTTTATTGGTTTGAAGTGGAATTTTTCAGTACATAGCGTATGTTTTTTGGAATTATATGATTATAAAGCGGTTTAACCGTAATCTTTTTATGCCAGTTCTGCTCGAATTTTGTTTGATTTAGAGCGAGGAACAAATGGTTTGCGAGGAGGTCGCACTCATATGACGGACTCCCAGATGGTTCGCGAGATAAAAGAGGGAAATGTCGAACTATATTCTGTATTAATGCGTCGTTATCAGCGTAAAATATTAGCGTTTGTATATCATATGCTTAAGAGTTCCAATATGGAGCTTCAAGCGGAAGATCTTTGTTCTGAAACTTTTTACAAAGCCTACCGCAGTCTGAATACGTTCAGGGAAGTGGATGCGAGCTTTTCCACGTGGCTTTACACGATTGCTCGGAATACTGTTCTTAGTGAATTGCGTAAACATCGTAATGGAAACATACCATTAGAAGAATGCGGGATTGTTCCGATTGCACCTCTTGAGGTGGCACCAGAACAAACGATTCTTCGCAATGAAAAGGTTAATCTAGTAAGGATTGCGATCAATAATTTGCCGGAGAAACAGCGCTCTGCTCTGATCTTGAGAGAATACGACCAGCTAGATTATCAGGAAATAGCTAATATTTTGGAACAAAGCGTGAGTTCTGTGAAATCACTTATATTTCGTGCACGTTCTAGTGTGAAATTACAACTTGAACCTTACTATTATGACCACATTAATGATGAGTATGAAGGGATGACTAGCAGATGAAATGCTGTGAGGCTCAGGAGTTATTCGGGTTAATTTGGGATGCCCCAATTGAAGACCCGAAGAGGCGTATGTTAGAACAACATATTGCAACCTGTAGCGAATGTTCAGCTGAATTTGAGTTTTGGGAAGAGAGTCAATTGTTGATTCATGGTTTAAGTGTAGAAGTTACGGATATGCAATTAGAGTCTGTGAATCGTCAAGTGATGGATCGAATATATAGTGAATCTCCTTGGCTGATACAGGATAAGGGTAAGCCATTTGCAGTATCTGGAGCAACTCGGCGTAGACTATCACTGTGGATTACGGCCTGCCTGATGTTGTTTTTTGTTAGTTTTTTCTATTTAGTCATGATGGATCGATCAACTCCACCAATGAATTCTGCACCTACGAATGGCATTTTGCCTACTGGAGTTGCAGGAACTCCTAATGTTTTACCGAAAAATGGGAGTTACATCATTCCTGAGTTAAATAGCGGTATTGTTGAACCTTTGGTGGTTAGTATGGGGCCGTCGCACCCTATTTATTGGATGGTTTTATCAATATTGAGTGTAGCATTGGCGCTATTTTCATTAAGAAGATTAAGCCAGATTCGTCGCTAAAGAGATCACTACTTACTTGGAGGTCAAAAAGGATGAGATTAGGTCTAATTCGTCACGGGCTTACTGACTGGAACATGATTGGTAAAATTCAAGGACAAAGTGACATTCCCTTGAATGACGATGGACGATGGCAAGCCAGAGCATTAGGTGAACGACTACGTGAGGAATCTTTTAAGTGGGATTATATCATCAGTAGTGGTCTATCGCGTGCGGAGGAGACGGGATCTATTATTTCTTCTATCTTGAATATTCCACTTTTAGAACCTGATGTGCGATTATTAGAGCGTTCCTTTGGGCAAGTGGAAGGTATTTCAGCTGAAGAGCGTGAAAAAAAGTGGGGTAAGGAATGGGATCAACAGGACCTTGGACAAGAGAAGAAGGAAGCTATTCAAAGTCGAGGCCTTGAATTTATGGAAGATATCTGGAGTAGATATCCAGATAAGAACATACTTGTAATTAGCCACGGTGGCTTTTTAGCCATATTATATACAGCTTTGTTTGACGATCGATATACGGAGAGAATTGGGAATTTGTCGCTTACGATCCTCGAGAAAGAGGACTTGGACTGGACACCACTTCTATACAATTGCACACGTCATTTACTTGGAAAACAACTTGAGTCCTAATTTTAGGGCTTTTTTTTGTGAAAAAAATGAGTATCTGTTTTTATTAATAAACTATGATGCATTAGGTTTAAAATTAGAAAAAAACGTCAATTATGTAATCAAATGATTTATCTTGAGATCCTGCGAAACTGCTAGAGCGATATTGGAATGGGTTTACCTATATAGATTGAACTAAAGACGAACCCCTATATTCATGATCTTCTTTAGAAATGATTGAATTTGTGAGCGCAAACTTTAGTTCAATCTATATAGTATCAAATTATGAAAACATACCAATAATGGAACTAAAACGGCGAGGCGATCAACGATGAATCTAGCGGATATGCTCACGTTTGCTGACATTGGTCAGTTGACTACTATTGCAAGTCACTATGAATGCGAGTGCAAGCGTAATTCAAAACACGAGTTAATTCAGAGCATCTTAGTGACTTTGAATCGCAGGGAATTTATAGGGCAACAAATTCGTTGTCTCTCTGTTGATGATTTGCGGTTTCTTAACGCCATCTTGTTTGACAGTCGAAGTTACTTCAACGTCGAAGAGTTGATTGCCATCATTAGGCAAACTTCATTTCAAATCGCTGAGAGTGAACGATCGAAGGACCAACCCAAGATTCAAAGTCCTCGCGAGGTCATTGCACGCTTCAAAAGTAGTGGCTGGTTATTTAATGGTATGACTCAGCACACAAGGTACTTATTTCAGATTCCTGAGGATCTTAAAGAAAGGTTCCGAAAGGAACTAGGTTCTTATGTGAAAAGTAAAATGAATTATACGGAAGAGCCTTCAGTCTACCGAGAAGAACAAGGTCTAATGGCAGAAGATCTACTTTTCTTTCTCCGTTATGTTCATCAGCAAGAGATTGAAATGAATCAGGAAGGTACCATGTATCGAAGAACGCAACAACAGATCATGGAAAGTTTCCATATTACAGAATCTCTTCTTTCAAAAGGGGGATGGCGCTTCGGTTATGGCAGAACTTTCACTACCTATCCTAGCAGGCTAGCTTTGATATATGATTATGCATTTCATATGAATTATATTGAAGAGATGGGTCATAGACTAAAGATAACCAGCATGGGAATGGAAAAGTTGGATCAAGGGATGCGCGATAGTATGGTGCAAGTATTCCGCTATTGGTTAAGGTTGTATAAACAACCTATTCCGAATTTGTCGTCACTTGTTTATTGGATTGGACATTGCGCACGTGATTGGGTAGCGCTTTCTTCGTTACATGAGGCATTAGGGTGGCTGATTAAACCATATTATTATGACACGTCGCAATCGATTATGGAGCAACGCGTACTGCAAATGATGATGCATCTTGGACTTGTCCGTATCGGGGGTACCGAAGAGCAAGGTACCGTTGTGAAGATGACCGTGTGGGGGAATAAAATGGTTGAGAAGTGTACTCTTCATGCGAAAGATGACGATTGGATCTGACGATTGACAAGGCGCAATTCAATTGATACAATCACTCCCAAGTTAAGGAGTGATGAGAGATGTTGATCGCATATGGTAGTAAGCTACCTAAGTTACATAGATCCGTCTTTGTCGGTGAAGGTGCCAAGATTATTGGCGAAGTTGAAGTTGGTGAGGATTCAAGTATATGGTTTAATGCCGTACTCCGCGGTGACATGGCTCCCATTATCATTGGAAGCCGCTGTAATATTCAAGATGGTACAGTTGGCCATGTTAACACATCACAACCCCTCATTCTGGCTGATGACGTTTCTGTAGGACATGCCGCTATTATCCATGGTTGCAGTATAGGTAAAGGCACATTAATTGGGATGGGGGCCATAGTTCTGAACGGAGCAGATATTGGTGAATATGCTTTAATAGGAGCGGGTTCAGTCGTGACTGAGAACACAATCATTCCACCCTATACCCTTTCCTTGGGAACGCCTGCTAAAGTGGTACGCGAGCTAACAGAGAAAGATTTGCAACGTATGGCGATGACTATGACTAACTATGTAACCAAAGGAAGGGAATATAGGTTCTCTTAACCATTCGTTTGGAGGTGCATCCAATTGGATAAGTTGAAAGTTACTTACGAAGTCATGTTGGGATTAGCTGCTGAAATGGTCTGGGACGAATGTATACGCAAACATCGTAGTGAAGAGTTATATAAGGAAATTGACAGAGCATTAGCTACAAGAGATAAGTTGGCGTTTACTGAACTTACGGATGAACTTAAATCTTTAGAATGAGGAAATGCATCTATGCATTTCTTCTTTTTTAGTTTAAATTGAATGTTATGTAGAAATAGAGAGGATGACGAATGTGAAGTTCAGTGAGATATCTCGAGAGTCTTGGCCGGAGTTACAACCCTATTTAGATACCTGTATAATTCCATTCACAGGTTTGAGTGGCGATGAATCTCCCGTGGAAGCAACGACTGCATTAGAAAGATTACGTGATTTTATGGATTTAGTTGAAACACGTTATAAAGGTAGGGTCGTGACGTACCCAGCTTTTCATTATGGAAATGAAGATATTTCCAAATTATTGAATGAAATATGTCACAAAGTTAAAGATAGTGGATTCAAGTATGTTATTATTATGACAGCGGATACAATTATAGATGAATCGGAATGTTTAAGCTGTGATTTAATATTGTCACAGAAACAACTAGCTCCATTATACGAGAACGATCAGAGTGTGTTATCATCTATCATTCAAAACAAGGTTGAGAGCCTTTGGAAGATTAACCGCTTACATCAAATGTGACAAAAAACCAACAATTGTTTTATGTGAATCTTTCTAGTCGATATGAAAATGTGTATATTTCTTGACGGTCTTAAGAGGCTAATATATTATTAATATGTCCTGGTAATTTGTGTGATTAATATCATTGAAAATGAAGTGTGAATGGGTTGAAAAAGGGGGTTGAAGACATGGAAAACAACCGAAATGATCATCATGAAGAAGAGCACCAACCCAATAGTCGTAAAGAAATGTCCCGTCGACAATTTCTAACGTATACTTTGGGAGGAGCAACTGCATATATGGCCGCTGGTGCAATCTTGCCAATGATACGTTTTGCAGCTGATCCGATTTTGCATAAGAAAACTGATGGTGATTATGTAAAAGTAGCGGAAGTAAGCAAGATTACCAATGAACCACAAGAATTCTCCTTTGAACTTAAGCAACAAGATGGCTGGTATCCTAGTACAGCTAACTTAATCGCATGGATTCGTAAGGATGAAACAGGTAACATTTATGCGTTGTCTCCGATCTGTAAGCATTTGGGATGTACAGTGGGATGGAATAACAATAGTAATTTCCCAGATGAGTACCACTGTCCTTGCCACGGAGCTAGGTATACCAACGTAGGTAAGAATTTGGCGGTCTCTCCTAAACCACTCGATACGTATAAGGTTAAGATTGAGAATGGTTGGGTATATTTAGGGGCTACTGAGCCAAATACGGAAGTGAAATAGGAGGCGAAAATTTCGGATGTTTAAGAATATCTATAACTGGATTGACGAACGTCTCGATGTCACGCCGATATGGAGAGACGTTGCTGATCATGAAGTTCCGGAACACGTAAACCCGGCTCATCATTTCTCTGCATTTGTTTACTGCTTCGGTGGATTGACATTTTTCATTACGGTCATTCAGATTTTGTCAGGTATGTTCCTGACGATGTATTATGTGCCGGATATCATTAATGCATACAACAGTGTTGAGTATTTACAGACACAGGTTGCATTTGGTCAAATCGTACGTGGTATGCACCATTGGGGTGCGAGTTTAGTTATTGTCATGATGTTCCTACATACGATGCGTGTTTTCTTTACAGGCTCCTACAAAGCCCCTCGTGAAATGAACTGGGTTGTAGGTATGCTCATATTCTTCGTAATGCTTGGTTTGGGATTAACAGGTTATTTACTTCCATGGGATAACAAGGCATATTTTGCAACGAAAGTTACGATGGAAATTGCAAACTCTGTTCCATACTTAGGGCCTGTTTTGAAAGAATTGATGCAAGGCGGTACAATTGTTGGCGCACAGACGTTAACACGGTTCTTTGCCTTACATGTATTTTTCCTCCCGGCTGTACTGTTAACTCTGTTGGTTGGACATTTCATCATGATCCGCAGACAAGGGATTTCCGGTCCACTATAATAGAAGGGAGGTATTTTAATGGCGCACGGGAAAAATTCGGAAGAAAAAATTGTCTATGTTGGTGATTCACGTGTTAAGAAGGCTAAAGGTTTTGTTGTGCCACCTGATTACACGGCTTATCCTGGTAAATCAGAAGCGTTCATCCCTAACTTTTTGTTGAAAGAATGGATGGTTGGGGTTGTGTTTCTAGTAGGATTTTTAGTGCTAACGATTGCTGAACCTGCTCCTTTGGGTTTTCCAGCAAATCCAAGTGCAACGATTATTCCGATGCCTGACTGGTATTTCTTATTTCTTTATGAATATTTGAAATTACCTTATGCTTCGGGAGATTATGTGGTCCTAGGAGTTATTGGTGTCACGGGGGTTGCCTTTAGTGCACTATTACTCGCTCCTTTCCTAGATACAGGTAAAGAAAGACGTTTCTATCGTAGACCTATTACATCTTCACTTATGATCCTTTCGATTATGGCGATTGTATATCTGACTAATGGTGCATGGACCCATTACACTAGTGAAATGGAGAAATCTGGTCAGAAGCCTGAGCATATCCAACGTCATGAAGAAGCGGAAGAGAAACGTGCTAAGGGTCTTCCGACTTCGAATGCAGTTGTAACGAAAGAGGTTGCGATTGTAGAAAAAGAAGATGTAGCTATGGAATCTTACAAATTAGCAGGTTGTATTACCTGTCATGCTGCGGATATGAAGGGTGCAGCTGGACCGTCATTACGTGGTATCGGAGATGTGCATGACAAAGATGCTATCCTAACGATCATTAAAGAAGGATATAATGGTAAGATGGGGCCGCAATACGATAATGCTATTGCAGCAGGTCTAACAGATCAAGATGTAGATCATCTTGCCGAGTGGCTTGCGAAACAAAAAGCAGAATAGTAGGATATAGTTAGATGGAAACCTGATCGGGTTAAACGATCAGGTTTTTTTTGAAAATATAAGTTTCACTAGATACTCTATTCCTTTTATTTCTACAGAGGCGGATACCACCTTGAAAGAGGATAACCCAGCCAGTTCTACCTGAATGATATGATCAATGATGCGCTTAACTTACTGCTTAAGGAGGAACAAATGGTGTCGATTTCTTATTTGTGGAGCCGCTCTTTTCTGTGTAATCGTAAATTTCTATGGCTCTTGTTTATTTGTAATTTAATTGGAACGGTGTACGGATACATATGGTATGGCAATCAAATGGAATACACGTTAGAAAATTATGCTTCATGGTTAATTGTATTTGTACCAGATAGTCCAACGGCAAGCTTGTTCTTTACGATAGGGATAGGATGTTTATTGTACAAGCCTCGTTCTATGTGGGGGAATCAAATACGTTATTTATTTGAAGCGTTAGCCGTGGTCACATCAGTGAAGTATGGGTTATGGGCTAGTAGTATGATCTTTGCGGGTCAATATCAGGGTGACATACTCCAATGGCAAGATTGGATGTTAGTTGTTTCTCACACAGCTATGGTTGTTGAGGCACTGTTGTATGTGCGCTTCTTCGGGTTCAATACGAGTGTGTTGATCGGAGCTGCTGCGTGGACACTATTGAATGATTTTATCGATTATTCATATGGGATCTATCCATGGCTTCCAAGTGTGTTAGGTGATAATTTATCGGCAGTCCAGAATTTCACGATTCTACTTACGATATTTAGTGTTGTTGTATCTTGGATAACATTAAGATTTGCTAGACGAGATGCTCGTAGAGCTTAGGTGAATTGCTAAAGTGAATAATCGAATATGAGCCTGTTTGTTCTATATACATCCCTCTTACCATACATTTACGGTAGGAGGGATGTCCCATGTCTTGTAAATCTATATCTCATCCGATATTATCGATGCTTGTGTTCTTCATCATCGTCTTTATTCCTGATTATCATGTGATCTGGGCGGATGAATCGTCAACACTGCCTACTAAGCAGGCTGAACAGCTGAGTAAGGCTGTAGAGACGTTATATCGTGATGTTGTAGCTGGAAATATAACGAAGGTTCGCGAAGAAACAGTACAGATTGAAAGATTATTTACATCGTCATCGTTCCAGGGACTAACGGAAGTAGAGGGCATTCACGCTCTCGCAGAGTGTATTGTAGAAGTGAAAGTAGCGACGTCTCAAGCCTTACTTCAACCTGAGTTGTGGTTACAAGCGACAGCGAAACTACGGTTAGCCGCAGATAGTCTGAATAATAGAACCCAACCCTTATGGCATCAGTATTATAAAGTGGTGCGTGAGGATTTGAGCACGATGCAGAGTCAACTGAATTTGAATAATAAAGAGGGTTTGAAACAAGCCTATGACAGCCTTCAAACCCATTATGAATTAATTCGTCCTGCCATTGTTATTCAAAAGAAACCTTTTGAAGTGAATATGATGGATTCATGGATTTCATACGCTGGAGGTATAACTACATCGACTTCATCGAAGTCGGACGCGATACAGAGTATGATTTCGCAAGGAGAAGAGCAATTTAACACGTTGTTTGGTAAGAAGAAGGATGAACCTGCGTTTGCGCCACAAATTCAATTTAACACATCGCAGAAGGGGATCTGGATTGGGGCGTTGTTTATAGTCACTATCTTATCCTATGTTGGGTTTCGCAAATATCGTGGAGAAGAGCGCAGTATGAAGACTCTTCCACCACCTAAACTATAAAAAAGGGTCGCTTCACGGCATGAGTTACGGATGCTGTTGAAGCGACCTTTTTTTTATATTATTCCTCCCTAAACCCTTCTCCATGTACATCCCGTACATCGCTAATGATCACAAAAGCCTTGGGATCAATTGACTTTACAATAAGACTTAAACGTCGAATTTCTTGTCTTGAGATGACGCAGTAGACCATATATTTGGCTTGCTTAGAATAGGCTCCAATAGCTGGAATTAAGGTTACGCCTCGATCCATTTCTTTCGTAATCAAATCTGCGATCTCCGGCGCTTGGTCACTAATAATCGTAAATGCTTTGGCGGCGTAGGCCCCTTCTTGAATGAAATCAATAACCTTAGAAGCGATAAATACGGTAACGAAGGTATACAATATTTTCTCTTTAGGAATAAAGAACAGGGATGCACCGATAATCATAATATCCAATGCTAGAATAACTTGACCCATGCTCCAACCGAATTTACGGTTACATATTCTTGCGACGATGTCTGATCCTCCCGTAGTGCCCCCGAAGCGGAATACAATTCCAAGACCAGCTCCAAGTGTTACTCCCGCATAAAGAGCGGCTAGAATGTAATCGTATTGGGTCTCAAAGGGAGATATAAAACCTCTCCGAATTAATATCTCGAAAAACCATAGAAAAAAAGTCAAAGATAAGATACCGACGCCAGAATAGATCATCTGTTTCTTTCCTAATACGATCCACCCTAATATAAAGAGTGGGATATTTAGAAGGAGTGTTGATAATGAAGGAGGAATCTGGAACGCGTAATTAAGTAAGATCGTAACCCCTGTGATTCCCCCCTCCATTAATTGGTTAGGTATAATGAAATAGAGAAGTCCAAACGCGTAAACGGCGGTACCTGCAATGATGGGGATGATCATTTTAAGTTGTGAAATAAGTTTAGTTGATTTCATGGACGCCTCACTTTTTCATATTTAGGAAATACTTTGATTTATTTGTCATTAATAGTATACCTATTTAGGATCCCTATTAAAAATATTTGTTTCAAAATAGCTTTAATATGACATTTGGAGTAAAATGAATATCGAGAAAATCCAATGAAGAAACAAGTATTTCACTAAAGGGGATTGGTTTGAATATGGAGAAATCATTGGCGGAAATGCAACGAGAAGTGGACCTCTATATATCACAATTTCAAGAGGGATATTTCAGTCCATTATCCATGTTAGCGCGAATGTCGGAAGAAGTTGGCGAATTAGCGCGTGAAGTGAACCATCAATTTGGTGAAAAACCTAAGAAGCCAAGTGAAGAAGATAATTCGATTGAGCTTGAGCTGGGAGATATCCTTTTCATAACAATGTGTTTTGCGAATTCCCTAGGTATTGATCTAAGTAAGGCGCATGATTCTGTCATGCATAAATTTAATACGCGTGATGCTAACCGTTGGACCCCAAAAAACACCGATTAGTGATCTTGACATATGCTGTAGTAAAACCAATTTTGAAGGTGTGAACAGCATATGAAATCGGAAGACTTTGTCCAACAGGCATATCATTGTATTTTACAAAATGACTTCATGGAAGCCATTCGTCTTTTTGAAGAAGCCCTTGCAATAAACCCAGACAACGCTGAGATTCATTATAAATGTTCAATTACCTATGCTCGGAATAACAGGATTGATAAAGGAATTGAGCATGCTGAAAAAGCACTTGAACTTGCGCCTGGGAAGGTGATCTATCAATATTATTTACAGCATCTTAAAGCTATGCAACTTGTTCACGAGTCGAAGAAGCAAATGGATCAGATGAACAGTACTTCTGTTGTGAATCTTTATCGGGTGGTGTTTCTGTTAAAAGAAGCCATAGAACTGGATCCGCTGAATGGTGAAGCGTATGTATGGTTAGCTCTAACCTATAGTGAGTTGAATGAACATGCGGCAGCGATCTCGACGTTAAAAGAAGGACTTTATTTAATGCCGGAGGAACAGGGACTCGATAAATTGTTAGAACAATTAAAAAAGAGATTTAGAAAGTATATAAACGATACATTAATTGAGTAAGAAGATGAGGAGATGGGAAAATGTCAAATCCAATTAGAGTTGCAGTTGTAGGTGCTGGCGGACGGATGGGAAGAGAAGTAGTGAAGTTGGTGCTTGAGGATCAAGAACTCGAATTAGCTACAGCATTAGATCGTTCTGCGGGTGGTATAGATGCTGGTATCCTTGTGGGACTACCAGCAAGTGGAGTTATAATTACTGAAGATATTGAACTTGCTTTTGTAGAACATAAACCTGATGTTATGGTTGATTTCACTACGCCACAATCTGCGTATGCAAATACATTATTGGCGATTAAACATGGGGTACGTCCAGTGATTGGAACGACAGGGTTTACACCGGAACAAATCAAGGAACTGGACAAGCTTTGTATTGAGAAAGAGATCGGTGGATTGATCGCTCCGAATTTCTCGATAGGGGCTATCTTAATGATGAAATTTGCTGCACAAGCTAGCAAGTACTTTCCTCATGTTGAGATTATTGAGACTCACGGTGACCAAAAGTTAGATGCACCTTCGGGAACGGCTATCAAAACAGCAGAGATGATTGTTGAGAATCGTGAGGAGCTTCGCCAAGGTAATCCGAATGAAGAAGAAACGATTGAAGGCGCACGCGGGGGCTACTATAATGGATTCCGAATTCATAGTGTTCGACTTCCTGGTGTCTTTGCTCAACAAGAAGTGATCTTCGGTGGATACGGTCAAACACTTAAAATTCGCCATGATTCATATGAACGTGCTGCATATATGCCAGGTGTAAAAGTGGGCATTCAAAAAGTGATGGAGTACACCGGACTAGTATACGGATTTGATCAATTCATTGAATAACTAGGAGTGATAAAAACGATGAAAATTGCATTTATAGCACATGATCGTAAAAAAGAAGAAATGGTTAATTTCGTTATTGCCTATGAACCTGTGTTTGAAGGCCACGAAATGTTCTCTACGGGTACCACGGGACTAAGAATCATGGAAAACACGAGTTTGAAAATTCATCGATTTATGTCTGGTCCACTTGGTGGCGATCAACAAATTGGTGCAATGGTTGCAGAAAATGAAATGGATCTAATTATATTCTTAAGAGATCCCCTTATGGCACAACCACATGAACCGGATATTAATGCGCTTCTGCGTCTTTGTGATGTTCAGGGCATACCGCTTGCAACAAATATTGCAACAGCGGAAATTCTCGTCAAGGCATTAGACCGCGGTGATTTCGCATGGCGTGACCTCGTACATAAGTACAAGCCGATTAGTGAAGAGCTATGACACAACAACTTGATATCCTCGTGTTCGGTGCACATGCAGATGACGCAGAGATTGGGATGGCAGGTACGATTTACAAACATGTTGAAGCTGGTTATCGTGTAGGAATTTGTGATCTGACTTTTGCGGAGATGTCCTCCAATGGTACAGTGGAGACTCGCAAGTTGGAAGCTGAAGAAGCGGGTAAAGTCTTGAAATTGGCTTCACGGAGTAATCTGGGACTTCCAGACCGGGGGTTATACATGACTCCAGACAACGTGAAGGCCGTAACAGAAGAAATTCGTAAGTATGCGCCTCGAATGATATTCGCTCCCTATTGGGAGGATAGACATCCAGACCATGTCGCTTGTAGTAAGCTAGTAGAAGAGGCAGTGTTTAATGCAAAACTTCGGCGGTATATGCCGGAGCGTCCTTATGTGAATGTGGACCAATTGTATTTCTATTTCATTAACGACTTAGGTAAAGCGGATCTTATTGTGGATGTTTCGAAGCAATATGACATCAAGGAGAAGGCTCTTTTGTGCTATCGCTCACAATTCGAAAAGTCTGCTACAGAAACGGTAGTTACACCTCTCAACCAAGGATATATTGAACGGGTGAAATCAAGAGACAGATTGGTGGGTCAACGCAGGTTGGTACCATTTGCTGAAGGCTTTGCAACCAAGAGCCCATTCTTAGTCGAGCGCTTTTAAAGTCATTATTAACTTAACCATTCAAGCAGTTCATTTATATATATTCGTCTCCTACCATGCATAATATAGGTAAGTGAGTGTGAAAAGGAAAGGGGGCGGTCGTTATGGAGCAAGGTCAATCATTAAAAATAGGAATTACATGTTATCCATCTCTTGGTGGTTCAGGTGTAGTGGCGACAGAACTTGGTAAGATATTGGCTGAAAAGGGTCATCAAGTACACTTCATTACGCATAGCATTCCATTTCGGTTAGGTACGACGTTTCAAAAAAATATATTCTATCACGAAGTCGAAGTCAGCGATTATTATGTATTTCGTTATCCTCCTTATGATTTATCATTAGCTACCAAGATGGCACAAGTTGCTAAAATGCAGAATCTTGATATTCTCCATGTACATTATGCTGTTCCTCATGCGGTTTGTGCATTTCTTGCCAAACAAATGGTAGGAGAGAAGTTGAAAGTAGTCACAACTCTCCATGGGACAGATATAACTGTCTTAGCACAGGATGAATCGCTTAAGGATCTTATTCGGTTAGCTATAAATGAAAGTGATGCTGTAACAGCGGTATCAAATGACCTAATTAAGGAAACTAGAGATGTTTTGGATATTAGCCGAGATATTGATTTGACATACAATTTCGTGGATAAACGAGTGTATTATCCTCGCGATACTTCTACGCTACGTGAAGACTTTGCGAATCCGGATGAGAAAATACTGATGCATATTTCTAATTTTCGTCCAGTCAAACGAGTGTCGGATGTTGTGGATATTTTTGCAAAAGTGAATAAAATGGTTCCTTCTAAATTATTATTCGTTGGAGAAGGACCAGAATTGCCCAAAATTCAATGCAAAATTAATGAATTAGGACTCGGTGATAAAGTTCACTTTCTCGGTAAACAAGATGAGATTGCACAGGTGATATCACTAGCAGATGTATTACTACTTCCTTCTGAGAAGGAAAGTTTCGGTCTGGTTGCGTTGGAAGCGATGGCCTGTGGAGTACCTACGGTAGGTTCTGAAGCTGGTGGGATTCCAGAACTTGTTATTCATGGTGAAACAGGGTTCCTCGCACCGATTGGAGCTGTTGATCAGATGGCGGATTATACGATTCGTCTGTTAAGTGACCCTGCTTTGTCTGAAAAATTCATAAATGCATCGCTTAAGCGTGCACGTGAGAATTTCTGCGATGAGTTGATTACGAAACAGTATGAGGAAATTTATTACCGTGTTCTCGGGAGAGAAGTACCGAGTTTCGATCATTTGGATAAGCTATGTAGATAGGCTATCTCGTAAAATTTCCTGAGGGCAGATACGAGTAAGTAAGGCTGTTGTTCTATAGTGTGGGGGCGTTGGAAGTGGTGAAATGGAATTATGCGGAAGATGGAATGGCCGAGCAAAGTGAAAAGCTACTGAGAACGTTATTGGGACAAGGATTCGAAGCCTATTGGGTCGGAGGTTGTGTTCGAGATGAATTGATCGGTCGTCCCGTCCATGATATGGATATGACGACATCCGCTCTCCCGGAAGAAATGATAGGTTTGTTCCAGCATACGATTCCAACAGGAATTCAGCATGGAACCATAACGGTTATGTTACAAGGGCACGCTTTTGAAGTCACCACCTATCGCGTAGAGAGTACATACGAGAATCATCGACGACCCGATGAGGTTACCTTTGTTAAAGAAATTACAGAGGATCTTAAGCGGCGAGATTTCACGATGAATGCTATTGCCAGAGCTGTGGACGGTACATATATAGATCCTTTTGGCGGTCAACAAGATACGGCTAAAAAGATCATTCGATGCGTAGGGAATCCTCTTGAACGGTTTAACGAGGATGCTCTGCGCATGGTTCGTTGTGTACGTTTTGCATCCGTATTTGGGTATTCGATCGCGAAGGATACTTGGAAGGGACTATTGTCTCAGCGTGCTAACTTGGAATACATAGCGTTGGAAAGAATTCGAGTTGAGTTGGAAAAGGTTATAAGTGGAAATAATCCACTTAGAGGACTTGAGTTGCTAAGTCGTAGTCAGCTATTGGATTTCGCAAAAATTCCCGTATTAAGTACGCGGTTCGATCGGGATATCGTTATGGGGATAAATAAAGTATCTCTTGAACCAATCTGTCTGAGGTGGGCTGTACTTCTTTACGCAGGTAGATTTACTTCCGAAGAAGCGGGTCAACAGTTGCGGAAATGGACATTTAGCAATCAGGATAAAGATGAGATTTGCAGTATTCTGCGCTTGGATGAACAGGTAAAGAAGCGTATTCAAATTCAAGATATTGGGATTGCTCAAGAAGAAAGACGCTTATCCTGGATAAGATTGGTGCTGGATAGTGGGAGATCAACGGCACTGAATTGGCTTAAGTTACAAAGAACTCTTCCAGAACATAGACAGTCCTTCCCTATAGAATGGTTGGATTTATTTTCAACATGGGAACAACAAATGAATATTTATCAACTTAAAGATTTGGGGATTACAGGTAGAGAAGTGATGAAGGTTAATAACATTCCAGCTGGTTCTTGGCTTGGAGATTTGCTACAACACTTACTGTTATCTGTGGCAGCAGGTATTGTAGATAACGATAAAAATGGTTTAATTGAGGAAATAAAGCGGGTGAACATGAATCATGGCTGAGGAAACATTGCTGAATATTTTACTTGAGAATCCCAATGGGTTTGTATCGGGTGAAGAAATGAGTCGGAGACTTTCGATCAGCCGCACGGCGGTATGGAAGCAGATCAATAAGCTAAGAACGCTAGGATATGAATTTGAGGCAGTGCCTAACAAAGGTTATCGTATTCTCATGAAGCCTGATACATTGGACAAGTTAACTTTGACAAATGCACTAAACACTGTCGTGATGGGTTCCAATCTTGAGATCATCAAGAGTACAGTCTCTACGCAGGAGGAAGCTAGACAGAGAGCAGAATTAGGTGCACCTGAAGGTAGCGTTATCATCGCCGAAGAACAGACGAGTGGCAAAGGAAGATTAGGCCGAAAGTGGTTTTCTCCATACGGAAAAGGAATCTGGATGAGTCTAATTCTTCGACCGCAGCAATCACTTGAATATACATCGCAACTCACTCTTCTTACAGGTGTGGCTGTCTGCAGAGCTATTAGAAAGACGACAGGTCTACAAGCTGGTATCAAATGGCCAAATGATATTCTGCTGGATCATCGCAAAATATGTGGTATTTTGCTTGAATCAACGATAGAGGACAAAGTTGTTCGATATTGTATTGCTGGAATAGGGATTAGTGTAAATGTAGATTTGGAAGAATACCCCGAAGAGTTACGAGATATTGCTACTTCCTTAAAGATAGTGAGTGGAAGTTCAGTGGATCGTACCGTATTGATTGCAGCTGTTCTAGATGAGTTCGAAACGATGTACCAACTATATAATCAGGAAGGTTTCCTTCCTATCGCATCACTGTGGGAGGCACTGTCGGTTACGATTAATCAAGAGGTTGTATGTCATACACCTGAAGGGCTCAAAGAAGGCATTGCTGTTGGATTAGATCCAAGTGGAGCGCTACTAGTAGATATGGGAATGGGCGATATCGTGCCAGTTATCTCTGGAGATGTCAAACTTAAATGATGAAATATATAATCTGATTTGCTATAATGTATCTGAGGCGGCATCGATCTTGAATCGGACTGCACTTGATCTGTTAGGTTGAACTTTTAATGACGGACTACACTTACTACATGAATAATATAGTGAGTGCGTTGGATTCTGCTCTGAGCCGAAAGGACCGAGACAGAAGGGACGATCGAAAGTGACTCTTTTTTGACTATCGGACCTTTTTAGTGGAAATTGCTAAAAGGTTTTTTTGTTGTGTTAAATATAAAATGCTATATCTCTAACACAACAACGGTGAATACCGAATTGTTCTTCAAAAAAGAAAGGGGCACAAACAACATGACTAAGAAATCAGCACTAAACATCGTGAAAATGAAAAAAATGAAGGCGGAAGGTACGCCATTAAGCATGGTTACTGCCTACGATTACCCTACGGCCAAATTAGCCGAGGAAGCTGGCGTGGATCTCATTCTTGTGGGAGATTCCCTTGGTAACGTGGTGCTTGGATTTAACTCTACAATTCCAGTTACATTGGATGATATGGTCTATCATACTCGTGCGGTTGCTAGAGGGGCAGATCATACTTTCATCGTAGCTGATATGCCTTTTATGACGTATCACGGTAACATAGATGAAACCTTACGAGGTGTGAGAAGGCTTATGCAGGAAGGACATGCACAAGCAGTTAAGATGGAGGGCGGCAAGGAAATATGCGCTGCAGTAGAAGCTGTCGTTAAATCGGGTGTCCCTGTACTTGGACATATTGGTCTAACACCTCAATCCGTGAACCAAATGGGTGGATATCGGATTCAGGGTAAAGATACTGCAGATGCTCAACGATTAATGGAAGAAGCAAAAGCATTAGAAGCAGCAGGTGCCTTTGGAATTGTGTTGGAGTTAGTAACGGAGCAGGTGGCTGAAGCGATCTCGAAGGAATTATCTATTCCGACGATTGGTATTGGAGCTGGACGTTATTGTGACGGACAAGTGCTTGTATTCCATGATATTTTTCAATATGCATCACCTTATATAAATAAACGATTTGTCAAAACTTACGGCGATGTAGGTTCGTTAATCCGTGAAGGATTAGAGAATTATGTTAAAGAAGTGAAGGACCGCTCATTTCCGGCTGAGAATCATGTGTTTGTAGCCGATGATCATGTACTCGATTCTCTTTATGGGAATGGTACAGCAAAGGTGGAGAAATCATGAAGATCATTCGCAATATTGTTGAACTCCGACAAGAAGTGAAGCAATATAGAGTAACAAGTACGGGCAATGGTAAAGTAGGATTTGTTCCTACCATGGGTTTTCTACACGAAGGTCATGCGAGCCTGATGAGTCGTGCCCACGATTTAAGTGACTTGGTGGTCCTCAGCATATTTGTAAATCCAATTCAATTTGGACCTGGGGAAGATTATGAGACATACCCACGTCATGAAGAACAAGATCTAGCTTTGGCTGAGCGACAAGGTGTGGATATTGTATTTATACCCACAGTGGAAGAAATGTATCCTACACAAACGTTGACCAAAATTATGGTTAGTGAAGTCACTCAATTGCTGTGTGGAGCATCACGTCCTGGACACTTTGACGGTGTGACTACGGTTGTAAGTAAGCTGATTAACATCGTACAACCTGATCAAGCCTATTTCGGCTTGAAAGATGCACAGCAAATCGCTGTGCTTCAACAGATGGTGCACGATTTAAATATGAATGTTGAGATTGTACCTTGTCCTATTGTAAGAGAAGCAGATGGCCTAGCGCTCAGTTCACGGAATGTGTATCTTAGCTCAGAAGAACGTAAACAGGCTTTGGTGCTCTCCCGTTCTCTTCTTGAAGTAAAGGGGACCTTCGATTCTGGGGAGTCTGTGAACGTGTCTGAGATTCGAAAGATGCTGATAGCTTTGATTAATAGCTCTCCGATAGCTGTCATTGATTATGTTGAAGTATTGACATTTCCAGAATTAGATCGTATAAACGATGATGTCCTACTTCATGATATTACAGGAAAATTAATTATGGCCGTGGCTGTTAAATTTGGCAAAACACGACTTATAGATAATATGTTAATCACGCCAAAGGAGGCGGTATCTCTTGTTTAGACATATCATGAAATCCAAAATTCACCGTGCAACGGTTACAGAAGCGAACTTAAATTATGTGGGCAGTATCACCATAGATGAGAATCTTATGGAGGCTTCCGATTTACTTGAGAACGAAAAGGTTCAAATCGTTAATAATTATAATGGGGCTCGGCTAGAAACTTATGTGATTCCTGGCCCACGTGGAAGTGGCGTTATTTGTCTTAATGGAGCAGCAGCTCGCTTAGTTCAACCTGGCGATGTTGTCATTATTATTTCTTATGCGGTCATTTCGCAAGAAGAGCTCAGTTCTCACAAGCCTACAGTCGTATTTGTAGATGAGAAGAATCAACCCGTCGAATTTATGGATAAAGAAGTTCATGCGACGATTCGCTAATCAATAGTTCAAGGAAATCATCATAATATGTAATGTATGGGATGGCGCATGAAAAGGGGCACTTCAACAAAAAATGAAGTCAGGTAGACCGCACTGATTTCATTATTGTTAAGGGTGGGATGCAGGCCATGTTTCAACATGTATTCGCTGAAATGAACCACATGTTAGAGGAAATTGTCAAGCATTACCCAACTGCGCAAGAGACACAGAAGCAGATTCTGATTCAGAGATGGAACATGCTTAAGGCCATGAGTGATGGGATTATTGAAGAATGGCTATCGTTTGAAGATAAGATGAGTTCTTTCCGAGAACATACGGTGTTACCCCCTATGTTTCCTTTAGGTGATACACCTGAAATGGGAATGGAGTCATTTGTCAGAGGCCAGGGGTACTTTAAGTTGCTGATGTACCGTCAATCCATACAGCAATTTTCCCAAATCGTTTATGATTATCCTGACAGCTTACTTGCACGAATGTATATTGCGATGGCTCACCTCCATTTGGAGGAAACGTCGGAAGCTTTAGAACATTTCCAATGGATTCTTCCTTTGGCAGAGCATAAGAAGCTGAAAGCCATGATCTATAATGCATTAGGCTGTATTCAGGCTAAACTTGCGGACACGGGTAAAGCTCAGGAATACTTTACTTTGTCATTGCAAAATGATCCAACGCTTCCTGACCCACTTATTAATCTGCAAGTATGCAACCAAAACCGCGGTCAACTCCAGTATGGCAGTCAGCTTATTTCATTGATCTAGCATGATGACTCAAATAAAGGCGATGCCCGTTCCTGCGAAAGCAACGAGTATCGTCTTTTCCTTACGCTTAATGAATAAATTCTGATCTTCTGTTATGCTATTGGAGAGACTGGATTGAAGGGAATACTTAATATGAAATTTGCTGTACTGGACTTTGAAACGACAGGCAACCAGTCCGCCGATGAAATAATTCAAGTTGGACTTGCCATTATTGAAGAAGATCAATCGATATCCCGAGTTTATGGGTCATATGTTAATCCAGGGATTCCAATCCCACCTTTTATATCGAATTTAACGGGGATCACGAACAGTGATGTTGAGAACGCTCCTTCCTTAGAAGAAATGATGATGGAGTTAGTTCCTATGCTGGATGATGTTGTATTGGTAGGTCATAATGTTTCTTTTGACTTTAATTTTTTGCAGAATGCACTTGATCGGTGCGGTTATTTACCATACAGCGGACGGATACTGGATACCATAGATTTCTTGAAAATATGTTTCCCATCGTTAACCACATATCAATTAGGTCAAGTATCTACACAATTTGGTATTGTGCACGATCGACCACATCAAGCCGATAGCGATGCATTGGCAACAGCACATGTTCTATTGAAATGTCTTGATGAATTGATTGGGTTACCGCTAATTACGCTCCAAAGGCTTAGTGAGCTATTTGCTGAAGAGGATAGTGATTTGGCTTGGTATTTCGATGGTTTATGTAGAGAGAAGGAAAAAGAGCCTGCGCAAGACCTTGAGAGTCACAACTTTTATCGTCAATTAGCTTTGGCTGTTGAAGATTGGTCGGACATCTCGACACCGCGTAATGATGCAGATGATAACCCTCTTAAATCCATGGATTTCCCGCAATTCCTTGCAGAGATCGAAGAACGGCTTCGTGCAATTATGCCACAATATGAGGCGCGTGAATCACAGAGCATGATGTTCGGTGAGGTCATGAATGCACTTGAGAATGACAAACATCTTCTTATTGAAGCGGGAACAGGTACTGGGAAATCATTGGGATACTTAATTCCTGCTATTTATCAGAGTGTGAAACGTGAGTCAAAAGTGATGGTAAGTACACATACGATTAATCTTCAGGAACAGTTACGAGAACGTGATATTCCATTACTGACTCAGGTCGTTCCTTTCCTATTTAAAGCTGCAATTTTTAAGGGAAGACAGCATTATTTGTGTTTGAGAAAATTTGAACATAAAATAAACAAAAGAGACTTCGTCAATCCTAAAGAAGATGTGATCTTAGCTGCACAAATGATTGTTTGGTTAGCGCAGACGGAGACAGGCGATGATGAAGAACTGAATCTGGGTGGACGTGGTGGTGATTTCTGGGAAACAGTTTCAAGCGACTCGGATTCTTGCCTTGGACGTGCCTGTCCATGGTTTCGTAAATGTTATTATCATCGTGCGAAGCATGAAGCGGGAATTGCGGACGTGGTGATTACTAATCACTCGAAGCTATTTACGGATGTAAAAGCGGGACACCAACTATTACCAGCTTACGAACACTTAGTTATTGATGAAGCGCATCACTTGGAGGAAGTTGCCGGTAAACATTTGGGACTTCATATGAAGTACTTCACCGTGGTGCATACCCTTACACGACTTTACAAAGATAATCGTAATGGTCAATTCCCGGCACTAATAAATCAATTGCGTTCTTCCAGTGATGAGAAAGCTTCCGATTGGGCGATTGTAATTGACAAATTATGTGGTGAATTGGTTGACGTGAAGGAACATTGGGACAGACTAAATGATATGCTATTTGCTCTTCTTCCTGAGCGAAGTGATGCGGCTCCTGGGGATACAGGGCAATTCGTTCTTCGCTTGCAACCTACAAAGAAACCGAAGGATTGGGATGTATTAGTTGCGATAGAGAATCAGATTTACGTGAGTTTAGGTGAAGTGATTCGTAAATCAGAGAAAATGTTAAACGACATTAAAGAAAATCTAGATGATTTCAGCTCAGACAGCCTGATTACAGATATAAGCGGTCTAATTAAAGACTTATCAAATGAACGTGAAGATCTTCACATGTTCATGGCGCTAAGCGATATAGGCAATGTATACTGGATGGAGGCAAATGGTCACTTCCGTAGTAAATCTTTACAGATGTATGCTGTTCCTGTAGATGTGAGCAAGCTACTGAAAGAAATATTCTTCGATAAAAAGAAGAGCATTATTTTAACTTCGGCTACATTATCTGTCGAGAAATCTTTCCAGTATATGATTGAAAATCTGGGACTTCAGGAATCATCGGATAACGGTCGATTAATGACGGTTCAACTTCCATCTCCTTTCCGTTACCGTGATCAAGCTTTACTTGTTATTCCACGTGATTTTCCAAGTGTTAAAGGGAGTATTGGTGATGCACTCTTCGTAGAGACACTTGTGAAGTCATTGGCTGACACGGCTATCGTTACACAAGGTCGAATGTTAGTGTTGTTCACATCTTATCGTATGCTTCGTCAAGTGTATGAACCACTACGTAATGCCTTATCCTCTAGTGATATAACGATATTAGGACAGGGTGTAGATAGTGGGAGTCGAAGTAAGCTGATTCGTCGGTTCCAAGATAGTAGCGCCTCGGTATTGCTAGGAACAAGTAGTTTTTGGGAAGGGATAGATATCCCGGGTGAAGCATTGACTTGCTTAGCGATTGTTCGCTTACCTTTTCAACCACCGAACCATCCACTTGTGGAAGCAAAGAGTGAACTTCTTAAGCAGCAAAAGAAAAATCCATTCATGAAACTGTCTGTACCGCAGGCAGTGATTCGGTTCAAACAGGGATTTGGTCGATTGGTACGAACAGCAAGTGACAGAGGAATTGTTATTGTTTATGACACACGTGTGATAGAATCATACTATGGTAAACATTTCCTTTATTCACTTCCTGGTCCGAAGATGGAGCATATGCCGACCAATCAAATGGTTCCAAGGATCTCAGAGTGGTTACATGAAGGTGATAAATCCTAAAAGCGGATGTTATAGCTAATTATTAGGGGGAGCAAGAATGAAATCCGAGAAAATTTCAGAAGCTGTCGTCCGGAGATTACCCATTTATTTGCGGTATCTTTCGGGGCTGCAGCGACGAGAAGTGAATACAGTTTCTTCTCAGGAACTAGGTCAAAAGCTTGATTTGAACCCTGCACAAATTCGCAAAGATCTTGCTTATTTTGGTGATTTCGGACGCAAAGGCATCGGGTACGATGTGGCTTATCTCATAGAAAAGATTCGTCATATCCTCAATCTTGATCAACAAATTAATGTTGTTCTAGTTGGTGCAGGTAATCTAGGTCAAGCGTTATCAAATTATAATACGTATTTGAAAGAGAATTTAAAGATAGTTGCAGTATTTGATGCTTACCTTCCTAAGGTGGGAACGCTCATTAATTCTTTAAAGGTTCAACCTATGGATGAACTTTCTGATACCATTAAAGAACAGAACATACGGATCGGTATTATTACTGTTCCTGAACAAGAAGCGCAACAAGTTGCAGATAAACTCATAGAAGCGGGCATTGGGGCTATTTTGAATTTTGCTCCGATTGTATTGAAAACACCAGCGAATATTCGCGTGCACGCTGCTGATTTCACAACAGATATGATTAGCCTTGCTTATTATTTGGATAATGGAAAGGAAGATTTGGAAGATGATAAACAACCAATCGGGGAATTGGATTATTAAGAATGGTACGTTTGTTGTTCTGAATAATGAACAAGCCGTATTAAAGGGATATATGCTTGTCGAAGATGATCTTATAACATATATTGGTGAAGAGAAACCTGAATGCTCTGATGATATTCCAGTAGTGGATGGGAGCCATCTATTGTTCTTACCGGGTCTTGTCAATACACATGGACATGCAGGAATGTCATTGTTAAGAGGCTACGGGGATGATTTAGCTCTTCAAGTATGGTTGCAGGAAAAGATGTGGCCTATGGAAGAGAAATTTACTTCTGAAGATGTCTATTGGGGAGCGTCATTATCTGCCTTAGAAATGCTAAAAGGCGGAACAACGACTTTTCTAGATATGTATGATCACATGGATCAAGTCGCTAAAGTCGTTCAAGAATCGGGTATTCGTGCTGTTCTCACAAGGGGCGTAATCGGTTTTTGTTCTGAAGAGATGCAACAACATAAACTTAATGAAGCAATTAACTTCGCTAAAGACTGGAACGGACAGGCCGATGGACGGATTACGACGATGATGTCTCCTCACGCTCCTTATACATGCCCTCCAGCCTTTTTCGAGAAATTTGTACAGGCGGCTCACGATCTAGACCTTCCCATGCATACACACATGTCAGAGACGCTGAGTGAAGTGGCACAGAATGTGGCTGACTATGGTCTTCGTCCTACGCAACATTTAGAGAAGCTTGGCATGTTCACTCGTCCATCGATTGTTGCGCACGGTGTGCACTTGACCGATGAAGAGATTGAAATATTAGCGACTCATGATGTCGGCGTATCTCACAATCCGGGAAGTAACTTGAAACTTGCGAGCGGTATAGCGCGTGTAACAGATCTTCTGAAAGCTGGAGTAACGGTATCGCTTGGAACAGATAGTGCAGCTAGTAATAATAATCTTGATATGTTTGAAGAGATGAGACTTGCAGCACTGATTCACAAAGGGATTTCGGGTGATCCGACAGCTATACCTGCGGCTGTTGCACTTCGGATGGGCACAACATATGGCGCTAAATCATTGTTTCTAGACAACGTAGGAAGATTGGCACCGGGAATGAAGGCTGATTTCATTGCACTAAATACCGATCAGGCACATTTCTTACCTCATACGGACTTCATCTCGCATTCAATCTACTCTGCTAGTGCTAAAGACGTAGAGCATGTATGGGTCGATGGCAAGCAAGTAGTCAAGAACGGAGCTTGTCTCACATTAGACGAAGAACGAATTCGCCGTGAAGCTCAATCGGCTTTCGAGGGCTTACTAAATCGGTAAGAGTATAGGAAAGGAAGTTCAGGTTGAAGAACAAGAAGAATTTTATATTACTAGGAATTGCAATCTTCGTCGTCATAGTATTCGGACTCTATCGCTACTACATATACACTATGCAAGATCAGTGGAGCCAAGAAGAAATGGCAATTATTGCAGCGAAACAACATAGTGATTTAATAAAAGTGACTCGAACTGAGAAATCGGTCTGGGATAAAGTGGTTTGGGTGATTGAAGGCAAAGATAAGAATGATCAGAGTCTTCTGGTCTGGGTTCCGTTCACGAAAGATTATAAAGTGGATGAAACATCGGGAGCCATTCACAGTGAATTATTACAGAATGGATTGTCAGAGAGTCAGATGAAGGCTAAAGTTCAAAATGAACTCCCAAACATAAAAGAGATTCGTTTGCAACTGGGTATGTTCAATGGGAATGATGTGTGGCAACTTTTTTATAGAGACCAAAATCATTATTATTACCGTTTCTATAAATTTAGCGATGGAAGACAACTGGGCGAACAGTATACTTTGCCAAATCGATAACTATAATGGGCGATCAAGTCATGTAAAAGGACTTGATCGTTCTTAATTTAAACCGACTGACTCATCCTATTAAGTATGGAGAGTCGGTTTTATTTGTGTTTTACATACGTTTTTTCATATATCCATATATTTTCAAAAAAATAGTATAGAGAGTATGATATACTTTTTCGTGTACTAAGTATGTATATTATTATCTATCAACTCACGAAAGGGGATTGTTATATGAAATTTCGTATCTTGCCCATTGCATTAACGGTAATCATCACTGGTTCGCTTTTGTTTGGCGGATGGTTTGTATATAAGCAAGTGAAGGTTCAGAATCCACTCGAAAAAATAGTGACAGAATATGAAGGAGTTAATACTGCACAATTGAATATTACCCGCAACGAGGTTGTTGTGAAACTTGATATTGAACCAGGTACCCGATTACCCGGATTGGTTCAACAAATCACGACTGAAGGAAAGTCTATCGTTGGGAAGCGTACATTGAAGTTAGATGTGAAGGAACACCCAACAGCTAACATAAATGAATTCTGGGATAAAGCGATGTTTCCTGTAGCGGAGGCTATGGAGAATAAGCGCTATACACAAATTGTAGATAAATTGAAAGAAATGGAACAAGATTCGACTGTGAAAGTGACAACTGAAATGGACGATAAGAATGTGTATATTAGTCTAACGGATGGAGAGGCAAGTAAATTTATCATTCTACCACGTGATCCAAACGTGCTGGGGGTGTGGAAAAATGCCTAAGTTATTGAAAGAAATATTGATTGGTTTTGTGCCGATATTGCTTATCTTTCTTGCTTTTATAGGTGTGAATATTATTCCAGTTCTCTTTGTGGGAGGGTTAGTGGCTGGTCTTCTGACGTTTACTAAAATGCGTGGTGGGATTGCGGTAGGTACATCAACTGATCGTAAACGTAAGAAGAAAGGTCCTAGTAAGCTGACCTTTGATGAAATTGGAGGCCAAGAGCATCCCAAGGAGGAATTGATGGAAGCACTCAATTTTCTCATTCGACATGAAGAAATTCAGAAATATGGGATTCGCCCATTGAAAGGTATATTACTGACAGGCCCTCCGGGAACAGGAAAGACATTGCTTGCAAAAGCAGCTAGCCATTATACGGACTCTGTGTTTGTAGCAGCATCAGGCAGTGAATTTGTTGAAATGTATGTGGGTGTTGGTGCGGGAAGAATTCGTGACTTATTCCGAGATGCACGCACGAGAGCGCAGAAAGAGAACAAGCAAAGCGCAATTATTTTTATAGATGAGATTGATGTCATCGGAGGAAAACGTGAAGGTGGGCAACAGCGAGAGTATGACCAAACCTTAAATCAGTTATTAACCGAAATGGATGGTATATATAATTCGGAAAGTCCACGAATACTGCTCATTGCTGCAACGAATCGTAAGGAGATGTTGGATAGTGCCCTTCTCCGTCCAGGGCGGTTCGATCGACACATTCAAGTGGACCTTCCTGAGAAGAAAGGGCGCAAGCATATTCTAGATATTCATGCGAAGAATAAACCCATTCATAAAGACGCTAACATGGATAAAATTGCGGAAGAGTCCTATGGTTTCTCTGGAGCACAACTTGAGAGTGTGATGAACGAGGCTGCTATTTATATGATGAGAGAGAACAAGGTTGAAATTGAACAGCGGCATATGTCGATGGCAATAGATAAAGTTATGATGGGTGAAAAGACAGATCGAGAGTCTACCCATGAAGAGAAAAAGAGAGTGGCCATACACGAATTAGGACATGCGATCATGGCGGAAATTGTTCGTCCTGGAAGTGTTAGTCAAGTGGCACTTACGCCCCGAGGTCAAGCTCTAGGGTATGTTCGACACAATCCACAAGATGAACAATATCTGTATACGAAGGCATTTCTAGAAGAACAGATTATGATTGCGCTTGGTGGGGCTGCTTCGGAAGAAATTTACTATGATGGACGAAGCACGGGATCTAGTAATGACTTTGAACAAGCACTAAATATTGTACAAACGATGATGAAGTCAGGATTAACGTCCTTGGGTATTATTAAGATAGAAATGGTGACGACAGAACTGTTAATGAAAGAGAATAACGTCATTTTAGAACAATTAATGACACGTACTCGAAACATACTTGAGCAACATCGAAATGTCTTTGATCATTCACTGGAGATCCTACTTACAGAGGAAAATCTATCAGGAGAGCAATTTCGATGTCTATTTCGTGAAACTTCACTTTTACCAGCATAAAATATGATGCTGGTTATTTTTTTTTACTTTTGTTCCATGCTAAGATATTATAGTATGTTGGAGCGAAATTATCGTATTTTTCGACAAAAAGGGTACAATACCGAATATCAGACATAGAGAGGGAGTTGCATACCGTATGTTATTTAAAAAGATTGGTGTCATCGGTGGTGGTACGATGGGACAAGGAATCGCTGAAATGCTTGCTGCAAAGGGCATTGAAGTATTATTGGTAGAGAAATCTGCTGAGAAATTAAATTATTCTTATAATATGATTGAAACAAGTCTCGACAAACAGCTTGAGAAATGGGGAATCACCCAAGCGGAGAAAAAGCTTATCCTAAGCAGAATCCAAAAAGTGGTTCATTTCGCGGAGCTGGGTAGCTGTGACATGGTTATTGAGACGATCTCTGAAGATATTGAAGCAAAAAAACAAATATTCTCACAATTGGATCAAGTGTGTCCTAATAATATTATTCTTGCTAGTAATACATCGACACTTAGTTTGACGGAACTCGCAAGCTCTACGATGTATCCTGAACGTGTCATTGGCATGCATTTTATTCATCCCGTTGGAAAAGTGGATTTAGTTGAAATCATTCGTGGTTTGAAGACATCAGATATTACATTCTTAGAAACGAAACGTTTTGTTGAAGAAGTGGTAAGTAAAAAGGGAATTATGATCTATGAATCACCTGGTTTTGTCTCTTCTCGACTAATCTGCTTATTAATTAATGAGGCACTTCATCTTCTTCAAGAAGGCGTTGCTTCTGCTGAGGATATCGATGATGCAATGCGTATTGGTTACCAATTTCAGAATGGTCCTCTAGAAATGGCTGATCGCTTCGGGCTTGATTCCGTACTTGCAGCTCTTGAAAGAATGTTCCGTGAATTTGGTGAATTGAAATATCGTCCGTCTACTATACTTAAGAAGATGGTTCGTGCAGGGCATCTAGGCGTTAAAACAGGTGAGGGATTCTTCAAGTACGACAAGGATGGTGACCGTGTATGAATATTCTAGTTATTAATTCAGGAAGTTCTTCTTTGAAATATCAATTGTACGATATGAGAGACGAATCCGTATTGGCTAAAGGTCTTGTAGAAAGAATTGGGATGGATTCTTCGATACTGACTCATAAACCTACTGGTGGTCAGGAAGTAACTCAAGTCAATGAGATTTTGGAACATAATACTGCCATTCGAAAAGTACTTTCATTGCTAACAGATCCTGAGCATGGTGTTATCAAATCGGTGGATGAGATTGAAGCTGTAGGTCATCGTGTTGTCCATGGAGGAGAGTCGTTTAAGACATCTGCTATTGTTGACGGTCAAGCTAAGTCAGAAATACGTCGTTTGTTCGACTTAGCACCACTTCACAATCCAGCAGCAATGATGGGGATTACAGCAACAGAAAATAATATGCCAGGTGTTCCTCAAGTTGTTGTTTTTGATACCGCCTTTCATCAAGCAATGCCTGAGAAGGCTTATTTATATGCGATCCCGAAAGTTCTGTATAATAAATACAAAGTACGCCGTTACGGCTTCCATGGTACTTCGCATGAATATGTTAGCCAGGTCGCAGCGGAGTTTCTTGGCATAGCTATTGAAGATCTGAAGATTATAACTTGTCATATCGGGAACGGGGGAAGCTTAACTGCCGTTCAAGGAGGCAAATCAATTGATACTTCTATGGGCATGACTCCTCTAGAAGGTTTGATGATGGGAACTCGTAGTGGAGACCTTGATCCAGCGATCGTACCGTTCGTCATGAACAAGGAAGAATTGACTGTGAATGAAGTGAACTCTATGCTTAATAAGCATAGCGGACTTCTAGCAATATCCGGAATCAGCAGTGATATGCGAGAAATTACAGATGGCATGGCGAATGGCGATACGAATTGTACACTCGCTTTTGAAATGTACGAATATCGTTTGCGTAAATACATTGGTTCTTATGCTGCAGCTATGAATGGTGTCGATGTGATTGTATTTACAGCTGGAGTGGGCGAGAATTCCGTTGTTGTTCGTGAAAAAGTATGTGAGAATTTAACTTATCTTGGCGTGGAAATTGATGATGCTCTTAATGCTATTCGTTCCGGTGAACCACGGTTGATCTCAACAAGTGATTCTAAAGTGAAAGTATTGGTCGTTCCAACCAATGAAGAATTGGTCATTGCACGTGATACGTACCGCATTGTTAATGATTTGAAATAATTGTATTTATTATGAATACATTATCTAGAAGGTCAGTGAATAAGGGAGAGATTAAGGCATGTCCAAGAAAAGTGTGATTCGTGATGTGTTTCAGCATGTTGGGGAAACAGTGACCATTGGAAGCTGGATCAACAACAAACGCTCAAGCGGGAAAATTCAATTCTTACAATTACGTGATGGTAGTGGATATATTCAAGGTGTTGTCGTAAAGAGTGAGGTATCAGAAGAAGTATGGGACGCGGCTAAGAGTCTGACGCAAGAAAGCTCACTGTATGTAACAGGTATCATTCGTGAAGAACCACGTAGCGCTTCAGGTTATGAAATGACGGTTACAGGTATTGAAGTGATTCATATCACTGAGAACTATCCCATTACTCCGAAGGAGCATGGTGTAGATTTCTTAATGGATCATCGTCACTTATGGCTACGTTCTAACAAACAACGTGCGATTCTTGTGATCCGTGCTGAAATCATTCGTTCGGTTCGTGCATTTTTTGATAATAATGGATTTACATTGGTTGATCCACCGATCCTTACTCCGACATCTGCGGAAGGAACAACGAATCTGTTCCACACGAAATATTTCGATGAAGATGCTTACTTAACACAAAGTGGCCAGTTATACATGGAAGCTGCAGCGATGGCATTAGGTAAAGTATATTCCTTCGGACCGACTTTCCGTGCTGAGAAATCCAAAACACGTCGTCACTTGATTGAATTCTGGATGATTGAGCCAGAGATGGCTTTTACAGATCATGAAGAAAGTTTACGTGTACAAGAGAACTTTATCAGTTATGTTGTACAATCAGTTCTTAAGAATTGTCGTGCTGAACTGGAAGCAGTAGGTCGTGATATTTCGAAGTTGGAACAAATTCAAGCACCATTCCCACGTATAACTTACGATGATGCGATTGAATTTCTACATGGACAAGGCTTCGAGATTCCTTGGGGTGATGATTTCGGTGCACCTCATGAGACAGCGATTGCTGAGAGTTATGACAAACCTGTATTTATCACTCACTACCCAGCAGGTATCAAATCGTTCTATATGAAGCCAGATCCAACTCGGCCAGAAGTTGTGCTATGCGCTGATATGATCGCACCAGAAGGATATGGTGAGATTATCGGAGGGTCTCAACGTATTGATGACCAAGCATTACTAGAAGAACGATTCAAAGAACACAACTTGTCATTAGAGACATACCAGTGGTATATGGATTTACGTAAATATGGTTCAGTGCCGCATTCAGGATTCGGTCTCGGTCTAGAGCGTACTGTGGCATGGATTTGTGGACTTGATCATGTACGTGAGACGATTGCATTCCCACGCACGTTGTATCGTCTTTATCCTTAAGTTAAGAGGTGAAGCTTATGGATAATGCTAGTTGGAGAATATGGGCAGATGGAGCTTCATCGGGAATGGGAGCGGGAGTAGCTGTCATACCGTATGCTTTGTTTCGTTACTACCACAGATTGAAGCTGAGTGACAATGAGTTGTTATTGTTAATGCATCTGATATCTTTCAAGCAGGTAGAGCATAAAGAGTTCCCAACGTTAGAAGATATGCAGGAACTTGCAGGAGGAACAACAGCATCCATATCTCTCACTTTACAGAAGCTTATGAAGGATGGATTTCTCAGTATTGATGAAGAGTACGATGAAGAAAGTGGTATTCAATACGAACGTTATAACGTCTCAGGATTATTTGACAAACTAAGTATATGTATGGCGAATGATGCTAAGAATAAGGCTAAATTAGCTACTATTCAACGTGAAAACACCATATCAGATGCAGGTGAACCTGAGGCTGAACGTAATATGTTTACCATTTTTGAGAAGGAATTTGGACGTCCGCTGTCACCGATGGAATGTGAGACGATATCGGGTTGGCTAGATCAAGACCAATACCAAGACGAACTCATTCTAATGGCTTTGAAAGAAGCTGTATTTGCTGGAAAGGTCCATTTCCGTTATATCGACCGTATTTTACTGGAATGGAGCCGCAATCGCGTCAAGAATGTAAATGATGCAAAGGCGTACACGCAGAAGTTCCGTAGTAACGGTAGAAATTAATAAGATGGATTGAGAATATTAAGATGAGAACCGATAAAAAGCTAAACAGCTTTTGCGGTTCTCATCTTTTTTGTATCTATTTGGATTACACTCTGTTCTTCTCCATCCATGTAACAGTCCAATCGACTAATGGTCTTTGTTTCATAAATCGAACATCAGCATATCCTACTCTATGAATCTTGTAATTGTTTACTGTTTCATACTCGTTGCCTAACCTAATGAAATCTTCATCATCGACTGCTTGGGTAGTATAAGTCACCCACTGTCGCTTTCCGTCTACCAGTATTGCGCTGCTTTCATTTGTAAATCTTTTTGTAGCAATGTTCGCTCTTGTCTCCGCCAAATGGAGTGATGTGTTCTTATCATAACCGACACCTATCAAGAGGACGTATCCATCTAAGGTATACAATTTATCCACAGGAGAGTTGTTACCGAAAATATTACTTAAATCATGTTCAGATGTTATATATTCTGCATGTTTACCTACCGCAGCTATCGACCTTGCCGGGTGATCAGATCGGTATGCTCCCGGCCATTTTCTAAACATTTCAGCGACGATCCCCATACTATTGGTAGGTGTAATCTCTTTATCATAAGCGGGCCAATGTTCACGAATGATAGGCCACCATTCTACGGGTTCCTCCCAATGTACGCCAGTGGATGGATCGAGATTCTTCCATGTCTGAGTAGGCATCATTAATGTTCCTTCTTCGCCTACGATTTCAAGAAGGGCCCTGATCAACGTTTCGGCACCACCTACAACAAATCCCAGACTTTTAAATGATGTATGTACAAATATCGTCTGCCCTTTTGCTAATCCACATGTAATAAATTGTTTGATTAAATCCTCTTTGGTTAAGATGACTCTTGCTTCATGTAGTTCTGACATTGTTTAACCTCCATATTCAATTAAAAATACAAAACAAAAACAACCCATCGTAGTTACGGGGTTGTCTCTGGAATCTCCAGAAAAGCATAGCCCTTATGTTGTTGTAAATGGAATGTTTTTAATATTGTAGCAGTTATGACCATAGGCTACAATGGTGATTTAGTTGATAAAAATAAAAGGATATGGATAGATGTAGAATTATAGTAATCGTAAGTGTATTGATCAAATTGCTTGATTTTTCCGTAAGCACGGTTATTAACAAGGATATCATTCTTATCCGCAAGTTTTCGCCAATGGGTCCATCGTTTAGTGCCTGCCTGTTGACTGTGAGCAAGTGCTCAGGGGAGTCTCATAAGGCACATCGCTAGCTTAAATGGAAAAACTTGAATGATCCACAAGACGAAGGCCGCAAGTAACTGCATTGCTAACATCAGAGTGATAACTTTTCAATTCGTTCAAAGTAGAGTTAGAGGAAAAAATTACAATTATGAGGTCGCCTCTTTCAAATCGAGTGTATGTGCAATCAATGGTATAGAAAGGGCGACCTTTTTTTAAATTGTAGTTTCCTTATTTTGGTTAATAAACTGGCGTGATAAATAACACCAAGTTTATTTTGTAATACTAATTATAAAATATTCGAGGTTGCCCCTTTAAGATGGCAGCCTGTTTGTGGTTTCTAATTTATTATTTAACGTTTTGGATTTATTTGGGAGCCAAATATATTATCATAAATTTGCGAATTTGGTATTGTTTATTCATTAAAGTAATTATATTGTATTTTAACAATATTATTCTTGTATTTCCATATATTACTATGATAAACTCCAACTGAAAATATATATAAATTGCATGTAGAGAGAATGATTATGATGATAATTTTGGAGGAGAGATATGTATACTAATCAATTTCAAACTTTAGTAGAGGTCATACAAGACAGAAGTAAAATGACTGACCGTGGTATTCTTTTTATTGATGCTGATAAAATAGAAACTTTTATATCGTATAGTCAGTTATTCAATGAAGCACGAGGATATTTAGGTTATTTACAAGAAATGGGAATCAAGCCGAGGCAAGAAGTTATTTTTCAGATCCAAGAGAACAAACTGTTTCTAGTAGCATTCTGGGCTTGTTTACTTGGTGGGATGATACCCGTACCTGTAAGTGTTGGTGAAGATGATGAACATAAGCTGAAGGTAAGCCGTATTTGGAATTTACTTAAGGACCCATTTATGATTGCGTCCGAAAAGGCATTGAATAAAATCAAAAAGTTCGCTTTAGAACATGAATTACTAGATTTTCATGATCAATTAGGAGCTACATCGGATATTATACAAAATAAAATATATGATTTCGAATCTGCTAGATGTTATAAACCTAAGGCAGAAGAGTTGGCATTTATTCAATTCTCTTCAGGATCAACAGGTGATCCCAAAGGTGTTATGCTCACGCATCGTAACTTAATTTACAATACATGTGCTGCTATAAATGGTACTCAAATTACTTCAAGTGATTCTTTCCTTTCCTGGATGCCACTTACCCATGACATGGGGTTAATTGGATTTCACCTCGTGCCGATGGTAGCAGGTATTCATCAGTACTTAATTCCTACCGAATTGTTTATTCGGAAACCTATTCTTTGGATGCAAAAGGTAAATGAACATAAAGCAAGCATTCTATCCTCTCCTAACTTTGGTTATAAGTATTTCTTGAACTTCTTTCGTGAAGAGAAAGCTATGGGTTGGGATTTGTCTTGTGTCAGAGTCATTTATAATGGTGCCGAACCCATATTACCCGAAGTATGCCATGAGTTTTCAAACGTATTGTCACCATATCATTTAAAGAACACGGCAATGTTTACTGTATATGGATTAGCAGAAGCCTCTGTTGCAGTTGCTTTTCCAAATATAGATGAAGAATTGACTTCTGTATATATACACCGAGATCACCTGAATTTCGGCGAGCAAGTAGTTGAATTAGAAAAAGACGCTGAGCATGTGGCATCGTTTGTTGCAGTTGGTAAGGCTATTGATTATTGCCAGCTAAGAATCTGTGATCATGTAAATACTATTGTCCCAGATTATGTTATTGGAAACATTCAAATCAAAGGGGATAACGTTACCCAAGGTTATTATAATAATCCACAAGCAACAGAGAAATTGTTAACTCCAGATGGTTGGGTGAATACAGGGGACCTAGGTTTTATAATGAATGGTAATCTTATCGTAACAGGACGGGAAAAGGACATTATTTTCATCAATGGTAAAAATGTATACCCTCATGACATTGAACGTGTAGCGATTCAATTGGATGGTATCGAATTAGGAAGAGTTGCAGCTTGCGGTGTTTATGATTCTAATAGTCAAAGCGAAGAAATTGTCGTGTTTGTGGTCTATAAAAAATCAATCGAACAATTTCTACCCCTCATAAAAGAAATTAAAAAACACTTATATATACACGGAGGGTGGAGTGTCAAAGACATACTACCCATTAAAAAATTACCAAAAACAACGAGTGGGAAAATACAGCGCTATCAGTTAGTCAAGCAATTTGAAGCAGGAAAGTTCTTAACAGAGTCCTCATTCATTAATGAATGGATCATAAATGATAAAACAAAAGAAACAGCTCCTATATCTGTTCATGTGTTAGAAACGGAATTAATTTCACTATTTTCTGAAGTGTTAGTAGGGAAGAAGATTGTTATTGGGGATAGTTATTTTGATATGGGTGCAACCTCATTACAACTTGCTCAAATTGCTGAACGTATTGAACAACAATATGGAGAAGAACTTGCTATCACCGACCTCTTTACATATCCGACTATACCTGAATTAGCAAGATATCTTGCTAAAAGTTATGACGAACCTACTCAAGTAAACAAAAGCATGGAGGATAATCCATCCTCAAAAGATATTGCCATTATTGGTATGTCTCTAAATGTACCGGGAGCCTCAAATACGAATGAATTTTGGAGTATATTGGAGAATGGTAAGCATTGTATTCATGATTATCCTGACAATCGGGTAAAAGACGCAGCGGATTATTTACAATCCATTAGAAGTGAAATCAATGAAAGCCAATTTATTAAGGGTGGTTATTTAGATCAAATTGATCAATTTGATTATTCCTTTTTTGGTGTAACTCCGAAAACAGCACAATTTATGGACCCGAATCAAAGAATGTTCTTGCAAACGGCATGGCACACCATTGAAGATGCAGGCTACGCGGGTGAAGAAATAAATGGAAGAAATGTAGGCGTGTATGTAGGTTACTCCAAGGTGGGATATGATTATGAGCGCCTCGTCACGGCAAGTTATCCTGAGGAACTAAAAAATTATTTAATTGGAAATTTGCCCTCTGTACTGGCGAGTAGAATCGCTTATTCAATGAATTTAAAAGGCCCGGCTATTACGATTGATACGGCTTGTTCTTCATCTCTTGTTGCTGTTCATATGGCATGTAAAGGATTGCTCGTTGGAGATTGTGAAATGGCATTAGCTGGGGGAATTAGAACGGCATTGTTACCTATAAGTATTGGATTAGATATGGAATCTCCAGATGCGTTAACAAGGACTTTTAGCGAAGATTCTAGCGGTACAGGATTTGGTGAGGGTGTAGGAGCTATACTCTTGAAGCCATTACAGCAAGCCATTAACGATGGGGACCACATTTATGGTGTGATTAAAGGAAGTGCGATTAATCAAGATGGTAAGACGGTGGGAATTACTGCACCTAATCCTGAGTCACAGACGAATGTAATTGAACAGGCGTGGAAAGAAGCGGGAATTTCTCCAGATATGCTTAGTTTTATCGAAGCACATGGAACAGGGACAAAGATAGGTGACCCCGTTGAGTTTAATGGCCTGCGTAAAGCTTTTGAGAAATATACGGATAGGAAACAATTTTGTTCTATTGGATCTGTAAAAACAAACATTGGGCATTTATTTGAAGCAGCGGGTATAGCTGGATTAATAAAATCGATCCTCATGTTTCAAAACAATAAAATTCCGCCATTGGTCCATTTCGATAAACCTAATCCATTGGTTAAATTTGAGGCTTCACCCTTTTATGTTAATCAAGAATTGATGGATTTTGCTGAGGAAGACAAGCCTTTAAGATGCGGAGTTAGCTCTTTTGGTTTTAGTGGTACCAATGCGCATGTTGTACTAGAAG
Organism: Paenibacillus glacialis; assembly: GCF_001637205.1. Taxonomy (GTDB): domain Bacteria; phylum Bacillota; class Bacilli; order Paenibacillales; family Paenibacillaceae; genus Paenibacillus_AQ; species Paenibacillus_AQ glacialis. The sequence goes on from NZ_LVJH01000007.1 coordinate 242,283, forward strand.
AATTTATACCTTTGGCAACAGAAAATATCATTACTGGCTCTAAGCCTAGTCTTAATCTATTTGTTCTATCTGCTACTAATGAACGGGCACTTGATGAGCTAGTTAAAAGCTATCAGCAATATATAATCGATCACAGCGAAGTTTCAATTCAACAAATTTGTTATACAGCGAGTATAGGAAGAGCTAATTTAGATTATCGTTTGGCAATCGTTATAAGCAGTACACACGAACTAAGTGAAAAATTAAAACGAATCGGACTAGGAGAACGTAACCTTTCAGATGTTTTTTATGGTTATGGAAAAAAAGAGAAAAGGTTCATTTCCGATCATCTGTATACAGAGGCAACTATAGAATCCTTAAATCAATTAGGCGAGTTATTTACACAAGGGGCAGTTATGGATTGGGAGAAATTATATGGTCATGAAGTCATTCAGAAAATTCCATTGCCGTTATACCCATTTGAACAGAAGAGGTGTTGGATTGAAGTTAAACATCCAATACCAACGGGAAACATTTCAGAGAGGGATGAGGTTCATATGGAGATGGCTACAAATGATATTGAATTAAAGATTAAAACAAGTATTAGTCATGCTTCTGGAATTAAGCTGAATGATCTAGAGGTTCATGCTCATTTTCTCCAAATGGGTTTAGATTCCATTATTCTCGTGCAAATCAAGAAAGAAATTTTAGATATGTTTGGTCTAGATATCCCAATGGAAATGTTTTTTGAAACCCTAACTAACATTCATTATTTAGTTAAATATGTTTCTGAGAATGTAACTTATAAACATAATGAGGAATATACAGAAAATGATGCCATAGTGAATAACACTGTGCAATCTTCTGCAAATGCTTCGGAACAAAATGTTGTTTCCACAAATGTTTCAGAACAAATTGTTATTTCTGCCATTCAATTGATGGAATCGCAATTAAAAAGTTTGAATTTACTAATAGGTGACTCCATAAATACGGTTCAATCACCTCATTTGGAAGTTAGAAATAATGAAATCAATGAAATTAAAAAAATAAAAGAAATCAAAGAAGTTAGCGAATCTAAAGGAATCAAACCATTTATACCTTATCAATCCTTAAAAATTCATGAAGACAGTGGATTCTCACATCGTCAAAAGCAGTATGTCGAACAATTTATGACGAAGTATACTGCAAAAACAAAAGGTTCTAAGTTAAGAACAGATCAGACTCGGTTTGCTCATGCCAATAATCGTAATGTATCTGGATTTCGTTCTTATTGGAAAGAAATAGTTTATCCGATTGTCTCCATAAATGCGGATGGTTCAAAGATGTGGGATATAGACGGGAATGAGTATTTGGATCTGACCATGGGATTTGGTGTGAATCTATTCGGTCATAATCCATCTTTTATTAGGAATGTAATGCTAGATAGTATTCAAAGCAATTTACCTCCTTTAGGCCCAATGTCAGACTTAGCAGGAGAAGTCGCTGACACCATTTGTGATATGACAGGTGTAGAGCGTGTTGCATTTTATAATTCAGGTACAGAGGCAGTCATGGTAGCACTCCGGTTAGCAAGAGCAGTAACGGGGCGTTCTAAAATTGTATTGTTCTCAGGGTCATACCACGGTACCCATGACGGTGTGCTGGGTGTAGCGAATCCTGAAGATGCTTTAGCTTCTGCGCTTTCTATGGCCCCTGGTATTGCAAAAAGCTCTTTGGATGATTTAATTATTCTTAATTATAACAATCCAGAATCACTAGATATCATTCAAAGCCTCGGTGATGAATTGGCAGCTGTACTTGTGGAACCGGTGCAAAGTCGAAGACCTGATGTGCAACCAAGACAATTTCTACAGGAACTAAGAGAGATTACAGCTCGATATGGAATTGCACTTATTTTTGATGAGGTCATCACTGGATTTAGAATCGCGTTAGGTGGGGCGCAACAATGGTTTGGCGTTCAAGCAGATCTGATTACTTATGGAAAAGTTGTAGGTGGAGGGATGCCTATCGGCATCGTCGCAGGTAAAGCGGAATTCATGAATGCGGTTGATGGGGGAACTTGGAATTTTGGTGATCAGTCTTATCCGGTAGCTGCGGATAAGAAAACATTTGTTGGTGGAACATTTTGTACACACCCCCTTACGATGAGAGTAGTGCTAACGGTGCTGCGTTATCTCCAATCAGAAGGAGACAAATTATATGAAGATTTAAATGAAAAAACAAATTATCTTGTAAAAGAGTTAAATGAGTTTTTTAAAAAGTCTGATGTACCTATATATATGGTAAACTACGGATCGCTTTTTAGATTTATCTCATTCGGGGATATGGAGTTGTTTTTTTACCATTTAATTTATAAAGGTTTATATATTTGGGAAGGGCGTAACTGTTTTATATCCACGGTGCATACGTTGGATGACATGAATAACATCATTAAGATTGTGAAAGAAACCATCTATGAACTTCGCGAGGTTGGATTTATACCTGGAGATTCACCTATTCCAGAATATCAACTTTCTTTAGAGCAAAAACATCTTTTACTGACTTCACTGCATGGGGAAGAGGCTAATGCTTCATTGAATCAAAGTATTATTTTGAAAATGACAGGGAATGTAAATGCTCAAATATTGAATCAGGCAGTGAATCATATTGCACATCGTCATGAGGCTTTGAGAACGATAATTCATGTAGATCGTGAAACACAACAAGTTAGACCCGTAATGGATTTTCAGTGTGCATATATTGATTTTTCAGATGATGTGAATGAGAATCAAGAACTACAAATTTCCAACTGGTTATCTAATGATGCGAGTAAAGCATTTGACTTACAGTCAGATGAACCTCTATTTAGAATCAGTTTACTTAAACGAGCAACGAACCAATATCTTATGGTGCTTTCATTTCATCATATTATTGCAGATGGTTGGTCAATCGCTGTATTCATTCAAGAGTTAGAAAAAACATATTCTGCTCTTATTCGTGGGGGTTCAATTGCATTACCAGAAGCCACTCCATTTCGTGATTATTTAGAATGGCAACAGGTTGAACAGGGTAAAGATACATTTACACAAGGGATTCAGTTTTGGAAAGAGCAGTTTTCCTTACCATTTCCAAAACTAAACTTACCAACCGTGCAATCTGGTGATGTTCACAAGGGATATTCAGGAGAAAGATATTCCTTGAAGTTGGATCATCAATTAACAGAGTCACTCCGAACATTAAGTATAAATAATAAGAGTAGTTTGTTTGTAACTATGTTTGCTGCGTTTCATTTATATTTGCACAAACTAACAGGTCAGTCTCAACTTGTGATTGGTGTTCCTACGGCGGGTCAGTCCCACATGAATAAAAACGTGCTCATTGGTAATTGTGTCAACATTCTACCTGTTCATTATACCGTGCAAATGGAACAATCCATTGTAGACCATATCATTCATATCAAAGAAACATTAGCTAGCGTGATGAAACATCAGGGTGTGCCGTTGTCTAGCGTTTCAGAACAACTTCCTAACATGCCTATACCGGATACTCGCATTTTATTTAATATGGATAGAACCATTCATAACCTTCATTTTGAGAACATGGAGACCGAAATTTTATCGTATCCCATTAAACATGTGGCTTATGACTTATTTCTTAATATTACGGATGTTAGCCACGAATTGTGTCTGGATTTTGATTATAATACCGATGTCATTGAGCATGAGATGATGAAATTGTGGTCAGAAGGTTTTGTGGGTCTGTTGCAAAATATGGTGGGTCATCCATGGGTTGAGATTTCGTCTTTAACGTTATTTTCGCATGAACGACAAGAGCGTTTAAATCAAATGTATAACCGTTTTGTTCATGAGCGTGAACTTAACTCCAATCATTTAACCGTGTTTGAACATCCAGTAAATGATACGGAGAGAACGTTGGCACTTATTTGGGAGGACATACTTACGGTAGAGAGAGTAGGCAAAAATGACCATTTCTTTGATCTAGGGGGGAACTCACTCAAAGCGACGGTTATGCTTTCAAAAGTGCATGAGCAGTTACATCATAAAATTTCAATTGTACAATTCTTTAAGAATCAACATCTTAAGGACCTTGCTAGTGTGATTATGGGTGAGAAGGAGGAAGCTTTTATACCTATAGAGGTATTGGAAGTAAAGGAATTCTATGAAACCTCCCCTGCACAACAACGGATATATTTCATGGATCAATTCGAGCAGAATAGCATTTTTCAAAACATGTGCGGGCACATCACGGTTACAGGGAATAGTGATGAACATAAATTGATTTCATCATTGAACAAAATGATACAACGTCATGAAGCATTTCGAACATCCTTTCAGCTTGTAGATGGAGAACTTTATCAAAAGATTGCCCCATCCGTTGATTTCGAAGTGAAAAAGTCTCAAATGAGTGCTTGTCAATTTGATCAATATGTTAATGAGTTTGCACAACCATTTGATTTGTCAAAGGCTCCATTAATTCGTGCGGAATTCATTCGAGTAGATCAGGATCATGTAGAAATACTTATCGAGATGCATCATATTATATCGGATGGCTATTCCGTTAGTATTCTCGCGAATGAACTCATGGATGATTATGATGGAAAACTTATTCCAGAAGTTGAAGTTGAATACAAAGATTTTGTAGCTTGGCAGAATAATTTCTTGGCAGGAGAGTCTTTTAACCAACAAGAAAAATATTGGCTGGATCAATTTAAAGGGGAGATTCCAAACCTTAATTTGCCTACTGATTTTGTTCGAACACCTTATGTAACATCAAGAGGATCAAGACTCTCATTCTTTTTAGATGATCAATTGAAGCTGGCTTTGGATAAGCTTGCAAAACAAACAGGAACAACGTTATTTATGGTTTTATTGGCAGCTTATAATGTTTTACTTCATAAGTATTCGGGTCAAGAAGATATTATTGTAGGTACCCCTACTTTAGGTAGAAATCATCCAGATGTAGAAAAAATGATAGGTGTTTTTATTCAGACCGTAGCGATTAGATCGCAACCGATTGCGAATAAACCTTTTCGAATGTATCTCGAAGAGATTAAAAAACAATCCCTTTATGCATTGGATAACCAAGATTATCTTTTTGATAGACTAATAGACAAGTTAAATACACATCGAGATACAACAGGGACAGCGCTCTTCAATACGATGTATAGCTTTTTAAATACAGATTTAAATCAAAGACAAGAGGATGCTTGTCAGTTTAAGGTTAAAGAATTAAATGTTGGAGTATCGTTGTATGATTTAATGCTAATCGTGGAAGATGATAACCAGTGTTTGGAAATGCACTTTAATTATAAGACGGAATTATTTACACGAGACACAATCGACACGATGCAAATGCATTTTATCAACATACTCAGAAACATTGTGATCGAACAAGATGTTGTATTGTCAGACATTCAAATGTTATCTCAAAGTGAACAAAACCAACTATTAAAAGAATTTAACGACACAAAGATAGAGTATTCACGGGATAAGACGATTCAGGAACTGTTCGAAGAACAGGTGAAGGAAACACCCGACCAATTGGCGGTTTCATTTGAAGATCAAGAATTGACCTACCGACAGCTGAATGAACGAGCGAATCAGTTAGCGCGAACACTAAGAGACGAAGGCGTACATGCAGATTCATTGGTAGGGATTATGACAGAGCGTTCAATAGAGATGATCATTGGCATCTTTGGGGTCTTAAAGGCAGGCGGGGCATACGTGCCGATTGATCCGGACTCTCCAGCAGAGCGTATCCAGTATATCTTGCATGATGCAGGAGCAAAGTTTTTAGTCACGCAAGGGCATCTTAAACAGGCTGTATCTTTTACTGGCAAATATATTGATTTAAATGATGAACAAGCCTATACAGATGACATTTCGAACTTGGAGTTAACGGTAGGTTCCAATTCGTTAGCTTATGTTATTTATACTTCAGGTACAACCGGAAAGCCCAAAGGGGTCATGATTGAACACCGTCAGGTACATCATTTAATTACAGGATTGTATACCCAAGTTATTGATGATCAGAATAAAAAATTGAACGTTTCTTTATTAGCACCTTATTATTTCGATGCATCTGTTAAGCAAATTTTTGGTGCATTACTGTTAGGCCACTCTTTGTTTATCGCAAACCAAGAAACGATATTAGATGGACAAGCTCTATTAAATTACTATCGAGACAATCAAATTGATTTAACCGACGGTACACCTGCGCACTTGAAATTACTTTTGAAATCGAACGATTTTCAAGGCATATCGTTACAATACATGCTGATTGGAGGAGAGGCGCTTTCTCAACAAAGTGTGGTTGAATTAACATCATTATTTTCGATAAACCAAATCTCGCCACCAACCATTATAAATGTGTATGGTCCAACAGAATGTTGTGTGGATGCCGCTACGTTTAAAGTTGTGCCAGAGCTTGTATCAGGGAATAGTCGAGCATACGTCCCGATTGGCAGGACATTAGGCAATAACCGTCTGTATGTTGTGAACAAATATGAACAATTACAACCTGTGGGAGTAGCGGGAGAATTGTGTATTGGTGGCGACGGCGTAGGTAGAGGTTACTTAAATCTATCGGACCTCACAGCAGAGAAATTTGTAAGTGATCCGTTTGTGCAGGGCGAAAAAATGTACAAAACAGGGGATTTAGTGAAATGGCTTCCAGATGGAAATATTGCGTATTTGGGACGAATGGATCACCAAGTAAAAGTTCGCGGATATCGAATAGAACTAGGAGAAGTAGAAGCAGCGCTGTTAAATATAGATTCTGTAAAAGAGGTCATCGTCACTGTACACGAGGATGATCATGGGGATAAATCGTTATGTGCATACTTCATAGCAGATGACATGCTAACGGTTAAAGAGTTGAAAGAAAAAGTATCCAATGAATTACCGAGCTACATGGTACCAGCCTATTTCATACAAATGGATCAAATGCCACTAACACCTAATGGAAAAGTTGATCGCAGATTGTTTCCTGCTCCAGAAGAAAATATACAAACGGGAAGAGATTATGTAGAACCTCGTACATCAGTGGAAGAACAATTGTTATCTGTATGGCAAGACGTGCTTGGTGTAAATGAAATCAGTATCAAAGATCCTTTCTTTGATGTCGGAGGCAACTCTTTACGAGCGACAAAGCTCGTATCAAAGATAAATGAAAAAATGAATGTCAGTGTATCTGTCAGAAATGTATTTGAATTACTCACGATCGAACAGATGGCCCAGTTCATTGATCATACGGAGGAGCGGAATGTATTTGTCTCCATCCCCAAAGCTGTGGAGAAAGAATACTACCCTATTTCTTCAGCACAAATGAGAATGTACATTATGAGTATAAAGGCCGGTAAAGAACTTATCTATAATATGTCAGGTGTATTCATGATCCAAGGATCATTGGATCGAATGAGATTAGAAGAATCATTTCAACAATTAATTCGTCGTCATGAGTCTCTTCGAACGGCATTTAAAGTAATACACGGAGAACCTAAACAACAGATCCATCCTGAAGTGAATTTTGGAATTGAATATGTAGAACTAACGGAAGAAGATGCAGAGGATCAAATTCAACAATTTGTTCGTGTATTTGATCTTAGTCAAGCACCTCTTCTAAGAGTTGGAATCATTGAACTTGAGCCTGAGCGTCATGTATTGCTTGTAGATTTGCACCATATTATTTCAGATGGATTATCCGTAAATATTCTAATGACTGAAATTAGTGAGTTATATAATGGAGCAAAACTCTCACCTCTTCGGATTCAATACAAGGATTATGCAGAATGGCAGCAGATTCAAATTCAAAGTGATCGGATGAAAGAACAGGAAAAGTATTGGCTCCATGTTTTTAGTGAAGGAATCCCCTTATTGGATATGCCAACAGATTATGAGAGACCTGTATCCTTAAGTTATGAAGGAGATTTATTCGAATTTGTGATTGAGGAACAAATGATTGAAGGTTTAAGAACGATGGAGGGTTTGACAGGAACGACGCTGTACATGATTCTATTAGCAGCCTATACCATTCTTTTATCTAAATACAGTGGGCAAGAAGATATTATAGTTGGAGCACCCATTGCAGGAAGAACACATGCAGAGTTAGAACCGATTATTGGTATGTTTGTGAATACACTTGCTTTAAGAAATTATCCTTCAGGAGAAAAAACGTTTACTGAGTACTTACTTGAGGTCAAAGAAAACATGTTAAATGCCTATGAAAATCAAGATTATCCATTTGAAGAATTAATCAAGAAAGTAGATATAACAAAAGATGTACGGCGTAATCCGTTATTTGACACGATGTTTGTGTTACAAAATACAGATGTAACGGAAATTCAAATGGATGCTGTAACATGTAAACCTTATGTTCAGAATAACAAGATATCTAAATTTGATTTAACATTATATGCAGAAGTTTTTGACTATAAACTAGAAGCGGCTTTTGAATTTAGCACAACATTATTTGAGAAAACAACGATTGAAGCGATGTCCAAAAATTTATTGTTGATCTTAACATCTGTTCTTCAAAATCCACACATCGAAATCAACAAGATTAAATTGGTTGAAGAATTAATAAATAGTGAACCCTTAGTAGATTTAATTGAAGTAGATTTCTAATTATTAAAAATCGGAGGTGCTACATGTCAATTTTTAAAAAACAAGAGTCTTTTTGGATAAATCAGTTTGAAGAAGAAGATGTTCTTATTCATTTGCCTTATAAAACGACTTTAAAACATTTAGGTGATACTAATCATCACAATTTTATTTATAAATCTTTATCATCCGATGTTTCGCAAAAAATCAAGTCTATATCTAAGGACTCTAATATGGCGATTTATGCGATTTTATTAACTGGGATGAAGTGCCTACTTCATAAATACACGAATGAGAACAATATTATTATGGGTATTCCAACGATGGAAGAAAAGAATAGTGACCTTTCGCTTTCCAATAAGTTTTTAATATTAAAAAATAGTATAGCTAGTAATAGTTCATTTAAATCTATATTTAATCAAGTGAAACTAGGTCTAAGTGGAGCCATCCAACATCAAAGAATACCTTTCAGAAAAATGGTCGAACAGTTAAATTTGCAATATGATTCGAACCACTTACCTATGATCAATACCATGGTTTCTTTAAATGAAATTCATTCATTCGATTATGAAAAGCACGTAAGTTCAGATACTATTTTTCATTTCGATCTGGAAAATGATGAAATTCATTTAAAATTATTTTTTGATGAAGATCGTTATGATGAAGAGTTTATGGTTCAAGTGATTGAACATTTAGACCAATTCTTCTCCATTGTTTTAAACCAACCTGATCTAGAGATTAATAAAGTAGATATGCTCTCAGAGACACATAGAAATAAGCTATTATTTGATTTCAACGATACCGCGGTGGAGTATCCACAGAACAAGACGATGCATCAATTATTTGAAGAACAGGTGGAACGAACACCAGATCATATAGCCGTGGTATTTGAGAGTAAACAACTAACGTACAAAGAACTAAATCAACAATCGAATCAATTGGCTAGGACGCTTCGAACTAAAGGTGTACAAGCGGGGCAGTTAGTTGGAATTATGGTAGAACGCTCGCTTGAGATGGTCGTAGGTATATTCGGTATCCTAAAAGCGGGTGGCGCTTATGTTCCAATTGATCCAGAATACCCGGAAGAACGTATTCATTTTACATTAGAGGATTCGCAAGTGAAATGCTTGTTGTTGCAAAATCATTTACAGAAACGAGTATGTTTTGCAGGGACGTCCATTATTTTAGATGATGAACAAAGTTACGATAACAATCGTTTGAACTTGGAGCACGTAACGAGTTCGCATGATTTGGCTTATGTAATCTATACATCAGGAACAACAGGAAATCCTAAAGGGGTTATGATCGAACACGGCAGTATTTCAAATTCCATCCAATGGAAATCAGAATTTTACAAATTTACTGAAGAAGATCGGGTATTGATGCTGAATCCATTCGTTTTTGATTCGTTTATTACCCATTTTTTTGGGCCCATTAGTTCTGGATCGACGGTATATGTGTTAAGTCAACAACAATGTAAAGATGCTATAGCCATTAACACCATCGTAAAAAAACAGGGAATCACGCATATGCAAAGTCCACCGAGTTTTTTGATGACCTTATTGGAAAGTGTGAACGCAGAAGATTGGATTTCGATGAAGAATGTCGTCGCCGCAGGAGAGAAGATCATACCTGCCTTAATACACAAATTACAGCACATTAATTCGCATATCGAAATTTGCAATGAGTATGGCCCAACCGAGAATAGTGTCGTATCAACGGTTCTTTCTATTCATCACGCGGATCAAGACATTTCAATCGGCAAGCCTATTGCGAATAATAGAATCTATATATTAGGGGAACAAAATAGATTACAGCCTATTGGCGTACAGGGAGAATTATGTGTAGCGGGAGCAGGACTCTCTAGAGGTTACTTGAACCAACCGGACCTGACGGCTGAGAAATTTGTAGATGACCCGTTTGTTGTAGGAGCAAAAATGTACAAGACGGGTGATTCAGCCAGGTGGCTGCCAGATGGGAACATTGAATATATAGGAAGAATGGATCACCAAGAGAAAATCCGTGGATACCGGATCGAACTTGGCGAGATAGAAACAGCACTCTTAACAATAAAAGTGGTTCAAGAGGCCGTTGTCATTGCCCGAGAAGATGAAGTGGGAACGAAGCAATTATGCGCATACCTGGTAGGGAAAGATGCAATAGAGATAGGAAAACTGAGAGAAGAGTTGTCCCACAAACTACCAAACTATATGATTCCGTCCTACTTTGTACAACTAGATCAGATTCCACTTACGACAAATGGAAAAGCCGACCGCAAAGCGTTACCTGCTCCGAAAGAAAATATGTTGAAGGGAATGGCGTACGAAGCACCAGAAACTTTTGTGGAACAACAACTCGCATCCATTTGGGAAGTGGTATTAGGAGTTGAGAAGATTGGGATCTCGGATAATTTCTTTGAACTTGGAGGGGATTCTATTAAATCTATTCAAGTGTCTTCGAGGTTATATCAAGCGGGCTATCAGGTACAGATGGAACATTTATTTAAATATCCAACCATAGCAAGCTTAATTCCATATGTTCATCCCATTAGTTCGATGTCAGAGCAGGGGATCATAACTGGAAAAGTGATGTTAACTCCAATTCAACATTGGTTTTTTGAGCAATATAAGGTGGATGCCCATCACTATAATCAATCTATAACGTTATATCGGCAGGATGGTTTTCACGAAGCTACACTTCGCCATGTATTACATAAAATTTGTGAGCACCATGATGCGCTTCGCATCGTATATAACCAAACGGAAAGTGGTTATGAAGCATGGAATAGAGGGACGGAAGATGAACCGTTATATAGCCTTGAAATTATAGATTTCAAGAACCTAGCAGATCCTTCTCAACAGATAGAGAATAAAGCCAATGAAATTCAAAGCAGTATCCATTTGCATAAAGGACCCTTGATGAAGTTAGGCCTATTCCAATGTGCAGATGGAGATCATCTATTGATCGTTATTCACCATTTGGTCATAGACGGGGTTTCGTGGCGAATATTGATAGAAGATGTCTCAAAGGGATATGAACAATTACGTAATGAAGAACCGATTCAATTCCCTCAAAAAACAGGTTCATACCAATTATGGGCAAAACAATTGGAGTTGTATGCGGGTAGTGAAGTAATGCAGCAAGAGCTTGAATATTGGAATGAAATAGAACAAGTCGAATGTAATCCGTTACCTAAAGATGATGAACAGGATCATGCACTAGCAAAAGATAGTGAAGAAATAACGTTAGAATGGACAGCGGTAGAAACGGTACAACTATTAAAACAAGCGAACCGTACTTACAAAACGGAAATCAACGATTTGCTGCTAACCGCATTAGGTATGTCTATTCATCAATGGACTGGCATGGATAAAGTCCTTGTGAATCTGGAAGGGCACGGAAGAGAACAAATTATAGCAGATCTTGATATTACACGTACAATAGGATGGTTTACGAGCCAGTATCCTGTTGTATTAGATATGGAAGCAAGTACAAATATGTCGCACCTCATCAAAACAATAAAAGAAAATCTTCGCCAGATTCCGAAAAAAGGAATTGGTTATGGTATTTTGAGATATTTAAGCGAAAATCAGAATGATGCTCAATTTAAAATAAATCCAGAAATTAGTTTTAACTATTTGGGACAATTTGATCAAGATATTCAAAATACTGCGATGAAGATATCCCCTTACTCTAACGGAGTAGCAACAAGTGAAAACCACACAAGAAATCATCTTATTGATCTGAACGGTCTAATTGTGGAAGGAAAGTTATCACTTTCATTTCGTTATAGTCGCACACAATATCAGAAAGAAACGATAGATCAATGGACTAAACTATTTAAAGATAGTCTGCAAGAAATTATTAGGCATTGCGTAACGAAAGAGAAACCAGAGTTAACCCCAAGTGATATTTCGTTAAAAGGAATAAATATAGAAGAATTAGAAGGATTTGTGCAGCAATCCGAACATATTGGTGAGATAGAAGATATATATGCTTTATCGCCTATGCAAAACGGAATGTTTTTTCACAACCTGCTTAATTCAAGTTCTGATGCTTATTTTATTCAAACAACGCTTGATCTTCATGGATCTTTAGATGTGGAAGCTTTTACAAAGAGTTTGAATCATCTGATACGACGAAATGTCATTTTCAGAACTAATTTTCACAGTAAATGGACAAATAATCCATTGCAAGTCGTATATCGTAATAAACAGAATGGACTCAGATATGAAGATTTGCGTGAAATGAATAAAGAAGAACGTGAAGTGTATGTGGCATCCTATACGAGAGAAGATAAAATTAAAGGTTTCGACTTATCTCAAGATGTGTTAATGCGTATCTCAATCTTGCATACCCATGATGAAACATATCGTTTTATTTGGAATTATCATCATATTTTGATGGATGGATGGTGTCTGTCTCTTGTAATAAAGGAGCTATTCGATGGATACTTTGCGATTCAAGAACAAAGAAAACCTGAGGAGAAGGTAGCGATCCAGTATAGTCAATATATCGAATGGCTAGCAAAACAAGATCATGATAAATCTTTGAAATACTGGAGTGAATATTTGAAAGGTTATGATGAGCAAACGACTCTGCCGAAAGAAAATACAATAACGAAGAGTGACGAATATCGTTCAGAGAATATGATTTATACGCTAAGTAAAGAATTGACTGGGCAAATGACACAAATCGCCAGTCAGAATCAAGTTACGTTGAATACGTTAATGCAGACCGTATGGGCCATTTTGCTGCAAAAATATAATGGAAGTGAAGATGTTGTATTTGGGAGTGTTGTATCAGGCAGACCCTCGGCCATCATAGGCATCGAAAACATCATTGGCTTATTTATTAATACCATTCCAGTACGTATTCATGCCCAAGGCAATGAAGCATTTATTGAAGTAATGAAGCGGAATCAAGAACAAGCCGTCGCTTCTCATCATTTCGATACGTATCCATTATATGAGATTCAAGCTATAACACAGCAAAAACAACATTTGATTGATCATATTCTAGTGTTTGAAAATTATCCCGTCCAAGGCATTATGGAACAGTTTGGGGATCAAGAGAAGACAGCTCTTAAGATTACGAATGTAGAAGCGGATGAACAAACGAATTATGATTTTAACCTGATTATAAAACCAGGTGAAGAGATGAAATGGATGTTTTTTTATAACGCAAACGTCTATGATCAAGCAAGTATAGAACGAATTCGAGGTCATTTGGTTCAAATGATGGAGAAAGTGATAAGAAATCCACAAATCGGTATCAATGAAATAGAGTTAATAACACCTCAAGAGGAAACACAAATTTTAGAGGTATTTAATGATTCCATGGCTGACTATCCATTGGACAAGACAATCCACGGGTTATTTGAAGAGCAAGCGGTACGAACTCCCGATCAAGTGGCTGTTGTATTTGAGGATAAATACTTAACCTATAAAGAATTGAATGAAAAAGCCAATCAATTGGCAAGAACACTGAAATCTGAAGGGGTAGAGGCGGATCAGTTAATTGGGATCGTGGCAGAACGATCATTAGATATGATCATTGGAATCATGGCGATTATGAAAGCGGGTGGAGCCTATGTACCCATTGACCCAGAATATCCAACGGATCGTATTCACTATATGCTTGAGGATTCGGGAGTACACTTATTATTGTTACAACGTCATTTACAAGAACGTATTTCTTTCGCAGGAAAGGTTGTTATGGTAGATCATCATCAATTTTATCATGAAGATTATTCAAATTTAGGAATAACCGTTGCTCCATCGGGATTAGCCTACGTAATTTATACTTCAGGAACAACAGGTAAACCGAAAGGTACGTGGATTGAACATAAAAATGTCGTTCGTTTATTATTCAACAGTAAAAATTTGTTTGATTTTCATGTATCAGATACATGGACTTTGTTTCATTCATTTTGTTTTGATTTTTCTGTATGGGAAATGTATGGTGCGTTACTCTATGGCGGAAAATTAGTCATCGTACCTCAAATGACGGCAAAAAGTCCAGAACAATTCCTACAGTTGTTAAAAAATGAGCAAGTGACGATATTGAATCAAACACCCACTTACTTCTATCATCTCCTTCATGAAGAACTACAAGATCATGGAAGAGAATTGAAATTAAGAAAAGTAATTTTTGGTGGAGAGGCACTCAATCCATCGTTATTAAGTGAGTGGAAGGAAAAATATCCATTAACACAGTTGATTAATATGTATGGAATAACGGAAACGACGGTTCATGTGACCTATAAAGAAATAACTGCAATTGAAATACATGCGGGTAAAAGTAATATTGGCAAACCGATCCCGACTTTGCAAACGTATATTTTGGATAAACACCAACGAAATCAACCTATCGGAGTACAGGGAGAGTTATACGTAGCAGGTGAGGGGCTTGCTAGAGGTTATTTAAACCGACCTGACTTAACAGCAGAGAAATTTGTAGATAACCCCTTTGTTGCAGAAGGGAAGATGTACAGAACAGGAGACGCAGCGAGATGGTTGCCGGATGGAAATATTGAATATCTAGGACGGATTGATCATCAAGTGAAAATTCGTGGTTACAGAATTGAGCTTGGCGAAGTGGAAACAGCGCTTTTAAAAATAGACTCTGTTCAAGAAGCAGTGGTGATTGCTAGGGAGAATAATGATGGGTCAAAGCAGTTATGTGCGTATTTGAAAGGGAACAGCTCACTCACAGCCAAGAAAATGAGAATGGAATTATCTCAAAAAATCCCAGATTATATGATTCCATCTTATTTTATTCAATTAGAGCAAATGCCGTTAACATCAAACGGGAAAATCGACCGAAAAGCATTACCTTCTCCAGAAGAAAGCATGCAAAAAGGAACAGAATATATGGCGCCAAGAACATCTACAGAACAAACGATAACTTCTGCTTGGGAAGCTGTGCTCGGCGTTCAGAATATTAGCATATCAGATAATTTCTTTGAACTCGGAGGCGATTCGATTAAATGCATTCAAGTTTCCTCACGCTTGCTCCAAGCAGGTTATAAAGTTGAAATGAAGCGTTTTTTCACCTACCCCACGGTAGAAGAGTTAAGTTTACACGTTAAATCAGTAAGCACCATTTCTGATCAAGGGGAAGTTACGGGACAAGTGATGCTCACCCCGATTCAACGCTGGTTCTTCGATCAAAATATGGTGGATGCGCATCATTACAATCAAGAAATGATGTTTTATCGAGAAAAAGGATTTGAAGTTAGTTTCATTCACCAAGTGATGAATAAGATGGTTAAGCATCATGATGCACTTCGTATGGTTTACCGCAAGGCGGCTGAAGGCGGATATGAAGCAAGGAATCAGGGGTTCGAGGAAGATGAATTATTTAGTCTTGAAATCATGGACCTTAGGAAAGAAGTAAACTCTGCACAAATCATTGAAAATAAAGTGAAAGAAATTCAGAGTAGTATAAATATAGATCATGGGCCGTTGATGAAACTTGGCTTGTTCCAATGTGCTGAAGGGGATCATTTATTAATAGCAATTCACCATTTAGTGGTAGACGGGGTTTCATGGCGTATTTTATATGAAGATATTCAATCAGGACTTGATCAATTTTTAAGAGGGCAAGAAATTCAGTTCCCACAAAAAACGGCTTCGTATAAACTATGGGCAGAACAATTGTCTATTTATGCAAACAGTTCTGTCATGGAGCAAGAATATAAATATTGGCATTGTATTGAGCAGGTTGATATGAAACCACTGCCTAAAGACATTGACTGTGACTATACCATAGGGAAAGACAGTGAAGTGATAACCATACAGTGGACAGCAGAAGAAACCGAACAATTATTGAAGCAGACACATCATACGTATAATACTGAAATTAATGATCTATTGCTAACGGCACTTGGCATGGCTATTCATGATTGGACAGGTATGGAAGAAATTATTGTGAACTTGGAAGGCCATGGGAGAGAGCAAATCATTCCAGACATGGATATCACCCGAACGGTGGGTTGGTTTACAAGTATGTACCCTGTGATCCTTAGTATGAAAGCTGCGTCAGATGTATCAAGAAGGATTAAGACGGTTAAGGAAGGATTACGCCAGATACCAAACAAAGGTGTTGGTTATGGTATTCTAAAGTATTTGTCACATTCTCATAAAGAATTTATTCTTGAAAAAAATCCTGAAATTAGTTTTAACTATATGGGACAGGTGGATCAAGGTTCAGAAAATGATGGAATTAAATTTTCATCTCATTCTAGTGGTCCATCAGTAAGTGAAAACAACAAAAGGCCATTTTCACTTAATATCAATGGTATCGTTATAGAAGGCAGGTTGTCGCTCACAATCAACTATAGTCAAAGACAATATCGACGAGAAACAATGGAGCAACTGGCGTCGCACTTTAAGGAAAGTCTCAAGGAAGTGATTGTCCATTGTGTTACGAAAGAACGAACCGAACTTACACCAAGTGATATTTCATGCAAGACATTAACCATTGATCAACTGGATCGCTTAGTGGGACAAACACAACACATAGGTCGTATAGAAAATATTTATCCGTTAACACCGTTACAGAAGGAAATGCTGTTTGAAAGTGAACGGAATCCAATTTCGGGAGCTTATTTTGTACAAATCATGTTTGATATGCGTGGGGATTTCGATGTTACCTCTTTTGCACAGAGCTTGGATCATTTAATGCAAAGACATGCGATATTAAGAACTAATTTTTATAGTGATTTCATGGATATCCCTTTACAAATCGTTTATCAAGAGAAGAAATTTGAATTTAATTATGAAGATTTACTGGATATGAAGGAGATTCTACGTGAGGGATATGTTAACGATTATATCCAACAAAATAAGGCAAGAGGATTTGATTTACAACAAGATTCCTTAATACGTATGACTGTTTTACGAACAAAAAATGAAGAATACCGCGTTATATGGAGTTTTCACCATACTTTAATGGATGGTTGGTGTATGTCTCTTGTAAGCAAGGAAATATTTGAAAATTACTTTGCTATTCGGGAGAAAAGAAAACCTAAAATGACGTTACTGACGCCATATAGTCAATTTATTGAGTGGCTAGAACAACAAAATAGTGAAGAAGCAATAAAATATTGGGGTCATTACTTGGAAGGTTATGAAGAGCAAACGAAATTGCCTGGAGAAAAAATAAAAAGAAAGAATGTAAGACAAGATTCACAAACTTTAAACTGTTATTTGGATGATGTATTAATCCAGCAAATGAAGCAAGTAGCGGAGCAGAACCAGGTTACCATGCACACATTAGTGCAAACGGCTTGGGGTATTTTACTACAGCAATATAATGAAAGTAACGATGTTGTATTCGGAAGCGTTGTATCAGGCAGACCGCCTGTTATTCCTGGTATTGAAAGTATGATTGGATTATTTATAAATGCAGTGCCTGTTCGTATTCAATCGAAGGGAGAAGAATCTTTTATATCATTAATGAAAAAAACTCAAGCACAAGCCGTTGTGTCACATGCTTATGATACGTATTCATTATATGATATTCAAAATTTAACCAAGCAAAAACAATCTTTAATTAACCACGTTGTTGTATATCAGAATTTCCCTGTTGAAGAGCAGCTGGAGGATTTGGGTAAACACGGCGAAAAACCTCTTGAAATTATGAATGTTGAGTGTGCAGAACACAATAGTTTTGATTTTACTTTAATAGTCAAGCCCCATGATCATATGAAGATGATACTGCTATATAATGCAAATGTGTATGACTCATCAACAGTAGAACAGATTCAAGAGCATTTTATCGCTATCATTACACAAGTGGTAACGAATTCTGGGGTTAAAATAAATGAACTTGGATCACGTCGAATGACAACAATATAGCCCATAAGCAACCTGCTATATGAATATCTCAAACAGGATCTTTTCCAAAAATAGAAACCAAGAAGAGGGTACCAAATGAAGACATATATTGCATTTTTGCGAGGTATTAACGTAGGTGGAAAGAATATGATCAAAATGGCAGTGTTAAAACAACTGTTCGAAACGATGGGTTTCCAACGCGTACAAACCTATATTCAAAGCGGAAATGTCCTCTTTCAATCAAATGACTTGGAGGGAACATTACGCAGTCAAATCGAGCAAGAGATCGAAACGATTGTTGGATTTGCAGTCAATGTTGTGTTGAGAACGGCTGTTGAGCTGGAACGGATTATCGGTAATTGTCCATTCTCGGAGGGGGCAGTGGCGGAAGCGGAAGCATCTTCCGTTGGAGAAAGTCTCTATGTTTCGTTGATGGTAGAAGCGCCGGTCCAAGAATCCGTTGATCGGTTGAGCATCTACGCAAGTCCTAATGAACAATATTGTGTTGAAGGTCGAGAGGTCTATTTATTGTTTGGGAATAGTGTACGGAATTCGAAATTATCGAACAATTTGCACAAGCTTGGGGGACCAGCTACGGTCCGTAATTGGAAAACATTAAGCAAGCTTTTAGTATTGGCAAAAACTATGGATGGTGCTTAAATAAATACAATAAATAAGGGGTGCCGAATTAACGGTGTCTCTTATTTATTCTGTATTGCCAATTTATGGTGAGTGAGATATTGTTAGGAAATAGTTGCTCGAAAGCTAATTTGTTCCGCGGAGAGACCTTTGGTTATCGATTACGGTGTGGGATAGTCTATAGGTTTAACGATAAAGAAGCGATGCCCTCATGTACAAATAGATTAGGTATCCAATGCTATGGATTGATTTTATAATTAATATATGAGGTGAGTTGAGATGAGTAGATCTGAGCAGAGTACAAAGTTAGATTTAGAAAGAATTGTTTTTATCGGAAGAAGTTATAGGGAGTATTTAGATATGTTTTCTCTTTCGGTGGAAGAATTGAAGGGGAAGAAAATACTGGATTGTCCAGCGGGGGCTTGTTCATTTACAGCATTAGGTAATCAATTAGGATTAGATATCACGGCATGTGATATTGCTTATTATCATGCTGGGGAAGACTTAGAGAATAAAGGACTGAAAGACATTGTGCATACAATGGAACAGTTGGAAAAAGTTAAAGAAAAGTACAAGTGGGATTATTTCAAAGATATAGACAGTCTCAGAGAATATCGTCTAAATGCTTTGAAAGATTGTGCTAACGATATGAGAGAATCAAGTGAGCGATACATTCCTGTTACGCTACCTACTTTACCGTTTCGAGATGGGGAGTTTGATATTCTTCTTTCTGCACATTTCTTATTTACGTATGCTGACCGAATAGATTATGAATTTCATATAACAACGTTGAATGAGTTATTAAGAGTGTCGAAAGAGGAAATTCGTATATTTCCTTTAGTGGATTTAACAGGGGAAAGATATGAACATCTAAATATAATAGTGAAATATCTCGAAAGTATGGGATGCTCAGTTGAAGAGGTTAAGGTATCCTATGAATTTCAGGAAAATGCAAATTCAATGTTGAGAATAATCAAGGGGAAATAGGAAGGGGGAATGGCGAGAATGCAAATCATCAAGTTGTTTTTTATTCCATACGCTGGAGGTTCGGCTACCGTCAGTTTAAAGTGGAAGGAACAATTAAATCCTCATATCCAGTTGATTCCACTGGAGCTGTCTGGAAGGGGGATACTTGGTGGGGAGATTTTACACAGTAATATACATGACGCGGTAAAAGATCTGTCCATTTACATTCAGAATTTCTTAAAACCCGGTGAGCGTTATGCAATTTATGGTCATAGCTTGGGGAGCAGGATTGGGTTTGAATTGGTATACGAGTTGTTAGCTAACAACTACGGGGAACTACTACACTTCTTTGCATCTGGTGGAAGTGCGCCTCAAATCAAGCGTACCCCAACATACATCTACGATAAACCTGACGATGAATTTAAGGAGCATTTGATGAAATATAGTCAAGCTTCCAATGAGGTATTTGAGAATAAAGAACTTTACGATTATTTCGTTCCTGTACTGAGAGCAGATTTTCAAATGTCTGAAAGTTATGAATATGTTCCCAAATTAGATAAGCTAAGTTGTAATCTAACAGCCTTAACGGGTCTGGATGACCCTAATGTTTCGGATTGGGACATGTTAGAATGGGGCCAGCATACGACGGGTGTCTTTAAGTTGTGTAACGTCTCAGGGGGGCACTTTTTCATAAATGAGAACCATCGAGAGGTTGTCGAAATCATAAACAATACCTTGAAATCAGAGATATTATTTGATCATATTGATTATGCAGAGCTTTAAGAAATCATTTAGCGTCTATTTGCTGGATGTAAGGCATAATTCTGGGCAACGTATCATGTTGTCCTTTTTTTTATTGCTCAAGGTAATGATAATAGTTAAAATATTGAAACTTTGAATCTCCTATATACGTCTATTATTAAAGTATATGACATAATTTTCTTGAGATATGTAAGAAGACGAGACAGGGAGGCAAATAAAAGCAGTGAACCCTTCATCATTACCCAGACGTTCAACGGTACACCAACAGAAGAAAATAACCAAGAAAAGAAAGAAAAAAGGATTTATTTATGTAATGAATCGGGTATTTTTGGGTGTGTTTATGCTGCTAATTGTTGCAGGGATTTGGTTGTATTTTGCCCCTTCAGCTCAAAATATCCGATATCTAATTGCGGACACTTTTATTACAACGCAGCACCGTTACTTAGCTAAATATATTATCGGAGAAGATGAATTGAAAACACGGGTGACGGAGTATAATACCCGGTTTGAGCATATGGGAGATGAAATAGATACGCATGACATTCAACCCATCGTGCAAGAAGAGAAAAAGCCTCTTGTCGAAATTGAGAAGATTACAGGCAGCGGTTATACCGGATTCGTTATGATAGTCAACGATCCGACGAAGGTCCGACTGGGCATACCTAGTAAAGTGGGTACTGGAGAAAAGGTATCCGATATGGTCAAGCGCACAGGTGCGATTGCCGGAGTTAATGGGGGTGGATTTGCTGATCCGAATGGAAAAGGCAACGGGTTCAAGCCGATTGGCGTCGTAATTTCGCAAGGACAGCTATATTATA
Source organism: Paenibacillus glacialis (assembly GCF_001637205.1). Lineage (GTDB taxonomy): Bacteria > Bacillota > Bacilli > Paenibacillales > Paenibacillaceae > Paenibacillus_AQ > Paenibacillus_AQ glacialis. Next base: position 263,892 of record NZ_LVJH01000007.1, read on the forward strand.
ACGGTATCGGTGGCAAGAAGAGCACACAGATTGTAGGGCTAGATCGAGAAGGTAAGATGATTGCTGGTAACTACACGCTCAAAGAGCTGACAGAACTGGGGGTTCAGGAGGCAGTCACGTTCCAGCCACGTATGATCGTTAATGGGAAGGGACTTATTAAGAATGCAGGCGAAGGCTGGGGTATTGCTCCAAGAACGGCTATGGGACAACGTGCGGATGGCGCGATCCTATTTGTTGTCATTGATGGACGGCAGGTAGGTTACAGTGTAGGCGCGAACTTATATGATGTGCAGCAAATCCTGCTTCAACACGGCGCTGTGATTGCGGCGAATTTGGATGGCGGTTCCTCTACCGTGTTGGTCAAGGACGATGAGATCGTTAATAAGCCATCTTCTCAATATGGCGAGCGGTATCTACCTACTGGATTTCTGGTCTTTGAACATCCTGAGCAGGTCAGTCTACCTAACATTTGGAAGGGACTTGATTCGAAGGATATTGATGCTGGGAAGAAGCGGAAATAAGTAGCACTTAGTAGATCAAGGAGATAGCAAGGGGGAATATCGTTGTTCATAAATATGACAGGGCATGTCTTCGTAAGATCTCTTATTAGTGTGGCTAAGAAAGATTTGCCGGACGATTTCGATATCAATTTTATCAGCATGGTTGGCATTTAGGATCAATAGATACAACGGATGTAGTTCTTATTTTGCTAATGGATAACGTTGGTGGAATGGCGGGTGCTTCGGCAGCTGCTTTTTTCTTGTGCTCATCTACTGATGATGAATTGTTCATATCCAAACGGTAAGTTATCAAATATTTGTCAACCAAGTGAGAGTTTTACTAATATTTCTCGTCTATATAGTATAGAACTTTTAGGAGGCTTGCCATTGGAAGAATGTGCACATGGGAATGATGATGAACAACGATGGATTAGCCGAGTGTTGGAGGGACATAAAGAGGAATATACCTTTTTGGTGAACAAGTACAAGAATAAAATATATGGTCTTCTCCGTGGAATGGGGGCTGATCAACAGGATGCTCAGGATCTAACTCAAACTAGATGGTAATTTCAAAGCGAAGGCATTTTATGAAACGCTGGATAGACAAAAAAAATTTGCCTTCCTATTCAGAATTCATAATGCGAAGAAACAAGAAACTCGAGAGAAACGAATTCACAGTTTGTAATGATGCTTGAAAAAGGTGAGAAAATTTATCCCTAAATTTCGAGGAACTATATATTACACGAGAATCCAGGCCAACTAGGTTGAAGACTGCCGCCAGTTTATAAGGTAGCCTATTCATCTAAGCTGGTAGGGAAGTATTCTTTTTCATGGAATTCAATAGTATAAGCCTATTGATTAATTAACGTTGTTCTCACAAATTGGCCAATATTCGTGATGGCATGTTGTGCTTCGGGTAACATATAGGCTAAGAAGTGAAACACACTCCACATGTTGTCCCATACTTCGAGCGTGACTTCGACACCTGCATCTCTTGCGAGGTCAGCACAACGAGTCGCATCGCATAATAAGACTTCGTGATCTCCTACTTGGATGAAGAGCGGGGGTAATCCTTTTAAATCCATCCTTAAGGGTGATAACAACAGAGGTACTTCTTGTGACACATCACCTAGATAAGCGCTCAGAATCCTCTGATTAGTCTGTATACTCCCACTAGGATCCAGCTCCGCTCGGCTCTGATATGATTCGCCGTCTAAATGCACGAGATCGGTATGCGGTGAGATAAGAAAGGCACCAGCCGGTAGTACTTCATTAGCATCACGCAAAGAAAGTAATGTCATCAGCGCGAGACTGCCTCCGACAGAATCACCTCCTAATATGATATTGTGGGGCGTGAATCCGTTCTCCATTAACCAAGAATAGGCACTCAGACAATCCTCATTTGCAGCAGGATATGGATACTCTGGTGCTAGGCGGTATTCCAACGTCAATACCTTCACGCCACTAGCTTTCGATATCCTTGAAGCTAGATCTCGATAAAATTCGCAGGTTCCTGAGATAAATCCTCCTCCATGCAAATAAAGAATTACTTGTTTCTCGGTCTCAGGGTTATTATCCACGCTACTGACCCACTCACCTTTTAAGTGCCCGATAGCGACCCTTTCGAACATAATATCAGGAAGTTGAGGGAGGGCCGCTGCTGCGTCCGCCATACCGTTTCGTATTTCCTCAACAGTCTTACCTTCGTAGTTACTGGTTTGACGTAGATAACTTTTGATTCCCTTTAGCTGTTCTAAAGGCGTTCTTTGCACATTAATTCCTCCTACAAGGTTAATAAAGGTATTATAAAACCTGTAGTAAGGTACAAGGTCAAGTTAAGAATTCATATTGAGAGTCTGGAGTACAACCTGAACTTCAGGATCCTTATTTGTTGTTTGCAGACTGGATTTCAAGTGTGACAGCATCGATTTTGTATTCTCTCTCTTGCTAATTTCTTTGTTTATGCTGTTGATTTTTCTATCAATAACATCGATGAAATCAGCAACGCTGATAGAATGGTCTTTACACCTAGTTAAAGCCTTCTTTATTTCTTTTAGTGTAAATCCACAAAGCTTGGCATTTTTTATAAAGGCGAGACGAATGAGGACTTCATCACTATATAATCGATAGCCGGATTCTGAACGTATCGGGGTTTGAATGAGCCCTTGATCTTCGTAATATCTTAAAGTTTCAATATTCACATCTGCCATATTTGCTATTTGTCCACGTAAAAATTCACCCAACAACCACACCTTCTTTCATAATGCCAAAGATAAGATCACGAATATCATAGTATGGATTGTATAAATATGTAAACCGAAGTTATGACGTGCTACACTGATAGAGTGAAAGATTCGTAAGGAGGATAAATAATGGAAATTAGAAAGTTCCGTGATTCGGATATGAGTCAGATTATCTCATTATTTTATGACACAGTGCATACGGTCAATAAACAACATTATACGCAAGCGCAACTTGATGTTTGGGCACCGAGAGATGAAGAGGCGCTTAAACTGACAACTTGGAAAGATTCTTTTAATCACAATGTCACATATATAGCAGAGATCAACGGTATCATCGTTGGGTTTGCTGATATGTCTCAAGAGGGCCATTTAGATAGACTGTATATACATAAAGATTTCCAAAGACAGGGAATAGCTTCATTATTGGTGAACACTCTCGAATTGGAAGCAAGAAGACAAGGTCTTCTTGCGATGGATACAGAAGCAAGCATCACAGCGAAACCATTTTTTGAACATCATGGGTATCGCGTAACTGAACAACAAGTTGTAGAGCGTAGGGGAGTTACATTATCTAATTTTAAGATGATTAAAAATTTGTAGAATAAATAAAATCATTTCATTGTACTAAAACCGTTTTGCCTGTTCGGCAGTCTAATATGGGAAGGGACGGGGTGAAGGCGTGTTACAAGAAGACCTGGTGAAGGCAGCACAACGTGGCGACCATGAGGCGTTTCATCAATTAGTCAGTGGCAATAAGCAGAAACTTTACTCCATCGCTATCTCGTACCTAAAGGACGAGAATGATGCATTGGAAGTTATCCAAGAGACGACATGCAGAGCTTACACGAAGCTTACTAGGCTAAAGGAACCTCGATATTTTCAGACTTGGATGATACGTATCCTTATCCGATGTTGCATTGATGAACAAAAAAGAAAACGTAAAATGATTCAAGTAACCGAGCCGCTTGCTGCGGATCTTGAACTAGATTTCAAATTGAGTATGGAGATGGCAATCAATCTGCTCGCTCCTAAACTGCGTCATATCATCATTCTTAAATATTATGAGAATATGACACTAAGCGAGATCGCCAATCTGTTGGAGAAACCAGAAGGTACAGTGAAGACTTGGCTGAATAAAGCATTAAAGGAACTTCGGATATATTTTTCGAAGGAGGGGGAATACGAATATGTCCAACCCAACTGAACAAGAAACGGACTGTGAACTAGATCATCGAATTGAGACTGCTATTACGGATGGGATTCGGAAAGGGCAAACGGAGATTACGCGTCGGAGAAAACAAAGGCGAAGACGATTAACAGGTTCAATCGTAACAACTTTTCTATTCCTCACATGCCTGTTTACAATTAGGGTATCACCGGTGTTCGCCGCTATGGTCAGGGATATTCCCGGCCTTGAAAAGTTCGTTGATTTGATCAACGATACATCGGATAAAGGTATTAAACTAGCCCTAGATAACGACTTCATTCAACCTGTTGGCGTCTTCGAAGAGCGTGAGGGCATGAAGTTCATGGTTCAAGGAATCATCGCAGATGACTCCCGGATCGTTGTATTCTACGACATTCAATTATCCGACAAGGATAATTCTGCCCTAATAGATAAGATATCTCTGTTGGATGACTCTGGTAAGGAATTTCCAGCCGTCATCAGATTCAATTCTCCCGAGGAAGCGAAGCAAGACATTCGAGAAACGGGATTTCAGCGCGGAACAGCAGATTTTCAACTTGAGGAAGGAACATCCTTACCTAGCGAAGTGATACTAAAAGTGTTACTCAAAAAGTCAGCATTACCGAACTTGTCAAATGTGATATTAGACAAAAGTGAGGGCGAGGAGGGCACACCTGTCATTGAAGGGGATATTAGTGGGACGGAGTTCAATGTGAAAATACCGATTGACCGGGCACGGTTCGCAGGCCTTCAGGAAGAGTATATCATCGGAGAAACCATCAAGATCGAAGGTCAGAGTATCACCTTTGCTAAAGCTGTCGTCTCTCCATTGAGCATATCTTTGTATATAGATTACGACAACGACAATTCAAAACAGGTTTTTGGGCCTGGTGATATTGTGTTGGTCGATGACGAAGGTACTGTTTGGAATAATACTATAGGGGTAATGGTGAAGGATCATCCGGTTTATCATTTTGAGAGTCCATATTTTAGGGAACCTAAGTCACTGACTATTAAGGGGAGCTGGTTTCGTGCCTTAGACAAAAACAAGCTGTCTGTGATTGTTGACACGGAGAAAGGTCAGCTGCTCCAGGCTCCGGACGGAAAGCTTAATTACCGAGGGTTAACAAATGTAGATAAAAATATGAAACTAGATTTTTCCCTTAATGGGCTCGATCCAGCAGATAAGATGATGTATTCTTTATTATTTGAAGAGGAGTTTACTGACGCTGCTGGGATCGGGTACAAGAAGACCTACCTTGAGGGGAGTACTACTACTGGATATTTCAGAGGGTCAAGTACGGTAGAGCAACATTCGCTGCAATATATATAGAATAATTTCTATCAACAACCGCTTACCTTCACGCTATACGACTATCCTGCATATATCCGTAAGCCATATAAGATTCGTATAAAGTGAAATAATCGTTAGCTCCACTCACATTGATAGTTTCTTCAGTCGTCACCATGAGTGACGACATTTATTTGTATCGCGCCAAGAGGTCAGAATTCTCTAATGGTGAGCTACATATTATCAAAGTAATATGCCTTGTGAATGGATTCCGTAATGTAGATGCAGATCAAGTTTGAACAAGGTATGATGAAATCATCCTTCTTAAGGAATACAGTCCTTCTTGTGGAAGCTCAATGATTTGGTACATTTGAAGGCAAGAAAATCGTTGGAAATGGTGTAACGACCGCTTTACTTATAAGAAACGGTTTAAGAGTGATTTCGGAAGAGAACCTATCGGATTTTCTTGATGATCTGTAAAGGATACTTATTCCATTGACAGTCAGCTAGTTTTCAATTATGCTTTACAAGAATTATTTTTAAATATCACAAACTCAGTTTTTTTGAGAGACGAAATTTTTAAAAGGGAAACCTTTTTTTCAGTCGTCATCTGTCCTTAGGACAGGTGGCGATTTTTATTTTTTAATAGAAGGAGTGTTTAGTTTGAATTTATTGAAATATTCAATTTTTGCAATTTTAGGAGCAATATCGTATGGGACATTGTCGACGATGGTTAAGCTTGGATTTAAGGACGGTTTTACTTCTGGAGAATTAATTGGAAGCCAATATTTGATCGGCTGGGTCATTATTGCTGCTATATATCTGTTCTCATTTAACTACAAGATTTCATGGAAGAACGTAGGGCAACTCTTGCTTACGGGTTTAATGACCGCTTTAGTAGGTATAACCTACGCGGTCTCTGTATCTGAATTACCTGCATCTATAGCGGTTGTATTCCTGTTCCAATTCACTTGGATAGGCGTTGTTATTGAAAGTATAATGACTAGAACATTGCCAAGTAAGAGTAAATTGGTCGCCATCTTCTTATTAGTGATAGGTACATTACTGGCGGGGGCTATCTTTAATCAATCCTTATCTGCATTGAGTATGAAAGGCGTATTGTTTGGGCTACTTGCTGCCTTATTCTTTGCACTTTATATGGTACTTTCTTCAAAAGTTGCAACGCAGGAAGCGGCTCCAAAAAGGTTGTTTTTTATTAGTACCGGAGCGTTCTTAACGATATCCCTTACAACAAATCCGGTACACCTTGTAACCCAACTAACAGAGACAAGTCTTTGGAGATATGGTTTGCTACTTGGGGTGTTAGGTGTCGTAGTTCCGTTCTTTTTATTTGCAATTAGTATGCCTAAAATAGGAGCAGGTCTAGGAACGATCCTATGTGCAGCAGAATTACCTTCAGCAATGGTAGTATCTGTCATATTCTTGGGAGAATTGGTTACGCCTCTGCAATGGAGCGGGATGTTCTTGATTGTACTAGGAATCATGGCACCAGATATAATAAAGAGGATCTCAGTCACACACCGATCAGGGGAAAAGTTGCTACCTTACAATAGCCAAGGATGATCACAATGTAAATTATGATATGATAGCCATGGTAAATATTTCTGCAATCTATGATTGAGAAATAGAGCCGTTGCGTATTTTCAAACTAACCTTCAGGGGGAACAATGAAATATGGTGTTCTGGGTGTGGAAATGGAAACGACTGCTATCTATACACTAGCGGCGAAGAGACAACCTCTGAAGAACGCCAGACTACATGTAATGATATGATAGAAGTTGCACTTGATACAGCTATCAAATTGAATTTTTTTATTTGGGCGCGTATGTTATGAAATAGCCTTTAAAATAGAGACTGAGCGAGGATATCCTTGTTCAGTCTTTTTCTGGATTTAATGAGACATAAACGTACTGAATTGGAACATGGGAATAATATTTTCATAAGGAGTGCAGGGGACATGATAAAATAGACGTCTAAGATTAGGGGAAGGAGAGGAGAACTATTGACGAGGATAAAATCATAGAAGATATTCTTCAAGGGGACGCTACAGCATTTCGATTCATTGTAGATCAATATAGTAAACATATATTCCATACAACATACTCCGTATTGCGCGATGTAAAGGATGCAGAAGATGTTGCTCAAGAGACTTTTATCCAGATCTATAAGTCTCTTTCTCAATATCGATCCCAAGGGTTTAAATCGTGGATTACACGAATTGCAATGAACAAGGCCATTGATCTGAAACGAAAGAAAACGCGGCGAGGCGAAGATAAGCAATATCCTGTGTTCGATATGGAATTAATTCCTTCCGATGAGGAAGATCCGTTAAACCGTACGATTCGCAAAGAAAAGAAGGAACTCTTTAAGCAGAAGTTACAGACGATTCCTGATAACCATAGGGTTGTACTTACGGCATTCTATTTAGAGGAGAAGAATTACGAACAAATCGCGCAAGAACTAGAAGTAAAGCCGAAGACGGTAGAATCTAAATTGTATCGGGCAAGAGAGTGGATTCGGAAGAAATGGAAGGAGGAAGATTGGAAATGAAACATTTAAGCGTGGAAGATAAGCGAAGATTAGGACAACTTTATATCAATGGTGGCTGTACGATGGAACAAGAGCAGTATTGGGAAACGTTACTACTTGAAGATACTGAAGCGATGGATTTACATATCCAACTTCTATCTTCCGTGGAACTAAGTATGCCGGATATGATGGATTCAATACAATTTACGGATAACGTCATGAATAGAATATCTGTTCATCTCTATAAACAAGACGAGAGATACATTGAATATCGACGACGGTGGTTCGAACATCCGATCTTCCATTATGCTGTGGCTGCATGTGTGACTTTGTTATTCTTGTCTACCGGGCTTTTTGATAAATTAGTTACTGGGGATTTAAATGTTATAGCTAAAGAACAGAAACAGACGACGCCTTACAGCGAACAGATGATGGATATTACAGTGACTTGGCTTGACCAATTGAAACGATAAATGACTTGAAAGGATGGATCGATGTGCAGAATGAACGAAATGGATTTTATGCTTTTATATTAAATATGATCCCCGGATTAGGGCATTATTTCTTGGGAAGAAAAACGAGAGGATTTCTATATCCCTTAATGTTCTTTGGATGTATGGGTTTCAGTTTTTTGTTGTTGTTGGTTAGTAATGAGGAGGGATTTATAGGTGTTGGATTCGGAGGTGGACTATTCTTCTGGTGTATTAGCATGCTAGATTTAATAATCTTCTTACTAAGAAGGCCATCTTCACCGCAGATTGCATCACAATTGAGAAATGAACTAGGTCATGCAATTGATGAACATGGAAACTTGATCAGTGAACCAACCATTATGAAAAGCGAGCATAGTGAGCGTTTTTACACGATTCTACTATCATTTATCCCAGGGTTAGGCCATCTTCAATTAGGTTTGATGCAGCGAGGATTATCTTTTCTAGTGGCATTCTTCGGGTTGTTGACGATCATGATGTTCGTTACAGGGATTACAAGTTCATCGGTATTCATGTTGTTTCTCGGTGTGCTCCCCATTATTTGGTTATATTGTATGTTTGATGTTGTACAACAAATGAATCGGAAGCAGGCAGGGGAGAATTTATTTGATCGAACATTATTTGAGGAATTTGAAGAAGGACGAGAAGAAGGTAAACGTAGTAAAATATTAGTGACGTTGTTGTCTGCCTTTCCTGGTGCGGGACATATGTATCTCGGCTTGCAAAAGAGAGGGTTACAACTGATGGTATTGTTCTTGGGTTCCATCTATATTCTAGATATTCTCAGACTTTCGCTATTCATGTTTCTCATTCCCGTTATTTGGTTCTATAGTTTCTTTGATGGACTACAACAGGCCTCTCGTTATGGGAAAGAGCCTCTTGTTGATCGTCCGCTTGTTGAAGGAATCGACAATCATCGTGGGTTGATAGGTATAGCATTAGTATTACTAGGATTGTATTATTTAGGTACGCAATTCATTTTTCCTTTGTTGGATGCGTGGTTCCCTGAATTCCGTATTGACTATCGATTCCGTACGTATATCCAAACCTTCATCGTGTCGTTACTATTTATCGGTGGTGGACTGAGGCTTGCGCTCGGGAATAAGAAGTTGAACAAGAAATCGGATCAAGTTCGACCTCGTCGTTAACGTATTTGATATAAATGTAGGAGGTATTTCATGACAACAGCATTAGTATTAGGTGGGACACGATTCTTTGGAAAGAAATTAGTAGAGCTCCTCTTAAAAGAAGGCGTGGAGGTAACGATCGCTACTAGAGGGATTACTTCGGATGCTTTTGGAGATCGAGTTCAACGTCTTGTCGTAGATCGAGAGAGTTATGATTCCTTATTACAAGCTACCGCAGGTTCTGAGTGGGATGTCATATACGATAATATTTGTTATTCTCCACAAGAAGCATGGAATGCCTGTGAAGTGTTTGCAGGTAAGGTGAAGAGATATATTAATACATCAAGCATCTCCATATATGAACCCAATCCTAATGAACACATAGAAACAGAAGTGGATCCAACTACGTATCCTATAAAGATGGGAACACGCTCAGATTTCGACTATGGTGTGGGTAAAAGACTAGCTGAAGCCGTATTTGCACAACATGCCACATTCCCTGTGTGTAGTGTTCGATTTACCTTTGTCGTGGGTGAAGATGATTATACTAGGCGTCTTGAATTTCACATCGATCGGATTAAGAATGGGACACCGATACATATTCCTTCCTTAGATGCAAAGATTAACTTCATCTCTTCGGATGAAGCGGCATCATTCCTATGTTGGCTTAAGGATCAATCGCTTACTGGACCACTAAATGCCTGCGCCACAGGTGAGATATCATTAGCAGAGATGATCGCATTGATGGAACAAGCAGTGGGCAAGACAGCCATTATAGATCAACATACAGAGGATTCGAATCACTCACCTTATGGTGTGGAACAATCGTTCTTCAGTAGCAATGCTAAGGCAGTTGAAGCAGGATTCCCCTTCACATCATTAAATTCGTGGTTCCCAGTTCTAATTCGTCAATTGGCGCGAACAACATTATAGATGTTTGATTGAAAAGAAGCATCCCATTCCTAGTTGAAGGAATGGGATGCTTTTGTGTCACTATCTCTTAGGAACATTATTCAGAAGCAAACCGCGATACAAATATTCAAAAATAAATTCAAATGCCTCTAAGTGTCTCTTAGCTTCAAAAGCATTCTTACCCCAGGCACAGATACCATGATTCTGTAACAATATGCCAGGTACCGCAGGATTAAGCACACCAGGAACTTCTGCTGCAATACTTGGAATGTTTGCATAATTAGGGATAACTGGAATGGCAATCTCAGCATTCTCTTCCCAGATGTTGAAAGCTTTAATCAGTTCAATACCTTGAGCTTTAACAACCCCCGTCTGACCAAGCCATTCGCTAATCAGGTTGTTGTATACGGTATGTACGTGGAACACCGCACCGCAACCAGTCAATCGATATATTTCACAATGGATCAGTGTTTCGGCACTGGGTTTGAGTGTAGTTGTTTCACACGCTTGACCGTTCTGATCTACGAATAAAAAGTCCTGAGGCGTATTCACAGATTTATCTTTACCGCTTGCAGTTACCGCGAAATGAAATTGATCCTCTTGAAATTCCCCAACTCGAATGGATAAATTACCGCTTGTTCCAGGGAACCAATTACGCTCTGCAAATAGGGTTTTTACTTTTCGTAGGTCATCAAGCGCCTGTTGTTTTTCTTCTAAGGTGATATCCTCAAAGCTCATGATTTCAGCACTCCTTATTCTTGTTTCAGTTGCATATCTTTTAAGATGTCATGAAAAGTCTCATAAGGAACATGGTCTACACCAAGCTCTTCACATTTCGTAGTGAGGTGGGAGCGGGAATAGACAAGATCAGCAATTTTGGCACCTTCGAAATCAGTTAGGCTATCTCCAATAAGGATTCGGAAATAAGATTCCTCTGGAAACATTCGCATCACTGTTGTTTTACACATGCCGCACCCACTCTTGCAAGGAGGAAGACATGGATTGGGCCAAGTGATTTCCATTTGTTCACCTGTAAAGTCAGCACCATTGCAATAGATATGATCCGCAGGAATGCCAAATGGTTTCAGCATAGGATGGATGAAGAAATCCATACCACCACTAGTGACATTGAATTCAATATTCTCAGCTTCAAGATAGTGGAGAAAGTCTTGGAAACCTTCGCGTATCCCAGCGGTATTTAGTACGAAAGAGGTAAGTTCTTCTTTTTGGCTAGAAGGTATGAGAGCGAACATAGCTCCTACACCTACTTTAAGCGTTAACCGTTGCTTAATTGTATCTTCAACAATAGCCTCATAACCAGCGGGTTTGAATTGGTTCATAATCGCAACAATATTATCTGTAATTGTGATAGTACCGTCGAAATCGCAAAAGATGACGGTTTTCTTAGGTGATGTCATTATTTTCCTCCCCAGATGTTCAATGCTGTTTGTAGTTCAGGAAATGAATGTGCATAGTCGGATAAAGGGATGTTGTGTGTAGCTGCATCAATGGCTTGTAAAAAAGCACGTCCGCCTGCAGCCGTACCCATTGGATGACCGTGAATACCGCCACCTGCATTGACTACGACATCCATGCCGAAATCTTGTAGTATGACCGGTACGAGGCCGGGATGAATTCCAGCAGAAGGAACAGGCATACTTGTTTTTATAGATAAATCTGAGCTTATAAGTTCATCTCGGATCGCTAAATTCTCATCGCGAGGCATCGTGACAGATCCATATGGAGAAGGGAAAAGTACTAGATCGGCACCAGCTAGGCGCATTAACTGTCCAAGAAGTACTGACGCTGAAATACCATAATGAGGTGAAGGGTACATTGCCCCAGCCAATGCAGGATGTGCTGCAATCGGAACGGTAATCTCCGGATCACTACTTAGCTCATGCAGGACATCATAACCATAAGACAGGACATTGAACAGTAAAGCGTTAGCCCCAGCATCGATAGCTCTTAGTGCTTGCTGTTTCAGATCAGACGTGCGTCCGGTTAAGTTCGTAGCGTAAAGAAGTTTTTTACCTGTTTCTTTACTCGCTTCTTCCGCAGCTCTAGCACAAATCTCGACACGTTTCTCAATAGGTGTTAGTTCATTCTCGAACAAAATCTCATCATCTTTGATGAGATCGACACCGCCCAAAGCTTGAAGGGTGAATTGCTCACGAAGTTCATCTAGATTAAGCCCTATGACAGATTTAAAGATACTCATTAGGAGTGGGCGATTGTGTACATCAAGTTGTTGTCTGATGCCTTCAATTCCAAATTTAGGACCTGGAAAAGCTGACTGAAATGATTCTGAGAATCCGAGCTTAATTAATTTGATTCGTCCATCCATAGAGATTTTACCAAATACGGTGACAAGAAGTGCTGGAATATCACGGCTGAAATTGACATCTGGGTAGGCAATGGTGATGTCCGCATACCGATCTGCGTCTGATAAGTCTTCATGTACATCGACATGTAATACTTGGCCTAGATGCTTTTGCATGGCGGTACGTTTCGCTTGAGGTAATTCGGTCCAACTTCCTACCGTTAATCCAACAGCGATCGATTCTGCCTTTTTATGAAAATCCGCTTTCGGATCATGCAATCTATACGTAGCTGTGCAATAACTCATTTAAATTTCCTCCTCAAGTGCCGCGCCCATTTCACGTGAGCGTTCACTGCAACGATTGACAGCGGCAATAACATCTTCGAAAAAATCACCTTCGTCAAGCACACTAATCGCGGCTTGGGTAGATCCGTTAGGTGAAGTGACTTTCGCTCTCAGAGCGCTAGGTGCTTCACCCGTTTGTTGTACCATTCGAGCAGCACCAAGTACCGTTTGAATCGTCAATTCCGTGCATTGTTCTTGGGTTAGACCACCACGAACCCCTGCAGCAATCATCGCTTCCATCATATAGTAGATATAAGCGGGGCCACTGCCCGAAATTCCAGTCAATAAGTCCATATTCTTCTCTTCAATGATCGTGATCGTGCCAACAGCTTCAAATAAAGTCGTAACAATACGTTGTTGATCTTCAGTCACTTCAGTAGAGAACGAAATTCCAGTGGCGCCAAGACCAATTGAACTAGACGTATTCGGCATCGTGCGAGCGATAGGTTGATTGCGACCTAATAGGCGCTGCATAGTGCTGATCGATAGACCTGCGATAACAGATACAATCAACTGGTCTTCTGAAAGCAGAGGTCCTAGTTGTTGGAGAGCCGCAGCAGCATCTTTGGGTTTCATCGCTAGGACAATAACCGAAGAACTCTGCAGGATACCGATCTTGGCTGATTCATCATTGCTGGTCTTAACTTGATATAACTTCTGCAATTCTTCAAGACGTACAGCATTACTGCGATTAAGCATCATAATATTGGAAGGCAGAACCACGGACCGCGCAATAAGACCGCGTACGATAGCTTCTGCCATCGATCCTGCGCCATAAAAAGTAATATTATTCTGAATTGCGTACTGTTGTTGGCTCATGATTCAATCCTCCATGTCGGAATTATCGACGAATTTGTCCGTTACCGTAGATTCTATATTTCGTAGAAGTGAGTGAAGGGAGTCCCATTGGGCCCCGAGCGTGTAACTTTTGAGTGCTGATTCCAATCTCTGCTCCAAATCCGAATTCGAATCCGTCCGTGAACCGAGTAGAAGCATTATGATATACTGCTGCAGCATCAACCTCTTGGATGAACAAAGCAGCCTGATCTTTATCTTCCGTAACGATACATTCAGAGTGTTGCGTTCCATGTTGTGCAATATGATCAAGCGCTTCTTGGATCGTGTTGACTATTTGGACATTCAAAATGTAATCATTATATTCCGTAGAGTAATCTTCTTCGGTAGCGAGGGTAGCCCAAGGGATGATCGCAAGCGTTTCTTCACATCCACGAATTTCTACGTTGGATTCCTTGAATTGCTCTGCTAGAGATGCAAGATGGCGTGCAGCGAAATCTTGATGAACGATAAGGGTCTCCATCGAATTACAGACGGATGGACGTTGAACTTTGGCGTTTAAGCTGATATCCGATGCCATAGTAGGATCAGCCGATGCATCTAAATACGTATGACATACACCAGCGCCTGTTTCGATGACTGGGACAGTGGCATTCTCAACAACATTCTGGATAAGAGATCTGCCACCGCGTGGAATCACAACGTCTAGTAATCCTTTGAGCTTCAACATTTCATCGACAGATGCGCGATTCGGATCTTCGATAATTTGTAGGGCATCCACAGGGATAGCTGATAGGGCAAGTGCACGATGCAGCACTTCAATAATTTGACGGTTGGATGATATAGCGGAAGAGCCACCGCGCAGGACAACTGCGTTACCCGTCTTAAGACAAAGACCAGCAGCATCGACAGTTACATTCGGACGAGCTTCATATATGATACCAATTACGCCAAGTGGAACACGAACTTTATCGATCGTAAGACCGTTAGGACGATCTAACGCTTCTAGTACGTCACCAATAGGATCTGGAAGATCAATAATCTGCTCTAAACCTTCAGCCATAGCGTTGATGCGTTCCGGATTCAATGCCAGTCGGTCGAGTAGAGAAGGGACCGTACCCTGCTGACGTCCGCGTTCAAGATCTTCAAGATTCGCACTTAGAATTAGCTCTTGTTCCTGTCTAAGCGCCTGAGCCATCAGTTGCAACGCCTCATTCTTCTGATGAGTATCCAAGCGATTCAGTACAGTAGCAGCAGCTTTCGCAAGCGTTGCCTTTTCTCTTACTTCACTTTTGTTCATGGGATAACCTCCTGAAATTTTTTAGCGTTACTTTCAGATTACCTTCGTAAAAAATTGCATCGTAAGCATGAGCTTAAGTTTTTGAGCATATCATCATTGATCTGCTTCGAAGAAACTACTTCGGAAGCATGGTGTTATTTTTTAGCGTTACTTTCAGATTACCTTCGTAAAAAATTGCATCGTAAGCATGAGCTTAAGTTTTTGAGCATATCATCGTCGAACTACTTCGAAAAAACTACTTCGGAAGCATAAGCTATAATCTAAAACTTCTAACCTCATTGAGCTATAGGGGTTCTAATCCTTAATTAGTAGTGCTTTCAAAAAAGTTGGATCAAGCTGAAGCCTAGCGAAGGGGACGGAATTATCCTGAAGGAGCGATAGCGTTCGCCTTTGCAATTGGATTTCTACCGCGATAAGCGGTATATAATCAAGAAACCCAATTACAACAGCGAGCGAAAGGATAATCCGTCACCGTAGCGGTCATCCTATGCATACAATTTTTCAAACGCTAATTATAGTGCTGTGCCCCTATTTCAATGTAATCCACTCGTCCCGATGAACAACCTCTAACCGATGAATACTATCAATCTTCTGATATACATCTGAACTGGACATGCCGCAGACTTGGCGTAATTGATCATCATCATAATTAATGACGCCTCTTCCGATGACTACAGCTTCCGTATTAAGTACTTCTACGACATCTCCTGCATGGAAATGACCTTCCACTTGTTTAACACCAACAGGTAGTAGACTATGTCCGCCATGAATTAGTGCCTTTTCGGCACCTGTATCGACAATAATCGAACCAAGTGGTGTTGACATGAAGCCAAGCCATTGTTTTTTCATAGATAGGGAGGATAGTTTAGTATCGAAATAAGTTCCACGTCCTTGACCGTCTACAGCGTTCTGAAGATCTCCATGTGCTGTAACCTTCCCTATGAAGACTGGGACACCGCCTCGTGTTGCTATTTTGGCCGCATCTACTTTGGAGCGCATGCCACCTGTACCGAGTGAGGAACCAGCACCACCTGCAATTGCGTAAATTTCCTCCGTTATTTCAGTCACATGACTGTAACGAACAGCATCTGGATGCTTGCGAGGATCACCACTATAAAGACCGTCCATATCCGTGAGGATTAAGAGATGGCGTGCTTTCACTAAATTGGCGACAAGGGCGGATAAGGTGTCATTATCACCGAATTTCAGTTCATCAACAGATACGGTATCATTTTCATTAACAATAGGGATGACACCTTGTTTCAACAATTCTTCAACAGTCATACCAGCATTATTCATCCGTTTACGGCTGCAGAAATCGGTTCGTGTAAGTAGTAACTGCGCGGTGACAATGCCATGGGCAGCGAAGGCTTGTTGATAGGCTTGCATGAGTAGTGCCTGACCTACCGCAGCAGCAGCTTGTTTCTCATGTAACAATCGAGGACGAGCGTTATAACCAATCTCACGGAAGCCTGCTGCAACCGCACCTGATGTGACTAATAGTACTTCGTGACCTGCCGCTCTCAAGCCTGCCATTTCTCTAGCGAAAAATATGATAGCTTCTCGGTTCAATGCTCCTTCGACAGAGGTAAGGGAGCTACTTCCAATTTTGACGACGATACGGGACGACACAACAATCACTTCCTCATTAAAGATCAATTTTACAACAATAAATACAAAAAAACCTTCATCCTTTACGAGCAAAGGACGAAAGTTATAGCTTCCGCGGTACCACCTTTATTGATGAGTAGATCATCCAACTTAATAACCTTGTAACAGAAGGTACTGTCCCGCATGATGGTGCAGGCCGCTCAGGGGTAGGGTTCGATAAGGATTCACGGTAAACTCTCTCAGCCAAGGAATTTACTCTCTATAAGCGTGCACAGCCTTACTTAATGGTCCCGTCAACACGTTTTCATATATAAAGGATAGGTTTATTTTCAAATAGGATACCATGTAAATGAACCCTTTGCAAAAGATTAAGAGAAGATGCCTAGTTTACCAATCCGTGAGGCTGCTTCTTGCAGTCTAGCCTCGGAGCTAAGTAACCCAATACGTACATAACCTTCTCCACAGCTACCGAATCCTACACCTGGCGCGACAGCTACTTTAGCTTCCTTAAGAAGGAGATCTGAGAAGGAAACGGAAGTATGCCCCTCAGGAACAGGTAACCAACTAAAGAAAGATCCACTCGGTCTATCTGTGTGCCAACCTATTTCATCTAATGCACTGTGTAGCGCATTCCGTCTCGATTCATACCGAGCCACTAGCTCATGAACACAATCCTGAGAAGAAGTGAGTGCGACTGCTGCGGCAGATTGGATACCGCCGAATAAACTGACATACATATGATCCTGAAGAGAATTAATGTGTGAGATCACTTCGGCATTACCAAGAGCAAATCCTACACGCCATCCAGCCATATTATACGTTTTGGAAAGGGTATATAACTCGATTCCTACTTCTTTAGCACCTGGTGCTTGAAGGAAGCTGACAGGCTGCTTACCATCGAATCCGATAGCTCCATAAGCGAAATCACTGGCTACGATAATTTTGTTCTTTGCAGCGAATTTTACGGTTTCTTCATAGAAAGAAAGTGGAGCCGTTGCAGAGGTTGGGTTGTTAGGATAATTCAGGAACATGAGCTTAGCGCGAGCTTTATCTTCTTCACTAATCTGATTGTAATCAGGTAAGAATTCATTCTCTTTGAGAAGAGGCATGAAGGACATTTCAGCACGTGCTAGCGCTACACCCGACCAATAATCTGGATATCCTGGGTCTGGTACAAGGCAGAGATCGCCTGGATTAAGAACCACTTGAGGTAACTCTACAAGCCCTGTTTTACCCCCGAATAGAATAGCGACTTCAGTCTCAGGATCAAGAACAACACCGTAATCCTCGAGATATCGTGTAGCAATGGCTTCTTTTAGAAAAGAATAACCCGTAAAAGGAGGGTACTTGTGATAAAGCGGGTTAGCCGCCGCATTTTGTAACTCTTTCACAATATGTTCTGGTGTTGGTGTATCGGGATTGCCTTGTCCTAGATTAATGACATCATGGCCCTCGGCAATTTCACGATTGACTTTCTGAACTAAATTAGCGAAAAATTGACTAGGTAGTCCCTTGATAACATCGGCCGGTTCGATGTGAAAGGCTGAGACGGTATTCTGGTTGTTTGGCTGACTGGTCATCCTTAATCACACTACTCTCTTAAAAATATAGTAAATTTAATTTATCATCATTTAACCGAGCTGTATAGGTTGAATTAACATATGGAAGTGTTGCATGGGGATGGTTCAACAAGATAAGATGATGTATATCAATTTGAATAGAGGCGAGGGTTATGACAAATCTAACAAACAATGACCAATTACGTATAGCATTGATTCAAACACCTATTCAATTAGGGGACCCAGAAACGAATGTGTTGCATATCCGCTCTTTAATGGAGAAAGCCGTGGGACAGACACCCAAACCGGATCTTTTGATGTTGCCTGAAATGTGGAATACAGGATATGCCTTGGAACAAATTCAAGATATCGCGGATGAGCACGGTGAGCACAGTAAGGGATGGTTAAGCGCTTTTGCCAAGGAGCATCATATCTTCATTGTAGGCGGTTCGATTGCTGAAGCGAATGGCGATCAGATTACGAATTCGATGTATGTATTCGACCGACAAGGAGAAGAGATCGCTAAATATTCGAAGATACACTTGTTCTGCTTAATGAATGAAGAGAAATATTTAGTTCCAGGTCAAGAGTTAGTTACTTTTCCTGTGAATGATGACTTTAAAGCAGGAGTGTCCATTTGTTATGATATCCGTTTTCCAGAAATGGCACGAAGTCTAGCACTGAATGGCGCTAAGGTATTATTCGTTCCGGCAGAATGGCCGCATCCCCGCTTGCATCATTGGCGTACACTGCTTATGGCACGTGCCATTGAGAACCAGATGTATGTTGTCGCTTGTAACACAGTTGGGGATAACGGTGAAGCTTCATTTTTCGGTCATTCCATGATCATTGATCCATGGGGTGGGATTGTTGCTGAAGGTGGAGAAAGCGAAGAAATCGTCACAGGTGAGCTCTCGTTGTCACTTGTAGACGAAGTGAGAAGCCGTATTCCAATCTTTCAAGACCGTCGACCTGATCTATATAAATAAGAATAAGTAGTGAGCAACCTAATCTGGCGACAGATTAGGTTGCTTAAATGCCTGCCATCGATTTCTTGAATGTCTCGATAAAAGCTTCAGCTGCTTTAGAGAGATAACGTCCTTTTCTATATGCAACAACTAGCGTACGGTAAGGAACAGGATCAGCTAATGGTAAGTACACAGGAACGAACTCAGATCTAGGTGCCCGAGCAATATACCGTGGAACGAGCGTCACACCCATGCCAGCAGCAACAAGAGATTGGATTGTTTCCATGTTACTACTTTCAAATACGACATGAGGTTCAAATCCTGCTTGTTGACAGAGTTCAATCATCATTTTACGAAACCCTTGTCCCCTCTTGAGCACGATAAAGGGTTCTCCCTTTAATTCTTCTAGGTTGACCGCTACAGGCTGTTTACTTGCTGACGCTCTCTGGGCTAGTGGGTGATTAGTCGGGACTGCCAGATCAATTAATTCTTTCCCAATGATCTCATAAGCGAGAGAAGGTTCCACGAGTGGGAGAGAGAGTAGACTTAAATCTGTTTTTCCAAGCGCAGTCAGCTTCTCTAGGTTCATAGAGGAATCCTCTACGAGGGAGATCTCGATATCTGGAAAAGTTAGCTTGAAGGTTGGAAGCACATATGGAAGTAAATGAGAACCGGTAATGGGCATACTCCCCACGACAACCTTACCTCCGCGAAGTTGTGAGATGTCGGACATTTCCTGACGTAATAACTCTACGGCGTCTATGATTTTCTGCGCTTGTTCCATAAATGCTGCTCCAGCATGTGTGAGTTCAACACTACTCGTATTTCGCTGAAAAAGAAGCACACCAATTTCTTTCTCAAGCTTGGATAATTGCTGACTGAGAGAAGGCTGAGCAATATGTAACTTCTCTGCGGCTCTCGAGAAATTTCGTTCAGCAGCAATTTGCAATGCATATTGTAATTGTCTTAGTTCCATGAATAACCGTCCTTTTACGTAAGTTCTTATCGTTTTCTTATAAAGAGAATATCATAGAATCTATTGTATTATTCCGTCCTACTTATTCTAACACCTTATAGCTGAAACCTATAGCATTTATAGATATTATATCTTGGAACAATCAACAGAACGATGTTATCATTGTTTTATTCAAGAAATACCGCTCAATTAGGGTAGTTCTTCCAAAGTTCGAATTTAAGATGGGGTGATTATGATGAGTAAAAAGACAATGTTCGAGAAAATTTGGGAAAATCACGTCATTCATCAGGAAGAGGGCAAGCCGAGTATTCTTTATATCGATTTACACCTTGTCCATGAAGTGACATCTCCGCAGGCATTTGAAGGTCTTCGTCTAAGTGGACGTCTAGTACGTCGTCCTGAGCTGACATTCGCAACGATGGATCATAACGTACCAACGAAAGATCGTTTTAACATTAAAGATCCAATCTCCAAGCAACAAATCGATACGCTCTCACAGAACTGTCGTGATTTCGGCGTAACATTATATGATCTTGATTCAATCGATCAAGGGGTAGTTCACGTTATGGGTCCTGAACTTGGACTTACTCACCCTGGTAAAACAATCGTGTGTGGGGATAGTCATACTTCTACTCATGGTGCTTTCGGGGCTTTGGCCTTCGGAATTGGTACAAGTGAAGTTGAACACGTACTAGCAACACAATGTTTGCAACAATCGAAAGCGAAGACGATGGAAATCCGTTTTGTAGGTAACCGTAAAGCAGGCGTTACTGCAAAAGATATGATTCTAGGTGTTATCGCTAAGTATGGTACTGATTTCGCTACTGGTTATGTTATCGAATACACTGGTGAGTCCATCAAGTCGTTGACGATGGAAGAGCGTATGACGGTCTGTAACATGTCTATTGAAGGTGGCGCTAGAGCTGGTTTGATCGCTCCAGATGAGACGACATTTGAATATCTACGTGGTCGCCAACATGTACCTCAAGATGCAGCTTACGATAAAGCTGTTGAAGGATGGAAGCTATTGCTTACAGACGAAGGCGCTGCATTTGACCTCGTATTGGAATTCGATGTAGATTCATTGATTCCACAGGTGACTTGGGGAACAAGCCCTGGGATGGGAACCGATATTACTTCAAAAGTTCCTGTACCTTCAGAATTGCCAACAGAAAATGAACGTAAAGCTGCTGAGAAAGCGCTGGAATATATGGGTCTTACACCGGGTACACCAATCACTGAAATCGAGATTGATTATGTGTTTATCGGTTCTTGTACGAATGGTCGGATTGAAGACTTGCGTGCAGCTTCGCAAGTTGCGAAAGGTCACAAAGTATCGGATAAAGTCACAGCTATTGTTGTACCGGGATCAGGACGAGTGAAAATTCAAGCCGAAGAAGAAGGATTAGACAAAATCTTCACAGAAGCGGGATTTGAATGGCGTGATGCGGGATGTAGTATGTGTCTTGCGATGAATCCGGATGTTCTTGAACCAGGACAACGTTGTGCTTCTACTTCGAACCGTAACTTCGAAGGACGCCAAGGTCGTGGTGGACGTACGCATCTAGTATCTCCTGCTATGGCAGCAGCTGCTGCTATCAAAGGACGTTTCGTGGATGTGCGTGATTGGAACTTCAAGACTGAAGCAGTTATCTAAAGAAATCGAAAGAGAGGAGCTAATCAAATGGAAGCATTCACTAAATTAACGGGTATTGTAGGACCAGTAGATCGTGTTAACGTAGATACAGACGCTATCATTCCTAAACAATTTTTGAAAAGAATCGAACGGACGGGGTTTGGTCAATTCTTATTCTATGAATGGCGTTTTGATCAAAAAGGAAATGACATCGATAGTTTTGAGTTGAATAAACCACGTTACAGTGGTGCATCAGTTCTAGTATCGAGAGCCAATTTTGGATGTGGTTCATCACGTGAACATGCGCCATGGGCGATTTTGGATTATGGATTCAAATGTATTATTGCACCATCTTTTGCAGATATCTTCTATAATAACTGTTTCAAGAATAGTATCTTGCCTATTAAGTTGTCTGAAGAGCAAGTGGAAGATATATTCCAACGTACAGCAGCACATGATGGATATCAATTGAATGTTGACCTTGAGAACCAGACGCTGACGGATGAGTATGGTCTGCACATTGATTTCAACATTGATGAACATCGTCGCCAGTTCCTTTTACAAGGTCTAGATGATATTGGTCTTACACTTCAACATGAAGCGGACATTACTGCTTATGAGCAAAAGCGTGCTAGTCTTGCTTTAGGCTAGTATGTAATTGAATACACATTAGATCATTCATTTACTAAGTCTCCATTCCTAGGAATGGGGGCTTTTTTTATTTTATTTGATGACAACAAACGACGGAAGTGTAGGTAATAATCGCAAAGTTAGTATATTTCTCAGAAAAATATGTAATTAGAGCAGGATTCGGCTACCTAAAGGTAGAATATTGTTATTAATAAGATAATTGGGTTGAAGAAATGTACTTTTAAGAGAAATTTATACAACTGGGGTGAATAATGAAGAAATTTAGTCTGTTATTGTTTTTATGTGTGTTCTTTCTTATCGTGTATCCGAGCGAGGGAAGTGCTGCCGCGGTTCAGTCAAAGATCATTCTTGATGGCAAGGAAGTAAGTATGCCTGCTAATGTCCAGATTGAGGTCGTAAATGGGAATGTTATGATTCCTATTCGTGTCGTTGTTGAGAATCTCAAGTTCAAGGTAGATTGGGATCATAAGTCACAGGGTGTCAAGATCCAACAAGATACAAAGACGATATCGCTAACGGTCAATCAACAAGAAGCGACAGTTGATGGCACAAAAGTCTTATTAAATGCCGTGCCTCAAATTAAGAATGAAACAGTACTAGTTCCGATTCGTTTCGTAAGTGAGCAAATGGGCCAATTAGTAAGCTGGGATAACATAGATAAGACGGTTTATCTGACGAGTAGTAATAAGGAGTCTATAAATGATGGACAAGCAGGCACAGATGCAGGAGTAGTAACACCTACACCTAATGTTCCTACTCCACCACCTATATCAGTTCCAGGTATAGATGGAAGTGGACAGACCACGAATCCATTGAATCATCTTAATGGACTGAGTTTTATTAATAACCAGCTCCAAATATCACTAGATGGTCAAATAACACCTGTGATTTCTAGATTGACAAATCCGGATCGTATCGTAGTGGATTTACCGAATACTACATTTGCAGATTCCTTTGGATCAATGCAACCTTTAGATAGTGGATTGAAAGGTGCAATCGTTCCTAGCGGGTATCCGAATGTGTCGGAAGTGAGATATTCGTTGTTTACTCGTGATCCGTACACAGTTCGAATTGTCATTGTTCTGAACAGTCCTAACGCATATCAACTAAGTCAAGATGTGGATTCTAAGATGGTTGTGATCGATTTGAATGTGACAGAAGATAGTAATACGATTATTCCGCCTCCAGTCATCGGTTCAGGGAAGAAAATTGTCGTTATCGATCCAGGGCATGGAGGGTCAGATCCAGGTTCATCCAGCATTACGAAAAAACTTGAGAAGGATTTCAACCTATCTGTTAGTCTGAAAGTTCAAGCCCTTCTTCTGAAAGAGAAGAATATAGAACTCATTATGACCCGTGATAGTGACGTATACCCTACTCTTTCTGAACGGGCGCAGTTGGCCAATCGATTAAATGCGGATGTGTTTGTATCTATTCATGGTAATAGTAATCCGTCATCTAAGCCACAAGGAACTGAAACCTATTACTACCAACGGAGTAGTAGTAAAGATCTAGCAACGGTCATTCATAAGTATTTAATTAAAGCAACAGGTTTAACTGATCGTCGTGTGAAAGAAAGTAGTTTCCATGTCATTAGAGAGACTAAAATGGCTGCAACACTTCTGGAAGTTGGATTCTTAAGTAATAGTACAGATGAAGCAGTTATGTATACTGAAGACTTTCAGAATCGAGTAGCACAAGCTGTCGTAGATGGAATTAAAGAATATATGGGTGTTAAGTAAAGAGAATTTCCCTGGGGGATGTGATGTCTTGTATAAAAAAATAGGATGTGTTTTAGTATTGTCCCTTCTTATGATTATAGGAGTAGGATGTGGGCAGAAACCTCTGAGTGATGGAGGTACCCAAATTGTAGGGAATGAGGCTAGCAACACGAATAATCAAGAAGTTCCTACGACAGAAAAAGGTACATCGTCAGAAAATAATAAACCAGCAACCAATCTTTCGTCCGACAGTAAAGAGGTACCCGTAAATGTACCAGTGGAAGACGCTCATAAAGAGGATACGACATTAAGTCAAGATAAGGATACTAAGCAGAGTACAAAGATTCAGGTGTATTATACGGATACAGATGCCACGTTACTTCAGAAATCGGAGTATGAGATTCATTTCGCTAATGACACTGAGAAGTATCAATCTGCATTCAAAGCGTTGCAAGATGATAGTAACCCTGATCTTATCTCCTTATGGAGCAAGATTACGCTTAAGACCCTGTCATTCAATAGTGGAAAAGTAACATTGGATATTCATATGCCAGACGAAGCAAGATTGGGAGCTGGTGGTGAGCAGTTCGCATTAGATGCATTAAAGAATACATTATTTCAATTTGAAGAAGTGAAAAGTATTGAACTGCTTGTGGATGGTGCAGCTGTTGAGAGTTTAATGGGACATGCTGATTTAGAGCATCCGATGGTTCGATAAGATTCAAAATTCATTAATGTAAATTTGATATCCCACATAAAACCTTCATTCCCGACAATTGGGAGTGAAGGTTTTTTTCGTAAACACGCATGTTCTTCCTAGTTATAAAGTAGGGGGCTTTTTTTCATTAAAAGGAATATATTCGCAACCTTTAGCGAAAAATTGCGTCTAATAGTTGTCCATCGAAAGGAAGTGAAACTAGGACTAACTCAATTTTTAAAGACAAAATGAATAAGGATGGTAGGGTGAATGATGAAGAAATTTAGCTTCTTGGTGATGATTATCATCT
This sequence comes from Paenibacillus glacialis, assembly GCF_001637205.1. Lineage (GTDB taxonomy): Bacteria > Bacillota > Bacilli > Paenibacillales > Paenibacillaceae > Paenibacillus_AQ > Paenibacillus_AQ glacialis. The sequence goes on from NZ_LVJH01000007.1 coordinate 289,084, forward strand.
TTGTTATGATGTTTCCAGGCAAAGGACAAGCTGCCTCAGGGCATTCAAATATATATTTGGACGGTACGGAACTTGTCTTAGCAACAAATGCCAAAATTGAAACGATGCAGAACAATATTATGATTCCCGTTCGTGTGGTCGTGGAAAATCTTGGATTTAATGTTGCGTGGGATAAAAATAAGCAGTCGGTAACTATAAATAATGATTCTACAGTTATTCATCTTGTTGTTAACAACAAGAGTGGATATGTGAATGGGAATAAAGTTACACTTCCTATCGGGCCCGCATTAAAAACGGACACCGTATTGGTTCCTATTCGTTTCGTTAGTGAGCAACTAGGACTTCAAGTCAACTGGGATAATGCATCCAAAAAGATATATCTGATTTCCTCGGATACTGGGAGTGGAAACCCAGGTACGAAACCAGAACCTAACCCTGACCCTGGCACGGAACCGACAACACCGGGTGAACTAGCACTTATTAATAGCATAAGCTATAGCGAGAATCGCCTTATGATTGCCACTAAGGGTAGCATTGAGCCTAAAGCAACGGTAATGAGCTCACCTAATCGCATTGTTATAGATATACCCTATGCCAAGTTCTCTGAAACATTTGGGACAAGCCAACAATTAGATAGTTATTTACAAGGTAGTTTCCACGTCGTGGGTTATCCGGATCTATATCAAGTTCGATACTCGCTATACAATAATTCGCCATCGACAGTGAGAATTGTTATGGATTTGAACTACGCCAAAGTTTATACGATACACGCTGAAGGTAACTTACTTGTTGTAGAATTGAAAACAACGGATCCTTCTAATCCAGGTACACCAGTGGGAGGGAATGGCAAGAAAATTGCTGTCATAGACGCTGGTCATGGTAATCAAGATCCTGGAGCAATCGGAATTACGGGGAAAAAGGAAAAGGCTTTTAATTTGGCAGTTGCCCTTAAAGTGGATCAATTGTTGAAAAATGAACCTAAAATAGAGGGTGTTCTGACACGTAACAACGATACCTTTTTAGAGCTTAAAGAACGCGTGAAAATAGCTAATGATTTGAATGCGGATGTGTTTATATCCATCCATGCAAATAGCTCGGGTTCATCTGCAGCAAGTGGGACTGAAACATATTATAATAATGATCGTAGTAAAGCATTAGCAAATGTCATGCATAAATATTTAGTGAGAGCTACCGGATTCAAGGATCGCGGAGTTCGTTACGGAAATTTCCATGTGATTCGTGAGACGAAGATGGCTGCTGTTTTACTAGAATCCGGATACCTTAGCAATAAGCAAGATGAAGCGGGTCTCTTTACAGAAAGCTTGCAAAATCGTGTTGCACAGGGTATTGTGGACGGAATTAAGGAATATTTTGGACTTGAATAACAAGAAGTAACGCTACAAAACTTTTGGGTATGCTTCCGAAGTAAGTTTTTACGAAGTATACCCTAGAAGTGTCGCTACAAAACTTTAGAGTTTGCTTCCGAAGTAAGTTTTGACGAAGTATATCCATGAAGTAATGCTACAAAACTTTAAGAGTATGCTTCCGATGCTAGTTTTGACGAAGTATATCCATGAAGTAATGCTACAAAACTTTTAGGAGGAACAACATGAATAAAAAATGGTGGTGTACTGGACTGCTTGCGTTAGTCGTGGTTCTCGGAACGGCCTGTGGAGATAAACCGCAAGTTGGACCTACCAACAGCCCAAAAGAAGGTCAGAGTGAAACCGTAACTGTACCCGAAAAAGAAAAAGAAAAAGAAAAAGAAGTTCCAGCTACTGATGCTTCAGGCGAGAATGGTTCTGTAAATACTGACAAAGTAGATAAAGGTAATGTTAAAAAAGATGAAGTAGAAGCATCAGCAAAAAAAGAATCGATTTCTGTGTACTTTACGGATACACAAGAGATGGAATTGAAAGAATCTAAACAAGAAATTACGTTTGAAGATGATATACAAAAGTATAAGGCAGCATTTAAGGCTCTTCAAACGAGCAACAATGATGAACTTATTCCTTTATGGGGAAAAGTAGAGTTGAAATCATTAGATATCAAGGAGGGTGCCATTACGATGGATATTCACCTTCCAGACGAAGCACGTCTTGGAGCAGGTGGGGAAATGTTCGCACTTGAATCTCTTCAGAAAACGTTGTTTCAATTCGATGAAGTAAAGTCTATTGAACTTCTTGTAGATGGTCAACAAGTCGAAAGTCTGATGGGACATGCTGATCTAGAGCATCCTATGACAAAAAAATAAGAAAAGCAGGAAATGGCGCTTTTATGTCGAATAAGTCGAATAAACTGTTTATATCTTATCTAAGGTTGATGATTTGTGCTAAGTAGAGAGGGGTAACCAAATGAAGTCCAAACGTAATCATTCTATAAACTCTAAAAAGGTAGTATCTGCGGTGCTTGTAAGTATGGTAGCCTTAAGCTCAGGAACCGCGGCCTTTGCTGCAGAGGCAACATCTCTTGTCTCGAATCAATCTGTCACTTCAAGTAGCATATTTAGTGATGTGAAGAGTGGATTCTTTGCTGAAAAGCATATTTATAAATTAGCTGCTCAAGGTATTCTCTTGGGTGATAAAGGTTTGTTTAGACCAAATGATGGTGTAACACAACAGGAAGCTGTAACGATGGCCATTCGTTTCATGAATATCCAGAACCAAATGAACTCAGGTGCAGCTGTAACATGGCCTACTAACTTTACAGTCGGTAACTATTTCAAACCCTATGTCACACTAGCATTTCAGAAGAAATTGTTGGATACAAAACACGTAAGTGATGATGCCAAAGCGAAAACTACTTGGGGCGAGAAGAAAGCAAACCGGGAATGGATCGCTGAATTGTTAGTTCGTGCTATTGGTAAGGAAGCTGAGGCTAATTTATCCGCGAATAAAGCTACAAGTTTCGCGGATAACAGTAAAATTTCTGCATCTAAGCTTGGATATGTGAACGCTGCTATCGAAATGGGATTAACAAAAGGGATAGAAGGTAATCGATTCGATCCGCTCGGATCTGTGACGCGTGCGCAACTAGCGACTTTCTTCAGTCGTGGTGAAGCGTTCATGGATACGCAATATGCAAGTGCTACAGAAGGTATTGTTACAGCATTGAGTGACAAATCGATCAGTTTATTTGCTAACGGTAGTGTTCGTAATTATTCTCTAAATAATGCAACGTCATATTACACTAGCACTTCAGATACGAAGATTGCATTAACTGATGTGAAATTATACTCAAAAGTTATGGTTATTGAGAATAGCAGCAAGGCAGTGTATGTTGAAGTTACGGATCCAAAAGAACAATTAGAGAATATTGAAACAACTTTTGAACGTCTGTTCCCTGGGAATTCATTAGGGGTTTCCAATAATACTGCATTTGCTTCATATACGTATGATAGCAACACTCTTTTCCAAGACGTAAATGGGAATAAGATTGAACCAAAAGATTTAACTGCTGGCAGCCAAATTATCATTAAACGTGAGAATTTCACTGCGAATAAGAGTATTGTCATGGTTCAAGTGAAAACGGGTGTCGTTAATAAGAACGAAACAGGGACATTGGAAAAAGTAGAGATCAATTCCAAGTCTGTGAGTATTAAAAATACACTGGGTACAACGGAGAGTTACAAATGGGATGACCGTTTAATCGTTCGTTATCAGAATGAAATTCTGACCCCTGCGGAATTGCAAAATGGCTCTACGATTAAATATACTGTTCAGAACAATATCATTCAGTCTATTGAAGTAACTCAAGCTGTTGAACGGACACTTCGTGGATCGATTTATGAAGTCGGACCGAATGGTACTACTCTTACCTATAAGAGAGATGGTGGTTCATTGGATGTGAAACTCCTGTCTGATAAGCCTGAGATTGTAATCAAAGGGATAGATAAACCAGTAATATCCGATCTTATTGGCGATAAGACTGCTGGTGATCAAGTAGAGTTGACGTTGGACTCGAAGGAATTAGTTACGAAGATTGTTGTCTTGAATAGACAAATGGAACAAAAACCTGCTTCTACGGTTGTATCCTATGATGCGAAGACTAAATTGTTGACTGTTCTAGATGCCAATAAAAAGCCATTTGTAGTTACGTTAGATGACAAGACTAATCTAATCTACAATTCAAACACGCCAACATTAGCAGGTATGGAATCACTCTTAACAAGCACTCGTAAAGTCAATCTTAGCTATATTAGTAATCGTGCGTTATCTCTTGAAGTCGTGTATAAATATGATGGTACGGTTACAGCGGTAGATACCGTTAATAAAAAAATAACGGTTCAAGCGAATGGCGAACAAAGTATTACGGTTCCTTATTCGAATCCAACGATTGAGATGTATGGTAAGAGCAACTTAAATATTTCAGATGTGAAGGTAGGAAGTTCTGTATCACTTGTATTATCGAATAATCAAGATAGTATACAAAAGATTCAATTAAATTCTGTTATCCAATTTGAGATTGTATCTGTTGACCTCGCAGCCAATCGGATTATTGTGAAATCAGAAGGAGTTACGAGTCAAATGTATCTAGATAAAACAGTAATTATTGGAGATAGCGGACAATCTCTGAGAATTTCTGATTTGCAAGTAGGTAATATTTTAAATGTGACTTTAAGTGGTAACACAGCTACTACTGTGCAAAATATTAAATTGTTGACGGGTCAAGTTCTTGCTGTAGATACAAAAACTGCGAGTGTTACTGTCAAAGATTATAATGGCAGCACCGAAGTCTTGAAAGCTAATTCGGCCGTTAAAGTTGTCCGCGCAGGAAGCATTAACACAAACTTAAGTAGCCTAGCACCACAAGATCGTGTTGAAATTCGTAAAGATGTGGATGGAACTACGATCATCAAAGTGTTAAGTTCTGTGAACCGCGAGTTCTGGAAATATGAAAGTTCTACGAGAGAATTTTTTGTGAAACGACAATATACATCAGAGAATAATCGTTATATTTTATCTCCAAACGTATATATTCACCAAGGTGACACGACATTGCTCGTGCAATCTCTTAAAGAAAATGATAATATTGTAGTGTATATAAACAATGATGTGATTGTGGAAGTACAGAAACCGTAATCTGCTTTGGGAATGGTCATGAAATACACCGTCTTGATACGGGAGGTACTTCCTGTATCAAGACGTTTTTTTTGCAGGAGGAATTCATCATGAAGTCTGAAACGGTACGCCATATTCTGGATACAATGCATGATATGTTTCCTGAGGCGCATTGTGAATTGGTCCACGGTAACGCTTTTGAATTGACGATTGCGGTACTTCTCTCTGCTCAATGTACAGATGAGACGGTAAATAAGGTTACTAAAGATTTGTTTCAAAAGTACAGATCACCTAGTGATTATATCGCGGTTCCGCTTGAAGAACTGGAGCAGGATATTCGACGAATTGGACTTTTTCGCAATAAGGCCAAGCATATTCATAATTTATGTAATATGGTGATAGAACAATTTGATGGTGATGTTCCTAAAACACTTGAACAATTGGTATTGCTACCAGGAGTGGGGCGTAAGACAGCAAATGTGGTCGTGTCTAATGCTTTTGGAGTGCCTGCCATCGCGGTAGACACCCATGTGGAGCGGGTATCCAAACGTCTGGGATTGACAGGATGGAATGATTCCGTACTTGAAGTGGAAAAGAAGCTGATGAAGAAAATTCCGCGGGATGAATGGACGGAGACTCATCATCGACTTATTTTTTTTGGTCGCTATCATTGCAAGGCTCAGAATCCACAGTGCCAAATTTGTCCGCTTCTTGATGTATGTCGTGAAGGCAAAAAACGTATGAAGACGACCCAAATCAGGAAAGATAAAGAGAATATAGGATAGTGAACATTAGAGATGGGATGGGATGTCAGATGAAGTGCATATCAGTATACACGAATAATTTCGAAGTATTCTCAGATATTTTTGAGAATGTTGTGGAAACCGTATTTGAAGAGAACGAAGAGAAGGAAGTGGATGGTATTACGGTCAGCCATTCAGGAGAAGTACCTGATTTTTATTTGGAGCGTATGTCACAGAAACCAGAAGTCGTGGTTATGAAAGATAAATCACGCGGGGTTACTATTCTTCAACATGGTTCTGTGTTTGAAATATTGATGCCTGATCTTGAGACTGTATTGGCTTAGGTTCATAGCACATATATACACGATGCTTTAACTGCATGGTGTTGTCGAATAAAACCGAAGGAATTCCTTCGGTTTTATTTTTTTTGCAAAGGGAAGGGATTTCGTTAAGAGCACTGAAATGTTAATATGAAAATAGGTTATTGCAATGAGATAGATCACAAGGGAGAGAACAGATCCATGATGGTAGCGACAGCGAGCAACAAGAAGAATGAATTGGCATTTTTGGAAGCGCTCAAGAGTCAACTTTCAACTTGGGGAGATGCAAAAGCAACAGATACAATCGATGATTTAATACATAAGGAACAATCTGGTGAATTAACGATCGCGTGGTGTGGTCATTTCTCTGCCGGGAAATCGAGTCTAATCAATGCATTATGCGGCATGAAGGTATTACCTTCTGGACCCGTACCAACGAGTGCGAATGTGGTTACGATTCGAAATGGGTCAGCACGAGCGCTTATATATTCGCAAGATGATGTAAAAGTACCGATGGAAGTAACGACGGATGAATTAAATGAATATTGCACAAACGGTGGTTCCTATTCTTCTGTAGAAGTATGGGAGCAGATTCCGTTCCTCGGATCAGATGGTGTACTTATGGATACCCCAGGTGTAGATTCTACAGATGATGGACATAAGAAGGCTACACACTCTGCACTTCACTTGGCAGATGTCGTTCTATATGTGATGGATTACAATCATGTTCAATCGGAGAATAACTTGGTATTTGCAAAAAGCCTGTCTGATTGGGGAAAGCCACTGTATCTCATTGTGAATCAAATTGATAAACATCGCGAACAGGAATTATCTTTTCAATCTTATCGGGATGAAGTCATTACAGCGTTCGAACGCTGGCAGGTCCAATATGTTGGGCTCATGTTCAGTTCATTGAAAGAAGCGGATCATCCGTATAACCAATATGACAGTCTGAAAGAATTAATTACGGGGTTAATAGGGAAGAAGAAGGAGTTAGTGCGATACAGTGTTTCTTGTTCGGCTAATCACGTAGCGGACGATCATATACTCCAATTTGGAGCCTCGCTTGCAGAAGAAAAGGAACGTCTTCTAGAACAACTGGGCGGGTTAGAACAATTGGCCCGGATGGAAGATGAGAAGTTGTCATTGGTTCAGGAACAGGATCAGCTCCGGGGGCTTATACAGTATGAAAGGGCAACGTTACGGAAGGATATCAATGCTATTTTGGATAATGCTAATCTTATGCCTGCAGAAATACGGGAGTTGGCTTATGATTTCGTGGAAAGTCGAAAGCCAGGATTTAAGAAGGGGTTATGGTTAGCTGGGAATAAGACACGCGTCGAGCAAGAACAGAGACAAGACATATTTCTTCAAAAGCTTCAGGAACAAGTCTCATCGCAGGTCGAATGGCATGTACGACAGTTAGTAGCTACTTGGGCTGACAAGCATCATCTTTGGAGTGATGAGTGGCAGAGGGAAATGGATTTGTTCATTCCATCCATTGATGAAGAAGTCATTTATAAGACAGTTCAGACCGATGCTGTACTATCAGGAGAGTATGTTCTGAACTATTGTCGAAGTGTAGCTGAACAGATTAAAGTCCAATATCGACGTAGCATAACAGAGTTCACAGAGCAGCTTCTGCTGCTCTTGGAGGAGGGGGCTGCGCGCGAGCTGCAGCGCTTAAGCTTTGCGATGGCCGACTTGGAGCAACAGTCGGCGCAAGGCTCCCGCTACGCTGCGCTTGAGCGGGAGGAAGTCGCGCGTGCGCAAGCTTTAGCTGAGCTGCTGCCGCCGCGCGTAAGCCTCACCCCCGGCCTCCTGCCGGCGGTGAGGCCCCTAGGGCCGCCCGCTCCTGCGGTGGCGGCCGAGGCGGGCGCGCTTGCGCCCGCGCAAGTTCTTGCCCCGCCGCACAGCGGTAGCGGGGCACACCTGCGCGGCGGCGCGGCCTCAGGCCGCCGCCAGCGGCTAGCAGATGCGGCAGCACAGTTGCACGGTGCTGCCGCGCTGCTTGCGAAGTACCCCGCGATGGCATCCGCCGCGCGGGGAATCCGTGAACGTGCCGCTGCGCTTGAAGGCGGCACGTTCACGCTGGCGCTGTTCGGAGCTTTCAGCGCCGGTAAGTCTTCCTTCGCTAACGCGTTGCTTGGCGAAGATGTGCTACCGGTATCGCCGCATCCGACCACGGCGGCTATTAATCGTATTCTTGCACCTCATGATGACTTTAAACATGGAACAGCACAGGTGGTCATGAAGTCCCGTGAGACGCTAATGGAAGATCTGAGGATATCATTCTCGATCCTCCATTTAGGTGAGCCAGATCTCAATCACTGGAGTGATGCTGTACACGAATTAACATCAGAGGGGATACATCCCGCAGGATTACCTCATTATGGGTTCTTGAAGGCCGCTTGCGCTGGGTGGGTGGAAGCCGAAGGGATACTAGGCACGATGCAAACCGTAGACCTTACACAATATCGCTCTTTTGTAGCAGACGAGACGAAGTCTTGTTTTGTTGAACGGATAGATTTGTTCTACAGTTGTGAACTAACGGAACAGGGCATTATTCTGGTGGATACGCCAGGAGCGGATTCACTGCATGCACGTCATACAGGTGTAACTTTTCAATATATGAAACACGCCGATGCACTGGTGTTCGTCACGTATTATAATCATGCCTTTTCTAAAGGAGATCGACAATTCCTTTCCCAGTTAGGAAGAGTGAAAGACAGCTTTGCACTGGATAAAATGTTCTTTATTATCAACGCTGCAGATCTGGCAGGATCAAGTGACGAGCTGGAGCAAGTGATTCAACATGTTAAATCCAATTTGCGGAGTAGTGGCATTGCGTCACCTCATATTTATGCCTTATCCAGTATGAATGCTTTAGAAGGGAAGATCGCAGACAATGAGTCATTGTTGTTATCTTCCGGATTTACAACATTTGAATCATCACTTCATGATTTCGCAGGGAAAGAGCTCCCTGGATTATCTATTCAAGCTGCGAGACAAGAGATTACGTCTGCACGTAAGCGTGCAGAAGAGTGGGATCGAATATCCCAGCAAGACGAAGCGACTCGAGGTATACGTCAACTTGAGTTGCAGAAGATTTATGCTAAGGCGAAGGAAATGTTAACCGAGTTCACACACGTCTCTGGACAGGATAGAGTCATCGAACAGGAGACGAAAGAATTACTATTCCACGTGCGAAAGCGAATCGATTATAATTTGGCAGCTTTTTTTAATGAAGCATTTCATCCTTCATTATTGCGGGACGGTACGGGATCATTGAAAGAGATCTTTAGTGATTGTGGTCGTGAGTTAGAACAATCCCTGTTGAGGGAACTAGACCAAGAGCTATGGGCTACTACTTTACGCCTTGAGATAAAGGCGAAATCAATCCTTCAAGAAGCATCGCAACGCTTCACGGATCACATCAATGCTTTGGACGAAGGATTGTTGCTGTCACCTGTAAAAGAAGAACAGGATTGGATGGTTCCTGATCTACAAGGTAGCAAATTCCACAAGACAGTAGAATGGAGTGGACTGTGGTCTACTTTCAAATCACCTAAGTTATTTTTTGAAGGTAAGGGCCGCGAGAAATTAAAAGGCAGTGTTGAACCGCTGCTAAAAGACAATATTGCAGAAGCTGCAATCGCACAAGAGCCATTACTCTGTGACTTCTATATCCATGAATTTAGCGTTGCTCTAACACGTCAAGCTTACCTTTTATCTGAGCAATTGTTAGAAAGTCAGAGTGCACTAGAAAGTACACTTCAATTAACGGAAGGACCCGTAACGTGGCTAGCACTAGCGGAACAATTGAAGGCATATGAATGAATGTCTAACTAACATAGCTATCAATGAGTGCTTGCTGACTAGAGAATTCTATGTTGATCGTAGTGAAGAGGACAGAATTGTCATAGAGCAGTGAGGAAATTCACCTTTGCCCCTAAAATGACACCGCAACAGTGTAGATCTTGTTAAATTGCGGGCAATAGCGATATGGAGAATAATCTGTTCTCGTAACGGTCATTTATGAGCTCAAGGTAGTGTTTAAGCACTGATATTAGTGTGGATTCATTAAGATTCACTTTAAATTTAAACGGTGAAGGAGGCGCTTTGATAGCGTTTCCTTTTTTTTGAGTTGAGTACCCTAGGGATATGGAGGAATTCGCAACATATCATAAAAAATTCTTGATTGTTCCCAATAATTGACCGATGGTAGGGGAACGCGCCTGTATATGATGACATATGAACTTTGCCGCCTTCTGAAGACGATGTTAAACTTCATTAATATTCACAAATATGACTGAAATGGATCTATGCATCCAAAGGAGGAGAAACATGAATGTTCTCAGGCAACTAAAAGGCTTCTTCTGGGACAAACGAAGGTTTTTGTATCTATCGATCCTATGTTTAGCAATTGCTACTGCTTTAGGACTCGTTACGCCCAACCTGCTTCGTATTCTGATTGATGATGTTATTATCCCCGGGAAGTATGAGAAAGTACCTCTGCTAGCGCTGAGCGTCATCCTTGTTGTTATCCTCAAGGCGATTATGCAGTTTCTAAGTGGGACACTTGGTGGCAGACTTGGTAACCATTTGGCCTACCGTTTGCGAAATGCCTGTTATGAGAAGCTACAGTTTTTGTCATTCCGGTATTATGATACAGCGAAGACAGGAGATTTGATGTCTCGTCTTACGGGAGACTTAGAGGCTATCCGTAACTTTATCGGTTTCGGTCTTGCACAGTTGATGAATACGATACTCATGGTCACGTTTGGTTCGATTATGATGTTCTCCATTCATTGGCAATTAACGTTAATTACGATGATCAGTGTTCCCTTCTTGATTTTTGTGGCGTTGAGATTTGAAGGTCGAATTCATCCAGCATTTCAAGAAATGCGAATTGCGTTAAGTACATTAACGACGGCTGTTCAAGAGAATGTTACTGGTGTAAGAACAGTTAAATCTTTTGCACGTGAACCTTATGAGGTAGAGAAGTTCTCCATTCGTAATGAACGTTATAAGACGAATCAAATCTTCACCTCGACATTATGGAGTCGTTTCTTCCCACTTATGGAATTTTTAGCTTCTATCAGTGTTGTCCTGTTACTTGCTGTAGGAGGAACCTTTGTTATTAAAGGGTCACTTTCATTAGGAGAATTAATTGCATTCTTTAGCTTAATTTGGTACATAATTGGTCCTATGTGGGGTATTGGTTATTTAATTAATAACTACACCCAATCGGAAGCTTCGGGAGAACGAGTATTAGAGCTCCTTAATCATCCCATAGATGTTAAAGACCGTGAAGACGCTAAGGAACTTGTGTCGGAAGAAGTAAAAGGGAATATTACGTTTGAGAACGTTACTTTTGCTTATGGCAATAAGTTGGCTGCGGTTAAGGATATTAGTTTTGATGCACCAACAGGCTCCGTTATTGGTTTTCTTGGAGGTACAGGTTCAGGTAAATCAACCATCATTCAGTTACTTATGCATGCTTATAACGTGAATGAAGGTAGCATTAAGTTAGATGGAGTCGACTTAAGAGATATAACGGTCCATAGTCTACGCAGCCAAATGGCTTCTGTATTCCAAGAGACATTCTTGTTCTCATCAAGCATTCAGAATAACATCTCATATGGCTTAAAGGATGTTTCGATGGAAGAAATTATTCGTGCTGCGGAGCTAGCGAAGGCTCATGAATTTATTATGGAGATGCCTGATGGCTATGATACGGTAGTCGGTGAACGAGGTATGGGTCTATCTGGAGGGCAGAAGCAACGGATCGCTATTGCGCGTGCACTACTGAAGAATCCTAAAATACTTATTCTTGATGATGCAACGAGCGCGGTCGATATGGAAACAGAGCATGAAATTCAGTCTGGGTTCCAGGAAGTGATGAAAGGGCGGACAACATTTATAATTGCCCATCGTATCTCCTCCCTACGTCATGCTGATGAAATACTCGTATTGGATGAAGGTAAGGTTGTACAACGTGGCAACCATGAGCAATTAATTACTGTTCCAGGTCCATACCGAGATGTATACCAAATTCAGTACGCTGATCATATTGCCCGGATACCCAGTGAAGCAGAAGAGCAGGTGAAATCATGAGTACTAATGCAAATGTAGATAGGCAGGCTAGTAAGACTGTTAAGAAACCAATAGGTGTAAGTACAGGTGGAGAACGGTTTGTTTACAAGGATGATGATTTGATAGATAAAGCTTTTGACTGGGGACAATTTCGTCGATTGTTTGCATACATGAAACCGTATGCAAAACAATTGCTACCTCTCATAGGTTTAATGATGATCTTGGGAACGATCACCAAGTTAACGGTACCTTTTCTAACGAGTATGGCTATTGATAAGGCAATATCACCTGAGACTGGGTTACCTAGTTTAAAGCTGTTATATATGATTGCTGCGGGTATATTAGTGTTATATGTCGTGCAATGGGTAGCGACCGCATATCGGATTAAGTATATGAACATTATTGGTCAGCGGGTTATCTACGACCTTCGTGCAGATCTGTTCAAGCATATTCAGAAATTATCCTTCAACTTCTTTGATAAAAGGCCAGCGGGATCGGTTCTCGTGCGGGTTACGAATGATGTGAACTCGTTGCAGGAACTTTTCACAAATGGTGTTGTTAACTTGATGATTGACTGTGTTCAGCTAGTTGGGATTGTTATCATTTTGCTACTGATCAATTTAAAGCTAGGATTAGCGGTAATCATAACGGTACCGATTATGTTCCTTATTTCTACGAAATTACGTGTGAAGATCCGGAGGGCGTGGCAAGAAGTACGGATGAAGGGATCTCGCATTAATTCACATTTGAATGAATCCATTCAAGGGATTCGTGTTACTCAGGCGTATACGCAAGAGAAGGAAAACATGGAATTCTTCGATACGATGAATAAAGATGCTAAGAAATCGTGGGATAAAGCGACTACCATGAACCAAGGATTTGGTCCACTCATAGAAATCACAGGTGGTTTCGGTACATTAATCCTGTTCTGGTTCGGTGCCTATCTGATTCAACAAGGCGAATTAACGATTGGTTTGCTAGTAGCTTTCTCTAGTTATGTGGGGAACTTCTGGGATCCGATTAACCGTCTTGGTCAAATGTACAATCAATTGTTGGTCGCGATGGCTTCCTCGGAGCGTATATTTGAATTTATGGATGAGAAGCCTAATATCGACGATAAACCGAATGCAACGACACTACCACAGATTAATGGAGATATCACGTTCAAGAATATCGTCTTTGAATATGAGAAGGGACGCCAAGCGTTAAAAGGAATCGACTTGAACGTTGAAGCGGGTCAGACAATTGCGCTAGTGGGTCATACAGGTTCAGGGAAAAGTACCATCATTAATCTGTTAAGTCGCTTCTATGACATAACGGGTGGGCAGATTAAAATTGATGGATATGATATCCGGGACGTTAAAGTAGAAAGTCTACGTAGCCAAATCGGAATCGTTCTACAAGATACGTTCATCTTCTCAGGGACGATTAGAGATAACATCAGGTTCGGAAGACTCGAAGCGACGGATGAAGAGATTGAAGCCGTGGCTAAAGCTGTAAATGCACATGAGTTTATTACGAAGCTACCAAGTGGTTATGAAACAGAAGTAGAAGAGCGAGGAAATATGTTGTCTATGGGTCAACGTCAATTATTGTCTTTTGCTCGTGCACTACTGGCCGATCCGCGTATCTTAATCCTTGATGAGGCTACTGCGAGTATTGATACGGAGACGGAACTTCGAATTCAAGAAGCACTGAAGGTGTTATTACAAGGACGGACTTCATTTATTGTTGCCCATCGATTGTCAACGATACGTCATGCAGATAAAATTGTCGTGTTAGACCATGGGGAAATAAAAGAAGAGGGTAGTCATGCAGAACTCATTCAACGGAAAGGGATTTATAATGGTCTTATTGAAGCACAATTTAGATTTATCTAAAATAGTATAAATTTACACAACAGTTCCAGTTACTTCAAATTCAAACAAGTTTTTTATTTGAATGTATCGATTTTATGAGTATTTTTGTCTAATAAAATGTGAAATTTGATGAAAATTAGCGGAGCACGCTTGCATTATTGTTGCCAAACCCTGAAAATAGAGTTGATAGAACTATAGGGGGGATGGCAAGTGGTGTGGGGTGCTCCTTTTTCTGCATATTCCAGGAAAATGTTGCTGCTGGGCAGTGGAGAATTAGGTAAAGAAGTGGTACTTGAGGCCCAGCGTTTGGGAGTAGAGACCATTGCCGTGGACCGCTATAAGGATGCTCCTGCAATGCAGGTATCGCATAGGTCCCATGTAATCGATATGCTTGATGCTGAAGCTTTGAAAAGCATTATTCGACAAGAACGACCTGATATCATTGTTCCTGAAATTGAAGCTATTGCAACACACGTGTTATTAGAGTTAGAACAAGAAGGTTACCATGTGGTTCCAAAGGCACGCGCAACACATCTGACGATGGATCGCGAAGGGATTCGTCGGTTGGCTGCGGAGACATTATTGTTGCCAACAGCTGAATATCGATTCGCAGACAGTCTGGAAGAATTAAAGGCTGCAGTTGTTGAACTAGGAACACCATGTGTGATTAAACCGATCATGAGTTCTTCTGGTAAAGGACAAAGTGTATGTAAGAGTTTAAATGATGCAGAGGCTTGTTGGAACGCCGCTTTAGAAGGTGGACGAGCTAAAAGTACGCGAGTAATTATCGAATCCTTTGTTCAGTTTGACAGTGAAATTACGCTTCTTACGGTACGTTCTGTATCCGGTACGCTGTTCTGCCCACCGATCGGCCATATTCAAAAAGATGGCGATTATGTGGAGTCTTGGCAACCGCATCAGATGAGTATTGCACAACTTGAAGAAGCACAAGCCGTAGCGAAAACGATTACGGATGAATTAGGTGGATACGGCGTTTTTGGTGTGGAATTGTTCGTAACGCCTGATGGAATTCTGTTCAGTGAAGTATCACCCCGTCCGCATGATACCGGTATGGTCACGATGGTGACACAGGACTTGTCGGAATTTGCTTTGCATGTTAGAGCGATACTAGGCTTACCCATCGAGCAAGTCCAACTTCTGGCACCGGGGGCATCGGCGACATTGAAAGCCCAAAGTTTTAGTTCTGATTTTGCAATTAGTGGCGTTGATAAGGCACTGTCACTGCCACGTACTCAAGTAAGAGTATTTGGTAAAGGTGAGAGTAAACCAGGTAGAAGAATGGCGGTTGCTCTAAGTACTGCTGAGAATGTTGAGATTGCTCGCGAGACAGCAAAACATGCTGCCAGTCTTTTAAAAGTGGAGGTATATGATCATGAACAGTAGTGTGTCTGCTCCTACATTGAGCATCCGCAGATTTCAATGGAATGACTTGGAGACTATTACTACGTTAATGCGAGAACTAAACTATCCTACAACACTTAGTGTGATGAGGGAACGTATGCAGGATATGGAATCCAGTCCTTTGCACTGTACCTTAGTAGCTGAAGTGGATGGTATTGTAGTAGGCAAGATCAGTTTACACCACATTGTTTCCTTTTCACGTTGTGAACCAACAACCCAGATTACTGCGATCATTGTTGCAAAAGAATATCAAGGTCAAGGATTGGGTAAAAGATTGATTCAGCAAGCGGAAGATTGGAGCAAGGGAAAAGGAAGTACACTATTATTTCTAACTAGTGGAAACCGTGTAGAGCGTGCCCCTGCACGTGCATTTTATGAACATATTGGCTTTATAAAGAAAGGCTATCGCTTCAGTAAGAAATTATAGAACGACATCGTATCATGAAGAAGAGACGGATACTCGCCCTTAAGGGGCGGTGTAGCCGTTTCTTCTTGTTTGTTTACAACAATTAAGGATTGATATACAATACCTGAATAAGTGAAACGATGGCACCCTATATTGGAAGCGTTTACATTATAGTGATGAGGGATGAATATGTATAGCCTTATTTTAGTAGATGATGAAGAGGATGTAAGAGAAGGTCTGCTTGATGAGATCAATTGGGAAGAATATGGATTTCAAGTCGTAGAAAAGGCAGAGAATGGTCGTGAAGCCACTGAATTAATTGAAAGATATGTACCTGATGTTGTCGTAACGGATATTCATATGCCTTTTATGAACGGATTACAACTCGCTGAATGGATTCGCAACGATTATCCCAATACTAAAATTATCATTCTCACAGGATATGATGAATTTGAATATGCGCAAAAAGCAATTAAATTACATATAGACGAATATATCTTAAAACCATTTTCTTCTAAGGAACTTGTTGATATTTTGCTAAAAGTGAAGCAGCAATTAGATGAGGAGACGGCGGATAAAGATAACTTACAAAGTCTAATACAGCATTATCGCAAAAGTCTTCCGGTTCTAAAAGGAATCTTCCTTTCTTCCTTAGTCTCAAGACGAATACCTATTTCAGAAATTATTGAAAAAAGTCTAAGTTATGAGCTGAATATGACAGCAAATTCGTATATGACTTCTATTGTAAGAGTGGATTATACGCATTCAGATTTACAGGAAGCAGACTCTTCGAAGATCTCTACTTTGCCAGAGTCTATGAAAGATACCAAGGATCGGCACTTACAGTTGTTCGCCGTGTTGAACATAACAACAGAAATATGTGAGAAGTATAACGATTTCGAAGTGTTCCTTCACAATGATGACGTTGTCCTGTTATTTATGGATCAAGATAAGGATTCTGAAAAGACAAGTAGGCGAATGCTCAAAATACTCGAAGAGGTAAGACAGAACGTGGAAAAATACTTAAAGCTCACCGTGACGATAGGTGCTGGTACGATGACGAACTCCGTTGAAGGTGTACATCATTCTTATAATGAGGCGCTACAGGCACTGGATTATCGATTGCTCTTAGGCAACAACCGTGTGATTTGGATTTATGATGTGGAGACAAGCCATGATCCAATGGTTCATGAACCTCTTCATTATGATGAATTGAAACAACAGATGTTAATCCGTTCTATTAAAGTGGAGACGGCTTCGGAAGTGGCGAATACTGTAGCAAGTCTATTTACGGATGTAGAGATGACACAGCTTACGGTAAAGGATTGCCATGTCTATGTTCTAGAGATTCTAACTTCAATCATGAAGGTGGCCAAAGAGTTCCGATTGGAACTTGATGAAATATTCGGTTCCAATGAGTATCCCTTTGCTGAGATAACGAAGTTTAATAACCTTAATGAAGTAAAGTTGTGGATTACCGGTATTTGTATCAAGCTAATGAATCACATTTCGAAAGGGCGTCAATCTAGCTACAATCAACTGGTGGATAATGCTAAATCCTATATATCGATCCATTATCACGAAAGTGATATTTCAATCAACAAAGTATGCAAACATTTGCACATCAGCTCGGGTTATTTCAGTGGTATTTTCAAGAAAGAAGTGAAGATGACCTTTGTTAATTATGTGATGCATCTTCGGATGGAATCCGCCAAGAATCTACTACGTTCAAGCGATATGAAATTGTTCGAAATAGCAGAGAAGGTAGGGTTTATCGATCCCAATTATTTCAGCTTTTGTTTCCGAAAGAAATTTGGATTCTCGCCAAAAGAATATCGGAACAACAACGTTGGGGGCGGTTATGAGTGAATATTGAACCTAAACGTTCACGTTTACCCAAATTTCTTAGTAAACCCAAAGTCCCTCTTTCATTTAATGTAAGAAGTATTCAAGTTATTATTACCATTTCGTTTACGATGATTACGGTGATCATCGTGTTACTTGTCAGCTTATTACTCTACAATAAGTTCGCCAGATCGGCAGAAGATAACGCGACTCTTAACATTCAACAAATTATAGAACAGGTTAATTCCCATTTGGAGCTATATGTCAAAGGAATGCAGGATATCTATGAAGTGGTGGAAGATCAGATTGGTCAGACGGATAATATCTCTAATTCATTACTGAAAGAGCAACTGACGACACTTCTTCACACACGTGAAGATTTAGTCTCAGTGGCTTTGTTTACACCAGAAGGTAACATGATACTTGATGTTCCAGATGCAACGATGCGACGCAATACACAGTTGAAGGAACAAAGTTGGTTTCTGACTTCACTGAAGGAACCCGTAGCAATCTCCTTCTCTCAACCTCATATACAGAACTTATACAAAGGTCAATATAAATGGGTTGTTTCATTAAGCCGAATGATATCTTACAAGGCAGATGGCGTATTGAAAAAGGGTATCTTGTTGGTCGATGTTAATTTTCGGACGATCGATGAGCTTAGCAGTAAAGTAAGTCTTGGCAAAAAAGGATATGCCTATATTATGGATGCTCTAGGAAATATCATTTACCATCCACAGCAGCAATTAATCTATGCAGGACTTAAATATGAGAATATTGAGCCTGTATTTGATTATGCTTTCGGGAGTTATATCGATACCTCAACGGAAGAACAAAGATATATAACAGTTCGAACCGTGAAGCCTATTGGCTGGAAAATCGTAGGGGTAGCCTATCCTGATGAGATTGTAACCACGAAGAAGGATCTTCAGGTGTTTATATTCTGGTTCTTAAGCGTAGTTATTGTTGTAGTCCTATTGGTCTCGATCTTTGTATCTGCCAAAATATCGCAGCCTATTCGTCGCTTAGAAAAAGCTGTAAAGTTGGTAGGACAAGGTGATTTCAACACACCTATTGATGTAAAGGGTGCTTATGAAGTAGAGCAATTGACCAAACGATTCAATTTTATGCTACATCGGATTCGTCAGCTGATGGGTCAGATCATACATGAGCAGGAAGCCAAGCGAAAGAGCGAATTAGATGTCCTTCAAGCGCAGATTAATCCTCATTTCTTATATAATACATTGAACTCGGTCACCCGGCTTGCAGAGCGGGGTAAAACGGAAGAGGTCGTGACAGCGATCACCTCACTGTCCAAATTATTCAGAATCAGTCTGAGTAAAGGGATGAATATGATCCCGCTAGCCGAAGAATTGGAGCATGTTCGTCATTATCTGATTATCCAAAAGATACGATATAAGAGCAAATTTAATTACATGATGGACGTTCAGGATGAGGCTCTATCATGTATTACGTTGAAGCTTATCATTCAACCGATTGTGGAGAATGCCATCTATCATGGGATTGAGCTTATGCCAGATGAAGGTTGTATTCACATTTCAGTTAAGGCAGAAGAGGAGAAAGTCATCATTTCGGTTACGGATAATGGTCTTGGTATGAGTTCTCAAGTGATGGGACAACTATTATCAGGAGGAGTAAAAAGTACGGTAGGATCAGGCGTGGGTGTGAAGAATGTTCATGAACGTATCCAATTGTATTGCGGCAAGGCATATGGACTGACTTTCAAGAGCGAAGTGGAAGAAGGAACAACGGTTACAATCACGCTACCTATGATAAAAGATCAACCGGAAACTGTGGAAAGAGAGGGATTACGATGACTAGAACCGTGAAAAGTGTGATGTTATTAATGGCTCTTCTTTCACTGGTATTGGTTTCTTGTTCGAACTCTCCTTCCAGCCTACGGATGACAGATACAGTTCGGAAGGTAAGTATGATCGTCAAGATGAATAGCGGTGCCTTTTGGAACACAGTTAAAATGGGTGCTGAGGTTGCTGCAAAAGAATATAATGTGGAGTTAACTTTCCTTGGTCCAGATAGCGAGAATGATATTGAGGGACAAATCAAGTTAGTTGATGATGCGATTACGAACAAAGCAGATGCCATTATTCTTTCAGCGAGTGATTATATGAAATTAGCACAGGTGACGGATCGCGCAGCCTATCACAAAATTCCAGTCATATCTATGGATACCGAGGTAGCATCCGCTCGCGTGAAGGCTTTCGTAGGAACCAATAATTATGAAGCAGGTCAAAGAGCTGCCGAGAGATTGATCGCATTGATTAATGGCAGAGGACAAGTTGGATTGGTCAGTTTTGTAGAGGGAGCTCGCAATGCGGATGAGAGAGCATCAGGGATGTTGGACTATTTTGCACGTTTTCCCAATGTAGAAGTGGTGGATACCGTGTACTGCGGATCGGATGTTCAGCTCGCGGCTGACTTAACGAATGAAATGCTTAACAACTATCCTAATCTAAAAGGCATCATAGCATTGAACGAAATGGCAGGAATCGGTGTATCCCAAGAAGTGCTGAAACTTGGATTTGGAGGGAAAGTAAAAATCATTACCTTTGATAGTCCCCCTGAAGTCATTGAAATGTTACAAGAGGGTATTGTTCAAGCAACAGTCATCCAGAACCCGTACAGTAACGGATATTTAGCCGTGCAGCATGCCGTAGAAGTGATTGAAGGGATGCATGTTCCTGAAAGAGTGGATACAGGCTCCAAATTGATCGATCTTGATAATATGTTATGGCCAGAGAACCAAAAGCAACTGTTTCCGTTTGTTAGGTAAAAATTGAAGGCTTATCCAATAGAATATGAAAAGATTGAGAAAAGCGATTGGAGGATATTTTTTAATGAAAATAGGGATGAAAAGATGTATACCTATCTTGCTCGTATGTGCACTATTCGCGACTGTTATAACAGGATGCTCGAACTCAGGTGAGGGTAGTGAACTCCCTCATATTGGGGTTGCGATTTACAAATATGGCGATACGTTCATGAAGGGTGTTCGAAAGTCTATCAAGACGAATGCTGAAGGAAGAGCAAAAGTGGAAATCGTAGATAGCCAAAATTCTCAACTTACTCAGAATGACAAAGTAGATATGTTTATTATGAATAAAACGAAAGCACTATTAATTAATCCTGTAGACAGGACAGGGGCTGGTATTAATATTGAAAAAGCAAAGACAGCTGATATTCCTGTCGTATTCCTCAATCGTGAACCGCTTGCTGATGATATGAAGAAATGGGATAAAGTCTATTATGTCGGTGCGAAGGCAGAAGAATCGGGCACGATGTCAGGTGAGATTATTGCTGACTACTGGAAATCACATCCTGAAGCAGATAAGAACAAAGATGGTGTTCTCCAATATGTCATGCTAAAAGGTGAACCTGGTCACCAAGATGCTGAATTACGTACCAAATATTCCATTGAAGCGATTGAAGCTGCAGGGATAAAAGTGGAAAAGGTTGCTGAAGACTCAGCGTATTGGGACCGAGTTAAAGGTCAAGAAAAAATGGCTACTTTCCTTGAATTAAAGGGAGGAAATATTGAGGCTGTTCTAGCGAATAACGATGATATGGCTCTAGGTGCTATTGATGCCTTAAAAGATGCAGGTTATTTCAAAGGTGATAAATATATGCCCGTTGTTGGTGTAGATGCTATGGATCCTGCGATAGAAGCTCTAGAAGAGGGGACGATGTTAGGTACTGTGCTCAATGATGCTAATACTCAAGGGAAAGCAGCGCTACTTCTAGCTACACTGTTGGCAAATGGTGAGATACCTACGAAGGAGAAGGTGGGTTTTGATATTACTGACAATCAATATGTGTGGATTCAATATAAAAAGATAACGAAAGAAAATATCGACGAAGCGAAATGATTGGATTCTATCAGTGAGCTGGATATTTCACGAGAACACAGCTAGCTTATCGATGATTATTTGAGTTTAAGTTACGAATATATAAACTTCGTTCTAGCAGGCCTTATGTGCTCACACGGTGTAAATCGGGTGAGAATATAAGGTTATTTCTGTTGTTTATGGTTGTCACATGACGTTTTCCAGTATTTGCGGGGTTAAAAATGTAATCTAGCATGTTACAATGATTTTGTTGGTGATGACAATTTTGTAACCTTTTTGTAACTGTGATATTCAAAAATACGATACGAAATAAGGAGATGTATATATGAAAAAATCAATGATCAAAACGGTAATGACTGGTACAGTTGCTTCTATATTAGCTGTTGGAATGGTACTACCAGGGTCAGCTTCTGCTGCTTCTGCTGAAACTTATAAATATACTGATGTGAAGGTGATTTTTCAAGATTGGATGAAGAATAATGACGGGGAATGGAAAGTCATTGTAGATAAGCTACAGACAAGTATTAAGCCTTCTAAACCAATTACTAAACCAATTACTAAACCTGAAGTGAAACCTGAGGTAAAACCAGAAGTAAAACCAGAAGTAAAACCAGAAGTAAAACCTAAACCAGACACAAACGTAGATCAATCGGTTACTGCTCAAGTTGTGAACCTAGTGAATCAAGAACGTAGCAAAGCAGGTCTGAAACCATTGACTTCGGATGCTAAATTAGCCAATATGGCACTAGATAAAGCTAAAGATATGAGTAACAACAAATATTTTGCGCATAATTCACCAACCTATGGATCTCCTTTCGACATGATGAAGAAATATGGTATTACTTATAGCTACGCAGGCGAGAATATTGCTAAAGGCCAAAAGACACCAGCTGAAGTTATGAAAGCTTGGATGAATAGTGAAGGTCATCGCGCTAATATCTTGAATGCGAACTATACAATTATCGGAGTAGGTTATTACAATGGTCATTGGGTACAAGAGTTTATTAGTAGATAATCAGAAAATCAATATACAATGAAATGGACAGCTGAGCTATTCGATGATGAATAGCTCAGTTGTTTTTTTGTATCCTTTTCGGGAAAGCATAGGCTTGATAGCTTGATCTCCATATTTTATCCGCAAATAGGTGTCGCAATCAACTTGTTATTTGCAAATTTGAAATAGAAGTTTTAATGTTAAACCTAAGATTGAAGGAGGTATTGAATTTGAATTCGTCAAAGTGGATCTGGCGCAGTGTAAGCATCGTCTCAATTGTGACGACATTGGTATTGTTAGTTGGATTTATATACGCTATTAAAGATGTTAATGCTCCACAGGTTGGTACAGAAGCGATTGAACGTCCATCTCAGCAACTAGGGGAGGGAGTAGCGGATAGTATGGATAGTAAAAAGGAATATAAGATTGCAGCTATTGGAGATTCCTTGGCAAAAGGCACAGGCGATGAGACAGGAAGCGGGTTCGTGAAAAGAAGCGTGGAAGGACTCGCGAAGAGTAGTGGCAAGAAGACGACGTTACTTAACAATTTAGGGATTAATGGACTAACGACGGATGGTCTTGTGACGAAGTTAGATGAAGAAGGTGTACAATACGTTCTGAAACAGTCTGATGTTATTATCCTTTCTATTGGAGGTAATGATCTATTTCAGGGGGCACAGCTGTTATCATCAGCTAAGGGGGAGTCAGAGACATCGGCAGGCGCAGAGTCAACGAATTCAGCACACGAGGTAACAGCAGAGAAGATACAAAGTGCATTGCCTAAAGCATCAGCACAACTCAAAGTTGTTTTAGAGAAAATAAGAGTGATTAATCCTGATTCCTATATTGTTTATGTGGGATTGTATAATCCTTTTGGAGATATGAAAGAATTGAAAACCGTAGGAAATGAAGCTGTAACGAGATGGAACAACGTTGCACTTACGACCATCAACAAATATGAGAATATGACTTTAGTCCCTACTTATGATTTGTTTACACATAATTTGAAACGATATTTATCGAGTGACCACTTTCATCCAAATGCAGAAGGATATCAACAAATTGCTAATCGAATTGTACAGGGGATACAGTAAGAGATGGAAATTTAAAAGAAAGGGGCATTCATATGACTGTAACTAGTGCGGATAAAATTGTTCTTTCTGTTGAACATGTACATAAAAAAATTGGTAAAAAAATGATTATTAAGGATGTAACTTTTGATGTGCGTGAAGGAGAAATTTTCGGTTTCCTAGGTCCAAATGGCGCGGGGAAAACGACGACGATTCGAATGTTGGTTGATCTGATTAAACCAAGCAGTGGAACGATAAAAGTATATGGTTATGATGTCAATCGTGATCAGGAAAATGCGTTACGATACGTAGGCTCGATTGTTGAGAATCCAGAAGTGTACACGTATCTCACAGGATGGGAAAATTTAGAGCACTTTGCAAGAATGCAACCCGGCGTTGATGAAGTGCGGATTCAAGAAGTTGTAGATATTGTCCGGTTGGATCAACGCATTCATGATAAGGTACGTACATACTCACTTGGTATGCGTCAGAGGCTTGGTATCGCCCAAGCGCTATTGGGTCGTCCAAAGTTACTAATACTTGATGAACCTACGAATGGACTTGATCCTAAGGGGATTAAGGAGCTTCGCGTGTTCATTAGGAAGCTTGCTGAGGAAGGATTGGCGGTATTTGTATCCAGCCATTTATTGAGTGAAATCCAATTGTTATGCGATCGTGTAGCAATCATTAGTCAAGGGAGTGTACTTGCTGTAGGTGAAGTGAATGAGTTAGTGTCTCAGAATGCCGAATATGTCATTTGGGATATGGAGCCCATGTTAGAAGGACGTACTATTCTTTCTAAGTTCGAGGGCGTGCAAATGGTTGAATCCGTGGAAGCATTACTGGATGATACTATCATTGCAGGAATGTCATTGAATGCCGTTGTTACACAAAATGGAGAGGAACTAATTCCTGCCATCATTTCGCAATTAGTCAAGGCAGGTATCGCAGTGAAGGGTGTCAATAAGATTAATCCAACACTAGAACAATTATTCCTACAAATGACTGAAGGTGAGAATATTGAGTAGTATCCTGCCACTTATAAAAAACGAATGTATCAAGATTATTAAAAAGAAGCGTTTTTACGTCGTTCTACTCATTTTATTAATTCTGGTACCGATTTTTACCTATGCCCAAATGAAATCGTCAGAGCTAAGTCGAGATAAGTTCAATGGCGACTGGCGGCTTGAATTACAGCAGCAAATAACAGACAATCAGAATTCTCTCGGAAGTAATCGAATACCAGAGGAGTGGAAGAAATATCGGTTAATTTTTGTCCAGCAACTTCAGTATTATCTCGACCATAATGTGAATCCTAAAGAACCAAATGGGGTTACCTTTACGCGAGAATTTATGGATAATTCCATCTCATTGTTCATTCCTTTACTTATTATGGCTATTGCATCGGACATTGTATCTGGTGAAAGAACTACAGGTACGATCAAAATGTTATTGACAAGACCGGTAAAAAGGTGGAAAGTACTGCTGAGTAAGATGATTACGATGATCATGTTTGTATCGTTGATAATATTATCGACTTTTGCCATAAGTTATTTGATCTCAGGAGCTTTTTTTGGATATGTTGGCTTTAACATGCCAGTGTTCACGGGGTTCCAGATTAGTGGTTCTAATGTCGATATGTCTGCTGTACATGCCGTGCCACAGTGGGAATATTTGTTGATGCAATGCGGATTAATATGGTTTGTTGCTGTAACGGTTGCATTACTTGCTTTTATGGTGTCTGTGTTAGTGAAAAGTACGGCTGCCAGTATTGTCGTCATGATGGCCGCACTCATTGCAGGGACTATTTTGACAAACATGGCATCTGCTTGGACAAGCGCTAAATATTTATTTATGGTAAACTTGCAACTTACGAGTTATTTGGCCGGAACACCAGCTCCCATTGAAGGAATGAATCTTAATTTTTCATTGATTGTATTGGGAATATGGGCACTTGTTTCGGTTATCGTGTCATTCACAGTCTTTACGAAAAGGGATATCTTGAACTAAAATAGACAAGGATAACAAAACATCTGTTTGCATCGGATGAAAGTCATCGTTGATAAAGATTTATTAAGGGGGAGCATGAATGGTCGAGCAGATCGATTTGCTTGCAGAGTCATCCAAAGGCGGCGAAAAGGGCCATGCCGGGTACGATGTAGACGACATTCAAGTGCTCGAAGGTCTAGTCGCAGTTCGCAAAAGACCTGGAATGTATATTGGTAGTACGAGTGCATCGGGACTTCATCATCTAGTATGGGAAATCGTGGATAATGCAGTGGACGAACATCTTGCCAAATACTGCACAAGAATTGAAATAACTTTACACAAAGACGGATCCGTGACTGTTCAAGATAATGGGCGCGGAATTCCTACAGGAATTCATAAAACGGGTATACCAACACCTCAAGTTGTCTTCACGATTCTACATGCCGGAGGTAAATTCGGAGGATCAGGATATAAGAAGTCAGGCGGTCTTCATGGTGTCGGTGCATCAGTAACCAATGCTCTATCTGAATGGCTAGAAGTCGAAATATTCCGTGATGGAAAGGTACATCGCCAACGTTTCGAATATTGGGTAGATGATAAGGGCATAGAACATGTAGGTGAACCATCTACAGGTCTCGAACAGCTTGGAAATACCAATAAGACCGGTACAAAAGTGACTTTTAAACCGGACATACGCGTTTTCTCGAATGGCATTCACCTTAATTATGACACTTTAGCGGAACGGGTACAGGAACTTGCTTTCCTGAATTCGGGCCTTCGAATTGTGCTGAAGGATCATCGTTCTGATAAGCAAGATGAGTTTCATTATGAAGGTGGTGCGAGTCAGTTCGTCGAATTCCTGAATGAAGGCAAGGATGTATTACATGATGTCATTCATTTCAATGCTGAGAAGGATGATGTCGAAGTTGAAGTAGCACTTCAGTATAACGCTGGGTATACGGAGACACTTGCATCTTTCGTTAACTCCATTCCAACACGGGGCGGGGGAACGCACGAAACAGGGTTCAAGACAGCTTACACGCGTGTCATGAATGATTACGCTAGAAAAACAAGCCTACTTAAAGAAAAAGACAAGAATCTAGAAGGATCAGATTTGCGTGAAGGCATGATGACGGTTATTAGTGTCAAAATGTCCGATGTTGAATTTGTGGGTCAGACGAAAGACCAACTAGGTAGTGCATCCGCTCGGAGTATGGTGGACGCTATTGTCTCTGAGAACATGCAAATCTTTCTAGAAGAGAATCCGCAGGTTGCTCAAACACTGATCAAGAAGGCCGTTCAGGCATCGAAAGCACGTGAAGCTGCGCGGAAAGCTCGAGATGACATGCGTACGGGTAAGAAACGTAGTGAAAGTTCCAATCTGAATGGTAAGCTTACGCCTGCACAGTCTAAAGATGTGACACGCACAGAACTGTTCATCGTGGAAGGAGATTCCGCGGGTGGTTCGGCTAAACAGGGTCGAGACTCTAAGATCCAAGCGATCCTTCCTTTGAAGGGGAAACCTTTGAACCCAGAGAAGGCTAAACTTGCTGATGTTCTGAAGAATGAGGAATATCGTGCGATTGTATCTGCCATCGGTGCAGGAATTGGTACTGATTTTGAACTGGAAGACAGCAATTATTCTAAAATAATTATTATGACAGATGCGGATACGGATGGAGCACATATTCAAGTATTGCTTCTGACGTTCTTTTACCGTTATATGAAGCCGCTTATAGATGCAGGGAAAGTCTTTATTGCACAGCCGCCATTGTACAAGATCACACGTAAATCGGGGAAACTTGAGACGATGCGTTACGCATGGAGCGATGAAGAACTAGCGAACTACTTGAAAGAATTCGGAGATAAATTCGAATTGCAGCGTTATAAAGGACTCGGAGAAATGAACCCTGAGCAGTTATGGGAGACAACAATGAATCCAGAGATGAGAACGCTGCTTAAAGTACAGATTGTAGATGCAGCTAAAGCAGAGAAACGTGTATCCACGCTAATGGGTGACAAGGTTGATCCACGCAAACGCTGGATTGTTGATAATGTTGACTTTACTGATGTCGAGGAATAGAAGGTGAATAGATGAGCTTATCAGAAGAATATCTACCGGCCTACTTAGAAGAGGTCGTCGGTGACCGTTTCGGGCGGTACTCTAAATATATTATTCAGGATCGTGCGATTCCCGATGTACGCGATGGGTTGAAGCCTGTTCAACGACGGATTCTATATTCAATGTATGATTCGGGTAATATGCCGGACAAGCCATATCGCAAGTCGGCCAAGGCGGTCGGAGATGTGATGGGGAATTACCATCCTCACGGAGATTCATCGATTTATGACGGAATGGTTCGTATGGCTCAGCCATGGAAGATGGGACATACGCTTATTGATGGACACGGTAACTGGGGATCTATTGATGATGATCCAGCTGCAGCGATGCGTTATACGGAAGCAAGGTTATCACCAATTGCTTTGGAATTGCTGCGCGATATCGAGAAAGGCACAGTATTATTCAAGGACAATTTCGATAACACGACACAAGAACCAGCTGTGTTACCGTCGAGATATCCTAATCTTCTAGTGAATGGTGCGAGTGGTATTTCTGCAGGTTTCGCGACGGAAATTCCTCCTCATAATTTACGTGAAGTTATTGATGCGTGTATAGCCGTCATGCAGAAGCCAGAGATTGAACTGGAAGAACTCATGACATTCATTAAAGGGCCAGACTTCCCTCTTGGTGGAACCATTATGGGTGGAGAAGGCATCATGGATGCTTATCGTACGGGTAAAGGACGCATTTATTTAAGATCTAAGACGGATATTGAATTTATGCGTGGCGGCAAGCAACAAATTGTCATCACAGAAATTCCTTTTCAGGTGGTTAAATCACGCCTTGTTACAGCTATGGAGAATATCCGTCTAGAGAAAAAAGTAGAGGGTATCGCTGAGGTTCGTGATGAAAGTGGACGTGAAGGACTTCGAATTGTTGTGGAACTCAAGAAAGAAGCCGATGCACAAGGGATTTTGGCCTATTTATTGAAAAAAACAGATTTGCAAATCACATATAACTTTAATATGGTAGCGATCGTTAATAAAGCCCCGCAACAATTAGGGCTTAAGCCGATTCTAAGCGCATACATCGAACATCAACGTGAAGTCGTGACTCGCAGAACTAGGTTTGATCTCAATAAAGTTGAGGATCGCTTACATGTACTTGAAGGCCTAGTGAAGGCACTTAACATCCTAGATGAGGTCATTGCAGCCATTAAAGCTTCTAAGAATCGTCAGGACGCTCAGAATAACTTACAATGGATGTTTGGCTTTACCGAACGCCAAGCAGATTCCATTCTTACGTTGCAGCTCTATCGGATAACGAACTTAGAGA
The DNA here is from genome assembly GCF_001637205.1 of Paenibacillus glacialis. GTDB lineage: Bacteria > Bacillota > Bacilli > Paenibacillales > Paenibacillaceae > Paenibacillus_AQ > Paenibacillus_AQ glacialis. Next base: position 318,172 of record NZ_LVJH01000007.1, read on the forward strand.
TCACAACATTGCAGAAAGAAATGGACGAAATCCATAAGAAAGTTGAAACGTTGCGCGCCATTCTAGAAAGCGATAAGAAACTGATTGCCTTAATCCGCAAGGAATTGATGGAGATCAGAGATAAATTCGGAATAGATCGTAGATCCGTCATTCAAGGTGAGGTCGAGGAAATTAAGGTTAATCTTGAAGTGATGGTCAATGCGGAAGACGTTATCGTGACGCTTTCTAAAGAAGGATATATCAAGCGTACCAGTATGCAGTCTTTTACAAGGTCAGGCGGTGATCGCGAAGGCTCGGGCGTGAAAGATGGCGATTATCTCAAAAAAGTGCTGGAGCTAAACACACTTGATAATTTACTTGTCTTTACGCAAAAAGGACAATATTTCATTCTTCCTGTTCATTTGATTCCAGAGTTTAAGTGGAAAGATGCAGGTACGGCTATAGTGAATGTGATTAACCTTGCTAAAGAAGATGACATCATTGGATTTATATCTGTATCGACACTTGATGATCCTGGTAAGAGTCTAGTGTTTGTAACAAGAAAAGGTCAAGTTAAGCGTACTGAATTGAAAGAATATATGACGAATCGTTCAAGTGCTATCGCTGCTTGTAAAGTAGCCGATGGCGATGAGATCATCTCCGTTTCACTGAGTGATAATAGTAAGGATATTCTTCTTGTAAGTAAACTTGGGATGAGTATTCGCTTCAAAGAACAAGAAGTTAACCCAATGGGACGAGTATCAACGGGTGTTCGAGGGATGCAGTTACGAGATGGTGACGAAGTCGTGTCTGCTCTATGGGTGGAAGACGATGAAGGCGAAATTCTTACAGTAAGTGATATCGGCTACGCGAAACGCTCATTATTGGTTGACTATTTATCACAAAGCCGTGGTGGTAAAGGGTTACCGACGTTTGAATTCAAGGAAGGTAAACGAGTGAAACCGAATGGTAGCCAATTAGTAGGGGCATTCTATTGTAAGAATCCTGTACACTTAGTTGCTGTTAGCCAAGCGGGCACAACAAACGATATGATTTCCGAACAAACGCCGATCGCAGATCGTAAATCAACAGGTAAGCAGTTGATACATCTGGATAAAAATGATCAGATTATTGATCTGTTCGAGAAGTGAATTAACTAATATAGGAGGCATTCTGCTACGGTTGTAGTAAGAGTGCCTTCTTTGTAGAATGAAAAAATTTGTGAGACAGGAAGGAAATGGAACAAATTTCGCGAAAGTTAATGTAATAAACGAAGTGTATATAAGAAAGGTAGGAGGTATACAGTTGCAGACTTCCGAATTCGCGAAATTATGGTCCCAGCTTAGCAAAGATTATAAACTGCATATGGAAAATGAGCTTGCACCTGTACTGACAGAATCCCAATTAACTGTACTTGAGGTCATCATGGAACGTGGCACCATGAAACCATCAGATTTCATACCTTATTTGGCGACAAGTCCCGCTGCAGTTACAATGCTGTTAGATCGGATGGAGAGGAATGGGCTATTGGGGAGAGAACGTGACAGCAATGATCGTCGTATTGTCTGGGTATCGATCTCTGAGAAGGGTAAGCAAGAAGCAGAACGTGGCGTACAGATTCGAGACGCTTTTCTGTCAACGGTGTTAAATCGTATATCATCACATAACCAACAATTACTTGTTTATCTACTTGGGAAGATTACAGCTAATACTAAAGTAGTCTGAGTAGAATTAACGAATAATCTTTGTCTACGGGGTTAGATTAATAGAGGTTGAGACAACTAAGGGAGTCATTCATATTATGAACAACATGGAATTATTACGTAATCCTAAACAACGGAAGTTATTATTCGGCGTTGGCCTCAGTTGGCTATTCGACGCGATGGATGTTGGTATTATCTCATTTATCGTTGCAGCGCTAAAAGAAGAATGGACACTCACAGCAGGTCAGATTGGTTTTCTTACAAGTATTAGCTCCTTGGGAATGGTCCTTGGTGCGGTGTTGGCGGGAGCCATGGCGGATCGTTATGGACGCAAATCTATATTATTGTGGACATTATTAATATTCTCTATTGCTAGTGGCTTGTCGGCGCTAGCTACAGGCTTCGGCGTGTTGTGTTTACTGCGCTTTATTTCTGGCGTTGGGCTCGGTGGAGAGCTACCAGTAGCTTCTACACTTGTATCTGAATCGATGCCTGCGAAGGACCGTGGACGAGCTGTAGTGTTATTAGAGAGCTTCTGGGCCATCGGTTGGATCTGTGCTGCGCTTATAGCGTATTTCATTATTCCGAAGTATGGTTGGCAAGCTGCTTTCGTTATTGGAGCTATGCCAGCATTATACGCACTTTATCTTCGACGAGCGATTGAGGATCCCCCACGGTTCATTAAGCAAAATGGCATCCGGAAACCTTCTTTCCGTGAGAAAGTAGTACAAGTATGGTCGATAAAGTATCGCCGATCTACGATCATGCTGTGGATTTTGTGGTTCACCGTCGTGTTCTCATATTATGGCATGTTTCTATGGTTACCGACGGTTATGACCATGAAAGGGTTCAGTTTGGTGAAGAGTTTTGAATATGTGCTGATCATGACGTTAGCTCAATTGCCAGGTTATTTCACAGCGGCCTATTTCATTGAGAAATTTGGACGTAAATTCGTCCTTGTGACGTATTTAGTGATGACGGCTGTGAGTGCAGCATGGTTTGGATATTCAACTTCTGTAGGTATGTTGATTACAGCTGGAATTTTCTTATCCTTCTTTAACCTGGGAGCTTGGGGTGGATTATACGCCTATAGCCCAGAGTTATATCCTACAAAGGTTCGTACAACAGGCGTAGGACTTGCGACAGCTATGGGGCGTGTTGGTGGCGTTATTGCTCCACTGTTAGTGGGTTTACTCGTTTCTAAAGGAACAGGGATCAATGTTATCTTTATGATGTTTTTTGTGGTCATACTGATTGGGGCTTTTGCTGTGCTCTTCCTTGGAAAAGAGACAAAGGGAATAGAATTAGCGGATGAATAGGTACACCTTATTAGCATTTATAGACAAAATGAAAACCTGTTCACAAATGAACAGGTTGATTTTGTCTCGTATGTTGTACAAGGAGAAGGGAGTTGAATTACAGTTATAATTTAGATGAGATCGTCTTCAGCTTCAACTTCATCGGAAACTTCAACTTCGTCAGCCTCTTCAGCAGCTTCTTCTTCGGCATCTTCTTCATTAAGGATTTCGTCAGTCGCATCTTCGCTGGGATCGGATGATTCAGATATTTCAGCGTTTTCTACATTTACTTCTTCTTCCAATACAATCGCGTTTTCTAATTCTCCCATATTAATCCCTCCGTTTATGCACTTAGTTCTCTAAGTGTAGGTCAAATATATCATCTCTCTTGAGAAAAGATTGTCACTTCATGCAGGTAGAGAATAATAATTTTCTGCTATATTCCGATCGTTTATTACTATTATCTATGCAATCTTAGAGTCTACTAGTCGCATATTGGAGGTTTATAGAATAAATAGCTATACTGGAGTCGAGATTTGAAAAATCTGAACTGTTCCCCTATCCATTAACGGGTATGTTAATATATATCTTCTAGGGTTTAAAGAAGATACGTTGAGAAAGGTGATCGTATGCAAACATTAAATGACGTCATTTTTGACATGGATTTATATGATGAATTGGGTTGGGAGTTAGAGAATGTCAAGACTATGAAGCTGAACGGATTAGAGATTTCACGTAAATTTCTGAATTTTGTTCTGCAAAAGGGTGATCGCGTGGAGATTGAAACGGTAATGGGTAAAGTGTATGTAGCGGAAGTCCAATAGGTAAGGGAAGGATTGTGTTCTTATTTATGATAATGTAAATTATTGTAACCATGTGAGGAGCTTGACGTTATATACTGTATAGAATATTCGATCAGGTAAAGGAGATAAACTTCTTATGTTCCTAAAAAGGAAAAATGCAACACAATTATATGATCGTAGGGAGGAAAAGAAATCACCATTAGTTCGCGATCGGCGTTCTTTGCAACTTGCGATCATACTGTTATCGATGGTCATCATATTGTGTCTTCGCTATCCGGGACCCTTGAATGTCGTTGAATGGCTCTTTCAGAGCATAGGCCTTCCGTTATATTCTGGTGAGAATGGGATGGGGTTACATTTTGCAAACATATTTGTATTGATGTTATTGGTGGCCGTATTCTTTGTGCTAAACAGAGCGCTTGAACGGGGGATGTTTATAGCATTTATTGTTATTATGATGTTGGTGAGTAATGCTCCTGGATGGATTACAACTTCCTATCAACGTTTATTCGCGTCAGGCGTATATGCAGTGGAAGTGGATCAATCCAAAGTGAATTGTAACTACGAACTTAAGGATGGAAGCCTTGGAGGAACATGTCAATTGGCACTGACAAATTATAGTGGAGATGTAGTTGAAATCGTTCCTGTCATAGAGTTTCCTAAATTTCGGGGGGAAGAAGAGCTAAGATTCCCCGTGATTCGGTTGTCATCTATGACTATTCCACAACGAGTAGATAGTGTCTATAATGTTAGTTTCGATATTGAGATGGACAATAATGGTTATGTTTCTAGTGGGATGGGATCTGGTATGATCATCACGTTGAGTGATGGTGTTCATGAGCGAAGATGGGAATAAGAGCGTGGAATTTAAGTTTACATACACAAGGATATACAGTGGATCATACGAGTCTTTTTTTGAAGGAAAGTAGAGTTCTTGTTACAGCGGATGCCATGAAATGTGTGGAGGTTGAATTAAGAGGTTCGGGTCAGCAAACAACGAAGGATATGACTATTACATTGCACTCTTTGAAGGAATATAAAACTATAAAATACAGGATATGGTATTATTGTTCTATGAATTGAGGGGGGAGATCTATATGAATATGATAAATCCAGTTATTGATTACTATAATAGCTTTGGGGATAGAGAGTGGAGTCGCTTGGATCGAGAGCCGCTCGAATTCACAGTGAATTGGTATTATATCAATAAGTATCTGCCAGCAACCGGTCGGGTTTTGGATAATGGAGCAGGTCCGGGTAAGTATGCCATTGCACTTGCCCAGCAGGGTTACCAAATGACATTAACAGATCTCACACCGAAACTTGTTGAATTAGCTAAAGAGAAATCGCGAGAGCATGGTGTGGAGACAATGTTTGACGGGTTCCATGTAGCAGATGCTCGTGACTTATCGGAGTTCGTGGATCAATCCTTTGATGCATCATTGATGCTCGGACCGATGTACCATCTACAGAATGAGATTGATCGCCGGATTGCTGTCCAAGAACTTCGTCGTGTGACGAAGTGTGGGAGTTATGTATTCGTTGCCTTTCGCTCTCGCACGAATCATGCACTTGCGTCTTTGCGATCTCCGGGTCAATGGAAGCCGAATGATAACATGAATGCTATTCAAGAGTTTATGAACGATGGTATTTTTAATCATAGTGATGAAGGAAGATATACGGGAGCTTATTTTTTCAACGTAGAAGATATTAATCCATTCATGGAGAGTAGCGGGTTTCAATCCATTAATCTCATTGGTTCAACCAATATAGGAACATTACTTAGCGAAGAGCAATTATCTTATTGGAAAGAGAAGGGACATGAGGAATATGCTCAACTTGTAGATTTCCTTATACAAAGAGCACAAGATCCATCGCTACTAGGGATTTCTTCGCATCTTTTATATATAGGACGAAAAGTATAAAGGTCTAAAATTTCGATTTCTCGAATTTCATCAATATTAACATTATTTAAATTTCAAAAAGAAGTATAGTAAGCAAGCATGGTTCGCATAAAAATACTCCCTCCAAGTACGCTTGGAGGGGGTATTTACAATTGTTCAGTGGATGACTATGGAAGTTGATTCCCGGCTGCTCTGTATATCTCGTACCATTCTTGTCTTGTAAGAGTGATAGTTGAAGCCTTACAGATATCTTTCAAGCGATCTGCATTGGTTGTCCCAACGATAGGTTGAATTTTGGCAGGGTGCCTTAGGATCCATGCAATGGCAATAGCAGAATTGGATACCCCTTTAGCTTCAGCTATTTGATCAATTGTGTGATTGAGTTCTGGGAATTTATCATTATTTAGGAATACACCCTCAAAGAATCCATATTGGAAAGGAGACCATGCTTGGATCGTAATATCCTTCAGGCGGCAATAGTCCAATATACTCCCGTCTCTGTCGATGGAACGATCGATATGCATATTTACGTTAATCCCAGAATCTATCATTCCTGTATTTGTGATGCTTAACTGTAGTTGATTGATGATAAGCTTGTGATGTAAGTACTTGTTAAGCAATTCAATCTGCATTGGGTTCTGATTGCTCACTCCGAAATGTCGTACCTTACCGCTATTACGCAATATCGTAAAAGCTTCATCGACCTCTTCAGGTTCAACAAGTGTATCTGGACGATGTAATAGAAACACGTCAATATACTCCGTTTGTAAACGCTTTAGACTTTGATCAACAGAATTCAGAATATGTTCTTTGGAAAAGTCGAAGTATCCCGGCCGAATGCCACATTTTGTTTGGATAATCATTTTTTCTCGTATACTAGGGCTCATCTCAATCGCTTGTGCAAATATTTCCTCGGATTTCCCAGCACCATAGATATCAGCATGATCAAAGAAATTGATGCCCTCGTCCATAGCTGTATTAATAAGCTTACCAGCTTCCTGTGTGGAAAGTTCCGCAATTCTCATACATCCAAGCGTAATTTCTGAGGCGATTAAGCCGCTTTTACCAAGATTAATATTGTTCATTACAACACCACTTTCAAAGAAATTGTGATCGAACGTAAATATTGAGGCGACACCCTTCTCTCATTATAACTTTATACATAGGAGTATATTATAAGTTATTAAAAATACACCCCTAGACACATTCATCGGATTAACCAAGAGGGTAGTCCGATGAATATATCTAAGGGATGCAGGGAAGCACAGTAGATCATTACAATTGAACGATATCCTGCGGCCACAAATCCCAAGGGTATTGGGAAGGTGGTGTGGATGCCAACGTAACTTCTTCTTTCGTGACAGGGTGAGGGAAGCCTACAAATACCGACCAAAGGGCGATTTGCTGTCCAACCTTATTCACTTCACGACCGTACTTCTGATCACCATACAAAGGATATCCAGCGTGACTAAACTGTACACGAATTTGATGAGATCTGCCCGTAAGAAGTTCGATTTGAACTAAACTTAACGAGTTCGAAGTTCCGATAACTTTATAATCTAGAATCGCTTCTTTCGCACCGTCTCTTCCTTTGGGAACAACAGATACGATATTCGTCTTAGGATCCTTCAATAACATATCGGTTAATCTTCCTTGAGGTGAAGAGAGAGTTCCATGAACTACTGCTAAGTAGACTTTACGGAAACTTCGACTACGAACATGGTCAGAAAGCCGTGAAGCTGCTTTAGAAGTCTTCGCGAAGATCATAGCCCCTCCAACAGGTCGATCCAATCGATGAACCAGCCCTACATAGACGTTGCCAGGTTTATTATAACGTTCCTTAATATCCTGCTTGAGAATATTAACGAGGTCAGGATCTCCCGATGCGTCTTCCTGAGTGGGTACGTTCACAGGTTTGACGATCCCAAGAAGATGATTATCCTCATAGAGGATAGGTATATTAGATCTAGATGTATCCCCTTGATTCATAGACTTAAGCCTCCCAGCGGCCTAGAATACCACAAGGTAGTGTTAGTCCTGAAGAGGATATAGGTAAACCAATTTCACCTGAAGAGATACTTCCACCATATTTACGAGATACGGTCATCGTAAGCATATTGCTCAAGACCGTTGGCGAAATACCTGTTGTATACGAATTGATAAGCATAAAGAGAGGGTTGTCCGACATAATCTCCATGCAGCTCTCAAGGAACGGATACAAACTTGATTCTAACTTCCACATTTCGCCACCAGGACCACGGCCATAGGAAGGAGGATCCATAATGATAGCGTCATATTTATTGCCACGACGTTGTTCGCGTTGTACAAATTTAAACACGTCATCTGTAATAAATCGTACTGGACGGTCTTGTAGACCAGATAGTTGAACATTCTCTTTAGCCCATTGCACCATACCTTTAGCTGCATCAACATGCACGACTTCTGCACCTGCATAAGCTGAAGCAACAGTTGCGCCGCCAGTGTAAGCGAAAAGGTTCAATACTTTGATAGGGCGGCCAGCGCCAGAAATCTTGTCCATCATCCAGCGCCAATTCACAGCTTGCTCTGGAAATAGTCCAGTATGTTTGAAACTGGTAGGTTTTATATGGAATTTCAACTTATCATAAGATACAGTCCAACGTTCAGGGATTGGTTTCTTCATATCCCATTGACCGCCACCCGTTGAACTACGCGAGTAATGGCCATGAACCTTACGCCATTGTTCTGTTTCATTCTCTAAAGGCCAAATAATCTGTGGATCAGGTCTACGTAAGAAAACGTCGCCCCATCTTTCAAGCTTATCACCATCACCAGTATCCAATAATTCGTAATCTTTCCAATCATGTGCTACATACATCATTAATCCATCCTTCATTTCAGTCTAAAAGTCATTTAGCTTATATTGTACATCATTTGTCCCTCACAATGCATCTTATAGCATCATATAACTATGAAATCGTCTCCTTTCTTGTGAATTGATAATAATCTTGCTTCTCTTGCGTAACGAAACCACAAGATTCATAAAGTTTCAAAGCTTTTGGATTATGAACAGCCACTTCAAGCCATAGTTCTTTATTGTGCGGTAGTTCCTGTTGGATAATATGATGGAGTGTTCTACGTCCAATGCCTTGTCCACGAACAGCTCGATCTACAGTGAAGGCGTAAATCCATGTCTGCGATTCAGAAGGGAGAACGTTAATCTTACCCATGGTTACGCCATTGGATTCCATAACATACATATGCTCAAGTCCATCTTCCGTTAGCGTCTTATGCATATCGAGTACATCCTCATCACTCATTCCAAATCCTTCTTTATCGAGACGAACCAAATCTTCGATGTCATTATCGGTAGCGCTACGGAGAGAAACTTCGTGCTGAGGTGTAGGCTCGATTAAGTTAAGTGATTCTTGTGCATATGTGGCATTCCAGCGCATTTGATACTCTGAACACTCATATTGACATGGAACAGTATGTAGAAATCGTTCTCCTGAGACCGAATTAGCAGGTGAATTTAGTAATAATGAAGAGTAGCCGATAGTGCCCGTATCTTGGATGGCTGTCTGAAATAGGGAAGTGAAAATCCCTTGTCGACGAAAATTAGGATGAACCATGCCGCATATCTCAAATTTACTACCGAACTTGTACACGCCTAGGAACCCCGTAAGCATGTCCCCCGAATAATGAAAGTAATCATAATGATCATGTGTCTTTCGGGTTCGTAATGTCTCCCAGTTAAGCTTGAGGGCTAAATGGTCGGTGTCCTCACAGAGTTGTTGAAGCGATTGAATATCTTGAAGCTGTTTATTGCTTAGCAAGTGTAGATTCCCCCTAATGATTCCTCTCCTAAGAAAAGGTTACTTCAGTGCATCTGTAAATTTATGATTAAGATTGTACACCTGTAAACCATTGAACGCTATGAACTTTTAAAAGTAATCATCAAATATTGGGCACCTGTCGCGTTCTCACTAAGGGGTAGGAGAATATGCTGAGGTAATATTATGCTTAGAAGGTGGTTTGACACATGGGGATCAAGAACGGTTCACAATATATGCAACAAATCGATCATTCTAAGCCTGAGGTCTGGTTGCAAGGTCAGAGAATCATGGGAATGTTATCTAATCACAAGGCATTCCGTGGTTTAATGTTCACCCAAGCTTCTTTGTATGATATGCAAAATGAACTGGAGTATAAAAACAGAATGACCTATTCCTCTCCAACAACTGGAAATCCAGTTGGACTGTCTTTTCTACAGCCTACAACAAAGGATGACTTACTTAGACGTCGAGTGATGATGTCATTGTGGGGGGAACGACATCATGGTCTGATGGGACGTTCTCCAGATTATATGAATACAGCCCTAATGGCATTTAATACAGCAGCAGACTTGTTGTCAGAGTCCTCACCAGAGTTCACGCATAATCTAAGGAATTATTATGAGTATTGCCGCGAGAATGATGTGACTATGTCTCATGTATTTGTTCAGCCCCAATCAAGTCGGGTGGTTAAGATGTTAGATGATGGATCTTTTGACACCCAAGCGGCGAAGATTGTGGATAAGAATAAGGAAGGGATTGTGGTCAATGGAGCGTTTTTATTGGCTACACAAGGGGTAACAGCTGATGAGTTATGGGTTCATCCACCAGTTACAACCTACCTTCAGGAAACAAATAACCTGAATACATTTGTATTTGCTGTTCCGAATAATTTACCAGGGATGAAATGGATCTGCCGAGAAAGTATGGTCGGGGGAGATTCTAGCTTTGATTATCCACTAAGTTCACGGTTCGAAGAGATGGATACGTTGATCGTGTTTGATCATGTACTCGTTCCATGGCACCGTGTGTTTGTGGATGGTAATGACCGTTTATCACAGAAATTGTTCAGCGAGAGTGCATTTCATACACATTCAGCGCATCAAGTGATATGTAGATATATTACGAAATCTGAGTTTCTGTTAGGTGTCGTTCTTAATATGGTGGAGTCTCTTGATATCGCAAATCATCCACACATTGTAGAAAAAGTATCTGAGATGATCGTTCATGTTGAGACGTTAAAATCGTTGTTAATTACCTCAGAGGTCAATGCATCACCTGATCGATGGGGAAGTATGGTCCCAGATCGTAATTCATTATGGACTGCGAATGTGTTATTTCCCAAAATATATCCTCGAATGCTGGAGATTATTCAACTTATCGGAGCGAGTGGACTGATCATGATTCCATCGGAGTCTGATTTCAACACAGAAATTGAACCCTATCTAAGTACTTACTTAGCAGGTAACAATAAAGAGGCTAAGAATAAGGTTCAGTTATTTCGACTTGCATGGGAGCTTAGCTCTAGTGGTTTCGGAGGTCGGCAGGCACTGTATGAACGATTCTTCTTCGGAGATTCGAATACGGTAAATAGGCGACTATTCCATGGTTATTCTCATAAAGATAAATACATGAATCGAGTGAATGATTTCTTAAAATGACAGAATGGCAAGCCAAGGAAGGTTGAATTCTCTTGGCTTACCTTGATGATTGATATACCCAAACTTGCCGGAGGGATCAGATTTCGTCGCAACGCCAACTAATGCAAAACCCTCCTTGAAAGGAAAGGCGCAATTGTATTTCTGATAACCAATGACCAGTGCCCCTTTTTTATTGATAAACCCAATTTTTCCTTGGCCGTTATACACAATGGCTAATCCTTCACTAAAACTATCAGCGTTATCATACTTAAAAGGAATAACGACCTTTCCAAATCTATCAACAAATCCCCATTTGCCCTTAGTATTTTGCACGGGTGCCCATCCTTCGGAGAAATCGCCCCCCGATTTATATTGGAAGGGGATGACTTGTTTACCCGTAGTATCAATATATCCATACAAACCATTGCTGTTCTGAACAAGGGCTATTCCTTCAGAAATCCACGGGAAAAGGTGTACTTATAAGAGATAGCCAATTCACCAGCTGTATTAATAAAGCCAACTTTATTTCCTAAGGGTGCATACACCACTGCTAGGCCATCGGAGAAATAATAGTCAGAACTATATTTTTGGTTGAAAGTGGTGACAATTTTCCCAGTCCGATCAATAAAGGCCTCGCTTCTGGAATTGGTCATCGATACATGAGCCAGACCCTCGGAGAAATAACCTGCTTCTGCATATATGCAAGGAATCGCAAGTTTACCTGTTGTGTTGATGTAACCTATTAAATTTGTTTTTTTATTTCTCACAAGCGCTCGTTGCTCGACAAAATCGCTTAAAGGTTCAATTTCGGCTGGAAGCGTAAAGGCCAGATTCCCTTTGGTTTTATAGTACACAAGGGTGCCATTCGACTGTTCAGCGAATAACAAACCATCATGGAAGGTTCCATTACTTTGAGGTCGAACATGACTATAGTTCAAAGATGTTTTGGAGACTTCAATGTGTGGCGTGTTGGAAGATGCAAAACTTGTACTCGACATTGTAAGTGTAGTACAGAGAGTCAGTATAACTAATCGCAGTTTTCTAATCATTTACATAGCTCCTTATCGGGAATGGAATCATACGACTAATCCCACTATATACCATTTGGTGTTATCTCATTTGAATTCTTTATTTTTTTCATGGTTACTCTTATAAAGATCGATACATGAATGGAGTAAATGATTTCCTGAAATATCATAATGGCAAGCGAAGAGATGGTCATTTCTCTTTGCTTGCCATGATGTGTTTGGGGTTTATTTTAGTTATACAGTTATTGACATTTTGATTTTTATGACATAAACTGTCAATTGGAATTAAATATCAATAAAACGTTAATGTCGAAAGGTGGTAACTTCCATGAATGGTCAATACAATCGAAGATGGTGGGTGTTGGGCGCACTTGCCATCGGTATACTTGCGGTGGGTTTAGACATGACGATCCTCAATCTGGCTTTACCTATTTTGGCTACCGACATGCAGGCAACGAATGGAGAACTGCAATGGTTTGCTGATGCGTACAATCTTGTCTTCGCAGCAGCGCTACTTCCTGCTGGATTACTTGGTGATCGGTTAGGACGCAAAAGGATGCTCATCGTCGGATTAATTTTATTTGGAGCTGCATCGTTAATATGTGCATATTCGATTTCTCCATGGGAGCTAATAACAGGGCGAGCTTTACTTGGACTTGGAGCAGCACTTCTGGTGCCTTTATCTATGTCAATCATACCCGTGATGTTTTCTGAAAAGGAAAGACCTAAGGCAATAGGCGTGTGGATGATGGCTAACGCATTTGGTATTCCGCTCGGCCCAATTGTGGGCGGATGGCTTCTCGATAATTACTGGTGGGGTTCTGTGTTTCTTATTAATATCCCTCTCATTGTTGTCGCTCTATTTGCAGTTTCTATCCTTCTGCCGGAGTCTCGAGGTTCGGAGAGTCAAAGGATAGATCTCATCGGAATTCTGACTTCAAGTCTTGGTCTAGTCGGTGTGACCTACGGCGTAATCGAAGTGGGGGAGAGAGGCTGGGGGGATACAACAGCAATGACTACAATCATCGCTGGGTTGCTGCTCCTAGTAGTATTTATACTGTGGGAACGTCGAACTAGTCATCCGCTTATTGATCCCGCTTTGTTTCGTTCGCGAAGTTTCACCTGGGGTACGATATTAGCTACGGTTATCTCCTTTGCTATGTTTGGGGTGTTGTTTGTAATGCCACAATATTTTCAAGCGGTAGAAGGGGTGAATGCGTTAAGTGCAGGTATGCGGTTATTACCACTCGTAGGGGGGCTACTAATTGGATCACAAATATCTGATCTGCTCCAGTCTCGTTTCGGGACCAAGATCACCATTTCACTCGGTTTTTTAGTGCTGGGAATTGCTTTGTCCGTTGGAGCCAATACGGGAATGAATAGCGGATATGGATTTGCTTCGGTATGGATAACTCTTGTTGGGCTTGGAATTGGGTTCGCACTGCCAGCAGCCATGGATGAGGCCATGTCCGCACTTTCTGTCGAAACGAGTGGTGTGGGTTCAGCGCTCCTAATGGCCTTGCGTCAGGTTGGAGGAACGATGGGCGTAGCTATCTTGGGCACCATACTTAGTACTGGGTATCGCAACAAACTAGATTTACAAGGATTACCTGCGGAAACCGTGGATTCGGTACGACGAAACGTATCAGCTGGTGTAGCTGTGGCTCGTCAGATCAATTCCACCACATTGATCGATTCGGTGAGGTCCTCTTTTGTTCACGGAATGGGAATCACGTTGTGGGCGTGCGGGGGTGTAGCCGTTCTAGGTGTTCTGATAACGTTGAGCTTCTTGCAGACGCGGGTAAATCGTAATGAAAATACGGAGTTGGATCAGACGACTACCATTGGGAGTAAGTAGTATAGGGACCCTTGCGTTATTCGTAGCCGGAAGCTTCGCTGGATGGATGAAGGTTATCCACCGGGATTTATAGTCGTGCAAGTGGATCTTTCCTTCTGAATAATGGAAAGACGGAAGCAGTTGATCATACCATACCAACCGTTCTTTCTAGGAACGGTTTTTTCTATGTAGAAATTTATTTATTGACAGATCGATGAAATTGACATGAACAATTAAATGGAATAAAGTAGCATTATCATGTGGGATATCAAGATTTAATGATAATTCCGGCATAGCAATGAACGCCTTCGATTGTGGATGTTGAAAGGGTATGTATTTGCACCGGGCAGAATCGAGGGCATTCTCGCATTAAGATAGAAAAGGATTAGATAAATGGAGTCGGAACAATCTAGCAGTAAGGAGTGAAGAATAAAATGTCAACAGATATCAAACAAAAAATTGGATTGCGTGAGCGCAAAAAGGCAAAGACCATGGCATCCGTTCAAATGCATGCGCTGAGGCTTTTTCGCGAGCTAGGCTATAACGCAACAACTGTGGAACAAATTGCGGAGGCTGCCGAGATTTCTCCCAGCACCTTTTTTCGTTACTTTTCGAATAAGGAGGATGTGATGATAACGGACAACTATGATCCTCTCCTCATCGCTGCATTTGAAGATCAGCCGCCAGAACTGAGTCCACTTCAGGCTGTACGTAACGCGATCATGTCGGGAATGACTGACATGTCTGCTGAGGAGATGGAGACGATGCGCGAACGCAATCAGCTCATCATGACGGTTCCTGCACTTCGGGCAGCGACTCTAAACAACCTGACCCAGACGATGCAACTACTCACGGAGATGGTAGCCAAACGCGTTGGTCTTAAACCGGATGATTTAGCTGTGCGGACATTCGCTGGTGCGATCGTAGGTGTGAACATCTCAGTGATGTTTTACTATGCGGAGAATCCTGCTGCGGATTTTGCTAAATTGATGGATGAAGCCTTGGCCAAACTGGAGGATGGGTTGCCACTTTGAACCTGTCTGGGAACTTAGAAGACAATGGCAGGATATGATTTACTTTTAAGAAGAATTAATCAAATGTTTTCCTAGCTACGGTGGCGTGAAAATATAAAATTCAAACAATGAAGCGGTTTAAAACTCTATGATTTTCGGGGTTTTAGGCTGCTTTTGTTTTATCCATTACCGCATCTAATTTGATCTCTTCATGAGTACGATTGAAACCTTTCCCAATTATGGTACGTATCAATTACCAATATTTATGTTCTGCCACAATTGGTTCAGTGGTAAGCTGAATAAGACTACACCATTATGGGAGGTATACATTTGAATACTGAGATTAATCCGAATGTGAAAAAGAATGTGAAATGGATGTCAGGTCTAGTTGTTATCATCTTAGTTGTATTGGTATTGGCGTTTAATGGTTTCTCCACGGTTCAATACGGTCATATTGGACTTTATAAAACGTTCGGGAAATTAAATAATAATACGCTTGAACCTGGAATTCATATGAGGCTGCCTTTTGTCCAGTCCATTATTCAAGTAAACACGCAAGTGACTAAGGCTGAGACGGATACCACGGCTTCTTCTAAAGATCTTCAGCCCGTATCGACACATGTTGCAGTGAACTATTCGGTTAACAAGGAAGCTGTATATCATTTAATGAACAATATCGGAAGCTCATTCGATGTCATTATTATTAACCCAGCTATTCAGGAGATTGTAAAAGAAGTGACGGCGAAATATCCAGCTGAAGATTTAATTGCGAAGCGAGATGTTGTAGCAGGTGAGATTAGTGAAAATCTGACGAAACGTTTAGCTAAATACGACCTTATCGTAAATGACATTAATATTGTGAATTTCAAATTCTCAGATGCGTTTAATCAATCCATTGAAGCGAAGCAGGTTGCACAACAACAAGCACTTAAAGCGGAAAACGACCTGAAGCGTATTCAAATTGAAGGTAAGCAGAAGATCGTTCAAGCCCAAGCTGAAGCTGAATCATTAAAGCTTAAGAAGCTTGAAGTGACACCGGAACTTGTACAACTTAAACAAATTGAAGTCCAGGAAAAAGCCGTCGAGAAATGGAATGGACAATTACCTAGTGTAACGGGTGGGGCTACGCCGTTCATCGATGTAGATTCTTATAATCAACAGTCAACTAAACCGTCTTCTCAACAGTAATCTTTTGACATAATCAAATGTTGACCTGCATATTTATGTTATGGGGAACGTCCGGAAATGCAGGAGAGGGAAATCGTCCGAAAGAGCCATCCTTTTAAGATGGAGGCGGACGAATATGACGGTAGATCAGCTCATTCAACTGCTCGTGCTGATGATTATGATTATGGAGCTCGTGGTCGGAAAAGGGAAATCATAAGATAGGCAAATGTGCTTTAATCGAGTGGTAAGGTTGTATGGGAACAGACGAAAGAGCGCCCTATGAGGCGCTCTTTCGTCTGTTCAGAGGTAGATCATTGTATTGTTGTATCTATACGTGATCCTAGCTCTGAAACCATTAATATTAGTGTCACTGTTTTTTTCTTAATTTACCTTGTGGCACGATCATCGGTGTACCATAGATTGGATCTGAAATGACTTGGCAATTCAATCGAAATACAGACTCAATGGTTTCCGGATGAATAACATCCGAGGGACGTCCTTGCGTATATACAGTTCCATCTTGAATGGCTACGATATGGTCTGCATAACGACAGGCAAGATTTATATCATGAAGTACCATGACGATCGTACGACCGTCTCGTTCATTTAGCTCATGTAATAAATCTAACACATCAATCTGATGGGTTAAATCGAGATAAGTGGTCGGTTCATCTAACAATATAATGTCGGTCGCTTGAGCGAGTGTCATCGCAATCCATGCACGCTGTCGTTGA
Organism: Paenibacillus glacialis; assembly: GCF_001637205.1. Lineage (GTDB taxonomy): Bacteria > Bacillota > Bacilli > Paenibacillales > Paenibacillaceae > Paenibacillus_AQ > Paenibacillus_AQ glacialis. The sequence goes on from NZ_LVJH01000007.1 coordinate 335,090, forward strand.
CCTCCGGACAATGAATCGACAGAACGCTCTGTAAAAGCCTCCATACCTGTCGCATGAATCGCAGCATGTACAGCTTGTTCATCTTCCTTCGACCATTGCTGAAGCCAAGATTGATAGGGATATCGGCCTTGCTTCACTAATTGTAGTACGGTTAACCCTTCTGGGGTAACCGGTCCTTGTGGTAGAAGAGAAAGCTGCTTTGCTAACGTTTTGGATGGCATATTGGAGATATTCGATCCATCTAATTGTATTTCGCCTTGAACGGGTTTTAGTAGACGAGCTAACGAGCGTAACAGCGTCGATTTACCACAACCGTTGCTGCCGATAAACACCGTGATTTTTCCTTCAGGTATTTCTAAATTCAAATGATCAAAGATGAAGACTCCACCGTAGGACACAGCCAAGTCTTTGGCTTCAAGTATGCTCATTAAAGTCATTCCTCCTAGAGTTATGCATTTCGGTTACGGTATAGCAAATATAAGAAGAACGGTACACCGATGGCTGCCGTGAATACACCTGCAGGTATATCAAGCGGTGCGAAGATCGTACGGGCAATGAGGTCAGAGATAAGTAATATAAGAGCTCCCAACAATGCACTCACAGGTAGCAGTCCACCAAATGATGAGCCAACAAGCTTACGGGCGATATGAGGCGCCATCAAACCAATGAATGTGATCGCTCCTCCTATAGCCACAGCCGCCCCTGCTAAAGCGACGCTAAGAAGTAGCAATATAAGTCGATGAAGTTGTACGTTTGCGCCAGCACTTGCCGCTACATCATCTCCGAGCGCCTGAACGTTGACATGTCGAGATTGAATCCATGTGAGCGGGAGTAAAATGAGAACCCAAGGCAGTAGGGTGGAAACATCCTTTTCCCAAGACGATCCATAAATGCTACCCGTCATAAATATCATCGACTTGTTTGCTAATATGAAGGACCCTGAAATGATAAACATGTACGAAATGGACTTGAAGGCAGCCGACAGTCCTGTCCCAATTAATATCATCCGTAAGGGTGAGGCTCCGTTCTTCCAAGAAAGTAGATATAGAAGAGCTGTTACAACAAATGCCCCAGCGATAGCTGCTAGGGGAGCCCATTGGATCGAGACTTTTTCAGATAAAAAGAAAACAAAAAGTACGGTACCAAGCGAAGCTCCTTCTGTAATACCCGTTACATCGGGTGATGCAAGCGGGTTGCGAATAATACCTTGGAGCACTGCGCCTGCAACGGCTAACGAGGCACCAACAAGCACGGCGATAAGGATGCGTGGAAGTCGGAGCTTCATGATGATGACTTCATTCATGCTACTTCCCTTACCAGCAATCGATTGAATCACTTCAAGTGGCGATACGTACTTACTACCAATTCCTGTACTAATAACAACTAAAGTAGCGCAAAGAACAAGCAAGGTAGCTATAATCCACAAAGTTCTTTTCTCAATTAGAAAAGATAACTTGGTCTTGTTCCATCGTAATGGTGTGTATTTGCTCATTGCACTCGTTTTCCTTTCCTGGCGATATAGATGAAGAATGGCACGCCAAGAATTGCAGTCATGACGCCTACAGGTATTTCTTTCGGCATGGCTATATATCGGGCACCAATATCTGCAGTCACAAGTAAAATACCGCCTAGTACAGCAGAGTATGGAATGACCCGGCGATAATCGTTCCCGACGAGATATCGAACAATATGCGGGATAATAATGCCTACAAATGCGATGGGTCCAGCCACAGCAACAGATCCTCCAGCGAGAAGAATAACGGCAACGGAAGCTAGACTTTTAATTGTAGCGGTTCGTTGACCCAGAGTTTGTGCTACATCATCTCCCATTAACAGCACGTTGAGATGACGTGAGAGTGATACGGCTATAATGAATCCGATGAACAAATAAGGTAACACATTAATGAGCATACTCATGTCTCTACCGGCTACTGAACCAACTAACCACACGAGGACTTGATCGAACATTTTACCGTTTGTGAGCATATATCCTTGCGTCATAGAATGGAAAAAAGCAGCGATCGAGGCTCCAGCCAATGTGATTTTAATAGGTGTCATACCGTCTCTTCCAATACTTCCAAGATAAAATACGATAGATCCACTGATTGCAGCACCTAAGAGAGCGAATAAGGTGAGTGATTGCATACCGCTAACTCCAAGCCAGCCTGAAGCGATAACGACCATGAATGCGGCACCTGAGTTGATCCCGAATAAACTTGGCGAAGCGATTGGATTACGTGTAATCACTTGCATTAATGCGCCAGCAACAGCCAGACTTGCTCCAGCAGCAACAGCTATCAGTGCGCGTGGTACTCGCACCGTTTGAATGATTAGATGTTCTTGTGATGAATAATCATAATGAACGAAGGATTCCCATATGGAGGATAACGGAATATCTGTAACGCCGTAAATAACGCTACATATTACCGCAACTCCGAGTATGAACAATGAACAAGCGAGCCCAAGTAATCTCATATATGCCTACTTTCTGCTTCATTTTGCGAGTGTCTACATTAGAATCTTAGTAGATTGATTATAATGTGTCAACGCAAATGATAATCATTTTCATTGACATTAGACTAGATATTATTTTATATTGTTCATTGTGAATAATTTTCAATACATTAGGGGGAAGTCAACGTGGTGAAAAAGGCAAACAGGGGTAAGGTAAAAACATGGTGGGCATTATGTGCACTAGTACTTGTCATGATCGTAACGGGCTGTGGCTCAAACAATAATACAGCAACTACTTCGAATAAAGCGAGTGAAGACGCGGCGGTAACGGATCAATCTTCAAATGAAGTTCGTACTGTGAAGCATGCGATGGGTGAAACAGAAATTAAAGGAACACCGCAACGCGTGGTCGTTCTTACAAATGAAGGAACTGAAGCGGTACTTGCGCTTGGAATTAAACCGGTTGGAGCCGTTAAATCGTGGACAGGAAGTCCATGGTATGAGCATATTAAAGCCGATATGGAAGGCGTTCAAGAGCTAGGTGAAGAAGGACAACCTAACCTAGAGCTAATTGCAGGACTTGAGCCAGATCTAATTATTGCTAACAAAATGCGTCATGAGGAAATTTATGAACAATTGAAGGCGATCGCGCCAACTATTGAATCGGAAACCTTACGTGGTGATTGGAAAATCAACTTCAAACTGTATGCTGAAGCATTGGGCAAATCAGCTGAAGCAGACAAGCAGCTTGCTGCATTCGATACTCGAATTGAAGATTTTAAAACCAAAGCTGGCGATAAACTGAAAGATACCGTATCTGTTGTTCGATTCATGGGTGGTAAGACGCGTGTATATCATGCTGACACCTTCTCAGGTATTATTTTCGACCAAATTGGTATTACTCGTAATGATATGACGTTAAAAAGTAAAGAAACATTTGTAGATGAAATTACGAAAGAACGTTTACCAGAAGCTGATGCTCATCGTTTATTCTACTTTACGTATGACACAGGTGATGGTAAAGGGAATGATACGGAAAAAGAGTGGATTAATGATCCGTTGTGGAAAGGTCTAAGCGCGGTTAAAGAAGGACGCGTATATCGTGTGGATGATGCGATTTGGAATACGGCAGGCGGTATTAAAGCAGCCAACCTACTATTGGATGAACTTTACACCATTTATGAAGTGAAATAAATAACTGCATTGGAACAGCCGACCCATTTAATGGGTCGGCTGTTTTTGTATTATAAAGAGTGATGGCATAACCTATTTGATTATCCATATATTTTATGATGTGCATCATTGGTGTTTTAAAAAAAGGCTTGGATTCATGAGTAGTTACATATTATGAAGGAGGTCTTGGATGAGAGAACGTAAAAAGTTTATTTGGGGTAAGGTAATCGGATTAATAACGTTGTGGTATTGCTTTGCTCCTGTATTACCTGTATTCGCTCATGAACATGGAGGCGATGTAACTACGAATAGTGGAGTGCCGTCATCATTAACGATGAATACAATCGTTTTATCTATTATTGTCGTCGTATTCGTAATCATTCTTCTTATTGTTCGATTGCGCAAACAAGGAGCAGTCATTTCCAAAATGTCAGGTATGATGGCAACCATGACAGCAGCAATGCTTTCAAGCCTAGTGGTTGGAACCATAGCAGGAGTATTGTTAGCAGGACTATTTTTGTCTACAGTTATTGGCGTGTTGTTTGGTTTAGTCGTCGGTTATATATTAGGATTGCCGTTAAGTCTTCTTGCATCCATGGACGGCATGCTCTCAGGTATTATGGGAGGAATGATGGGGGCCATGTTTGGAGTGATGGTAACGATGGATTATCCTACACTTTCGATTGTTTTCGTGGATATAGTCTTCGCAGCTTCCATGTTTCTTCTATATATGCTGTTGGAAAAGGAAAAGGCTGCTTCCAATAAAGATAACACATAAAAAGTTCAACTAGCCTTCCCATTAAGGAGAGGCTAGTTGTGATCGAGTATAGTAGGGGTGGAACTCTACATGAATGGGTTAGATGGTTGTTATGTGCTATGGATTGACCATGAAGTTAATTTAATGAATGGATTATCAATATTTCCTTTTATGGAAGTAGTACATGCTGAGAGGCCACCAAATAATGGCGAAGATAGGATATACTGCCCAGATGGTGGAAGGGCTTGATATGACATTCGTTGTAATGAAAAATATGGCAGTGAGAAGAGTTGCTGTAATGGAGAAATTGAAATGGTTCTTTTTTCTCCCGTAGTATATAGCTAGTGGCCACCATAACACGAGAAATGACGGGTAAATGACCCAAGGATATTGAGGAGCATAGAATGAATTGAGCATTTCGTAATAAAGAATCGTACATAGACTTCCGATGATAGCGATGGTAAATGATGAACGATATTTTCCTAAATACATGAGGATGGGCCACCAGAGAAGGGGATAGACAGCGAATACAAACCATATATGATCAGGACTATTTAACATATTCTCAAAGATTAGAAATGCAATTAAGATAGCTGTGGTTAAGGCTGAGTAATGTTTAAGCTTTCCTTTTGCCAAAAAGTAGATAGAGATCGGCCACTGTAGAATGACAAATGAAGGATAAATAAACCATAGATCATGAGGAGTGGTATTGTAATTCGTAATAGCAAGAAACAGAATGCTCAGCACACTTGCGACAGTAGCAAAACTAGCTTGATGCTTATTCATAATCTGAAATCCTCCTTTTATTTAACTCCTAACCATCTATAGAACATAGCCAGTGGCCACCATAGAACAGCAAACACAGGATACACGAACCAGATCACATCGGGTGAATAATACAGATTAATAAATACAAACAATGCCGTAATGAGTCCGCTTCCCCAAAGTGAGAATCCTAATTGCAAAGAAACGTTTTTTCGGTCTCTACGGGGCGAATTGTTGGTGTTGGTACCTAGTTCCCTCTTAATATCCTCAATATCACCGAACTCAACGATGGTCTTGTTAATGGCGTCTTCCTCAAACTTACCAGCGAACATTAAATCACTTACTTTCTCTTCCATGTTCTGAATAACGTCTTTCATCATTAGTTCCTTGTGTTCGCTTGTTGGGATGTCCTTAAACAATTCCTTAACATGATCTTTAATTGTACGCATTCATATTCCCTCCATAAAAATATTTATTATTTCCTTGATTTCTTGCCATTCTTCTACAGTTTCTTTGAAATAGGCCTTTCCAAGCTTCGTAATTTTGTAATATCTACGTTTGCCTCCATGCGAAATGTCACCGAAATAGGATTCAATTAATTCTCTTCTTTCTAACCTTTGGAATACGGCATATAACGTGGCCTCTTTTATCTGGAAGCGATCATTTGTCCGTAAACTGATTTCTTTGGATATTTCATAACCGTATTGATCCTTCTCATAGATGAGCCGCAAAATAATAGCATCTAAATGCCCACGAATGATGTCACTACGAACCATTTGCGTCCTCCTTATTTGGTAAGTATTCTATCTGATAGAGTAAAAATATCACATATTACTCTAGCTGTCAAAGTAATTATTATTGATTTATTTATGTTTTATTTCATTGAAATAGGAACAAAATGGTTGTTGTGTTAAAATAGACATTTGTATGATATTATGAAAATAGTATCAGGTGCTAATACCAGATAATAAATTAGGAGCGTGAATAAATGGAGCAATCAAAAGCAAGAATCACAGCCATCGGTTCCTATGTACCAGATAAAAGAATGACGAATTTCGATTTGGAAAAGTTGGTGGATACCAATGATGAATGGATTATGCAGCGAACGGGAATTCGGGAGCGCCGAATTAGTGAACCTGATCAATATACAAGTGACTTGTGCGTATCTGCTGCTCAGGATCTCATGCGGAGATATGATAAATCTTTATACGATGTAGATTTGATCCTTGTGGCGACAACTACACCAGATTTTATTTTTCCTAGCGTAGCAGCAATCGTTCAAGACAAACTTGGCATATCTAGTTCAGTAGGAGTCATTGATCTAAGTGCTGCTTGTTCTGGATTTGTGTATGCACTTCATGTGGCACAAGGTATGGTGGCTTCTGGATTACATCGGAAAGTCCTTGTGTTTGGTGCAGACACCATGTCTAAAATTACGGATTATACGGATCGCACTACCTGTATATTGTTCGGTGATGGCGCAGGGGTTGTATTGGTGGAATCAGAAACAGAGGAAACAAGCTTTCTAGCGTATCATCAAGGAACAGATGGTATTGGAGGTGCTCACGTTTATTTGAATGGCATTGCTGATAAGTTAAATGGTGTAGAATTGAGTAACACGGGTAACATTGTACAGAATGGAAGAGAAGTATTTCGCTGGGCTGTTAGAAATGTTCCAGAAGGTGTTAAAGCGATTCTTGAGAAAAGTTCATTCACAACGAATGATGTAGATTGGTTCATTCCTCACAGTGCCAATTTACGTATCATTGAACCGATTTGTGAGCGAACGGGGATTCCTCTCGAACGAACGTTGTACAGTTTAGAGAATTTCGGTAATACATCCGCAGCGACAATACCACTTTCTTTGGATCTAGGGATTCGTGAAGGTAAGCTTAATGATGGTGACCGTATCTTGATCTATGGGTTTGGTGCAGGCCTTACACATGCAGGTCTATTGCTTAACTGGAATCTACATCCACAGGTTCAGTTGCCAGAAGCCAAATAGGTAATTTGTGATCGAAGTTAACAACTTGTTGAAATAATAGTGAGCATATAATCAGGCAAAATCCGGTCTAAAACGAGGAGGTTTTTTTCATGCAAAAACGTGTTGCTGTTACTGGAATTAGTGTTATTTCACCACTGGGTTCGCAGATTGAGACTTTCTGGAGCCGGCTTATTGCGGGTCAGTCGGGGATATCTCGGATTGAAAGCTTTGATCCATCGGGTTTTACAACTCAGATAGCAGGGATGGCTACTGATTTCAATCCTGATAATTTCTTTGATAGCAAAGAGTTACGGCATATGGACCGTTTTGTTCAATTTGCTGTTGCGGCAGGTAAGATGGCTGTAGATAATGCTGAGTTAAAGATAACGGAGTCCAATGCGCATCGTGTCGGGGTTAGTATTGGGACAGGTATAGGTGGAATTCAGACAACACTTGATAATCATAAAACAATGCTTGAAAGAAGTCCCAAGCGGATTAGTCCATTCTTAATTCCGATGATGATTGCCAATATGGGTTCCGCCCAATTGTCTATTCACCTTGGAGCTAAGGGACCAAACACCACACCTGTTAATGCTTGTGCATCTGGTAATAATGCGATCGGCGACTCTTTTCATATGATTAGAAACGGCGTTGCTGACGTGATGATTGCTGGGGGTGCAGAATCTCCGCTAAATGAGCTAGCTTTTGGTGGGTTCTGTAACATGAAGGCCATGTCTACGCTTAATGATAATCCTCAGCAAGCAAGTCGACCTTTCGATATGAATCGAGATGGATTTGTGATGTCGGAGGGTGCTGGTGTGCTAGTGCTGGAAGAGTGGGAGCATGCGCGGAGTAGAGGAGCCACCATCTTGGCTGAGGTGATCGGATATGGTCAATCGGCAGATGCGTATCATATGACAGCGCCTGACCCACTTGGGATGGGAGCCGTACGGGCCATGAATGCTGCGTTACAAGATGCTAGAATTACGCCGGAAGAAGTGGACTATATTAATGCACATGCCACGGGCACACCGCTCGGTGATAAGTCGGAAACGCAGGCCATCAAGCATCTGTTTGGTAGTCATGCTTATAAGCTAAAGGTGAGTGCAACCAAATCAGCCACTGGCCATCTATTTGGCGCAGCCGGGGGATTGGAAGCCGTGATATCTGTCAAAGCACTAATGGACGGAATTCTTCCACCCACAATCAATTATGAGACGCCAGATCCAGTATGTGATTTGGATTATATACCAAATGAAGCAAGAGACTGTGACATTCAGACAGTATTGTCCAATGGATTCGGATTTGGTGGTCACAATGCGGTGATTGTGTTCAGAAAAGCATAACTAGGATAGGAGGACGCAGGTCAAATCAAGTCGAATCAAATCTGCGTTTGCGTTCTATCAATTAGAATGACATGAGGTTTTTGGAATTAAATTGCTAGGGTATATGATAATGTGCTATTTCAATTCTACGTCATGTTGTTGCAAGTGAGATGTGCCTTTCATGACTTTATCGAAGCTACCTTGACCGATGGCGCGTTAAGATGGTAGATCTAGCGATATCAGATGCTCAACCGGCATTGATTTAGCTATGAAAATTTCTGGGCGAGATCGCTCATTTGTGGATAATACGTTTGTTGAAGAGTTGAAGAAATATAGGAGTAACGAATATAACAAATCCCTCACCTTGATTTTCGAGTATTAACGAGAATTGTGGGTGGGGGATTTTTTTTGACTGACTGTATGAGGAAGCTGATAAATGTTTCTTATTTCTCAACTTCTCGTTGAGGTAATTGTGTCACGTAGCTATCGGACAGATGAAGAAGTTCAAGCGCACGATCAAATTCATTTTCTGTAGCTGGGAGTGCTTGGACACCATCTCCAGCTAGCGTACTATGCTGTCCGTCCTCATATCCGCTGCCTGATAAGAAGAGTTCTTCGTTGTTCACGAATGATCCGGTGGGTAAATAATAGCGTTGTGGGAGCAGGTTATAGGTGGTCTGATTCAGTATATCCTGTCCGAAATGAATTTGTTTATCAAGAGATATACCCAATAGATTGGATACGGTAGGTAAGATATCCACTTGTCCGCCTAACTGTTTCATCACACTTGAAGTCGTAACCCCAGTGGATGAGATGATCAATGGAATATTAATTAAATCACGTTCTGAATATTCATGACCCAGGATCTCCTGCATTAACGCTCGATCATCATCTTTGAGAGAGAAGATAGGAAGTCCTCGATGATCACCGTACAGCACGATTAAGCTGTTATCCCATACACCGTTTTGTTTGAGCTCTTCGATAAAGCGGCCAAGCGAATAATCAGCATAATTCTGTGCACGAATATAATCGCCAACGAACGTACCTTCGAATCGCTCTGGAAGTGTCATCTTGTATTTACTCTCTGGAATCGAGAAGGGATTGTGAGCTGACATGGAGATCACGTGTGAATAGAATGGTTGGTCATTCTGATCCATTGTGGCTAACTCTGCGGCAGTCTTTTCATATAGCACTTCATCAGAAGCGCCATAGAATACAGTATCATTGTCACCAAAATAGGTTTTATCATAATAACGATTAAATCCCAATGTGTTGTAAAGTTCACCACGGTTCCAAAAGTCGACATCATTCGTATGGAACGTAGCGGTGTCATATCTCTGCTCTTGAAGTAGTTTTGGCAAGCTTGGAAGCTCCTTGTCTACGTACTTTTGGGTAGCTGCACCATTCGGTGGAACATAGAACGAAGTGTTCACGATAAATTCAGCGTCGGATGTATTACCTTGTCCAACCTGCTGGTAGAAACGAGGGAAATAGTAACTGCTTCCCGCAAGCTTATTCATATTAGGCGTTATTTCATGTTCATCAATCGATAGATTAATGAGGAAGTTCTGAAATGACTCCATTTGAATGATAATAAGGTTCTTTCCTTTGGCGGCTCCAAAAAGTATCGGATTAACCGTAGCTTGGATTCCCTTGGTTTCATTAATAGCAGTCTGTGTAATTTTAGAAGCAACAATAGGTTCATCTTCTTTATTGGCTATCATAGAATAGGCTTCATAATTGAGAATGCCCATTTGTTCGGCTTTAACCGTTTCATTCATACTTGCTCGGTTAGGGAAAATATTCAACGTGCATAACACGATAGAAATGCAGAATAGGGTGCCAACCACTTTACGGTTAGCTTGACGTGACATGGCTTGCTTCCATTTGAGAGCCCTCTGGCGTCTAAGCATAACAAAGCTAATGATAATGATGTCCAAAAAAATAAGGATATATTGCGGTTGATAGACTGCAAATATACTCTTCTTGACTGCTCCAACTTGTTTGACTTGCCCAAACACTTGTGAGGTAGCAATCATACCAAAATGACTATGATATACAATTAATGAAAAGAACAAAATGGTAAGTATAAGATTGACAGATAGATAGATCGCGATCTTTCGTTTCGTAGCAAATCTTTCAATTAGGCAAAAAACGATTAGTATAAAAGGGATTTCCTTAAGCCATGTGGTCCACGAGGGGCCATCTTCAAATAGAAAATACCAAGCGAAATAAATCTTTGCAAGCATGATCAGAGAGAAGAATAGTAAAGATCTTATACTGAGCTTGCGTGGTACAGTAAACGTCATTGCTTTTCGCGCATCCTTTACTTTGAGATGCATTCATTTTAGTACTAGAATCTTTGGAAATCAAATAGAGTGGTCACTAGGTGGTGGGTGGGGTTGGACAGGGGGATTTACTAAGGAATGGATTCGTTGTCGTAACAGCATAAGATGGAGTTTAGGCTGTTGAGAGTTGAAAATATAAAGAATTAGAATTATAATGGTCATAGCAACTATAATCATGTCTATTATTTGGGAGGTGTATTACTTGGAATTAGAAAAATATATAGGTGTTATTGTACACCGGGCAGATTTGAAACTTAATAATTATTATCAGAAAGTGGTTAATCCTTTCGATATTACAGTGGATCAGTGGGAGATACTGGTTATACTATGGGAAAAGGAAGGGATTACTCAAAAGGAAATCGCAGAAAGACTGTATAAAGATCAGACGAATATTGCTCGTATGTTATTCAAGCTTGAGAAGAAAGGCTTTATTCATCGTGTAACCCATGAAACGGATCGAAGATCCTTACGTGTATATCTAACTTCAAAGGGTCGAGAAATAAAAGATGAGATTCTTGCTCCATCTATTGAAGCGTATAGGAAGACTATTGATGGATTAACAGATGAAGAAGTCGAAACCTTTAGAAGGATACTATCTGCAATACATAATAATGTAAAGGATTTATAGTAGATTTTGTCTGTAACTGAATTATTTCATCAAATGAATTAGTTGCTACGACGATTATTGTCAAGGCCATTTGTTTTGAATCACTAAATTTATTGAAAATGAATTAAAAAGGGAAGTAAATAAAAAATCATGGTTTGATAGTTGCTATGGCAACTAGTGCTTTGACAACTATAAGGAGAGTGTAAATATGAAAACAAACAATAATAAAATAGGGATTTTTGATGCCCAGTACAGAGCTTTAACAATCGGTATTATCTTGGCAGTTACAACAGTAGCATTCGAGGGACTGGGAGTTACGACGATTGCACCGAAAGTGGCCCAAAGTTTGAATGCTATCCATTCTTATGGTTGGATTTTCAGTGCATTTCTTTTATCCCAAATTATTGGCACAATGGTCATTGGTCAGCAGATTGATAAGAATGGTGTGTACAAATCTTTTATCATTTCTATTCTAATTTTTGTTGGAGGGATTGTCATTGCAGCAACTTCCTTCAATATGTATATTTTGATCGGTGGAAGAGCTTTTCAAGGATTTGGTGCAGGTGCCCTTTTAACGTGTGTATATTCCAGCATTACTTTAAATTACCCTGATGGGCTTAGAACTAAAATTCTTGCAGCATTTTCTAGTGCTTATATTCTTCCTGCATTAATTGGTCCTTACATAGCAGGGCTTTTAGCTGAATATCAATCATGGAGGTTCGTGTTCTGGCTGGTTCTGCCTTTCATTATTCTATCTGTATTCTTAACGCTCCCGTCATTTCGTAAATTACAAACTGAAAATACAATTGCACCATCGGCTAAAAGAGGCGAGTATAAAGAAATATACGCGATTGTGTTAACGTTAGGAACGGGGTTGCTATTAGAAGGATTAGGATTAATACCTGATTGGAAGGGAATTGTGATTTCAGTTGCAGGGGTCTTGATTATGGTTCAACCTTTACGGAAACTGTTACCAGAGGGCGCTTTATTAGTTAAAAAAGGTTTGCCGGCAACCATTGTTACTAGAGGACTATTTGTTGCGTGCTACTTTGCCGTTGAAAGTTATGTTGTTTTAGCTCTAACAAATGTTAAAGGTTTATCGGCGGATGTTGCGGGTTTGATTGTTGCCACTGGAGCAATCAGCTGGTCAATAGCCGCGTGGTTGCAATCCAAGTTTGATGAAAGAGACCAAGGGAATGGTCGAATACAGCGAGTAATGGTCGGTGTTGCTTTAATGATTGTCGGAGTTGCACTGGTCATAACAGCCATGGGACTTTCAGGTAATGGAATCGTGCTCGCAGTGTTCTCACAAATACTTACCGGATTTGGAATAGGGTTGGCACATCCAACTACGGGAGCCATTGCACTACAACATGCCAAAGCAAGCGAAGCAGGTACGATTTCAGCGAACGTTCAATTTGTTGATGCGTTTAGTCCTGCATTAAGCATCGGATTAGGAGGTGCTCTAATTACCATAAGTGGAACTTTTGGATGGGGAATATTGACAGGAATCATGTTAGCCTTATCCATCCAGCTTCTTTTCGTACTTTTCAGTTTCATAGTCTCCTTCCGTATTGCGAAGAAGGACAGAAGATTACAGATATAATAACTGTGATTTTAAGTCAATTTAATATTAGGGAAGCCTTTTATTAGAAAGGTACATTTGATTGTTTACTACCCTCATTGGTTTAGATATGATTTTAAGTATAATCCTTCTAAAGAAACAAGGTGAGCCCTTACTACTAAAATAGTAGGGCTCACCTCTTTATTTATCTTCCTATTCTGTGTTTAATGCCAGTTGTACTCCATGCAATGGACTCCAATAAGTCATGCCTTAAAATTATCCTGCCACTTCAGCGAACGTTGCTCCAAGAATCTCACAAATGAATCAGAGAATTTACCAGCTAATGCAAAGATGATAATACCTACGAAGACGGTATCTGTCTGCATGAAGGAGCGGGCATCTTGGATACCTCTATCTGCGCCTAATAATTCGGCAGCGACTAAGCACATCCATGTAACGCTTAATGATAACCTTACACCTAACAGAATATTGGGTAAGGCAGAGGGTAACATCAGCCGCGTGATTTGATGGAAGCGATTATATTCCATGACTTTGGCAACTTCGAACAGTTTGTTGTCTATATTTCGTATACCGAGGAAGGCTTGCATGTACAACGGAAAGAAAGATCCAAGGGATATTAATAGCACTTTCGAGAGTTCGCCGAAGCCGAACCATAGAATAAAGAGTGGCGTGATGGCTAATAAGGGAACGGTATGGATCATTTGGAAAGAAGGATTCAAATAATGTTCTGACTTTCTGTTCATCCCCACAATAACACCGAAGAGTAATCCAAGTCCTCCTCCTAATAAGAAGCCAAGTAATGCACGGACTAAACTGATCTCCATATGAGACCATAGTTTGCCTGTGGCAATTAAGTCCATGGCACGGATGAGGATAAGAGAGGGTGATGAGAATAACAATGAGGGTAGAATACCTATTCGTGTAACTATTTCCCAGAGAATTAGAAAGGCAATGGGTAGAAACAAAGCGCGAAATAAGATGATGCCTCTTGTGGAGTTCGTTTTCTTTTTCTTAATGGTGTTTGCTTTACTCTGAGTAATTGTTACTGTAGACATTGCAATGATCCTTTCTATCGTAAAATAAAATATTTTAAATGATGAAATCTTCTTTATCGTTGATCTTATGATCTAGATGTTCGAGAATAATGGTTCTGAATTCTTGGAAAGCTTTGCTTGTTCTCGTTCTTGGATAAGGAATATCAATCGGTATAATAGCTTTAATGCGACCTGGTTTAGCATCCAATACGACAACTTTAGAAGACAAAAAGACAGATTCATCAATATCATGGGTGACAAGCACCATCGTTGTTTTATTCTTCTCCCAAATCTCATGTAAAGCTTCTTGCATATGGGATCGTGTAAAAGCATCTAGTGCACCAAATGGTTCATCTAATAATAGAACTTTCGGATTGCGTAGTAGTAGCGCGAGCAATGGCTAGATATAATAACGAATTCAAACATAAGATTATGCTACGGATGATGCCGCCCTACTGGTGTTGCGAAAAAAGGCCCAACAGATCCCGAGAAAGAATGATTGCTGCCTAAGATCGTCAAGATGTCATTACACTTATTGGGGAAGCTGTATTAGCAGGAGGACGGGAACGTCTAGCCTGTTAGGAGCATTCCATTACCCAACGAACGTTACAGCGGCTGGCGCAGTGAGCGATCCCCGCTGGAAGATCAACGTCCCCATGACATCAAACTAGCGCCTTCACATAAGCTAAGTGAACCCGAAGTTTAGCAGATCGTTGAAGTGATTAACCAAGCCGAGTATAAGAGTTTACCACCGAGTCAGATCGTGCCGAGACTTGTAGATCAAGGAATCTATCTCGGTTCAGAATCTACCTTTTACCGCGTCATGCACAAGTATGGGCAACAGCAACATCGTGGGCGTAGCCAGAAGCCTAGCTCAAAGCCCATTACTAATCATTGTGCCACCCAACCCAATCAAATGGATGTGGGATATTAGTGGGCTACAGGGTCCGGTCACTATCTCTATCTCGTTCTAGATTTATATAGTCGCAAAATTGTAGCCCGATGAAAGGAGCAACTCTACTTGAAACCCTATACAGTCTAGGAATAATACCCTCACGAAGTAGACCGCGAGTAAGCAACGACAATCCGTACGTAGAGCCTATTTTTAGAACGTGTAAAAACCGACCAAAACTACCCTCTTAAAGGATTTGGATCTAGAGGTGAGGCCGGGAGTGAGCCTTACGCTTTGTCCGATGGGTATAACTAGGAGCATCGTCACAGAGGGTTGAACTTCTTGACCCTGAATCAAGGACATCTGGGACTTTCTGAGGAGATATTTGAGAAGAGAAAGCAAGTCTAGGAGGCAGCAAAGGCGAAGAACCCTAGTCGTTGGTCTGAAAAAAACACGCAACTGGAGACTAGATAAACAGGTATGGCTCAATCCCGAAAAAGACGGGGTTATGGATGGATACCGATGAAGAGCATTCCGAATGACTACATAAATTCTATGGAATCGCGACAACTGTCTTGACAACTACCGAAGGACATCACTTGCTTTTTCTAAGATCATTAGATGTTATGAATATACCCTCTTCTAATTGACAATGATTATCGTTATCGAATATCATCATAGTGAACTGCAAAGGGATTTATTGCTGAATAATAGGTTCAGCATGTTGTCAAACGGGGGAGAAGAAATAGTGAACTGGGAAGAGTATATCCAAATGTGGGACAATGCATCGATTCAGTTGGTGGATATTCGCCAACTTGTGATAAGTAGCCGGGGGAAGCAGCAATATTCTCTCCCAGCCAGTGGTTTTATATATGTAGTGCAAGGACAAGGCACCATTTGGCTAGATGGTGAAATACATAAATTTGAACGGTTTTATCTACTGCATGCAGGAAAAGGAAGCAGTATAAGTATCGAGGTTGGACAAGATGAGGTCACGTACTATTACATTTTATATAGAGGTAGTATGTCCGCCAAAGCTAGTAAGGAAATACAGAAGAAATATCACATGAACAACCCTTTTCAGCTTCCGTATGCCTGCCGGCCTCTTGCTCCGGTCATTTTATATCGTCACGTGGATTCAATGTATGAGGAATGGAACCGTAGGGAGATTCTGGAACGTTTTCATGTGAAAATCTGGTTTTATCAGTTCGTATATACACTTGTCCAGCAGCTTAAGCTTCAGGGAGTTGCTTCAAAGGAAACGGATATGGTAGAAGAGATCATTCAGTACATTCACGAACATTTCAATGAGTCTATTTCTCTAGAGTCATTGGCGGAGCTATGGAATTACAGCATTCAATATTTATCGAGGCAATTCAAACGCCATACGGGGAGAAGCCCTATCGAATATGTGATTCAGACGCGGATGGCTAAAGCGAAGGAATTAATGATCCGGACAGATGCCACTGCACAGGAGATTGCTTCAAGCGTAGGTTATAGTGACGTTTTTTATTTTACACGTCTGTTCAAGAAGCAGGTCGGGATGACGCCAGGCCAATACAAAAAGCAAGTGAAGGAGAGCTCGGGCGGTTCAGATAGTCCATGGGAAGGGTTCGTATCCTCTATGGGCAAAAATGCTTCTTCTTGTTATATTATTGATGATAATCATTATCAATTAAAAACAAAGGGAGACAGGCAGATGTTAAAAGGAACAAGATCGAAGATAGCGTTAACTCTGATGTTATGTTTTACGCTGATACTTGCAGCTTGCACGAATGGGAACTCCAGTCGAAATAATAACCAGGGCTCACCAGGTGGAACTTCAGAGCAAAGTGCGGAGTCTACTCAAAATACGTCTTCCAATCAGACCAAAGAAGATACGAGCATGCGAAAATTATCAACGGTCAAGGGAGAAGTTAGTGTTCCGGCACATCCCAAACGTGTTGTTGTTGACTGGGACCTAGGGCCAGTCTTAGCTGTGGGGGTAACGCCAGTTGGGGCGTCTAGTACACAAATGAACTTTGCTGAATTTCTAAAGCCTTATTTACCAGAAACGATTCAAGATATTGGTTTAGATGGGAGTATTTCCATGGAGAAGGTATTGGATTTGTCTCCGGATTTGATTATTACTTGGAATAAGGATGCTTATGATAATTACTCCAAAATCGCACCGACCGTCGTGTTTGACACAAGCCAGTATTCAACAATTCAGGACGAAATTACGGCCATGGGCGATATCCTAGGTCGACAAGAAGAAGCTAAAAAGTGGATTGAAGATTTTGAAATACGTACGGAAGCTGCCCGCAATAAAATCAAAAATATAATTCCAAAAGATGCAACTATCTCAATTGTGGATTATGTTACTGTAGACAAATTTTTGATGGTGATTGGCAATTCAGGCGAACGAGGAGGCAGAGCTGCATACGATATTTTGGGTCTGAACCCTACCCCAAAAGTGAAAAGTGAAATCATTGATAAAAAAGCGGACCGTGTTGAAGTGTCTTGGGAGACTGTAAACGACTATGTAGGCGATTACGTCATTGTGCTTAAAGTTGATGGTAAAGAGCCACCCAAGCTGCCAGTGACCTGGACATCCTTAAATGCTGTCAAAAATCATCATGTGATTGAGATTGAAATGGAGAAATATTTTGCGGCGGATTCATTCTCATCCCTTTTACAGGCGGAAGATATTGCCGACAAGATCACGAAACTGGCTGCGACTACTAAATGATCAATTCTGTGTGCGATCTTTGTAATAGGTTGGATTTTTAGTGCTTGGAATGCTGATTTACAAATTCAAAAATTAGCGATTCACTTCATGGGATATTCAGCGTTGATGGGGGAGTTCATTAGTGGCCATTCTTGCTGTGGGTGCACATCATATGGCTTCGCTCCTTCATGCTAAGGATGTACCAATTATCGTTGCACTCAGATGCTTGTTCATTGGATAGAAGTAGATATGTTTCGTCTTAGGTAATCATTTTACGCGGTTAGAGTCCTATGGTCGTGCGATTAAGGTGTTAGAAAAAGGATCGATTTCGACAATAAAATAGATAATAATTTGGTTTACGAAGCGGGTCCTCACTTCGTTATCATGAAAGTTCCAGTTTAACGTGTTCATTACTGCCGATATTTTATGTAGTTCAAGAAATTACTTGCGCCGAATAAATTGATGAAAGTATAAGACTCCCGTTGCTTCTGTAGCACGGGAGTTTTTAACTTTTATTGGATTATCACGGAACATTGTAATTATGTTTATAATATTAACTTCTTGTGATGAAAAGTGGTTCAGAACTAGCCGGTCACTTCCATTGTTGAAACTGTCCGCTCCTTACTAATGAACGAGCCAGTCGGCAACTATGTTTAGATTGCACTTGCATGGTGTTCTTCGGGCGGTTTCGTTGTCGACTATAGCCTCTTACGGAAAATGTGCTTGCTCTAGCTGACGTTGGATATTTACTCTAGGGTTTGTTGAAAGCTTCTATTGATATTTGTATGAAGAATGATGTATGATTGAAACATACGATATCGTATGTTTTTTTTGGGAGGTGAGTGAGAAACGTGCAGCTAACGAGTGATGATTGGATTAAATCGGGACTTGAGACGTTATCGCAATCTGGAATTGCATCCGTAAAAATCGAAGCCATCGCTCGAAAATTAAA
The DNA here is from genome assembly GCF_001637205.1 of Paenibacillus glacialis. Classification (GTDB taxonomy): domain Bacteria; phylum Bacillota; class Bacilli; order Paenibacillales; family Paenibacillaceae; genus Paenibacillus_AQ; species Paenibacillus_AQ glacialis. The sequence goes on from NZ_LVJH01000007.1 coordinate 353,676, forward strand.
AATAAGCAAAGGGAGCTTTTACCACTATTTCAGGGATCGCGCTGATTTACTTGAAGCGATGCTTTTGTACTGGGAAGAGCACTTAACCCGAGAAGTTATTGGCCTGATGTCGAACAGCGGCATGTCTGCCAAAGAACAATTTCAGGCTTTGGTGTACCAAAGCTTCTCGCATACGACCAAGTTGCAATCGGCCATACTCGCATGGGCCAATCAAGATGAACAGATTGCGAAGCGAGTGAAGGCGATTGAGCATGATCGAGTGCGATACATTGAAAGGCTATTCACCGAAATGGGGTTCCATCCTGCTGAATCGGCTATGAGAGCAGAGATTAGTTATTTTACTTTTCTCGGTTGGATCGACCGAAGCAGCAGAGATCCGGCATTGAAATCAACTCAGTTGGCGGATGCGTTTATTAATCTCATCACACAGATGTCCTAGCGCCTTTTAAATTTGATTAAAAGGCTTTTCTTTAATCAAAACATACGGATTCGTATGTTTTGCATCAATTAATTTAAGGAGGAAGATGCAATGAGAGGTTTATTAAAGCTTGGCGGTTATTGCAATCTGGTCATTTCCCTGCTGCATATCGTGGGATTATTCTGGGCCAAGGAATTTTTCCGAGTAACAGGTGTTGCCGAACCCATGACCCAATTATCAGTGCTTCATTATTCGCTGCCTTATCTTTTAACCGTGCTAGTGGCTATCGCATTTGCCCTATTTGGTATCTACGCGGTGTTTGCGGAGGATGGATTTATCAAGCTTCCTTTTAAAAAAAACGTGATTTATGGTATTGTCATCATCTATTTCATAAGAGGGTTTGGAGAATGGATCGGGCATGCCGTTCTTGGGTCTGTGAATGCTTCTGAGACCCTCTACTCAAGTATTGCGATTGCAATTGGCGCCATGTATGGCTTGGGTGGATGGTACCTATTCAATAAAACAAAAACGATTCGTCGAATAAACGAAAATCGGAGGTGATCTGCGATGAGGATTTGGAAATATAGCGGCATGTACATGATCGTGACAGGGATTATCCATAATGTTGTAGGTTTGCTCATGGGTTGGGAAGTATTGAGCCTTATGGCGCAAGACGGTTGGGTCAATTCGGTGAATAATGAACCTGATAGGAACGCCATATTTTGGTTCCTATCAATGGGCTTCTTTTGGATGATTACGGGGTATGTTTTCCATAAATATTTGAAAAAAAGTGATCATGCGCTTCCGGATATTTTAGGGTGGTACTTACTCCTCTTCGCGATCGTTGGTTGCACGTTAATGCCTGTATCAGGGATATGGCTGTTTTTCCCGCAAGCCATCATAATCCTAGTAAAACGAAATAAGTAAGCAGTTAGGAAGGACCTGGCCATAGGCTGGGTTTTTCTATCGTTGTGTATTTCCCACCTAGTCACAAACCCAATAGATTAATCGCCAAGAAATCAACGTATTTACTCCAACATGCTTTATAATCCAGTCATCTGGTATGCATGCGTGGAGCGAAGAAGCGTTTGACCAAACGAGAAGAGAAAATAAGCCCATCTTCTTATCTAAGGGGTATAGCTAATGTTTTAATGATACACACGTACCTCTCATTGATGGGATGTTCGCGTGGGTCTGTCAAATATTTTGTGTAAACTCTTTTAAAAACCATCTCCCCCTCGGGGAGAGAAATTATCGTAAATGCTGACCAACTCGATCGAGGAAAAATACAGAGAGTTGAAGCAGCATTTGCCCCTAGTTTTGGACACGGAATGTCCATTTTCGAGTCACGTTCATGGTTACCAAGTAGAGCATTTTGAGCAAAACGCAGTCACCCAGAGGCGGCATGTGAGTAGTGGAAGATGTCCTATGTCAAAGGTATTGGAAAATCTTAAATGACTGTTTGAGCGACAATATACTCATTCTATTGCTTGTGTGAAAGAAGCTTAAAACTGTGGGTAATAGAGAATCACTTGTTGACTAAACAACTGGTGTTTATAATGGAGAGACAATCAAGGCGCTCATTTTTTTCTTTGTGTGTTTATCATGAGTCAAGCAACAGATGAATCAAAACATATGTTAACTTAGTCCCAAGAGTATTGCCATTAATGATGGATAGGGTTGAGTTGTTGAAGAAGAACGTCAGGGGAGTGGGGCTTGAAGCTTCTTGAGAAAGGTGCATAAATAAAGGATTATAGGAAGGAGCATTCATCATACGATGAAGCAGCAAGAAGAGTACAAACTCTGGAATCAATTACATATTGAGCTGGCCGACATCCGTCGGTATACACTTGCTGCGGGAGAATCAAGCAACGGCTACCATTTGCCTGCAAGTACTTTTCTATTCCTGTACAGGGGCAAAGCGAAGATAAGGATGGATGGGCTTGTTCATCCAGCTGAACATTTTTATTGTTTACATGGCTGCAAGGGTATGAGGCTGGATATTGAAGCAACGGAATATCTGGAATATTATTTGGTGCTTTATCGTGGCGAATTTTCGCTCCGCCGAAGATATTTTCTGAACAAGGGTGAAATTCCCCCGTCTCAGCAAATATTTGCATTTGCTCCCGCACAGCCTGTAGGGCTCTATCAGATAATGCTGCGAATGGAAGAGGCATGGGGCGAATCGACGGAGAAGGATAAATTTGTGGTGAAAACACTGTTCTATCAATTTATTCTGGAAATGCTTCAGCAAAAACAGCAGTTAGGAGTTGATCTCCTTCCTACAGAAGTTGTTAAGCAAGTAGTCCAGTATATGCATAAGCACCTAGACGAACCGTTGACGCTGGAGCTTCTAGGACAGAGGTTCGGCTACAATCCCCAGTATCTGGCCCGTAGATTCAAGGAATTGACGACGCGTAGCCCGATCGATTATCTTATTGGACTTCGTATTGGCAAAGCGTGTCATATGCTGCAATACACGGATGCTTCGATTGGTGAGATTTCCCAGAGTGTAGGCTATGAGGATGTGTTTTATTTTAACCGTATATTCAAAAAGAACGTTGGTCTCTCTCCCAGCCATTTCAAAAAAGAGCTGTCTGGTGAAGAGGATGTTCGGTTTAATCCATATAAAAGGTGGGGATTGTCCATGTCAGAGTCCACTTCTCAATGTTATGTTGATAATGATAATTATTATCAACATAACAAAAGAGGAGAGTATCACATGAACAGAACATCTAGAAAAAATATGATGGCAACACTTCTACTCTGTATGGCCTTATTGGTTACAGCTTGCGGAGGGGGGAACTCTAGTCTACAGTCTCCATCGGAAACATCTGCTCCCGGCTCAAATTCTTCTGAATCAACTCAGAAAACAACGCCTGTGGCAGCCACCAAGATCGTGAATACCATATTCGGAGAGGTGGAAGTTTTGAAAAATCCCGAACGCATCGTGGCGATTCAATATTTGAGCAGTCTTCTGGCAGTGAAGGCTAATGCAATCGGCTCTACGACGCGCATCATGGACAACCCGTATTTCAGTGGTTTAACGGACAATATTGAGATTGTCGGTTCTTCCGGCAGTGATGTTTCCTTTGAAAAGCTGATTGATCTTAATCCCGATCTGATTGTCGTAATGACCTCGGATGAGGAAGAATATAAAAAGTACAGTAAAATTGCACCAACGATTGCCATTCCCTATGGGAACTTTTCATCCATTGAAGAGGAAGTGAAGTTCTTTGGAGACCTGCTGGGGCGGGAGGAGGAGGCCACCACATGGATATCCGATTATACTGCGCGAATCGCTGCTGCCAATGCGAAGGTCCAAGCAGTGATACCCTCAGATGCAACCTTTAGTATTATGCAAGAAACAGACAAGACATTAAGTATATATGGCAGTGAGTTTGGCCGTGGCGGACAAGTTATTTATGGGAATCTAGGACGGATATCACCTCCATCCTATGATGAAGCTTTGTCGAAAGAGAAATATAAGGATATTTCAATAGAATTATTGGATCAATATGCCGGAGACTATATTATCCTGACTACCGAGAGATCACCGGAGGAACTTCGAAAGGATCCAATCTGGGGACAACTGGAAGCAGTCAAAAATGACAGACTATATGCCTGGTCCAACACTCGCTCCTATTTCATTGATCCGTTGTCGGTGTTGATGCAGACAGAAGAATTGACTGAGTGGTTGACGAATGCTCCACAGAAAAATTGACCAAGGACCTGTATTATTCAGCGGTAATTAATCTTTCATCATGAATCCATTTATAAGCGGGCCTATATATCTTCCAGCTGGCGTTATTGACCCACACGTACCTGTCATTGATGAGATGTTCGCGTGAATCAATTATAAATTATTTCCAGATTATAGTATGAAGCTGAAACTGCTGCGCACTTTATACATTTATACCTTTGGGAAATCTGCTGAAATACTTAAACAAGTCGGAGCGCATGTGGGGCAGCGCTCTGGCTTGTTTTTATTTGTGAAATTTCATCCTACTCATGAGTAAGATGAAACTTCACTCTTGCTATAATTAGTAATTAGGGTTATATTATTAATTAAATGATTGATCATTTAATTAATAATAATTAAATCTACAGAGAGTGGGAATGAATTTGGCAAGACCAATCAATGAAGAAAAAAGACAGGAGCGGCGTAGTTGTATCCTAAAAGAAGCCGTTGTCCTGTTCGCAGAAAATGGATATTCTAATACCACAACGGCTCTCATTGCGCAGAGAGTGGGAGTGACTGCTGGAACCATTTTTCAATATTTCCCTAGCAAAGAAGCTTTATTCAACGCCGCTGTCCTTGAGCCGCTTGCTGATATTCAGGAGAAGTCGCTTGCTTGTCTAAAACAAGAGGGGACACCGGGCGTATTAATTAAGAACATGGTAGAAGAACAATTCAATCATATCTATTGCTATACAAATGAATTGCGGCTTGTTCAATATGTCTTAGGACAACGGATAAGATTTCCTGAACTTACACAGAAGGTCCTTGAAAGTACAAAAGTAATGACAGATACTATCGAATGCGTCTATGCCAAGGGACAGTTAATGGGAGAATTCAACAAGAATTTTTCACCAGCTATGATCTCTCGTGCCTATATCTCTTTCTTAAATGGGATAGGCTTAACTCTTGGAGAAAGTATTATTCATCACCCCGAGTGGGGAAATTTGAAGGAGCACGCCTTATATTTGTTCGCACCTACACAACCTAAAAAAATGCGAGGGAATCTGAATGAGTGAAACATCATTACAACCAAATTTGACATTAAACGTTCGTTCGAAAAAACGGAGGAACATTATATTGATCCTAGGGATCGTGCTATTGCTTGTGGTGGGTTTAGTATTTTTTATATCCTATAAAGTAATGGATACCTTGATGCACCATCCTAGAGACACGAATGTCAGCTACGACTTGAATATCGATAAAACTCCCTACGAAGAGGTTGAGTTCAAGAGCTTGAAAAATGATAATACGATTAGAGGTTCTTTCTTTCATGCAAATGGTCTTTCCAATAAGGCAAGTGATAAGACGATTATTGTCGTCCATGGATATACAAGCAATCGTTTAGTCAAAGGGCGGACCAACAAGTTAGTAGAGCATTTCGTTCCGAAAGGCTATAATGTATTGGCATTTGACCTCAGTTCGCAAGGTAAATCCGATGGTAATATGATTACACTTGGCTTCAATGAAAAATATGATTTGCTTGGAGCTGTAAGCTATTTAAAATCCAGAGACCATGCTGGTGATAACATTGGAGTTATTGGCTTTTCAATGGGTGCTGCTACTACTTTGCTAGCCGCAAGTGAAAGTGATGACATCAAAGCTGTAGTTGCAGATAGTCCTTTTCGTAATGCAGGTCTATTTCTGAGAGAGGGTTTGCCCTTCTTCTCAGGTTTACCTTCTTTTCCATTTAGTTATACATCGATATGGGTGGGTAAATGGGTCTTAAAGGTTGATCTTGATTCCGTATCTCCTATGGATGCAGCAAAGAAGATGAAAGACAAGCCAGTTATGCTGATTCATGGAACTGGAGATCAGCAAATTAGTTATAAAAATACAGAAGCAATTTTTGAGTCATTAAAAGATGACCCATATGCGGAAGCATGGTACCCGCATAATACGGAGCACATCGATGCCATCAATCATTACCCCACTGAATATTTCCAAAGAGTAGATCGCTTTATGGATAAGTATATAGGAAAAGAGTAGAAACGACATGAAAGCCGGTGTTCCTTATAGTAGGGGAAAACCGGCTTTTCTGTTGTCACTTGACAAAATGGTGACCAACATTTAAATGTCATTGATGCGATGTTCGTATGAACCAATAATTAGAAGTTCTCGTGGCTAATATGTGCTGATAGAAAGGCATTACGTAGCCCCTGTTCGAGGACCGCGTGAACTTAGTGCCAGGAAGATGGAATTATGGACGGGACTCATATCGCCACGATACGAGATTTTTTAAAGAAGCCTCTTTTAATGGGGATTTAGCCATCAACATTGTGCCCCATAACCTAATCGCTCCCCAATTACACCTCCAATTAATTAATGGCCCGATCGCAGGAGCAAGCATTAATAATAATTGGTAAGCAATGTCTGAAATATTGTATTATGAGTGTACAACAACTATTTTATCCTATATTCGATTCGATCTTATCAACCTACATAAGGAGACTGAAATGAGAAAATATATAATATTTGGAGCTAGTCAAGGTCTAGGAGATGCGTTTGTCAAAGGATTACCTGATCTGGGAGATCAGGTTTGGTTAGTATCTAGAAGTAGACCGAATAGTTTGGATTTACAGGATGGAATTCAGAGGAACTGGATTCAAGCAGACCTGTCACAGCAGACTGCCGCAAACATCATCGTAGATGCACTACAAGAAGAGACGTTGGATGTGCTTATCTATAACGTCGGTATTTGGGAAAAAGAAGGCTTCGAAGATCACTATGATTTTGACAAGGATGAACCTGCTGAAATTGCTAACATCATTCATGTGAATATCACTTCGACCATCACCTGTATTCAAGCCCTATTGCCCAATTTACGAAAATCGGAAGCGGGTAAAATGATTCTGATCGGCTCAACGGCTGGATTAGCTCATACGAATAATTCCCAAGTCTCTTTTGTCGCTTCTAAATTCGGATTACGAGGAATAGCAAGTGCTTTGCGAGAGCATGTTCGAAAAGAAGGTATTGCGGTCACCTGTATCAATCCGGGAGAGCTTGCTGCTGAAATACCTTATGAAGAAGGAGCTGAAAGAGCGATCTCTGAATATAAAGGCACACGAATCCCCGTCCAAGATATTGTCTCTCTTGTGAAGTGCGTAGTCAGCTTATCCCCAGCAGCTTGTGTCAAAGAAATTCACGTTCCTGCTATAATGGATTTAAATGCATAAGCCTATCGGTGAAAAAACAGTGCATTGAAATAGAGTACTGAAATAAGGTTGAATTGGAGGTTCTACACGAAATGAATATATCTACGGATTTAATTAGACCTTTCCCTTCTTACGAAGAAGTATTTTATGATGATCTCGATAATCACCGAAAGCATTTTTTACCTATTTGTTCAATCAATCTACAATGTATCTATCCTGATCAGGATGAGTGGTTACATATTGTATCTGTAAAAGAAATACATGAAGGATGCGTAGGAGAGAATACTCAGCAATTTCATACATCTTTTACTAAAGAAGATATGGTAGGTTTTAATGTTATTGATGGAAAATACAAATTTGAGGCAGACTGGAATTACTTTATCCTCAATCAAAAACAGCAGTTGGAAAAGACGCATGAGAATTTGAAAGCTGACGGAGACAAAAAACATTTGAGAATGCTAAGGGATTTAGCGGAGTTGAATGACTTGGAGAAAGCCTATTTATTGAATGAAAAGGATTATCAAATCCGAAAGGAATTCTTTCATCAAAATAACATGATCTACCCGTATTCCAGTTTTGGTGATGATTTAGAATCAACAGAAGCATTATTACGTGATTTTGAAGAAAAACAGTCTAGTGGTTGGGGACTTGAGTTTCCTGAAGTAAATGGTATTTTAGATGATGTAGCTTTCATGTCTGACAAGACTCAGGAGTTTATGAAGGAAGATGATGAGTCCTTAGAAGACATGCTCAAGTTCGAACAGACCAATCTCAGCAATATTCCCAAAAATATGAATGGCGAAGTGTTTACATATGTTGGCTCATTGACTGGTTATTATTTTCAAGCGTATGGAGCAGATTGTGCGTATTTATTTTATGACAAGGATTTAGGAAAAGCTGTAATGTGTTTTGAATATACTTGATTCGAGATTTAGTGAAAAACAGATATACATAGGAGATTTTATTTGAGAGAAGATATGAAAAACAACGAATATCCAATCCTTGTAGCTCATTTAGGATATTTAGACTACGAAGGCAGTGTAAAAGTAGCTGATTCGTTTTTGGAACTCTGTAAAGGTGGAATATCTGCTCGTACCTTTAATTCCACCGACAGTTCCACGGGGCATATGGGGTTTAGATGCATTTCATGAACGGATTAAATAAAGGATATGGAAGCATTCCTCTTAGGGAATGTTCCATATCCTTTATTTGAGTCTAACTTAGTCAGTACTGATTACGAGGTTTTAGATTAAATGAATTAACATGGTTCTCCACTGTCATAGTTGAACTGCCACTCAATTCCAAATTTATCTACTACACTACCGTAGAGTTTACTCCAGAAAGTTTCTTGAAGTTCCATGCCAACCTTACCGCCTTCTTTCAGCTGTTCAAATAAAGATTTAACTTCATCGATATTCTTAGTAACGACTGCAAGGCTTATGTTATTACCTACAACAAAAGGCATTCCGGGGAAAACATCGGAAAACATCACGTTGCTGCCACTAAGATTTAGTCGTGTATGCATAACTAAATCTTTCGCTTCCTCTGGAAGTGGGTGTGCTGGATCTGGTGGGGTGTCTCCAAAGGACATGATATGAGGTTGTTCTGTTCCAAATACCTGTGCGTAAAAAGTTACCGCTTCACGACAGTTCCCGTTAAAATTTATGTATACATCAATTGCCATTTCCTTCACTCCTTAGTTAAAATTTGATTGTAAATCATTTACTGATCTGTATATTCTATATTGTATCATTCAACAGCGAAGAAGCAAATATCGTTGCCGATGTTTTATAAGTAATTGTATTATAAAGTAAGAATAATGATGAAAGCTTTTAATTGGAATATGGGGGAGAACTAATGCATGAAATTATTTTAGAACAACTTAAAGCAATAGAACAACAACACAACGTGAAGATCCTCTTCGCAGTGGAGTCGGGTAGCCGTGCGTGGGGATTCCCTTCGCAAGATAGTGACTATGATGTTCGATTCGTATATATCCGGCATCCTGAGTGGTATTTATCCATTGATGATAAAAGAGATGTTATTGAAGTCCCTATTAACGACATACTCGATATTAACGGTTGGGATATTCGAAAAGCTTTGAAATTATTCAGAAAGTCTAATCCTCCGCTACTGGAGTGGTTGGTATCCGATATTCTTTATTATGAGGCTTACGGATTTAAAGAAGAAATGCTAATACTCAGACAACAGGTGTTCTCTCCAAGAGCTTCATTGCATCATTATCTCAGTATGGCGAAGGGCAATTTCAGAACATATTTACAAGGGGATCAAGTCAAGATAAAGAAATATTTCTACGTTCTTAGACCCATCCTAGCTTGCAAATGGATTGAGAAATACAACACGAACCCACCGATTCTTTTCGATGAATTAGTATCTGACCTAGTTACGGATGTACAATTGAAACGAGAAATTGAGGATTTGTTAAGAAGGAAAATAGCTGGAGAAGAACTGAACTTACAAAATCGTGTGGATGTGATTAATGATTATATTGATAAAGAAATTGAACATTTGACTGCATTTGCTCATTCCCACAAGAATGAATTGAAAGATCCAACAGATCTATTAGATCAACTATATCGAAAGTATTTGAAAATGGTGTGGAATTAACGAGTAGTGTAAAAAAAACGCACCAGTAGGTGCGTTTATACTTTCAACTCATTATGGGATATTAACGAATTCTCAATTTGGATCGTTGTATGTTCTATTTTTAATTTCTCCCTAATGATATTAATCGCCTCTTGTAATATGGTTTGACTGTTCTTATCGTCTTCAATTAACATATGACAGCTTAAAGAATCTAATCCAGAGGTAATTGTCCATATATGGAGGTCGTGTACATCGATAACACCATCTATTTTTTCAAGAAAGGTTTTGACTTCTGCTTGATTAATGGTGAGTGGAGTGCCCTCCATCAATATATGAACCGAATGCTTAATGACGCCCCAAGCACTTTTTAGAATCAATAATGCAACTATTACCGATATAATAGGGTCTGCTATATACCAATCAAATAAGAGCATGAATACTCCAGCTACAATTGCCCCAACAGACCCTAATGCATCCCCAAGGATATGCAGATAGGCACTCCGTAAGTTAACATTATTCTTCACATCGCCTTTGCGCATTAACGACCAAGCACTAATTAAATTCGCCAACAAACCTATGGATGCGATCAACATCATTGCGCCACTTGCAACAGTCGGAGGTTCGGAGAAACGACCGATGGCTTCCCACACAATAAATCCTGCGATTACGAATAAACTAATACCATTAAATAATGCTGCTAATATTTCAAAGCGATAATATCCATAACTTTTCTTGGGAGAAGCTGGTCTCGATGCGAACCATATCGCAATCAAACTTAGTAGCAAAGAGCTCGTATCGCTAAGCATATGACCGGAATCGGATAATAAAGCCAGGCTGTTTGTAATTATTCCGCCAAAGAATTCTAGAAACATAATCCCCGCAGTTATGACTAGGGCTATAATTAACCCTTTTTTATTTCCTTCTCTTGCTTCTTCAAAATGACCATGACTATGATCATGACTATGTCCGTGTCCATGATGATGGTGATGTCCCATGAGAAATCCTCCTTATTTACATTCGATATGAGATAGTACTTGGTTTAAAATGGTAATGACGTGTTCATCATCATAGGTATAATAAAACGTGTTGCCTTCCCGTCTATATTTAACAAGACGTAGGTTTCTTAAAAAGCTTAATTGATGGGAAACGGCTGATTGAGTCATTTCTAATACTTCAGTAATGTGATTGACTGAGCATTCCTCTTGAGACAGTAAATATAATATCTTTATTCTAGTTGGGTCTGCCAACGCTTTGAATGTTCGTGAAGCTTCATCAACGGTATCAGGTGATAAAAAGGAATGCGCGTTTTGTTGCATGAATACTGGACCTCCTTTAGTTGTGTTATAGATGGAGTATATGTACTTATCATGGGTGTTTGAAAACTGTTAGTAAAAGTGAATGAACATATGCTCATATAGAATATATTATTAATGGCGAACTTTGTCAATCCCTCCTGAAGACGTTTCTTTTGTGTAAAGATAGTTCTAGCATTTTGGCACTTTATTTTAATTGTTAATAATTATTATTGAAATAATATTTCAAAAGTGTTATTCTTCATTTAGAAAGCGATTTCAAAAACGGAAAAGGATGATGATGAAAATCATGTTAGAGCATTTGACAACAGAGACTCGCAATAAGAAGACAATGAACTTGGATGAATTAACACCTCTTGAACTTCTAGAAGTGATGAATGAAGAAGATCAAAAGGTCGCACAAGCTGTTAAACAAGAAATTCCGCAAATTGCCAAAGCGGTAGAAGCGATTACAACGGCGATCAAACAAGGAGGACGCTTAATTTACATGGGAGCTGGAACGAGTGGACGTATCGGTTTGCTAGATGCTGTTGAATGTCCGCCAACATTCGGGACAGCACCTGAAGAGGTAGTTGGGCTAATTGCTGGTGGAGAGAGAGCGTTTATTAAAGCGGTCGAAGGTGCAGAGGACAATGAACAATTAGGGATGCAAGATTTACAAGATATTAAGCTTACAGCCAAAGATATTGTCGTAGGAATTGCTGCTAGCGGTCGTACGCCTTATGTCATCGGTGGATTAGAATATGCCAATTCTATTGGAACGCCTACTGTAGCCGTGAGTTGCAACAAAGATTCAGCGATTGGTAAAGTTGCCAAGATTGCAATTGAAGTCGTAAACGGACCGGAAGTGTTAACAGGATCAACACGTTTAAAAGCTGGGACCTCTCAAAAATTAATTTGCAACATGCTTTCAACTGCTTCAATGATTGGAACGGGGAAAGTATATGGAAATTTAATGGTAGATGTACAATTAACCAATGAAAAACTTGTAGAACGTGCTAAACGTATTGTGATGGATGCGACAGATTGTGACGCTGAAACAGCAGAAGACTATTTGAAACAAGCAGATCACAAACCGAAAATTGCAATTGTGATGATTCTTGCTGGGCTTTCTAAAGAAGAAGCTGTACAACGTTTGGAAGAATCTCAAGGTTTTGTACGTCAAGCGATAAAATAATACGAAAGTAAGAGAGGGGCATAAACATGAGTAAATATCATGATATAGCGGTCCGAATACTAGAGACTGTCGGTGGTAGTTCAAATGTATCCTCATATACCCATTGCATGACTCGTCTTCGTGTAACTGTTGTTGATCGCAGTCGAATCGCTGAAGCGGAATTGAAGAAGATTGATGGGGTTCTAGGTGTAGTGGACGCTGAAACGTATCAAATCATTCTCGGACCAGGGGTCGTGACCAAAGTAGCCGAACAATTTGGTGAAGTGTTAGAAGGAAGTGTCGCAGCAGGGGGTGAAAGTTCATCTTCGGCTGAACAATTACAATCAAAAGGCGCACAAATGAAAGCGCAATTAAAGAAAAAGAATGATACACCCTTCAAAAACTTTTTGCGAAAAATAGGAAATATTTTCATACCCCTAATTCCTGCGTTCGTTGGAGCTGGTTTAATTGCAGGTATTGGCTCGATTCTAGCTAACAATATTACAGCAGGCAACATAGACGCCGCAACTTGGCAGCAATATGTAACGATATTAAACGTAATTAAAAATGCAATTTTTACTTACTTAGTCATTTATGTCGGTATTAATGCAGGGAAAGAATTTGGAGCTACTCCTGCTCTTGGTGGAGTGATCGGTGGGGTAACGATTTTAACAGGTGTTACAGCTGAACTGCCCATTTTTAATATATTTACGGGTGCGCCTTTAACGCCAGGGCAAGGTGGGGTTATTGGCGTTCTAATCGCAGTATGGATTTTATCAATCGTTGAAAAATATTTGCGTAAAATTATTCCTGATGCCGTTGATATTATCGTTACTCCTACAATTGCCTTACTAGTCGTGGGGCTGATTACGATATTTTTCATCATGCCATTCGCTGGATTTATTTCTAGTAACTTAATCGGAGCGATTAACTGGACGTTAGAACGTGGTGGTGCATTCTCAGGTTTTGTATTAGGAACAGCGTTCTTACCGCTTGTTATGTTAGGACTGCATCAGGTATTGACGCCGATTCACATTGAGATGATCAATAGTTCAGGTATGACGCTATTACTTCCAATGCTTGCTATGGCTGGTGCGGGTCAAGTAGGGGCATCCATTGCATTATGGATTCGTTGCAAGAAGAACAAATCATTAACGAACATGATTAAAGGTGCTCTTCCAGTTGGTATTCTGGGAATCGGCGAGCCATTGATTTATGGGGTAACCTTACCGCTAGGTCGTCCGTTTATTACAGCTTGTATTGGCGGAGGTATTGGTGGTGCGGTCATTGGTTTATTTGGCAACGTTGGAGCGATAGCCATTGGGCCATCTGGAGTCGCGTTAATTCCATTGATCGCGAATGGATTATGGTTGAAATATGTAATAGGGTTAATTGCAGCATACGCTGGTGGATTTATAATCACTTATTTATTTGGTATACCAAAAGAGGCTATGGCAGAACAGGAATAACTGACTAGAAATACTGAGGTGATTCGATTGTTGGGGATTTCAATTTTTATAGCGGACCGGACGTTAGAAGAAAACATGAATTATATGAAAGAAATGAAGGAAGCAGGTTGTACAGAGATATTTACATCACTTCATATGCCGGAAGATGATATAGAACTATTGAAGGAGAAATTGCTGGGAATTGCAAACGCTGCCAAACAATTAGGAATGGACTTGATGGCAGATATTTCTGGGAAAGCATTGGAGAAATTTTCATTTCCCTTTTTATTGCAATCAGGTGTTACAGGTTTGCGGATGGATTTTGGATTTAGCGCCCATGAAATTGCCGCCTACTCGCAAAAAATGAAAATTGCCTTAAACGCCAGCACATTAACATCAGAGTTCTTAGCTACATTAAAGGATCATCATATTTGTCTTGAGAACATTGAAGCTTGGCATAATTATTATCCCCGCCCGGAAACAGGTCTTGATAAAGAAACGTTTATAGAGAAGAACAAATGGTTGCAAGCGGAAGGAATTACGACAATGGCCTTTATTCCGGGAGACGGGCTGAAGAGAAAACCATTATTTGAAAGTTTGCCTACATTAGAGAAGCATCGGAATCAATCTTCTTTTCTAGCTTACTTGGAATTAGAGAAAGATTGTGCCGTGGACAAAATTTTTGTTGGAGATTTAACACTTTCAGAATGGTCTCAGCATCAATTTCAAAGGTATGCAGAAGGAATTATTCCTTTGCGAGTAACCAAGGAACTGCCTTATGCATTATGGGATATTGTTCATCGGAATCGCCTTGACGCTGCACGTGATGCCGTTCGCTCAGAAACTGCACGTACAGATGAAGAGCGTTTTGTAATGACAAAAAATATTGCGCCTATGCATACGACCAAGCGACCTAAAGGAACGATTACTGTAGATAATTATTTGTATGGCCGCTATGAACATGAGTTACAGATCACGTTAACGGATTTGCCGGCTCATGAAGGTGTTAATGTGATTGGTCATGTTATAGAAGAAGATATTCCTCTATTGGATTACGTTAGAAAAGGCGGAAGCCATTTTTCCTTTACAACTGCTTCTTAATGATTACTCCCCTCTATTTTGTTACAATAAGGAAAATAGATTAAGTAGAGGAGATAAGGACTTGGTAGTAGGAAGTATGATTTCTCAAATTGAACTAGTATTAAATGAACTACCAGAATCAGAAAAAAAAGTAGCAGAGTACATTCTTGCAAATGCTAAAGAAGTCATGCATATGACCATACATGAGTTAGCGAAGAAAGCGGAGGCAAGTAGTGCTGCGGTTGTTCGTTTTTGCAGGTCGCTAGGAATAGATGGTTTTCCCGCTCTGAAAATCCGTTTATCAGCGGAAGTAGAAAACACGCAGTATGTTGGCTACTTTGATGTTGAATCGAATGAAACGGTGCATTCTATCATTGATAAAATGTTGTCGAATACAATACTGACCTTCCAGAATACGGCCAGTCAACTGGATGCGCAATCTATTGAGCAGGCAGTGAACATGTTACAACAGGCAGAAGTTATTTATGTTTACGGAATAGGTGCCTCTTTTATTATTGCAGAAGATGCAGCACAAAAATGGCTTCGACTTGGCAAAAATGTCTATGCTATTTCAGATCGCCATTTATTAGCAGCGGCCCTGGCTACGAAATCGGAAAACGCCGTCTTCTGGGGAATTTCTTATAGCGGTGAAACGAGAGAGGTTATTCAATTAATAAAACGAGCTAAGGAACAGGGGATAAAAACAATTAGCCTCACTCGTCCTGGAAATAACAAGCTTTCTCAGCTTGCTGATGTTTCTTTATTTACATCACGTGCGCCGGAAGCAAAGCTTCGTAGTGCGGCAACAAGCTCTAGATTTGCTCAATTATTTGTGTTAGATATTGTCTTTAGCGCATATGCTTCTGCTCAGTATGATTTTACTGTGGAGCAGCTAGCGAAGACAAGACAAATGATTGAAGTGTTGTATGATTAATGTTGTGATAAGTTTGTAGAGAAGTAGACGGGAACCTTCGGTAGCTACTAGACTGCTGTCTGAAGCCGAATAGGAGAAAACAACGGTAAATACTTTATACTGTATACTCAGGAAAATTTGAAGTTGGGGGAACTGGATTAAATAAAGGATATGGAAGAATTCCTCTAGGGGAATGCTCCATATCCTTTATTTGGGTATATCGTAGTTAGCACTGATTATGAGGTTAATCTTTAGGGCAACGCTCTCTTTTGAAGGGGAACCAAAGAAAGAAGTTTTTGAGAGATACTGGATTAGAGTAACTCGGCAGTTCTTTTTGTTATGTTCATGATGTGGAACGTTTTGTTGGTAATTCAATTAATGTAATATGATAATCAGATCCACTGCACAAAGACTTATCCGGACAACCTGTTCATCTAACGGGCAGGTTGGCCACGATTTTGTAGTATTTTATGTTAATATATTAAAAAAAGGAAATTATTTAGGTGGATAATGCCATCATGCAATAAAAAGTATGTTTAAACAAGTTTCTGTCATATTCTTTACTCTAGCAGTTCTAGCTCTCTGTGTGTCGAATAAATAAAGTAAAATAAAGAATAATTCAATAATTTAGAAATAAGTAATTTATTGTAGAGGATTTGAATAGATGAATATCTTTTTATATCTCATGATTTTATTTTCAATTCTGATGATTGTACTTATCGTACTGATCGTTTTTAAGATAATCACGAAGAAAGAATTACCGAGCAGTAATTATACACCATTCGATTATATTACAGCTCAAACTAGTGTTGAATTTCATGAAGAGAAAGAAGATAAGGAGGAAGAGGACGACAAAGGTGATGATAAAGATAAGAACAACTCTAAAAAGAAGAAGAATAGGTGAATATTTGATTCAGGAGGACTATACTAGCTCCACAATCAACGAAAAAGACCAAAGATGCATAACGTGAATTTGGTCTTTTTGGTTTCGGTAATTTCCATGTCGTGGTCCACTTGGGATATTATTGATTATGAAACTTTTTCCATTTCCTTATGTTTATAATGATGATCATTTAAATTAATCTAAGCCAAAGTTGTAAAAGATAGTGGTAAAAAAATGGGGTGTACTTCAAAAGATATTTGATTCTAACTTTTAAAATATAAAATATGGAGGTAATGTCGTGAAAAAATCTATTGGTTTGTTAAGTGTTCTGTTTGTTGTTGTATTATCTACTATTAATGTTGCGTCTGCATCAACGAATAAGGAACTAAACTTAAATGTAAATGGCCAAAAAGTTGTAGGCCAACGCCCTATTATCATTAACAATAATACCTTGGTTCCGATACGAACGGTTTCACTAATTCCAAGTTTTAAGGTGGATTGGGATAATAACACTAAAACTGTCACCGTAATAGATTCTATGACTAAAGATGTCGTTAAATTAAAAGTTGGAAGTAAGACTGCTTATATTGGGGATAAGCAGGTTACTATTGCAACCCCTTCGATTGTCAAAGATGGTTTAACATATGTTCCATTCCGGTTTATTGGTGAAGGTTTGAAAGCACATGTGGATTGGGATATAAATACGAATACCCTAATTATTTACAAAATAAATAAGGAGCTTAATAAACTAGTTGATGGCACTGATATTACTGATGCTAGAAACGCCCTATTAAAGTTACCTCGTATTATTCTCCATGATGGATTAGCTCCTATTGAAGAAGGAGGAGCTGGTGGGACTTATTACTTCAAATTCGGACAGAAAAATGCGTTCATTTACGTATATAGAGGTCTAGCCCAATATTATGAATTGAAGAATGGTGCGGCATGGGAAACTTGGGAAGCGCAAGTTGGATCAAAAGATAAAAATAATAAAGATGTAATTCCTAATGTTATTCCATCTATAAAGGGGGAATGGGGAACACGGCCTCTATTCACTGGTAAGATTAACTACTTTATGGACCTGTGGATGTTAGATCAAGTGCAATACGGCACTATTGATGAAAGTGGGAAATCCATTTTTGAAGATTCTAAACCGATTACTAACAGATCAGAAAATATCATATTCGAAATTCCGAACGAATCTTAAAAAACACTCAGCAAAAGAATCGTCATTCTTATTTCGGATGATGAACGAATTTTCAAAATTGACGAGCAACTTTGTGCATTGCTAAATCAACGCAAGGAAATATCAAACAATAATCACACTATGGATTATGCACCAGGGGCATCAATACGAGGTTTTCGGCTAATTTGTAACTGGGAAAATATAACGCAGGAATATGTATTTATTATTAAATCAGATGCTTTTACAAAAAGTATAGATTTGAAATGAACAGGGGAGCGGCAACTCCCCTGTACCTTATCTTACTTCAACAACCATAGCGAAGGTACATTTGTAGGTTCCCAACCGATTAAGGATGTATGAGGTTGACGACACTCATATACAGAACCATTGTAGGATACGAGCGTACCTGCTGTGTATGCAGTATTAGCTGCCCAAGCCGGGTTGGTTGGTGCAGTAGCGGTCCTGCCATTGACTGTGCTAACAGTTGATTGATTGTTAGCGGCATCGAATGCATACACATTGAATGTATAAGCTGTGCTTGCACTAAGACCTGTTACAGTATAATCCGTTGTAGAGCCAGATACAGACGTGACTAACGTCGTACCGTTATAGATACGGTAACCAGTAACGCCAACATTGTCCGTTGATGCATTCCACATCAACTGCATACTAGAAGAAGTTGGAGTTCCCATAACATGCAAGCCGCTAGGTGCTGTTGGAGCTTGCGTGTCATTGCCAACAGGTGCACTTGTGGTAACGCTTACAGAATTGCTGGCATTAGATACGTTGCCAGCAGCGTCAATCGCCTTGACACTAAAGCTATAAGCAGTATTCGCTGTAAGTCCGGACACGGAGTAAGTTAATGTTGAGCTAGATACAGTAGTGACCAAGGAAGAACCGTTAAATACTTGGTAACCTGTTACACCAACGTTATCTGTGGATGCGTTCCAAGCCAATGAAACGCTGGTAGATGTTTGTCCAGTAGAAGATAAAGCTGCTGGGGCAGAAGGTGCTTGTGTATCGACAGGGTTGCTACCACTGAAGTTAACATCAATGACATTATAGAAGGCGTTCGGAGTATCTGCGATTTCCCAGACAGCCAAGATCACTTGGTATCCACTGCGTGCTGGAACGTTACATGTGTCAGAGTAGGAGAATGGTGGTTGTGTTCCTGGATAATTGACGGAACAGAAGGGAGTAAGGTCGAATGAGTCCCGAGTTAGAACAGCGTTAGGATTCCAGTTAGCTTTTGTAATGTAGTACTTCCAGCTTGTTGTAGCATGATTGGCAGTCAGCTTCCAAGTGAATGTATTAGTTCCTGCAGAGATGTTTACTTTAGACCAACGAGTAGCTGATTGTTCATCAAGCTCAGGATAAGCCCCATTAGCACTAGCAATTTTTCCGTCAGCTGGTCCCGCAGCAGGGAAGCCTTTAGGCGCTTCTAAACTTTGTGGCTCATATACGATCGGTCCACAATTCGTGTTTTGACCCGATTTACAAAGTGCTGCTCTACTAGCAGGTCCTTCTACATAACCGTGTGCGGAAGAATTCCCCGGGAACACAATCAAACAAATCGCAGCAATTAACAGGATACTACCATAAGCAAGAAACTTTGACATACTTAAATTAGAAACACGAATAGTTGACATTTTATTACGCCTCCTTTAATTTGAAAAAAATTTGATCTAACAAATAGTTTCTTTAAATTTTATACGTGATGTTTCAGATGTTAACTCCTCTCTTTTTTTAGACGTATTTATATAAACTCAGAAAGAGTCATATATTCAATTTGTAAAAAGTGAGTAGGAAAGTAAAAATGAAATAGTTCATCATAGCATGAAATGAGTGTTTGACACGGTGGTAGCGCTTTCAAAACGAAGAGGTAAATACGGAAATAATTGTTTACTGATAGAGTGTTTTGTAATATTAATATGTAGATATTTGGAAGCGTATATAATATAAGAGTGATTATACTACAAAAAAATAGAAATGTGTGACATTTATCATAGATTTATGTGAAAATAGTTAAATTTCCTTATAATGCAACTTTGGAACTATGGCCGCGAAAGACGCCTTTCGTTTGCCGCTTTTGATGTAATGCTCTATGCTTATATGGAAGTAATTAATGACACGAGGTGGAATTATTTGTAGCACATTATTGAAAATTGATCGACGTGACATTCCGAAAGCTGCAAGTGTTCTGGCACAAGCGTTTGCAAAAGAAGATCCGTTGTATCAGCATATTTTACCGGATGAGAAGACAAGGCTCCACGTTATGAATATTTTTTTTCATAGGTATATTGAAATGCTATATCCATATTGTGATTTGCTAACAATTTCAGACAACTTTGAGGCTGTGGCGCTGGTGTTTCATTCGGAGCGCGAAGCAGGGACATTACGTTCGAAAGTCAAGTATATGAAGCAGATTGTATGTGCCATAATCAGATCATTACCGATTTGTCGATTCATTGGAATACATGGATTTGTCCGGGGAATATCTATTCTACTTAGTATGAGCTCATCGTGGCTATCGATGTTAGGCGATAAGGAATATATGCACCTCGATATGCTTGTTGTACAGGAACAATATCGTGGACAAGGTTACGTTTCGAAGGTTATCCAACCACTACTCTTCGAATGCCGATCGAGAAATATTTTCTGTACGCTGGAGACGCAGACGTTGAGCAATTTACCCATATATGAACATTATCAGTTCCGTACGGTGAAGGTCATTTCTCTGCCGAACAGTTCACTAGAGCAGTATTGTATGGTGTACACTCCGGCGGGAAGTTGATTTTAGCCAATCCCGAAAAAGGACATTTGTTCAATGAAAACACATCCTTGATAGTATTATTATTTAAGCTATTGTTCTTCCAGAAGTCTCTTATGATAGACTCATGGGAGTATTGCTACCAAAGGAGATTTCATTATACAAAAATGTGCATTGACCAAATGCGTTATCGCACCGTCTGATCCACACTATATGTTCGTTCTTCTTCAAATGTCATATTTCTACATAATACTAGATAATCTAAGTTCTCATGTGAAATTATTGACCTTAACTCTAGATAATAGGCGTATAAGATTTACACGCAACAACCACGAAGTACAGTTGTCCTGTACTTCGTGGTTTTGTGCATGTGAATTTAACACCTGAAAGAATGACAAACGTTTTATATCTTCAAAGAACTATTATTACATGATTATTGCAGTAACCATAATGCAGGTACATTTGTAGGTTCCCAACCTGCTAATGATATGTGGTTTTGACGACATGAATATACAGAACCATTGTAGGTTACTAGCGTACCCGTCGTGTAAGCAGTATTAGCTGCCCAAGCCGGGTTTGCAGATGGTATACCCGTTGTGCCAGTGACCGTACTTGCTGCGGATTGATTACCCGCGGCATCAAATGCGTACACATTGAACGTATAAGCTGTGGAGGCGCTAAGTCCCGTTACCGTATAATCCGTAGTGGAGCCAGATAAGGATTGGATTAACGTCGTTCCATTAAAGATACGGTAGCCAGTAACACCGACATTGTCAGTTGAGGCATTCCACATCAACTGAATGCTTGAAGATGTAGGAGTTCCCATAACATGTAAGCCACCGGGTGCTGTTGGGGCTTGCGTATCGATAGGGTCAGGTGCATTTGTAGTAACGCTTACAGAATTACTAGCACTTGAGACGTTGCCTGCGGCGTCTATTGCCTTAACACTAAAGGTATAGGCAGTATTCGCGGTTAGTCCAGCTACAGAGTAATTTAATGTTGAGCCAGATACAGTAGTAACTAAGGAAGATCCTTTAAATACCTGATAGCCAGTTACACCAACGTTATCTGTTGATGCGTTCCAGGTTAAAGAAACAGTGGTAGCTGTTTGACCTGTAGAAGTCAGAGCTGATGGAGCAGACGGTGCTTGGTTATCAACAGGGTTACTACCGCCGAAATTGACATCAATGACATTGTAGAAAGCGTTTGCAGTATCTGCGATTTCCCATACAGCCAAGATAACCTGGTACCCAGTACGTGCTGGCACGTTACACGTGTCTGAGTATGTGAATGGTGGCTGCTTACCTCCATAGTTCACAGAGCAAAAAGGAGTTAAGTCGAATGAATTCCGAGTAAGTACTGCGTCAGGATTCCAGTTGGCTTTCGTAATATAGTACTTCCAGCTTGTTGTCGCATGAGCGGCAGAAATTTTCCAATCGAACGTATTTGGTCCTGGAGATATGTTGACTTTAGTCCAACGTGTTGATGTTTGTGCATCAAGGTTAGGAAATGCTCCGCCCGCACTCGCAATCTGCCCGTCCGCTGGTCCTGCATTAGGGAATCCCTTAAGTGCCTCTAGACTCTGTGGTTCATAAATGATCGATCCACAATTCGTGTTTTGCCCAGATTTACAGAGTGCTGCTCGACTAGCAGGTCCATCTATATATCCGTGGCCAAAAGAAACGCCAGCGAATAACAAAGTACTCATGAACGCCAATAAGATAATACATCCGTAAACCAACAATTTAGTCATTGCTGAATAAGAAATACGTAAAGATGACATGTTTAATATTCCTCCTTTAGTTTGGGTAACGATTTAACAACGAATTCCATCAGTTAAACCCGAATGTTAGATTTCAAATAACACCTCCTCCTTGTTGGTGAAACGCAATTTATATAGACTCACGAAGAGTGTATATATAGACACGGTTAAAAGGTGAAAGGTAAAAGTAAGAGTAAGAAACTCGTGGGAAAATGAAGTCGTGCAGCTAAATATGGATCAGGTATTTGACGGATGGGTGATTTTACAAAAGAGGGACTAGTGCGGGAGATGAAAGATGATCAGCATTTGATCGAATTCAGTACACGATTTTAATCATATAACGTTTGATGGATTTTATTACAAAATTATGGATGATTTAATATATATTTGTTTGAAAAACAATGATGAGGACGTGTGAAGGAGAAATCATTCTCAGCATGTCGAATATCACTTCTATGATTGTCAAAAATAAGAGTTAATCGCCTCTACTTAAGCAGGCATTTGGGACTATTTACAATTAGATTACATTTTTTATAATGGAGTAATGAATTCCAATATAAGTAAAAAGGGGAGAGCGAATGTGTCTAAATGGAATTATCCATTATCAAGTAGTCTGATTCATCGTACCATTTGCTTATCGCTTGGCGCCGTTCTGCTAGCATCGCCACTCACGGTTTCTGCAGCGGAAGTCAATACCAAAGCCGTAGATATTTCGAAAAACGTGGTGAGTAAAACTACAATAAAAAGTGTAACCGCTTACTTGGGTAGTGCACTTGCTGTCGGAGAAAACCATTTTCTCACACTCAAGGAGATTGATAGCAAATGGGGTGGCATCGATCCCGATTATAAGCCAGCTCAAGCTGTCACAGCGGTTAAAGAGTTGCTTCCACAAAAGGAATACGAGATTTTGTTTCCTAATAGGTTAGGTTCACCCGAATGGTTTAAAGTAGCTAAAGGCAAGGAGTACTTTAAAGCAGACCAGGTGGATTATTTCTCATATGATAATTTGATTGCGGCTGTAACCGAAGTATCGAATATTAAGTTAAAGATTAGCACACGTAAAGGTAATACCAGCGCTCAGGAAATTCAAAGGTTTGATAAGGAAGCGAGAATTGAGACGTTGATATCCCGTTCATCTGATTTTAATTCTGCAGAGAATTTGAAGAAGGAAATTGATACGGTTATCGTTGATTTTGGAACCTTCTTAAAAGAAGGGTTCAAGAAGGATCGGAAGCGCGAACTTGCTGCATTCCTAGCAAATCTAGCGCACGAGACTGGCGGAGGTTGGCCAACCGCCCCAGGTGGGGAATTGAAATGGGGATTGTTCTGGAATGAGAATATCGCTGGCAGAACGGGCGTCAATATGGACGCTTTCGTCGATCCTGCAACTAGCGATCTTTACCCAGGTGTGAAGGATAAACGTTACTATGGACGTGGACCTATTATGATGAGTTGGAACTTTAACTATGGCTTATTTAGTTCCATCATTTATGGGGACAAAAAAGTGCTTCTTAGTAAGCCAGAAATCATATCAGCAGACGGGAAGGTAGGTTTCATGACCGCTATTCTGTTCTGGATGACACCACAAGCTCCGAAGCCTTCAGCCCATGATGTTATTATTAACAAATGGAAGCCTGGGAAAGAGGATATTGCTAAGGGTCTAAGTCAGTCGGGCTTTGGTATTACCATTATGGTTCTTAATGGCTTGGAGACAAATTTGGGCGAGACGGAAGGTAGTTCTGTCAAGCGTCGTGCCGGTCACTATCGTGATATTACGAGCCAGATGGGTGTAGATATCTCAGGCGAGAAAATTGATACGTTAGGCATGAATCCTTTTTAACAAAAGGAGTCATAGAAAGATGAACCATAATGTTATTTCTATTTGGTATAACATTGGCTTGTTAAATTAGATACTAAATAATTCTTGATGATAATGTAAGAGACTCTTGCGAAAGGGTCTTTTCTCTATATTTTTTCACTAGTCAGAATACTTCCCCACAGCTTATAACTTTGCTATCGCAATTTTTTCACAAAAAACAAATTAAGATCATGGTCTACTACGACTTGCTACCCACACTTAAGATATTTACCATTTTTATAAATTCCTTTACCGTCTGGAACATATCCACGAATTATGTATAATGATTGTGCCGCACCGTAATCACTGAGCAAACCTATATCGAGTCCAGCAACTTCACATCTTTCATGAATGGTGTCTTCAGATTTAGCTAATAACAGTGTACCTATTCCACGACGGCGATATTGTATCAACACGTTAAAATCTTGGATTTCAGGTAAGGGGCATTATCGTTCATAACTCGAATTACAGTTTTTTTCATTTCCATCTAGTATTGTCCTGCCTTCACATTGATGTCCATCGAGTGTCCATCCCTAGTCGTTACATAGACTTTCCAGTCCCCAGACATGCCACTACCATCTGTCATTGTAAAAGTTCTTGATACGGCCTTGCCAGCGCCAACATCAACAAATTCAAAGTCTTGATTCCCCTTAAGTAATTGGAATATTACGGTTCCAGACTTATTGTTATTTTTAACATATACATTTAAAGTTTTAGCATTACTTGAAGTACAGGAGAATGAATTCTCAAATGCTGTCGTTCCTAATTGTCGACTGTTTATGAATGAGCCATCGTTAGATGGAATATCTTTATCATCTATTATTTCCTGTGCATCGATAGGTGAGTCTGTTGGAAGAGTAGGTGTTATTAAACTTTCTATTTCTTGCACACTAGCAATCTCAACCTCAGCGTTGTTGGCACAAGAAACTAAGGTCGTTGATAATATTAGGACCATAATCAAGTAAATCCCCTTGAATTTGTTCATGGATACAATCTCCTTAACTTGTTATTGACCCTAGTAATCCAACCAGCTTCATGAAACCTCATAAATATGTACGAAGACAAGATTGTGCAGACTGACTTAATGTAATGGTGTGGTCTGTAGCTATTTTACCATATTATCTCAAATGGGGGGGTGAGGTTTACGTATCTATGGGGTGCAAAATTGAGAGATTCCCAAACTATGATTACATAGGCAAAAGTAAAGGGCTGTTGGAAGATTCGCAAGCAGCCCTTATCGTTCATTATTTAAGACGTTTACCTAGTAGAATAAGAAGCCAAATGATGCTTGCACCAACAATCGCATGACCCAGCCCGGCGATATGAGGAAGGAAGCTGATATCTCCACCTTTGATCTGTAGCATGCCACGAGTAGCCATAGCGCCAATCGAAATGAGTAAACCGATGTTATAGAGAATGTACCACGCACCGAAGGATTTTGCTTCATGCACATGAAATAACTTGGCTAGGATTAGTGTAATGATAAAGAAGAAGAATCCAAGCATCAGAATATGCGTATGAAGTGCAACGAATACTGTGTTACCACTGAAATCATTCGCTTTCGTGATTTCACGAT
This sequence comes from Paenibacillus glacialis, assembly GCF_001637205.1. Taxonomy (GTDB): domain Bacteria; phylum Bacillota; class Bacilli; order Paenibacillales; family Paenibacillaceae; genus Paenibacillus_AQ; species Paenibacillus_AQ glacialis. Next base: position 379,540 of record NZ_LVJH01000007.1, read on the forward strand.
AAGCAACGCCTGCTAATAAACCAAGTACGGCATAGAAAAAAGAAGTATAATACAATTTCTTCAAAATCATCGCTCCTTAAGTTTGATCATTCAGTTTATATCCAAAATATATCATGCTATTAAGAACGCAGTATGAACGAAATGTTACAAAGTGAAAAATTTCACCTTTTAATAAATATAAGAAGTTGATAATCTACTTCTTATATTTACGAAAGAAACGAGTACCCACCCTGCCTGCACACCTTGTATTGAATTTTTGAATATAACTTTAATTGTTTCTATTGGAATTATCGGATATATCATAGTAAATTTAGGATATATCAATGAGCAGAGGAGCTAATAAACGATGAGTAAACCTTTACTAGTTATTGTTGGAGCGGGTTCTGGCGTTAGCGCGGGTGTCGCGAGGAAATTTGGTGCAAATGGATTTCGAGTAGTACTTGTTGCAAGAAATCAAGCTTCTCTAAATCAATATACGAGTGAATTGGCGGCACAAGATGTGGAAGCCTACAGCATAACCGCAGATGCCTCAGATGGACAATCGTTAAGTAATGCTTTTGATCAGATTAAACAGGAATATGGGTCTCCCGAAGTGCTAGTATATAATGCGGCAGCAATACAACAAAGTACGCCACAAACTTTAACAGATACGGAATTATTAGAACATTTTAAAGTGAATGTATTAGGTGCACTAACGAGTGCTCAGCAAGTGATTCCGGATTTAATCGAACAGAAGAGAGGTACGATATTATTTACTGGTGGGGGACTAGCGTTGGCACCATCACCAACATACACTTCCCTTTCAATCGGTAAAGCTGGGGTTCGGGCATTGGCATTTGCACTGGCTGAAGACTTGAACCCTCATGGTATTCACGTCGGCACGGTTACGATCGCGGGTTATGTATCGAAAGGAACATTCTATGATCCGGACATCATTGCCGAGCGGTATTGGGAATTGCACACAAAGAGGGATCAGACGGAAATCGTATTCGCTCAATAAACCTAGTCTATCTCTTATTCAACTTCCATGGTTAGGATTTTCTGATGATATATTTTATGTCGCACAAAAAGTAAAAGCATGATGAACCCTAATGGAGGGTTACATCATGCTTTTTGATTTTTCTAATCGATGATTACTTTAGCAACCACAAAGCAGGTACGATCGGTGGCTCCCATCCAGTAAGTGTTGTGTGAGCTTGACGACACGTATAGGTAGCACCGTTGTAAGTAACTAGTGCACCCACCGCGTAATATGTGTTCGGTTTCCATTCAGAAACAGTAGGAGTAGAAGCGGTTGCCGTTGTGCCGTTTATCGTGCTTGCAGCTGATTGATTACCTGCGGCATCTAGGGCATAAACGTTGAATGTATAAGTTGTGCTGGCACTTAGTCCAGTTACCGTATAATTCGTAGTTGTACTCGAAACCGTTGTTAGCAACATCGTTCCATTATAAATGCGGTATGCAGTGACACCGACATCGTCCGTCGATTTGTTCCACATTAACTGCATACTAGAAGCGGTTGGTGTACCCATAATGTGTAAGCCGCCTGGAGCGGTTGGTGCTTGCGTATCAATTGCAGGCGGAGCATCCGTGGTTACACTAATAGAATTACTTGCAGCAGATACGTTTCCAGCCGCGTCTATTGCCTTCACACTGAATGTGTACGCGGTGTTAGCAGATAATCCGGTTACAGTATTACTAAGCGTTGTACCAGATACGGTAGCGACTAAGGAAGATCCGTTAAAAATTCGATAGCCGGTTACGCCTACATTATCTGTTGAAGCTCTCCAATTCAAAGACACGCTGTTCGTTGTTTTGAAGGGTGCAGTCAGAGTCGATGGTGCAGTTGGTGCTTGTGTATCGACTGGGTTGCTGCCACTGAAATTCACGTCGATCACGTTATAGAAAGCATTTGTCGTATCAGCCACTTCCCATACAGCCAAGATCACATGGTATCCACTTCGAGCAGGAACGTGGCAAGTGTCGGAGTAGGAGAATGGAGGTTGAACCCCGTTATAATTCACTGAACAGAATGGAGAAAGATCGAAGGAATCCCGTGTTAGAGGGGCGTTCGGGTTCCAGTTCGGTTTCGTAATATAGTACTTCCAGCTCGCTGTGGCATGCGCAGCAGTCAACTTCCAAGTGAACGTATTTTGACCAGAAGAGATGTTGACTTTGGACCAACGCGTAGCGGATTGCTCGTCAAGCTTAGCGAAAGCACCGTTCGCGCTCGCGATTTTGCCGTCTGCAGGTCCTTTTTCAGGGAATCCCTTCGGTGCTTCTAGACTTTGTGGCTCATAGATAATCGGTCCGCAATCCTTGTTCTGACCTGATTTACATAGCGCAGCACGGCTAGCAGGCCCTTCGACATAACCGTGACCAAAAGCCGTACTCGGTAATAGAAGTATGATACCAGTAACAATCAATAGAATACTGCAAAAAGTAAGTAGTTTGGTTCCAGACGACTGTGTTAAACGAATAGATGTCATAATATTAGGTCTCCTTTGATTTAGGGTATGTCTAACTCGACTAGAGCTGAACGCTCTGATCTGTTGTTGACAACACTGATGTTTTTAACGCACATATTCTAAAAGAGCAAATATTCGGGTTTGCATCGCCCCCTTTTATAGTGAAGATTTAAAAAAACTCAAATTCGCTAGAAGCTCATATATCGAATGAGTCGTAGATAGAGTTGTTGATAGAAAGATAAAAATTGGTTTTTTCAAAAAAAATAATTCATGGTGTTAATGAGAATTGTACGACAATTAAACAACTTTTTTGAGAGACTTGGGAATCAATTTCTTAATAAATTGTCACATCATTGGGAAAATAGGGGAAATAGTTAGAAAATTAACGAAATCCTTTATATTCTATGGGTTTTCTTTCAAATGAACAGGGAAAGTTGATAGGAAAACACGAGAACGAAGGAGGGATAATGTTGGACAAGGGCTAGGACTTATGGTTTATGAAATCCAAGTTTTGGTAAATCAATAGAGCAGAAGGCATCAAGTTTCAACCTAAATATGGGGAATATTGTGTCGTATCGACCTTTCTTTTCTCAGCATAGGCTATTTGGTCTGTCATAGTTGAATTTCAGGAAGTTATTTGTAATATTTTATACAATGCGCAATCGATTTCAGTACCATCTTCTACCGTAGTGAATAGGTTCCAAGATGCATCTAGTATTCCAGATTGGGCTGAAGCTGCGGTTAATTCACTCGTAGAATCAGGAATTATTCAGGGTTACGGGGATCAGACTCTCCGTTCCAATGCACATGCTACAAGGGCAGAAGCTGCTTCCATGCTGTATAAATGGCTCGTAGCGATGAATATTTAACGAAATTTCTGTATGGTCCGTATCCATCTAATAGGATAACCAAAGAGCTGCTCCATCACAATGTGATAAGGGAGCGGCTCTTTGATGTGTGACAGATTACATTGGTTAGTTACCACTGGCAATGTGAAGCATGTTTGCTATCAGCAGAGTACTCCCCCCGTACAAAGTGTTCATGTTGAGAGATGAGTATATTCAAGAAACAGGTGAGGATTTTCTATTCTGGGTGGGTAAATGAAGTGATATTATCATGTCAGATATACAGAATCAACTAATAAGGGGAGGTTTTTAAATGAAAAAGGTTCTGAAAGCAATTCCGTTCTTGCTCGTTGTAATGATGCTTGCAGTTATTGTCTCAGCATGTGGTAACAGTAGTAGCAAGGTCGATGTGGGGATCGTATTACCTACTAAAGATGAACCAAGATGGGTTCAAGATGAGCAAAGATTTAAAGATGCTTTGAAGGACACGAAGTACTCTTCTGAAATTTTATTTAGCCAAGGATCTTCTGCCAAAGAGAAAGAAAACGTAGATTCTTTGATCGCTAAAGGCATCAAAGTACTCATCATTTGTCCTCAAGACGGCAATGCAGCGGCAGCTGCAGTAGAAGCTGCTCAAAAAGCAGGCATCAAGGTCATTTCCTATGACCGATTGATCACGAACACAGATGCGGTTAATTACTACGTAACTTTTGACAGTATTGCAGTAGGTAAAGCGCAAGCTCAATACCTCGTTGATCATGCCAAAGGTAATGGCCAGCCATTGTATTTATACGCTGGTGCATCATCTGACAACAACGCTTTCTTGTTCTTCGAAGGGGCTTGGACCGTTCTTCAACCTAAAATCGCTGACGGCACTTTCAAAGTCGCTAACTCCAGCGAAGCCGTTGCGTTACAAGCTAACGGCGAATTGACTCGTGATCAACAAAGTAAAATTATAAGCCAGGTTACTACAAACTGGGATGCGAATGAAGCTAAGAACAAGGCACAAACTCACTTGACAGCCGCATCAGCCGACCAAAAAGGTGATGTTGCGATTCTGGCTCCGAATGACGGTACAGCTCGTTCGATCGCTGATGTATTCGGATCTGATAGTGCAATCACAAGCTTTGTGGTTTCTGGGCAAGACGCTGAGAAAGCATCCATTCAATACATCATTGACAGTAAACAATCCATGACTGTATTCAAAGATGTTCGTAATCTCGTTAAAGACTCTATCGGAATGGCGGTCTCCGTTCTGGATGGCAAAACGCCTGAGACGACTGGATCTTACAACAACGGTAAAGTGGACGTGAAGGCTAAGCAAACGGAAGTTATCGTTGTCGACAAAGCCAACGTCAAAGCCTCACTCATTGATTCTGAGTATTACAAAGCAAGCGAATTCACAGGTCTATAATCGCACATAAACAATAGTTTGGACGGAATTAGTGATAGATTGGTCTATCACTTTTCCGCTATTCTACGACTTGTTTTGTTAAGGAGTGTAATCTAAATATGAATCCTACCATTTTAGAAATGAATAATATATCTAAAGAATTCACGGGAGTAAAGGCGCTCACGAATGTTAATTTCAAAGTGAATAAAGGAGAAATTCATTGTTTGATCGGTGAAAATGGCGCTGGTAAATCAACTTTGATGAAAGTTCTAAGTGGTGTATACCCGCATGGCACTTATTCAGGAGACATCATATTTGATGGTAGTGTTCAGACTTTCTCGAGAATCAGCGATAGCGTAAAGACTGGCATTGCTATTATTTATCAAGAACTTGCGTTGTTTCCTGACCTCACCGTATATGAGAATATTTTCGCGGGAAATGAAGTGAAAAAAGGCGCATTGGTAGATTGGAATCAAACGATTGTTAGAGCTAAAGAAATGCTTAACAAAGTGAAACTGAATGTTAATCCTGAAGTGCTGATCAAAGATTTAGGTGTGGGTAAACAGCAGTTAGTAGAAATCGCTAAAGCGTTGAGTAAAGATGTGAAACTGCTTATTCTGGATGAACCGACGGCCGCACTTAATGAGAATGACAGTGAAAACTTGCTCCAACTACTAAGAGAATTGAAAAACCAAGGCATAACGAGCATCATGATTTCGCATAAGTTGAAAGAAGTGATAGCGATAGCGGATCAGGTAACTGTTCTTCGCGATGGTCGGACCATTTGTACGTTAGACGCTTCTAAAAATGAAGTGTCCGAAAGCGTGATCATAAAGAACATGGTTGGCCGTGAAATCGATGATATCTATCCAAAAAGAAATAATAAACAATTTGGCGACAATGTACTTGAAATCCAAAACTGGACGGCATTTGATCCGAAACTAGGTCGAGAAGTCGTGAAAGACGTCAATCTCCATGTGAAGAAGGGAGAAATCGTCGGTATTGCAGGCTTAATGGGCTCTGGCCGAACAGAATTAGCACAGAGCATATTCGGCAATCCGAAATTCTATAAATTGCGTGGAGAATTACTTTTGGAAGGTGCGAAAAGAACATTAAAGAATCCCAAAGATGCGATCAAAGCGGGAATCGCCTATGTGACGGAAGATCGCAAAGGTGACGGCTTATTTCTGATACAGGATATCAAGCAAAATATTTCAGCCGCTAATCTTGAAATGATTTCGTCTAAAGGGATCATTAACAATAATGAAGAAGTAAAAATATCTAATGAATATAAAGGGTCTTTAAACATAAAAGCACCTTCAGTTGAGCAACTGGTTGGTAATTTAAGTGGTGGGAATCAGCAGAAGGTATCCTTGGGCAAGTGGTTGTTCGTTAATCCAACTTTGCTTATATTGGACGAACCTACGCGGGGTATTGACGTGGGAGCTAAATTTGAAATTTATACGATCATGAATAAATTGATTAGCGAAGGCATGAGCATCATCATGATTTCTTCCGAGCTGAGTGAAGTATTAGGCATGAGCGATCGTGTCTATGTCATGGCTGAGGGGGAAATAAAAGGTGAATTACATGCTAATGAAGCGGATCAAGAAAAAATAATGAAGCTTGCAACGCAATAGGAGGGAAACCGGTGAAATTACTTAAGGAAGCGAAGTCGTTGATTGGAGTTAATATTCGAGATTATGGGATGTATATCGCTTTATTTGTCATTATGTTGACTTTTTCAATCATGACGGATGGGCTGTTTATGTCATCTCGGAATATTAGTAACTTGATAGATGCAACGGGTTATATTGCTGTTCTAGCTGTTGGGATGACGCTAGTCATTGTTATTCGTCATATTGATTTATCCGTCGGATTTGCGGCAGGATTTATGGGAGCTATTGCGGCTATACTGCTTACACAGTTTGGAATGCCATTTTATATTACGATTCCGATTATTTTAGTGTTGGGAATGATCATCGGTTTATTTAATGGTTTCCTAGTAGCTCATATGGGGATTCCTTCGTTTGTTGCTTCTTTAGCGGCGATGTTGATTTTCAGAGGGGCATTACTACAGGTAACCGAAAAAACCGGAACGATCAGTATAAAGGACGAACATTTTAACGCTATTGGAAATGGATTCATTCCAGCGATCGCAAAAGTAGGTCAATTAAATTTGTTGTCATTAATCGTTGGGGCACTGATTATCGTCCTGTTCATCTACTTTGAATTCTCTAAGCGAAGAAACAAAATCAAATATCATTTTGAAGTGATATCTAATAGCATGTTTGCCATAAAAGTTTTATTCGTATCCGCCATCATAGCGTATATTACTTGGATTTTAGCGGGATACAACGGATTTTCTTGGACGGTCATTATTGTGTTGATCGTCGTGGTGATATATCACTTTCTTACGACTTCAACCGTCATTGGACGACATATCTATGCCGTTGGAAGCAATCCAGAAGCTGCGAATTTAAGCGGGATTAGCGTCAAGAAAATTACCTACATTGTTTTTTGTTCCATGGGATTGTTGTCGGCACTCTCAGGGTTACTGTTTACTGCTCGTCTGCAATCGGCTACGACGACTGCGGGTACATTATTTGAACTCGATGCGATTGCGGCTGCTTACGTTGGTGGCGTATCCGCTGCCGGTGGAGTAGGAAAAGTGACGGGTTCCATTATCGGAGCGATCGTCATGGCATCACTCTCCAGCGGTATGAATTTACTCGGAGTAGGGATTTCCTATCAGTACATGATCCGCGGGGGCGTGTTAGCTGGTGCTGTCATTTTCGATGTTATGACCCGTAAGCAGAGAGCATAATTCTATGTTTGGTGAGATATCTAAAAAACGCCGGAGAGTGTTAGTTACAGCTCTCCGGCGTTTTTGTGGTATAAATATAATGCTACATGAGTTTATTGAGATGTCAGATGAAGGATCTTAAATTGAAGTAATGAATATAAAACCAGCTACATTCTTTTGTTCGGAATAGGTACTAAGTTAGGAATTCAAGCGGTTGAAATTCTTAGAAGCAATGCTCAGAAATGTCGTATACAAAGGCTGTACATTAAATTTTTTCCCGAATTCAAACTTATAGAGAGCGGTCTGTAAATTGTTGCTCTTGTGATAAGGGGAGGTTATATAGTGAAGGGTAACTTCACAATCATCGAAACCGGTGCCTCCCGTTTCCATAGTAACCTCATAAATTGAGCTAAGGTGTATCGATGCAACACGGGTCTTTTTACCAGTAACGCCTTGATGGTCAATGAGAATTAATCTTTCATTAGTAATAATAAAAGCGTCACGTACCAGTTTGAAGCCCATATGAATTTCTTCCTCGGGCATAAGATAAATCCCATATTGGCTCTTTAATTCGGGAATAGTTACCTCAGAATAATTTCCCATTAAACCACCAAACAAGTTAGCCATCGTAATTCCCCCTAATTATATTAATACTTTAAATTTTAATTTATTGCTACCTTTCTCATTGGATATTCTATGTAGCCAAAGATTTTTCCTACTTTTATATAGAATGTTTTAAAGTCTATCATCTAGAGCAAAAGGTGTATACAGTAATCATACTAATAAGTATTATGTATTTAATGATCTTGTATTGAAGTTTAAGGAGGGATTAGTATCAGAACGCTAGTGATTAGTGACATACATGGTTGTTATGATGAGTTCAATACACTACTAAAAAATGTGGGATACAACCCCGAACAAGATAGGCTTATATTGGTAGGCGATTATGTGGATAGAGGGTTAAAGAGTAAAGAGGTAGTTGAGCAAGTGAAATCATTGGTTGAAGAATGGGGAGTAATCGCTCTTAAAGGAAACCATGATCAGATGATGGTAGACGCTATCGATAAGGAAGAAGATGTTGATGATAAACGCTGGATCAGAAATGGGGCGTTCCAAACACTTGAAAGTTATAGTGGCCTAGATTTCAGTGACGAAGGTTCTGAGTGGGATACATATATAGAAGGAAAAGAATATATCATGAAACATTATTCCCATCATTTAGAATTTCTACGATCATTGCCACTTTATTATGAAACGGATAGTCACATATTTGTTCATGCAGGAATTAATCCATCATATGAGAATTGGAAAGAGAGTCAGCCCCTTAACGAATTTTATTGGATTAGAGATGAGTTCTTTCATCATGCAACCAACTTAGAGAAAAAGGTTGTGTTCGGTCATACACCAGCAGTCAATCTGCATGGGTCTGAAGATATATGGTTTAGTCCAATGGGAGATAAGATCGGCATTGACGGTGGGTGTGTATATGGCTTGAAATTAAATTGCTTGGAGATCAGTGATGATGGAGACTATACGACACATTTTGTGAAGAAGGTTGCATTAGACAAACGGGATGACATTTAAGTGTTGTTATAGTAGATCGGTATAAATTCATATAACAACATATCATGTTCAGTATTATATGAATTGAGGAAGTTCTTAATGATGTTTATAAAATACTCAATGGGAGGTAAATATGCAAATTATTAACCTACTAATTAGTGCAACATTACAGCTAATACTATTCTCGATTATCCCTTTTATATGGTGGTTGATTTCTGGCAGAAAGGCACTGGGATTATTTAAATGGTTAGGCTTAAAAAAACCTGTTGTTAGAAATAAGATTAAATATATAATCACTTTTGTAGGTACAATCATTGTTATGGGGATTCCAGCATTCTTAATTGTTCCTATGTTTGTAGATAATTCTGAATTTGCTTCATCCCAATTTTCTGGACAAGGAGTGTCTGCATTAATTCCAATTCTGATCTATGCTTTTTTACAAACAGGACTTTCTGAAGAATTGTTGTTCAGAGGTTTTTTGACCAAAAGGCTGGTACATAAGTTTGGCTTTCAAGTAGGTAACATGGTACAAGGTTTATTGTTTGGGTTTATGCATGGTGCGATGTTTATATCAACAGCAGGATTGTTAGGTGCAATAATTATTATTGTGATCACAGGTACAGGCGGTTGGCTAATGGGTTGGATTAATGAAAAGCAATCTGGGGGTTCTATGATCTCAAGCTGGTTACTTCATGGTTGTTCTAACTTGTTAGCTTCCATTATAGTGATGTTTAATATTTTTTAGTCATATCATTATCATGTGTAACTGGTCAGTAATGTTGAAATCGTCGAACTAATATCAATTGAGGAAAATATGGAAGAACTATCTGAGCTTTTAATGCAAGTTGTAGAAGATGGGGCATCAATAGGATTTTTACCACCATTAAATCGTTTAGAAGCTGAACATTATTGGGGAAATGTATTAGATCCTGGAGTCATACTTTTAGTTGCGAAAATAAACAATATCATCGTTGGAACGGTACAGCTACAATTGTGTACGAAGCGAAACGGTAGTCATAGAGCCGAAATTGCAAAATTAATGACCCACCCTAATTATCGACGTAATGGTATCGGTCGTGCCCTCATGCGAACGGTTGATGAAAGAGCCAAGAAAGAGGGTCGGTCATTATTAGTTCTCGATACTAGAGAAGGAGACCCATCCAATCTCCTATACACTTCAGTAGGTTATATTCAGGCTGGACGGATTCCCAACTATGCGATGTCTGCAACTGGCGAATTAGATGCTACGATATATTATTATAAAAGCATGATGTCTATATATCGACGGTAGGATGGGGAGGTTTACTGTAGATGGAGTGCATATAGAAGGAAAACTAGCAATTTTTTTGGTCTTACTACCCAATATAATATTTGCATTTCTTCCTCCAAAGCATGTTACAACTGATTTACGTACTACACCATGATTTTTACCGTATTAGAACAAGTAGGGAAATGAATTCTAATTAGTTGGATATAAAGGGTGCCTTATTGACATAGCTATCGTCATTCAATTGCTTAATTAAAAAGTCGGCAATGTCCCTGTTCGAGATACTATTCCCGGGCATATCCACCAAATCTTCTTTGATCACTCCGCTAGACGAGACATCTTTAATAAATGGGAGTCTAACCAAAGTCCAATTCACATTACTCTTGGTTAAGATCTCGTATTCTCTTTGTTTGTCCCTTATCAATTTTGGGAATATGATTCGAAAAATAGAAGCTCCTAAACGATTAGTAAACTGTTTTTTATCCTCATTTAAGGTTAATGAACCCCCAGAAACGGTTATGTATCTATGAATCCCAAGTTCTTGCATAACGCTAAGTATTTTAGAAGTTGTATCACTAAAAAAAGAATCGTTATCTTTTGCGGGACCAATAGTATTGATTACAGCATCACAGTCCTCTAACAATGTTCGAATATCATCGATCTTACTGACATTACCAAGGACAAGCTCACACTTAGGATTTATATGTCTGCGCCTCGATAGTAAGCGAACAGTATAGCCGGCATGTAGGGCATGCTCTGCTAAATATTTTCCAACCTTTCCATAACCACCAATAATTGCAATTTTACCGCTATATATCATAAGGGGTCACTCCTTATTCCTAGTTTATGTCATTTACGTTATGCGAGTGGAGGAGGTTTCACATAGGTCGCGACTACTTAAACTATGGAATCTCTGAATTATTCCTCCCAAAACAAATCATTCAAAGTCATAGATAATGCCCTGCATATAGCAACGCATAAACTTAAACTGGGATTATATTTACCGAGTTCGATTAATCCAATGGTCTGTCTAGATACGCCGACTCGTTGGGCTAGTTCTTCTTGTGATAAATCTTTTGTAACCCTTGCCAGTTTTAATCTGATATTTTTCAAACCCAATCACCTACCCAATTCTATCTTTTAGTCATCTAGATCTTTCTGAGCAGCCTTTTTACTGGCCTGATTTGCAAAATGATGTGTTAATAGCATAGCTACACTTAAAAAAGGGATGTAGATCATTATTGAAGCTATGAATACGATAAAAAATGTCTGTAAAGAGTGTAGACCACCATCGCCATAGACGATAGCGCTTCGTATTCCAAAGCATAAAGCCAAAGCAACACCAATACCTAATCCCCAAATAACATTTTTAATGCTCATTGGAAGTTTGCTTCTTTGATCGTGAATCTCAACTTCGTCTGAATACAAACCAAGTAAGATCGATCTAGTTCCGTAATAAAGAGAAGCGACTCCAAAAATAACAATTTCTGTGATCATCATCCGTATGTTTTGGTCAAAGTAAAGGATCTTCACTATGACTGAAATACCAAATAAAATATAGACAAGGATATAGGTTTCTTTGTATAGCTTGTTGCGTGTGTTTACAATCCGTTCATCAACGGATTTTTTCTTAACTGTCCACCATTTCATAATCATCCAACCTCCAATTAGAAAATATTACCTGATACTTATAAATTTAATTTATACTATTTCTGCCAAAATGTCAATTATATATTGCATTTAAGTTGTTATACACGTCATTATTAGGGCGCTCTTCAACGTCTACATTAGGAAAGGAATCATCATGAACACTCGCCTGAAGTGTAACCTTATATACGAAAAAGGCATCTTTCACACAAATAGATTGTGCAAAAGATGCCTCTCAACCAGTTTCAGTTGTTGCGTAAAAGCATTCGATTATGTTCGTAGTAGCTTCGCAGCTGCAATTGTTTTGAAAAAGCTTAAACAGATTATAATCAAGAACACGAAAAGGGGAAGGTTACTTATGTAACATGAGCCTTAATGACTTGGCTTTGTTCTTCATATACGTATACGGGCATTTGGACAGAACACTCTCATCATCGCGCAGAAAATACTGTTTCCACTCCAGATTGTCCTCTTGCCCATACCATTTCAGGGATGGGTGTGCGGGAATATCATCGTATTCGACCAGCTTTTTGCGTATCAGCTTCTTCATATTGCGGCCCATTACTGTGGAATCGTTGATTTCTTCGAATACCCAGCGGGGCTGAAATGCGATGATAAAATAGGGTGTGTGACGGCTTTTTCGTAGTTTATGTGCCGGGGTAGCGCAGAACGCGAAGTAAGGATGCCCATTGAAGCAGAATTCCCAGGATTGGTCAGATGGATCCGTCGATATATGATCAGGCCAGGGAGTCGTATCCTTTGCGTTAACTCGGTTTAAGAGAGACCAGAATATCTGCTCATAATCTTCAATAGAGAATGCATCCGACAGGTCTTTTGGGGACTCGAAAAAAATAACAAGTGAAGCGTATTTGCCTGTATCCCGTGAGCAGTCACCGTACTCCTCAAGCAACTGGGCGACTTCCGTAATCGCTTGATTACTTCTTGGATCGGCCGCGAAGCCGAAGCGCAGGTTATTCGATAGAAACCCTTGGCGACCCGGAATACAGGGGTACGAACCCTCGGGATCCGCAATCATAGACGTGAATTGGCTAAATGCATCTTGCTGCCAATACGGTAGCTCAACTTTATGTTCATCCAACCAGACCTTAGTGTTCAAATGGGCCATTTCAATCCAAGCCTCCTCGTTAAGTACAAAACATACTATGCGAGGTGAAAAAGATGGGTGAATGCCTAGGACCAGAGGAAGGCTATTGTATTGTCGAAAGAAGCGCAAGTCTAATGCTGTATGCGTATCTTATCCGAACAACTGCACAAAAGCTCGATAACCGAAGTAAAGGCCAAAGCCAAGCAGGGAAATGCCGGAAACTGCTGAAATGATACGCAGAGTGGAAGGGCCTGCGAAACGGTGAAAAGAGCTGGCCATCAATGCCATGAATACATCCCAAAGTAGGATGCCAGCAAAGATGCCCATGCTATGCCATAGCACAAGGGAGAGACCCTGATTCTGAACGCTATTGGCAAGGATTGAGCCATAAATGCCAAGCCAGAATAGAATGTTAAGTGGATTCATCAGTGCCATTAGAAATCCGGAGCGAAATGAGTTCATTCCGGTTTGCGTACCACGTGCGGAAATCTCAGGTGCGGCATTGATATTTCTTAGCGTTTCAATTGCAATATAGAGAAGAATAAAGCTGCCAAATGTCCACAGGAAGGTTTTCATAAATGGGGTATTTAGGAAGTGCGCCAGACCGAAGTAAATAAGCAACATGTAGATGAAATCTGCGCACATAGCGCCCAGGCCGAGGAGCCATGCGTGAGTAAAGCCCATCCGCGCACCTCTGTCCAGTTGGGCCGCATTGATTGGACCAATGGGTGCGGATAATGAGATACCAAGTACCATATAGGTGAAGAAAGCATTCATTGGACAACGCTCCTTAAAAATAGAAAATATTGTACAAGTCAATGTATTCAAGGGGATTGTCTAATAGAAGAGGCTATATTATTCTCACAGCGATGGGTGTGCACTTATCACCGTTGCAGACACTTTCTGAGCAAGGACAAGCCGATATGGCGATGATCAAATCCATTTCGGCACGAAGTTCGACATAATCACCGGCTTTGGATAGTGGTCTTTCCACGCTAATATTACCGGATGGGTCGATAACCGTATTCATAAACAGGTTAAAGGGATAATGCTGGTCAGGTGCCAAGAGACCAAATTCCATAAGTGCCTCATTCAGGTTATTATAGCAGCTTGCATGTTCCTTTTTGTTGTACAGAAACTCATACATCTCAGGACGGCAGGCGGAATTGATAAAGTCATGCCGGCCCACGGTATCCGAAATAATGGTGAGTAACGGTCTATATTGGTTAGAGTAGAGAATATCCCCGGGCTTCACATTCATCTTATGCAAAGCGTCCATGGTTACACTAGGGTCGATCCGCTCATTTGGATTGCTGGCACTATAGGCTGCGAAATCAGCTACCTGCTCACCTTCGACATCGGTCACACGGACAATCTGCCCTTTGTCTAGCTTGAAGCCAAGTCCTCGGGTGGCGGGAATGAGCCATTCTTCTTTATTCATTAGTATCCTCCTTGTATGAGTTTCTTTCACCTGCGCAGGTTAGTATGCCTCTTGGGAGAAAAAGTAATGTGAAGTAGAATCACAACAATCGAATAATTTGATTTTGTCATGTAGAAGGGGTTAAATAGTATGCAAAAAGGATAGATAAGGCAGTTATATCTGCTTGATCTATCCCTTTTGCTACCCTAAAGAAGTCCGATTTCCATCGCTTTCTGTACCGCTTCTTCTCGATTGCGTACTTCTAGTTTGAGATATACAGAGGAGGCGTAATTCCTCACGGTTCCATCAGATAAGTATAATTTCGAAGCGATGGTTTTATATCGTAGTCCTTGGGCTACCATCTTTAAAATTTCTAACTCTCGCGAAGTTAGCCCATAAGCGTCCAAAGTCTTCGATTCCACAGATTGTGCTTCCGATCCATTCTGGGAAGTTTCAAGGTCTTCAAACAATTTGGTCGACATATCTTGAGCAATTATCGTCCCCCCGTGATGAACAAGGCGAATGGTTTCAGCTAATTCACGCGGTTCCATAGACTTCAACAAATAGCCGTCTGCTCCACTTCGAAGCACTTCAATGGCTTTTTCCTTTTCTTGAAAAGTGGTCAGAATCAGCACGCGAATGTCCGGCCATTGTTGTTTAATCAGTTGTGTTGCTGAAATACCATCTCTATTAGGCATGTCCAAATCCATAAGCACCACTTGTGGTTGCACTTGCTCGCAGATGTCCACAGCCTGTTGACCATCTTCAGCCATTCCCACGACTTTTAGATCTCCTTGTCCTTCTAAGAGGGTTCGGAGGCTTTCTCGAATAAAGGGCTGATCGTCAACAAGCAATAAACGAATAACTTCGTCAGACAATTCCACTTGCCTTGGTAATGTGCAGGTGATAACTGTTCCTTCGCCTACTTCAGAGTAGACTGATATTTGTCCTTGTAGATTAAAAGCTCGTTCTTTCATGGCCCTCAATCCGAATCCTTCCTGCAAATGCTCAGCCCCGAGACCGTTATCTTGCACTTCAAGTCGTGTTTGACGCTGTTCAAATTGGAGGGATACTCCAATTTCTGTTGCTTGGCCATGACGCACTGCATTCGTTAACGATTCTTGCAAGCAGCGATAAAAGGTCATTTGAACCTGTCTTGGAATTGCAGATTCTTCCCCAAAGCTTCTAAAGCGAACGTTGACGTTGGAGTTAGCCTGAAACTCATTTATGAGTTGTTGTAATGACTCAACCAACGGCAGTCTGTCTTGCGGCGACTCCATCTGATGAACATACCCTCTGACTTCATCTATGCTCTTACGCGCTAAGTGTAGCAAAGAATCGAGTTTATCTTGGCCTACGTCTGTAACTAATTCGAGTCGTAATGTTTCCATACCCATGATGATAGACGTATATGAATGTCCTATTGTATCGTGAAGGTCCTTGGAGAGTCGGGTTCGCTCTTCGAGGATCGTTACGCGTTCAATTTGGGATACATACTGTTCTAATACGGTATTCTGGTCGCGAATAATTTCATTTTGCCGATGATTAACGACGAGTAGATGAAAGGCAAAACCTAACGCATAAGCCAGTCCTGTGTGTACAATTACTAACCAAGGCGTACTCTGACGTGAGACCATACTGATCAATATTGGAATAACAAGGATGGTAATAGGACCTGACCAACGATGGGATTTCTTGGCACTATTCGCTGCGATCATGAATGCAGGCATCAAAAAGGTAAGATAAGCTTCAGGAAATAAAAAACTCAGATACAAACTTATTCCACCGGAAAGGATCATTTCCGTAACGAGATAATATTTATAGTTGAGTAGCAAACAAAACCAAGGCACAGAAAAAGCGATGATTTCCCAAGAAATTGCTCCCCACAAAGGTAGCGTCAATCCTCCTTGAAATTCCACCATAGTTAGAATGAGGGAAACAGAGAATATAAGTCTAAATAATAGCAAAATCCAGTCATACCAGAACCACTGCTTGACCATATCAAACAAGTCAGTCACCTCTTTCAAACTTCAACCTAATGAACCCTAACTATTATAGAACAAACTCTCCCCACATGCACTTAACATTATTGTGCCTAAGCATGGAGGGATTTAAGCAGGTTATCCTTTAATCGCTTTGATCATAAGACGAGTATAATTTCCAATCATTCTTACGATACGATTTCCCAACCATGATCCAAAGATAGCAAGGATAATTCCCACAACCATGATAAGCAGAGATTTTGGCAATGTATCTATAGGCATATTCATGAAGTAAATTCCTTCAAATGGCATTAGGAAAGGAGTTAAGATTAATGTTATAGGCACGATGTACAAGATAACTGCACAGATAAGACACACTAACCCAACAATCAGTTTCTGCATCAACCAAAGAATCGCTCTCCAGTTACGAGGATCAAGAAGTTCTTCTTTAGCTTGCATCCAAAGCGAACCTTCTATTGGTTGTTTTCCTTCATAGGCCTCTATGGAGATATCCGTATAAATCTTTGTCTGAATACGTTCATATCGTACGAATGTTTGTGTAGAACGCATGACATAGGTAAGCAATGGAATCCCTATTACTGTAAAAGACAAGCTTACACCTAACATAAGGCTGACTAGATAAAAACAAAAATAAAACAATCCCGTAGTGAAAGTGAGTAACAAGAATGCCATGTTTTGCATGTTACATACAATTCGATTTTTCAATTTTATTACACCTCTCTAATGTTTGTTGGGGCCTATATAATCAACCGTAGTTTAGCTTTCCAACTCTCATATTAACTAGTGTCAAAATGTCATATGACATGTAAATAAGCTGATATGGAGCCAAAAGTTAAAGAGGTGACAGAAGGTAACTTGTTAGGATGACAACCATATTGTGATACTGAGAAAGTGTTATCCATTCAATACACACGCTGGAAGGGGGAACCGTAAACAGTCTTTAACCCGTATCAGAATGAGATCAACGAAAAATACTAATAACCATTTAAAGGAGAATAAAGCTATGAAAAAAACGACTCTTAATCTCACTCTTGCGGCTCTACTATTATCTTCAACTGTTTTTACAACTTTTACAGCGCTGGAAGCCAGTGCAGCACCTAACAAAACCGTATCTAATAAGCAAACAACTAAGGTAAGCTCGAAAGGCCCTATAAATTCAAAAGAAATTCAGGCGTTCATGGATCCTGTGTTTGCGGAAAAAATGAAGAAATACAATGTGAACGGGTCTAATTTTGTAGTCGTCAAAGACGGCAAAGTGCTCGTAAATAAAGGGTATGGCTATGCCAATAAGGAAAAGAAAACACTTGTAAATAAAGATACCGTCTTCCAAATCGCTTCCGTTTCGAAGACATTTACCGCCTTAGCGGCCTTGCAGCTTGCAGAAAAAGGAAAGATCGATCTTAAGCACAATATCAACGAGTATCTTGGTGGCATGAAAGTACCTAATAAAACGAATAAACCGTTAACCATGTACGATATGCTGACCTACACAACTGGATTTGATTATCCGGATATATCAACCGATATATCACCCGAAATGGTGTATCAAGACATTCCAATGAGGCAGTATATGACGGAGCATATGCCGACGGTCGTTCGGACGCCTGGAGAGGCTTACACCTATGATAATTATGCTTTTCTACTCGCTGGTTATGCGGTACAGACCGTAAGTGGTATCCCATTCAACCAGTATATGGAAAAGAACGTGTTCAAGCCGTTAGGGATGGGTTCTACTAGTGTTCGTTTCACCCCAGAACTTCTATCAAGAATGGCCACGCACTATGATCCAGATGGCAAACCTCATCCGGCATTTGGACATGCGCCAACCGATGGGGGCCATGGTAGTATCCTTTCAACAGGAGATGACATGGCCAAGTATTTGATCATGTTTCAACAACAGGGGACAGTTGGAGGGAAGAAAATTATTAGCAAGAAAACAGCAAAGCAGATGCAAACCTACTCGGTGTTTGCCGACAAATCACTTCCTATGACGACGGTTGGAGGATTTGAAGGGTATCGTAATGATCTTATGAATGGTCATCATGTCGTCCTCAAGGGAGGTAGCCTGCCTGGTCATCAATCTTTGATCGTATTATTGCCAGAGAAAAATACCGCTTTTTACATGTCCTACAACAATGATACGATGATGAGTTTAGAAGTTTATGAAGCCTTCATGGATCACTATTTCCCTGACGAGAGAGCCCCAGAGAAAAAGACTTACATCCCACTGAGTGAGTCAGATGCGACTAAATACGTTGGATCTTACCAGAACACCCGATTCTATTTCTTGAAAACTAACTTTACATATGCAGATGGGAAGCTGCTTATGGAGACAGGAGCTAGCGGCAAACATACGTTAAAAATGATTAACCCGCTATTGTTTGAAGATGAATCTGGTAACAAACTGGCTTTTAAGAAGGATCATAAAGGTCAGATAGAATACTTCTATTATACAAATCCAAATAGCCTTGATTTTGTTTCAGATGCACGCAAAGTTCATCCGAAGCCAGCATTCGCAGATGTACCTGATGACAGCGTATATAAAACCTACATCGACAATCTGCATTCGCTGGATGTGATAAGTGCTAAATCAGGCAACAATTTTGACCCGCTTGGCAAAGTGACCCAAGGCGAGTTTATGGATACCCTTATTCTTGCCCACGGATGGATAATTCCTGATTACATTAGGGCGAATAAAGAATTAACGAAAAAAGGCATACCTGGATTTGATCGTAATGCCCCAATTACAAGACAAATCGCAGCGGTTATGATTCAAAATCTAAAACAAGCCGAACCCGCAACGGATATTAAGCTGACGGGTAACACGGATCCTTGGGCGGTTAAAGCGATCACCGCACTAGTTTCTCAAGGTATTGTAGATCCAGATACAAAAGTAAAAGCGGATGGTTCCGTCGATTTCCGCTCTAAACAACCTTTACTTCGTCAAGAAGCTAGTGCTTTACTTGATCTTGCATTTGGATACTATACGTTGCCAATCAAGACCAAATAGATTTAGGTGATGAGCATAATGGGATGTATGCGTTAAAGTTATATTTATGCGATTATAGTAGCACTGGAATAGTGATTGTAATATGGACAATTCTATTTCTAGCATGAGAATCTTATCTTTTATTTCATTTTTATTGCATAAGAAAAAGATAAACATCCAAGTATATGCTTAGTTAAACGTGGTGTTTATGAAAAAGATGAGCAGGCCGACCAAGAGATGACCTTGGTCGGCCTGCTTTATTGTGGTAAAGCCATTGTTTCAAGGATGGGTGTTTGGTGTACATATGTCGTTTATTGTAATTAATAGTTGATAATTATAACAAATTGTTGTTATATTAACTATGATAGTAAAAATTACCATTGTATAATAAATTTGATATATTTATATATTATCAGATTTTATTTTTCCATATAATCGCAAACTATTTTTCTGGATATATGACATCGTAAAGAAAGAGTGGTCACTAAATGCAATACTCAATGGAGCTTAAACCATATAACGAATTTTGGATGAATTGTATTCTTAATTCTGCATTTACGATTGCTATTCATAAGGATCCTAGTTATAGATATGCTGCTTATATGAATAACTATCATTACAAAGTGTGGGGAGCAGCCATAGATCCCTTATTCAAATCTCCAACGATTAATGTTCTGAACTATGAAAAAAAATGGAGAAAATTTGTATTAAAACAGGTGATCAAGAAAGAAACTTCTTATAAATTCAGAGACAAGGAAAAATTCTTAACTGAACTACACGAACTAATTGATAAAAAGCAATTATTTAGAATTAATGTAGATTTATTTTATTGGTTACCTAATAATGTCGCATGGAACAAATTTCATATGAGTCATTATTCTATTATTCAGGGTTATGATCCTGAAACAAAAATGTATCAAGTATTAGATGATGATACGAATGGGTATGGAACGCATCTGATTCCCGAGGAGAGACTCATAACAGCATTTAATAACTCTGATGCAATGGTGTACCCAAGCTATAAACGACCTCATGTATACATTTATCATCTTCAAAAACAAGTTGAACCCTATAGGTTAAGTATAGATGAAGTTTCACGTAATGCTGAACGTTTAGTAGTTGAACTTGATTCTTTCACATTTGACAATCTTTGGGATATAAAAGATATGGTTAAATTTAATGATTATATCGACATTTCTTTAATTGGAATCAATATCATTAGTAGTCGCCATAAGGGAAATGAGTTCTTATTTCAGTCTTTATATGAATTTAACTTGATAGATGAAGTGGTTCATAAAGATTTGGAGACAAGTATCAAAAAAATTCAGAATGGTTGGAAGTCCATAAAATTTATATTTATCAGTAAAACCATTTCTGAAGATAAAAATATCGATTTGGAATTAATCCGAACTAAAGCGACACAGTTAATTGGTGATGAGAAAAAAATGTGGTTGTCATTTATTAATTATACGAGGTGATTTCATGAAAGCTCCGGTTGAAGAATTAATCATTGAAATATTCAAAAAACACAATGTCATTGTACTTGAAAAGTACTACGATGATCATCTTGATTATTTATCAGGTATTGACTCAATCTCATATGTACAAATTATCATTGATATCTCAAAGAAATTCGAAATTGAAATTCAAGATAAGGACTATATTCTTTATGATCTAACTACAGTTAACAATATCATTAGATACGTTGAAGATAAATTATCTTAAAGAGTGAAGAAACCTATAGTTAACCAGGGTAATGGACAAATAACGTTCCAAAGTTTTGTGTTTGTAATCACACCAGTAGGTTTGGGGCTCTGTTACGCTGTGGATAATGAATGATTATCTATATAGGGAGGAAAACCAATATGTTTTGTTACCAGTGTGAACAGACACCGAATGGCGGATGTACTGTGGTTGGGGTATGCGGGAAGAATGAAACCATAGCTAGTCTACAGGACACGATGATTTTTGCGTTAAAAGGCATTGCAGCCTATGCGACACATGCCAGACAACTAGGATATAGCGATCCCGAGGTGGATCGAATCACCCACGAAGCTTTGTACATGACATTGACCAATTCCAATTTTAATGTGCAAGAGCATCTGGAGATGGCGATGAAGGTCGGAGATGCAGCTGTGCGAATCATGGATGTGCTGGATCGCGCGCATACGGATCGCTTTGGCATTCCACAGCCGATCACAGTTAGCCAGAATAAAATTGAAGGCAAGTGTATTGTGGTGACAGGACATAATTTGTATGCATTGGAGGAATTGCTGCGGCAGACGGAGGGAAAGGGCATCAACATCTATACCCACTCGGAAATGCTGCCAGCTCACGGTTATCCTGCTTTGAAGAAGTACGGGCATCTGAAAGGCAACATCGGCAAAGCTTGGTACGATCAGCGTAGACTCTTCGAGAAGTTTCCAGGTGCGATTCTCGCGACCACGAATTGTGTAATGCCGATTAAAGGCACATATGCGGATCGCTTTTTCTCTTATGAAGTAGCGGGGCTTGAAGGTGTCGAGAAGATCATGGATGACGATTTCTCCCCACTGATTGAGCGTGCTTTATCGCTACCTGCGGCAGATATAGAGTCAGAACAGGTGCTCACGACTGGGTATCACCATGAGACCGTGATCGGACTCGCTCCCGAGATCATTCAGGCTGTCAAAGACGGGCATATCCGCCGATTTTTCGTCATTGCAGGCTGCGACGCGCCGGGTCCAGGCGGCAATTATTACCGTGAGTTGGCGACGTCCTTGCCGAACGATACTGTCATTTTAACCACTTCTTGCGGGAAATTCCGCTTTAATGACGTAGATTATGGCACTGTGGGAGACACCGGCATTCCGCGTTATATTGACCTTGGACAATGCAACAATTCCGGTTCTACTGTGAAAATTGCGATGGCCTTGGCAGATGCTTTTGACTGTACCGTGAACGAGCTACCCGTCAGCATCGTGCTGTCTTGGTTTGAGCAAAAAGCGGTCGCCATCCTGCTGGGCTTGTTCAGCCTCGGTATTCAGGACATTCGTATCGGGCCGAAGCCACCTGAGTTCATCTCTTCTGGCGTACTGGATGTTCTCGTAGAGACTTTTGGATTGAAGTTGATTACCACTGCCGAGGAAGATATGCACGCGATGTTGGCGATGTCGTAAGGGTTCAGAAGTTGAACTTAATAAATGTAGTACAACTTTGAAGAAGGTAACATACTCCCCGAATGATACTCGTGGTTAATACCACTAAAGACACTAATACTCTGTAATATTGAAGGGGACAGAAGCCCATCTTAACCTATAAAAATAACATGTTATATATCATGTTACACATTTTATAAATTGATGAGTAATGCAGAGTGTTAGCTACGCTTTGTGTTACCCATCTTTTTTTCGTTCATGCATATATCACATGTCAGTGTTGTACGAAGAAAATAAAGTTTTAGACTGCTCATGCCGGACTCCGTTGCCGGCGCGATCGGAAAGCCAGGCTTCTTCGTGAAGAATCCCGTAGCGTGAGCTGTAGCTGCTTGAGTCGGCCGCTGTAGCCGGTGCGCCGATCGCGAAGCTAGGCTTATGCTAATTTTTCAATTGCTCAATTGGAAAAAAAACCGCCAATGTAAACAATCTACAAAGGAGGTTTTTTGTTCTAAAAGCTATAAAAAATAGCTGTTAATGTTGAGGTGCGATAGATTGCCGCCGTAGGAGTATTTAATCTTATAAGTGTCTTGCGGCAAGTCATTTATAGTAAAGTTGAAAATAACTGTGCCTGAGCCTCCGCTAGGAGGGCTGAGAACATTTGAACCCATTTTAACATACTCGTCTACACCGTTTACGGTACGATAAACCTGAGCTATTACGACTCCACCTCCATCAACATACACCTGACCAGAAACTTTTAAAGATCCTTGACCAGTACGAATATCTGTTTGGTTTAAATAAGTGGTAGCGCTTGCAATTGAAGTAAACATGAAGAGCATTACAGCAGAGAGCATTAATATCGTTAACCTTTTCGCTTTCATTACATTCATCCTTTCTATTGAGAGACTAAGAGAAGGAGTCTCTAAAGATGTGAATGCTGGCCAGCGTTCTATTAAATGTGCCTAAATCCTTCTATAAATTACTATAACAGATTATGTCAGTATTCACACAATTAAATACATTATTACTGTTTAAACCAATTTATAGCACTCAACAATGCATCGCTCAAGAATGACCGATTTATTTGCGAAATTTATCCGAAAAAGCGCAGCCTCTTCTCTTTTAAAGGAGTTAAGCTGCGCCTATTATGTTGATGTTATAAAACTATCATGCGGGAGATTTTAGGGCCTGTATTTTAAATGGCAGAAATTCATTTCTCCCAAAGAACCTATCTGCCAATCTTCATCCAATTAAAAGGAACTAGAGATGTCTTAAGTGCAGCTTCCATCTTTTGATAAACCCACTCTTCCGAACACTCCCCTTCGAAAAAAGTATGGATGATGAAGTCAAACAAAACCTCTTCGCTTTTTCGCTCAATATTTTCAACTTCCATATCAATCGTGACAATTCTTATTCCGTCCTCTTTTATGGTCTGAAGACGTTTTAGGAATTCATCAAGTAACAAGCCACCGATCGGGAAGCCAGGCTTCATCGTGAAGAATTCGGAGCGAGCGTTGCAGCTTGCTCGAGCCGGCCACGGTTGGTCAGTCTACAACTTTATTCTCCGAGTCTAGTACTTTATTTTCCAGTCTAATACTTTATTTACTTCTGACAATCAATTCATAATGTAATTGTAAATCATGAGGGAAGAAGGGATAGAGAATCAGATGTAATCTGATGACTCTATCCCTTTTTATAATAGATAAAATGTGTAACATTATATCCAGTGCCTAGCTATTATTGATTATTATGCTCTTCTTATCACTTCAATAAACCCCCTCGTTAGTGTCTTTTTGCTGCTTAGAGGATTAGAGGATTTATATCCTTGTTACTTCCAAATATCTAACAGCTCAAGAGTTAAGGATAACCTTGAAATAATTATGAATAAATATGATTATAAATTTTTTTTTGTGCAAGGATAAAGATTAGTAAGCATCCGATAATGGGGTATGAACGGTGCTGAACGGCAGTATGCAACAGTACTTACAGAAGCATTGAAGCATACGATCCAGTAGGAACTGGGCACAGTTTAATAGTAACGAGTCAGTAGACAGTAGTAATATCTATTAGTGATTTAATTATGGATAATGAAGGACCTGGAGGATGGCTATTATGGAGCAACATGTCGATGTAGCGATTATTGGCGGCGGACCTGCGGGGGTGAATGCAGCGCTTGTGTTAGGAAGGGCAAGAAAAAGCGTAGTGGTTATTGATGAAGGGCGTCCGCGTAATCGGGTTACTCGTGAGTCTCACGGTTTGCTTTCCAGAGATGGTATCAGTCCAAGGGAATTACGGCGAATTGCTATGGAGCAGATTAAGGCTTATCCCGCTGTTCAATTTGTGAAGGATACGGCTGTAACGATCACGGGAACCGATGGTGATTTCCAAATTACGACCGCACAGGCAACGACCTATAGGAGTAAAAAGCTGCTCTTTGCAGTAGGGATGAAGGACCTCCCCTTGAATATTGATGGGTTGACAGATGTATATGGTACTAGCGCATTTATCTGTCCTTATTGTGATGGTTGGGAATTACGAGACCAGCCACTAGTCTTGATTGTTCATGGAGAGAAAGCGATACACTTGGCAAAAAGTCTAGCTGGGTGGACAGACCAATATACAATCTGCACCAATGGACCTGATGAATGGACGAATGAACAACGCGAAGAGATTAAGCAACATAACATTCCAGCATTTGACGCAGCAATCCAACGTATCGAATCTAGCGATGGCATGGCGCAGAGCGTAGTACTGGAGGACGGAACGGTCATTCCATGTACAGGGATTTTCTTTGCACCGAAGCTTGTAACAGGATCAGACTTACCGCAAGCATTAGGGTGCCAGACCACAGAAGCAGGGATTGTCATCGTCGATGAGTTTGGTAAAACGAACGTACCTGGTATTTATAGTGCCGGAGATGTAGCATCGGAAATGCATCTGGTGGTTACAGCCGCATCTTTGGGTGCACTGGCGGGTGTGAGCATAAATGGTGAGCTACTTTCAGAAGTCTGGAATAGCAAGAACTAGCTTTACAAAACTTTACATTCCTATTCATTAAATTTCTCTACTCCTGTTAGTGGCAGGGGCGCTATCATGACCTAAAATTGATCTGATTCAACTTGTTCCAATATATATTTACCTCCTAAGGTCTCCTTAGTGATTCATAATCTATTGTTGATTTCTTAATATTGATTATATAATATGACTACCACTACTAGGAGGAACACATATGTCTAAGGTATATTCACGCACATATATTGAGAAAGTAAAGATTGAAATGTTGAATAGGTTGGGATTGAAGCAGGTGTATTATAAGGAACAAATAGGTGATAGCTTAATTTATGAAGCCTCGGGGTTTGATAGAGGGACACAACATCGATTTTGTGTTAGACCGAAAACGGGAACGATTGATGAATTTGTTTCAGGAAAATGGATGAAAGTACGCAATTTTGTGATCAAAAGTAAACTTAGTTAGCGTTTTGCTTGAAACCAACAACGAATTGCTTCTAATGATTATGTCACGGCTACTTTATGTTCAAGTAGTCTTTTTTTGTATTCAGTAAAAATGACTCATGATATTTACATTTTACAACATGCATACAATAGAAGTGAATTGCTTAGTTTATCTTATGTTTCATGATAGTGAATTATATTTATTATGGTATAATATTCCTGGAATTGGAGGTGTAATATGAAGGTAGCAGTAAAGAACACTTTAATTGTTATATTGGGATTATCTTTTTCATTATTTCTTGGATATTCATTAAGAAACCCTGATTTTGACTTGTTTAATATTCCTGGTACTTTCACGTACGCATTTGAAGGGTTTCTTGAGCTATTGAATATCGTGGGTGGCAAATTACAATCAATTATAGGTTAATGGCTCGCTGTGTTTTTATGGATAGTTCGTAACCCGCCTTTGAATAGATTATTTGGGTGTGGTTTGAGGTAACAAAATATGCATGATATAAGAGGAGAGAAATCGATGAAAGAAAAAGTAACCAAAGGACATCCGATTTTATTTTCAATCATGTTTGGGATTTTGCTAACCTTATTGGTTGCAGTGGCATCGACTGTCGCGACGATAGTAGGTTTAAAAGACACAGGCATCATGATTGCCCAAGGCTGTGCATTTTTGATAATGGCAGTGATGGTTACGTTGTACATGAGAAAAAGGGATCGGTCGTTTGGAATATTTGGTTTTAACAAAATAAATATCCGCAAAGAAAAGGTAACGCTCTATTATATTCCATTGCTTATTATAGTGCTTGTTCAGCCGATCATGGGGGGCTTCAACTTTGAACTTACGGTAGCTCAAATTATACTTGTTATTATTTTTTCTTTACTTGTCGGCTATACGGAGGAATCGATTTTCAGAGGGATCATTAGAGAAAAGCTACAGTCCAAAGGGCCCGTTTTTTACATCGTCTTTTCTTCTATATTCTTCGGTATTCTACATATGGCAAATGCGCTAAGCGGAAAGGATTTGGTATCTACCTTACTGCAAGTCATCAATGCGCTTCTAATCGGTCTTATTCTTGCTCTGCTTATAGAAACGACAAACAACATTATTCCCTTGATCGCATTTCATTTTATGTTCGATACATTTGCTCAATTAACGAGCAGTGATATCGTTGATAAAGAACTTATGGCTGTTTCTATATTAAATATTATATATTTGGTATACGGAATCTATTTGATCACCGTATTATTGCGTAGGAAAAAGATGAACATCGAGAATGATCAAGTAACTGTCTGATCAGATATGGTATTTATGCAGAAATAAATGAGCAGGCCGACCAAGAAATGTCTTTGGTCGGCCTGATTTATTGAGCGCAGTTAACGTTATTTCAATGGATATTCTCTCTTAAGAATGGACATCATGATGCCATCCTCTAATTTTCCTTTGATCAAATCTCGTTCTCTTACGATTCCCTCATGAACGAAATTTAGTTTGCTCAATACTTTAACAGATGCATCATTACCAGGTGTTATTGTAGATTCAATCCGATTAAGATTCATAGAGGTGAACCCATAATCAATAATTGCTGACAGTGCTTCAGTTGCATAACCTTTACCCCAGTGTGCTCGCGCGAAATTATAACCAATTTCTACTCTTCTAGCTCCATCGTCAAAATTTCCGAAGCAACAAGTTCCGATAAATGTATTGCTTTCTTTTAAAACAATCCCCCAAGTGATTTCTTCATTGTCTTCTAATTCTTTCTTAAATCGATCTATAAATTTCTGTGCTTGCTCTATTGATGTTAACGGGTGGAAATAATCGAATTTGGCGTTTTCGGCATCACTTAGTATTTCGTATAAGTGTTCCACATCGGTATCCTCAACGAATCGAAGGATCAATCTTTCAGTTTCTAATGTTGGAAATGGAACAAAACATTTGGTTATCATGTAGCTCACACTCCTAGAATTATATAAAAACATCATACTTTGAGTATGGTGTGGATTACTATAATATAATTCACTATCACTCGTTAAATTAGTGGATTTTTGTTATTAATCATTTCTATGATCGTGATTGAAAATCAAATACAGATGCCCGAACATTACGTTCAAGCATCTGCATACATCAAGCACTGATTTTTTTGTTTTGACATCTCTTGCATACTGTTAGTTTATTACCATCATCTTGTACACTTACATATAATAATTTGATTCGCTCTGCCTTACAAATAGGGCATGTTCCTCTTCCTCTGGATGGTAATTTGCTTAAACCTTTGCCTCTATGATTTTTTGACATGTTAATCTCCTTTTATATTATTATTTCTGGCTTTTAAGTTTATGTAGACAATTTTTCGAATAGACTCACTACTCAAACAAAAAAGTTCTGCTACGAAGCCATGGTTGAATCGAACGATAGTATTTATTATTTTGAACAAGCTTCCATTTCTAAAGCAGTTGCTTATTTTAGCATTCCCATGATGCCACGCTCACTTTGCCGATCTTCGCCATCCTCATGGGCTGGGTGTGAGTGCGAATAGGGGTTCCTAGAATAAAGAAATTGACGCAAATAAAAACCGCATAACTATGCGGCTTTGCGGTGATAGGATGAGTATACTTACATAAATTAAAAAAAGTAAAATATTGTCACTTGTATGGTCATTATAAATGCGATAGATCCATGTGTTTATAGGCTTTTATCTGCGAATCGTTTAAGTATATTTATCGTGTTATAGTGCATTCCCTCGTGATAGATTGAAAAGTTTAGGAATTCTCCTATTGTACTTAAAGTTATACCACTACCTGTTGTGAATGGTGTTTTCACTTGTTCGGCTAAGCGATTGTGTAAAGATTCCTGAATACGTTTGGGTTGCTCAGTAAGCAACTCAAGTAATACCTCAAGGGTTGGAGGTTCCTCGTTCCAATCGGCTGGTTTTGTACCTTTTGCAAATAATCGCTTAAAGTTTTCAGGTATTTGCACAGGCTCACCAGAAAAATGAAATGCAAAGATTTCTTGAATCAAGTAAATATGTCCCAAATTCCATCTCACATTGTTATTAAACCCTTCAGGAATGATATCCAGCGTTTCTTCTGACATTTCCTTAACAGCATTGATTGTAATTTGGCGTACAAATTCAAGTTGTTTGATTACGATTTGATCCATAATCTCCCTCACTCCTTTGTAATAAATTGCTTGGGCAGTATGACTGCCATTAGCTATGGTTTTAATGCCCATAGTTTACCACGTAATAAATGGAAATGGGATAAAAGTTTGAGATTCATACCTTAAGACTGACGAAGAAGACTAACAGAACTAAATAAGAAAACACCGGATCGCTGGCGATTCGGTGTTTTTGATGTGTATACCCTATGGGAAATTCTAATGAACACTCTCTTTGATGAATGATTGAGTTCTTGATCTTCGCTTTAATATCAATTGCCTCAATGCGCCCGCGTTCACAAGGATGGTTCCAGCAATGATCGTGACTACACCAAGAAGTGTGATCCAAGAGATGGTCTCATTGTAAAAGAGTACGCCTACCCCGACAGCAATCGGAGGAGAAATATAAAGCCAGGTGGAAGGGAAGACAGGGTTCGTCTTGGCTACTAGCCAGTAGAACAAGGTATGTCCGACCATGGAACCGATCACGATCAAGTAGAGCAGGGAACCTGCTGTTTTGAAAGAGAGAAGAAATTCTGGATGCACATCTTCGGTGGCCAAAGATAGAATGAACAACAACGCTCCGCCATACATCATTTGTGAGGCATTCATTGCGATCGGCGATACTTCGGACATGCTGTTGATTACTTTTTTAGAATAGAGTGTTCCTGTTGCATAGAAGCATTCCCCTATCAATATGGCGACACAACCGATGAGCCATAACGAAGAGAATTCCATCGACAAATTGGGCAGAACGAGTAGCGACACGCCGATGAATCCGATGATACAACCATATATCGAGTATAATGGAGCTTTTTGACGAAGAAGAGTCGTTTGTAGAAGTAAAATCATAATCGGACCAGTAGCTGATAACACCGCAGCGAGTCCTGAAGATACATGCTGTTCAGCCCAGTACAGGGTAGAGAAAGTTCCAAATGTTAATGTTAACCCGGTAAATATCATCTCTTTCCGTAATAGTAGGGAGAAGCTTGCCTTACGTTTCCATACCATCCATAGGAAGATAATAGCACCAGCTAGAAAAAAACGGAGCCCCGCTGAGAAGAAGGGAGGCGCACCGGCGTCTACTCCAATTTTGATTGCTAGAAATGTCGTACCAAAGATGAGACATACAAGTCCGTAAGCTAAAAGAATCATGTTCATTTCCCCTTTAAAAGTTGTTCGTTAATCATATAAGGGTTAGGACAGAACAGATTGTATATAATAGAACAGATTGTGGGCGTAATCGTGTACAATAATGTAAATAGGTTATTGCGGAGAGGTGTTGTGGAATTATGAAAAAAGCGACGGGAGTAGAGCAAAGCCAACCGTTGTTCCGGCAAGTGTCTGACAACATCTTGAACCGTATGGAGCGGGGTGAATGGAGAGCCCATGACAAATTGCCGTCGATCCGGCTGCTTGCAGAAGAATTCAAAGTGCACCGGCTGACGGTGTTTAAGGCATATAGAGTGTTAACTGAGGATGGCAAAGTATATGTAAAGGACAAATCGGGTTATTACGTGTCGGCGGATAGCGTATCTTCTGAAGAGGTTGAAGATGGCGTCGTCTCCTCATACTCACTATCCAATCAGCTTTCCGATATTCATCGAATGCCTGCGAAGTATCAGTTCTCACAGGCATTGATTGATCCCAATCTGCTGCCAAATATATATTTGTCGGATTATGTTAAGAAAGTATTTGATATGTATCCTAAGGTCATGGGTACATATGCCACGGTACAGGGGGATGATGAGCTCCGGGAATCGCTGAGCCAACATTACAGTGAGCATCATCGGTTGCAACTATCATCGGAGGAATTACTAATCACTTCAGGTGCGCAGCAGGCCATTAATCTGATCGCGCAAATGATGCTCGGGCCCATGGATACCGTGTTAATTGAGCGACCGACATATAGCGTAGCGATGGATATTTTTCGTAGACAAGGAGCGCGCCTTATTCCAGTTCAAATCACGCCAGAAGGATATGACTTGGATGAAGTAGAAACGCTCATGCGCACGCATAAGCCACGTATGTTCTATATGAATCCGACCCACCACAATCCTACCGGATATACGGTTCCGGCATGGCAGCGCAAAGTGTTGGTGGAATTGGCGGAGCGCTACCACTGTCTGCTAGTAGAAGATGATCCGTTCAGGGATATATATTTTGATGAGGAACCGCCCTTACCTTTATTCGCTTATGACACGGAAGGGTGGGTGGTCTATATCAGTAGTTTCAGTAAGTATGTTGCACCGGGTCTACGAATTTGTGCTGTAGCATGCCGTTATCCGTTCATGGAGCAGTTAATCAAGGCCAAGTCTTTGGCGGATAACGGTACTCCGCAACTCAATCAGAAAATATTCCTACATTATTACACCTCACCGCGACTCCAGCGGCATCTCGCCAAGTTGCGCATTGCGCTTCAGGTTCATAAAGAGATTATGGAGGAAGAGCTTGCTAAGGCAGGCTGGGAGTGGACGGCTCCAAAGGGAGGACTGAATCTGTGGGTTAAGTTACCGGGAGATATAACGGCAGAAGCACTCTTTAGAAAAAGCATAACGCAGTCGATCAGCTTTGTTCCAGGAGAAATATGTGATCCACTGGGAGAGTCGAACTCATGGATCCGTCTCAGTTTTTCTTTCGCAAATGAGGCCTTACTACGTGAAGGAATGCAACAATTGACGGCATTGTCTCGGACGTTGTAATCGTGGATATCGTGAACTACTTCTGATTAGTTTCCAGTCGAGCGATTCATTATTTACTGTCAAAGTTATTTCGTGATTTGGGGGATTGTGTGGACCTGTGAATGTTTCAACTTGAACGGTTATCTCGAAGTAATGTGAAGATAGCGTCTTCAAGTATATGCTCACGAAATTGTTCGTGTGATTCTGGGAGGGACTGTTCAATCTGAACCGGGGGCGGGTCGATTGGTGGATTAGTCGATTCGTTAGCGAGTGACACACTGGGGAACATCCTCAAGAGTAACGCGCCTATACATAGTACCTTTATCGTGTTCAAAGTAAATCCCTTTCTTTGAATGGAATATTTCGATTATTATCCCCGATAGTTTATTTATACCTATTATTTATCTTAAGTAATACAACTCCTAATGGTAAACTAGAATTTGTATGTCATAAAACTTGTAGGGGGAATAGTTGTGTTTTCTAATGAAAATATAGAAGTTGGGATAGACCTAGTTTCCGATTATAAAGATAATAAGGCTTACAGAGATAGTTTGAACCTACTAACGACTTTAGTTTTTGATTTTTATTTTGAAGATTGGTATCAGAAAGGTTTCTGGGATGATCGTTATATCTGCTATTCATTACTTAGAGATAATGTAGTCATTGCTAATGTTTCTGTCAGCAAAATGGACGTAGTGATTAATGGGTTGAACAAGAAAGCGATTCAAATCGGAACGGTTATGACTCATCCCGATTTCAGAGGGAAAGGGCTTTCTAGAGCGTTGATGAATCATGTTCTAGATATTTACGAGCAAGATTGTGATATCTTCTTCTTATTCGCTAATAGCACTGCGATTGATTATTATCCGAAATTTGGTTTTGAATCCTTTGGTGAATCGCAATTCATACTTAAATTTAGCCCAACTCCAAAAGAGGATTCCACCTTACGCAAGCTGAATGGTTCCAATGAAGAAGACTTGGCATTAATCAAACGAATGGTGATGTCCCGCAGACCTATTTCAGAACAATTTGGTGTTAGCAATAATCAAGGAATCTTTATGTTTCACGCAATAAAAGTAATCCCCGAATCAATATATTACTCACAAGAGGACGACGCTATTATCGTCTATCAACACGATGGTCATACCCTTCATCTGTATGATGTAGTTAGTCAAGGTGATGTTAATGTAAATAGTTTACTTAATCGTATTACTAATGAGCAAACGGAAAATATTCATTTTCATTTCACACCTGATCAATTCACTGAGAACGCACAGGATGAGCCGATGGACAATAATGACGATATGCTCTTTATTAAGGCTAACTTTCTCTTGGATAAAAACTCAAAATTCTGTGTACCTGTATTAGCACATGCTTAGTGTTATAATTTTTTTCTAATTAACTACCGAGACACGAGAGCACAATAATGAAAGGGCTGCCGAATGGTAGCTCTTTGTTCAATTGGCAAGATGAGATCGTCAATTACCGTCGTTGTCGATGAACGAATGCAACCGTAGAAGGTCGTCATAATCGTGTCAAAGCTTATCAACGCAGGCATTACTTCACGCGTAATCGTGATCGTTATAAGACTGGGATTTTAGTAGAATGCAATCGTAATCGGCTTAACAAATTAATCAAGCACTGATTTTCGAGATTAAGCCGAAAAAAACCGCAAAATCTTGCGGCTTAAGGGCTATCGGTTAGGTGATCATCGCTCGAAATCTATGAGAAGATGTATGCCGTTCCCATAACATTGATATCAGCACTGAAAGGTAAGAGTCAATTATGAATACTCTCTTTAACCCTTGCAGATATTGACTTATCGAGATGCCTACTCGCCATCGTTATGCTGGTGAGCAAAGATTAACCAAGAAAGCGTGTATTATTCCCGGTAATGAGCGGTGTCACCATATAACTCAACGTTGAGGACGTCATTATGAATAGTAACTTTACACAGAGCAGTTGGGTGAATGTCGGGCATGGTCCCGATTTCATGCAGCTGTTTATTCATAAAAAAGCTCATAATAGCTTTTAACGTGATCCGGTGAGTTACAATAAGCACTTGTTGGCCCTTATGTTTCGTCAGGATATCTTGGATTGCAGGAAGAGCTCTGTTAATTAATTCACTATAGCTCTCCCCCTGACCAGTGGGTTGGTATAAGTGAGGTTCATTGAAAAATTGACCAAATTGAATAGGGAAATCTTGTGTGATTTGTTCTATAAGCTGACCTTCCCATAGTCCCATGTTGATTTCTTTAAGTGAATCAAGCTTCACGATCTCAGTAGACCGATTACCAGATATCATACCTGCCGTAGTTATCGCTCTGGGACTCGAACTGCAATATATAGCATCAAATGGAACAGTAGACAATCGCTCTCCTAACCATAGGGCTTGTTGAACACCGAATTGTGTAAGAGGGGAATCCTTATGCCCCTGCATCTTTTTCACTAAGTTCCATTCGGTTTGTCCGTGACGGGTCAAATATAAAGTAGTTTCCATTGAGTATTCCTCCTAATCGTATTGTAAGACTAGTATAATGTGTAGGGATATAAACTAATAATATAGAATATCTAATATACATAAATTAAATATATAGGTGGCGTTACAGTTGAACCTTCATGTACTTCGATTATTTTATTATGTTGCGTTAACGGGTAGTGTAACTAAAGCTTCAGAGAAACTACATATTAGCCAACCGGCCATTTCGGCTCAAATACACAAATTTGAAAAAGACAACAATATTAAATTATTACAACTTCAGGGCAGAGGTCTGATTCTTACTCCGTTAGGGAACAAGTTGATTAAGCCGCTGGAGCAGTTATTTTCAATCGAAGATCAGGTTCGTTATATAATCGAAGACCATCATAACTATCCTGAAGGGAAATTAAGGATTGCTGGAAATTATCTTGCTACGAGTGTACTCATTCCTAAGTGGGCTTCTTTATTTAAGCAAAAATTCAGTGAAGTTGAAGTACATATTACTACGGTCAACTCTCACAATGCTATTGAAAGATTAATCAACTTTGAGGCGGACGTAGCGGTCTATAGTGACATGGGGGTATCCTTTGCCAATTCAGATTTATTTGAATTCAGAGAGTTGTACAGGGATGAGTATTTGTTCGTAGTGGCACCAGGTCACAAGTATTCATTGCAAGAGGTTACACTTGAAGAAATTGCGTCTGAACCATTTATTATGAGAGAAGAGGGGAGTGCGGCGAGAGAAAGATTATTTCAGCTATGCCAGGAGCAGCGGATCACGCCTCCCAAAATTGAATTGCAATTTAATGGTCTGAATGAGACGATTCATGCTGTAATGTCTGGATATGGAGTAAGCTTTGTTTCCTCCCTGGTAGCTGAACCTTTATTTAAGCGGGATATCCTCACCAGAGTGAAAGTGCCGGGGATTTCTTCAGCGAACTCTATTCTGCTAGGTACGAGAAGACAGGAGCATCAGGAGATGTTTGTTAATGACTTTATCTCTTTAGTTATCAATAATTTGGACACTTAAGTCTATTAAGCTTGTGGCGCAACAATAGTATAATAAAAATGGACTATCATTTCAGAGAATGCAGGTGGACGAGTGATGAAGTATTGTTATGCTTGTGGAACGGAATTACATTCCAAGGAATGTGAAGGAGAGGGACTGATCCCGTATTGTAATAAGTGTCAGGTGTATCGCTTTCCTATCTTTAGTACGGCGATTAGCACAGCAGTGCTAAACAAAGACCGTAACAAGGTGCTGTTGATCCGACAATATAATATGGAGGATTACATCTTGCTTGCTGGTTATATCAATCGCGGGGAAACAGCGGAAGAAACGCTTATCCGTGAGGTGAAGGAAGAAGTAGGACTACATGTGGATGAATTCAAATACATGCGAAGCCAGTACTTCGAACGATCTAATACATTGATGTTAAATTACGTCTCTGTGGCACAAGATGAGACACGTTTGCAAATAAATCAGGAAGTTGAGCATGCGGAGTGGTTTACATTTGATGATGCCAGAAAGGTTATTATGAAAGAAAGCTTGGCGGAGTCTTTTTTACTAACTATTCTTGAACAAATTGAAGCAGATGAGTTTGGGCAGATAGTTGGAATTGTTTAAAGAACATATAAACTTAAAATCAGAACTATTATAATATTTTTCTGTACAGGGAGGTTTTTTAAATGAGAATTCTTATAATAGGTGCAACGGGTACCATTGGAAGTGCTGTTCGTAGCGAATTGGCATTGCGGCATGAAATTATTTCGGCAGGACGAAATGGAGCGGATATTTCTGTTGATATTACATCCCCCGAAAGCATCACAACAATGTATCAGGCAGTAGGCAAAGTAGATGCAGTTATTAGTACAACAGGGAGTGCGTATTTTGGCTCTCTTCTGGAACTGACTCCAGAAAATAATGAAATTGCTATTCAAAGCAAATTAAAAGGACAAGTAAATCTCGTCTTACTTGGACTTAATCATGTAAATGATCGAGGTAGTTTTACTTTGACAACAGGTATTATTATGGATGATCCAATCTTGGGCGGGGTGTCATCCGCGATGGCTGGTGGAGCAATTAGAGGTTTCGTTCAGTCGGCGGCTATTGAAATGCCTCGTGGGATACGTATTAACAATGTAAGCCCTAATGTTGTAGTGGAATCAATGGAAAAGTATGGTCCTTATTTTCCTGGCTTTGAACCTGTGTCTGCCAGCAGGGTAGCACAAGCTTTCCGAAAAAGCGTCGAAGGTGCTCAAACAGGGCAAACTTATACGGTTTATTGAGAGGTTCAGCAACATTTTATCCTTTGGTGTTTAGCCATGCAGATTATTAATTTTGCACAGTTGAATGAATCAACCCTTAACCTCGAGATCATGGCACTTAGTAGAGCTAAACGATTCCTTTGTTTGCAGCGCTTCATAATCAACACTAAGTAATGGTATGATGTAAGCATCAATTTAAACCCTCCCTCTTGTAAAGAGGGAGGGTTCTTGCAAGGAAAAATTAAACTGCAAAACGGAGAATATGCCTTAGTATTAGAGTAAGAAATTGAAGAATCTAACGACAAGAAGTATAATGTCGTTTGGTCGAAGGATAGCATCTATTACAGAGTAATCGGTGAATCTCAGGAAATTGCGATTAAAATCGCGAATTTGGTGAATTAGAACTAATATCGTAAGCCTGTAATCGTAGACATTGAAAGAAAAAAGCCCTAGACAACAAGCTGTCGTCGGAATTCCACCGCGTCAGCTTGTTTAATTTTCATTATGCTCTTCCTCATTATAGAAGCAAATGAATTCCTAGATTAGTCTTTGCGCTTCTTCGATGCTTCGGAGATCATAGGGATAGAGAGCTTCCATGGTCACTGTTGATTTTTCATACACTAACCTCCACAGTTGGAAATTCAATAGTTGCTTTCATGCCTCTTCCAGTATCGCTCTTTAAAGTAAGCTGACCATGATGCGCCTTAACGATTCTTGCGACCATCGGCAGCCCTAGCCCATGTCCGTTATGAATAGGGTGTTTTCTTGTTGATGAGTACGGCAATTCTAGCAAATCGGGCAACTCGCTTGACGGAACCCCTTTACCGTTGTCAGATACAATAAAGTGACAAACCTTTTTGTTAGGGAAAGCTATCGTTTGCAATAATATTTGACATCCTATCTCGTTATGAGTAATGCTGTTTTGTATGAGGTTGGTAATGGCGCGAAGTAATAGCTTTTCATCACCATTCACTTTCAGATGCTCATTTGTGAAGTCGAGTTCCAAGGAAAATCGTTCATCCAAACCATTGTTCAGAAAATCTGCTGCAACATGCCGTGCGAGTGCCGATAGCCTTATAATCTTTGTGTTTAATGGTTGCATTTCGTACTCTAGCATGGAGACAAGGTTTAAGTCACTAATAAGTGAGCGGAGTTTTTCTCCCTGCTGTCGGATAATACTAGCCTTTTGTTGTTGTTCTAAAGGGACGACTTCGCTTTCTTCTAGTTCACTTGCATATCCAAGCACCATGGACAGTGGTGTACGAATATCGTGGAATATGCCGGAAATCCAGTTAGAACGTGCTTCATCTCTTGCTTTAAGCGCAACGTTTTGTTGTTGTAATAATGCGGATGTATGGTTGATGCTTGTAGCAAGACTGCTTAGTACTCCTTTTGGCTCGACATGGGCACTTTGTTCCTCCGCCAAAGCATGAATTCCTCGAATAAGCGGCGTTATAGATTTAATGAGACGAGAACCGATTAAGAGTGATAAAAGTAAGGCCAAAGCAATATTTCCAATGACTAAAGCAAAGGAACGAAAAGGTATATCGCGTATCCATTTAACCGGAAAACCAAATTGGTATTTGCCGACACTGTCTTTGGGAAAACCGATGACAACAAGTCCATCACCATGCTCCCATACATACACAGGATAATCCAATAAATAATTGCGAGAAAACTTCGCTACATCGGTAAGGGAATAGAAACGGGGCAGCTCATCTGGCAGGACATAGCTCCATTTTACAATTCCATTGTTGTTAAGCAGCATGGCCCAAGCATCGTTTTGCTGTAATAGTTTTTCAGCTTCCGCATCTAAATAATAACTTTCGTTATCCAGATGAAGATTTTTCGTTATGCCTTGAGTAATGCTATTCGGAGACGGCCCGTCATTCATTCCTTTGAGTACCCATGTTCCAAGTGTAATCAGATTGAGGACGAGCAGGAAAACAGAAATGATCATTGTCGATCCTACAAAGCGTCGTAAAATGCGGACAGCTCCGTCCATGGTTACTCCTCCTTCATGATCAGTTTATAGCCAAGTCCTCTTACAGTAAGCAAGTGTTCGGGGCTAGAAGGGGTTGTCTCGATTTTTTCCCGAATACGCCTGATATGCACCATTAAGGTATTCTCATAACCGTAGTAGTCGTCGCCCCACACCGATTGACATAAAGCATCGCTCGTGACAATACGCCCCCGGTTTTCATAAAGTTTAGTAAGTAGCGCATGCTCTTTGGCTGTTAATGGTTGCTCACCTGCCCTACATTGCACCACGGCGCCTTCAAGATCGACAGTATGTTCTCCTAGTTTGAATATGGGTTGTGGCTCATGCCTTGGTGGAGCATATACACGTCGTAATATGACTAAAAGACGAAGAACGAGTTCACGTGGTAAAAATGGCTTGACCATATAATCATCCGCGCCAAGTCCAAGCCCGAGTAATCGGTGTTCATCCTCACCTCTTGCGGAGAGAAAAAGAATCGGCATTTGTGAAAAACGACGTATTGAAGAGAGTAGGGTAAAACCATCGCCATCCGGTAACATGATATCCAAAATTGCGATAGCTGGCTTGTCCGCCAGGCAGATCGCGATAGCTTCTTGGCAATTCCCCGCATGATATACACGAGTAAAGCCTTCCTTGCGTAGAAACCCATCAATCATATTGCGGATTTCATGCTCATCATCAACGATGAGTATTTTTTTGTGTTTTAAATCTTCCATGTTAATCACCCATTTTAATTATACAAAGTACTGTCTGTGATTCCACTAAATTCACTCGTATGTTGATGATTTAAGGTTGTCGTAAGGTTATCGTCAGGTTGAAGAAGGGTTGCACCATTACACTGTGATTACGAATAAGAACTGAGTACAAAATCAAATTGGAGTGAAAAAGACGATGAATACGATTATTTCAACGCACAATCTCTCAAAACGCTATGGTGACGCATATCGGGTAAGTAAGGTGGATCTAGCTGTATACGAAGGTGATGTGTATGGCTTTCTCGGCCCGAATGGAGCAGGGAAATCGACCACCCTTAAAATGCTTCTGGGACTTGCTAAGCCTACCGATGGTCAAGTTGTTGTCTTTGGCAAGGAGTTCGATAAAAACCGTCAGTTTATTCTGAGTCAAACAGGATCACTTATCGAATCCCCTTCTTATTACGGTCATCTTACCGGACTAGAGAACATGCGTATTATGCAGCGCCTGCGAGATGTACCGGACAAAAATGTGTTTGATGCTCTGAAAATTGTCCGTTTGGAAAATCAAAAGGATAAAAAAGTGGGGCAATATTCTCTTGGCATGAAGCAGCGCCTTGGAATCGCGATGGCATTGGTTGCTTTTCCGAAACTTCTAATACTCGATGAGCCGACAAACGGACTTGATCCGGCTGGAATAGGTGAAATCCGGGAACTTATTCAATCATTGCCGCAGCGTTACGGTATTACCGTCTTAATTTCAAGCCATTTGTTATCAGAGATTGAGCAAATTGCCACTTCGGTTGGCATTATAAGCGATGGAAAACTGCTGTTTCAAGGTAGCATGGATTTGCTGCAAAGTAAAAGTCAGTCTTCTATTGCTATCAAAACAGCAGATAACGAAACAGCGAAAAAGTTGCTTCACAGCCAGGGACTCTTGCCGATCATCAACGAAAATTATCTAACTTTTAAAGGTATGAACGATGCACAGGTGGCGCAAACGAACAGAATGCTCATAGATGCAGGGCTGGACGTAATCCGTATTGAAGAACACAAGAAAAGTTTAGAGAGCATATTCCTTGAACTTACGGGAAAGGAGAGAAGTCTTTAATGAAAATGATCGGTCTTGAATTTTTTAAACTGCGCCGTAAGCATCTGTTTCTCATGATTAGCCTGTTTTTGTGCGTGGAATTAGCATGGGCTTTCATGGCATCCAGCATGTCTGTATCCCGTAATCCGGACAGCGTCGGATGGGATGGGGTACTCGTAATGATTGCATCTATGAATGGTCTATTTCTCCCCATTATTTCGGCGGTAGTTGCTTCACGGATTTGCGATATGGAGTACAAAGGAAATACATGGAAGCTCTTGATGGCAGCATCCGTCAAGCGAAGTCATATTTATGCGGCTAAATATATATGCGCCTGTATTTTGATGTTATTTGCTATCATCTTGCAAATCTTTGCTATTGTAGGCTTTGGTGTTGTGCAGGGATTTGAGCAGTCTGTACCGTTATTTCTGTTAATTAAATTTTGGGCTGGCACTATGTTGACCACTATGGTTGTTATCGCATTGCAGCAATGGATCTCGCTTTCAGTCAAAAATCAAGCCTTTGGGCTTTGTCTAGGGATGCTCGGAGGCTTCATCGGCATAACGGGGGATCTCTTTCCAGCAGTGGTGCGCCGTATCTTTGTTTGGTCCTACTATACAGGTCTATGTCCTGTAGCATATAACTACGTGAACAATACAATGCGGTTTGTTGCCCGAGACATTGGAGCGTATTTGCCCATTGCGCTCTTATTCATGGGAGTAGTGGCTTATATCGCGGGAAGCATTCATGTATCCCGACAGGAAGTATAGGTGAGTGTAGTAATGCTCCACAAAACTTTTAAGAGGAGATAATTATGTTAAAAAGATGTATTCAGGCTGAATGGCTTAAACTTCGTCATTCTCGCATGTGGCTTATACTTTTGGTGCTTCCCGTTTTTAGTGTTCTGATTGGCTGCGCCAATTATTATTTTAACCAAGCCGCATTACAAAATGGTTGGTACAGCCTATGGACACAGGTTAGTTTGTTTTACGGGGAATTTTTCTTGCCTGTACTTATTGCGATCTGCAGTGCATATGTGTGCAGGCTTGAGCATATGAACAAAAATTGGAATTCGGTTATGACAGCTCCAGTTTCAGTTGCACATATTTTCATTTCAAAACTGGTTATCGTCGGAGCGCTGATTTTAATAGTCCAGTTTTTCTTTATAACACTTTATTTTTGTGCAGGGAAACTATTCGGATTGCCGCTGCAATTACCTGTAGAAACCTTCGGCTGGATTATTCGTGGCTGGTTCGCATCTATCACAATCGGCGCGATTCAACTTTGGCTTTCTATGCAAATCCGTAGCTTTGCCATTCCTATTGGCATTAGCGTTTGTGCTGTTTTTATCGGCTTGGGCATGTATGTGATGAATCTAGGCATGTTTTTTCCGTATTCACTTCTGACCATCGGCATGGGCGTAATAAGCCAAGAGAGTCTGACAAATAGCGATATTATTCAATTCTTGGCTATGAACATCATATTTATTGTCATCATCTCCGTATTGACTATTCGTCGGCTGAAGAAAGTCGATGTGATGGCTTGAGGTAAAAAGCCCCATGACAACGAATCACATACCCAATAGATTAATCGCCTTATCTGCTCCAACATACACATAATCCAGTCAACTGGTTCCCTTAGAGCGAAAGAGAAGCGTTTGACAAAGCGAAAAGAGATTCCCGCTATTAAGCAAGTGATTGCTGATGGGTCAGTCGAAAATCTGAGGATGCTTCGCTCCATGTACCTGTATTCCTTCGAAAATACACTAAGGTATCTGAAGAAGTCGGAGCGGGAATTCATTCAAAATAACCTGAAATAGAACAAGCCGGAGCGTGGAATGGTCATGCGCTCCGGCTTGTTTTTATTTTGTTAAGTTTCATGCCTATCTTGCGTAGAATGATGCACTTTGGGGAGAGGTATGTCTATCTCGGCCTTGGCTTGGACAGTTTGCCTCAGCATTTCAACTACATGCTCATGAAATTGCCGTAACGCTTTGCCGGATGGTTGATTAACTTCTTTGATTATATATGCACATTTCTTCATCGGGGCAATCAACCAAAATTTTACAATTGTCATATTCGATGATGTATCATCAAAAATGCTCAACATTCTACTTGGATGGCGACAGAATATTAACACGTAAGCAAAACAATTAAACACGTAGCCGTCTATTTAAGAAAATCACGTGACGATGGTGAATTTGAAGACGTTCTCTCGAAGCATAGGGATACCCTTCTGACCTTGGTCGAGAATCGAAATGACCTATAGGCTATATGAAGAAGTGGCCTCTGGTGAAAAGATAGAGTCCCGTAAGGAAATGCAGAAGTTACTTCGGCATGTTGAAGACCAGCTCTATGATGGAGTAGTGGTCATGGATATTGACCGTTTAGGGCGTGGAGAAAACAAGGATTGGGCACTCATTAAAGATACATTCTTAAACTCAGAAACAGTCATTATCACGCCAAACAAGATATACGATTTGGAAATAGACAATGACGATGTATCCTTTGACTTCATGTCCATTTTTGCCCGAATAGAATACAAAACGATTAAGCGAAGAATGAAGCAAGGCAAAGAGGCCGGGGCGAAGAAAGGCATGTGGACAAATGGAAAGCCACCGTTTCCTTACTATTATGATAAGAACACAAGGTCGGTACTGGTGGATGAGACGAAGCGTCCGATTTACCGAGCGATTGTAGAGAAATATCTTAATGGAACAAACCTTGGTCAGATCGCCATTTGGTTGACGGATAACAAGATACCCACGCCATACAACATTAAGCGGGATGGAAAGAACAAGGGCTGGTCCAATATTACGGTTCAACGTTTGCTG
This sequence comes from Paenibacillus glacialis, assembly GCF_001637205.1. GTDB lineage: Bacteria > Bacillota > Bacilli > Paenibacillales > Paenibacillaceae > Paenibacillus_AQ > Paenibacillus_AQ glacialis. The sequence goes on from NZ_LVJH01000007.1 coordinate 422,847, forward strand.
GCAAGCGAAATCCATATGGGTTACATCACTTATGGCAAAACCCGCTCCAAGCGTGGTCAGGTGGAACTTGTACCTGAAGAAGAGCGGATTAAAGTCATGGGAACGCATGAGAAGCTGAAAACACCAGAAGAACATGAAGTGATTATGGAGCGGCTGCTTAAGAACAGGATGCTGAACCCTAATTCAAGGCGTAACATTTTTCCGTTGTCAGGCTTGTTGTATTGTGAAAAGTGCGGTTCACGGATGAGATTCCGGGTAGGTGAGAACAAGAAGCAGGGACAGCATTGGAGTGCAGTGTGCTATCACCAGTATAAAGATGGCAGCAAATGTGAGCAGCGTGGCAAAGTAATGGATGCTGACTTCTTCAATTCTCTGTATGATCGGATTATTCATGTAGACCCGGATATATTACGGGAAATTGAACTGCATGGAAGTAGGTACAATGATACACAGACGATCATTGAGGTGAAGGAACAGGAATTGAAGAAACAGAAGCGGGCATTGGACAAATTACATGAATCTTATGAAGAAGACATGATAACGAAGCAGGTATTTTTGGAGCGTAAAGCTGTAAGAGCAAGGCAGATACAGAAGTTGGAGGAAGAGTTGAAGGATTTGCGGAAGGTTGTAGTAGATGAAGGCAATTATCCGACTGTGGAGCAGATATATGAGCGGATAGGTGAGTTTAGGGAGTTGTGGAGCGCTTCAGTGACGAGTGAAGAGAAGAATCGGGCTTTGAAGAAGCTGGTGGAGAGGATTGTTTATAATCGGGAAGGGAACAGGGTGGAGTTGACGGTTTGTTATAGATAAGATTGAGTACTTTTGGAGGTCATTTCCACTGTCTCTACACATGTGGAGTGCTGTGTGTCGCTTATTAAAAAGTAATATCTCTGAGCCACATTTACCTATATTAAAAGCCCAATCCTTTGTGAGAGGCCGCTGAAGAACTAGCAATTTTTCGGTGAGGCCAAGAATCAAGCGAATAAAAAAGCAAAAGCGGCACCTGATCCAGATTTTCCGGAAGGTGCCGCTTTTTTCAAGGCGTTTTTTCCTTGTTCTTAGTCTGCCAGCTTCATTATTCGTTTCAAGTTCACCGCGAATATCGCCATTACCCCTTGTATTTGCATCCCTATCAGACCCGAGGACGACGCTACGTCGTACCCGTGCCGATGCCTGAGTTCGCAGTTCTTCGCTTCGATTTTGTAACGTTCTGTATCTTCTCCTTGAAATACTCCGTTTCTTGAAAAGCCATTTGCTCGTCGGTTGGTCGAATTCGAACCTGTTGTCGTTTGCAATTGAAAAATTAATTTGTAATATTTTGCAGGACTTTGTACTGGGTCTATAGAAGTAATTCTAGTGTCATGGGTGTTTTATCATTCTAAATAAATAATTGAATAAACAGAAGGACGGCCGGGACGCTTGCATTCGCTTGGTGAACAGCTATCTCATCGAATAGAGTGAAGATGGGGCTACAGGTTACTCCTACATCCATCCTAGGATTATTGAACAGATTAACCAAAGACCTGCATAAGTCTCTTGGGAGGGCTGATGGTTTTCCCAAAATTAGTAGGTTACAAAATATAAAACAAAGAAATACAGTTCAAAGAATAAATAAATAAAACTAAGTGAGGGAAATATGGCGAAAATCCAAAAATATATTAATCAAAATAATTTCAATGAAAAGACAAATTTTAATGGACCAACACAAATTGCTGCAGGAGATATCATTAACAACATACTAAACACTAATCATCAAGAGGCAAAATATACGCCTGAACCAACATGGCGAAGCCCATTTACTATGGCTGTTTTAACGTGGATTAGTTTTGCCATTGCAATTGGAGGGTTGCTTCCTATTGGCATTAAAATAGTAAAAAGTGGTCTGAATATTTTTAATGGAACTCTGAAGGCATCAGTAGGTTTTGAAAGCCAGATTTATTTAATAATATTTGTAATACTGATTATCTTATTTGTGGTTTTTCTTAGTCTTAGGAGAATTGCCAAAAGTCAAACGAGGTACCCTCTATTTTTTAATTTTGCAATCAGTGGTTATGGCAAAAGATTGACATTAGAGAAAATACATATTGATAAATGTCCTCAATGTGGGGGAAAGATGAAATATTATAATAAACCAGTGGAATGGAGAGAGGTACAGTACAGTGATGGCAGAAGAAAGCGTGAAACTACAAAAAGGGTTCCTGCATTAGAGTGTAAGCGAAATTCAGAGCATTGTTATAGAGTTGACCCTGCCGAAGATATGTTATTATAGTTTTTCGTTAAGTGAATCAATTTCAAAATGCATTGACTTGAAAAATTACAGACGACTCCAATGTCATCGTATTGCATTTTTATTTTTATGCTGTTTGCATGTCTTGTTATTTGCTAACACGATCTACGATGAGCTTCATGCTGTTGTAAACTAAGGTGACGAGGGTAAAGTGTAGTTGAGATACGCATTTACGTGTTCTACTGAGGGTCTCCGCTTTTGTTCAAGGTAGACTTGGGCCTGAAGGGGAGGAGGAATCGTATATCTTGTTTCCACACATGTGGAGGTCGTAATAGGAATGCAACGAATAGATACCTAGAAATCCTTTGTTTTCAACACTTTGCGTCGTTTACGACTTTTACGAAGTATGACAATAATTTCAAAAATAAGGTTCTTGAGGAAATAATTAATGTTTCGGTCGTGCTGAACCTTGGTTTGACGTCGAGTGTGTAGACATGTAGTAAAGTGTATGGAGCGTCTTTAATTAGACGCTTTTTTTAATGGACTTCAATGGGAGAGGAATTTCCAATGATTTGTCGAATAGTCTAATGAACGTGGTTTAAATCAATTTTGAATAGGGGTATGTATGGCTAATGAATCGAAGTAAATATTTCAATTATATAGAAGAAAAGCTGGAAGTTTTGGCAAGACGAATTGAAAAACGAGGAAAGATTAATTTATTGGATTTGAATATATATTCAGAGACGTTTTTTGCCGAATTAATGAATTTATTGTTTGGACTTACGTTGGTTAATATGAATATACTTAAACAGAATGTTGAAGGTATTGATTTGGTGGATGTAAACCACAAAGTTGTTGCTCAAGTATCTTCAACCTGTACAAAACAAAAAATTGAAGGCTCGTTAAATAAGGATATATTCCGTAGGTATTCAGGTTATCGTTTCATTTTTGTTTCAATTGCTAAGGATGCAACCAAACTTCGGGATATGAGTTTTATTAATCCACATAATGCTGCTTTTTCTCCCACGGATGACATTGTGGATATAAACACATTATTAAATGTTATACTGAGTATGGAAATCGACAAACAGCGTGAGGTATTTGAGTTTGTAAAAAAGGAACTTGGAAATGATGTTGATCTACTTAAAGTAGATACGAATCTTGCGACCATCATAAACATACTTGCAAATGAGAATCTTGCTAACTGTATTGAAGCGCCAGAGATTAATTCCTTTGAGATTGATAAGAAAATAACCTTCAATGATTTATCGGATGTCAAAGACACAATTGATGATTACAAGATATTTTACCAAAAGTTAGATGAAAAATATGCTGAGTTTGATAGGGAAGGCTCGAATAAAAGTTTTTCCGTTTTTCAAATTATCAAAAAGCAGTATACAATGCATCAACATGAAAAAGCTAACTCTAAAGAACTTTTCTACAGTATAATTGATAACATAACCAAGATAATTATCGAGAGCAAAAATTATATTGAAATTCCGTATGAAGAATTGGAGCTCTGCGTCTGTATTTTAGTCGTTGATGCTTTTATACGATGCAAAATTTTTAAGAATCCGGAGGGATATAGCCATGTTATTGCCGGATAATATACATCCACAGCTTAGCATTTACTATAATGGATCTTTAGTTTTGAAAGAACTTAAACAACATGCCAAACAACAAGTATTTGATCTGTATCAAAGGATTAAAAGCCAATATAACATGTCTTTTCCCACTTTCATGCTTTGTTTAGATTGGCTTTATCTAATTGATTCTGCAAAGATAGATGATGATGGATGGGTGGAATTATGTTTATAAAAACACTGAAAATAACGTGTCGCACAGGGACAATAAGAGAACTGACTTTTCAATCCGGTTTGAACCTAATCATTGACGAAACACCATCCAATGATGATAAATCTACTGGGAATAATGTGGGGAAAACAACAGTATTAAAGCTAATTGACTTTTGTTTAGGTTCTAACGCTTCAATAATATATTCTGATACAGAGAATAAAAAGGAAGTCTATGAGTTGGTTAAAGATTTTCTTGTAACCGAAGAAGTATTGATTACTCTTATTCTTGTTGAGGATTTATCAGATGAGGCATCAGATGAAGTAATAATTGAACGCAATTTTCTGCCAAGAAAAAAGAACATTAGGAAAATTAATGGGAAGTCAATACTTGATAAGGATTTTGAAGACCAGTTACAGGGGTTTCTTTTTCCCGACCATAAGGCTGAGAAACCCACATTCAGACAAATCATCTCTCACAATATTAGATACAAGGATGAGAATATAGGTAATACACTTAAGACTTTGGACAAGTATACCTCTGATGTGGAATATGAGACTTTATATTTGTTCTTATTAGGTTGTGACTTTGATGAAGGAGCAAAGAAGCAAGCATTAGTGGCAAAAATAAAACAAGAAGAAGCCTTCAAGGAAAGACTGGAAAAAAAGCAAACAAAAACAGCTTATGAAATTGCTTTAGAAATGATTGAAGCAGAAATAGCTCAATTAAATGAGAAAAAATCAAATTTCAATTTAAACGAAAATTTTGAAAATCAGTTAGATCAACTTAACTTCGTAAAATTTCAAATAAATAAAAGTAGTTCAAACATAAGTAAAATGAAAATTAGAAAGAACCTCATAGAAGAGGCCAAAAAAGAGATTGAAAATAGCAAAGCTAATATTGACTTGAAGCAATTGGAAGTACTGTATGCTGAGGCTAATGCAAATATTTCTAACTTACAAAAGACCTTTGAAGAGTTAGTAGCGTACCACAACAATATGGTTGTAGAAAAAATTAAGTTTATAGCTGCTGATTTACCTTCTTTAACTGTAAAAATTGAGACTGAAGAAAAGAACTTAAATACATTGTTATCTCAGGAGAAAGAGTTGGCAATGACTATATCTAAAGGTGACTCCTTTGAAGAGTTAGAAAAGATTATAACAGAGTTGAATGATAAGTATAGAATTAAGGGTGAATATGAGAGTATTATCTCGCAATTAGATGAAGTAGAGAAAAATATTAGTGGAATTGATGATCAAATTAAAGTAATTGATGATGTTTTATTTTCAGGAAGTTTTGAAGAAAAGTTAAAAGGCCAAATTCATAAGTTTAATAAACATTTTTCTGAAATTTCTTTTGAATTGTATGGTGAGAAGTATGCATTGAAGTATGATAAAGTTATTCATAAAAAGAGCCAGCAGCAAATATATAAATTCAGCGCATTCAATGCTAATTTAAGCTCAGGCAAAAAACAAGGTGAAATTTTATGTTTTGACCTTGCAGCTATATTATTTGCTGATGAGGAAAAAATACCGTGTTTGCACTTCCTTCTAAATGACAAAAAAGAATTAATGCATGATAATCAACTGATCAAGGTTGCAGATTATGTAAGTAAAGAAAATATTCAATTAGTGGTTTCTATTTTGAAGGATAAGTTGCCCGTAAGCCTACTTGATAAAGCCCATATTGTTGTTGAATTATCTCAAGAAAATAAATTATTTAAAATAGAAGAATAATTAATCTGAAATTCAATTTGATAGAACCAAGAGAGCGCTGAAATATTGGCCGCTCTTTTTTTATATAGATATCCTGCAAGGGCCGATTGCCTGAATTATAGCGAAAGCGGCTTTTTTTCGTTGAAGGGAGGAAAACGAATGAAAAAGGTAGTCGCCCTTGCTCCATTGTAAAAAGGAGAAGTCAATGTATCTGTGCAAAAGGCACATAAACCGGTGAACTGATCCCTTGGTCAGAAGCAGCTCTTGAAAACAATCCCACAACCTGGTCATATCTATTAAATATAGCTATTTATTGACCCACACGTACATCTCATTGATGGGATATTTGCGTGAATCATTAATTCTAAAGCTTGAAAATTGCTTAATTCTACTGCGAAGGAGGAACGCGATGTTAGCGTGGTCGTAGTGGTACAGAAGTTGAGGGCCATACCTAGGAACGAGGAAAATTTACATCCATTCAAGCTGGTCACGCAGGATGATACTATACTAGCCTATCGCTGATTCAGAGTGTGGGCTCGTATAAGGACTGGAGTTCTCTGGCATCCGTCCTTCTAGAAACAATTTAACATTAAAGTAATAGTCCAAAAAGGCCTCGGGATCTTTCCCCAACGCCTTTTTGGATTTGTCTATAGCCTTTTTATAGATCGCTCGGAGCAAGTAACGCTACTTGTTACGTTATTCAGCAGTTGCACTTAGCTATTAGTGATGCTCGATCCTTTTCTTTCAATCGCGGGCAAGAATAGCAGTAGCCGAATTCAGTATCCAAGCGATAAGCAAGGCAGCAGGCTGTTTTTATTAAGATCCTTTGATCAGGGTTATTCGGGTGTTCAATGAATTTCAGCTTAATATCAAACGGATTCTTGCGGAGTCCGAAGGCACTGGCATCGATACCACGAGTAAGGATACTATAATGATAAATGATACTCTTCTTGCTGTTCTCATCCGAAGCTTCGGCCATTTCTTCTTCCATTTGAGTATATAATGTATTGATTATTTGTCCCCATAATGGTATGACGCTTATGTGGGCCACTTGGGACAAAATTTCTATTAAAGGTCTTACGTGTTCTCTGTAAAATGAATAGAGTACTTTCTTACACCAAGCTTCACGATCTATATGCGGAATTTTGATGAACCGTACTTCGTTGATTTTGAATGAAAATAAAGGGTACTGGGCATCGGCATACAATTGCACGGATATATTCCGTAATGACAAATCCAAAATTACCCCTTCACCGCGAAACAACATACTCTGCATCGCACCGCACACTCCCGCCAACCAGGTGCAGAAAAAGGCTGCAGCTGTAGATCGTTCCCCTGCTTTGATGAGAGGACTGTACGTGTCGATCAAGTGCATCATATTTTCTGCTTGGATTAGATCGAATGCAGGCATGGTAAGCACAGTATTGCAGGGCTCATACAAAGTCAGGAAAAACTTCTCCTCCAATTGTTTGAAGTCTACCGTATGCATATCACCCATTATTTTGCTTTCTTCTCAAACGCATGAAGTACATCGCTAACTGCGTTGTAGTCGGCCAAAGGAGACATGCCCAAACTAAACCATTCCTTGCCTCCCATGATGTGAATCTGGTTTTTCTTTACTGCCGTCATATTCTTCCACAACGAACTATCTATTAATTCTTTATACCTGTTCTGAACCTTTTCGCTGGACTCATCATCGAGCTGCAAAATGATATGGTCAGGATTATACTCAGGTATTTTCTCTAAAGAAATCGTAACACTCAATTCAGTCTGCGGAAAATCTTTAACTGGTTTCAAGCCTAACTTTTTATGGATGAAGCTACCCCGATCGATATTCTCTCCGTAAATAACCAGTCCATCTGCCATAATCATCATATACATAACGGTTTCATTTCCAACAAGGGCATGAAGCTTCTCCTTGGCTTCAGCTTCTTTATGTTGCAAATCTTGAATGACCTTTTCAGCCTGATCCTTCTTACCTAAAACCTCACCAATATCACGCAATTCATCACGCCAATTATCTCGCTGTGGCAAAAGCACGGTTGGCGCGATTTTAGAAAGCTGATCATAATCCTTATCAGCCCACCAAATAGGCGCAATAATGATGTCCGGCTGGGCGGTTAAAATCATTTCAAAATTAGGCGTTTCGGCAAGCCCTATCTTCAACGTATTTTTAAACGGTTCCTTTAAATAAGAAGGAAATTCCTGATGATAGTTTTGTACAGCAACTGGCGTCACGCCAAGTGCATACAAAAACTCCGGATAAACGACAGAAAGTCCGATAACCCTTTTGGGTTCAGATGGAATGCTGATGTCTCCTTTTAGACTTTTTACAACACGCTGCTTATCGGATACACTTGCATTGGAATTACCAGAATCTCCAGATGCCGTGCCAGACTTATTCAGCTCAGTGTTCTTGCCTGCACAGGCAGTACTCAGCATTAATAACAATATGATAACCAATCCCACAATCAAACGTCCATTTCGCTTCATTCTTGATGCTCCTCTTGAAATTTTTAATTTGCAAATGATAATCTTACAATAATATTGATAATCATTATCACATAAAAGGAGTATAAACGATTTTTCGATTTGGGAATATTGACGATATCGACATTATTTTATGCACGATTACGCCAAAGCTTAAGCGCTTCGTCGAGTATCAGATCATGGGTGAATGCCGTATATTCTACCCAAGGGTACGGGGGAAGGAAGTCGACCCGGCCGTTCCTGACAGCTTCCAGATCGCGCCATGACTCAGAGCGCATGAGCGTTTGCCAACTGGATTGTGACAGTACATCTTCGTCTAATATGAGTAATAACCGATCCGCATCGAAATCCGTCAGCTCAGCAGGTGTTACTTGCTGAGCCGGCTTCGTACGGTCGACACCACGCGCGGGCACAATGTGCAAATCGTCGTAAAACACCGTGTCTAAGCTTCTATAGCCCAAAACGTTGTACCGATCTTCAGTGATTCTCAGGATGAGAAGACTGTCATCCTGGATAGTGTACTTCACCTGTTCTCTTACAAAACGGGCCTTTCGCTCATAATTTTCAAGCCAGGTTTCTGCTATTGCTGTTTTGTCCAGAAACTCTGCAATCAAGCGCAAATGCTTGCGCCAATCATTTTCTATCCAAGGGACGAAATAGGTGGGCGCGATTTGTTTGATCCTCGCTTGATCTTCGGCAGATATAAAAATGTCGATACCGATAATAAAATCGGGATTAGTGAGCCGAAGTTCCTCCCTCTTTATTGAATCATTTGAACTTAAAGGCAGTACTAAATCTGTTTGATACTTTCTTTGGTAATAATCAGTCCAGGGGTGATCGGCTGGTGCGGCACAAGGAGTGATTTGAAGCGGAATTAATTGTCCGATGTTGAACGAATGGTAAGCGACAATTTTTTGTTTGCTGTTTCTCATAAATGCCGCTGGAGGTATACCGGATATCTGTTTAAATTTGCGTCGAAAATAAATATCATCATGGTAACCCACATGCCGGGCGATATCTTTGAGTCGATATTCTCCTCCCGTCTTCATGAGCTGTTGTGCCTGCTTGATCCGGAAGGTAGCCAAATAGTCGATCGCACTACTGCCATATCTTTTTTTAAATAATCGCATAAAATGACGGGAACTGATTCCCGCTACCTTGGCCAAATGTTCTATCGTCAGTTCTTGTTGATAATGCTGCTCTATATAGGTTTTCACGCATTCGAGTGCCGCTTCCGAATCATTTACTTGTACAAGAAGAGCATCTTGCAAGATGTTATACAGAACTTCTTGAAAGAGAATTTGACTACGAAATCGTTTCAATTGATCCTCGCCCTGTAAGTAGTCACAAATGGTTTCGCACAAAGCGTTAACAGAAACCGGAGAAGAAACGATAACTTCTCCTTTTACCGGGAATAGACTGTCTCGCTTGACAGTCTGCATAGGATGGACTGATGATTCAACATCTCTAATAACATCGAATCGCAAATGATAAAATCCACGTTCATCAAACGAAGACGCTGCCGCTTCGATAAGTTGACCGGGTGTACAAACATAAACACTGCCTTCTCGCAACTCGATGAACTGTCCGTCAACGGTCAGCCAACCTTGGCCGCTTGCCGCAACAAGAAGCAGGTGCGACTCGATGAACTGAAGCCTTAATTCCCATTCATTCGAATTGTTTTTGATATGATGGATCTCTCGAAGCTTAAAGCATATGTTTTCGAGTGAAATATATTTGGTGTTTTCAATGTTCCTATCTATATCACTCATGTAAAATTACCATCCTTTTTACTTACTAAGGAACATTCTAGCTTACAATCATTCTCATCGCAATTGGTACGCAAGCTTCATTCACCTGTAAGAGCATGGTTACATACGGGAGTGGGGGTGAAATCCAATTGTCTACTGATAGCTAACCTTTCCTTCATATGATAGTATTTCACTAAAATGAATCAAGGGATTCTAAAGATATCGTATACAAGGCTAGTGAGAGGAGAGAAGTCGTGTCAATTCGTATAAAACTACTGCTATCTTATACGGGAATGCTTGTTGTTAGTTTACTTATGTTAGTAATGACTGCAGCTTTGTTTACAATTGCTTCAACAGGCGATGTTCACAGTCTTCGGGACTTTTATAAAGTACACTACCAATTAAATCCGTTATCGGAGCAAGAAGAATCTATTTTTTTGGAGTTAAAGTATTTAGCTAAGCATGACCCAGATGAATTGCAGAACAAGGATTTGTTATTGGAATATGATTTTAAGCTAAAAACAGAAAGAGCGGGGCTATTTGTAAGACGTGCCAGTAATCCGATCTTTGAATCAGGCACTTTCAATCAACCTGAATTAGAGGAAGCTTTACCTCCTTATGATCTGAATAACTATCAGATTCGCAACACGTTTAATATAAATGAAAGGTTTTATGGGTATGCCAAATTTGACTTTAAATACTCGGATGGTGCAAAAGGCAGCAACCGGACCTGTACTTTCGAGTACCTATTTTCTTCTTCAAATGCTGCTAAAGTTCTTCTTACTCCAACGACCTTGGAAGTCTTCAATCGTTTCCCCTGTCTGAAACTTTCTAACCCAGTTAACAATCAGTGAATTACTTTTAATCTATCTCGTTCTTTGATTTGAGATAGGAATTCCTCTACCTCAATCGTACAACTTCTTTTTTCATTTCTTACGTGTACTTTTTTGAATTTCTGTCCTTTTCTAGCCACAAAAAATCCCCTCCGAAAAACAATATTAAGCACATAATATCATGAACTCTTTTTTCACTGTCTACTCCAGTGTTCGAGATAATTGGATGCTCTTTTTTTATGAGAGATGAGATGAAAATTAGAATTGAAATTTAGATATAAAATCAATTGATATCGTAGGTGAAAAATTGGACTATATTAGCTATCTTCAAGTTGTGAGATTCACGTGAGGAGATTGTTTACGGATGATTGGTTCTGGAATCGGGTGGAGTTGACGTTATATACAACAATAATTTAGTTTAGTATTTTCGACCTATTATTGGTGCTCCACTCTCAGAAGTAATAAAAACTATGATTAAAGACATTCACCATTTTGCCTTAATTTCAAGCAGAAATAAAGAAACTCTGTGTCTCGATCCTCTCATATATTGCTAATACTCTCATTTTTAGAGGAGTGTCTATTTTTTTGTTGGAAAAAATAAGATAATATAGAATAATGTCGGTAAGAAAATATTTATATGCATAAAAAGTGATACATAAGGAGCTATTTAGGATGGACTATGAAAAGTTGAAGAAGCTTGAAGTATTTATAGGTGCAAGAGCATTACAGAAGCAAATTCATTTAATCTTGCCTACGTATAACTTATTAATTGAACAAATTGATTTGATTAGAACGTCTGCAGGCCGTCCGAAAGCGGAGTATAAGCAGGAAACTAACCATACGATTGGCATTTTTGGAGCTAGGGGTACGGGAAAAACGTCGGCTTTATACACCATCATCCAAGCACTGGAAGGGAACAAGTCCGATGAGCAGAGTAAGACTAACCTGACCAATATTATCCTGCCGATCATAGAGCCAGACAATTTTGGTGACAACACCAAAATTATGGGATCCATCGTTGGGCTGTTGAAGGGGGCTGTTGAAGATCAACTGAAGCTGATTAAGCAACTTGATAATAAGAACAAAGACAAGGAAGGATTCTCAGAATACTTTAATCAATACGTGTTTAGAGAAAATAATCCGCTTCGCGAGAAAATCAACGAACTGATCGAATATCATTTATATACTGAGAGTGAGTACCGTACGCTGCTTATACATAATTATGATGATGCTGCCACACATATCAAGAAGTCATCCAGTCTGTTAATTCCAGATATACAATTTAAGGAAAAACTGACTGCTGTGATTGATCTGCTTGTAGATCAGCAAAAAAAAATGAATGTAACTGATAAACCTGTACTCGTTTTTATTTTCATTGATGATATCGATCTGAAAACAACAAAATGTCGGGAACTGGTCGATTCCATTTTGCAATATGCCAATCATCCACATGTGGTCACCATTCTTTCCGGTGACTATGAGATTCTCAAGGAATCCTTAACACTTGCTTTAATCAATGATGAATATTTACAGAATATACAGTTGGGCAGTGGTTATCAGATTAACGAAAATCAAACGATAGCGGAGAGAAAAATGGGTCTGGCGCATGAATATTTAAAGAAAATTCTTCCACCTGCCAGACGCCATCAGGTCGTTAGCTGGAATAATACTAGTATCCCGAATTTTTCCTTTGAAGATATTACTTTATCATCTCAGTTGGATGAGTTAATGGGAGGAGACAATATCTTTACCGATACAAAAACGGACAGCGATGAGTTGCAACCGATTCGCGCGAGCTACAGTATCTTTGACAAGACACCAAGAGGTTTGGTTAATGTGTATTACCATGTGCACCAGATCAACCTGATGAAGCAGGAAGAGACCTTTAAAAGTATGGAGATAAAAGAGCAAAACGAGTCGCTTTTTAAATCCGTGAAGTCGCTAATCGATACCATTATTCTTTCTTCCAGTGAATTGGTGGAGAGACAGAGGCATTTCCTAGATAATTTGCTACTCTGGGGGAGTAACGCGGAGAATACGCAAATAAATTATACTAGATTCGATACAGATATTGACCTCAGTAATAAAACTAGATGGGCAGTTAAAAATATAGATGAAGCTAAGAAGAGAGAAAGAGCGATAAAGGAATCTAAACGATTGGACGAAAGTATCTTCAGCTTCTTTATTATCGTTGAACTATTAAAGGAATTGATTCCTGAAGTTCGGTGTGATGAGACAGAACGTATCAAAGTAAGAAATATACTGCTGAAGAACAGGTGCCTAGGTCCTGAGGATTCCAATAATCTGGTTACCGATCCAATTAACAACAGGCTTTACGATGTTGCAGTTGGAGTAGTAAGTAACACAGACCTAAGAACCGCGCTTTTATTTTTGGAGCATTTAGGAGCGTCTAAATGGGAAAGTTATTATTATGAGCCCGATGATAAAAAAGAGCATAAATACGAAAAGGATCAATTCATGTTCCTAACGATTGCAACATTAATTAGGGAAAAGAAAAATGAAAGTGTATTGAAGCAATGGTATTACACCTCCTATAGCGAACGATCGAAGACTGCATCGAATATCTTGAGCTTCCTGGAGGAAATCAGTGAGACCGCTTCGGAGTATGAACTAAAGGAGAGAACCTTTTCCTCCTTGTTGAATAGATTCGATAATGAAGCCAAAAAGAGAGCAGACGACCCCAATCGTGAGCTAGTCACGAGACTGTTGATTAATACACTTATTAAGCTTGATCATAGTTTTGACAAGCTTAGAATAATTGAAGAAGATGTAAAGAAGGTCGAAGGGTCGAAAGATTATCGCCAGTACCAAGTTATGAAGGCTATTAATGAAAACGAAGAGAAACGTACTATTGTGACGGACAGGCATAAGGCGAATATTGATAAACTCATTCAAAATTTGGGCGAAACCATCTTTATGAGAATGAATTCAAAATACCCTTCTTATGTTGTGAGAACAAAGAGTAGCTTTAGTGAAAAGGTTAAGCTGTTTTTTATGGGCGAGGCTGGTTGGTCCAATACAAGGTATCGCCAATTAAAAGAAGAAGTGAGGGGTAGTCTGGATCTAGATAGTAATAATATTAAGGATAATAATTTTGAGACCTATACAAACATATTTAAGAAAGTAAGGGGACTGTCGCAAAACTATCTCGTTTGGTATGGCAGAAAAGAAGCACTCACCTTCTTGACGGTTTTGAAGCAGGAAGTTTTCTTTGATCCCACCATATTTACGCATGCAGAGATTTTGTTAATCCGGGAATTGAACATCTATCTAAATACGGTCAATACCACAGTTATCCAAGATAAACTATACGAGAACAGCAAGGATGAAATGAAAAAGAAACTAAGCCGAGCATCCGATGAAACCCAAGCAGAAGTGGAAGCAGATCTCGAACAAATTGCCCTTACTTTAAGTGATGATGAGCATCAGAATCATGAGAATTCTGATGCAGGATAAGATATTTCTAATGCTGAATGTCGCCCTTTTTCCTTTTAAAGACTTGAACTTCTACGGGCAGGAGTTGGTACGCCAAGTAGCTGAAGAAGTAAATACGTTTGAGCCTGGAAAAAAAGCCTCTCGCTCACAAAAAAATAATGAGCAGTTATTAAGTAGGTTCCATAATGATATTCTGCTCAAGTGCAAGCCGAACAGTCTGGATGAGGTTAACCTGATCATGGAGAAATTCTATCCTTTCCTGTGGAAGAAATCAGACGGTTTGGCTAACGTAGACAAGTCTATCTATATACATTATTTCTGTATCCTAGAGGAGTTCACCAAAGCCCTCTTGTCCCACCGTGACGGAGAGATTGTGTTCAAGTATTGGAAGAACGAAAGGGAAAATGGTCAGAACAAACGTTACAATGATTTCTGGGACGAATACAAAGAGCTGGATAAAGTGCATATTTTTAATGCGATTAGCCGATTGATTCCAATGGACCTTCTGGTGGCCATGCATTACTCCATTAATCATATTACAGAGCCTATTCAGCTTAATGGATTCTACCAGCATGTTAATCTTGCAGATGCACCCTTACATGATGTTCTGCAAAGAGGAGTGGCCGAGAACCATATTCATGCCTCTGCTGCATTCAACTTTACAACACTCTGGAGTAAGGCAATGAATGAGCAGAATATTGAGAAGCAATACAGAAAATTCAAGGTCAGCCACTATGCGACCTCCAGACAAATAACGGAATATCTACTGACTGCACAGATTATGAGGTTAATTATGGCCCTCTACCTGTCTGAAAACAGCTCATTTCCCATTCTGAGATGGTTAACTGAGACCATAAAAGATCCTGAGATTCTGGATATTCTTATCGGAAAAGTTCTTCATTATGATAACAACGTCTTTCTGGAAGCGTCACAATTGAAGGAGATCATTGAAGATTTGAAAAAGAATTACGGACTTACAGACGGGGACCGAAAGCATGATATTATGTTCTCTATATTCAGAAATCACGAACATATTAAGACCTATGGCGAGAATATTTTTCTCCAGCGTATTTTTAAATATAAGGGAGAATCGGAGCATGCAGAAAATAATCATTTCGAGCAATTTTTTCATATCTTTTTAAAATATGTAGCCATTAAAAATGAGTTTTACCAGCAAGTCACGCAGTCCAATTCCATTAAAGGCCTGGATTTCTTTAAGCCTTATTTTGATAGGGCAACCCATTTTGTCGAAAAATCGGATTACCTTACTCTTTTGCGTACACTATTTCAGAATCAGTATCTCAAAAAAGTTGAGCTGCGTTTAAGCATTCTGGATAATGAAGGAAAGAACAAGGGAAATATCAAAAATATTCTCGCTGCCTATCGAACTATTCTTGAAGAGGATTACCGTATAGGAGGTGAAAACCCTAACGCAAATTTCCCCCGCATCGGAATTATCTATCATCTTATTAAGCAGCCTGATGATATCGAGAAAAATTGGGCAGAGTTCAATGAGAATAAAGAAAATACAGAGTTCAACCTTCATTATGGAAAGGTACAGAAGAAATACCTAGCTTCCATCCAGATGATGCTGAATTTGAGGAACTCCATTCCTTACCTGGCTAATTTCATTGTTGGCATCGATGCGGCCAGTCTAGAGAACAATACACCAGTTCAGGTATTCGCACCAGTATTTGGAAGCGCAAGAAACAGTGACGATGATGGAATGATTATGACTGACAGAGAAGGGCTACTGGTTAAAAATCAGAGTCTGTTCTTCACCTTCCATGCAGGAGAGGATTTTAGGCACCTGAATTCAGGATTGAGACGGATTGATGAGGTAATTGATTATTGCAAATTCCATTCGGGTGATCGGATAGGGCATGGTATTGCGCTGGGTGTTCATATCGAGGAATGGGTAAGACGCAACAAGGTGGTCATCATTCCGCGCGGAGAATATTTAGACAATCTGTTGTGGATTTGGGATGTATACAGTAGGACATCCAATTTCAGTTCCAAAACCTACGTATATTTGGAACAAAAAATTTATTCGGTAGCAAATACGATATTTACTCATTCCGCAGGCTTGACTGTACCCCTGCTACATGAAGTCTACAAGAATCGGTTTAAAAAAATCGGTTCAGTAAGCAATGAGGTACGATCGGGTCATCGTGAAGGCTATGCCGAATTGTGGGATTGTGAAGGACTGATGAGAGCCTACCACACTAAAAGTTATTTGGAGAAAATGATGGAACCTATCTATGTGAATACTGCTGACATTGAGCAGGAAATGACTTCGGATATGCAAAAGTATTTAATTCAAAAAGTAGCTATGACTGGTGTTGTTGTTGAGATCAATCCCTCATCCAACTATGCCATTGGGGAGATCGGTTCCGTGTTTGACAATCAATTTTTTAATATACAGTCTCCTAGCAATAGTGACCTCTCCAACATCATTATTAATATCAATTCTGATGATCCTATTGTGTTCAATACAAATGTCAGCAATGAAATCGCCTATTTATATTATGGAATGCTGGATCGAGGGCTGGGCAAGGATGCCGCACTAACCTGGATTGAAAATCTTAGAAAATCGGGGATGGACACTTCCTTTATTCGTGGGAACATCAGTAATGGAGATTACATCCTTGCACTTGATTGCTTGTTGGCAGCTTTGGATGACCCCACGTATTGCAAGTAGTCTTTTTAGTTGCCAATAGATAGGTAATGGCGACAAAACAGTAACAACATCATTAGCTTGAAACCAAATGCTCGATTTCAAGGACTTGCACAGGCCATCAGCTTGATGGAGATTGTGCCTAGCCTAATACAAAGTGTATGTGGCATAAGAAAAATAGAGAAAAACAAAGAGTCGTATGACAAAATTATTAACGGATAATCCTCTTCTTTATGCAGGAGCAGAAGGGTTGCTTGATTTCGTGAAGATGGCTGTTGAAGCGGGTGCAGACACATCCATCCTGAACAGATTTGGAGGGACTGCACTGATTCCTGCGGCAGATCGAGGCCATGTGGACATTGTGGAAGAACTCCTTACAACTTCAGACGTCAATGTTAATCATATCAATAAGCTAGGCTGGACAGCACTACTTGAAGCTATCATCCTAGGTGATGGAGGTAAGGAACATCAGGCTATTGTTCAACTGTTAATTGATCATGGTGCAGATGTTAATCTTGCAGATTCTGATGGAATGAGTCCCTTACAACATGCGAGAAATAATGGCTATCAAGAAATGATAGAAATGTTAACGATTAAGGGTGGTAAGTAGAGGATCGTGTATTGAGAGAAAAGGTAGGGATGACATGTTGAACACTTCATATTGGTTAACGAATGTAAGATTAGAGAAAGGTTACATCATGGAAGAAGGGCAGGTTGCCAGTACTCAAACGGAAATTTGTCATATGCGAATTGAAGACGGATCAATTGCTGAAATGAGCCCTGCTGTAGCTGAAATACAGAGTCATCTTCCAAAATACGACTGTAAAGAGTTATTGATGCTACCTTCTTTTGAAGAGGCACATATACATTTGGATAAAACGTATTTCGATGGACCCTGGAAAGCTGTGAAGCCTATATCCAGCATCTTCGAACGAATTGAGGAAGAGAAGATATTACTTCCTAGACTCTTACCGATGGCGAGACAACAAGCCGAAAGTATCTTAACACGTATACAATCATTCGGCTCTACACATGTACGTAGCCATTGTAATATCGAGCCTGTCAGTGGGTTACATCGATTAGAAGCAACGAAACAAGCTCTGAACACGTTCTCTGGTAAAATTTCATATGAAATTGTAGCTTTTCCTCAGCATGGGCTGCTTCGTTCAGATTCTGTCCAACTGGTAAAGCAATCTTTGGTAGAGGGTGCAACTCATGTAGGAGGAGTTGATCCCTATACGGTGGATGGAGATATAGAGAAGTCACTACAGACGATGGTAGAACTGGCGGTTATGAATAAAGCTGGCATTGATATTCACTTACATGATAGCGGAGATGCAGGAAAGCAAACGCTGACTCGACTAGCTAGTCTGACTGAAGAAGCAGGATTGCAGGGGAAAGTGACAGTCAGTCATGCTTTCTGGTTCGCACACGCTCAGACACAAGAATCAGAAGAATTAGCTGAACGTATGGCATCGCTTGGGATGTCTATTGCATCAACCGTCCCGATTGGCAGAACAATGATGCCACTTCCTATGCTTCATAAAAAAGGTGTAAAAGTGAAACTTGCAACAGACAGTCTTACAGATCACTGGTCTCCATTTGGAAATGGAGATCCATTGGAGAAGGCAGGACGTTTCGCAGAATTGTATGGGTACAATGATGAACAATCATTGTCTCATTCCCTTGGGTTTATTACAGGAGGGATAACGCCACTCAATCATGAGGGTGAACAGGTGTGGCCCAAGGTAGGAGATAAAGCTAACTTTGTATTGTTGCCTGCAAGCTGCTCGGCGGAAGCCGTGGCACGAAGACCGAAGTGTCAAGTCGTATGTTACGAAGGGCGCCTCGTAAGTGGTTCGTTGTATTAAATAGATGTAAGATATGAAGCTCGGATTCATGAAAGTGAATAGGGTGAAGTTACTTGGGAAAGTCGGAACGTGAATTTATGCAAAATAAAAACAAGGCGGAGGCGCGAATTGGTTATGCGTTCCGACTTGTTTTTATTTGTGTACTTTTGTTAGATCTCGCGTATCGTTATCAATCGGTTCTAAATGTATATGCAGTTCCCAACACATCATCATAAACATCTTCTACATCTAGATATTTCATGAAATCAGCTCCAACGATTTCTTGAATGACTGACTCCCAGAATATCTGTGATGTTGGATTATTCGGGTGAACTGTCAATTCCCATTTACTTGGATGCATCTTAAATACTTTCTTAGCTACATATTTCCCGATGCCACTTCTACGATACTTTTTCATAACAAAGAACTCACCTATATTTAATGTGTCTTTGTCTTTAGATACATAACAATAGTCACATACCAAAACAAATCCAGCAAGATTCCCATCAACTTTTATGAAATACGGAAATCTTCGTTCTTCAGTCCAATAGAAGTCTAAATATGTATATCCATATAATCCAAGTGAATTTACATCGCTATTTTCAAATTCTGAGAAATCATACTCATATAATTCAATTAATCGTGCTAATATTTCTCGTTCTTCTACTTTCACTTTGACTATTTCTATATCCATAACAGGTTTATCCCTTCTAAAGATAATATAAATTATCTTCGCTATTATTAATTACTATACTACCACAAAGATTGTTTTTCGTTCTGGGTTAATATTGTTTCTAGCAATCGACATTTCTCCCCCTATACAGAAGACTGCCTGTACCTACGCCTTGCCAAAATCATGTGCAACGAAGCATTTATCGCAGATATAAAACGTCGGGTACACAAAGTTGACGAAGAACAGACAACAAAAATGGAGTATAATGGTATATAGATTCTGGATTTTAAAGGGGAGGGGCAAGGGGAATGTCGGAAGAGTTGAATCGGGAAATACTTGATGAACTTAAGGGAATAAATCAAAGACTAGATAAAATTAGTGAACAAAGAGGAATATCAACACCTCTTAAATTCTTTGCAGTAATAATAGGGCTTTACATTGTAGGACCTCTTTTTATGGTGATTATTGGAGTTATAAGTAGGTTTTTAAATATTGGTTGAATTATTATCGGCTTTGCCGATGATACGGACATTCCATCTTGGGCAAAAGTTGCATTTGGAGCTTTGAAGTTGTGTGGATTTATAACGTCAACGCTGATAACAACTTCGATCCAAATGCCTCAGCCACAAGAGCAGAGGGAAAAACCTTTTTGTTCGGGTATAATCGTGTGAGCTTATAGATTAATCGCCGTATTTGCTCCAACACAAGATATATAGTTACTCTTGTGATTTCGTTACAATGACTGGACAGAATCCAGGATTCATTAAGCATAACTGTTCGGTGAATTGTGGTTGGAGCTTGGCAAGCTCTGCGAAATAACTGCTCATAATATGATTGGCGCCAAGGGATCCATTCTGGAAAGATAGCGACGAGAGTGTCTGGACATGACTGTAATAGTACTTTTTTTCCCGTTTGGGCAGTTTGTAGATGGGTGGGGGAGCATGCGTTACGACGTCAAAGGGATTGGCAATACGGTAGCTGTTTCGAACATATTTTGTGAAAGTTGTCGTGAAGTCCGGATCGCCTACACGTGGGGATCCATATGTATACAGGTTGGGTGAGATGTAATTGGTATTGGCTGCAATATCAATAGCACATAATGTCGCGAGTGCACCACCGAGGCTGTGACCTGTAATGTATAATGTCTTGTCGGGAGACAACCTAGAGAGTGCGGAGATAATCCCATCGCGAGTTGAATAATAGATGTCTGTGAAACCGCGATGTGTAAGACAATCTTCCTTAATATATTTGAAGTTCTTTTGTGAAGCCATGATGTTAGATATCCAATCAGTCCTCGAACTGGTTCCCCGAAAGGCAATAATAATCTCTTGCGAAGATTCCAGAATAAAGCCGAAGCGTTCCCATACGTTGCTGAGGGATTTCGCTTCAAAAGTATCACTAACCCAATAATTTAATGGAACGACAAACGAACCGTCCACATTTGAAAATTGTGTATAGGTCTGCCCGGAGATTGCAGCTAGAAAGATAGCCCATTGCTCTTGATCTTTATTGTTACCCACGAACATCCCACCCTTCTCTCCTACACTGTATTAGTGGGACGAAGGAGAGATTCCTAAATATTGCGAAATCGTGTGCTGATAAATTACGGACATGATATACGCGTAAGAGACGAAGTTTGTATCAGACTTTAAGATTCAAGCTATTGTTTAACTCTGCAACGAGAAAGTTATACCATAACTACATGAAATGAAGGAGTTTATAAAATGAGTGATCTAGAGGTT
Source organism: Paenibacillus glacialis (assembly GCF_001637205.1). Taxonomy (GTDB): domain Bacteria; phylum Bacillota; class Bacilli; order Paenibacillales; family Paenibacillaceae; genus Paenibacillus_AQ; species Paenibacillus_AQ glacialis. The sequence continues at coordinate 444,055 of NZ_LVJH01000007.1, forward strand.
CTGAAAAATGAAATTCTATCGTCATTTCGCTTTCGACATGCAACTAAAGAATTTGATCCTAATAAGAAAATAAGTGATGCTGACTTTCATTACATATTAGAAACAGGTCGTTTATCACCAAGCTCGTATGGCTTTGAACCATGGAAATTTGTTATTGTGCAAAATCAGTACATTCGTGCCAAGCTTGCGGATTATGCATCGGGCGCCAAAAAGCAGTTATCAACAGCGAGTCATTTTATGATTATTCAGTCGAGATTACCTAAAGATATGATTGCAAGCTCTGATTATATTAAAGGAATGATGGAGAATGTGCAGAAGCTGTCACCCGAAATTACCCAGGGGAAGCGGACTACATATGATCATTTTTTGAAAACAGGTTTTGCAATTGAAGATGATCCCAGAGTAATGTTCGAATGGGCCTGCCGCCAAACTTATATTGCATTAGGTAACATGATGACTGCTGCCGCTTTGATTGGTATTGATTCTTGCCCAATTGAAGGTTTTAACAGAAAGAAAATCAACGAATTATTAGTAGCAGAAGGGATTATGGACCCTGAACATTTTGGTGTTTCTGTTATGGCTGCTTTTGGCTACAGATTACATGACCCATCTGAAAAGACACGTCAATCCGCACAGCAAGTCATTGAGTGGGTGGAATAACGGTGAAGGGGAGAACTCCCACATAAATATCACAAGTATAGGCGTTTTGGTGTGTTTATTATTTTGCGACACTCATGATTTTGTACAGTTTCACCCAATAAGGAGGTACGATATTTAATGAAAACTTGGTTGAAATACATTGTTTTATTTTTATATGGGACTTCTTTTCTATATCTATCGAATCTTTTTGAAATACCTAAAAACATTTACTATTTCATGATAGGTGTTCCCATATTTATTGGGATCGGGTTTGTAATTGTATATCTTTTTGAAAAAAAGAGGAAAACAACAGGTAACTAGATAGGTATGAACTTTATACTGCCTAATGGAGAGTCGCTCATAAGAGCGGCTTTTTATTTGAATAAAAATAAAAGCCTGCAAAGGTAGGAACGCATTCCTATTAGTGCGGGAGTTACAGAAATATCTCGACTGCACCCAGCTTGGTAGGTTAAGTGAAGAATTATTTCACTACGCTTATGCTCATGTTTCTGTACCGATGATGATGGAAACGTTGGAAAGTAATATCACGATAGAATTTATGATCATTTTGGTAGGGTGATTTAAATAGCTTGATATGGATTTTCTTGTTGTGATTCAATAGATGTAAAAGATTTTTTTGGTTAATCGTGGAAAAAATGAACCGATTTCGAGCTTCATTTGTTTATACTATATCAACTTAAGAAAGGAGCGCCTTGAATGACAGAACGTGAATTATTTGATTCATACAACAAGGACGTGTACCGCACTTGTTATCACATGCTTCAGAACGCACAGGATGCGGAAGATGTGTGTCACGATGTATTCATCACTGTGTTTCGCCAAGATTGGAGAAGTGTGGAGCATATACGGGCTTGGATATTGCGTATCGCGATGAATCATAGTCTGAATATATTGAGGAAGAATCGGACGAAAAGGGAAAAGCAGGAGCAGATTCAAATCCAACATGATCAAGCCACGATGGCGATAAAGTCTGTGAACACGATTGTTATGGAGAAAGCATTGGCAACAGAATTACAGAAACAGCTAAATCAACTTCCGGACAAGTTATTGGCTGTAGTAACACTTCGTTACGTTGGAGATTTGTCGATGGTAGAGATCTCTGAATCGATGAATATTCCTCTAGGAACGGTAAAATCAAGGCTTCACAATGCCTTAAAGCTCATGCGTAAAAACATGGAACGCCATGAACGCTTTCTAACGAAGGGAGAGAAGCAACTTGGAATCAATTGAGAAGAAATTGAAAGAACATATGAATGATTCGGCAAGTATACCTTATCCTGATTTTGAGGGTGTATGGAATAGTATTCAGCTTAAGGAGATGAGGACTATCGATAGCGACGATATACGTGTCAGACCCATGAGAGGTCGAAAAGTGGCGATCATTGTAGGAATCTCGGTTGCACTACTTGCCACACCTGTGTATGCAGCGATCACCTACGATTGGACTAGCGTGCTCACCTACAGAACTGGCATTCAGTCTGCCTTGGATCAGGGGCTAGGCCAAACCATAGAACAATCCGTTACGAAAAACGGAGTAACACTAACCTTGCATACTGCTTTTACCGATGAGAACCGGACCGTCATTCTATATAGCCTTAACCCGGGATCGTCGAGGGAAGGAAAGAATGTGAGTTATGAAAGCATTGGTCTAAGAGACAGCACAGGAAATCTGATTGAGGGACATTACACGCAACAATGGAATCCTCAGCTAGGCGTATATCAAGGCTATTTCGAAAGTGATTGGGTTGTAACTGGAAGCATGGCGGACGTTGAATTTATGATTGAAGATATCCGATATATCGACGACGGTGTGCAACCAATCGATTTCGATCCTAACAATCCGAACGCACAGGAATTCCCTATTCAGAAAGATGGGATTGGATCGGTGACTGTGCAGTCTTTCGATCAGTCGGAGGGTAAAGTACTTTTGAAATCGTCCATTACATCCACAGATCCTGAACTCAAAGAGTGGAGTTGGGCACGCATTCAAGCGTTGAACGGGAATAATGAGTTGATCAGGGAAGTAGAACCTTCTGTCTTCGGAACGCCAGGAGCATCTGGAGAGTATAACAGTCAGCAGATATTCGAATTAAATCAGTTAAATGGTCAAGGCAACCACTATGTTCTTGCGTATGATCGTGAGGTAGCACATGTTAAAGGGGAATGGGGTCTGAATGTTAGCTTGTCCAAGAAACAATTGGAGAGTGGTACGTTCAAAGAGAATCTGAATATTCCTCTGAAGCAACTACCAGGGGGAACAGAGGTTAGTGAAATGATCGTCACGCCGACTCAAATTCGCTTAATATTGACTCATGAAGAAAAATACACTCGTGTTCCATATCAGAATTACCAACTTGACGTGGGCGGCACATTGCTAAACGGAGGCCAATGGTACGTAGAGGGCAACACCAACAAGACAGAATTGCGATTTGAGATGGGTATGCTTGAAGTGAACTCTATTGCAAATAAACCCATTAACTTGATCGCTAAGCACCGAGTGGATGAACACGTTGGCAATCATATCCCGGTCCGGTTAATGGATATTTCGAGTGAACGTAAGACCATTACTACGGACTATGAAGGGTATCCGGTCACATGGACATATTATAAGAAAGACAATAACCTATACGTCGAATCATTAAGCTCAGATTCGGAGTTTGGTGGAGTAAACCAAACGTACTATCTTGATGGTACAGAGAGAAGCTACGGGACATCGGTGATCGTCGATCTTAACGGGGACGGTAATAATAAGCAGATCGACCTATATAAAAATTTTGACAGGGGTGAGCTTGAGATTTACGTATGGTATTATTCGACCGAGAAGCCTGAAGATGAGCTACGCGTTGAGCTTTCGCAGGGGGAAAAATAAACGAGATCCACAGGATACCATTTCCAAGATCGACGAGTAGTGGAATTACGACGCTATGAGAGGAACGTACCGTTCACGATAGCGTCTGCTTACAACGCGCAGCTTGATCCCACAAAAAAAGGGGTTGTCCTATGGGACAACCCCTTTATCATAAGTCTTAGTCCGTGTTTACATGTGCTGTAATCTCATCGTCGACATCTAGCGTTATCTGTTCGCGATACGCACGAATGTCGTATTCGCTTTGTAAGTAGCGAAGGATCGCTTCAATCATATTAGATTCAACCAAGAATTGGCTGCGACCTTGCACCCATACTTCAGCGGTATAACCATCTTCTTCATCCCAACTGAGTTCAACCTGAACATCCGTAGGACGTACAGCTTTGCGTTCAGCCATGTGTAGGCAAATCGCATTTATTATTTCATCCATTGTAAGGATCATATCAATTAGTACCTTCCGTCACGCGGATCTGGTTTGCGACGGTTCTTGTATGCTCTATATCCTGCACGTGCAAGAGAGAATAGAACGACAATGGCTAACAAGTTAATCATTAATCCAATGATATCACCCATGAATCCCATGCCACCGAACATGCCGCCGAATAACATACCTGCCAATCCACCGATCATAAGACCTTTCATCAATCCGCCACCGCTAAAGAATCCACGTTTGGCTTGCGTTCCAGCTGTATTTGATTTGTTGTTAGAAGTTGATTTCGAAACATTACTGTTCGACTTCTTAGGCGTGTTCGTGAAAGACTTCGTACCTGATTTAAATCCGCCGCCACCTCGTCTTGCATCTACACTAGCTGGAGCAATTGTAGCAAATATTAGAGTAAACATCATAACAACCATGAGCCATTTTTTCATCTGAAGAAAATCCCCCTAAAAGTGATAGTTTATTTTGTTCTATCTACTAGTCTACGTAGAAAATAATTAAAAGTTTCAAAATTTATTATATTAATCATATTAATCATATTAATCATTTTGTTTCGTTCTTTGAGCTTTTAGTATTTCCAACATCATAGTAGTCCATTCAATCCCAGAAGTGGTAGTAAAGATAGCTTTCTGAAATAACATATAATCATAGAATTCGGGTGTTCCGAACTTGAGATCCTCTAGTACTTTGTCAGCAATCTTGAGTTGGAAACCATCTAATTTTTTGACTAAATGAGCTTTACGGCTTTCTATGATCTCTATGGCATTCTCTAAATCGGTTAGCCACATGCAAAATGTTTTCATAGATAACTCATCTCGTGTGATCGGATCAGCCAATGGTACATATAACCATTCTTTTAGCTTACGTATTCCTTTCTCGGTGATGGAGTAGAGCTTTTTGTCTGGTTTCTCACATTGAACAATCCAGGTTGATGTCAAGTATTCTTCAGACTCCATGTGTGACAGGAGCGGGTAAATTTGACTATGCTTTGCAGGCCAAAAAGGCTGGAGTCTAAGCATCAGATTGTAACCTGAAGACTGTTCCCTTGCCAGAAAAGCAAGGAGTGCATAGGAAAGTGTATTCATGCGTATATCTCCTAATAATAAATTTTACAATGAGAAAAGTGTACACTTAAACTGTATGGTTTGGCAACCAAACAGTTATTGTAAACTAAAAAGACACGGTATGTAGCCAGCCGTGTCTTCGTTAAGATCAATATATGAGGTTAGCTCGTTCTAGAATAACCATCAACAATAAGCTCTAATGCACCATTATCCGGATCGATAATCATGCCATGTACAGGAATATTAGGAGGGAGTAATGGATGTTTGTAAATGATATCGACGGTATGAATTACGCCATCGTGCACGTTATTAAATCCTCGTAGCCATTTCGATAATTTAATGCCAGAATTCTCTAATGTAGTTAATACCGTTTCCGGGACACCACGTTCTTTAATGGATGATATCATATGCTCTGCGTTAAGTGCTGCCATGCCGCAATCCAAGTGACCCACAACAAACACTTCATCTGCCTGGAGTTCATAAATGGCTACCAATACACTACGCATAACACTACCGAAAGGTTGGGAAATAATTGCGCCAGCATTTTTGATGAGTTTGACGTCCCCGTTTTTGAAATTCATTGCTTTTGGAAGTAATTCTGTAAGACGAGTATCCATGCAAGTGATTACGACGATTCTCTTCTCTGGAAATTTACTGGTACGATACTCTTCGTACTCTTTGTTCTCAACAAATTGACGGTTGTATTCTAACACTTCAGTAATATGATTCATGGGGGACCTCTTCCTCCTTTAATTAAAATAATTTCTGTTCTTAGAAGTTGATTATACTTTTTGTAAAAAGTATCATCAAGAGGAAACCATAAATATTTTACGTGAGGTGAGCCTTAAAATGGAAGATCAAGTAAAAATTAAATTAGAGAAATTTCGGGAATTGGTTCGCAAAATAAGAGGTTATTATGAGGCTGTAGGTTTAATGCATTGGGATCTGCGTACGGGTGCTCCCCGCAAAGGTGCTGAATTTCGATCAGAGACGATAGGAATGTTAAGCACGGAAGGGTTCAAATTAATAATCTCGGATGAGATGGGGGATTACCTGGAATATTTTACAAAATCAGATATTGCAGAACAATTGGACGATCTAGATCTAAAAATCGTGAAGGAATGCAAAAAGGAATATGACCTGAACAAGTTGATTCCTGCGGAGAAGTTCCAAGAATATTCTGTCCTAACGGCACATGCTCAAACCTTATGGGAAGACGCGAAGGAGACGAGTGATTTTGCCGGATTTGAACCTTATTTGAGTAAAATTGTTGCTATGAAGCAAGAGTTTATCAATTTTTGGGGAGTCAAAGGAACAAGGTACGATACACTTATTGATATGTATGAACCAGATATGACAGTTGAGAAACTGGATGAAATATTTAGTAAACTGCGCAGTCGGTTAGTGCCACTAGTAGAAGCGATTCGTGCATCTACTAATCAGCCGGATAATACGTTCCTAAAGCAATTATTCGAAATTGATCAACAAGAGAAATTCGGCCTCTTTATTCTTGAACAAATGGGTTATGACTTTGAGGCAGGGCGCCAAGATGAGAGTGTTCATCCGTTTGCTACGAGTCTTAACGTAGGGGATGTGCGAATTACGACTCATTATTTACAAGATGATGTAACCAGTGCGGTATTCAGTTCTCTGCACGAAGGGGGACATGCTCTTTATGAGCAGAATGTTGATGTAAAGCTCGTTGGGACACCTCTAGCACAAGGTACTTCTATGGGAATTCACGAATCACAGTCTCGCTTGTGGGAGAATATGATTGGACGTAGCCGTCCATTCTGGGAACGATACTTCGAAGATTTGCAACAACATTTCGGTCCGCAGCTTAAGGATGTCTCAATAGAAGAGTTCTACCGGGCTATCAACCGTGTGGAGAATTCCCTTATCCGCATTGAAGCGGATGAACTAACGTATAACCTTCATATTATTATTCGATACGAGATTGAGAAGATGTTGTTTAATGAAGGGTTGTCAGTGAAAGATCTACCAGAGGTATGGAATGCGAAATATAACGAGTACCTTGGTATTACCCCTCCAAATGATGGACTCGGTATCCTACAGGATGTGCATTGGTCTGGTGGAGATTTCGGATACTTCGCTTCCTATTCACTAGGAAATATGTATGCTGCACAATTCTTACATACCATCCGTAAAGAGTTACCTCAATATGATGAATGGATTGCTGAAGGCAATTTACTTCCGATTAAAGAGTGGCTCGCCGACAAAATTTATAAATACGGTAAGAGTCTTACACCTGCAGAAATCATCGTTAATGTTACGGGTGAGGAACTGAATCCAGATTACTTGGCAGATTATTTGGAAGAGAAATATAAAGAGATTTACAAGCTATAGTTTATGGATATCCTTCTCTATGAATCATTCGGAAGTTAATGTTAAGGCCGTGATTTATCTACGTTATGTAGAGAATCATGGCTTTTTTTGTTAACGGGGTAACAGAAATATGGGTTTATGAATAACCTTTTCTGGGCGGGTGCATATGATGCATTATAATTTATACGAAAATATTGGAGGGATACCCATATGTGGAAGGATGCGAAAAAGTTGACTGCAGTAGCAGGTATTCTTCTACTCTGTGCTTCGGTTGTAGCCGGATGTGGAGGAAAAGATGCTCTGACGAAAGTTAAGATTGGGGAAGTCACTCGGTCCGTATTTTACGCACCAGAATATGTTGCCATCGAACGAGGATTCTTTAAAGAAGAAGGGCTAGATGTTGAACTAACGACGACCTTTGGTGGAGACAAGACGATGACGGCATTGTTATCCAACGCAGTAGATGTCGCTTTAGTAGGATCGGAAACGTCCATTTACGTTGCTCAACAAGGTTCCGAAGATCCAGTGATCAACTTCGCGCAATTAACTCAGACGGATGGGACATTCCTAGTTGCCAGAGAAGATAGTGGAACATTTAGCTGGGACCAGTTGAAAGGAAAGACATTCTTAGGCCAACGTAAGGGCGGAATGCCGCAAATGGCCGGAGAGTTCACGCTTGAGAAGCAAGGTATTGACCCACATGCAGATTTGGAATTGATCCAGAATATTGAGTTCGCGAATATCGCAGCAGCTTTTGCTTCTGGAACAGGACAATATGTACAGTTATTCGAACCGCAAGCCTCGATCTTTGAAAAAGAAGGTAAAGGTCATGTTGTTGCTTCATTCGGTGTAGAAAGTGGACACCTTCCATATACCGTATTTATGAGTAAACAAAGCTATATTAAGAAAAACCAAGATACCGTACAGAAGTTCACGAATGCTGTTCAGAAAGCTCAAGCGTGGGTAGCAAGTCATACGCCTGAAGAGATTGCGGATACGATCCTTCCATATTTTAAAGATGCAGATCGTGCAATCATTGTATCTAGCGTGAAACGTTATCAAGAACAAGGCACTTATGCAACAGATCCTATATTAGATGGTGCAGAATGGAACAATCTGTTGGACGTGATGGACAATGCAGGTGAATTGAAAGAACGTGTGGCACATGATGTGATTGTAGATAATACGTTTGCTGAGAAAGCGAAATCTACTGTAAAGTAAAGTAACCTGTATTCCGGCCCAAAGGAGAGTGTACATGGTACCTGTTGTTGAGTTAAACGATGTCGCCCATGTCTATATCACCGATCGCGAAGCCTCTCTGGCTGTGGATCGTCTTCAATTGACTGTATCCGCTGGAGAGTTCGTGAGTCTTGTGGGTCCAAGCGGATGTGGCAAGACGACGATCCTTTCAATCATTGCGGGACTTCTAACACCTAGCCATGGAGAAGTGCTCGTCAAAGGTCTCAAGTTGGAGGGGCCAACACCTGAAGTAGGATATATGTTGCAGCAGGATTATTTGTTTCCATGGCGGACCATTCTGAATAATGCGCTCTTAGGTTTGGAATTGACGGGGAGAATCACACCAGAGAGTACAGCAATCACCTCAGGACTACTAGAAGAGATGGGTCTACAAGGTAAAGAGAACATTTACCCGCATCAACTATCAGGTGGAATGCGTCAACGGGTTGCTCTCGTGCGGACGTTGGCTACAGATCCTGGTCTACTGTTGTTAGATGAACCATTCTCTGCACTGGATTATCAGACTAAGCTTCAATTAGAGGATCTGATATCTCGGACCTTACGTGAACGTAATAAGACGGCAGTGTTGGTTACCCATGATCTATCTGAAGCGATAGCCATGAGTGATCGGATCATATTGCTCGGTAGTAATCCAGGTAGAATCCGCAGAATGTTCGATGTACCGCGTAATATACGAGAGGTGTTGCCTTTTCATGCTCGTGACCAGGAAGGCTTTCAAGATCTCTTTCACGAGATTTGGAGTGCTATGGAAAAGACTAGTGATCAGGAGTGAGGAGGTGAGATATCAGCATGCTGAGGAGAAATCTACCGGGTGATGAGTCTTCGACAACGAGACGAAATGAGTTGACTGAACTATATCGTGAGCATCTGGCACTTAAGAAAAAGCAACGGTGGAGCGTAATATCCGTTCAGCTTGGAATACTACTGTTGTTGTTCATCTTTTGGGAGATGGCTGGAAGGCTGAAATGGATAGATGTCTTGTTGTTCAGTTATCCTAGCAAGATATTTAATCATATTGTGCAAGAAATAATAAGTGGTGAATTATGGGGTCACTTGGGTGTGACGGTTGGTGAGACTGTTGTAGGGTTTCTGCTGGGAACACTGCTTGGAACGGGGCTTGCCATCTTGATCTGGTGGTCACCTTATCTGTCTAAAGTGTTAGATCCATACATGGTCGTATTTAATAGCATGCCAAAGGTGGCATTAGGTCCGTTATTTATCGTTGTATTTGGTGCTGGGTTTACGGCCATCGTAGTCACCACATTGTCCGTCATTATTATTATTACCACACTCGTGGTTTACAATAGTTTCTCTGAAGTGGATGCAAACTTCGTTAAAGTAGTGCGAACATTCGGGGGATCACGATCACAAATTTTCAGGAAAGTGATATTTCCAGCATCGTTTCCTGCGATCATTTCCACACTGAAAGTCAATGTTGGTCTAGCTTGGGTGGGTGTTATTGTAGGTGAGTTTCTAGTGGCCCAGATGGGTCTAGGATATTTAATTATTTATGGTTTTCAAGTGTTTAACTTCACGCTGGTGATGTCCAGTTTGTTCATTATTGCAGTTGTGGCAACGGTGATGTATCAACTCGTGGTGTTTATGGAACGTAAGCTGTTATCCCATAAGTAAAATAGGGTAATATACGTATCAATTCTTAAATCTGCATATTAATACTTATCACCAAGTGTTAAATGTCGCATTGTGTAGAATTGTGAAATCAAGTACCATGAGATTAGAATTATATTGATAGAAAAGAGAGGCGTTCTCATGGGGTTTCGAGTTGTAAAAACAGCAGTTGCTACACTCATTTCCATTCAGATTGCTAATATAGTAGGTCTACCCAGCCCTCAGTCTGCGGGTCTATTGGCTATTCTAGGTGTGGAAGTTACACGGAAAAGGAGTCTTAGAACGATCTCAGCTCGCTTCTTCGCCTCCATTGTGGGGCTTCTTTTTGCGTGTGCGTTGTTTGCTCTATTCGGATTCCATTACTGGGTACTGGCGGTATTTGTCTTATTCGGTTTCCCTCTAATCGTTAAGACAAGCTTCAAAGAAGGGATTGTTACCAGTTCGGTCGTCGTATTTCGTTTATTTGCGGGCGGGGTTCTCTCTTTCCATACGGTATTAACACAAGTTGAATTGCTTGTTATCGGTCTAGGTTCTGCCATGGTGGTAAATATGATCTATATGCCCAAGGGTGGAGAGCAGATGATTGAGATTCGTCACAAAGTGGACGGGTTGTTCGCTGTGATCTTTCATCATGTAAGTCGTACACTGCGAGATCCAACGTATGTATGGGATGGAGGCGAACTCATTGAAGCGGGTAAAGCGATTCAGGAAGGAACGCTTGCGGCAAACAGAGCGATGGAGAATCAAATGGTTCATCCAGATCAGGCATGGAACATTTATTTCTATATGCGCAAGGAACAGTTGGATTTAATACTGGTCATGATGCAACGGATTGCTGATGTATATCAGAAGCTTCCGCAGGCTGACTTAGTAGCGGAGTTATTTGAACAACTTAGCCATGATGTAACAGAAGAAATGTACACGGGCCGTACCGAAGTGTTATTGGAAGCGCTGGAACAAGATTTCAAAAAAATGGATCTACCAACGACGAGAGGGGAATTTGAGATTAGATCGTCAATACTACAGCTATGCCGGGAATTATCTTTATATCTAAAAATAGCTAAGAAGAATAAGTCACCAGTCTTTGATAAAAAGCGGGTTGAAGGTTGATCATTACGATACATATTTCATAATTGACGTTAAGAAAATGGTGTGAGAGTAGTCAATCATAGAGAGGTAGTTGATCATCCATGAATAGAGAATTGACGATTGAAAAACACTTTTGGACAGACGATGAAATCGCAAGAGTTAATCCTGATGGAACTGTATTTAAAGAGATGCATGATTTTAAAATAAAGGTGCAAACAGAGGTTGAAAGAATGCTCGAAGAACTTAAGGCCGTAGAAAATAACTTAATCATTGAAAATAAAAAATTAGATTACTGGATTAATAAATATAATGAATTTAACGCTAATTGTTTGGACCTGGAAATGGCTGATATGAGAAAACGCATGAAAATTGCTGAATCAGAAGCTAATCATTGGCGTTTAGCAGTAGAAAATATGTTTTACGGGGCTGAATTAAGTGGTACACGGTATGAGTATTTAAAAGAATATGCCAATGAGATTCAAGAAATGAAAGGCAGAGAAAGAAAATTAAAAGAAGCTATAAGTGAAGCGATGGATGCCACATTGGATGAAGTGGAATTTGCTTTCCAGAGAATTATTGATGAAAGGTATGCACATCGCAGCGTTAGATGAATCTTAGAAAAGGTCAATCTTAGTTAAGAAGAATAGTAGTTGAACGATTCTCTTATAAAAAATCTAATTATTTGTACTGGGCTAATCAACTTTTGCCTACCTCCTGCATACACTTAGTAGTGAATGATTGTATGGAGGAGGTTCGAAGATGTCATTAAGTCGTAAACATCAAAGTAGAGAGATCATAACGAAAGCGATCTGCGGCAAAGGTCGTAAGTTCTCTACCGTAACACATACCGTAACTCCGCCACATAATCCAACCAGTATCTTAGGTGCATGGATTATAAACCATCAATACGAAGCGGTAGCGGCCGGAGACGGAATTGAAGTTATTGGTACTTACGATATCAACATTTGGTATTCCTATGACAAAAATTCTCAAACCGACGTAGCCAAGGAGACAGTGCCTTATGTAGAATTTGTCTCGCTATCGTATCTTGATCCAAGACACCGGGCTTCAACAGTGGAAGTATCTGCGGATGCAACGCAGGAACCTAGTTGTGTTGAAGCAAGTGTCTCTTCTGGTGGGGGAAGTGTCATCATCCGTGTCGAAAGGGAATTCACTGTGGAACTCATTGCTGAGACCAAGGTGTTCGTACTGATCGGTCACGAAGATTATGAAGACAAGGAATTTGAGTTCAGCGAGGATACTGGAGATTATGAAGACCTGGACCCTGATTTATTGGATGATGACCTGTAACAACGAGGGTTGAACTAAAAGGTATAGTGTAGTATATGATTCGAGGGCGTCTGTGTAGAGGGCGGATGCCCTCCTTTTTTGTTTTTATTTTACGAAAGGGGGAATCACGTAAGTGGGTCAAGAAGGGTTTCTCAACAAATCAATGTCACTCTCTACCGCTCAAGCTCGACTTATCCGTTCAGGAGTGTCTGCTTCACTGATTGAAGTTAGGTCGGGGCGAGAACACAATCCATTAACTTATCGCAGTAGATATGCTGTGCAAGTATTTAATCTGCGCGGCATTGACGTTTGTAAGCTAGGAAGTGGTGGGAAAGAAATAGGATTTAGGACTGGGATAACTGTGAGGTCTGGCTTAGAGCAAGAACAGAGTCCTCTGATGAATAGATTAGCGAAAATGGCCGTACGAAGCTTATATACATTAGGTCTAGCGTCGGGCGAAGCCATCATCTCAACGTACGGTGAGCGCCAATATGTGGTGGAGCGGGTTACGCCATTATCGAAATTACGTAATCCTAAGTTGGTAAAGTTGTATTCACAACAGCAGGCGAATCTATATCATGTTCTAGAGCAGGAAGATAAGAAAGGGATTCAACTTATGATGGGCATGGATCCTGAATTTCTACTGGTAGACTCTTCAACGATGGAAGTTGTTCCTGCCTCCCAATTTCTAGAACGCGTTGGTGAAGTAGGTTGTGATGCGGTTCATATGGGTGGGGTTACTAGCTTTCCGGTAGCGGAATTACGCCCAGAACCAAGTCTACAGCCACGAGGATTGCTGGTAGAGCTTATGCATGCAATTGCGTCCGCTAAGCAATTGATTCGAGACAGATCTTTAATCTGGATGGCTGGAGGTATGCCAGTCCCAGGATTGCCCTTAGGGGGACACTTGCATTTCAGTGGGATCGTACTTACGTATTCTCTTGTGCAAGTGTTGGATAATTACTTGGCACTTCCTGTTATGTTGCTTGAGGATCATACAAGCTTAAACAGACGACCTCGTTATGGTTATCTTGGTGATTTCAGAAGGCAACCTCATGGTGGATTTGAATATCGAACGCTTCCTAGCTTCTTGGTATCACCACTTGTTGCGAAGGGCGTCGTATTCCTTGCTCATCTGATTGTTCGTCATTATAAGGAGCTAGATCTTCGGCCATTGAATCAAGAGAGAATACATAGAGCCTACTATGAGGGGAATAGGCGAGTAATTCGAGATTGTGTAGAGCCCCTATTCAGAGATATGATGTCTCTTAGTGGTTATTCAGAGTATGCAAAGTATATTGATCCATTACTGGATCATATTTCTAGCGGTACGATATGGGATGAATCACGTGATATCCGTCCGTTATGGAATATTCCTGTGTTATAATAAATTGTAGTAAATGAAGATGTATGGAGGTAACTGATGGCCCAATATACGCCAATGATTGAACAATATTTACAAGTGAAGGAACAAGCTCAGGACGCGTTTTTGTTTTTCCGTCTGGGAGATTTCTATGAATTGTTTTTTGAAGATGCAATTGCGGCATCACGTGAACTTGAGATAACGCTGACAGGGCGCGGAGGCGGAGGGGAAGAACGCATACCGATGTGCGGTGTGCCTTACCATGCTGCTGAGGGCTATATTCAGCGTCTAATAGAAAAAGGATATAAGGTTGCTATCTGTGAGCAACTTGAGGATGCAGCAACCACCAAAGGTATGGTGCGCCGTGACATTGTCCGTGTAGTGACACCAGGAACGATTATGGATGGGAAGAACATCGCGGATAAATCAAATAATTACTTAGTATGTGTGACAACATCCGGCGGAATGATGAGTTTATCTGCTTGTGATCTATCTACTGGAGAATTGTATATTACTTCTGTTCCATCCTCTTTGGAATGGCTTCGTGACGAGATTAACATCTATGAACCTTCTGAGATTATCGGCGATGTTGGGATGCTCGACAGCATTCGCTCATTACAGCTTCAGGGAAATCGCCCTGTTGTATATACGCCATGGGACAAGAAAGAAGAGAAAATGGTCCGCAGTCAATTCGGAGAAGCGGCTTGGGCGCGCTTAGATCCTGAGAGGGCGTTATGTATCTCTGTATTGATCTCCTATCTTAGTGAGACTCAGAGACGGTCGTTAGGACAGTTAACACAAATATCTCCTTACGAACCTGGTCACTTTATGATATTAGATCCTTTTACACGCCGTAATCTAGAGTTGGTAGAGACCGTTAGAGAACGATCTAAGAAAGGGTCATTGTTATGGCTTCTAGATAAAACAGAGACGTCGATGGGTGCACGATTACTTCGACGTAGAATCGATAAACCACTGTTACATCGGAGTCGTATTGAGGAACGTCTTGAAGCTGTTGAATTGTTGTACAACCAGTTGATATTACGTGAAGATTTACGACAGTCGCTTCGAGAGATCTATGATCTAGAGCGGCTTGTTGGCAGAATAGCCTTTGGAAATGCGAATGGACGTGATCTTACAGCACTCAAATTGTCATTAAGGCAAATTCCATCGCTTAAAGAGCTGTGTGCAGCAACACCTTCCTTGACGCTTGGCAAAATTGCAAGAGAGTTAGATGCATGTGAAGATCTACACGATGAGATTAATCAAGCGATTGTGGATGAAGCCCCGATATCCGTTCGTGATGGTGGTTTAATCAAGCCAGGGTATCATGAGCATTTGGACGAGCTACGGGAAGCGAGTATCAATGGGAAGAGATGGATAGCAGAACTTGAAGCAAGAGAACGTGTAGCAACTGGAATTAAGTCACTGAAGATTGGTTTCAATAAAGTGTTTGGATATTATATCGAGATTACTAAATCCCACATTGCATCTGTGCCGGAAGGTAGATATGAACGGAAGCAGACACTGGCAAATGCAGAGCGATATGTCACTCCTGAACTGAAAGAGAAAGAGGGACTCATTCTCGAGGCACAGGAGAAGATGGTGGATTTGGAATATGCACTCTTTGCAGAGCTAAGAGATAGATTAAACAAACAAATTCCGCGTCTACAGTCACTTGCTGAGAAAGTTGCAGAATTGGATGTGTATCAATCGCTGGCTGCAACCAGCGCAGAACACGGCTTTGTGAAGCCGATCCTTACAGAGGACTATGACCTCATCATTGAGGGTGGTAGACATCCCGTAGTTGAAGCTGTGATGAAGGAATCGGCATTCATTTCGAATGCCACGAACCTGTCCAAGGAATCAGCAAATATCTTACTTATCACAGGGCCCAACATGGCGGGCAAGAGTACGTACATGCGTCAAGTGGCGCTAATCTCCATTATGGCGCAGATTGGTTGCTTTGTACCTGCGAATAAGGCAGAGATCCCAATGGTTGACCGTATATTTACGAGAATTGGTGCGGCTGACGATTTAATTGGTGGTCAAAGTACCTTTATGGTAGAAATGGCTGACATTCAAGTGATGACAGAGAAAGCAACGCCAAGAAGTCTCATTATTATTGACGAACTTGGCCGTGGAACCTCCACCAGTGAAGGTATGGCTATCGCTCAGGCTGTGATCGAATATGTACATGATGAGATTGGTTGTAAAGCGCTAGTGTCAACACATTTTCACGAATTATCCCATATTGAAGGAAGTTTGAAGGGATTACGCAATTACTCCATGGCCGTACAAGAAAGTGGAGATAAAGTCCACTTCTTACGTAAATTGATTCCCGGTGCTGCCGGCAGTAGTTATGGTGTGTACTGTGCTCGCCTAGCGGGATTGCCAGACTCCATTATTGATCGTGCCAATGTCCTACTCGAAAGCTTGGATCACACGACGGTGACTTCTGAAGTGGCCGTAGCGAGAGAAGTTCCAGCGGCATCTGATAAGGCGATAGCAACTGGAGTAGCAGTAGCAGCAGCAACAGGAGTTGCAGAAGTAACAATAGCAGAATTAACAGACTCAGCCTTGGTAGCAATGACACCCGATGTAATAGCCAATGAATCCGTTGCTACTCAGTCAGTTACCGATCCAACTGCTGAAAAACACACCGGTTCTTATCGCAAAGACGAGATCAGAGAAGTCAGCGACGTTGTACAGCTATCCATTTTCGGCGAAGAGGAACTCAAACCTACTAAGAAGGAATCCATAGCTCCAATGAATCGCAACGTCACGCAAATTATTGATTCCGTGAAGAATCTCGATCTAATGAACATGACACCCTTACAAGCAATGCAATTACTCCATGAGCTTAGTGTAAAAGCGAAAGGGATCTAAAATAACCTATAACGAACGAAAAAAGGGCTCTACACCATACTCAATCATTGAAGAAAAAAGTGGATAATGCGCAAACGTAGCGAAGGGGACGGAATTGTTTTTAGAAGCGTAAGCGTTCGCCTTTGCCCTCAGATTTCTACCGCTAGAAGGGGTATTTAAATCAAGAAATCTGAGGGCAACAGCGATCGAAGAACAATCCGTTACCGTAGCGGTCGGTCATAGTATACGATTATTTTTCAAAACTAATAATGGTGTTGAGACCGAAAAGAGAGAGGGATAATCCATGGCCAAAATCCATATATTGGACGAGCACATAGCTAACCAGATTGCCGCAGGTGAGGTTGTGGAGCGTCCTGCCTCCGTTGTTAAAGAGCTTGTGGAAAATGCGATCGATGCGGGAAGCACCAAGATAGAGGTTACGATCGAAGAGGGTGGACTCCAAAGTATCCGAGTAACAGATAACGGATCAGGGATAGAACCGGATGACTGTGAATCCGCCTTTTATCGTCATGCCACAAGTAAAATTACAAATGGTCGCGATCTTTTTCACATAACAAGTCTAGGTTTCCGTGGTGAAGCATTACCAAGTATTGCATCTGTTTCTAAGATAGCACTTACCACTTCTAGCAAAGAAGATGGACTTGGTCGCAAACTAATCATTGAAGGTGGAAATCTACTATCCAATGATGATTCTGCCGCACCTCGCGGGACTGAATTTGTGGTAAAGGAATTATTCTACAATACTCCGGCAAGGCTGAAGTATATGAAAACCATACAGACAGAGCTTGGTCATATTTCAGATTATATGTACCGTATTGCCTTATCACATCCAGGTATCGGGATTACACTGAGACATAATGATAATACGCTCTTACAGACAGTCGGTAATGGAGATCTTCTCCAGGTTGTAGCTGCCATTTATGGAACGCAGGCTGCTAAGGCTATGCTTCCTATACAAGCAGAGGATAAGGATTATAGCTTGCAAGGTTACGTAAGTATACCTGAATGGACACGCTCGAATCGTAACGCTATTTCAACCTTTGTGAATGGGCGATATATCCGTAATAATGGTCTGAATCATGCCATACTGAGAGCCTATCATACGTTGTTACCCATTAATCGGTATCCTCTTGCTATTCTTTCTTTGACGATGCATCCTTCGATCGTGGATGTGAACGTTCATCCTGCGAAATTAGAGGTACGTTTTAGTAAGGAAAATGAATTATATCCTTTCGTGGAACAAGCGATACATGCGGTCTTACGTCAACAGGTGCTTATTCCTCAGCCAGTGAAACATCCTATTGGAAGCAGTGGAAGTACATCGTTCATACAGGAGCAGTTCGGGTTCTCGAAAGATCAGACAACATCGAATACAGCATTCCCAGAATTAAGTAATCAAGGGGGAAGAATGACTTCTGATTCGAATAAATCCATTCCTTCTGATATGATGGGGAGCCATTCAAGTCGACCTAACGTACCGCCTAACTATGCTATGAACGATGATCGGTCGGGTGTGAATCCTCCTGTAAGAGAACGCAATGACCAGAATTATAGTATAAATGGAGGAACGGGATATCGACCTGAACAAGGAAAGAGTACAACTTTCAATCCGGAAGTGTATGCTGCTCCTAAGAATGGGTCACCTGATATTCCTCCATTTCCAGAATTGACACTGATTGGGCAACATCATGGGACATATCTAATTGCTCAGAATGAAGATGGTCTATATTTAATCGATCAGCATGCAGCACACGAACGAATCAATTATGAATTTTATTATGAACAGTTTGGACGTCCGGGTGATGCTTCACAAGAACTGTTATTACCGATTACCTTAGACTTTACGCCTTCGGAGACGGAACAGTTGAAACAAAAGATCAATTGGTTCGAACAGGTGGGTGTGTATTTAGAACATTTTGGAGGACAAACATTCCGTGTCAGAGCGCATCCATATTGGTTCCCAAAAGGGGAAGAACAGGCGCTGATTGAAGAGATGACAGAATGGGTACTTAGTGAACGTATGATTGATCTAGCCAAATTAAGAGAGAAATCATCCATACTGTGTTCATGTAAGGCCTCCATAAAGGCGAATCAGAATTTGACTGCGCTTGAGTCGGATACACTTTTAGAACGTCTAGCGGCATGCAAACAGCCTTATACATGTCCTCATGGGCGTCCGATTGTGATTTCATTCTCTTCGTATGATCTAGAGAAGCTATTTAAACGTGTGATGTAGTTCAACTTAAGGAATGAGACTTGTATTCACATATGACAGGAGAAAATAATGATAATTACGACAGGAAGATGCGAGGATCCAGACAAGTTGGTCAAGCGTGCTAAGGCATTAGCGTTGGATTCAGGTTATACCTATGTGCCGCGCCATAGGACATCTATTCCGAAGTTAGTTAAGTCTTCAAAAGATTCAGTAGCACTTGTTGTGTTAGAGAATGGTGCTAGATTAGTTAGACCTGGGCAACCGCCTATTGATTATCATCCTAGCATGGGATATGTGAGAGTAAAACGCGTGATTAAAGGCGACACTGATCCTATGTTAGAGGCCGCAGGGATGCAAGCGGGAGATTCGGTTTTAGACTGTACGGCTGGCTTAGGAAGTGATTCGCTCGTATTTGCTGTAATGGCTGGGCCTAAGGGTGAAGTTACGGCATTGGAGAGCTCTAGTGATTTGTCTGCGCTATTGAAAGAAGGTCTGGGACATTATGTTACAGATCTAGAAGAAGTTAACCAGGCGATGCGTAGAATCGAAGTAAGGCATGGACATCATTTGGATATATTAAAAGAAATGCCGGATCAAAGTGTGGATATCGTATATTTCGATCCTATGTTTCGCGAGCCATTAATGGAATCTGCAGCAATAAATCCGTTAAGAGAATTCGCCAATAGCGACGCACTAAGCTTGGAGAGTATACAAGAAGCGGTACGTGTGGCTAGAAAGTCAGTCGTACTTAAAGAGAAGTGGGGTAGCCCTGAATTTGAACGGCTAGGCTTCCGGATGATACAACGTAACAATTCAAAAATCACGTATGGAGTGAAATTCCTTGACAATAGAGACTAAACCAACCTTACTTGTGCTGTTAGGTCCTACGGCAGTTGGTAAGACAAAGATGAGTATCGAAATTGCAAAACGTTATGGATGTGAGATTATTTCGGGTGACTCCATGCAGGTATATCGTCAAATGGATATTGGAACCGCCAAAATTTCTAAAGAAGAAATGGAAGGTATTCCGCATCATTTAATAGATATTCATGATCCAGATGATCCTTATTCGGTTGCTGAATTTCAAGAGCAATGTCGGCGTCTAATTGGGGAGATCCATCATCGAGGGAAGGTTCCATTTATTGTTGGGGGAACTGGGCTTTATATTGAGTCAGTCTGTTATGGGTTCGAATTTACCAATGTTGGCGCAGATGAGGAATTTAGAAATGAACAATTTGCCTATGCAGAAAGTCACGGCGCGGATGCCTTGCATGATCGGTTAAAGTTTGTGGATCCTATCAGCGCGGAGAGATTACACGCGAATGATCAACGGAGAATCGTCCGTGCACTCGAAATTTATCATCTTACGAATACGACTCTTTCAGCTCAAATGGCTACGCAAACAAAAGAGTCTCCATATGATTTGTGTATCATAGGTTTGACAATGGATAGACAAATGCTATATAAACGTATTGAAGCCCGAATCGATCAAATGATTGAACAAGGCTTGCTAGAAGAAGTGAAATCATTGATTCAGAATGGGTATGAACCGGGTCTAATCTCGTTGCAAGGTTTAGGTTACAAGGAGATTATATCTTATCTGCAAGAGGAGTTAACTTGGGAAGACACGATCACGTTATTGAAACGCGATACACGTAGATTTGCCAAGCGTCAGTTGTCTTGGTTTCGCCATATGAAAGACATTGTGTGGGTGGATGTTACAGACGTGGAGAACTTCACAGAGAATTTCGCTAGGATTTGTGATATAATAGCAGGAAAGTTTCTTTCAGATATTGAATATATATCTAAACAATCTAATTGAACCAATGGGGGTACGGCTAATGAACAAATCCATTAATATTCAAGATACTTTTTTGAACCAACTACGTAAAGAAAACATCTCAGTTACCATCTTTTTGGTTAACGGGTTTCAAATCAGAGGAACGATCAAAGCATTCGATAACTTTACGGTTGTTGTGGATAGTGAAGGCCGCCAACAAATGTTATTTAAACATGCTATTTCAACCATTACTCCACAGCGTAACGTATCACTTATGCAGGAACCTTCAACAGAGGGATAACACTTTATGAAACCTTTTCATGAGTTGTTTCGTTTAAAAGAATAGGAAATAGACGATGAGCAACCTATATGGGTTGTTCTTTTCATTCCGATACTAGAATTATTGGAGTTAGGGAGGCAAACAATGGCTAACAATCGACCTACGAGGGCGAATACAAATACAGAACCGCCCAAGAAGAAAAAGAAGAGGAAGTTATCTAAAAAACGTGTGTTTTGGACATTGTTTTTTACTGCTGCCATTGCAATCTTTTGTGCATTAGCTGGATACTTGTACATTACGGTTAGTGGTGAAAAACTGTACAATGAAAACTTTGATAAGATGGAAGTTAAAGAAAATTCTAAAGTGTATGATCGAAGCGGGAAATTAATGGGTGAGTTGTCCATTCAAAAAAGTGATCCTGTAGAGAGTGATCAAATTCCTAAATTACTGAAGGATGCATTCATTGCTACAGAAGACAAGCGTTTCCGGGAGCATAGTGGCGTGGATATTTGGTCCATTGGTCGTGCAGCGGTTAAAGATATTATAGCTAGAGCTAAAGTAGAGGGTGGAAGTACCATTACTCAGCAACTTGCTAAGAATCTCTTTTTGACCCGTGAGAAAACGTTCTTCCGGAAAGCCACAGAAGTATCGATAGCTATGGCATTAGAACGCAAACTGAATAAAGAAGAAATTATAACGATGTATCTCAACCGTATTAATTTCGGTGGTCAAATCTATGGGATCAAGGCAGCTTCTCAATATTACTTTGGGA
Source organism: Paenibacillus glacialis (assembly GCF_001637205.1). Classification (GTDB taxonomy): domain Bacteria; phylum Bacillota; class Bacilli; order Paenibacillales; family Paenibacillaceae; genus Paenibacillus_AQ; species Paenibacillus_AQ glacialis. The sequence continues at coordinate 465,997 of NZ_LVJH01000007.1, forward strand.
AAAGTGATCTAAATGAATTAGAAGTTTGGGAGATGGCAACATTAGCAGCGATGCCAAAGGGACCAAGCAAATATAATCCTCTTCGTAATCCAGATCTATCGATGCAGCGTCGATCCGTTGTCCTACAACTGATGAACGAGCAAGGGTATATTACAGCTGAAGAGAAAGAAATAGCTAAGGATGTTGTGTATAACTATACACCTCCGGCCAAGAAGCAACAGTATCTTGCGTTTATGGATTATGTCATGAGTGAAGCCGAGGAAGTTACGGGATTGTCACAAGATGACCTGAATGTCGGTGGATATAAGATCTATACAACGATGGATGCAAATGCGCAACAGGTTATGGAAAAAGAGTTCGCCGATGACAATAATTTCGAGAAGAGTGTGGATGAGGTTCAAGTCCAAGCTTCTATGGTGATCATGAACAATGACACCGGGGCTATTGTGGCCTTGTTGGGCGGGAGAGACTATGAACGTAAAGGATATAGTCGTGTGACAAGCAGTCGGAGACAGCCGGGATCGGCATTTAAACCGATTGTGTCCTATGCACCAGCTTTGGAATCGGGTCAATACACGAAAGACTCACTTCTAAGTAATAAGAAGCAATGTTTCTCAAATTATTGTCCAGGTAATCTACATGGCTATTCAGATACGATAAGTATGCCAGATGCGATTCAGAGATCTGAGAATATTCCTGCCGTGTGGTTATTGAATGAAATTGGCGTAAATACCGGATTCAAGTTCGCACAGAAATTAGGTATTACAATGGAAAAAGAAGATAAGAACCTTTCATTAGCCCTTGGTGGTATGAGTACAGGTACGAACACTTTAGAGATGACGCAGGCGTTTAGCGCATTCGCCAATGGTGGTACGTTGAATGAAGCTTATTCAATCAAACTAATTAAAGATAGCGATGATAAAGTTAAGTATGAGCGCAAGAAAGATGGAGTAGAAGTGATGAGTAAGGACACTTCTTACCAGATGACGCAAATGATGCAGAATGTTGTTGAGAGTGGTACTGGGAAAAAGGCTGCGATTAGTAGACCAGTTGCAGGTAAAACAGGTACGACTCAAAGTGGTATCAAAGGGAATAAAGCAAACCGGGATGTGTGGTTTGTAGGTTATACTCCTGAATTAACAGCAGCTGTGTGGATGGGTTACGACTCTCCTAATAAAACACACTTACTGCGTAAGAGTAGTTCTCTAGCAGCGAGTTTCTGGGGGAAAGTCATGGAGCAGGCGGTACAAGGATTTGAAGCGAAGAGTTTCCCTGAACCACCAGAGAATGTGAAGCAGCCTGTAGAAAAGCCAGTAGAAGTGCCGGTGGCAACTGTTGTTACTGGATTGAATGGTTCTTATGATCCAACCACACAGATTGTTTCATTGAATTGGAATGGTGTAGAAGGTAGTAACGTTCTATATCATGTATACCGTAAAGAATCTTCCGAGAGTGATTTTAGATTAATTATGGATGCAGCTCCTACAAGTAATGTTGAAGATTTCGACATCGTAGAAGGGATGACTTACGAATATTACGTGAAAGCATTTTTCCCAGATACAAACACGGAATCAGAACAATCTAACTCAGTTCAGGTGTTTACTGAGCCATTAACTGAAGAAGTACCAGATGTGGATATCGAACAACCAGATATTAATAACGGCAATGGTAATAACGGAAACGGTAATAATGGAAATGGAAATGGAAACGGGAACGGGAACGGAAATAATGGTAATGGGAACACAGGTGGAGAGATACCAGGAGTCCCAGAGACGAACCCAGGTACGGGTGGAGAGACGATACCAATACCACCCGATGGAACTACGGTTCCTCCTGAACAAGTAGTTCCTCCAGTTGGTGAGGATTCGGGTGTCACGAACCCCTTAGATCCAGGAGCGATCAATACAGGAACAACGGAGCATGTTGAACCACCTGTAACTACAACACCATAGGTTAAACAAAGAGAGCCCCTGTGTGGGGCTTTCTTTGTTAATAAAAAAATTAAACTATGATCCAAAATAACGTGGGATAAATTGGCGTCTGTTGTATAATTGATAAATAAGCAGTTGAGGGCATGTTTTATAACGCTTCTTTTGAGTGTAATTCACAAATGTGTTAAGCTGTAGCTAACATACTGGAGAGGGTAATTTCCATGAAACGTAAATTTGGGGATCGTGCGAACTGGCGCAGAATATCACGCCGCCGCTTTACCTGCCGTTATGTAGAGACCAAGAGGTTTACAGGCTATATTACGTTATATACCATTTATAACCTAAAGGAACCGCTATGGAAAACCTATGGCAGTAATACGTATCGGATTGCGGATAAAGGATATTCTTGGCTGCAATATTATCCAAAGAACAGCCATTATATCGTGACGGCGATGTTTGATGAGAAGCAAGAAATTATACAATGGTATATTGATACATGTAAAACACAAGGAGTAACGGAACAAGGGGTTCCTTGGTTTGATGATTTGTATTTAGATGTTGTTGTACTTCGAAATGGTGAAGTATTTCTACTGGATGAAGACGAGCTAGATGATGCACTAAATCGTAACGATATCACAAATGGTGATTATGAATTAGCAGTGTCAACGGCGAATCAATTGCTAGATGAAATTGACTCCGATCACTTCCCCTATTTCCTGATGTCTATTGAACACCGCAAACAATTGTTTGAGAACGGTGAATTCAGGAGGAACTCATGATTCTTATTACTAAAACATCGTTGATTGGGAATGGCATAAAAGGGTCTCTTTCTCGTTTAATTAAGAGATTTCTAGTCATTATTCTAATCGTATGCCTCTTGATATTTGCTTGGGCAGGTTATGTATTATGGAAGATTAATAGTGTACAACACTCCGATTCAAGTCAATCGGTGGATGTTGGAATTATTCTTGGATCTTCTATGTGGGGTGATTCTCCAAGCCCTAGCCTTCGTGAACGACTGGATTATGGACTGAAGCTATATCATGCCGGGAAGTTCGATCGTATTATCGTAAGTGGGGGACTAGATCAGCCGGATTTTCGATATACCGAAGCTGAAGGAATGCGCCAATATTTATTAGACCACGGTGTATCAGATGCAGCGATTATCATGGAGAACGAGGCAACGAGTACGTTAGAGAACTTGAAATTCAGCCAACTCATTATGAAAGATCGTGGTTGGAATACTGCTGTCATCATAACTCATACATACCACGGGATGCGTTCTCTCGAGATTGCAGAATATTTGGAATATGACCATCCATTGTTGTCAACGACGCAATCAGAGGTTCTTTCGATGTCTTATCATAAGAGTAGAGAAATTCTAGCCTATTCGAAGTGGAAGTTAGATGAGTGGATGTTAAGGCTCGGATTTTAAATCAATCGAAACTGTTAATAACTCTACGTAAAGTTGAATACATTGAATAGAGATATCATCCCAGTAGATAATGAGGTGATGGTGCATGAGCGGGCGTGTCATGGCCTCGAACGGCCAGCCTGAGGGCAGGCCATCTAGACAAATCAATGTTGTTTTACGTAACCAAGAGTCACCGATACAGAACCAGGGTATCCCTGACCGTGAGTCTTCGAAGGTACCGAAAGGTATTCCTGAACAAGGTTTGTATCAAGAAATTCAACGAGAACTAGAACTACTTATAGGGTTAGATAACATTAAAGAGTTAGTGTTTGAAATCTATGCGCTTCTTCAGGTTGCTGTGATGCGTTCGGATGCGGGATTGGCAAGTGGTGGGCATGTGTATCACATGATATTTAAAGGCAACCCAGGAACAGGGAAGACAACCGTGGCGAGAATTATTGCAAAAATATTTCAAAAGATGGGTGTGCTCAGCAAGGGTCATCTTATTGAAGTAGAACGTGCGGATTTAGTTGGAGAATATATTGGGCATACGGCACAGAAGACAAGAGATCTTGTCAAAAAGTCGATGGGCGGCATTCTTTTCATTGACGAAGCTTATAGCTTGGCTCGTGGTGGGGAGAAAGATTTCGGTAAAGAAGCGATTGATACATTGGTGAAAGCAATGGAAGATCATAAGAATCAATTCATCCTCATCCTTGCTGGTTATTGCGAAGAGATGGATTACTTTCTACAGACCAATCCAGGACTGCCATCCCGCTTTCCCATTCAGGTCGACTTCTCTGATTATTCGATTGATCAGCTTATTCAAATCTCGGAACTGATGGCAAGGGATCGAGAGTATATTCTCATGCCACAGGCGATACTTAAATTAAGACAACATATTTCACAGGAAAAGGCCGAAAGTTTACATGCATTTAGCAATGCAAGATATGTACGCAATATGATCGAGAAATCGATACGTAATCATGCGGTTCGACTTTTGAATCAATATGAAAGTAGTAATCCTGGCAAGCAAGAACTGATGACACTACGTACGGAAGATTTCAGGTTTGAATCAAAGACCAGCTCGAGTATATGACTCGAGCTGGTGGTTCGAAACCACACATCATAATATTCAAAGCAGATAAAGGGGTAATTTAATTCATGGCTAATAACATCACGTTTGATACAGAAACAGACATTCCAGATCGGGCAGTACTGGTCAGCCTAGTTACAGACGCAGTAAAGAAAAAAGGGATCAATCCGGAATACTCACTACATGAATTAGTGCAGTTAGCTGAAACAGCAGGAGTAGAAGTGATGGATACGATTAGTCAGAATCTTGCCAAACCTGATCCTAAATTTTTTATTGGGAAAGGTAAAGTAGAAGAGTTACGGATGGCTATGGAAGCGGTAGATGCCACAACAGCTATATTTGATCATGAACTATCTGGGGCGCAGGTTCGGCATTTAGAGGAAAGTCTAGATGTTAAGATTATTGACCGGACCCAGCTAATTCTCGATATTTTTGCACAAAGAGCTAACACACGTGAAGGTATTATTCAAGTTGAGCTGGCGCAGTTAACGTATTTGCTGCCACGACTTTCTGGACATAATACTAACCTCTCTCGTCTGGGTGGTGGTATTGGGACTAGAGGACCAGGTGAAAGTAAGCTTGAAATGGACAGACGTCATATTCGAAACCGTGTTAACGATTTAAAAGATCAGTTAGAAGAGATTACACGTCATCGGACACTTTACCGCGAACGTAGACAGAAAACAGGTGTCTTTCAAGTGGCTCTTGTTGGATATACGAATGCCGGTAAATCAACGTTACTGAAAGAACTGACGGATGCAGAAGTATATATTCAAGATCAATTGTTCGCGACTTTAGATCCGACATCTCGCGTGTTAGAACTACCTACAGGTAAAGAAGTGGTGATTACGGACACTGTTGGATTTATTCAGAATCTACCTCATGATCTCATTGCTGCCTTCCGCGCTACGTTGGAAGAAGCGAATGAAGCGAATCTGATCCTTCATGTCGTTGATGCTTCTTCAGAAATGAGAGAAGACCAGATGGCGGTGGTTCAGTCTATTCTTGTGGACTTAGGTGCATCTGACAAGCCACAAATCGTCCTCTACAATAAGAAGGACCGTTGTACACCAGAACAATTACAAATGCTAAATACAGGTGAAGGGCATTTGACGATCAGTGCATTTGAAGAAGCTGACTTACTAGCGATACGTGATGCCATTCAGACCACGTTAACGGGGGATACCATTACCTTCCGAATCCCAGCGAATCGTGGAGATTTAGCATCTTTGTTGTATCGTGTTGGAGAAATCATTAACCAAGAGTTTGACGGTAGTGATTCACTATATGAGGTACTACTCCACAAAGATGATTATGAGAAAAATGGCTATTTGCTACAAGATTATATTGAGGTATCACATACCTAGAATGATTGTATAGAGTACATGATAATATAATACTGATCGGACGACAGCAAGGGAGAATCGAAAAGAAATGGCAAGATTTACGGAAGAGATAGAGCAAGAGATGATTGCGATAGAACATCAGATTAAAGATCGAATACAGACTGTGGATCATATCGTAGACCTCAACCAGTGGAAAGTTATCGACGCATTTCAAAATCATCATGTAAGTGATTTTCATTTTGCCGGTTCCACAGGTTATGCCTACAATGATAGAGGCCGTGAGGTGCTGGATTTAGTATACGCGGATGTATTTGGTGCTGAAGCGGCACTCGTCAGACCCCATTTTGCATCAGGAACGCATACGATCTCTACAGCACTCTTTGGGGTGTTACGTCCTGGAGATGAATTGTTTTATATAACAGGTCGTCCATATGACACGCTTCATAAGGTAATTGGTGCAGCAGGTGACGGTCATGGTTCGCTATTAGATTTCGGAATCACCTATCGAGAAGCAGCACTGCAAGAGGACGGGAATGTAGATTGGGTTGCGATTGAGAACGGAATTACACCAGCTACGAAAGTCATTGGTATCCAACGTTCAAGAGGATATGATTGGCGATCTTCGTTCACAGTGGAGCAGATCGGTGAGATGGTTCGGCGTATAAAAGCAATTAATCCAAAGCTCATCGTATTCGTCGATAATTGTTATGGCGAATTTACGGAGGAGTATGAACCTACCAATGTGGGTGCCGACCTTATCGCAGGTTCTTTAATCAAGAATCCTGGTGGTGGCATTGCGGAGACTGGTGGATATATTTGTGGTAAGAAAGAGCTTGTTGAATTAGCGGCTTATCGACTAACAGCACCAGGTATTGGTGGCGAGGTAGGAGCAATGATGGGAACGACAAGAGGGATCTATCAAGGTTTGTTCCTAGCGCCTACGCTTGTGGGACAAGCTATTAAGGGTAGTATATTTGCAGCAGCCATGTTCGAAAAGGTTGGTTTTGTGACTAAACCTGCATGGCATGAGAAACGTACTGACCTCATTCAAGCGATATCCTTCACAGGACCTGAGCATTTAATTGCATTTGTTCAAGGCATTCAGCTAGCAGCGGCTGTGGATAGCCACGTTGTTCCTGAGCCATGGGAAATGCCTGGGTACGAACATCCTGTCATTATGGCGGCAGGTACTTTTATTCAAGGTGGGAGCTTAGAACTATCTGCGGATGCACCCATTCGAGAACCTTACATAGGGTATATGCAAGGCGGATTAACCTATGCTCATGTGAAATATGGTGTGCTTAAAACGATCCAAGTGATGAAAGACAGGAATTTATTGTGAGTTTATCTGACATGTCCTTGACACCGGGTATTGAGAGTTGTTACAATGATAAATATTAGATCATTGGAAGGTTGATGAGTCTTGGGCGATGAAATTCGTAGAAATATGGCTTTATTCCCGATTGGTATCGTTATGAAGTTGACTGATTTATCAGCACGACAGATTCGCTACTATGAACAACATCAGTTGATTGTTCCGGCACGTACAGCTGGGAATCAGCGTTTATTTTCTTTTAACGATGTGGAAAGACTGCTTGAAATAAAGGCTCTTATTGAGAAGGGTGTTAATATCGCTGGTATTAAGCAAGTTATGAACCCGGTGATGAGAGAGTCTGAAGAAGCGACAGTTATGACTCCAGATACTGAAGTGAAGCGTAGAGAACTAACTGATTCACAACTTCATCGTTTACTTAAGCAGCAACTTGTAACTGGTAAAAGACCGGGGCAGGTGTCATTGATTCAAGGAGAGTTGTCACGGTTTTTTAATAAATGAGGGATTATCATTCCCTGTTGAAACAGGGTTGACATTCCATCAAATAAAATAAGTATTTTTAGGAGAAAAGGGGAGAGGTTCTGTGAGTTATTCAAAAGAAGATATCTTGAATATGGCGAAAGAAGAGAATGTGCGGTTCGTTCGCTTACAGTTTACTGATTTGCTTGGGACGATTAAGAATGTAGAAATCCCTGTAAGTCAACTGAAGAAAGCCGTAGATAACAAAATGATGTTTGACGGTTCTTCTATTGAAGGATATGTACGTATTGAAGAATCAGACATGTATCTGTATCCTGATCTTAATACTTGGGTTATATTCCCATGGGTAGCAGAAGATCGAATCGCTCGGTTGATTTGTGATATCTACATGCCAGACGGAACACCATTTGCTGGAGATCCACGCGGTATCTTGAAACGCAATTTGAAGGAAGCTGAAGAAATGGGCTATACATCTATGATGGTAGGTCCAGAACCTGAATTCTTCTTATTCAAAACAGATGAAAAAGGCAATCCAACGACTGAGTTGAATGACCAAGGTGGATATTTCGACCTTTCTCCTATGGATCTTGGTGAGAACTGTCGTCGTGAAATCGTTCTTACACTTGAAGAAATGGGCTTCGAAGTTGAAGCGTCCCATCATGAAGTAGCTCCAGGACAACATGAGATCGACTTTAAATATGAAGATGCTATTAAAGCGGCGGATCAGATCCAAACGTTCAAATTGGTTGTCAAAACCATTGCTCGTGAACATGGACTACATGCGACCTTTATGCCTAAACCTCTATTTGGAGTAAATGGTTCAGGTATGCACTGTCACCAATCGCTCTTTATTAAAGATGAGAATGCTTTCTATGATGAAAGTGACGAATTAGGATTGAGCAAAACAGCACGCCACTATATGGCTGGTGTTCTGAAGCATGCGCGCGCATTTGCAGCTATTACGAACCCAACTGTCAATTCATATAAACGTCTTGTACCTGGTTACGAAGCACCTTGTTACGTAGCTTGGTCTGGAAGTAACCGTAGTCCAATGATTCGTATCCCTGCATCACGCGGACTCAGTACACGTGTTGAAGTACGTAATCCGGATCCAGCAGCGAATCCTTATCTAGCTCTTTCTGTTATGCTTAAAGCAGGTCTAGATGGAATCAAAAATGAAACTAAACTACCACCTCCAATCGACCGCAACATCTATGTGATGTCGGAAGAAGAACGTATTGAAGAGGGTATTCCAAGTTTACCATCCAACCTTAAAGAAGCTTTGAATGAACTTATTCGTTCCGAAGTTATTACTTCAGCTCTTGGTGATCATGCTCTAGCTTACTTCTATGAGCTTAAAGAAATTGAGTGGGATATGTTCCGCACTCAGGTTCACCAATGGGAACGCGATCAATATATGACGTTGTACTAGGTCCTCCAAACCCTTGACGCTCTAAGCGTTGGGGGTTTTTCTTTTGTGAGCATTTAATTATTTTGGAGCCATCATATGTGGGCATAAACATCTGATGTAATTTGAATACTACCATGTCCTAGCCGCTCCTGAACATATTTCATATCAGCACCGGATTCCAAAAGCATGACAGCGGATGTGTGACGAAGGGAATGGATAGGTAGGGAGGGAATGCTTGCTCGTTTGAGTATTTGGGAAAAAGCATTGAAAAGAGTTCGTGTTGAATCGAATGTTTTAGGATCTCCCATTAATTCTTCTGAATCCTTTGCGGTAAAATCAAGAGTTTTGGAAATTGATAAGGGTTTGTTCGATTTTATAAAGTATAACGGCTTTTTTCATGGCATTATTCATTGTGGAATGTACTATTTCGACAGTTCTATGAATGTAACCTTTGGCAAAAAGTCCGTTAATAAATTCTTGGTCATGATTGGTTTCACTTCATTAAGTGAAATATCCTTGAAATAAGGAAGTATATGATTATTGATACTATACTGGTGCGATGTAAGGGTGTTTTTTCTTTCTGCTTTAACTGCGGCAATTTGTGCCTCTTTCTTTGTTGAAATCCACGCTGTGACTTCAAACGATATTCCCAACTTGTGATATGTTTTTTTATACTGGCCATTCTAAAACACCAAGCGGTTCAAAACAAATGTGGAAATCCTCAACTTTTATGAGTAAACCGTACTTTTCTATAAAGTACTGAATGGCCGAATCTAAGAATTCTTCTGTAGCATTTAAATAGTCCACAAGTCCATGCCGGTTGCGGATAGCATCTTTATGGGTTTGTAAAATGGAGGTTAGAGGCACGAGTTTTTCATAGGCCCATGCTCTAGCAGTGCGCTCTTGCTCGCGGTTCTGGAGATTGGATTGATCTAGGATGCTACCGCTCGTGGGTGGTGTCCGAGTTCTTCGGCTAAGACCAATGTTTTTCGATAGAAGTAGGTATATATTGGTTAATCCAAATAATGTTGTCACCATCACTCCTTTTCACCAAATCAGTCCGGTTGTTGAACTCATCACAATTGCAGTAGGGCGTTCATTGAAAGCCAAAGAACTCAGACTAATAGAATGTATGGATGAAAAAGAAATAGCCATTTTTGAAAACATGATGAGTGATGCAATTAATTCGGCGTAACTGAAGCAAGGATTACCTTTTGGCTATGGATATTTCGATGATTGACTCTGGGGAATACGTTGTTACTTTCGGGATCTATATACCCAAAAATAGAACTGGTGTAGTTATAAATACAAATTATGGAGGAATAAATATGAAATCTATTAATGAACTCGTTCAAGCAGCACACAACAACGCAATCTCAAAAAGATGGTGAAAAGACGCTCTGGACCAATCAAAGGTTATTAAGCCAACCCATTAATTAAAACAGTTTAAGGATACCAATTAACAAACACATGATCCCAATGATTAAACCAATGATCCCAATTAACTTCCTTGAGGCTATATAAGCGTCACTGGGTGTAGTGTCACCGTTTACCTTCCAACCTTCGCTCCTGTTCCAAGCGAAAGTTGGATTCAAAATATTTAACAAACCCAATGCAATTAATAAAGTCCCAATAAAGATCACACAATCATCTCCTTTTAAAGATAACGCAAATTGTAGTGATAAATTACAAAAAAAGCAAAAAGTCCATCTATAAGGAGCTTAATATACATGGATAAGTTAAAAGAGATAAAAGAGGCGCTGCTTAAAGAGAATTTAGCACACCCAACAAGATAAACAATGCATCCAAAATTAATAGGCGGAATACCCGTGGGATAAGAAGATACTCGGAATACAGCTTGGTTAGTATGTTATTCAATTAAATATCCCTTTGAGTCATTTGAAAAGACCCATTAGCCCAAAAAGAACGACATCGTTAATCCCTTTGTTTAACAATAAACAAAACTATATTTATCACTATAGAAGTCGAGAAAGCGACAAACATCCAGAGTTTTGAATCGAATAGTATTAAAGCCAAACCTACTAATTGAAGCATTAATTGCAATCGATAAAGAAATTTTCTTGTATTTTTAGTCATTAAGATCAACTCCAATCTAATTAATACTATACCATAAATTGGATTTATCTAGAGGGAGGAAGACAGACATTGATGATCCATCACGAAATGCCATTACTATTAGCTGAGTGACATTATATAAAGACATATTGTGTGCTTATCAGGATAATAAATGCACCAATTCCTATAGTTATTTTGCCAGCAAATTTTGTATACGATATCAACAAATCGCTAGGTTCGCGGTCGTCAAACAGGTTCCTGAACCACCATGAATCTGGATGCTTTATAGCAAAAATACCAAGAGCAATCACTGCACTACCAAGTAATAAATTAAAAATGAACATTAGATCAACTCCTTTGTAGGCATATCCATTAAAGCGTCAGCTTTAAAATTCCAGATATTAATAACAGCAAACCAAAAAGTGAAGAAATCAGACCATAAAATTTTGTGACGGATAAGTAGGTACTGCTTGGTTCGGAATCACCGTTTACCTTCCAACCTTCATTGAAATTCCAAGCGAATGAAGGATTAAAGATACTAAGTAAACCGAGTGCGATTGCTACAATTACCATGAAAATGAGCATTAAGCCTGGCATTAAATCAACTCCTTTGTAGATATGACGCAAAATTCGGGAAATAGTTCCAGACGAAGGGAGACAGACACACACACATGGAATGGATCAAGTACGAATGTGAGAATGACAGGTGTGGTCGTAAGTTTGCTGTTGAGGACGATCTAGAAGAGCCAGCATGCCCGGAGTGTTCCGGCATAAACTGCAAGGAAACTGGAACATTGGGGTGATGTAAATGGAACAATTATCTTTTAACCAAGATTGGATTGGAGCAGATACTGGGATCTTAAGAATACAGAACCATTCCAATCTAAGTGCTGGCGATCTGGTTGCATATCAAGGTGTAATTTCATTGTATTCAAAACAAATATTCTTCTATCGATGCATTCTTAAAGATAAACGTAAATCACCTAATCCATATCACTTAGGAACTTTTACCACTGATCAAAGTAATGCGAATTATGACTGTATTGAGCGAGAGTATCAGCTTTCTGTATCGGGATGGTGGCGGCAGACACAGCCGCCTAAAGGTTCACCAGCATATCCACAGTGGATGGCTTGGACGTGGGAAAATTGTGAGGAAGATCGGTTATTTGCAGAGTGGCACATAAGGGACTTCGAGAAGAAACTGAAACCAAGCAAGGCGCAGATAATCACGTCAATTCCACCAATAACAGTGGAATATGAACAGCTCACATTATTTTAGGTTACACCCTGTATTGAATATATAACCCATACCCTAGGAGAGCACAACTTTTAAATATTATTAGGGCGACCAAGATCTGTAATAAGTTGCGCTACGACTAAAGAACAAGCGCCAATTACCAGCAAAACAATAACCATTATAGTAACAAATACTTTACCATTCATCATTTTCACCTCGGTTTGATTATACCAAATATATAACCATAAAGGAGCGATAACAACGGATGGATGAGATGAAACGTGATTTACACGAAGATTTAAAAATAATGACATTGATGCCTAAAGGTTCCGATGAACCGGTAGACATGGTATTCGACGTAGTAGCACCTCATGTTACGTAGGGCTATAGCAGCAGAGGGTCAGTTGGCAGAGGCACAGAAGACCATAACCGATAAGGACGCTGAAATAATAAAGCAAACTGACTTAAAATTTGAAACCTATCGAGCTAACGCGGAATGGCAAGAGCAATATGAAAAATCACAAAGACAGGTAGTTAAACTACAGAAGGCACTAAAAGAAGCGTACGATCGCATGTGTAACAATCTGCCGCTTGCAGTGAGATTCATATTGGTAGATGCCTTGAAGGTGATTAAGGAAGAGGTAGAGTCATGACACAGTTACAGAGTGTACAGGCGTGGTCGGACGAAAAACTAGATGAGGAAATATTGGAGATTACAGATAGGATGGCATCTCCAACTCAAAGCTTAGAGGACTCTCTTGAGGTACAGGCAAAGGCTATAGAAAGAAAGCCAAGAGAATACGCTGAGAATTTAATAAGAGTCGTAAATGGGGACTTCCCACTTTACCAGCTTAAAGAAAATTATATTTTTAATCTGCATTACTTAAATCAATTACTCCAAGCCACTCCACGACAACGAGCAGAAGCTACTTATCTGACTATAAAGGCGGTGTAACATGGCACGACTGAAATTTGATATAAGAGCTAACCAACAGGGCGGCGGAGTTATATGTAGCTTCACGGATGGTAAGAAGCGCACTTCTGAAACTTGGTTCGGTGCACCTCCAGACTCAATAAATCATGTTGGACCTGAATACCTTCAAAATAGACTTCCTAACGCCAGGAATGAACGACATTACACATTTATAAAGCGACGCTTCAAAGAGGAAATAGGCAAGTTTAAACCCTGATACGGTCGCCACTGACATTAAGTATCTCCCAGCCAGTAATGTTGGGGAACGATCGGCTGGGAGATTACATCAACTTTTCTCAGCTTCTGGGTCATTGAAAGTTTCTAAGGCTGCATTGCCTTGCCCTTCATCGCCTGGATATTCACGTTCGTTTCCTGCATGCAACTCTCGATTTTCGTAATCAAATCGATTAGGAGGTCGTTGATCACTACGCCATGGCGTACTTTTGCCTAACGTTTCCGCATTAACGGGTGAACCATATGGTCCGTCTGAGAATTCTTCTGCAACTAAGTCATTGCGTTGGGATTCTACGGTTGCAAGATCGGTGTACTGCCTTCGTTGTTCATTGATAAAACCATCGTCTTTAGACATAGAGAACCTCCTACAAATTTTAAATAATATGCTCATTACATTAAGAAATATAATAATTGATGAAATTGAAATACCTTGGAGAATCTACGGATATTTAATCGGACTCCCAAACAAAGAAATCCTGCTCAATGAGCAGGACTATAAAATAGATTTATTTAGATTCAGGTCTCTTCACTTGAAGAGGAGGAGGGATAAGCCAACCTTTTTCTTTGTTCATCTGGAGTATCCGAACTCCAAAGCCTGTTAAAGTGAGATGGTATTTAGCAAATAAAGCACCAACATCCACTCTAATTGATTGACCCATAGCTTGGCTACAAGCGACAAGTCCGACAGAGATATCTGCCGCAATTTTTGCAGCTATTTCAGGATCAGTAAATCTTGCGCCAGCAGGGATGTCTTCGAGTTTTACTGGTGGTCTTTCAGGCATAATTGGTGCGGGAGCTAATCCGTTATCAGAAAGCAATTTATCAAATTCTTTGATCTCTAGCTTTGCTTGATCAATAAGATCGCCTAGTATTTTTTTAAGGTCCTTGTCACCAGCGTGGTATAAAAATGCTTGGTAGCATGACACCGCACCTCTGGCAACCATAGAGCCCTGCCATACACTATTGATCTCACCATAATGCATTGGTTCATCTTTCGGATTGCCGTTTAAAATACCCATTTAATTTGGCTCCTTCTATTCATGAATTTTTCACAGATGTTATTGTGTCCAAAAAAAATTAAATAATGTAAGATCGTGACCCAACAAAATCAATCAACCCAAGCCGTATAAAGCATTTAAGGGGAGAGAGGTATAACCTCTCTCCCTAAAAGGAGTGTAAAGGATGCCTGAAACAGTTCCGATAAGTGGAAAAGCCATATTGGATGCAGTACCAGGGAATGTATTACTAATATACGCAATAGAAAAACTCTTACTTGAAGGAAAAACAAGACACGAGATAACAGATAAAACTCAGGAAATTGCTTTTGTACTATCAGGTATCGTTAAGGAGGTTAGAGAGTAATGAATAAACCCATAGTTTGTAGTGTATGTCATGAATCATCCAAGGCGGTTGATTGGGATATTCAGACGCAGAAATACTATGATCACTCATTGTTGGAAGAAGGAGAATACAGCAACACATTTATTTGTCCTCACTGTGGCGAAATGCAACCAAGACACATGATTATGGAGGTATCCCATGGATACACAAACAAGGATGATAGATGCAGGCAAATTTATAGAATGGCTGGATACTAGGGCAAACGAAACAAGCCAAGAACAGGCAAAAACACAAGATTCTGAAAAGTTCCATTTTATGAATGGTGATTATGGGATTGGGGAAGTCAGAGGAATTGACGTATGTGTTAATTTCGAGGAATCGTCATTCACCATTCGCGTAAGCCCTGATGATTTGGAGGTAATCCCTAATGAGTAGAGACCAGCTAGAAAGCGATCCTGAATACGCCACAACATTAAGTTATGCAAACGGATTGATCGAAAAGCTACAGGGCGAAATCAAATAGCTAAAAGAAGATAACGCACACTGGATATGCAAACACACAGCCAGTGAGCAAAAGTACCAGACGTAATCGAAAGTGATAGCTGATCTGAAACGTGAACGAGAGAAGATAGCGGAATATTTAGAAGAAATCATCAAGGACTCTAAGCATGATGGAATATCTAAACACCTTGATGATTGCTATTTAAATGCTCGTCAAGTACGTTTCATCCTGTACCCCGTAGATAGGAAGAAGGAATAATAGCTCATTCCCTCAATAGTAATACTTTTACTAATTTCATTGATTCTGCTAAATTCTTATAT
This sequence comes from Paenibacillus glacialis, assembly GCF_001637205.1. GTDB lineage: Bacteria > Bacillota > Bacilli > Paenibacillales > Paenibacillaceae > Paenibacillus_AQ > Paenibacillus_AQ glacialis. Next base: position 481,691 of record NZ_LVJH01000007.1, read on the forward strand.
TCGTTAGCTTTAGACAAGTAAAAAGTTTTTAGCAGACCAGTAATAAAAGTAGAAATATAAAACAATCCAATTACTGATAAAAACATAAACATAAAACTACCAATACCAAAATCAAATAGATGACTAATAAACTCATTCCAAAGGGGGAGGAGAATAACGATTGCTAGAGTAATAGGCCACCACTTGTTTAATTTAATGGTTTCGCCTTTTCTTTCATAGTAATTAATTATCTCACCTAGAATTTGATCAGATATAGGAATTTCTAATTCTACTATTTTTTCTCTAATTTTGTCACATCTATATGCTTGAATAAAATCATCCTGATTGAGAGAGTCGTATTCGGGATAACTATTACGGGAAAGTTCTTCTGATTTTTTAATTGCTACTTTCGTTAGATAGATACCTATAGACGTTGAGCCCAAAGAAGTAATAAATAGCATCGGATTACTCTTAAAAAGGAAATTCAAAAGTAAAAGAATAACGCCAGAGAAAATAAAAAATAATGCGAAGATAGCCCATATCCTTACTCTGTTATTTGCAATAAGCTTAGAAGTTAATAATTCATCTTTGTAATATTCAAATAAGATATTGGTTTTAACGATAAACTCAACTGCGTTCGACAATATTCTCTCATCCTTTCTATTTATATGAGTACGAATGAATATTATGGAAGTTTCAATATGTAAATTATTTAAAAAGGAGAAAACCAATCATGAAAAATGAGATTGATGATTATGATCTGTTCGATCTGGACTTTGAAGAGTGCGTGAGACGTGGACAAGAATGGCTAGAGTGGGAAGCGAAGAATGTAGATAATAACTTAGAATCCCAAGTAAATAAACGGTAAAGTGAGTGGTGAATCCATGGGTAGAGAAGTAGTGATTCTAAATAAACACGATGAGGAAGCAGAGGATAACAGAAAAATCATCCAAGTAACACTTTTCGATGATATTGATAAGGAAGATATTCGAAAAAAAAAATGGATCTTAGGAAAGTACACAGGTATGGAAGATGTCATTAAGAACTATGAGTTTTCCCTCAAACAGATAGAAAATGGAATGTCCGCTTATGATGCTGAGACCGTGTAGCACGCCATTTGTAGTAGCTGGCTCTGGGTATACCTGCAATGGCTAGTAAGCGTGAGACACCGTGTAGACTACGAAGTTCTTCAATTACTTGATAGTTGTCTTGCTGACTGAGAATGCCTCCTTTAACAGATTTGGAATACTGCTTTTTTAGGAAGTCTACCTGTACTTTCAGATAATCTCGTTCTTCCTCTACAGTGTCAAATACTGTACGGGGACGTCCTTTAAGAGGATTAGATTGCCCCTTACGCACATCGAATTTCTCCCCATGAAGCCATTTTCTTACCCATTCCTTTAATATGTGGAATTTCTGATTTCTAACTTTTTTGCTACAACTTCATAGCTCGATGATCCTTCTATGTAATCTTTTACTGCCTCTAATTTGAAATCATCCGTATACTGTTGAAATACTTGTCCTTTTTTAGCCATAAAAATATCCCCTCCAAGTTCACTCTTCTCCACATGATAACATGCGGTTTTTTTTGAGTGTTTACTTAAAAGGGATAATACCAAACACCATATGGTGTTTGGGTTTTTATTATACGGAGATGATGTTTGAAGACTTACCCATATTTTATAAATAAAATTGTGATCATCAGTTACAGATTTTTCAGTATGTACCCTGAATTGCTTGAATGAAGCTAATATAAATGAGAGAGCATAAGCTATTTTATAATCCGGTGTGATGTAACCTTCATTAGTCTGCAGGAGAATTCATTGGCTATGGAATCTGCCCAGGTTTCCGATTCCCGCAATGTATCAAAATAGAGATCGTCACGATGCCATCGAATAGTCAATAGAACACTCCTTTTAGAATTTACTAGATTACCTTTTGCAGCCCTATAATGCCCTCAATGAAAAATGGAAGTAACTAATAGGACAATACCTCACTGTACAGATATCCTTTATCGAAGGTATTCCATTCATTTAAGCACTTGATTTAGTTTTGAACTGTACTTTCATATTCATTTAGTCTTCTTAAAAAGATATGTATGTAATGTATAGAAGAGGAGTGCATCGAGTTCCTAACGAAACCGTAGAAACTCGATTTATTCTATGTAGAAGGGCAAAGGGATGTAACGTGGTTATTTCGATTCGACGATACTTATTCCGGAGTGTCCAAGTCTTTAATTACAAGATCCAATAGACCTGCAAATACATAGGCTTGATGTTTGGAAATCGAGCAACCTTTAAGATCATCCAGATTAATACTTAATGAAGAGAACTCACATGTACTGAAATCAAGTCCATTATGTTTCGCACCAGCGAACTGTGATTGATCAATATTTGATCGTACAAAATTGACCTGCTTCATAGTGGAATAACAATAGTCTGTGCTAGAGAATGTGCAATCTTCGATGTTCACCTGTTTCATATTAGCAAACCTGAAATTCGAAAACTCCCCTAAACAATTCGTGAAAAGGACGTTTCTAATCGTGGATTCCGACAAATCCATCCCAATGATCTTACAATTTCGAAACTCTGTTCTGTGGATGCTTGAGTTACTGAAATCTGCATTAGAAAGATCACATTTGTCAAAAATAACATCGGTTAGTTCCAGATTAGTGATTTTAGAATGGGAAAAGTTCACGTTGCTAAATATAACTTCATCAAAGGTGACATGGTCAAAGCTTTTATTGTCTAAGAAGCAATCCTGAAACTTTCCTCTTTCGATACAATCCTCTGATTGAATATCCATGGCTTCGGCAGATTTATCTGGTAAATCCAAAGGGATTTTGGGTGATTCAATCTTAGTCGTTAACTTCTTAGTCTTCATGGGTACCACCTCGCGTTGTAGATTAAGTTAGGGCACTAACCAAAGAAAAGAATACAGCTCATGGTAAGCAACCGTATCCTAATCTATCGTTAAAACAAAATATTGAAATAATAAGAGCTTAATGAATGTCACGGAAGAGACCAACGACCTTACCTAGGATCGTTACATGGTTTAAACGTAAAGGTTCATAGGTTGGATTCTCAGGTTGGAGTCTGATATGGTCCTTCTCTTTGTAAAAGGTCTTGACCGTAGCTTCGTCTTCCTCAGTCATCGCAACCACGATATCTCCGTTATCAGCCGTCTGTTGTTGGCGAACAATGACAAGGTCTCCATCATGAATACCAGCTTCGATCATACTATCTCCCATAACATTGAGCATAAACACTTTCTCGTCACCCACGAAATGTTGGGGCAGCGGGAAATAATCTTCTATATTCTCTGTTGCAGTAATAGGTATACCGGCGGTCACTCTACCAACAATTGGCACACGGGATACATCATGAGTGAAAAGATGAGCATTCTCAGAGTCTTCTTGTCCCAAAATTTCTATCGCTCGTGGTTTAGTTGGATCTCTTCGAATGAGGCCTTTCTTTTCTAAGCGGTCCAAATGTCCGTGTACAGTTGAACTGGAAGCTAGTCCTACCGCTTCTCCGATCTCACGTACAGATGGCGGATATCCCTTAGTACGTACTTCGTTACGTATGAATTCTAGTATAGCTTGTTGTCGGCTAGATATCTTCGACATATTTACCCACCTCATTAAAGTGACTTTCGGGAAATTATAACATAGAACTTCCGTTCGCACAAACGTAGGTTCTAAATCAGCAAGAACATTTGTTCTAAAATCTATTGAACAAAACAAGTGTTCGTGTTATAGTTATTTCAATAACAAGAACAAACGTTTGGGAGATGGTATTGATATGTTGAGATTCAGTACTTACGAGAGTATTCATGGACCTTCGAGTGACACACATACACGTACACTTACACGTATTAATAATACATATGCATGGAGGGTAAGAGTAAGTGCTATTATTTCACAACAATTGATCAAGAGATTGATATGGATGTTGTTATTACTTACTGTAGGATGCACAGGAATGGTCAGTGCATTTGCTAATTCTGCTGTAGAAGTTCGCGAAGAGAAACATCTTATCATTCAACCAGGAGATACCCTTTGGGAGATTGCTGTTCAGGAGAAACCTGCTGGGATGGATACTCGCGTATATATCAAAGAAATGAAACATTTAAATGATTTATCTAACGGTAGAATTATGGCTGGAGAGGTGCTCTCATTACCTCAATACTGAATGAGAACTCTCAATAGAGCTTGGCGAGGAGGAATCCTTGACAAGCTCTTTTTATCATGGCAAAGTTAGTACTGTTAGTCATGAATGGAGGAAAGTTTATGGATATAGACAACTTGGTATTACGCATTAACGAACTTGCCCAGAAGCATAAAACAGTTGGGTTAACAGATGATGAAATGCAAGAGCGTGCTCGTCTTCGTGAAAACTACCTTCAGAACATTCGTAACAATTTCCGTCAACAGTTGGATTCTATTGAATTCACAGATGAAGTACCGGGTTCTGAACAGGATGGAAATAAGTAAACCTACATTATAAGGGGGACAAAGGCATGGCTCGTTCTTGGGAGAGAATGGTACAGAAAAATAAAAACCAGCTTAATAAGCAACGTAAGAAGCAAGGTAAATCAAGTATTTCAAGTTTTTCAGATCTTGGATCTGTGGTGAGTGGAGATACATTTAAGGGGCGTAAAATAGCTCTTCCTGTTGTGTTAGTCTTACTTGCTTGTTTATATGGACTTCTCGGAGTTGCTTCAAGCACGGTTAATAAGGGTGAAGGTATAAATACACCTACAATGACATGGTTAATCATGGGAGCGTACATCCTTCTGGGTGTTATCATTTATTTTAGACGTCCTTACTTGCTTGTTGGTAAAGATACTTTACAAACGACGAGGCTAAATAGAGTTCGTAATGTGTCAGCAACAAGCATTACAAACATTAAAGTAGCTAAAGGTTCTGTCGTGATTGAACAGAAAGGCAAAGGTGGTAATTGGGTATTTACACGCCTCATTAACCGCTATGATATTCAAGCTATGGGAGTGCGATTGGAAGAATTCGCCAAAGCTAACAACATACCTTTCGAAAAGTAATGGGTGAGGGAGAGAATTAGAGAGATGTCGATAAATGCCGTTATGTTTGATCTAGATGACACTTTATTATGGGATGATCGAAGTGTGGAGGAATCTTTTGAAGCCACTTGTAAGAGAGCTGCTGACGCTACGGGAATAGATCCATCTCAATTAGAAGAAGCCGTTAGAAGTGAAGCTAGAACGCTTTATGAGTCTTATGAAACCTATCCATTTACTACAATGGTTGGAATTAATCCTTTTGAAGGACTGTGGGGGAACTTTACTGCAGGGGAACAATCAGAATTTCGTCAGTTAGAGCAAATTGTTCCTACGTACCGTAAAGAAGCATGGAGACTTGGTCTTTTGAAAATGGGTATAGATGACGATAAGTTAGCTTCTGAACTTGCGGATCAATTCGCAGCTGAAAGACGTTCTCGTCCACATGTATATGAAGAAACGTTTCAAGTGCTTGAAGAGTTGCGTGGGAAAGTGAAGTTGCTTTTACTTACGAATGGTTGTCCAGCATTACAGCAAGAGAAGTTGGATGGCGTTCCAGAATTAGCTCCTTATTTCAATGAGATCATCATTTCAGGTAAATTCGGTAAAGGTAAACCTGATGTTTCTATTTTTAACCATGCCCTATCTACCTTAGGTGTAACTAATGATCAAGCACTTATGGTTGGTGATAAGTTAACGACTGATATCCGTGGTGGTCTAGCTGCAGGAATTCAGACGGTATGGATTAATAGAACAAGCAAACCTAAGGATCCTGAAATTGTACCTAACTTCGAAATTGAGCATCTTTCACAACTACACGAGATCATTTCTCAATTCTCTTAAATGTGATTTCACCAAACCATCGAATCGTTCTTACGTTTTCGTTAAATTAACCTTTAACTCTGTTGCGGTAGAGTTAAAGGTTTTTTATTGATATGATAAATGTCACAATATTGTATATAAATCAATCGTTCTGATGGATTTTGAGTTATATAATGGAATTGATGAGTGGATCTAGTTCAAAAAAGTTTGATATTATATAATAAATTGTTATTAGAAGGGGCAAATCAATGAAAAGAACAATCGTAGGTACAGGATTATTCATGTTGATGTTATTGGTGGCTGTGGGTTGTAGTAATAACAACCATGATCACTCAGGAATGGATATGGTGAATGATGGTTCGTTATCGCCAGTGGTCGTAGACTTAAGTATTCAACCGGATCCAGTTAAAGTGAAGGAGAAAGTGATGATTGAGGTTCTAGTGACGCAGAATAACAAGAACGTTACCGATGCAGATAAAGTCATCATTGAGATCAATCCTACGGCTGTAAATGGAAAACATATTGAGACGCCTGCAACACATGTGGGTGACGGGAAATATGTTCTTGAGACAAGCTTTGATCAAGCGGACAAGTATAGTATCACTTCTCATGTAACGGTTGGGCCTATGCATACGATGCCTAAGAAAGAACTAACAGTTACGGACTGAGTAAGCGCTACACAAGAGAAAAAAACAACCTCACTTTTCCAATATTCGGAAGGGTGGGGTTGTCTTTGAAGTTTGATGTATAAGATTAAGCTTTCTTAAAATCAGGATCATTTACCGGTGATGATACCCAACCATTCTCTTCGATAAAGAGGCGTACAGCTATAATCTGACGGTTATCCATTAATGTGAAGAAGTGATTCGTGTTCTCTGGTACAGAGATAACATCTCCAGCAGATAACTCAACATCGAAATAACCGATATCACCAGCACCTTTGATGACAAAGATACCTTTACCAGACACGATGGCACGAATTTCATCTTCTGTATGGGTATGAACCTCTTCGAATTTGTTAAGAAGCTCGTTCAGATTCGGAGTTGAATCAGAAAGGGTGATGACATCCCAGATTTTATATCCACGACGTGCAGCCAAGTCTTTAATTTCCGCATCATAAATTTGTAGAATCGTATTTTTCTGTTCATCGGTTAAAATGAAATTGTTTTGTAATTCCTCAGGTAATTTAGCGGGTTCCCAACTTTCATAAATAACATCTTGATTCTGTAAAAAAGTACGGACATTTTCTTCTCCAGTGATGCGTTCGTTCGTGTTTCTAATAACGATTTCAGCCATTTGATAACCCTTCTTTCCCACTTGGTTTAATTAGTATTATAATATAGGATGATTTCTTTGTCGATGATTGATTTGCAGAAATCCTTCTCCCATATAGAGAATACCATGAAAGTTGTTTTATATTGTAAGGTATTCTGTTAAACTAAGAACTAACGTTTTGCAGGGAGGGATTTGTGTTGAATATACAGAGTCTTGAAGAATCTTTAAAAGAACGAATATTCATTATGGATGGTGCCATGGGGACAATGATCCAACAAGAGGATCTTTCGCCAGCAGATTTTGGTGGAGAAGAGTTGGATGGTTGTAATGAAATGTTAGTTCTTACCCGTCCAGATGTTATTGGACGAATCCATGAAGAGTATCTGGCTGCAGGTGCAGATATGATCGAGACCAATACATTTGGTGCGACTTCAGTTGTACTTGCTGATTATGACATACCTGAAAAGGCTCGGGAAATCAACCTTAAGGCTGCTGAAATTGCACGCCAGGCTGCAGATAAATATAGTACGGATAGTAAACCACGTTATGTTGTTGGTGCAATGGGGCCTACGACGAAGACCTTGTCAGTAACGGGTGGAGTTACCTTTAAGGAGTTAATTGAATCTTATGAGGAACAAGCTCTAGCTTTGATCGAGGGTCGAGTGGACATGCTCTTGTTAGAGACGAGTCAAGACACATTAAATGTTAAGGCAGGAAGTATTGGTATTCGTAATGCTTTTGAAACTAGTGGTGTGACGTTGCCTATTATGATCTCCGGTACGATAGAACCGATGGGTACGACATTGGCGGGGCAGAACATCGAGTCCTTCTATTTATCATTGGAGCATCTAAATCCTATTTCTATTGGACTTAACTGTGCTACGGGACCTGAGTTTATGCGAGATCATATCCGCTCGCTTGCTACTATGGCAAAAACAGCTGTGAGTTGTTATCCCAATGCAGGACTACCGGATGAGAACGGGAATTATCACGAATCACCTGAATCACTTGCTTTTAAGATCGCTGATTTTGCTGCAAATGGTTGGTTGAATATCGCAGGAGGCTGTTGCGGAACAACACCAGAACATATTCGAGTCATGGCAGAGACGCTTTCGAAGTATGAAGCTCGTCGTGTGTATGGGGAACATCCTCCAGCGGTCTCGGGTATTGATGCAGTCTTTGTTGAAGAGGATAATCGTCCAATCATGATCGGAGAACGCACGAATATTTCGGGATCCCGGAAATTCAAACGTCTAATTAAGGAAGAGAAATTTGATGAGGCTTCTGAAATTGCACGTTCTCAAGTTAAGGGTGGAGCCCAAATTATAGATATAAACCTTCAGGATACGGATATTGATGAGGAATTCGCTGTGAATCATTTCCTTCCTATGGTTGCTAAGAAAATCAAAGCTCCGCTGATGATCGATTCTACGTATGATCACATTATCGAACTAGGTCTTCAATATTCTCAAGGGAAAGCGATAATTAACTCCATTAACCTTGAAGATGGTGAATCTAAGTTCGAATCCGTTGTTCCTCTTATACATCGATATGGAGCAGCAGTGGTCTGTATCTTAATTGATGAGCGTGGGCAAGCGGTAACACGTGAAGCTAAGCTTGAAGTGGCAACTCGCTCGTATGATCTTCTTGTGAATAAGTATGGCTTACATCCATCGGATATCATATTTGACCCTAACATGTTCCCAGTAGGTTCTGGTGATCCACAGTACATCGGTTCTGCTGTTGAGACGATAGAGGGGATTAAGTTAATTAAGGAGAAGTTCCCTCAGGCTAAGACCATTCTTGGACTAAGTAATATCTCCTTTGGTTTGCCGGATGCGGGGCGCGAAGTACTAAATTCAGTATACCTGTACGAATGTACAAAAGCTGGACTTGATTATGCTATCGTGAACACGGAAAAGCTAGAAAGATACGCTTCTATACCGCAAGAGGAACGTCGTCTTGCAGAAGATCTTATTTATCGGACGAATGATCAGACTCTTGCTGATTTTGTAGCTGCTTTCAGAGAAAAGAAAATCGTCAAAAAAGAAGCGATCTCTAATCTTACGTTAGAAGAACGCCTTGCTTCTTATGTCGTGGAAGGAACGAAAGAAGGACTACTTTCTGATTTGGAAGAAGGACTGAATAAATACTCTGCACTAGAATTGATTAATGGCCCTCTAATGACTGGAATGGCCGAAGTTGGTAGACTTTTCAATAATAATGAGCTTATTGTAGCTGAAGTATTGCAAAGTGCTGAAGTCATGAAAGCATCCGTCACGTATCTTGAAGATTTCATGGAGAAGGATGAGAGTAGCGTTAAAGGGAAGGTCATTTTAGCAACAGTCAAAGGCGATGTTCATGATATTGGAAAGAACTTAGTTGAGATTATTCTTTCTAATAATGGTTACCAGATCATAAACTTGGGTATAAAAGTACCACCTGATAAGATTATAGAAGCTTATCGAAATGAGAAAGCAGATATTATTGGGTTATCTGGATTACTTGTGAAGTCGGCTCAGCAAATGATCGTTACGGCTCAGGATTTAAAGATCGCAGACATTGATGTTCCAATCATGGTAGGTGGAGCTGCACTTACGCGTAAGTTTACCAAAACACGTATTAAACCTGAGTATGATGGTATGGTTGTCTATGCGAAGGATGCCATGGATGGGTTAGATATCGCGAACAAACTCATGGACCCAGAACTACGTGAAGTGATGATTACAGATATGCTAGTTGAACAAGAGGCGATCTTAGCTGCTAGTCTTGAGAGCGTGCCATTACCAGTATTGACTCGTGCAGTGAAGTCTAATATTGCAACGGATAATCCTGTACTAATACCTCCGGATACAGAACGTCACGTTATTCGTAATTATCCAATATCTCATATTCTTCCTTATGTAAATATGCAGATGTTATTAGGTCACCATCTGGGGTTACGTGGATCGGTGGAACAGCTATTAGCTGAAGGTAATGCGAAGGCTGTGGAACTTAAGGCAACGGTTGACACAATATTCAAAGAGGCAAGAGAAAATGCGATTATTCAAGCACATGCGATATATCGCTTCTTCCCGGCACAATCTCAAGGGGATAGTATCATTATCTATGATCCACAAGATCATTCGAAAGTGTTACACACGTTCACGTTCCCTCGTCAGAAGGTAGAACCTTATCTCTGTCTAGCTGATTTCTTGAAATCCGTTGAGAGTGGAATTATGGATTATGTTGGCTTCCTCGTTGTAACGGCAGGACATGGTGTTCAACAATTGTCTACGACATGGAAGGATAACGGAGATTATCTTCGTTCACATGTATTGCAGGCAGTTGCGCTAGAGACAGCGGAAGGATTGGCTGAACGTATCCATCATATGATGAGAGATTCGTGGGGCTTCCCTGATCCAGCTGATATGACGATGAAGAAACGTCATGGTGCTCGTTATCAAGGTATCAGAGTATCCTTTGGTTATCCAGCTTGTCCAGATTTGGAAGATCAAGGACCATTATTTAAGCTTCTTCAACCCGAAGACGTTGGTATTGAGTTGACGGAAGGCTTCATGATGGAACCGGAAGCTTCTGTATCAGCAATGGTATTTAGTCATCCACAAGCCCAATATTTCAATGTTGAAAAATTATAGAGTAACGTTAAATATGAAGTAAATACTACAAGGACATATCAACATAAGATCCTCCGATATTTCGGAGGATCTTAATGTTGGGTTGTTGAAAGGAGAACGTTTAGAAGCATGGAATTATTGTTTCTAGGTACGAATGCAGGTGTTCCAACACTGCAACGAAATGTGACCTCTGTCGCACTTCGTTTATTTGAAGAAAGACGCAGTTTCTGGTTATTTGACTGTGGGGAGGCAACCCAGCATCAGATTCTTCGATCCTCATTAAAGCTCAGCAAGCTAGAGAAAATATTTATAACACATTTACATGGCGATCATCTATTTGGACTTCCTGGACTACTTGCTAGTCGAAATAATCAAGGTGGAACTTCGCCATTAACGGTATATGGACCTCGTGGTATTAAGGAATTTCTAGATACGACCATGAGACTGAGTCAGTCTCGGGTGGATTATGTATTGGAAGTAGTGGAGCATGATGGTGGGATTATCTTTGAAGATAAGGGATTCATCGTTGAATCACAACTATTGGAGCATCGGATTGACAGCTATGGATATCGTGTGACTGAGAAGGATCGTATAGGAAGTCTTAATCTGCCACTTCTAGAATCGCACGGAATCAGACCAGGCCCGATGTATGGAAAGCTCAAGTCTGGTGAGAGTATTGAACTAGAGAATGGAACGATTATACGACCAGAAGATGTGTTGGGACAGCCGAAAAAGGGTAGGATCATAACCATTCTTGGAGATACACGGCCTTGTCCTGCAGTTGTAACGTTAGCCAAGGGGGCGGATATGCTTGTTCATGAAGCTACATTCCTTCATGAGATGGTAGAGACTGCTTACGAGTATTATCACAGTACGGCAACTCAAGCCGCTAACGCTGCACAAGATGCGCAAGCTAAACGTCTTGTTCTGACACATTTTAGTTCACGATATAAAGATCTAGAACAACTTGGACAGCTTCTTGATGAAGCTAAAGAAATTTTCCCAAATACAATGTTAGCAGAGGAATTTCACATCCTTCCAATTGAACGTATACAATGAGATAATTGATGTGTACAGTATTGTGAAGTACACATCAATTATTTTCCGGGCAAGCGCAAGTTTAGACACAGGGTTCCATAAAAACGCTAGGGAATTCGGTTATAGTTCGATAATATGTGACGAATGATGAGTGTAAATGATGCGATAAGTGGTGTTATAACCCTCAACTGTCAGAAAATAATGATTCGTTAAGTAGTAAAGTTATCTTTATATATTGAAATATTTCCTGCGATCTGAAATGATAAAGATTGAACTTGTGAGTGTAAACTTCAGTTCATTTATACGGATAAAGGTGTAACATTCCTGAGTAAATGGATATTACAGATATTTAAGCAATTTGATTAATGATTTATACAGTTAATTAAATAGCGAGTGACACATTCATTGCTCTTACGTTGAAAGGATGTTTCTTAGAAATGAAAAAGTCTAAAGGTCTATTAATTGATCTAGATGGCACGTTGTATCATGGGAAGCATATGATTTCAGGCGCTGATATACTTATTAATACGTTGAAAGAGTTGAATATTCCGTATTTGTTCGTAACTAATAACTCATCGCGAACAGCAGAAGATGTAGCTGACGTATTAAATTGTATGGGGATACAGGCTTCTCCTCACGATGTTTGCACATCATCACAAGCAGCCGCAAAATATATCGCTAATGAATCACCAGGCGCAAGAGTGGCTATTCTCGGAGAACACGGTCTACGTCACGCTTTATCGGAAGCTGGATTACAAGAAGTGCAAACCTCTCCGCAATATGTGGTACAGGGAATTGACCGAACTTTTACATATCATTCTTTATCTGCAGCGATAGGTTGGATTAGTGAAGGGGCTCAGTCCATTCTTACTAACCCTGATTTACTTCTTCCTTCTGATAATGGCCAAATACCAGGTGCAGGCACGATTGCTGCTGCAATTGAAGCTGGATCTGGCGTGAAGCCTATCGTCATTGGTAAACCTTCCAGTCATTTAATGACCTATGCAACGGATATATTGGGTATGGAATCATCTGAAGTGATCGTTATTGGTGATAATATTCGTACTGATATTGCTGCCGGCGCAGCAGCTGGGTGTGAAACCGTGTTAGTACTTACAGGAATTACAACGGAAAATAACTTGCAGCAGCATATACAGTCTACAGGGGTAGAACCCGATGTCATTTGTAAAGACTTACATGAGCTTCTAAAGTTCCTGACTTCTTAAATGAAATTTAAATAATCCATTAAAACAAGTTATAATATATATTCTTATACAAGAAAGGGTTGAATACACATGCCTGAAATGCCTGAAATGGAAAATTACCGAAAATTAATTTCTGATCAAATATTGAATATTCCTATCACAAATGTCATCGTGAACAGGGAAAAGTCCATAAATATTGAAGGAGATAATTTTATCTCTGAATTATTGAATACAAGAATTATTTTTATAGAACGTCGTGGTAAATATCTGAACTTTCATTTAAATAATGGACGTAGATTGTTAGTGCATCTGATGCTTGGTGGACTCGTGTATGTTGGTACGGATGGTGATCTACCTCATCGAAATACGCAGGTGGAAATTTCATTCGGAGCAACTACATTATACTTTATCGGTCTTCGTCTGGGTTACGTTCATCTGTTGTCTGCGAAGGAAGTAGAACAAGTGTTAGGTCAGCTTGGTCCGGAAATGACGGATCGTAGAATGGACATTAACCGGTTCTTTAATATCGTAAATGGTCGTCGTGGATCATTAAAAACGTTACTCGTGAACCAAAATGTCATCGCAGGGATTGGGAATCGTTATGCAGATGAGATTGCTTTTGAAGCGGGATTACTACCTTCAGCGAAGGTTCAGGACCTTGGGCCAGAAGTAATAGAGCGATTATTCATGAGTACGAAATCTGTTCTAAGTAAAGCCGTTGATGCTGGTGGTTATATAGATATGCCTGTCACGAAAGATGATTCCCACACGGGTAGCTATAAATCGGAGTTTAAAGTATATGACCGTGAAGGTGAGCTTTGCCCTCAGTGTGGTGGTATCGTGGTTAAAGCCGAGTTGAATAGTAAAAAAACGTTCTATTGCCCTACATGTCAGCATGAACAATGACCTGAAGGTCGGGAGTCATATCAGTATTCGAGGCGGCTATGCGAAAGCAGCACGTCGCGCGATCGATATGGGGGCTCGGTCTTTTCAATATTTCCCGAAGAATCCACGAAGGCTTTATATCAAAGATTTCGATGCCAAAGACGCTGAAAAATGTAGGATTCTGTGCGTAGAGGCTGGGATTGTAAGTATTGCACATACGCCTTATCCAGTTAATCTAGCTGTAGATCATAGCCATGAGCAAGCCTTGTACGATTTAACTGTGAGGTCAATACAAAATGATCTGATTATAGCTGAAGCTTGTGGTTCACTAGGGGTAGTGGTTCATTTTGGCCAATATAAAGGAAATGATCCGTTACAAGGTTATAAAAATATATTAAAATGTCTTAATGAGGTATTACTATCGTGGGAAGGAAATACAAAAATATTAATTGAGAATCAAGCTGGACACGGCCATAGTATGGGTACAACGCTTGAAGAGATGGTTAATATCCGTAAGTTATCCCAATTCCCTGAGAAAATTGGCTTCTGTTTCGATACATGTCATGCATTTACAGCAGGAACATGGGATACTTCTCATAGCGATTCATTGTTTGAGAAAGGTCATGTATTGGATTATTGGCGTGATCTAATAGCTGTTCATCTCAATGATTCTCGTTTTCCTTACGGTTCTGGGCAAGATCGACATGCACGAGTGGGAGAAGGGTTTATTGGAGAGCAGGCTTTTCAAGAACTATTAACCTACCACGGTATTCTTGATACGGCTATTGTGATGGAGACTGAAGCGGGCGAAGATGGAACGCACAAAGATGATATTGCCAGAGTCCTTCGGTGGACTTCGCAATGAAGGGATAACATAGGCGAGTTTGTCAGACCAATGAAGGGGTTGATCACTGTGATTCATTTGTACTTAGATGACTATCGTCGCTGTCCCAAAGGTTTCGCCTTAGCTCGTAGTGGAGAAGAATGTTTGATAATGCTTCGGGAAAGTGAAGTTGATATATTATCTCTAGATTATGAACTAGGGTTTGATAGTGAGATGTGTGGTAGGGATGTAGTGACTGCTCTCATTCGTGAAGGCTTGTATCCACGAGAGGTTTATCTACATACGTCGAGTCTGGCTGGCAAGCAGGAGATGTATCAGTTGTTGTATGAGCATAAACCTGAGGGTATGATCCTCCACAATGGGCCTATGAGTGATGAGTTGTTAGGCCGGATTGCTAAGGCTGCTGATCTAACATGAGGATGCTTAATGAGCAAGAGTTACGCTTTCTAATGGATATTAAGGGTAAGCCTATCGCTATATTTCTGTTTACGCCACTATGTGGAACCTGTAAAGTGGCTCGACGGATGTTGGAAGTGGTTGAACAATTACTTCCTGAAGACACACTATCAACAGCGGATGTTAACATGATGCCTCAAGTAGCTCAAGACTACCAAATTAAAAGTGTACCTGCTCTTATGCTGATGGATGCAGATCGTAGCCATCCACCAAGGATACGCTATCGTATGGGTTCTGTGGAAGAGTTGTTAGACGTGATAAGGAGCGTGCCGTGAATGATATCGATGCAGCATATTACACTGCAAAGAGAGAATGATATAATACTGAATGATGTATCTCTCGAAATTAAAAGTGGTGAAAACTGGGCTATCTTAGGTCGGAATGGTTCTGGAAAGACAACACTCTTAGAAATGATGACGGGTTACCTCTTTCCTAGCCGAGGCCGAGTTGAAGTAATGGGTAATGTGTATGGGCAGTGTGATATTCGTGAAATACGCAAAAGTATTGGTTATATCAGTCCTTCTTTATTAGATAGATTTGCTATGACGGATCCTGTGTGGGAAGTTGTTGCTACGGGTGCGTATGCATACTTGCGCTTCTATGAGACTATTCCTCAAGAAGTGAAAGAGGACGCATATCGACTACTTGAAGAAATGAATATGGCTCGATTAGCAGAACATACATTAGGTACTTTATCTCAAGGGGAACGTAAAAAGGTGTTACTGGCGCGCTGCCTAATGGGAAATCCCAAGATTCTTATTATGGACGAGCCTTGTGCAGGTCTTGATCTGTTTGAACGTGAAAAAATGCTAATAGAAGTAGATCGTTTGCGACAACGTGATATAACGGTCGTCTATGTAACTCATCATGTAGAGGAAATCGTTCCACTCTTTACCCATGTAGCACTCATCAAAGACGGTCGCTTAGCTGGTGCAGGACCGAAAGAACAAGTACTAAATAAAGAAATGATTATGCGTACCTATGAAATTCCAGTTGAACTGGAATGGGACGGCGGACGTCCCTGGATCAAGGTAACTTCTGGAGGTTAATCCAACTTGGATGATAATAAAGTAAATATAAATGAAGTAGTAGAACAAGAAGAGCAACAAGAGCAACGTCAGTCACGGTTTATTGTTACAGCAAATCATGGATTTGCTCCATTCGCACAAGAGGAACTACGTCGCTTATTCGGTAGTGTCAAAAGTTCTGTACTTATCTCAGGTGAAGTATTTCTTGTGAGCGTGGCATATACATGGCATGAAGTTGCATCCATGATTGCAAATCAAGCGCCTATATTTGTAAGACATATTCAACCTGTTGATATCGAGATTGGCGCTGATCAATTAGATGTTGGTGTGAGTGAATTGAAGGCCTATCTACTTCGTCAAGAAGAACTACAAGGTGCAAGTGTTTCCCTTCATGTACGTAAGTCGGAACAAAGTTTAAGTGAAAAAAGTGCGGGTGCTCTCAGAGAGCAACTACTTGCAGAATTGGAAGAACTACATGCGGAATTCACAGTTCAAGATGCGAAGTGGATACTTTCGGTGTTTGTATCATCCGATCATATCTATGCCGGTGTATCGCTCCCTAAGGATAACCTTTCCGATTGGAACGGTGGAGCTGTTCGCTTCCAACGCGAAGAAGGCCAGATTTCTCGTGCCAAATTCAAATTGCTGGAAGCAGAGAAGTCCTTCGGAATTGATTTCTCAGCTTTTCGTCATGCGCTTGATATAGGTGCGGCACCTGGGGGATGGACTTCATTCTTACTTGAGCGTGGCATTCATGTGACTGCGGTTGATCCAGCGAAGATGCATGAGTCATTAGTGAATAACCCACAATTAAAGATTATGCGAAAGAATGCGTCTCAAGTGAAGTTCCGTGACAACCAATTTGATTTGCTTGTCTGCGATATGAGTTGGAGTCCTAAACAAATGGTTAAGCTCGTTAAAGATTTACTCTATTGTCTGTCCCCAGGGGGAACAGCCATTGTAACGGTTAAGCTCATGCATAAGAAGCCAATGGCATTGATCAAAGAAGTGATTGCTTCATTTGAAGAGGATCAGATGCAATTGCAATATGCTAAACAGCTATTTCATAATCGCGACGAAATAACACTTCATATGATTAAATATTAATGGGTTGAAATTAATTAGTCTTAGCATAACCCTCTAATATCTGCATTTGATTAGGGTGTTTGGGCGAGTGAATTGCAATATGTTAATCGAGATCTAGAAGACTAACTAGCTGGAACACACTCAACCGATGGAGAAATTCAACTGAAAGATCTCTTTCGTAAGTTGTCTACGCATCTGCAAGGGCATATGGAACAGATTGAGCGAAATCTTGTGGCATTTGCTCTGCAAAAATAATCCTTTACAAGTAACTTTGTAATGATCTATACTAGTTCCAAAATTAACCATATACCATGAATAGGGAAAGTATCCCGAAAAGCATGAAGATTATCGGTGTAGACCGGTTCTTCACTTTTCAGGGTACTTTCTTTTTTTGTGTTGTGGAATGGGGGTGGAATGATGAATCAACGTTTCTTACTTCTGAAGGGACAAATCATTGGTGGAAGATACCTGATCCAACAGGTCATAGGGTCTGGAGGCATGAGCCATGTGTATTTAGCCGATGATTTGAAATTGCCTGGAAAGCAATGGGCAGTGAAGCAGTGTTTTTCTTTTCCACAGCAATTTACCAACATCGAGGATGAAGCCGAATTATTAACAACATTAAGTCATCCACGATTACCGAGGATTGTAGATTTTTTCCCTCCTGATGTCAAAGGAAATGCCTATTTAGTCATGGACTATATCCAAGGGGTGACATTAGAGAAATATTTGAGTAGTCGTAGTGGAAAAGTGAAGATCGATTTTATAATACGGTTGGCCGAACAAGTCCTTGATGTACTTGAATATCTACATCAACATGACCCTCCCATTGTCTTTCGCGACCTCAAGCCATCCAATATTATGCTGACGTCACAACTAGAGTTACGACTAATTGATTTTGGGATCGCTAGAAATTACAAGCAAGAACGATCCGAAGATACGGTCAAGCTTGGAACTGTTGGGTTCGCGGCACCAGAACAGTATGGCAGTGGTCAAAGCGATGCGAGATCTGACTTGTATGGATTTGGTGCTTTGCTCTTATATCTTGTAACAGGAGGAATAGCTAGCGAATGGTCAGATCGTGTAGAGTCTGTTATTCGACGTGATTGTCCTAATGAAATAATTCCCATTCTACGTAAATGTCTGCAACAATCACCAGAAGACCGATTTCAATCAGCAAGTGAAATAAGTAGAACGTTGATGAATTATCAACAAACTCCTAGTAATTCACCTCAAGCTATAGGAACGGGGCATGTTGGAACTCGAGTGATTACGGTTATGGGTGTGAGTTCAGGTGCAGGCGCTACACATACCGCAATTTGCATCGCTCATTATTTGGCTAGAACATCCAGTAAAGTGGCTATCGTTGAGATGAACATGGAAGCGAGCGCATTTACTCGAATTCAGCAAATCGTCGAAGGAGAGGATGGTCTTGTCATTCAACATGAACGACGTTTCTCCGTAGAAGGTGTTGATTACTATCGTCAGACTGAAAGAGAATATCTGATCGAATTGCTCGGAGGCAGTTACAATTTCGTAATCATGGATCTGGGATCATACCACGAGAACGATACATTGGAAGAATTTCTACGTGCGGACATTCCGATTCTGGTCGGATGGGGTTCGGAGTGGCGGATGCAGGATATGAGCGAATGTATTAGCGGCCTTACGAGATATCCTCAGAACAAATGGGTGTATTGTCTACCCCTAGCACCATCAGATGCGGTACAACGTCTTCGTAAATTAATCAATAGCAATAAAGTGTATAGTGTACCATTGCATCTCGATCCTTTCGATCGGTGTGAGGAGATGGACAAATTAATGAATCAACTATTTAAAGGGATTATTCCTGATATGGTGAAGCGTAGAAGGTTTCGATTCGGATTATGAGAGCTTGTAACGCAATAACGAATCAAATGAACAGCAAACACTATTGGATCAAAGACAAATTACACATGCTCTACGAAGAGTAGGAAGGAGAAAGACATGAGTACAGTTGCTTTTTGGAGTCCTCTACGGGGAGGGAGCGGGAGTACAGCTCATACCGCTGCTGTTGCATCCATGATTGGAATGGAATATCGAGTTCGTATGTTACTGGGACATGGTGGGGCAGTAGGTGAAAGAGTAGAGGAGGCATTTCAGACGGGAAGAGGAGCATTAGATCATTCGTTTATTTCATCTATTGACTGCGGTATGGATGCTTTGGAGCGTTTATGTTTGAATCGACGTCTTAATAAAGAGAATATTCGCGATTATACGGTACCCTTGATGCCAGAAAGGTTCGACTTTATTACTGGAAATGCCAAAAAGGAAGGTACTCTTCCTGGCTACAGATCTTCATTATTACCATCGATTCTTTCCTGCGCTAATGAATATTATGATCTCGTGCTTATGGATGCAGGATGTGGTTTTGAAGATTTGGATTCCAAGGGAGATGGTGCACTTCTGAATCATGCAGATCTAATTGTCGTTAGCCTAACTCAAAATATCCAAGCATTAGAGGGTTTCTTCACGGGAGGACAGCTTCCAGCCGCACTGCAACATAAGCCGTATATCATTGTCGTTGGAAGATATGATCCTCATTCCCACTGCACATTACAAAATATGAAAAAAAGATTTGGATTCAAAGGATCACTTCACGGCATTCCTTATTCAACTGAGTTACTAGATGCCTGGAATATGAAAGCTGTATTACCGTTCATACATAGAAGTAGACACGTGAATAGTCATCAACCTGCGGCTGCCTTCTATGAAAGTATTCGGTCAGTGACAAAGGATATTATGGAGCAGCTCAACTTAAGTTCATCAGTCAAAAGGATGGTGAGGGGCGCCTAAATGCTCTTCGGAAGGCACTTAAGCTTGGTTACATAACTAAGAGATCGATCTTTGTCATCATTCATGTGGCATATATGGTTCTCTAAAAGCTTCAAACTTACGTTTGAGACGATTTATTGTGCAGGGAGGAACGGAAAATATTTAAACAGATTTGCGGGTAAACAATTTAATAAAGGCGTAGTAATTGGATTACTAACTATATTATTCGTGGTGAGTGTGATAGTAGTCTGGTTCTGCTGTCTAACATGAGGGGTGGATATTATTGTCAACGCTTAGACGAAGAACAAAAAACTTGATTCTGGCAAGTCTATCTGGTGCTGTCATTATGGGGGCATTATCAGCAGGTGGGATTACCTATTTAATTAAACAGCATGACAAGGAAGAGAAAACAATCCGATTGGAGTATCAGGCACAAATTGATGAGGCCAAAAAGCTTCTGAAAGAACAAAATTCCGTGAAAAAAAGAGTGGTAGTAACTTCGAAGGAAATTAAGGCAGGGGAAACTTTAACAGAGAAGGATTTAAAGGTGATAGAACTACCTCAAAAAGATGTCCCAGACAATGGGATAGAAGGAATAGAAAATTTACTAGGAAAAGTAATAAAGATCGATGCTGGTTTAAATACGCCATTAATTAGTTCTATGGTATTTGAAGAAGGAGCTACTCCAAATGACCTTAGACATCAAGAGTATACTGTGCTTCAGTTGCCAACACAACTTAAAAAGGGACAATTTGTGGATGTACGGATCATGTTTCCAACTGGACAGGATTACACAGTGTTATCGAAGAAAAAGGTGAAGGATTTATTAGGGTCAACTGTATGGCATGAGGTAAACGAATTTGAGATTTTAGCAATGCAAAGTGCCATTGTAGATGCATATATTCATGGAGCAATACTTTATGAAATAACCTATGTTGATCCTTTTATGCAGGATGAGTCAATTCCAAACTACCCAATAAATCTTAAAGTAATAGAACTTATACAATCCGACCCAAACATTCTCGAAAAAGCCAAGTTCTCAATGAGTACTTGGGGAAGAACAACAATAGAAAAGTCGATGTCAGAGATGGATGAGATGGACATCATTAAAGTTCAGAATGGTAGTACGATGCTGCAACAACAGATTATAAATGATCAAACGGTTCAACAACAAAAGGATCAAGGAATAACAAATGAGCAGATTATTCAACAAACGAGCGAAGATGCAATCGTTAACACTCCAGAAGACATCACAAAAAATGATGCAGAAGTAGGAATACCAACCCCTACAAGTAATTCTGATCTAAAAGAAACGATTGTACAACCTGTTGATTCAGGTGAGAAAGAAAAAGACGTATTTGAACAGCCGCTAGTTAATCCATAGAGAAGGAGTGTTATCGTTGACTAAAACAATATTTTTCGGGTCATGTGATATAAGCGATTTGCTTCAATATACATGCAAAATATTATCGGCTGCAGGTAAACGTGTCCTCCTTATCGATAATACAATAGAACGTTATATCTATTATGGTACACAAAACAATAATAGTGAGTTGAAGCTAGCAGAGAACGATGGATTTGAAATAGCACATGGATTCTTGAAACTATCAGACCTTGAGAGATTTCTCACAAATAACGAACTATATGATCAAGTTCTTATACATTGCACTGACCCAAAATTCCTCTCCAAATCAGATTTACAAAAGTTCAATAAAAAGTACGTAGCAGTGAACAATGAACGTATCGTACTGGAAAAGACCGTTGAGTTTTTGAATGAACTGTTTAGTGGCAAGGGAGAAGGGGTCGGACCCATCCAGTTAACTAAACTCGTTGTTAATCATGTCATATGTGATATAGCTGAAGATTACTTAGAATCCGTTCTGGGGAAATTCCCAATCGTATGGTCAGATGAATCTTATGAAATGTTGTTTGACGAAATTGACTTCGCAACGAAAATTAACAACCAGCATAGTGGGCAGAACAATATTAATCGGTTATCACGAGTATTCAAAAAAACGTTAATGAATATATCTGAGGAAATATCTGGTTTAGAGAAAAAAGAAATAAAATCAGCTTTTAAACAAGCAAAAAGGAGGAAAAGAGTATGGGGCAAATAGCATTTTGGTCACCGGTTGGAGGGCAGGCAGGAATTACAGCTAATATGAGTGCAGTTGCAACTGTTATTTCCATAGAGTACATGACCAAAACATTGATTAGTCATACGCAATGGGAAAATCCAGTATTGGAATCTACATTTATTAGAGACAAAGTAATCGGTGAAGGTGATATGAATTATTCTACTTCAGGTATTGATGCATTGGAACGATTGGTCCGAAGCAAGAAATTAACGCCAGAATTAGTTCGTGATTTCACAATTCCGATTCTAACAAATCGTCTCGATCTGATGACAGGGACAACGAAACCGGATGGATCTATATCAGATGTCGTAAATCGGATTTTTGATGCAGCCAAGCAATTCTATGATGTATCACTCATCGATGTGGAGAATGGATTGGATAACTCATTAACAAATGCCGTTCTACAAAACTCGGATGTGATTGTTGTGAATTTGAATCAAAACCTATCTGTTTTACAAAAGTTTTTTCGTGGAAGTGAATTCAATGAAGTGTTGAAGGATCAGGAATACATCATCGTGTTAGGACAATATGATCGTAATTCTAAATATAACGTTGGGAATATCAAGAGAACGTTTAAATGTGATAAGCCGATGTATACGATTCCACACAACACGGGATTTATGGATGCTATAAATGACGCAACAGTAGTCGAGTTCTTTCTCAAAAATAAAAACATTCGATCGGGGAACGATAATTACCATTTTATTGAAGAGGTTAGGGGATTTGCAAAGGGGATTCTTAGCGCTTCAGGAATAGACACAAAGATCTATAGCGAACGGGGGGCTTAAGTATGTTGACGAGTCAGTGGATTAATATCTCCCTGATTGTCGTATTGGTCTTTGTGATCGGGGTTATTGTCTTTTTTAAGCTTACTGAAAAGAGAGAGCCCCGTAGAAACCCTCATGATCTAGACAAGAAATTTACGATTCCGACTATGATTGAGTTCGTAAAAAAAGCATTAAACGATATGACGACTAGCGATTTAGATCACTTGGGATTATCCGAAGAAGAATTCAATCGACAAATTCGTCAGAGATTACAACTGAAAAAGGCGTTAAAAGGGTCCATTTATGGTGATCGAAATGATAAAAACTATGTCAAAAATACAATCTTTGATCTTCTGTATAAAAACTATGGATTAAATGATGACAATATTAATCAAGTCATTCAGTTTAGTAACAGCAAACAATTAACATCGCAAGATAAATTTGAAATCATTCTACATAAATACAAGAAGAAATATGGTATGGATGCACTGTCAACAATGATTGATAATCACAATCTGGCAGAGTTAAAGGAAATAATCGATGATCATGAATCGGAATCATATATCATAACGGTTGCGGAAATGGACGACGTATTTAAAAAGGAACAGAAGAGTTTGTCTTTCGAGGACAAGCTAAACATTGTGGTACAAAGAATCTATCAGGAATTCAAAGGCTTCAGCGTGATTGATGATATACGTGATATGCGCATTGATGGTGTGTCAGGTGGGGTATCTGGTATACCCATTAATCAGATTGATCCTGATGATGACATGATGATTTGTTCGAACCAAGCCAAGATGAATACAATTCCTTTAAGTCACGATAGTGTGTGGATTTATTATAAAGGGAAAACCATTCATTTATCTTTTCTCTCTTTTCAAACCGAAGGGGAGTTCAAGAGAGTCTGCCAAAATATCTATCGATATAATAATCCCGGACAATTATCAGATCAAAATGGTTTTATAGTCAACGATATGAAAGATGGCTCTCGTGTTGTTGTGGTAAGACCCAAGTTTTCTGAGTCATGGGCATTTTTTGTCCGTAAATTTGATACTGGATCAGCACACCTTGAAGAATTGATATCAGTGAAAGATACGAACCGCCTATTAGTTATAACTCTGCTTATTTATATGATCAAGGGTTGTAGAATTGTCTCACTTACAGGAGCACAAGGTACTGGGAAAACGACATTATTGATGGCATTGGTCAGATATATTCATGCATCCTATACCATTCGAGTGCAAGAAATGACGTTCGAATTACGTTTAAGAAAAATTTATCACAATCGTAATATCTTATCCTTCCGAGAAACGGATACGATCAATGGTCAAGCGGGACTAGATCTTCAGAAAAAGACGGATGGTGTTGTTAACCTGCTTGGTGAAATTGCTACTGATGTTGTTGCAGCTTGGATGATTCAGATGGCACAGGTTGCGAGCTTGTTCACTTTGTTTACCCATCACGCTAAGACGACTAACAATCTAATAGAATCAATCAGGAACTCATTGCTGAAAACAGGCGTGTTTACAAATGAGAAAATCGCTGAGCAGCAAGTAGTTAGTGTTTTAAACTTTGATGTTCATATGAAGAAAGATCTGGATGGGAAGAGATATATCGAGAGAATTACTGAAATTGTACCGCTTGATCAAGATACGGATTACCCAACAGACTTTCGGAATGTATCTGATCCACAAGATAAGATCGATTCTTTTATGAATACAACAGCAGAATATTTCAGAAGACAAACGGACCGGAAATTGTATGAGGCTAGAAACATCATAGAATATCGGGATGGTGGCTATGTGGCAGTAAATCGTATTTCCAGTCGAAATCAGGAAGAAATGTTGGAATTCATGTCACCTCGTGATAAGGAAGAGTATATCGAGTTCACCGAAAGGAATTGGGGGATGATTTAGATGGATTTGAGAACGATAGGGATTGCAGTATTTATTGTATCCATATTGTTGACTGTCGTCTTTTACATCTGGTTGAAACTCCTAACAAGAAAGGCAGAAAGAGACGGTACACAAGAGATTATTCGTTCATATGAGCAATTAGCAGGGACGAATAAGCAAAAATGGAAGAGAAAAGTATATCAATTCTTTCAAGATTCATACGTAATGCTATTGCGAGTTCCACTCATTCGTCGATATGTACTGAAAATTAGAAAGAGACTACAAGCGATCCATGCTTATGACGAGTATACGATGAGACGTGAGACTATTAAAATTGTTTTTTCTACGATTAGTATTATATGTGTGGTTGTGATTGTTCTCATATTTGTAAACCAAGATTTCACTTTCATATTTATGGTTCTGCTAGCTGCGTTAGTTGTGAATGGAATGTTGATAGATGCATTTGTACTTCGTGTTGAGGATCGCTTACTTATCCAGCTTCGAGATCTGCTAAAAGATGTACGTCATAATTACCATCAGAACGGGATGATAGAAGAAGCGGTACATGATTCTGCAGAGACTTCTTCTAATGAAGCTGCACTACATGCAAAAAAAATACATGAAGTCCTAACATCGAACAACTCTGAAGAGAAGCTTGAGCTTTACTATGAATCTGCGCCAAACCGTTTCTTAAAAGGTTTCGCGGGTATGTCCTTTTTAGTTCAAGAGTATGGAGACAAGATTGTTAAAGAAGGCTCACTGTATTTGAATAATTTAAACAAGTTAGCGGAAGAAATTAATTTGGAAATATTAAAACGAAGGAAATTAAACTTTCTCTTTAAGGGCTTAACTGCGATTGCGGTATTTCCAATTCTATTTACTAAACCCATAGAAAACTGGGCAAGTAACCAATTTCCATTAATGGGTGAGTTTTATACAAGTAAGATGGGTTTCTTAACAAAATTAATCATTTTTGCGATTGTCCTTGGATCGTATGTTCTTCTAAAAAAGATGCAAGATCAACAAGAAGGAACATACGTGTCTAAGACTAGAAAGAACCCTTGGGAATTACATTTATTAAAGGTTCCAGGAGTAAAGTGGATCGTCGATCGTCTAACACCAGCACGTAGGACAGGCGAATACTTTAAGATAAGCAGATTGTTAAAAGATGCAAATGCAAGAAATTCGATTGAATGGCACTATCTACACAGGTTTTTATTATGTCTCATTGTATTTGTGGGCGTACTGATTTCTTTTTCGACGATGCATTACATTGCGATCCACAACGTGATGACTGCCCCTACGAATAACTCTAATCTGTTTGGGAAAATGTCCATAGAGGAGTTACAGAATGCAAATCAATTGACTGATTTTGACTCTAACATCATTTATCAAGTGAAGGGGGTGAACAATGAACAACTTCATGACGCAGTGGTCCAGTTGGTCAAACAAGATGAAACAGCATTCTTTAATGAAACATTGCTTAACACTACAACCATTCGGATACTGTCAAAAATTCAGGATATAAACGCTGAGTACCTTAAATGGTGGGAGCTTTTGATTAGTATCGTATTTGGGGGGATTGCATATCAAGTCCCATTGTGGATATTGTTATTCCAAAAGAAAATGCGTGCCATGGATATGCAAAATGAGACGGATCAATTTCACACCATCGTTGCAATGCTTTGTGAGATTGATCGTATGTCTGTCGAGGTAATCCTTGAATGGATGGAGAGATTTTCCAATATTTTCAAAGACCCGTTACATAAGTGCGTTCAGAATTATGAAAGTGGTGCTGAAAAGGCATTGGAACAAGTAAAACTGGATGCACCCTTTATTCCTCTTGTACGAATTATCGAGAGGCTTCAGCTATCGATCGATAGAATTCCGATTAAGCAGGCATTCGACGATCTCGAGACGGAACGAAAGTTCTATTTTGACCAAAGAAAGCAATCTTATGAAGAAATGATTGATGCAAAAGCAGGTTGGGGTAGGATGATTGGCTTTGCACCGATGTATGCGGTTATTTTTCTATACTTAGTCATTCCTTTGATTTACATGAGTTTCACTCAGATTGGAGTGTACTACGAACAAATCAACAAACTATAAACCTTGGTGAAAAATTAGATTAATTAGGAGGAAATTCAAATGAATAACGCTTCAACAGCTTTAAAAGTATCCGCGGGTATCTTTTTAACCATTGCACTGATCACAATTGTCGTCGTCCTGTTTATCTCTGCCCAAGAAGCAACAAAATCAGCTCAAAACAATTTCGCTGACATTCAAACAGAAATGTCGCAGGCATCTTTCACAGTTTATGATAACACGACAGTATCCGGTAGCCAGGTTTTGAATGCTCTTCGTAAGTTCCAAGATAAAGGACAGTTCGGTGTTGAAGTCAAAACTGGTAAAAATACAAATGGTTCTTGGTACTTCAAAACAATTAGCACATCAGTACCGGTAGGGAGTTCTGGGTACGGTTCGGTTACCGCTACAGCGCCAGGCGGTAGTATTGCTCACGCTAGCAATGAATCCGAAAGTGATTATGTGAATCCTTCGGGTAAGTTTGAAGCCAATGTTATTAAAGATAACAGCAATGTCATCCGCGGTATTACCTTTAAACAAAAATAAGTTACGTTCATTCAATACAAGAGAGTGAGATGTACTTTACATCTCCTTTCTAGATCCAATAGAGGTGAGTATGATCGATCTTGAAAATAATGCTTCTGAAGCAATAGGTCATAGTTTTGCCGTATCGGTCTTTATTGTTTCACTGACACTTTCCTTGTACCTATGTTCATCCACTGGGGATACGATACAGAAAACCTACGAAATGAATACTCATTCTGATAACAATATGTATTCTACTTTGAAGGTGCCTATGAATTATTCTGTAAGCGGATCTGAAGTAAGGCAGTCTCTTTACACCATAAGAGAAATTGGAGTTGATATTGAAGTAAACGGAATGATTTATTCCAACTCGCTAGATCCAACTACACTGAACGTTTCAGCTATTGATCTAAATAAAAAATATACTCCCACATATGTAAGAGACACTAACGGTGTATTAACAATGTTACGTTTTCATTAAAGGGGATGTAAAGCCTTGTCCAATTCAGTTGCAAAAGTGTTTGCTGTTATCATAGCGATTGTTCTTCTCTTAATATGGCCTGTATCAACTGCATTGAACAAACAAGATGACATATCTGAAGTTGTAGTGTTAAATTCAGTAACTTACTTTGTGGATTCCGTTCGGGATAAAGGATACATAACCCCTACAATGTACAATGAATTTGTAGATCGAATGGCTCTAACGGGGAATACCTATGATATTCAGATGGTTCATCGACACAAGAGATACGATCCTATTTACAGTGATAATGGTGTGTTTCAAGCTGGATACAAGGTCAATTATGAAGAATTTTTTAATGCTCAAATCAACGCGAAGATATTCCCAATTAATTCAAGTGAAACTATAGATTCCCCTAACCGGATTTATAAATTCGCAACCGGTGATTTCTTCGATGTCACAGTCATAAATACTAATCGAACGATGGGGACGTTGATGAATGATTTCCTTACAGGAGGCATCAACAACCCCAATGAAAAAATAGTAATTCCTTATGGAGGCATGGTCCTCAATGAAGACTATCACTAAACTTGCTATATTTTCCGTCCTTATTCTCTTTCCTTCCTTTGTTATAAATAATATAAATTTAGAGCATCAACGCCAAAGCCTTATTACGGAGTTACGATACAATAGGGCTATTGATACAGCTACACAAGATGCTGCAAAAGCTTTATTAACCAATAGTACTCAAAGGGAAGAAACACAGTATGAAACACTAAAAAAGGTGAAGATCAATAAAGAAGAAGCTGTTCAAACCTTCTTTCATACGCTATTTTTGAATTTTGGGGTTTTTAATGATGAGGATGGACAAGGTGTATTAAAAAACTACGTTCCAGCGCTAATTATTGTTGGATACGATGGATACTATATTTATTCTTGGGATGAATATACGAATGCTTCAGGAGAGAAAGAACTCAAGCATGTATGGAGTCCCAAAAAACCATACTCTTATTCTGATATTCACGGTAACACATTTGCATTTACCCTCGATGATTATGTAACGGTTAATCGAAATGTTGATCAAAAGTGGTTCGAAGGTTTTAGAAGTGAAATCGTATTAGAGGCTTCCGTATCCTTATTAAATGATTCCAATACGTTTGATCACGTGCGGAGAACTTCAATAGTTAACTCTATTCAACAAGACCTTGAATACTATATCAACAAATACAACAATTACACCAAACGTCATGGAGTAGCATATACCTTTACTCTTCCGCTAATTAGTCAAGAAGAATGGAATAACACGATCAATGATGTTGGCGTGTTGGCATTCGTACAGGGAATTCCAATGGGGGAGAAGTATTATAACAACTACGCTTTGGGAGGTAGTCGAGTCGTGAAGAGACCAATATACAATGGGATTATCGCGAATGGTCATAAATACTATTATTCTCGAAATGCCTGTGTATCTTCTTATACAACGGAGGAAGTGTTCACCACTGAAAAGGATGCAGCAGCCAATGGATATATTCCTTTGGATTGTACTGTAGGGAACAGGAATTAAATAAAGATATTCATTCCTATGTTCTTCTTGGATTTATCCAAATTAATGAAGTTGAAAATTTGTCAATAAAACCACATATCATGCAATGGAAAAATTGTACAATTATATTGTGAACAAGATTACAATGAACTTAATAATAAAAAGGGGGAACAAACAATGAAAAAGAAAACATGGCTTGCTGTTTTGGTGACATCTTTAGCAGTAGTGGGGACTTTTACAGCTTTGAATCATCAATCGGTTGCGAATGCGAAATGGTCGGAAGGTTTGAGTGATACGGGAAGTAGCATTATTAGTGGAGATAAAGGTTCTTCAACTGAACTATCTGATATCACTACACATTGGGCCAGAGGAGCCATCGACAAAGCGGTTCAACTAGGGATTGCCAAAGGTTACCCGGATGGTACCTTTAAGCCAAACTCAAATGTAACAAGAGCTGAGTTTATTAAGATGACTGTAGAAGCATTGAAATTACCTGTGGATTCGAATGCAGGTGGAACTTGGTATGACGCATATGTCAATGCAGCAAAAAATGCGAATCTGTATGTTGAAACTGACTTTAAGACAGGTAACCTAAATTCACAGATGACAAGAAAAGAAATGGCACGACTGTCGGCAAGAGCGATAGGGGAAAAGACAGCGGATGATGCAAAATGGATGTATTTAGCCACGAAGAAGGGATTAATTTCGGGACTAGGAGCGGGTAAACTTGGTGAATCTGACAACACTACACGAGCACAGTCCGTTACGATCATTGATCGCATATTAACAGTAAATGCAGGTGGATCGCTTCCGGTTGATAAATATGCTGTCGCAAGTGCGGAAGTGGTTTGGCACGGGACTAATATTTTTACTGTAATGCCTGAAGTATTCACTACAAGTGATGAGTCTAAAAAAGCGAATGTGGCTGAATTATGGAACAAAAAAAATATGATTATTGATTCAATTGATGGGGATTATAAAGGGGAGATCGAAGCAGTAATTGCTATTGACTTAGCAGATCCTAATGATCCTAACCTTAAATTGATACCACCGATCTCCAGTTTGAAGTGGCAAAATCATAGTTCAAGTACATCAACAGAAGGAATACCAGTATCCAAGTTGAAAGACAGTTATTTGATTTATTATAAATCTAAAGTGATCTTCAGTAAAAATTCCGATCATTATGTACCAATTTCTAGAAAAAATTACGTTCCGCTTAATATTTCAGGAACAAGAGGTAATATTGAAGAATTCTTTAAAGGAACATTAAATATGGTTGGCAGGGTATTTAAGGATCAGCCTATGGATCAAACAATCTTTATCTTCCCAAAGAAGGGATGGTCGCAAAGTAGAAATCTTTCTATTACAATTAATACACCAGCATCCTCAAATTACTACTATAAAACACAAGATATATTAGAAGTATCTGGACCATTTTATAAAGGATATTAAAGGTGGTGTAACGACTGAAAAATCTAGGTAAAGTCACATCTCTCCTAATAGTATTCTCACTTATATTTACATCAATAAATTCATTGTTTTCTGAGAATACTAACGCAGCCGGAACCGAAACTCTATTTAAGACGGAAGATATAAGCTTTCTACCAGCGGCAACTCAACTAAAAAGGGACTATCAGTCTGTCTTTTATAAATCAAATCAGATTAAAACAAAACCCTTCAACTTAGATGCAGGGCCTAATAGAATCATTACAAAAATTGTGTTGTACAAGGGTGGACGAGATATAAAAACGATAGATGTGAATGCACGTACTTACAAACGATCACTAACTTTGGATGGTGAGAGCATCTCTGTTAAATCGAGTGGGAATACACCATATGGTACGTGGTTCGCTTGGCAAAGAAGTATGGCAGGTACAAAATGGGTTCCAGGTTCAAATGCGGGCACTGCTCTTTGGGGTTTTAGGGATGGAAATTCTGGATACTCCTCAACAGGTACCCCTGAAGTATTTAATGGGGTCCAAAAAGATCGATGGCCAGGAAGAAATATTTGGATGAATATACCTTACGGTAGAAACAAGCAATATTTAAGCGTAGATTATGGCGCTTTTGAGACTAAGTTCATTGACAGTTCAGTTGATACCTTGGCTGCGGAAAATATTCTACAACGTGGCGTTAATGTGGAAGAAGATTTTACTACGGATATCGATAATACAATAGGAGGAATTACAGGTAGAACTGACTCCACTACGCGTATTACTGGCTTTATGGTTCCGAATTTAGATACGGGTAAAATTAAATTCACTCAAGACTTTGACCATGAAGGTTCCAGGGTGAAATTAGGTGGTAATGGTTCTGCTGCTATGATGTATTATTTTGCTACCTACAAATTTGATATCAGTTCTTTTACATATCGATATCCCAATAAATATGAAGTGTACACGATGGAAGATGATGGGACAACTATACCTGGTCCGGAAGAACCTGGAAGTGGTGGAGCGGGTGTATGCACGTTAGCAGGGATTGACTCCCCTTCGCAGGTGTCTGCTCCACAAACAACAGTTATGGACCCAGCTTCAACTGGGATAATCAAAGCAGACGATGGAAATAACTCTCCGTTCAATTTTGACGTAGGCAAAGGAATACCTACATCAGAAAATCTATACGCCAATACTTTTGGGCTTAATTATCTGTTTCAGCACACATTTGGACAGATGAATGGAAAAGTCAATTATGATTGTACTATCGATGTCGTCTATACTCTGAAGTGGAGTGAACCACAACTCCCAATACCTGGACCAGACGGGAGACCCGTCCCTCAACCATCCATTCCTATGTCTGAAGATGAGCCGAAATCATATTCATTTTCATTTACTAAAGATTATACATATTGGGAAATTAAAAATTTGGAGTTATACGGTATTGACCAAGCTGTTATGAGGAATTACGCATTACCGGGTGAAGAAGTAACACTCAACCCTTCAGGATATGTACCTCCTACACTTGGATCAACACATAGCGAAACGGTTGAAGACCATGTTAACCCCCAAGAGACAGGAGAGTTTTCGTATTCTCCAAGCCCTGTTTCAGGAGGAAGCTCTAAGCCTTCTATACCGGATCATACGGGTTTACTCAAGGGAATTGCTCAAGGGGTAATAAACGATCCTCTTGTAAAGAACGACAAAGTTGATTTTAATGGTGACACTATTATGGATGATTCAGAAGTGAGCAAGACAGGTCCTACGCCAACAAAAATACCAAATCCAACGATGATTGATAATAGTGTCCTATATAAAGATGCTCTTTTGATCTCTAGTTCATTACTGAACAAACTGAATACTACGAGTACCGGAACAATTTACTATAAATTGCTCCCTCAAAACATAGGAGGGGGTTCTGATAAACAGTATCCGGTTAATTCAATCAATACGGTGACTGTGCATACACCTACCGTCATTTATGCGAATGCTTCGGATGATGCTGCTCATAATCAAAAGACGAATCCCAATTATAGCCGTCGGGCATTTATACTGGATCGTAATATCAAAATCTATATGCCTACGAGTGGTCAACACAGGAATATACCAGGGTATGGTGACAGGGATTACGCAAAATATATTAAGACAAAACAATTGCGCTTTGAATTTGATGTCTAT
Organism: Paenibacillus glacialis; assembly: GCF_001637205.1. Taxonomy (GTDB): domain Bacteria; phylum Bacillota; class Bacilli; order Paenibacillales; family Paenibacillaceae; genus Paenibacillus_AQ; species Paenibacillus_AQ glacialis. Next base: position 514,804 of record NZ_LVJH01000007.1, read on the forward strand.
AATGGTGATAAATCCACGTTCTATCCAAAGGATACTTGGATAAACGTACCTGTATCGGAATTGGAAACGACGTTTTTCTTACCAGTCTGGGTTGATGAAGGTGACTATACCGTGTATTTCAGATCTTTTGCTGAAAACGCGCCTGCACCACTTTTCACTACCGAAACGGAAGCAAACCTTAACTTAGATAACCATGTAGCAACGGACACTGTACCTGTGGAAGTTATTGGTAGGTTATATGATTTCCGTATCACGGATATTGCTGATCCGAACTGGGAAACGGTGTTTCGAACATCTAAGGGTAGTAGTGCTCCAAGAGGCACAAAATATACTGTAGGCACAACAGGAATTGATGCGAGTCCAAATGGATCTCTTTCACCATACGTACTTCCTATCCTTAGAGGAAGTCATCCTGTAGCAAGTTTCAAGACGATGTCCGTTAAAACGGGTTATCACTTCAAATTCGATCTGAAGAGCAAAGGCAACATGTTCGAAGAAAAGGATGCTATACGAGTGACACCGACTTTTTACTTCCAAGATAACCAAGCGTCTACACCTGCTAAACGAATTGAGGTTGACCTTTACTATCATACAGACACTAAAAAGTTCGTGAAGATCGGATCAGCACCTGATCAAGAACGTCGAAATATAACGCTTAATAAACGATTGAGGAATGTCCCTGTTGCAGATATTGTGAACACGGGAGGCTCGATATACGATATGAATACAGGTTGGTCTATGACAAGGGGACAGTACCTATTGTCATTCCAAAAGAGATCAACAGAACCTACGTATGTAGGTGGATATAATATTCAATTACTTCCATCTCCATTACGGACATTCATAAACACGTTCGATCGGCCAGCAAATGCAAGTGCTAGTCCAGCTAGAACGAATGCTTCAATTCAACAATGGTATGGTGAATACAGTTTGCCAGCAGCAGTCTATGTAGTTGCCAAAGGTACAGACTTAGCCGCCTACGGAAGATCGAATAAATTAGATGAAAAGTCCCCCATCTTTTTACGAGAGGGGTACATCTCATTAAATTTCGATATTGAAACGATTCGTAATGCAGATTTGAACAAGCCTCATTTGCAATATATCCATGGGCCTCTGGATAACCAATGGTGGGATATGGAGGGATTTGATAGTTCGGATGGTGTACGCGATCGATTGATAACCGATCCTTATGGTGTTCAGTTTCAGTACATCCTGAAAGATGGCGATGTCGTATTCTATGACGCTAGCAAGTCTTCTTATGATGATTACGCTCCTAATGGAACGCACTAGTAAGTAGCATTATTTTCATTTATATGTATGCTATTTGGCAAAGATATGCTAAGTGAATGCCTAACGTAATTGTTACTACTAATTGAAATTCTGAGTTTCCCAAAAGACCCTTTATTCCTTATGAGTAAGGGTTTTTTGACCTTTCACCATACGTATGAAAGTTCTTACGTGATCACAATGCCAACAATTTCACCAGACGTATGGCTCTTATTCATTCCCACTTCAATTAGAAGAAGTTTATTTGCTTGCTAAAGTTGCAGCGGTAGCGGAATATTTGGAATTGATCAGTTATAATATTTGCAATCCGTAATAATAAAAATAAGGATTTCTTTCTTACAGCCAGCACCCTATTTATGTTACAATATAATCTTGATGATATTTTTAATAGAGATTACGTGATTTTTATAATAGATAGGGGTTAAAGAGTAAAGATGAGTTTATTAACAGTAGAAGGTCTCTCCCATAATTTCGGGGGACGTACGTTGTTTAGAGATGTTACTTTTCGTTTGTTAGAAGGGGAACGTGTAGGGTTTGTTGGTGCCAATGGGGTTGGTAAATCCACATTGATGAATATTCTTACAGGTACACTGCTTAAAGATGAAGGGAAAGTAGAATGGACGCCTCGCGTTCGTTTTGGTTATTTGGACCAGCATACGAAGTTAACACCAGGAAAAACGATTCGTGATGTTCTCAAGGATGCTTTCTTGCCGCTTCTGGTACTTGAGCAGGAATTGAATGAGATTACGAACAAGATGGGTGAAGCAACACCAGAAGAATTAGAAGTGCTCTTAGAGCAAATGGGTGACATTCAAGAGCAGTTAGATATTGGGGATTTCTATTTGCTTGACGTTAAAGTAGAAGAAATGAGCCAAGGTCTAGGTCTGACCGCCATTGGTTTGGATCGGGATGTAGCATCATTAAGTGGTGGACAGCGGACGAAGGTATTGCTTGCGAAGTTATTACTTGAGAAGCCGAACGTGCTACTGCTGGATGAGCCTACGAACTATTTGGATGTTGAGCATATTGAATGGTTGACACAGTATTTGAAGAACTACCCCCATGCCTTTATGTTGATCTCACATGACACGGATTTCATGAATCAAATCGTAAATATCATTTATCATTTGGAATTCTCCAAATTAACAAGATACACAGCCAATTATGAGAAATTCCTTGAAATGGCTGATATGACGAAGAATCAGCATGTCGATGCTTATGAGAGACAGCAAGAGATGATTAAGAAACAGGAAGATTTCATCGCACGTAATAAAGCGCGAGCTTCTTCGTCCAAGCAAGCGAAGAGCCGTGAGAAACAATTGGATCGATTGGATCGCATTGAGAAACCAGAGGAAGCTTCTAAGCCGACATTCAAATTCAAAGAATCTAGAGCAAGTTCTAAGACCGTATTCGAAGGAATTGATTTCGAAATTGGTTATAGTTTCCCTCTACTTCCTAAGATGAATATGGTGATCGAACGTGGAGATAAGATTGCTATCGTTGGTTGTAATGGTGTAGGTAAGTCAACATTGCTCAAAACCATTCTCGGTAAAATACCTACACTAAGCGGTAAAACATACCTAGGGGAATATCTGCAACCAGCATACTTCGAGCAAGAAGCGACTGCTGGCAGAATCACGCCTCTTGAGGATGTATGGGATGAATTTTCATCACTCACTCAAAGTGAAGTGCGTTCGCATTTAGCACGTGTTGGTCTTAAGAATGATCATATTACACGGCCTTTAAGTATGTTGAGTGGTGGAGAGCAAGCTAAAGTTCGGATATGTAAGTTAATGATGCGTGAAGCGAACTGGATTCTATTCGATGAGCCTACGAACCATTTAGATATCATTGCTAAAGCTGAATTGCAGCGGGCGCTTAAGGAATTTAAAGGAACGGTAGTTCTAGTCTGCCATGAACCGGAATTTTATGAAGACTGGATCACAAAAGAATGGAATGTGGAAGAGTGGGCTTCAAAGACGAAGACTGTATAATGCTGAAGGGGTGAATAACATGTCCAATGATGTGGGCCAACAGGAATTATCATCAGATTCTATGCATCGCTATTCACGACAAGAGCGATTTACACCACTAGGTACGTCCGGTCAGAAAAAACTTGGGCAAAGTCATGTTCTTATTGTGGGTTGCGGCGCATTAGGTACATCGATTGCGGAAACGTTAGTTCGAGCAGGGGTTGGACATGTTACTTTAGTTGATCGGGATTATGTAGAGTGGAGTAATCTTCAGAGACAACAGTTATTCAGTGAACAGGATGCGCAGCAGCGTCTTCCCAAAGCAGTGGCTGCTAAACGCCGGTTAGAAGACATCAATTCGTTAGTAAAAGTGGATGTTCATGTGATGGACGTTCGGGTGGAGGAACTGGAGTCTCTGATTGCAGGTGTGGATCTGATTATGGATGGAACAGATAATTTCGATACGCGTCTGCTGATCAATGATATGGCTCAGAAGCACAAGATTCCATGGATTTATGGAGGTTGTGTGGGGAGTTACGGTATCACTTATACGATTATCCCAGGAGAAACACCTTGCCTTAATTGTCTCTTAGGTGCTGTTCCCCTTGGAGGAGATACATGTGATACTGCGGGTATTATTCCTCAAGCTGTCCAAATGGTGACTGCGAATCAGACGACGGAAGCACTAAAGCTTCTTAGTGGACATCCGGAAGTACTCCGTCGTAAGTTGTTGTCATTTGATCTATGGCGAAATGAATATGTCTCCATTGGCGTCGATTCTGCGAAGAAAAGCGATTGTCTTTCTTGTGGAGATCATGCGACGTATCCATATCTATCTGCTTCTAACTTAGAAAAGGTGGATGTGCTCTGCGGACGTGACACTGTACAGATTCGTCCTAGTCGGCGTCAAACTGTGAATCTTGAAGGGGTAGCGCTTCGACTCACGAATCTTCAAGAGGGTGCTGTTGAAAGTAATCCATTCCTTGTATCTTACAGCATTGGTGCACACCGTTTGGTTGTTTTTCCTGATGGAAGAGCATTGATCCATGGCACCAAAGACATAGCTGAAGCTAGAACGCTGTATCATCGATATTTTGGATAATTCAATGTATGATCGCTTCCATATTTAATCCATTCCTAATGATTAGGAATGGATTTTTTTTGCTTGGTGCAAGCTATCGTATAGATGAATGTACAAGATAAGTTTATAGAAATTGGTGAGGTCCTGTGAATGAGATTATTCTTTATGTTGCATATGACACTGAAACTGCGATTGCTATTGTTGCTGCATTAAAAGAAGCGAATTATGAAGTGATGAAGGTCAATAACAACGACGAGGCATTGAAATACGCCGAAATTCATGAAATAGACATGTTAATTTTAGATGAAGGAAATGAAATGAATGACTATTCGGTAATACGCGAGATAAGGAAAAGTGGGAAATCTGTCGTTGTCATGATCTTATCCAATCGAATGAATGCAAAAGATGTAGTAGAGGCGTTCAATGCAGGGGCGAATGATTATATAACCAAGCCCGCTCAGATTGAAATTGTATTAGTACGTATTCATAACCTGTTTACTCTGGTGTCTGGAGAACGGAAAGGGAAGGCGTTGCCGATCACTATAGGGGAACTTACGATTGAACCTAAAAGCCGTAGGGTTATGCGTAATTCTCAGGAAATTCATTTAACACATAAAGAGTACGAGTTATTGTTGTATTTAGCACGACATGTTAATGAAGTGTGTAGTAGAGAGGAAATTCTAAAACAAGTATGGAAATATGATTACTCGTTAGGCACAAATGTGGTTGATGTATATGTACGCCATCTGAGAGTGAAGTTGGATAAAGGATTTCAACACAAAATGATTCATACTTCGCGGGGGGTAGGTTACTTATTAGAAGGTCCGAGATAAGAGGAACTAAAACAAATGAAGTGCTAGAAGTAGACGATTGTTTGTCATGAATTAGTTATAGAGTGATAACCGATAATTGTTCGCAAAAAAACTGACAGTCGCTAGAACTGTCAGTTTATATATGAAGTATGAATGTAAGAGGCCTATAGCACACGACGTGCTTTTACATAAGTTTTCTTCCAGTTACCTTTGTTAAGGTCTGAGATCACAACACCTGGTTTTCCGTAGGTATGAAGTATTTTCCCGTTACCGATATACGTAGCTACATGAGTGATATTCTTTCCATTCGATCTACTACCGCTAGAGAAGAATACGAGGTCTCCTTTTTTGAGATTAGCTTTAGAAACAGCAAATCCCATTTTGGATTGTGCTACAGATGTACGTGGTAATGTAACACCATATTTACCGTAGATTCGTTTCATAAGTGAAGAACAGTCGAAATTTCTAGTCGTCGTCGTTGCAGCACCGAATTTATATGGAGTTCCCATAAATGTTTTCCCGTAGTTAACGATTTTTGTTGCTTTGGATGTTGTGGCGGTTGCGGTTGTTGCAGCTTCAGCAACTGGACTAGCAAATGTTATTGCAGAAGTTAGAGCAATAGTTGAGCAGATACCTATTACTGCAAATCTATGAGTCCATGTATGTTTAGTCATGTTGTATTACCTCCGATATTTTCTTTGTAGTGGATATCGTAGTTGATATCTTGTTGGGCTCGAGACCAAGTATAACAGTTTTGTAACAGCCTAATATTTGGACATCCATTAAAAAACACTGCTACAGCAGTCGTTAGAGTTGCTTTATTAAAATTTGATTAAAAGTTACAAAATATTAAATTATTTATTTTTTGAAACTCAAAATAAGCCAAGAACACTTATGTTGCATAGGTTCTTGGCTTAATCTATGAATATTATTTTATTACAAAACTGTAGTATTTAATCTTTGCTTTGGATAACTAATAACAATCCACTTCCGATAGTTACGGTAGCTTTCTTTCCTATGAGACGGTTACTGATCCCTAGAGATTGTCCTAATTTTAAAGTTGCATTCTTTAGTGGATATTCAAAACCTTCTATAGTAACACCTGTCACTTCAGCAGTCATCGGTAAGAGGGACACATAGGTATAACCCAGATTGTTAACTTTAAGTGTGGAATCTGTTATCGCGATATAATTGTTTTTGTCGAGTATCGTGAGTGAAGTATGGTGCTGTAGCGCTCTGTTTAGCATTTGTATATTAGCAAGGGTATGGTCAAGCCGAGAACCTGTTCCACCAACAAGTAATATATGTGTAGGACTCTGTTTCAGAGCTATCTCAAATGCCAGTTCAGTATCCGTCAGATTCTTATCAATAGCATCGCAGTCCAACATCTCTCCACTAGATGAAGAAACGATTTGTTTCTCTTCTTCCGAGATTGAATCGAAATCACCAACGGATATATGCGGATGAACGTTATTTTGAATTAGAAATAAGGCGCCTTTATCGGCTCCTATAATGAAGTCATCTTTTTGGATTTGATCCAAGAACTCCGGATATAGGCTTCCACCTGAAAAAATGATTACGCGTGTATGTGTCATATGTATATGTCCTCCAATGATCATTTTAATAGATAGATTTAACCAAAGACAAACCCTTAAGACCTAAGTCTATAGGATGTTTGCGTGTAAACTATAGTTCATTCTATGTAGATGAAGTTTAAAATCAAGTATAAATGAGAATTGATGGTTGCACAATTCATATAGTCATGTTTACAATGGTGACAGCATCATGATAGGAAAGAGGTCGCTCTAGTGGATATGCATATATTTGAGTGGTTCAGCATTATCGGAACAATTGCGTTTGCGATGTCAGGTGCTTTTGTCGCAATGGAAGAAGAGTATGATATCCTTGGAGTGATCGTCTTAGGGCTTGTCACTGCATTTGGTGGAGGAATTATACGAAATGTGTTAATTGGTGTTCCTGTGACCTCATTGTGGAGTCAGGGATTGCTGATTCGTCTGGCGCTTATTTCTGTCGTGATCGCTTTTATACTACCTCTGAAATGGATTAAGCACTGGAAGAAAACAGAAGCGTTATTCGACGCTATTGGATTGTCTGCCTTTGCGATACAAGGAGCAATCTATGCAACGGAAATGAATCATCCCTTAAGTGCAGTTCTCGTGGCTGCTGTTTTAACTGGGATCGGAGGGGGAATCATACGAGATATACTTGCGGGTCGTAAACCACTTGTATTACGTGATGAGATCTATGCTGTATGGGCGATGCTTGCAGGTGCGGCGATTGGACTGAATTGGTTACACAATTCGTGGCAGTTGCTAACATTGTTCGTGTGTGTCGTTGTATTTAGAATGTTGTCTGTCTTCTATAAGTGGAGACTGCCAAGACGTTCTATTAATAATTCTACATCAAGACTTAGCGGATAAGTGGATCCGTATACTAACGAGTTATATTTGAAAGGATGAAGCACATTGATTAAAGTTCTGTTTGTTTGTCTCGGTAACATCTGTAGATCTCCCATGGCTGAAGCTGTATTACGGGACAAGATTAATAAACAGGGACTAGAGCAACAGATTACAGTCGATTCAGCAGGTACAGGAGATTGGCATATTGGTCATCCTCCGCATGAAGGAACGAGAAAAATGTTGGATACGCATGTGATTAGTTATGAAGGAATGGCAGCTAGACAAGTGTTAAGTGAAGATTTCAGCGCTTTTGACTACATAATCTGTATGGATGAATCTAACCTGACGAATCTTAGAAAGCTTGAGGGAGGAATTGAGGCGGTCATCATTCAGTTTATGGATTTATTACCTGAAGAGACGTTACGTGAAGTTCCAGATCCATATTTTACAGGAAACTTTGAAGAGGTATATGAATTAATGGACGCTGGATGTGACGTATTACTGAGTAAAATTGTGAAAGAAAAGCTATAATGATAACAAAAGGGCATGAACAAACATGCCTTTTTGCAAGAACTGCTGTGAAAGCGCAGTCAATGTGGGGCGAAAAAATAAATCCTTACCTCATCAAAGCACTAGTGGGTAGGATTTAATGATATAGATTGAACTAAAGTTTGCGCTCACCAGTTCAATCTATATAGGTGTCAACATCTTATTCTTCAAAAAAATACAAAAGTGCGTTTGGTAATTCTTTTTGCCAGAAACCCCAAAGGTGATGACCATCTTTCTCTTCATAATGGACTTCTGCTCCACGTGCTTCTAGCAAGCTCTTTGTGTCTCTGTTCAGTTGAACAAAATCATACGTACCCGTATCTGTTGTGAACTCGTTCTCTTGAAGACCAACAATCATGAAGATGTTTAACCAAGATAGGTCCGTTTCGGAAGCAATGAGTTGTTGAGAGGCTTCATAATATGCACCGGACAAGCTAAGTACTCGCGTGAACAAATGTGGATATTGTAGAGCGATATGAAGAGATACGCTCCCACCAAGTGAGTCGCCAGCAATCAAAGTTTCGGTGGTCTCCGTGCGTACGGGATATTTCTGTTGCACATAGGGGATAATTTCTTCAGCAAAGCATTTTACGTAAGCTTCAAATCTGCTGCCGAAAGGTGCATATTCTGCTGTGCGAACGGTAGTGTCGACTTCGACTCCTACTATAATAAAAGGTTCAGCACCTTCATCAAGAATCAGACGATTAGCAATTGTTGCAATTCGGCCAAAGTTGAAAAATTCTTCTCCATCTTGGCAATATACAACAGGATAGCTTAGGATTTCATTATATCCAGGAGGTAAATAGATACGGAGATTACGAGTTTCTGCAAGGTATTTGCTGTCCATTTCTTCTTTTATAATGGTCCGTTTTAAGTAACGTGAATCAGTCATGTATGGTCACCTTTTTCTTTCGTTGATTTTTGCAATGAACACATCGATAAGCTAAGATACTATTGTGATAAATTTAATAGCTGGTTTATTAAATGTATTATCTGTTATACCAATTATTGCGATCTGTTATACATACAAAGATCAAAACTATTGAATTAAATAGGATTAACCTTTGACTAATTGTATGGAACAGGTGTATAATAATATTATAACAGGTGCACATGATAATCAAATTTTTTTGTTGAGGTGAAGATAATGAGTAAGGTTCCTTATGAAGTGTATACAGAGGAAGTAGAAGCACTATCCGTTTTGTCTCCAGATGGTGAAATCGTTAATGAAGATATGATGCCAAAGCTTACTGATGATCAATTGAAAGAAATTATGTATCGTATGGTATTTACTCGTACTTGGGATGACCGTGCAGTTAACTTAGGTCGTCAAGGACGTCTTGGTTTTTATGCTCCTGTGTCTGGCCAAGAAGCAACAATGATTGGGAGCGAGTACGCTCTTCAGAAAGAAGATTTTGTATGTCCTGGATATCGTGACATTCCGCAGCTAGTATGGCACGGACTTCCACTTTATCAAGCATTCTTATATTCACGTGGTCACCAACATGGAGGTCAAATTCCAGCAGGTGTAAACGTATTGATGCCACAAATTATTATTGGTGCTCAAATTCTACATGCAATGGGTATTGCAATGGGATTCAAGCTTAAAAAACAAAAACAAGTAGCAATCACATATACAGGTGACGGTGGTTCGTCTGAAGGCGACTTCTATGAAGGTCTTAACTATGCAGGCGTATACAAACTTCCGGTCATTTTCTTTGTTCAAAACAATGGTTATGCAATCACTACACCATTCTCCAAACAAACAGCTGCCCTTTCTATTGCTCACAAAGCAGTAGCGGCGGGTATCAGAGGTATTAAAGTTGACGGTATGGACGTATTCGCTGTCATTAGTGCTGTTCAAGAAGCTGCAGAACGTGGTCGTAATGGCGAAGGTGCAACATTGATCGAAGCTGTAACATATCGTTTCCGTCCACACTCCTTGTCTGATGATGCTAGTAAGTATCGTACGAAAGAAGAAGAAGTGGAATGGAGTGCGAAGGATCCGATTGCACGTCTTGCTAAGTATCTAGAGAAAAAAGGTCTTTGGACTGAAGAAGATACAGCTCGTGTAAGAGAAGAAGCTAAGGCTGAAGTGAACGAACAAATCAAAAAAGCGGAAAAAACAGAAAAAATGACAGTATCCGGTTTGATTGACAGTATGTTCGAGAACACACCGAAATATTTGGAAGAACAAAAAGCTGATTTCGAATAAAGATAACGAAAACATATAAATAACCAACGTGACTGTGAATGTTTAAGGAGGATATGAAGCAATGGCTCAAATGAATATGAAAGAAGCAATTCGTGATGCAATGCGCGTAGAATTAGAGCGTGATCCTAACGTCTTGATCTTCGGAGAAGATGTAGGGAATGTAGGTGGGGTTTTCCGCGTAACAGAAGGTTTGCAGAAGGCTTTCGGAGAAGATCGTGTATTTGATACACCACTAGCAGAATCTGCAATCGGTGGATTGGCTGTAGGACTTGGTATCCAAGGATTCCGTCCAATTGCTGAAATTCAATTCGTTGGATTTATCTTCGAAGCAATGGATCAAATGTTAATTCAAGCTGCACGTATGCGTTACCGTTCAGGTGGACGTTACAATTCTCCAATCGTATTCCGTACACCATTTGGTGGTGGCGTTAAGGCGGCTGAACTTCATACAGATTCCTTGGAAGGTTTGATTACTCAAACTCCGGGTATTAAAGTAGTAGTTCCTTCTAACCCTTATGATGCAAAAGGACTTTTGATCTCTGCAATTCGCGATAACGATCCAGTATTCTTTATGGAGCATTTGAATCTTTATCATGCATTCCGTGCAGAAGTTCCAGAAGGTGAATACACGATTGAACTTGGTAAAGCTAATATCGTTCGTGAAGGTTCTGACGTAACAATCATTTCTTATGGAATGACTGTTCATACAGCTACGAAAGCAGCTGATGAGTTAGAGAAATCAGGAATTAAAGCAGAAATTATTGACTTACGTACATTAAATCCACTTGATATAGACACGATTGTAACATCCATTAAGAAAACAAATCGTGCAATTGTAGTACAGGAAGCACAAAAGAGCGCAGGTATTGCAGCTGAAGTTATTGCTCAAATCAACGAAAAAGCTATTCTGCACTTGGAAGCTCCAGTTCTTCGCGTTGCGGGTCCGGACACTATTTATCCGTTTGCACAAATCGAAGATTCATGGCTCCCAACACCAGCTCGTATCATTAAAGCTGTTAACACAGTGATGGAATACTAACAGCTTGCAGTCATTAATAAGGAGGTAAATTAAATTGGCTAAATTTGAATACCGTTTTCCAGAGTTAGGCGAAGGTTTACACGAAGGTGAAATCATCAAGATGCATATCAAAGTTGGTGACAAAGTTACTGACGATTCTATCGTAATGGAAGTACAGAATGACAAAGCAGTGATTGAAGTTCCATGCCCAGTGGATGGTACAGTATTAGAAGTACTAACCAAAGACGGACAAGTATGTCGCGTAGGTGACGTTGTAGCTGTTATTGATGCTGAAGGTGACGTTCCTGAGCAAGATGCTCCAGCTGAAGATCATTCTAAGCAAGAAGCAGATGTAGCGAAAGGTAGCGCTGACACGACTTCTTCACCAGCTAATGCTGAAGTTGTTGCTCCAGCAGCTCCAAACAAAGATGTACTTGCAACACCTAGCGTGCGTAAATTTGCTCGTGAGCAAGGTATTGATATCTCTACCGTAACTGGTTCCGGTAATAACGGTAAAGTTACGAAGGAAGATGTTGAATCCTTTAAGAATGGTGGTCAAGCAACTTCTGCACCAGTAGCAGCAGCTTCAACTACAACTGAAGAAGCTCCTAAGGCTGCTTCAACTGCAACAACTTCGGTTAGTGCAGCAGGCGAAGAAGAACGTGTACCATTCAAGGGTATCCGTAAAATGATCTCTAACGCTATGGTTAAATCGGCTTACACTGCTCCACACGTTACAATCATGGATGAAGTAGATGTAACTGACTTGGTGGATTTCCGTACACGTATGAAACCAATCGCTGAGAAAAAAGGAATCAAAGTTACTTATCTTCCATTTATCGTGAAAGCACTTGTTGCGGCTTGCCGTCAATTCCCTGCTCTTAATGCGATGATTGATGAAGAAAGCAACGAGATTGTATACAAGAAATACTACAATATCGGTATTGCTACAGATACAGATAATGGCTTGATCGTACCAGTTATCAAAGATGCTGATCGTAAGAGCATCTGGATGGTTGCTGATTCAATCAAAGACCTAGCGGTTCGTGGACGTGATGGTAAATTGTCCCCTAACGAAATGAAGGGTAGTACAATTTCAATCTCTAACATCGGTTCTGCTGGCGGTATGTTCTTTACTCCAATCATCAACTTCCCTGAAGTTGCAATCTTGGGTACAGGTCGTATCTCTGAAAAAGCTGTAGTTAAGAATGGTGAGATTGTTATTGCACCAGTTATGGCATTGTCTCTAAGCTTTGACCACCGTATTATCGATGGCGCAACTGCACAAAACTTTATGAACTACATTAAAATGCTGCTCAATAATCCTGAGCTTCTAGTTATGGAGGTTTAATCATGGTAGTTGGAGACGCTTCTCTTGATATCGATACGTTAGTCATTGGTGCAGGTCCTGGTGGTTATGTGGCAGCAATTCGTGCTGCTCAACTAGGCCAAAAAGTATTAATCGTAGATAAATCCGAAGTTGGTGGCGTATGCCTTAACCGCGGATGTATTCCTTCCAAAGCTTTGATTGCTGCTGCTCATCATTATGAGTCTGCACAACATGGTGCTGCATTTGGGGTAAGTGCAGAGAACGTGAAAGTGGATTTCGGTAAAACACAAGAATTCAAAAACAGTGTTGTTAAGAAATTAACTGGTGGCGTTGCTGGATTACTTAAAGGTAACAAAGTGGAAGTATTCAATGGTGAATGTATGTTCATCAATGAGAACGAAGCTCGTTGCTTTAATGATCACGAATCACCTCGTTACCGTTTCAAGAACTGTATTATTGCTACAGGTTCTCGTCCAATCGAACTTAAACCATTCCCATTTGGTGGTCGTATTATGTCTTCAACTGAAGCATTGGATCTTCCTGAAATTCCGAAGAGCCTAATTGTTATCGGTGGTGGATATATCGGTGCTGAACTTGGTCAAATGTTCTCGAAATTCGGAACAAAAGTAACAATCGTTGAAGGTTTGGAATCCGTACTTAACGGTTTCGATCCAGATATGACTAAACTTGTTGTGAAGAACATGACGAAAACAGGTATTGAAATTATCACTAATGCTAAAGCTGAAAGTGCTACACAAACAGATAAAGACGTTACTGTGAAATATTCTGTAGGTGGAGAGTCCAAAGAAGTAACTGCAGAATACTTGCTTGTTACAGTTGGTCGTCGTCCGAATACAGATGGTGAACTTGGTCTTGATCTTGTAGGTATCGAAATGGACGAACGTGGATTAGTGAAAGTTGACCATCAAGGTCGCACGAACTTCCCACATATCTTCGCTATCGGTGATATCGTTGCAGGTCCTGCTCTTGCTCATAAAGCTTCATATGAAGCTAAAGTAGCAGCTGAAGCTATCTCTGGTCATGCATCTGTAGTTGACTACAAGTGTATCCCAGCAGTAGCGTTCACAGATCCTGAATGTGCAAGCGTTGGTTATACAGAGAAAGAAGCGAAGGATAAAGGTTATGAAGTTGTAGTAGCTAAATTCCCATTTGCTGGTAACGGTCGCGCATTGTCTCTAAATAGCCCTGACGGCTTCGTGAAGTTGATCTCTGAAAAAGGTACTGACCTTGTTCTAGGATGCCACATTGCAGGTCTTGAAGCTTCCAACTTGATCGCTGAACTTGGTTTGGCTATCGAAATGGGTGCAACGCTTGAAGATATCGCTTTGACAATTCATGCTCACCCAACATTGGGTGAAATCGTGATGGAAGGTGCCGAGCTTGCTCTTGGTAACCCAATCCACATGATGGCTCCACGCAAATAAGAAATAGTAACTTATATATATAAGGAGTGTCCCTAACCATTGATGAAATGGTTGGGGGCACTCTTTTTGATTTGTTGAATGCGTAAGATCTATTGTGTGGGTGGACGCTCCGTGAACGGACCTTTTCTCCAATCGCTAATCGTTACATGATCCACCTGAAACAAATATAATCACATGAAGTTCCCTTTTGATCAGAGAATTTCACAATCCAATAATGATTTTTCTTATCCCACCGAATGTTTCTGTAATTATTTCTCGTATGTTCAAAAGTTAAAGTATCGCTAGATTTGTTACTCTCCATTACGATTTCTATAGCTCTTTCTTTACTCATTGGAGGAGTTTCTGCCCATATATGGATACCTACTCGAGATATAAAAAATCCACATAGAAGCAGTATTACAAAGAGTGTGAATTTTTTGGTAGCTTTACTTTTTAAATATTTGGATTGCTTAAATGTTATGTGAAACAGAATAAAACCGATTACTACAAAGGCTACTAGGGCGGTATAGAACCCTATTTCAAAAGCAAGTGGATATGGGGGGATTTCTAGAGTATCTGGTTAATGAGTTATTGTGAAATATTCCTCATAGTTAACATTCAAACGATTATTGTAATATAAAGTTAAAAAAATATACATGGAGTGATAAGTGATGAGAAATAAAATAGGATTAAAGCTCATTTTACTGTTTGTAGGGTTAATATATTTATGGTCGTTTGCAGCTAAAAATCAGCTGAATATTATTTGGTTTGCTCTTTTTGGAATTATCTCTGTATTGTACATATTGAAAAATAAGAATACAACGCGAATTGATGTTATTATCGGTTGTGTGCTTGGGGGCATAAGTATGCCATCAAATTTTATTATGGGGTTGTCCTCAATAGTCATTTATATTGGTGCGATGAGTATGTTTAAAACTACAGGTAATAAAATAGTTTTAGTTAAAAACAGCACTAAGAAAGATATTTTAATCTCCTGTTTGATTTTAATTATAGTAGGTATTGTATTAGGTATAATTAACGTACTACTTAGTTTAAGTAGTACAGCTATTAATCCATCATTTCAATTTTCATTAATACTAAGAGCAATAAATGCTGGTGTTACTGAGGAAATTATTTTCAGAATGTTTCCTTTTGCGCTGTGTGCAGTAATAGCCAAAGAGCAAAACTTTACCAAATTTCAAAACACTTTATGCTATTTGATTATGGTGGTGCCACATGTATTAATTCACTTTGACTTAAATACATTCAATATTACGAATGTAATTGTGTTATCACTGTTATTTGGCTTGCCATTTGCAATACTTCAGCGTAAGCGAGATTTGATATCTGCTATGGGTTCACACACCATAGTAGATATCATTAGGTTTTGTCTAATTAGTGCATAGAGATAATAATTACGAACGTTATTATATTTTGTGTGGACGCTCCGTGAGTGGACCTTTTCTCCAATCACTTTGGTCTCCAAAATTCTGATTTGAAGCCGCGGTAACGATTGAAATTCGGAGAGCAAGGATATGCATTCGAAGTAGCTTTTTTTGCGGAAAGTTTGTAGGCGAGTGTAACCGCTTTACCGAAATGTCCTTCCTCGAATGGAATTATAAAGAAGACATTCCTCAGATTCACCACTTGTGGATGTTAAACACTACTGTAAATAACCCGGATGTTCTATATTATCCAAAGTTCCTGGTTGTGGTCACTAGAGTAAGCATCCTAGAGGGATTATTTACGTTTAGATACATTAAGTAAAGTCTTCAGAATTAGACATGGGAAATCTCTGTTGATTATTAATTTAGGATCTGGACTATGATTAGCTACTTCGGAAAAAGCATGGACAATCTTCGGAGTAGCGAAGGTGACGGAATTGTCCTGAAGAAGCGATAGCGTTCGCCTATAAGTTTTCCATAGGAAAGCTACTTCGAAAGCATAAACCTTTGCACTTTGATTTCAACCGCTAAAAGCGGTATACAATGAAGAAATCAGAGGGCAACAGCGATCGGAAGGACAATCCGTTATCGTAGCGACCGGCATACATGATTGTTTAGGTCATCTTTTCAAAAAAAAGCAGATTTAATCAAGGTGTCAATTAACCATACGATTTTTATTTATTGAAGTGTATATATTTATTTTAATGATAAATACATGTTACACTTAGAACACAAAGATTCGAATAGGCTTGTCACGTATAAGCGATATAAAATATAGCGAGGTGCTTTAATTAGTGAAGAATTATTTAGAATTGCTACAAGATATATTAGACAACGGTACACCTAAAGAAGATCGGACAGGCACAGGTACGGTATCCGTATTTGGACGTCAGCTTCGCTTTGATTTATCGAAAGGGTTCCCACTATTAACGACCAAAAGAGTTCATCTTAAATCCGTCATTCACGAGCTGTTATGGTTCATTAGTGGCGACACAAATATAAAGTATTTAAAAGAAAATGGTGTCTCCATATGGGATGAATGGGCTGATGAGAACGGGGAATTGGGTCCTGTGTATGGCTCGCAGTGGAGATCTTGGGAATCCCCAAGTGGTGAGCGAATTGACCAAATAGCGAACGTCATAGAAGCGATTAAAAATAATCCAGATTCACGTCGACATATTGTGAGTGCTTGGAATGTGGCTGAAATTGACCAAATGAAGCTTCCGCCATGCCATTTTGTATTTCAGTTCTATGTTGCTGGTGGCAAGTTGTCTTGCATGCTTACTATGCGCTCTGTAGATACCTTCTTAGGTCTTCCGTTTAACATTGCAAGTTATGCTTTACTGACTCATATGGTGGCTCAGCAGTGCGGTCTAGAGGTGGGAGAATTCATTTGGTCCGGTGGCGACGTGCATATTTATTCGAATCATATGGAGCAAGTTCAGACTCAACTGCAGCGTGAACCTTATGATCTTCCGGAATTAGTTATTAATCGTAAACCTGATTCAATCTTTGATTATCGTTTTGAAGATTTCGAATTTGTTGATTACAAATATCATCCTGGAATTAAAGCTCCAGTAGCAATATAGAAAGAAAGAGAGGAGATACGAATGGGTATTACGATGATTTGGGCTATGGGCCGCAATGGTGTCATGGGAAAAGACAATGGAATGCCGTGGCATTTACCACGTGATATGGCTTTCTTCAAAGAGCAAACGATGGGTAAGCCCGTTGTAATGGGGAGAAAAACATGGGAGTCATTTGGTGGTAAACCATTAAAGGATCGGACGAATATAGTAATGACACGTGATTCAGAATATACATCACAAGATGCTCAGATTATTCATAGTCTAGAAGAAGCGTTGGAATATGCAAATAATCAAGAGCTTATGATCATTGGTGGAGCACAAATTTATGAGAAATGGTTGCCATATGCCGATCGTCTTCTTGTGACAAGAATTGATGAAGACTTTGAAGGTGATACTGTTTTTCCAGATATAGACTGGACCTGTTGGTCTTTATCTGAGGAAATCCCAGGGGTAAGAGACGACAAGAATCCTTATGATTATCGTTTCTCTATCTATGATCGCAATAAATGTTAAACCCTTCCATGTCCTGTTACTTTAATGATAAATAGTACAAATAATAATGCGGATAATCCATTAATATAAAATCAATGGGATGCTAGAATAATTAAATTATAACGTATTTATTCACTCGCATATTGATGTATCTATATAAATAATTATGTTGAAGAGAGAACGGGATGGAGGAATAGGGTTATGTCTACGCCAACAGGTTTTATGGAATTTAGTCGTCAGCTTCCTATAGATCGTGATCCATCGGAGCGGATTAAAGATTGGGAAGAATTTCATAAACATATGTCTGAAGAAGAGCTTCGGACGCAGGGTGCTCGCTGTATGGATTGCGGGACACCATATTGTCATACGGGAATTGATATGGCAGGAGGAACATCGGGTTGTCCTGTAAATAATCTTATTCCGGAATGGAATAATTTAATTTATCGTGGATTGTGGAGAGAAGCGCTAGATCGTCTACATAAGACGAACAATTTCCCTGAATTCACGGGTCGTGTTTGTCCAGCACCTTGTGAAGGTTCCTGTACGGTGGGATTGATTGGCCAACCGGTAACGATTAAGACGATTGAGCAAGCGATTATTGATAAAGGTTTTGAAGAGGGCTGGGTTGCTCCTAAGCCTCCAGAGAGACGGACAGGTAAACGTGTAGCTGTCGTTGGTTCGGGTCCAGCAGGACTTGCAGCAGCAGCTCAACTCAATAAGACAGGGCACAACGTAACCGTCTATGAGCGTGCTGATCGTATCGGTGGTTTGTTGACTTACGGTATACCAGCTATGAAGCTCGATAAGGGTGTTGTACAACGCCGTGTAGATATTCTTGAAGCCGAAGGCATTCAATTTGTGACTAATGCGGAGATTGGTGGTAACATACCAGCACAGCAAATTGTGGACGAATATGATGCAGTCGTTCTCTGCGGAGGAGCGACGAAACCCCGTGAGTTCAATATTGAAGGTTCTAATCTTAAGGGTGTCCATTATGCGATGACTTATTTGAATGGAACCATAAAGAGCTTCTTAGATTCAGGGTTGGAAGATGGGGAGTTTATTTCTGCGAAAGATAAAGATGTGATTGTCATCGGTGGCGGGGATACAGGTTCTGACTGTGTAGCAACCTCACTCCGTCATGGATGTACTAGCATTACACAGTTCGGTACACATGATAAGGCACCTCTTGAGCGTGATCCATTAGGCAATCCGTGGCCACAATTCCCGAATGTTTATACATTAGATTATGCACAAGAGGAAGCAAAAGCGATCTATGGGCAGGATCCACGTGAGTTCTCGATTATGACTACGAAGTTTGTAGGGGATGATCAAGGCCAATTGCAAGAATTGCATACGGTACAAATTCAGCGGATGATTGATGATACAGGCCGAAAGGTATATCAACCGATTCCTGGAACAGAACGTATATTCAAAGCGCAAATGGCATTAATCGCTATTGGCTTCGATGGTCCTGAACAGAACATGATTGAGCAATTAGGTCTTGAAACGGATCGTCGTTCGAATGTGAAAGCACACAAAGGTAGATATACGACCAATGTGGAGAAAGTATTTGCGGCAGGGGATATGCGTCGTGGACAAAGCTTGGTCGTATGGGCTATTAATGAAGGGCGCGAAGCTGCACGCGAAGTAGATAAGTACCTAATGGGATCTACAGTACTTGTATAAATTCATAATAATAGAAAACAGTAGGCTAGGGGGATTAAATACCTTTAGCTTACTGTTTTGTTTTTTTTAGATACTTCTTTGGTTAAAGTTAGCTCACAGATAACATTAACTTAACTTTTAATAGACATAAAAAAGAGACTAATCCCATTAGGTCGATGCGCAACCCTTTTGGAATGTTCTCTTTTTATAGCGATCTCAATTTATTCTATTAAGAAGCAGATTAGGATTATTTAGAAAAAGAAGTGTTATATACCGAAATCATCTCTTCCATAGCAGCTTTACTAATCATTTTACCCTTGAAGTAAATAAGATCCTCAGCATTTCCTGTGAAAATACAAGAAGGTTCATATTTTTTAAGTACGATTCGGTCACCATCTACAAAGATTTCCAAACCATCTTTGATCTCAATTCCTAAAGTTCTGCGTAATTCAATCGGTAATACGATACGACCTAGTTCATCCACTTTTCTTACAATACCCGTTGCTTTTAACATTTTAATTTCCTCCTAATGGTTTCATCGAATTATGGTGACATATTTATATATAAAACGACAAATTTTGCGGTAATCACTTATTGAATTTTATTCCTATTTCTAGTTTGTTGTCAACCATTAAGTCTTAAAAAATGTAATTTATAACGTATTTAATGCATTTATTGAAATTTATATGAATTTTTAAAGATTAAAAAGTGACATGATAATCGACAAATTCCGATAAAATACCCTACAATTCTATGGAGAAAAGTTACTGAAAAAGAAAATTATATATTCATGTAAAAAGATCACTGTGACACTAAAAAAGTAGAGGTGGGTACTTGGAAATGACAGCGATTTTTTCAAAAAAGTGCGGATTGTAACAACTTTTATTAGTTAACAAAACTATTATATGATACGATAGAGTGCGTTGCATTGAGATGGTTACCAAACATTCATTAAGGAGTGACATTCCATTGAAGACACTCATTATTGCGGAGAAACCTGATATGGGTCGTAATATAGCTGCTGCAATTGAACCCAAAGCGAAAAACCACCGATCCTATCTAGAGGGTGAACAATATATTATTACATGGGCAATCGGTCATTTAATTGGACTAGCAGAACCGGATGCTTATCATGACAGATATAAAAAATGGAACATAAATGATCTTCCAATTATTCCTGATCCTTTTATGCTGGTTCCTAATAAGAGGACCCTGGATCAGCTAAATGTCATTGATGAGTTGGCTAAGCGAAGTAATTTATTAGTTAATTCATGTGATGCTGGACGTGAAGGACAACATATATTTTCGCTGATTCAGCGGCATCTAAATTTGAGTCAACCGGTTAAACGACTCTGGATTTCGGATTTGACGCCTGAAACGATACGAAAAGGTTTTGCTGAGTTAAAAGAAGGATCAGAGTATGAGAACCTAACAAAAGCTGCAAGGGCACGTAGTGAAGCAGACTGGTTGATTGGGATGAATGGCTCACGTGCTTTTACAACCAAACATAATGTGCTGTTATCTGTTGGTAGGGTGCAGACTCCGGTACTTGCGCTAATCTATGACCGGCAGAAGATGATCGAAGCGTTCGACTCGTTAAAGTTTTTTGAACTCGAAGGGTATTTCACCCAGAACGATTACACATACAAGGCCATGTGGCAGGGCGATCGTATGACGGATCAAGCCAAAGTTGAAGCCTTAGCCGCTAAAGTGAAGGGGAAGCAGGGGCGAATTGCATCCTACGATGTCAAGGAAACCAAGGAGTACCCGAACAAATTGTATGATTTAACGCTGTTGCAACGTGAAGCGAATGCGAAGTATTCTTTTTCAGCGAAGAAGACGTTGGATGTTGCCCAAGCGCTTTATGAGAAACATAAGGTCATATCCTATCCACGTACGAATTCTAACTATGTAACGGAGCAAAATATTCCGGAAATGCACAAAACGTTGTCTGTTCTACAAGGGACATCATACGCGGATTTAGTAGCTGGTGCGGATCGTAATATCGTTCATAAAGGTAATAAGTCCATTTGTAATCCTACGAAGGTAGAGGATCACCATGCGATTCTTCCAACTCATCGTAAAGCCGCAAACCTTAGCCCGGACGAGCAGAAATTGTATGATTTGATCGTACGGAGATTTCTATCGCAGTTCTACCCACCGGCTGAATTTAAAGTACATACCGTCATGACAGAGGTTGAAAGTGAGATATTCAAAACAACCGTGAAAGAATTGCTCAGTCTTGGGTGGAAGGTCGTAACTGCCGATCAGAAGAAGGATCCGGTTAAGAAGTCTAAAGGCAAAGACAAGGACGAAGATGACGAAGAAGAGACGGAAGTTAACGAGCCTTTCATGATTCAACCGAATGATGGAGTGACTTGTACCGATGCGATCGTAAAGGAAAAGGATACCCAACCTCCAAAGCACTACACGGAGGGGACGCTGCTTAAAGCGATGGAAAGTGCGGGTAAGCAGATCGAGAATGAAGAGTTGCGTGATGCAATGAAAGATTCTGGTCTGGGTACACCTGCAACGCGTGCAGCTACAATTGAACGACTGAAAAGTGTTGGTTATGTAGATATGCAGGGTAAGAGAATTCAAATCACGCAAAAAGGACGTACCGTTATCGAGTTAATTCGCGGTGCTGGGATTGAACTGCTTACTTCACCAGAAATGACGGGTCAATGGGAGCGAAGATTGAATGAGATCTCACGAGGAACCGCATCCGATGAACAATTCATGGGGAATGTTAAGAAATTCGCGACGATGATCGTTGATAAGGTTCGTGTGCAATCTAGAGCGTCTAAGACGTCGTTTGAGAGCGAGGATTCCGCACAGAAACCAGCAGTGAAGAAGCGTACGTCTGGTCAAGCTGCTGGAACTACAACGTCTGCCACGAGAAGTAGACAAGCTAGTCCATCATCAAGCACGGCAAAGACAGCGGAATCAACGAAACCTGCACGAAGCAAAGGCTCTGAGCAGAAAGTTTCCGCACCGACCATTATTGCGAAGTGTCCTCGATCTGGTTGTGGAGGAATGATCTTCATGGGACGTAAGGGGTATGGTTGTTCTCACTATAAAGAAGGCTGTAAATTTGTCATCTGGAAGGAGAATTACGGTCGTGAACTAACGGATGCACAAGTGAAGGCTTTAATTGAAAAGGGAAAAACCGGAAAGTTAAAGATTACACTGGAAGATGGTACACCAAGTGAAGGTCGGTTTGTAATGAAGAGCTTAGAAACAGGGGAACTGTCGATTGAACCATGAATTCATTTAACATAATAGATGAAATAAAAAACAACGGATCCCATTAATTGAGGGTCCGTGTTTTTCGTTCTTGTTCTATTTTGTGGTCAATCATTTCTGGCACTTCCTCAATGGATGAAACGGTATACAAAATATTGTCTGGGGTTCTTTCGAGTTCAACAATGTTGTATTCCCATTCATTAGAAATCTGGATATGAATACTGCAGATCCCTGCAGTCAGAGCTGGAATGACGTCTGTTCTAAGCGAATTACCAATCATCCATGTAGAGGAACGATCAAACGTGCCGCTTTGTAAAATTTGTTCTAGGGCGTGGGTGTTTTTATGCTCACGAATATAAATTCGCTCATCGAAAAACATATTTAATTTCATTTGGTCAATCTTCCGTTGTTGGATGGCGGTCTCGCCACCGGTATAGAGGTATAGTTGATGACCATCACTTTTTAAAGATTCAAGTGTCTCCACCATTCTTGGATAAGGTTCCACTTCCAGATCGTAAACACTAAGTCCTAACTTCATCAGCTGATCTTCCTCTTGAGGATTAATCAGACGAGGACACTTTTGACTGAAGTATCGGTACGTATTGATGAGAGATTGAGGGAAGTTACCACTTTTGAATCCAACGTTGTGGACTGAGGCAATATCGATCTCGATTTGTTTTTGACGAATTTCATCGGTTGTCAGTTCGAAATCTGCGAACCATTGTTGGATGATTAAATAAAACTCTCCAAGAATCAGTCCGAAATATTTGTTGCAATGAATGAGTGTGTCATCCAGATCAAATAGAATTTGTTGACGTGTGTTCACGTATGTTTCACTCCTATAGATGTATATATGATTCTAAGAATATCTGAAGTTCTGCAACGCCATCGGGACGTATACTGTATTTCTCATTGTTATGATTACCTAGATGGATGCGGAGGAATCCGGCTACTCGAAGGATCCTAAGGTGATGCCTCAATGTCTCTATAGGTTGATTTAAGTCACGTTGCATGTCAGTAAGTGACTTTGGTTTATCAGCGACATAACGAAGTAAGCGAAGTCGGTTAAGATCAGATAGGGCATGAGTCATGCGAGTGAGACACATAGGTGGTTCATTCTCATGATCTTCTTCGGGTATATCAACCGGATACTGAATGAGCAGCATATTGGTATAGAAACAAAAAAGATTCATCGGACGATTGTGAACAGTAGGGAATAGAACTACTGTTTCGATTTCTGGCATATTTTCCACAACAAGACCCGCAGAGGCATATTCAATTAGATTCTCGGGATCCATCTTGGTTAATAGCGTTCTTTTTTCCAAAGCATCTACTTCAATAAGTGGTTTGATATCACCTTCAACTTGCTTGAAATAGTGAACATACCATAGTTTCAATAAGGGTACATAGTCATTTCGAATTCGTCCAGCATTCTCCACGGTCATGGTTGGAATGTAAGGAGATGATATCTCAAACAGAGAATCATCACTACAATGCATCAAATGTTCGAGAAAAGGTTCAACGTCATCTCCGGTCTGTCTAAGGATTGCCCATGTATATAACACATCAAAATCATCGAATGGCCAAGATGATGCGGGTGCTAACGCCGTGCGGACACTCTCAGAGAGTTGATTATTAACCGTGTGAACCCATTGCGGGCCCATATCCATGTCATCCGTCCATTTTTTTGAAGTGTATACCATAAAACTCGCCATAAGTTCGTAGATCGATGAAACATCGACTTTCACTTTATAGTTCATGTACCCCATACCTTTCCGTCATTTCGTAATGCTTCTTTTATTATGGCTTGTTCTGATAGAGCTTGTCCACTATAATGTGGAATAGTTTAAGGGGGAGAATAGGGTGTCAGTAAATAACAACATGTCTAATCACATGCATCAAAAAGTAACACGTACACATTATCTCATACTCATCGCAGTAATCGTAGTGGCAGGATCAACGCAAGGGATGTTGCTTCCTGTATTAGCCATATTCCTAGATCAGATGGGTGTATCAGAAATGATGAATGGCTTAAATGCAGCCGCACTATATATCGGGTCTTTTGCGATGATGCTGGTCGCTGAGAAAGTATTGGGAGCGTTGGGATTTAAAAAACTAATTGTCGGTGGGCTAGTACTCGTACTTGTGACCTTGTTAATATTCCCATGGATACCTAATATAAAGTTATGGTTCGTACTTCGACTGATCATTGGTATCGGAGACAGCGCACTGCATTATACATCTCAACTGTGGGTGATTTTGTCCTCTCCGTCTCAGAATAGAGGAAGAAATCTTTCTATATATGGGATGTCTTATGGTATCGGGTTTAGTCTTGGGCCACTTGGCATTTCGCTACTTTCATATGGGAAAGCAGTGCCTTTTATCATTCTGAGTTTCTGTATCTTTATTGTACTGATCTTCGTTCTAGTGAAACTTCCAAATATGCGTCCTGAGAAGGTCGTAGGCGTTGTGAATGAGAAACATCGTTTCCGTCGTAGCTATCGCATAGCATGGTATGCGCTTATCCCAGCGTTACTTTACGGTTATATGGAAGCGAGTATGAATAGTAGCTTTCCATTGTATGGATTACATATTGGTTTTAGCGAGGGTCAAATATCTGCCTTACTTCCCGCAATCGGAATTGGTGGATTACTTCTTCAACTTCCATTAGGAATCATGAGCGATCGATATGGTAGAAAAAGATTGCTGATGTGTTGCGGAATTGCGGGCGGGATTACCTTTTCAATATTACCTTTGGCAGGTGATCATTTCATGTTGAGTATCATGCTGATGATGTTAGCTGGAGGTTTAGTTGGATCTTTCTTCTCATTGGGGCTTGCATACGCGGCTGATGTCCTACCACGGGATCTACTTCCCGCAGCCAATGTAGTCGCTTCGTTTCAATTTAATATAGGAAGTGTCGTTGGTCCTAGCTTAAGTGGTATATTTATGTTCTATCACTGGGAGGAAGGTATGTTTATCATGCTTGGACTCTCGTACTTGTTATTTGGATTAGCAGGCTTTTGGTTCTCACCGCCACGACAAAAGAGTTAGAACGTTTGTTCGCATAGAATTCCATCGTCTTTTCCAATACACTATAGGAAAGGACTTACAAGGAGAGTTAATGTCATGATTAAAGTAGAACATCTAACGAAATTCATTGGAATTGATAAACAACCCATTCTTCATGATGTGAATATTCAATTCCATAAGGGCGAAATGATTACCATCGTTGGTGGTAGTGGAAGTGGGAAGAGTACACTACTTCGCTGTTTAGCACTTCGCACGAAATGGGATGAAGGTACATTTAACGTTGATGGGGATGATATATTTAAAAGAGGTATTAGTGGTAAAATAAAAATTAAAAGACAATGGGCATACTTGGAGCAAAGCCCGTACTTTAATCTTAAACGGACAGCTCTTAAGAATGTTCTCGTCGGTCAATCTAGCCAGACGCCTTGGTGGCGTATGCTTACGGGGATGGTTCGCTCGGATGATTATATGGGAGCTATGGATGTCATTGAGAGTCTAGGGCTACTGGAGAAAGCGCATTTCAAGACGAGTCAACTAAGTGGTGGAGAACGTCAACGTATCGCGATTGCGCGTGCCTTGGTACACGGAGCCCAAGTCATTCTGGCAGATGAACCTGTCGTTGGTCTGGATCCGAAATCCATTGAAAGCGTACTTGAATTATTAAGGGATTTATGTAAGGAAGAACGTGTCACTGTGTTGACTGTGCTTCCGCTAGAACTTGCTGAAAGATATGGAACACGAATTATAGGACTCTCTAATGGTAAAATTGTGTTTGATGTTAAAGGACGCCGTCTTACTCACGCTGAGAAGAATATGATCTAAATGAATTAGCGTTAATTTATAGTGAGTGTTCAAAAAGTCGAATATGCCTCTTGGTATACTTTGTGATCAAAAGATGACGATTTTGAACATCCTCTTATAGAAAAGAGTGATAGAGTTGTACAAATCAAGCTTAATCAGGGCATGTACTGCTTGTTTGGCCTTATTTATATTAGGTGGTTGCAGCATGATTAGTGATCCGGTATCACTAATGAAGACGCCACAGATTTCTGCAGAGAATGAATCCCTTCGGACATTTATTACATCACAGATTCCTAAAGGAGCACCACTGATCCGTGCTCGTGATAACGATAACACAAGTCTCATTCGTTTTGCAGATCTCAATAATGATGGGAAAAAGGAAGTTATTGTTTTCTATGAGACCCCGGATCAAGCGGTCCAATTACACGGTTCGATTTTTGAAAATAAGAATGGTGAATGGGTGCAAAGAATAACCTTTGATGGTGAAGGTAAAGTGCTGGAATCTTTAAGATTTAAAGACATCACGAATGATGGAAGTATCGACATTATTGCTGGGTTCTCACGAGGGGACGAGGAACTTCAGAGCGGATTAGTCGTATATACTTATCAAGGTAAGGAACTTGAGAAAGCGTTAGAGGTGCCATATAGCCATTTTGTTATTGATGACTTAAATGATGACGGGATAAATGACCTCACAATCGTTTCGTTAAAGCGCAATGAGTTAGCTAGAATGACGACTTACCAGTATGAAAATAGTTTCATTGAACTTGATAAACTTGAATTAGATAAAAGTGTTAATAGCTATTACAATGTTGTCGCTGGCAAGGTATCCCCAGATAAGAGAGGCATTATCTTAGATGCTGGGAGTGGATCTAGCTCTGGTTATTGGTATTCAGAGATGATTGTCATGGTGGACAACAAGTTAACACCTGTCCTTAATGATGATCAAACATATAAGGATGTTCAGATTTATAGTGAAGATGTCAACGCTGATGGGATATATGAAATTGGTATACTGGAGACGCCCAAAGGATGGGAACACTTTAGCTTTGACGAGATTCCATGGTTCTACTCTTACTATCAATGGGATG
This sequence comes from Paenibacillus glacialis, assembly GCF_001637205.1. Taxonomy (GTDB): domain Bacteria; phylum Bacillota; class Bacilli; order Paenibacillales; family Paenibacillaceae; genus Paenibacillus_AQ; species Paenibacillus_AQ glacialis. Next base: position 542,278 of record NZ_LVJH01000007.1, read on the forward strand.
GTAAAGAGGGGATGACCTTTGTTAGGCAACAATACCATGATTATAAAAGCAGGTTTTTCCTTAATTTTTTCCCTCCAGAATGGCATAACATCGTAACCATTGATACGAAATCGAACAAGGATGAGTATTTACGGTTTGTGATGTCAGACACAAACAAAACAGTTGCAGAGATCAAATTCTTCTCACAACAAGATTGGGATAAGGATCATGGCGGTTGGGACTTACTTGTTCGCGTGAGTGATAAAGTGATTGCTTATAAGAGTTACGACGTAAATCTTGAGCTTAATAAAAATAAAAAAGTGGAGACGGATGTGGCTCCAATTGAGAGGAAAGGAAATAAGGATGAGTAAAGTATTGATATTGGAAGATGAGGAATCTATTCGTAGCTTTATAGTCATTAATTTAAAACGTAATGGATTTGAAGTTGTAGAAGCGGCCGATGGATATGAAGCCATTGAAAAATTAACAACCATACCTGATATCGATATTGCGCTATTAGATGTCATGGTTCCTGGTATTGATGGATTTGAAGTGTGTCGACGGATTAGAGAAACCAATGAACGGATTGGGATTATTTTCTTAACAGCCAAAGTACAGGAGCAAGATAAAGTATATGCCTTGTCTGTAGGTGCTGACGATCATGTCAGTAAACCGTTTAGTCCGACTGAGCTTATTGCTCGAATTCAATCTTTGTTACGACGTGTGAATGTCCATCGGGAAAGTTCTGCGAAAGTTAGTTTTCACTCGGGACCCTTCTCGCTTGACCTCATTACTAAACAATTCAAAAAGAACGCCGTTGCCATTGAACTAACACCTACGGAGTTCTCACTTATTCAATTTTTCCTGGAAAAGGAGACTACACCACTGAGTCGTGATGTCCTACTGGATCACGTGTGGGGCAGAGAGTACATGGGAGACCCTAAGATTGTTGATGTGAATATTCGTCGTTTACGTCAAAAAATTGAAGAGAACCCTTCAGAACCGGAATTCTTGCAAACCGTTTGGGGACATGGTTATAAGTGGAAGGGCAAAGTGCAATGATTAAGAAGGGTATTCGCAGACAGATCGTTCTCCACTATTTCATAGTCGTGTTTACAGCACTTCTTCTTGTGGAAGTCATTTTCTTGTTAGCGATAAGAACGTATTATTATGACAGTGTATATAGTCATATTTCGACAAGTGTAAAAAATGCAGAAAGATATTATCAGATATTCCGTCTTTATGAGGAAGGAAATGTTAATTTATTGTCAGATATGCTAGCGAATTTTAAATTGACGAATACCGAACTTCAGATCTTGGATACGAAGGGTAACGTATTAATTAATACGACGGAATTCCAATCAGAGACGTCCATTACGACAAGTGACGTACCCCAAGCCATCGCAGGGGACATTGGTAGATGGGTAGGAAGACAACCATCTACCAATGAGGATGTTATGGCGGTATCGAAATTAACGCAACTCGGTGGTGAAGACACATACATCTTGCGCTATACTACTTCATTGAAAATGTTGAATGACAAACTTTTCAACGTGTCGTTAGTATCCATTTCAATTGGTGCTGCTGTATTAGCCGTAGTCCTCGCGTTCAGTATGGGACTTGCGAATTCGATCGTTAAACCGCTGAATAACATTACGGCTGTATCTGCCCAAATGGCTAAGGGGAAATATAAGGCAAGAGTAAAGGGGGACTATAAGTATGAATTGGGTGAATTGGCAAGTACCCTTAATCATATGGCCCAAGAAATTGTTCGAAGTAATCAGATTAAAGATGATTTCATCTCATCCATTTCCCATGAACTTAGAACTCCTTTAACGAGTATTAAGGGTTGGAGTGAGACGATTCACTCGGGTGGGTTTGATCCTGATGAGACGAAGATCGGTCTGCAGATTATCTCAAAAGAGACTGAACGTCTGATTGGTTTAGTTGAAGAGATACTAGATTTCTCCAAACTTCAACAAAATGAGATGAAACTGGTCATGGGTAAAGTGGCTCTCAAAGAACTTCTTAAGGAAATCATGTTAAATATGTGGACGAAAGCAGAGAAGAAGAATATTAAGCTTGTATTAGAATCAGATGAGAATCCGATTGTGATCGGGGATGCTAATCGACTGAAACAAGTATTCTTAAACCTCGTTGATAACGCGATAAAATTCTCGGAAGAGCACAGTGAAATCCAGATTGTGTTGAATTGTTACCCTGAGCAAGTTGAGGTTGATGTTCAAGATAACGGATTAGGAATTAGTGAGGAGCATTTGAACAGAGTGAGGGACCGTTTCTTTCAAGTTAATCCTTTAAATGGAGGGACCGGACTTGGTCTTGCGATCTCACAACAGCTAGTTGAACAGCATCAAGGAACACTGGTCATTCAGAGTGAACTCGGGAAAGGAACGGTTGTAACGGTTATGTTACCCCTTTCTAATGAGAATGATAGCATCTCTTAGCAGAGTGTACTTTGATTACAAATTAAGGTAAAATAAACGAAAATAACAACAAGAGCGAATCCCAATAGGAATTCGCTCTTGTTGTTTTATTTTCTTTATAATCCTTGAGCACTAAGACGTGCGGATTTTTCAAGTACATCTTGCAAAAGTCGCGTAGGTTGTGTCAGTACAGTTGGTTTAGGGAATATAATCTCACGTGGACCGACCACAACCACATGATTAGCAGATCCTTTGATTGTGGAACCATCTTTAATCACTGCACCTTCACCAATGATAGCATGTTCTATAATAACGTTTCGTCCAATTTTGACATTGGGCATAATGACACTGTGCTTAATTTCAGAACTTTTACCAATCTCGACACCACAAAAGATGACTGACTTCTCAGCATTACCATCCAAAGTGCATGACTCTGACATCATGCAATTAGAAGTGTTACCAACTTTCTCTTTATGTTGACTATATTTCGTTATCCACGGACGGCTGTACATAGGCCAATTGCTCTTATGTAGCTCCCACTCAACCTTATCATCCAACAAGTCCATATGCGCATCCCAGAGGCTTTCCACCGTACCTACATCTCTCCAATAGCCATTAAAGCGGAAAGCGAAAAGCGGATCCTGATTGATTAGCATCGAAGGTATGATATCTTTTCCAAAGTCATGCGTGGATATGAGGTTAGATGCATCATCCATTAATAATTGTTTTAAATAAGACCACTTGAAAATGTATATCCCCATGGAGGCCAAGTTACTTTCAGGTTGTGCTGGCTTTTCTTTGAAATCAGAGATCTGTAAATCGGCATCCATACTTAAAATACCAAATCGGCTAGCGTCTTCCCAAGGGACTTCCATAACCGAAATCGTTGCCGTTGCATTCTTGCTTTTATGTTGCTGTAACATTTCACTATAATCCATATGGTAAATGTGATCTCCGGAAAGAATAAGAACATGTTCTGGATTGTTGCGATCGATATATTCAATGTTCTTGTATATGGCATCTGCTGTACCTAAATACTCATCCCCCGTACGATAGGAGGGTAAAAGGGAAACCCCATCGTCACCCATAGTCTGAAGACCCCAAGGTTCGCCGTTACCAATATGTTCATGTAATGAATTAGCTTCATACTGCGTAAGTACACCCACGGTTCCGATTCCGGAGTTCACGCAATTACTTAGTGGGAAATCAATAATACGATAATGACCACCAAACGGAACTGCCGGTTTGGCCATTTCTGAAGTTAAAGGGGCTAATCTTCGGCCTTCTCCACCTGCAAGCAGCATGGCAATACATTCTTTTTTAATCAAGTTACGTCACTCCCTAATTATTATCAATGATGATCTATGTGTAAACATCTTTTAACCCACATGAAACGAGTATATTGAAATAATCATGAATTATTACAAATATTGGTATTAAATATCATTTATATTTTCAAGATGTCTGGAATAGGGTAATGATAAGGATGTAACATTAATGAATGGAGAAGGTGATTAGTTTGTTGGAACAACATATTATTCCGATCAATGTGATCCCATCGGAGGATATTTATTTATTTCATGAAGGAACATCACATCATAGTTACCGCTTCTTAGGTGCACATCCAGCCATTGAAGAGGGACAAGATGGTGTTCGGTTTACAGTGTGGGCACCTCATGCATCCCATGTAGGACTAGCATTGGATCAGAATGCTTGGAATGGCTGCAATCATTCATTATATAAGATACCCGAATCAGGATTTTGGACTCGCTTTTTCGCTAAATTAACCCTTGGAACTATTTACAAGTACCATATTACGGGACCCGATGGAGAATCTTTTCTAAAGGCTGATCCTTACGCTTTTCAAGCTGAATTACGACCGGCAACGGCATCTGTTGTGACTGCTTTAGAAGGGTATAAATGGAATGACGCATCTTGGCGCAAAAAATTAAAGGAACCGTTCAACAAACCAATTAACATTTATGAAGTTCATTTAGGAACCTGGAGGCAGAAAGAGGATGGCACCTTATATTCTTACCGAGAAATGGTGGACATACTTATTCCTTATGTGAAGGTCATGGGATATACACATATAGAGTTTATGCCGCTAAGTGAACATCCATACGATCTTTCTTGGGGGTATCAAGGAACTGGTTTTTTTGCAGTAACAAGTCGATTTGGTTCGCCACACGATTTCATGTTTCTTGTTGACGAATGTCATCAAGCAGGACTTGGTGTCATTATGGATTGGGTTCCGGCTCATTTCGCTAAGGATGCCCATGGTTTACGAATGTTCGATGGAGCGCCATTATTTGAGTACAGTGATCCCTATAAAGCAGAGAAACCCGGATGGGGAACCCTTTCTTTCGATTATGGGAAGCCAGAAGTTGTCTCATTCCTGATTTCCAATGCACTATTTTGGCTAGATATGTATCATATTGATGGGCTTCGAGTGGATGCTGTAACAAGCATGATCCGTCTTGATTTCGAGAAGAAAGTGGAGCAGTACCAGAGGAATGAAATGGGTGGACTTGAAAATTTAGAGGCAATTTCTTTTCTACAACAGCTGAATACTGCCATATTTCGTTATTTCCCTCATACATTAATGATGGCTGAAGAATCTAGTGCTTGGCCTGGAGTTACAGCTCCTGTAGAAGACAATGGTTTAGGGTTTAATTACAAATGGAATATGGGTTGGATGAACGATACGTTGGATTACATCGAAAGACCTTTCTCGGAAAGATCATATAGGCATCATTTACTAACGTTTCCTATCTGTTATGCGTATTCTGAGAACTTTGCCCTTCCGCTGTCACATGATGAAGTGGTTCACGGTAAGAAGTCACTCTTGAATAAAATGCCAGGTAGCTACGAGGAGAAGTTCGCAGGACTCCGGATTCTACTCGGTTATCAAATGACACATCCAGGTAAAAAGTTGCTATTTATGGGTGGCGAATTCGGACAATTTATTGAGTGGAAGGATCAAGAAGAGTTGGACTGGCTGTTGCTTGCTTATGACAAACATCGACAAACGAAAGAGTACACCTCAGATTTGAATCATTTCTATAAGAATGAGAAAGCATTATGGGAACTTGATCATGGGTTTGAAGGGTACCAGTGGATTAGTGCAGATGATCATACACAGAGTGTACTTTCCTATATTCGTAAAGGGAAAAAGAAATCGGATGAGCTCATTATCGTAATTAATTTCCAACCTGTAATGCAAGAAGAATATCGTATTGGTATCATGAGACCGGGTAATTATCAGTGTGTATTCAATAGTGATCATGTGAAATATGGGGGAGAGGGATTAAAGGTAGAATCTTCCGTTAAGACTGAAAAGATGTCATATCATAGTCAGAAACAGAGCGTAGTACTGACTATTCCGCCGCTGAGTATGTTGGTCTACAAAAAGGAACCTAGACGGACGAAATGAATTTTACAGTGAAGGAGAATAACCAAATGAAAGTATTGTTTGCAGCAGCAGAATCCACACCTTTTATTAAAACAGGTGGACTGGCTGACGTGATAGGCGCTCTTCCAAAAGAACTTTTCAGCAGTGGAGTAGATGTACGAGTGATTCTCCCTAAGTATCGTGGCATAGCTCAACAATATAGAGATGCGATGACACATATAGGTGAAGTGTACGTACATTTAGGCTGGAGACGCCAATATTGTGGGATTGAAAGAATCATACATGAAGGAATTCCTATTTACTTTATCGATAATGAATATTATTTCGGACGTGACAACGTTTACGGATATATGGATGACGGAGAGCGGTTTTCATTCTTTAATAAGGCGGTATTACAAGTAATGCGTGAACTGGACTTCCAAGCCGACGTGTTGCACTGCCATGATTGGCATACAGCGATGATTCCACTGCTATTGGAAGCACATTATCGAGATGATCCTTTTTACGCTAATATGAATACGGTATTCACGATACATAATTTGTTATATCAAGGCATATTTCCGTATGACATGTTGAATGATCTCTTGGGGTTAGATAATCGTTATTACCTTGGTGTAGAATACTACGGCAACGCTAGCTTCATGAAAGCTGGTATTCGTTACTCTGACCATGTCACGACGGTAAGTCCTACGTATGCCAAAGAAATTCAGACAGCGCATTATGGGTATGGATTAGAGGGTCTATTAACATCCTTAGGGGACAAATTGAGTGGGATCATCAATGGCATTGACGCGACAAGTTATAATCCTGCTAATGATCCTTATATATATTCAAATTATGATACTAACCTAGACGAGAAGATCGAGAATAAAATAGCGTTACAAAAAGAACTTCACCTTCCTGTCGCCCCCAAAATCCCTCTTATTTCAATGGTCACCCGATTGGTGGATTCTAAGGGTCTGGATCTTCTCATTAGAACCTTAGATGAATTGCTGTATTATGATGAAGTTCAAGTAGTTATTCTGGGCACAGGTGACGCTTATTATGAACAATGGTTTAGAGAAGCAGCGAAACGTTATCCTAACAAGCTATCGGCTCAGATTATCTTTAGTGAGGGATTATCGCGCAAATGTTATGCAGCCAGTGACATCTTCCTTATGCCATCAAAATTTGAACCATGTGGGATCAGTCAGTTGTTGGCTTTACGTTATGGGAGCATTCCAGTCGTTCGTGAAACAGGTGGTTTAAATGATACGGTACATGCTTACAACGAGTTCACAGGAGAAGGGAATGGATTTACCTTCGGTGCCTTTAATGCACATGATATGATGCATACCATTCGTCGTGCGGTATCCTTCTATCATCAGCCGGAACATTGGCGCCAAATCACGAACAATGCGTTTAGTGGTGACTATAGCTGGAACGTATCAGCGCGTGAGTATATCGATATTTATGAACGTGTTATTGGGGAGTAAGTGAAGGTTCATGCTGGTGCATGCAATAGTGAGATTAAAAAAAGGTGTCCCAAAAGTCATTGATGAAATGACTAAGAACACCCTTTTTCTATGCACAAACTATATGAGGTTGAAAAATCTGCTCGATAGTATCATTCATTTCTTTGCTTATTGCTCACGTTGCTCAAATTCAGCTTTAATATTTGCAAGAAGTTCAGGTTTGGTTATCACGTCATAAGCCGTGTTTGCCAAAGCTTTGGCAGCTAGAATCATGCCATCTAAGGCAAGATCTTTCATAGCAAGATCGCGGAATTGTGGCGTATGAAGCCCGTGTCTTTCATCAATGACCTTAATATAAGGATGAATGGCTGGACAGCATAAGGAGACATTACCTAGATCCATGGAGCCATGGTCATTACCGCTGCTAATTTCTTCTGGGCTTATGCCCAATTCAACAAGGTTGGAAGTAAACGTATCTGACAGATGCTCGTTCGTAATCATTTCATCATAGGATGTTTCATAATTTGAAATGTCTAATGTACAACCCGTCTGCATTGCAGCACCTTGTGCGATTTGTTTCACGCGTTCTGTTAGAATGTTCAATTCCTTACGAGTTGCTGCACGAACATAGAATTGAGCGGAAGCATAATCAGGAATAATGTTAGCAGCTTCGCCGCCATGGTTAATAATACCGTGAATACGTACAGTGCTCTTTACTTGCTGACGGAAAGCATTAATACCATTAAAGGTTTGAATGATCGCATCAAGCGCATTGATTCCTTCATGAGGACTCGCTGCAGCGTGAGATGATTTACCATGAAATTCGAATTGGATAGCATCTATTGCAAGAGAGCGTCCTGATTTCTCGTATGCATAAAAGGGATGCGTCATGAGTGCCACGTCACAATCGTCAAAGAGACCGGCAGCAGCCATAGGAACCTTAGCACCACGCGTTTCTTCAGCTGGCGTACCAAATACACGGATGGTACCTCCAATCTCATCAATCACGGATTTCAGGCCGACCGCTGCTCCTAAACTCATCATACAGATGAGATGATGACCACAGGCATGTCCAAGACCTTGAAGAGCGTCGTATTCACATAATAGTGCTATTGTAGGTCCAGATTTCTTAGAGGAATAGGTACCGATAAATGCCGTTTCAATACCCAACACAGGTGCTTCAACGGTGAAACCGTGATATGTAAGTTCTTCTTTCAAGCGAGCCGAGGCAAGAAATTCTTCATTTCCCAGTTCTGGATTAGCTCCGATATATAGTGAAATCTCTTTAAATCGTGTTGTAAATTGATCAATCGTGGAAGATATAGTATTTTTGCTACTCATATAGGCAACTCCTCTGTATTTAATGAAATGAATGATTTATAACGCTTGATATATAGATTGAACTAAAGTTTGCGCTCACAAGTTCAATTATTTCTAAAGAGAATCATGAATATGAGGGTTCGTCTTTAGTTCAATCTATATAGTATATCATGAATAAATTTTATCAGTCTATGCAATCGTTTTGTATAAATTTGTATGAAGATGAAGCGCTATTTATGAACTCCTAGTGAATACCATTGCATAATAATACATATTGTCTTATGATGGTTCATGTTGTTAATCATAAAACAAACTAAAGTTTAAACGTAAGGGAGAAGAGGAAGTTGAAGAAAATAACTCGTATCATCGTGTTCTTACTGAGTGCCGTTATCTTGCTAACAACGGGTTTAATACCGGCTAGCGCTCAAGAAGCTACAACGACTGTTAATAAGAAACTGATTCTTGGCACAAGTGCCGAGTTTGCACCGTATGAATTTCACAAAAGAATTGATGGGAAAGACCAAATTGTTGGGTTCGATATATCTATTGCGAAGGAAATTGCGAAAGATATGGGAGCCGAGTTAATCATAGAGGATATGGGATTTGATAGTCTTCTATCTGCGTTACAAAGTGGCAGGGTAGACATGGTCATCTCAGGAATGACACCGACAGAAGAACGTCGTCAAAGCATTGATTTCTCAGATAATTATTATATGGCTCGTCAGGTTATGATCGTCAGAGCAGAAGATAAAGACAAATTTCTCACGATGAAAGATTTCGAGAATGAGAAGATTAGTGTGCAAAAGGGTTCCATTCAAGAAGAAATTGGACAGACCATCCAAGGAGCACAACTGACTGCTTTGGATAAAATTCCAGATGTTGTATTACAGCTTCAAACAAAACGTGTTAATGCCATTATTGTAGAAGATACCGTAGCTGAAGGATACATTGATTCAGAAACAGTCATTGCTGATGCAAGTCCAGCTGATTCTGAATCCTATGCAGCCATTGGTATTAAAAAGGGTAAAGTTGAGCTTCAGGCTGCTATTAATGACACACTTGCTCGCTTGAAGAGCGAGGGTGCGATTGATCAAATGGTGAAAGATGCGAGTATATTAGCCGCGAAGGTAGAGTCTGGAAACATTTTGACCACCGCATGGGAATACCGTAATTATTACATCAAAGGGATAGGTTTTACTCTTTTATTGTCTGCATTAGGTGTATTATTTGGTTTCATTATTGGTCTATTCATAGCTATATTACGTATGACGAACATTCGAATCGTGAAGTGGTTAGGCACTGCTTACGTCGAAGTGTTACGTGGTACACCAATGCTCGTACAGCTTATGATTATTCATTATGGTGTTGCTTTAACGCTTGGCGTTAACTTCTCACCGCTACAGTCTGGTATCATTACGTTATCCATTAATAGTTCAGCTTATCTAGCTGAAATTTTTAGAGCGGGGATTCAAGGTGTAGATCGAGGACAGATGGAAGCTGCTCGTTCACTCGGAATGAACCGTATTACAGCGATGCGCCATATTGTCCTACCTCAAGCATTTAAAGCTGTTCTGCCAGCTATTGGGAACGAATTTATTACGATCATCAAAGAATCATCGATCATTTCAGTTATTGGGATGGCAGATATTATGTATCAGGCAGGCGTTGTTAAGAACATCACTTATCAAGGACTTAGCCCATTCATTATTGCTGCGGCAATCTATTTTGTATTAACGTTTACGTTGTCTAAGTTACTGAATGCGTTGGAAAGGAAGTTGAGTGCCAGTGATAACCGTTAAAGATCTGCATAAATCATATGGGAACATAGAAATTCTTAAAGGAATCGATTTGGACATTTCCAAGGGAGAAGTTGTCGTTGTAATAGGACCATCTGGATCGGGAAAGAGCACATTTCTTCGTTGTCTAAATCTACTTGAACAACCAACATCTGGAGAAATACGATTTGAAGGGCAGTCAATTACAGCTCCTAAGCATGACATCAACGCAACCCGAGAAAAAATGGGCATGGTGTTTCAGAACTTTAACCTATTTCCCCATAAGACCGTTGGACAGAATATTATGATCGCACCACTTACGGTGAAGAAGCAGTCTGCATCAGAAGTGGAAGTCATTGCGAATAAGTTGCTGGACACCGTTGGATTATCCGATAAAAAAGATGTCTTCCCGAATCAATTGTCAGGAGGACAGAAACAGCGTATTGCGATTGCACGCGCACTTGCTATGCAACCTCACGTGATGTTGTTTGATGAACCGACTTCGGCACTTGATCCTGAGATGGTAGGAGAGGTTCTTGAAGTCATGAAGAAGCTAGCTCATGAAGGCATGACGATGGTTATCGTTACCCACGAGATGGGATTTGCTCGCGAAGTTGGGGATCGGATTCTGTTCATGGACGAAGGCCGAATTATGGAACAGGGTACACCGGAAGAAGTGTTCAATAATCCGAAGAATATTCGTACAAAAGAATTTCTAAGTAAAGTATTGTAATAACTATTTTCGGATCAATAAAGACAGGCATGAAGATGACGAAAATGTCATTAATATGTCTGTCTTTTTGTGTGAAAACAATAAGAAACTGATCTGTCAAAGGGTTATTGGCAATCTTTACATTTTAACTAGTTACAAAATTGTGATATATTTGTTGAGCCGAAACTTTCAAGGGAAAGTGCGGGGGATGTAATTAGCGTGTATAAGAACATAAGTATCGTTCTTCTCACCTTGGGGTGAATCGCATGGAACCATGTGCGTAGGGTTGACTCCCAATCCGAATCCGACAGCTAACTTCGCAGGCATTAATACGAGGAGGAACACAAACGATGAATACGAAATTTAAAAAAATTAAAATGATGGTAGCCGTAATGGGCGTTGCATTGGTCGTCCAAAGTACACCTATTCACGCAGATGCTGTTCATGTAACTAAAGAAGGAGATACCTTCTTCAAATTATCACAACAATACGGTGTGAGTCTTGATAAGTTGATCAAAGCCAATCCGAATACACAGGAAAATAACATCTATGCAGGAATTAATTTGACCATTCCAACAGTGAAGAACACAGTATCTGCTGCATCTGTGAACTCAACAGAGTCTACTCTAAACGTTTCACCAGATCAAAAAGTGGTGGAAGCTTGGGGTAAAACATTTAACTATAGTAAAACAGTACAGGTGAAAGCTACGGCGTACTCTGCTGCAGCAAGCGAGAATGGTAAGTGGGGTGCCGTTGATTATTTCGGTAACCCGCTTAAGCTGGGTACGATCGCTGTAGATCCTAAAGTTATTCCTATGGGTACGAAAGTATTGGTAACAGGGCATGATCATAATGGACTACCTAACGATGCCTTTGTTGCTACAGCAACGGACGCAGGTTCTGCCATAAAGGGCAATCGAATTGATATATTTATTCCAGGAAGCCAGAAGAGTGTTAGTTCATTCGGCTTTCAGCAAGTTAAATTGTTTATCATTAATTAGATTAAATAAGAATAGACCGAGAGCCAGTAATATCTGGTTCTCGGTCTATTTTTGATTTTCACCATTACTTCGATTGTATTGTATATTCATAAAGCTATCTATTGTTTCAATCTATGTCGGGTGACAAGAACATAATCCGATTGCCGACGAAGGCACAAATAATGATAATATTCATGAGATCCTAAGGATCGACAGCCTCGCTACACTAACGAGCAGGATAACATAATCAAATACAACTATATAACTCCATTATATTTGGTATAATCTTCGGTTGATGAGGATCAAACAGCTCTAACTAGATTTGGAATAAAAGAGAGATCGAGCCTATTGCAGTGGCCGAGGAGGAATACAGTTCCAGATATGAAGAAAGGCGGGGTGTTGATGTGTTATAACAATATGTTGACACAAAAGTAATTAGGAACCATACTATATATGAACAACAATAATAAAATAATAAATGACATTGACGCTATTCCCTCGCTTGTCTAATCCAAGCGGCAGATTGATCGCTATAACCTAGACCTAGACGCACAGGCTATACTCGTCGCATCTAGGCTAATGGCAGCGGGAGCCAAGCTTCACTATGGACAGACGAATAGTTAATAACAATTTAATTGAGAAAAAGGAGGGATCCATCGTGAAAATAAGAGTGATAATTACAGGTGTTACGGGGATGGTTGGCGAGGGTGTATTACATGAATGCCTGCAGCATCCTGATGTGGAACACGTTTTAGTGATTAACCGCAAACCATGCGGCGTTTCACATCCCAAATTAACTGAAATCATCCACAAAGATTTTTTTGATTTATCTGCAATCAAGTCTCAATTAAGCAACTATAATGCATGCTACTTTTGCTTGGGTGTAAGCTCTGTTGGTTTGAAGGAGGAGGAGTACTCACGATTATCGTTTGATCTTACTGTGCATATGGCAGAAATGCTCGCAGGCTTGAACCCAGATATGGTGTTCTGCTATGTTTCCGGAATGGGGACGGATAGTACAGAGCTAGGAAAAAGGATGTGGGCAAGAGTGAAGGGCAAGACAGAAAATCACCTCATGCAGCTGCCTTTCAAAAAAGCATACATGTTTCGCCCTGCCTACATCAATCCAATAAAGGGATTAAAAAATACGCATAAATCTTATTATGCATTTATGTGGCTATTTCCTATTCTAAGAAGACTATTTCCAAACGTTACAGTGTCTTTAAAGGAACTTGGTATTGCAATGATTCATACTGTTACAAAAGGATATGATAAAGCTATTCTGGAGAGCAAGGATATCATTAAATTGTCTAAATCCTAACCGGTACTTTTGGCTGATCTCATAATCTAATTCATCTGAGCTCAATAATACAGCTGATTTATCCGGGTAATTATTCTCAATGTGTCGCTCTCCCCAGGCACAAAGCTGTTTGCTCCGCTTTGTTTAAAAGTGCTGCAGCAATATGCGTAAGCGAGCGACCATACTCCGTTAGATGAGGATCAAACAGCTCTAACTCGATTTGGAATAAAAGAGAGATCGAGCCTTTTGTAGTGACCGAGGAGGAATACAGTTCCAGATATGAAGAAAGGCGGGGTGTTGATGTGTTATAAAAATGTGTTGACACAAAAGTAATTAGGAGCCATACTACATATATGAACAACAATAATAAAGTAACAAATGACATTGACGCTATTCCCTCGCTTGTACAATCCAAGCGGCAGATTGATCGCTATAACCTAGACATAGACGCACAGGCTATACTCGTCGCGTCTAGGCTAATGGCAGCGGGAGCCAAGCTTGGACATGCCTCGGAGATTCACTTCTCTAGATTCGGTTTATCAACAGGGCGATATCGTTTATTGGCAGATCTTGAAGATAACGAAGGAGAAGAGTTGCCTTCGCAATTAGCGGAGCATCTAGGCGTTACACGTGCTACAGTGACTGGTCTTATCGACATTCTTGAGCGAGATGGCCTAGTATCTCGGCGATCAAGCTCAGACGATGGCCGTCAGAGATCGGTCATTTTGACGGAAGAAGGGGCGAAGAAGCTCCGTCAAATGGCTCCTGAGCATTTCGCTCGGCTGGAAGCAATGGTGGGCTTACTCAATATCGATGAGCGCAGCGTATTTCTCGACTTGCTAGGCCGAGTTACACAAGGCATCTCAGCACTTACGGGCGAACTAGGCTCGAAACCAAAGGGAAACATCAGTAATGAGTAGAATGGGCTAGTGAAGCTAGCCTATTTTTACTCTTATATAGTTAGGAACCTAATTATATCTCACTGAAAGCAATCGTTGAACTATTTCAAAGAAGAAGGGAGCGACTAAATGAACAAGATGAAATACCCGAATCAGACAGATGATGTTTACGGCATCAAGGCTACTGGTTCCAAGAAAAAGACTTTTGTACTATGGCGTGAAGTTGTAATGGCCTATGCTGCTCCTGCCATCATGGCAGGTATCGGGGGGGTGGTTACTGCCGATAGGGGTCTTCAAATAGGGGCATTGACCACAATCGGCGGTGCATCGGCCTTGATGGCCTTGATGATTGGCCTATTGTTGCGAAGCCGAGTGGGCCTTATACGATGGATCATCGGTGCACCTCACTTGGTTGTGGTAGGGGTGTTCGCATTGGCCGGTTCCTCGTTTGGCCTATACGCCGCATGGGTGACAACTGGTTTACTAGAAATGATGATTCCGAGCAATCACTTGGCCTGGGTCGGTCGTGTCTGGATTGATTTCCCGTTGTCTGGATTCATAGCAAGCACGATAGTGACATGGCGGTGGCGTCTTGCCGTCACAACTAATTTTTCATCCAAAAGGAGAAGATAAAAATGATAGTTATTATGGGAGCAACAGGTACGATAGGAAGTGCGCTTTTGGAACGTTTG
>NZ_LVJH01000008.1 GCF_001637205.1 Paenibacillus glacialis
TAGATGATTGGGGTGAAGTCGTAACAAGGTAGCCGTATCGGAAGGTGCGGCTGGATCACCTCCTTTCTATGGAGAATCGTTTCCTGCAACGGAAACATTCATATAAGAGTCAAGATAAGACTTGTGGGCCATAGAGCCTACGAATATTTCCTCACTCGTGTTCAGTTTTGAAAGAGCAATCTTTCAAAACGTTGTTTCTTTATTAGAAATAACTTTGATCCTTGAAAACTAGATAACGAACGAATTTGCAAGTAAGAAACGAACATTCTTTTTATCTAAGTTTAGTTAACTTGTTAACTGAACAAAGTGTAAAAGTAGCAACCGAATATCCGATTTATCGGATACAGGTTAATTGATATGCGAATTTGATGTGATGATCGATCCTTTGGAGCGAGCAACGCAACAAAAGAGCATGATGGTTAAGCTACTAAGAGCACACGGAGGATGCCTAGGCGCTAGGAGTCGATGAAGGACGTGGCGAACAACGAAACTGCCTCGGGGAGCTGTAAGCAAGCTTTGATCCGGGGGTGTCCGAATGGGGAAACCCTAGACGTGTTAAATGGCACTCATTTAC
>NZ_LVJH01000009.1 GCF_001637205.1 Paenibacillus glacialis
TGAGGTATTCACACTCTGCGGAAGCTTACTCCAGACGGTAACCAGGTTTTTACCATTTGGGCTTGTTGCGTCGGACGATTGACTAACTTTGGCCTCATAATATTGATTATCAGGTGTTTTGTAGTAGGCAACAAGCTGAGCCTGTTTCAATTGACGTGGTTCTTCGTTTTTCATTTCCAGCTCTGTATACATCACATTGGAGCTGCCCCCACTATAGATAGTTGTCCGACGTTCGCGGATTTCTGCTTTTTTGCCTGTCACATCAATATGGAAAGAGCCACCTGCCACAACGGTATTCATTGCATTATTTAGCATCGTTGTATTCAATGAGAGGAAGTTCGTAACGTTATCACCTGAGGTTTCCTGCAGTATAACCCTTAATTGATTGATACTATAGGAATAAGGAACTTTGGCTATCACATACATCTCTGCCGTTTCATTAGGAGCAAGGGACGTTTGAGCATTTTTTGCCACGATCTGGACCGTGCTGCTGATATCGTTCAGTCCCGCTTTGACTAAAGCTTTGAGAGCAGGCAGTTTTACTGTAGTCAATTTTGTGTTGCGGATGCTGATTTTAGCTACGATTTGATCTTCATCTGCCCATGGTAGCCGCTGAATGGAGTCGAGCTTTACCCCGAACGTTCCATGACTGTTCTCCATTATGGATTCTAATCCAATAAAGCTATTTTTTTCTTGAGAATAAGGGATTTGATAATACGCAGTCGGAACAATAATCTTGTCGGCAACAGCGGGTTCAGTTAACTGTAGCTGCAACGTGCTTTGATTTAGATTTAATCGCACATCCGCGCTGAGATCAATGATCTTCTCTTCAAACGGCTTTAAGGTTAGCTTGGTGAGCGCCTTTGTATCCACCGGAATAGTGAATCCTTCCTTGGCTTTAATGGCAAGCTCGTAGGCGGGTAAAGTTACCGATTTATTACCGACATTTTTTATCCGGAATTGAAGGCTCCATTTCGCGGTGTCGTTCTCCGAATATACGGAAGCGCTCAAAATCTGCGTTTCCACTGTATTCTTGTCAATGGAAATTTTCTTAACTGCATAATTAGCCACGGTTAAGTTAGAAGTTGTTGCTGCAGGAAGGCTGAAGGAATGGACTGGAAGATCAATCTTTAACGTCGAATCTTCCTGCGTGAATTGCAGCGTCATATTAACGGTTTTTATATAAGAAGGGATTTCTCCCATGTAGTATATCGTTTTCTTCTCCTGAGGCTGCACCTTGTAACTGCTACTGGCATCATCCAACTTGAGCTCGAATACCGTACCACCGGCTGATGCCAGGTATGCTTTATAGCCGGGATCGCTAAGTACTTTTGTCCCCAAATTCGCTAGACTGACCCCTACCCTCATGTATACTTTTCCGTTAAGTCGAACAATTTGCAGGCTTTCCGCCTTGGTCGTTATAGGGAGATTATTCATCGTGATCTTCTTGCTCTGGCCTTTAGCAGCTACAAATGAATAATTGGCCGGAACCGTGAAAACACCCAGCCTTTTCTGATAATCCGCACTGTTGAAATCCCATCCGAATATTGAAACTTTGGCTTGATTTACTGTTGTAACCTTGCCGATATTCACATAATAAGTTACGGTTAGGCTGCTCTTGGCGGGCACCGATTTTATAGTCGCATCACTCGTGATAGGGTTTCCTTGTACCGTCGTCCCACCTGCTGTGGTTACTTTGGAGAAATAATCGACAAGACTTACATTGCTATCACTACCGTTGCTATAATGAAGCGTGTATGTAAGTGTATTTCCGCTCGGCTGCGCAAGAATGTTGATATCC
>NZ_LVJH01000010.1 GCF_001637205.1 Paenibacillus glacialis
GTCGGGAACACCCAACCGTTAGCTGAAAGAACCGGAGGGGAAAAATGATAAATTCTACAAGATTAATTTTCATATTACTCTTATTAATTCTGACAGTGGGCTGTACACATGAGAAGATCGTTAAACCCGATAGTCCAGAGAATTTATCTTATCTCGCATCGGTCGCAATTAATAATCAGGACTTTAATGAATTGAAATCATATTTTACAGATTCAAGTAAAGAAACTTTAGACGATCAATATTTCGAGGATTTAATTGGAATAAACTCTCATGGAGTCGAACACAGAACATATAGTCTTTTGAGGATGATTGATCAAGATCAGATTGTCTTGTTAGAGATTGTTAAAAATCCCGAGAATAATAATTATGAAATTCAAAACATTATAAAAGTTCCGAAGGAATATGGAGAATTATTCAGTAATAAATAACGTATCTACTTATTTTAAGCTTAAGAACTTTGTTTTGTTACTCAAGGAAGCCGGTTCCTTCAGATAACAATATATTCACGCATCGGGCTAACGCCCTCGGTCGTCAAGAGGGATATTTGGAGGATTCAGGTGACACATCCAACCGGACCTACGGTCCTTAAGCCGTTCGGACGTCAGAAATGCGCAACGTTATCAGAAATTCCATCAAAATAAACAGGAGGAATCATGAATGCTAATTTCAAAAATAAATCCAGAACAACTAACACAAGAACAAATAATGACTCTATTGTATCCTGGTGATCCGAAGGAATCAGAAATGTTTGGTGATTGCATCATGGTATTCGGAAATGGCAATTTAGATAGAGCAAAAAAGGCGATACAATTATACAAAGAAGGTAGAGCCCCGATTATTTTATTTTCAGGGGGAGACAAGTGGGGAGAACGTAATGAGATTGAAGCAATGTTTATGAAAGAATTTGCACTTGAACAGGGTGTGCCAGAAGAAGCAATAGTAGTCGAAACACTATCGAATCACACCAAAGAGAACGTCTTGGCATCAATATTAGTATTAGACAGAGCACTTGGAATTCATAAAATTAAGAGGATAATTGCAGTCAGTAATTCCGGGCACTTAAGAAGATGTCTACTTACGCTAAAGACTTATATGCCAAACTGGATACCATTTGTAATGGTGGGAGTTGACGTGGAATTACCAGCAAATTGGTGGAATATACGTCCTATCAAAGAAAGGGCCGAAAAGGAAGTAAGAAGTTTAATACAGTATATTAATGAAGGGCAACTCGAAGACGAAGAAATAGCTTTGTGAATGAATATTCAAGGTGGCTGGGACATCTGATAATACAATATTCGGGCTGCGGGCCATGTGGTCCTTGATCTGCCCAAGGCATTTTCTCCTTCTCCGGTCGCTTTTTAGAATCGAATACTTGTCCTCGCTTTAATGGGAAGGTGATATTAATGTCAGATAATTTATCAAATTCACAGTACTTGGCTATTGAGCATATTACAAAGTATGCTAGAACCCGAAAATATGAAGCTCAAAAGTCAATTAAGGAAGTTCTTCAGATGACAAATATCCCTTGGGGTACTTTTGAAGACGCCGTTGTGAAGTTATTTAAGTACACTAGGGTCGCACTGCATTTTCATCCAGATCGGCCAATTGTGGACATGAAAAATGTAGCTCAGGCATTACTTGAGCAGGGAGTTTATAAGAGTCAGTTCGAAACTCATATTTCCAATGGCAGCGTATCTGCTTATCCAGGAGGTGCACGGGATCAATGGGAGAAAATGATGTTTGGAGGCGCTTATCAGTTAGATGGCGTGACTGATAGTCAGCGCCCGAAGTACGGGGCGTTAGATTTAATGTTACACCCAGAAGGACCGGCACCACGGTTTGGGTCATGTTACTTTCTTCTCTCACCAAGTATCTCCTATCGCTGCACGTTTACTTATTTGGATTCGCATCAAAATCCGAAGGAAAAAGGCACCTATGGTGAGTTTGATGACATTTTAGCAGCGATTTTTAAAGATGCATTTTTTCGAAATGATGCGATCGGTGATAAAGATCTGACACCAAGGAAATTTATTGAGCATCTGTTGTATAATCTTGAAGAACCATGCAAGGATCCTTCAAAGCGTGAATCCAATCGAAACCTCAACCACTATATCGAGGCCCAGGTCCACGGTGATATCGCATTAAAGGATGACGTAGAAGTGCTAGTTGCCGATCCTTCGTTCAAAGGCACGTACGTAGGAGATCTCTTAGAGCAAATAAGCTTAAAATATTCAATTAAACTATATTGGCATATGGGATTTTCTATGCGTGTAGAAGAAATACCCTCGGGTTTTAGGGGACCAACCATGCCTTCCTTAGCTAAACGGATAGCACGGAATGGTTACATAGACGCTAGTGTGATTGGGGCTGCGGCCACTGATTTGAAACGAAATCCAGAATTTTGGAAAGACCGAGGGGGCTATGAAGAAGTGCTTCAGGAATTAAAATACATGTGGCATATTGTAGTTCAATTTGGGAACCCATTTGCAAGGAAATGAGGGATTTGTTCATTGAGCTATCAGGAAACGAAATTTAATAATACTATTTGTGTAAAGTAAGTATTTCAAAGAAGGCGCTCACATTCTATAACAATGTGTTCACGCATCGAGGGGCAAGCCCCCTCGATCCGCAGAAGTTAGAAGTGAATTCGGGGTGGATTTTCAGTTGCAAGGAAGTAGATTCAGCGGACACATCCGCACCGACTAACCGCATCGCGGCTGCTCACTTTCGTTCGCTTAAGTCAGTGGGGCGTCGTGAACACGGAACCGTTATAGGAAATCAGCGCAAGTATTAAAACCTATTTAAATTCTTTGTAGAATTACACTGACGGCAAGGATAGTGTAGCAATCCAATTAAATGAAAATATTCACAACACGGAACGTATGTTCTAAGTTGGAGGGTATTAACTATAACAAGAATTTTTTAGAGAGAGGGGTGGTTTTCAAAATGATAATAAACAATAACACAAGTTTACCTATAGAGAAAAAAATAGACCAACTTTATGCTTGTATTCATAAGATGATCGGTGAGATTATTTTTGAGATAGATGCCTTTACGTGTGACGCTTTAGAAAATAAAACTCTAAATTTTACTACAAAAGGTATCTATCATTTATACGGTTTCTTACAAACTAATAATGAACAACTACCATGGTCTATCATTCTAAAAGTAATCAAGTCAGATAGTGAAGAAAAGGATGATATCAAACATCACAATTACTGGCGCCGGGAGGCGCTTTTGTTCGAATCCAAGCTCCTTGATCATCTTTCTGGATATATCCAAGCTCCAAATACTTATCTTGTTGAAGAACAGAATGATGGAACTATCTGGTTATGGATGGAACAGGTAAATGGGCGTTTTGCACAATCAAAGGAGCAATTCAATTTTATTGCTCATCGACTTGGCATGTTTAACGCAGAGTATCTTACTACAAAAGCAATACCAGACGAAGCATGGGTCTGCAAAAGTTGGCTTAAATCGTGGACAACCTCAAGTCGAAAGTATGCGCCTAACCCAGGGCCATACATAATCCAGTTACAAGATGAAGAGATAAAGTATATTTGGGAATGGTTCAAGGAACTTACTGAAGAAATAAATGAAAAGTTGGCTTCTCTTAGCGATTTGCCGCGTGTGTTAGCACATCAAGACTTAGGACAAAAAAATATGATCTTAACTCCAAACGATCAACTGGTGCTCATTGATTGGCAGTTCATGAGTATCTCAGGTATTGGAGAAGATCTCGGTAAGATGTTTGGCGCAAATATGAGCCTTGGAATCATTCCTACGGATCAATACGAAGCTTATCGGGATTCATTGTTTTACTCCTATATTAAAGGAATGAGGGAGATGGGATGGGAAGGGGATGAGAGGTTAGCTAGATACGGTTATTGTATAAGTACCGCTTTACGAAGCGTCTGGGAAGTACCCCAGCTCTGCTCGTTAGCTGCCCAGCTTGAAAGTAATCCAACTAATTCCAAACTTCAAGAGAGAGTATATCAACTAAAACAAATAATCAATATACAAATTGCAATGGATTATGAAGCGGAATCATTAAGAGGACATAATTATAGTCTTTAACCTATATGAAAAAGATGGTGAAAAATTAATATTGATATTTCTAAGAAGGCGCTGACATCCTATAACAAAGAATTCACGCTCAGGTCGGCTAACGCCGATCCTCGGTCTGCCCGAAGATAAAGCGGAGAAGTCGGATCAGGCAGACAACCCTGCACTGCCTAACCGCGTCGCGGCCGACCCTTTAGGCCTTAAGGCAGTGAGGGTTCGTGAATACCAAAACGTTATAAGAAATTGCCGCAATCACAAAAATGTTGAAACAGGGGTGATGAAGAAACAATGGATTCATTATTTGATTTTAAGATCATTTCAAAACACAGAATGGTAAATCATTATTATTTAAAGTTCAAAGCAAGTTTAGAATCTTTGAATCATAATCAAATTTGGCTGAAAGAGTCAGCAGATTCAAATAGTATTGGTGGAATAGTTATACATATTATCGAACATGTTAAAAGAAATACTCAGAGAATAATAAACCCAGACATTAAGTATGAATTTGGAATAGAGGATTTGTTTGCAGACCTAAATCAAGAAAAAGAGTTATTACTAGAGAATCTTAAACAAACATTCTCAGAATTCGAAGACGCAATTAGTAAGACTGAATCTATTGATATGTACAATATATATCACTTAGTTGAGCATACAGGATATCATCTAGGGCAGGTGATTGATAGAACCCAAAGAATAACAGGAAATAGATTTCAATTTGTACAGAACGGAATAAACGAGAAATCGTTAAAGGAACATATTCAAAGAGAATTAAAAGGATAAATTGATAGTCGTTCAAGGAAGGCGGCAACATCTCATAACAGAACATTCCTACTACGTCGCTGACGCTCCTTGGTCGTCATGAGGGATTTCGAAGAAGCTTATTTAGACGACATATTCAACCGGCTAAGTCTTACGACCCGGTGCTACGCACCTTAAGCCGCCTGAACGTCAGAAATGCGCAACGTTATATGAAATGGGGCAAGAGATATTAATAACAAATTAATGAGCACGAGAACAATCATAATCTTCATCTTATTAGTTGGAGTAGTATTTTTTATTTTACAGTATAACGGAAGTGGACTGACGAAGAACTCAAACCTGAACATAAAGATATCTACAGAGCAAATTTCCAGTACACAAATGTCGAAGGTAGTCTATTCACATGAAACAATCCCGAATATTAAGTTTATTGAAGTTGAATTGACAGAAGAACAAATAAGGAATATTGCTGATTGGATCAATACTGTACCTACTTCATCAATTAAAGAGTTGAATCATATACCTTCTAATATTAGTGCAGGAATAGTATTTCGATTAAAGTCAAAAAAAGAAATCCGGATTCAATACGATCTTGAAGGTATATTCATTACAAGAACCGATATAAAGAGTACGCAAGTGATGTATTCGATTTACCAAGATAACTTAAAACATTTTTTTGATGAACAACTTAAAGGCTTCTATTTCGAACAAGACAGATTAAACAATTCCTGAAGGTATTTCTTGAAGCCCCACATCATATAACACTGTTTTCTTGCTGCGTCGCGTCGCTCCTTGGTCTGCCCAAGGCATTTCGAAGCAGCGGATGCAGGCAGACAACCCTGCGAGACTAAGTGGCGAAGTCACCCAGTCGCTTGTGCTCCTTTAAGTGTCTCGAGTTCAGGAACACAACAACGTTATACGACATGGGCATAAAGACAAAAAAACTATAAAGGGGGATGCATTTTCATGAAGATTGTAAGTACTCAAGAGCATTATGAATTGCTCATAGATGAGGGTAATGATCCAGTACAAGACCCACCACAATTACAATCATATATGAACAGATGGGACGGTCCCACTTTTTTCAATAAATTAAACCCCAACAATTGTATGGTACTAGATATTGGAATTGGAACTGGAAGAATAGCAAAAACGGTATTACTTACCGGGTGTCAATTCCTTGTTGGAATAGATATATCACCGAAGACTTTAGACAGAGCAAGGACTAATCTAAGTTCTTATCCTAACCTTGAGTTAGTAAATACTGATGTAAACAATTTTATTCGTCCTAATACCTTTGATCTAGCTTACAGTGTATTGACATTTTTACACATAGAGGATAAGGAAAAAGCATTAAGTAATATTTACAAATCTCTAAAGAATAATGGATCATTTGTTTTATCAGTTAGTGAAGATAATGAGTGGTTTGAGTGTGGTGATAGGAAGGTGAAGCTATACCCTATTGGATTAGAAGAATATATTCGTCTTTTCCAATCAATTGGTTTTCAAATTGAATCAATTCAGGAAACAGAAAGCAAATATGCAACAATTATTAAAGGGAAGAAGTAAACGTAAGTATTCGAATGAAGATACCTACGTCGTATAACACCGTTTCCCCACTGCGGGTCCTGATGGACCTTTGGTCTGCAAGAGGGATTTGGAGGAAGATTAATCAGCAGACACACCCGCACTACCTAACCGCATCGCGGCTGCCCTTCCGGCTTAAGGTGGTGGGGCGTCGTGAAAACAACAACGTTATGTGAAAGTTCGGTACTACATGATAAAACCAATTCTGCGATACAAGGAGTGAATTATGAAAAGTCTTATTACATATAACCGGGAAGTAAGAGATGAATGGTTTGAAGTATTAAATAATTTATCTACAGAGGAGTTAAGCAAGGAGCGAAAATCAGGAGTAGGATCTATTTTAAGGACTCTTTTTCATATTATAGATACTGAATACAGTTGGTTTAGAGCAATGTATAATAAGAATGATATTCAAATATATTTTGAAGAGTTCAATGACTTACAATCTATAAAGGAACTATCTAATCAGTATAGGAAAGAAATATCAGTGTTTCTGAGACAATGGACACCTAGTGATGAAAACGAAGTTGTTAAACCGTCTTGGATGACAGAAACCTATAAAAAAGGTGAGATCCTTAGACATATAATTGCCCATGAAATTCATCATATCGGCCAGTTATCAGTTTGGTCAAGAGAATCAGAGATAGAACCAGTAAGTTCAAATTTCATTGGAAGAAATATAAAGACATAAATCAATGAATATTTGTGTGATGACTGGAAGAAGACCGAACCTTCACATAACCGGAACGCCAAATGGATAGACATTGTGACTCAGTATTTTTATAATTTAAACATCTCACTTGCTGATTTACTTGGTTAAGACTACCGTGAAAAGGTAGATGCAGAGATAGAGCGCAAGTTAAGGAACGTGCCAAGAGAGATGAGAGCTTGTTGAACTATAATGCTGGGGGAATTGCTGAGTAGGAGTCTCAAAACTTCTACATTAATGATCTGGAAACAGATTTATTTGAATGATATAGGATGATATAAAACAAAGAAAATTCCATGAATACCTGGGATTTTTCTTTTTATCTGAGAAATTATCTTTTGAGTGTTAAAGGGTATATATTCTATGTTAGTGGTCATTCTAAATTTGACTATAAGGTAGTGATAGTGGCACCTATGAAACCGTTGACAAAATAGAATGGGATAATTATACTTTGGTTAAACGTTTACTCACTTCATTAACGTAAAGAATAACGAGGGTAATTAATGAATATTCCGACCATTAAAGATGTAGCAAAAGCAGCGAATGTATCTGTGGCCACAGTATCCCGGGTACTTCATAATCTTTCAGGGTACTCGAATAAAACCAAACTTAAGGTACTGCAAGCCGTTGAAGAGCTTGGATATCACCCTAATGCAATTGCAAGGGGACTCATTAACAAACGAACGCAGACCATCGGTGTTCTTTTTCCTGATGTTTCCAGCGGTTTCTCATCGGATATTCTGCATGGTATTGAGGAAGTTGCCCATGAAAAAGGGTTCAGTGTCATTGTTTGCAATACGGCCGAAGAAGGCAAAAGGACAATGAAATATTTGCAAGTTCTTCGTGAAAAACAAGTGGACGGAGTCGTGTTTACTAGTGAGGTTCTTAAGGATGAATATTATCAGGCACTGAAAGAAATGGGGATACCGGTGGTACTCGTTAACACTCAATCCCACAAATATATGATTCCCTACGTTAAAGTTGACGATAGACAAGCCGCGTATCAAGCAACCGCCTATCTTATTCAGAATGGTCATCGCGAAATTGCAATGATCAGTGGGACTTTGGGGGATACGGTTGCTGGAACTCGTGTAGAAGGTTATCGTCAGGTTCTGGAGGATCATGACATACAGTTCTTAGAATCTAGAGTGGCTTATGGTGATTTCCGTTGGGAAAGTGGTCGAAAAGCGATGGAGTTGCTACTAGCGGATGCCCCTCCTTTCACAGCCTTGTTTGCCGCCAGTGACGAAATGGCTATTGGGGCTATGGGAGCAGTCTTTGCGAAGGGGATGAGAATTCCCGATGATCTATCCATTATTGGTTATGATGATTTGACCTTGGCCAAAATAACCTTTCCTCCGTTAACGACGGTTCATCAGCCTCTCGCTCAGATGGGACGTCTTGCTTCCGATAAATTGATAGCTTTAATTGAGAATTCACAAGATGTTTCTAGCACCATTGTGAGCCATCACATTGTAGAGAGACAGACAGTTCGGTCAAAGGGATAAGGCTTCTTATTCCTAAAAAGGTAAACATCCAACTCGGATATATATCCATGGAAATAAGAGTTTTGTATAAGTAACTCTAATAAGGTGGTGGTGTATACTTAAACAGAAGTAAGCGGATGAATACTACAAATATAATAATTATGGATTTGATAAATCTGTTTGGATATTTACGTAAACGTTTACGTAAAATAAATAAATTTAAATAAATTATTGAGGAGTGGATTTAGTGAAGATGAAGTGGTGGCAAACTGCGGTAATTTATCAGGTTTACCCGCGCAGTTTTCAAGATAGCGACGGCGACGGCGTTGGTGATTTGAAAGGTATTATTGAACGGTTGGGTTATTTGGAACAATTGGGGATTACGGCGATTTGGCTCAGTCCGGTTTATCAATCACCTAACGATGACAACGGCTATGATATTAGCGATTATCAAGCGATTATGACGGAGTTTGGCACGATGGATGACATGGATGAACTGATTAAGCAGGCTAAAGTGCGAAACATCAAGATTATCATGGATCTGGTTGTAAATCATACATCGGATGAGCACAAGTGGTTTATCGAGTCCAGTAAAAGTAAGGACAACCCATATCGAGACTATTATGTTTGGCGAGATCCAGTAAATGGTGAAGCCCCTAACTCACTAAGGTCGACTTTTAGTGGTTCTGCTTGGCAATATGACGAAGCAAGTGGTCAATATTTCTTGCATCTGTTCAGTAAAAGACAGCCGGACCTAAACTGGGAGAACGAAAAGGTCAGACAAGAAGTATGGGATATGATGAATTTTTGGCTGGATAAAGGTGTTGGTGGTTTCCGTATGGACGTTATTGACTTGGTCGGTAAAATTCCAGATGAAGAAATCACGGGAAATGGTCCGAAATTGCATGAATATTTGCAAGATATGCACCGGGAGACCTTCGGGAAACATGATGTTTTGACAGTGGGAGAGACCTGGGGAGCAACGCCGGAAATTGCCAAATTGTATTCTGATCCCAAACGCAATGAGTTGTCTATGGTCTTCCAATTTGAACATGTTTCTCTTGACCAAATAGAGGGTAGAGAAAAATGGGATCTTAAACCTTTACAGGTTAGTGAATTGAAAAATATCTTAGGTAAGTGGCAAACCGCATTGGGCAACGAGGGATGGAATAGTCTGTTTTGGAACAATCATGATCTACCAAGAATTGTATCTCGTTGGGGAAATGATTCCACTTATCATGCCGAAAGTGCAAAAATGTTTGCTATCCTGCTTCACCTAATGAAGGGCACGCCTTACATCTATCAAGGTGAAGAAATTGGGATGACCAATTACCCCGTCAGCGACATTAGTGAAATTAATGACATTGAAAGTGTGAATATGTACCATGAACGATTGGCGAATGGTTATACGAAGGAAGAAATTCTCGCTTCTATTAACGTCAAAGGACGCGATAACGCCCGGACGCCAATGCAATGGGACGACACAGAAAATTCCGGTTTTACAACCGGAATCCCTTGGCTGCATGTAAATCCAAATTCTCGCGAAATTAATGTGGCAGCGAACTTGGAGAATCCGAATTCTATCTTTTTCTGTTATCAAAAATTAATTAAGCTAAGAAAAGAGAATCCAATTGTCGTATGGGGCGACTATGAGTTAGTAACGGACGTTCCGGAGCAAGTCTTTATGTATTTAAGACGTTATGAAGACCAAACTTGGGTGGTCGTAGCGAACTTTGGGGAAGAGAAGGTATCTCTAGAGCTACCGGATTTTGGACAAAGTGACGACGTGATCATCAGTAACTATGAAAGATCATCGGTTAACTTTAATCAACTCGCTTTAAATCCTTATGAAGCTTTTGCTGTGAAAGTCTGAGCGTTGCGGATGAATTATTCATTCGATCAAGCCTACAGTATGTGTCAAATACTGTAGGCTATTTTTGTTTATATTTATTGATTAGAGGCTCAAACAAATAAGATGAAAGAGCATGGTAGGGTGGATTATAATGAAATCAACACATATGTATAAGCTTAGTTCATGAATTGGTCATCCGAAGGTTCATTGAATTACAAGAATAGCCAAAGAAATACAGTCTGACCTCTTTCTAGTTAATCTATTTAGTCTTGTCTAGTGTGTAACTTGAATAATTATCGGTTGACGAATAGGAGATTGAAAAGAGGGGTATACGATTGCTTTGCCGAAAGTCATAAAGTCGGTCGTGGATACAGATATGATAAGAGGGATCTGCGAAGGGAGTCGCAGATATTACGTTATAGGAAACCAGCGAACATCATAAAAACACACTATAAGTTATTGATCATTTATTACATAGATGCTTTTCAGCTAACAGACAGTAGAGTGAAAGAATGGGTGGAACTCTGTTTTCTCTTTTTTATAGAATTCATATAAAACAAGTGATTGATAATGTAGGAGGCGGTATCATTGAAAACAATCCAAAAGATGTTTGAGCATTTAAACTGGGCTAATCAACGCATTCTAGAAATATTTCAAAATGTAGAGATTGGGGAGCAGCAGTTAAGTTTATTTTCTCATATTCTATATTCTGAACAAGTATGGCTAACTAGATTAAAAGGAATGGACAGTTTACAAATGCCCATCTGGGAGGATGGTGATATAACAGTCTGTGCAAAACTTATTAAACAAAATGAAGAAAACTTCAAAACATTTCTCACTGAAATAGCAAAAACTGATCTAGATAACTTAATAACATACACAAATAGTAGTGGTAAAGAGTTTATGACTTCTATACGAGATATTTTAACTCACGTAGCACTTCATGGTCAGTATCATCGAGGACAGATTAACTCGCGACTTCGAGTAGATGGTATTGATCCAGTTAACATTGATTATATTACTTTTGTAAGATAGATGTATCAGATTAAGTAACCCCTATAAAAAGGAGTACATAGAATGAGTGTTTTCAAGAAATTAAGAGATGAATATGTAATTTCGCATGCAAATCGTATTAGGTTTCCAAAATTTATATCAAGTACTATAGTCAGGAAGAAAGTTACTTTTTATGGAAGGGTACAAAAAGTAGGATTCCGCTTGGAAATATATTGTATTTCTCAAAGAATGAAATTAACGGGATGGGTGAAAAATTTACAAGATGGAAGTGTGGAAGCAGAACTTCAAGGGGAAGAGTCGCAAATTTATTTTCTGGTCAATTGCATGAAGTCATTGAAACGGGCATCTGTAAAGAAAATGACTATAACTGATCTGCCTATTAGTGAGGGTGAGGAAAACTTTACAATAGTGGGATAAAGCACATATAGTTTAAGCGACTTATTCCAGAAAGTCACGTGTTCGAAAAACTAACGGGAAGTGGAAAGGTGGTTTTAAAAATTTGAATACTCAGGTGTACTTAGACAAATTCGTTACATCATTTAAAGAAGAACTTAAGGAAAATTTGTTAGGTATTTATTTACATGGGTCTTTAGCGATGGGGTGCTTTAATCCCAAAAGAAGTGATATCGACTTTTTAGTTATAGTAAGAGAAAAGCTGACACCAGTAAATAATAATCGAATTGCAAATATCGCGCTATCTTTGCATGATGAAATGCCTAATGATCGTGGAATAGAGTTCAGCATTATACTTGAAACTTATCTAATCTCTTTTGTTTATCCCACACCCTTTGAATTTCATTATTCGGATTATCATCGGGATAAATATCGTGCAGATGAGAATTATCTTTGTGGAGGATTTGAAGATGAAGATTTAGCTTCACAAATAGTTGTTGCCTATCAGCGTGGGATAACGTTGTATGGAAAGCCTTTAAGTGAAATTTGTGAACCAATCGATAAACAATTTTACCTTGCTTCAATTCTAAATGATGTAGAAGGAGCTTCGCGTGATATAAAAATCAATCCCCCAGCGTACCTTACACCCATGTACCTTACCTTAAATCTTTGCAGAGTTCTGTACTTTATAAAAGAGGGAATTGTATCTTCTAAGCGCGAGGGTGGAGAGTGGGGAGCAAAGGAATTACCTCTAAAATACCAGGGACTAGTAAATGAATGTTTAATAGAATACAACGGTGATATAGATAAAAGCGAATTGGATCCCCACCAGCTATTAGATTTCGTTGACTTCATGATAGGTGAAATAAAGCAGGAAAAATCATTAACTAATGGGTGAGGATAGCTGAATAGTGTAAGTATTTCGAAGAAGGCGATGACATCATATAACACCGCATTCACGTATCGGGTTGACGCCCTCGGTCCGCAAGAGGCAATTTCGTAGGAAGCGGAACTCAAGCGGACAACCCTGCACCGGCTAAGTCTGACGGCCCGCGCTATGCGCTTAAGCCAGTGAGGGTTCGTGAATGCTGAAACGTTAACGGAAAGCAAGGCAATAGTTAAATAATATAAAAAACTGGAGGGTCTGAAATGAAAGTAGAAGATATTTTCAAGGATTTACCTGTACTTGAGACTTCACGAACAATTCTCAGAAAAATTGAAAAGAACGATGTACAAGACATCTATTCTTATTGTAATGACAAAGAAGTATCAAATTATACAACATGGGATGCCCATAAGAAATTAGAGGATACGGAAGGCTTTGTTAATTTCGTAATAGACAGGTACAGCAAAAGTCAGTTAAGCCCATGGGGTATACAAGATAAAAACACTGAGAAGATAATCGGAACTTGTGATTTTGTGAATTGGAATATTGATAATTACCGGGCCGAGATTGGGTATGCATTGTCAAGAGAATATTGGGGACAGGGTTACATGACTGAGTGTGTTAAGAGATTAATAGAATTTGGTTTCAAGAATATGGACTTAGTTCGTATTGAAGCGAGATGTGTCTTGATGAATATTGGTTCTTCAAGAGTAATGGAGAAATCAGGAATGGAACTTGAAGGAACTCTAAGGAAACATATATTAATTAAAGGGAAATTTGAAGATGTGAAGATTTATTCAATAATAAAGGAAGATTCCGTGAGATTATTCGAGGAAGACCTTGCCATCCG
Source organism: Paenibacillus glacialis (assembly GCF_001637205.1). GTDB lineage: Bacteria > Bacillota > Bacilli > Paenibacillales > Paenibacillaceae > Paenibacillus_AQ > Paenibacillus_AQ glacialis. Next base: position 13,603 of record NZ_LVJH01000010.1, read on the forward strand.
ATAACAACGTATCTAACGCTGCGGGACTTTCGTCCCTTGGTCTGCCAGAAGATAATTCGGAGAGAATGAATCAGGCAGACAACCCTTCGAGGCTAAGTGGCGAAGCCACCCGGTCCTTAGGGACCTTAAGCCTCTCGGGTTCGTAGATACACAAACGTTATCGGAAATTGGTGTAAAGACATGTTTTAACACTAAACTTGATTAACAACGGAGGGAGTTTTTTTCTTGGGGAATAACTCATATAAGATTTTAGGGACAATATTTATGATAGTTAGCGGGGGATTATATACTATTGAAAGAATTGTTGAGAAACTATCTGCTTCAATAGTTGCTGCAGGATATGCCTCTCATGGAGCAGGTATCGATAGAACACCTTATTATTCAGGATTTTTTGATAATTTTTTTGTATGGTTCTTTTTTTTCTTAGGATTTCTTTTATTAGCTTTCGGATTTCCAAAGAGAAATAAATAGATTAGAGGAATTATAAAGTGCATAGTAACAATAAGTAATCTTGATGGGTTGATTCATTGAAGCCACCACCATCCGATAACATTGCATTACCACAGCGGTCGCAACACTCCCTTGGTCACCAGGAGGAAGTTTCGTAGAAGTTAATTCAGGTGACACATCCAACCAGCTAAGTGGCAGAGCCACCCGGACCTTTGGTCCTTAAGCCGTTTGGACGTCGGTAATACGCGAACGTTATCGGAAATATTCGTAAATACATATTATTATGGAGGGCTTTTCAGGATGGGTTCTAGACCAGTGATTATTGAAGATTATAATGAGGAATGGCCTATTATGTTTAATAAATTACAAGATTTATTAAGATACAATTTAGGAAAATTGGCTTCAACCATAGAACATGTTGGAAGCACATCTGTACCTGGACTAGCATCTAAACCCATTATAGATATTGATATCGTAATAGACTCTATGACGGTACTTCCACAGGTAATTGAAAAGCTAAGTAAATTGGGTTACTTTCATGAGGGGAATTTAGGGATTGAGAACAGGGACGCTTTTGCAAGAATTGATGATAAAGTTCCTTATAATAACGAGATGGATCAAAAGCAGGCACATCATCTTTATGTTTGTAATAAAGAAAGTGACGCATTAATAAAGCACATAATATTTAGAGACATATTAAGAAAAAGGCCTGATTTAGTAACTGCTTACTCAGCATTAAAGAAAGAACTTGCAGAGAAATTTAAAAATAACCGTATAGCATATACTGAAGGGAAAACACATTTTGTAAATACAATTATGAATGAATACAAGAATATTTGACTCAGGAAGACGAAGACATCCGATAACATTGCATTCCTACGTCGTCGCTGACGCTCCTTGGTCGCCAAGAGGGATTTCAGAGAAGTAGATTCAGGCGACACATCCAACCTGTTAAGTGGCAGTGCCACCCGGACCTATGGTCCTTAAGCTGCTTGAACGTCAGGAATGCGGAAACGTTATGCGTAATTACCGCGAGACATTTATGGGGGTTAAACAATGGAGTTATTAGTAGTTGGTGATGTGCATGGTTGTTTTCATACTTTTACTAAATTAATTAATGAACATTGGAATAGAGATAAACAGATATTAGTGCAACTTGGTGATTTATTGGACAGAGGAAAGTTCTCACCTGAGACAATTTTATATGCGATCGAATTAAAAAAACACAATTCCGATAAAGTTTACTTTCTTAAAGGGAATCATGAGTTTGAAGTTATTGTGCATTTAGAAGAAGGAAATGAGAATTGGTTAAAACAATGTGGACAAGAGATATTAAAGCAATTTGAAAGAAAATCATTAGATCTAGTTAACTATATTTCTTGGTTGAAATCGCTACCTTTATACTATGAAACGGACCATGCCTTTATTAGTCATGCAGGTATTTCTCTGACAGCAGAAAATCCATTTGAAGAATCTCATCCAGAAAGTGTCTTGTGGAATAGGGGACAACTAAAGAATATTGGTAAACTGCAGATTATCGGACATACTCCTTGTAAATCAGGTAGGGCGGAATTTGATAATGATAGCAATACTTTGAATATAGATTCAGGGGTATATCTGCCTAAAGGGCTTACAGCTGTAAAAATTAATGATGAAGGTAAAGTTGATGAAATAATATTTGTACCAACGCTTTCTATTGATGTAACAGTTTGAAAAGATATTCTTTGTACATAGTAGATTCAAAGAAGGCAGTAACTACGCATAACAACGTATTATACGCTGCGGGCTTTGCCCTTGGTTCGCCAAAAGGTTTAAACAGAGAAGTTGATTCAGCGAACAACCCTCCGAGGCTAAGCCCGTCGGACACGGTCGCTGAAGCTCTCTTAAGCCTTTCGGGCTCGTAGATACAAGAACGTTATAGGAAATATCCGCAAAAAATTAAAGAAAGGGAGTTTTCCATGGAACTTCAAGATATCAATCAAAAATTAAAAGAAACAAGAGACGAATTACTAGGAATTCTTAATGAATCGAGTGGAGATCAATTAAACAAACGTAAAGACGCATACAGTTGGAGTATTAGTCAGGTATGTCAACACTTAATTAAGACAGAAGAATTATATGTCGTAGCAATAAAGAAAGGATTAAAGAGCAAGGAAGATTCATTCATAGAGAATAAACCATTAGAATTTCTACTTGATAGAAGTAAAAAGTTAGAAGCTCCTGACATTGCTAAACCAACTGACGAAATTTTAGAATATCAAGAAATCATTGAAAAACTAAACAGTTCAAGAGAAAAGTTATACGAAATATTAAACACAGTAGAAGACTCATCAGTGCTGAGTAGATGACATTTTATACACCCAGTGTTTAAGGAGATGTTATTAATCGAATGGGTTAGATCACTCTACTTGCATGAGCAAAGACATATTAAACAAATTAATGAAATTAAAGATAGAGTTAAGTAAGGCTCTTTGCATATTCGAAGATTCTATAACATCGTATTCACGCATCGCAACCTGACGGCTGCTCGATCCGCCCGAGGCATTTCGAGGAAGTAGGTCAGGCGGAAAACCCTGCGAACCTAACCGCGTAGCGGGCCGGCCCTAACGTGCCTCAAGGTTCTCGGGTTCGTGAATATGAGAGGCGTTATACGTAATTACTCAAACCCATAAAAAGGAGAAATAGATCATGCCGCATAGAAATTTATCTTTAGAAAGAAAAATAGCCATAGTGACAGGTGCTTCTCGCTTTAACGGCTTAGGAGCAGCAATATGTACAGCACTGGCGAGTAAAGGAGTCGATGTATTCTTTACATATTGGACTACCTATGATATAGAAATGCCTTGGGGAATTCATTCAAATGAACCTCAATTGTTACAAGATAAAATCATAGAATATGGTGTGCGTTGTGAGAAACTGGAATTAGATCTTTCTGACACGCTTGCACCGGCAAAGTTATTAGATGCCGTGGAAGAAAAATTAGGAAAGCCATCAATTTTAATCAACAATGCGACTTATTCCGTTGATGTAGGATACGATACATTAACTGCTGAAGTACTTGATAAACATTACCAAGTAAATATTCGTGGAACAATGTTATTAAGTGCAGAGTTTGCAAGTCGGTTTAGCAATTCAAGAGGTGGGAGAATTATTAATTTAACTTCTGGTCAATCGCTAGGACCGATGGCTGGTAATATAGCGTATGCAACCACTAAAGGTGCCATTGATACATTCACTATAACCTTATCGGCTGAAGTAGCCTCGAAAGGAATTACAGTAAATGCGGTGAATCCAGGACCAACGGATACGGGATGGATGAATGATGGCGTAAAAGATTACATTTTGACTAAATCCCCAATGGGTAGAATTGGACTGCCTCAAGATGCAGCACGATTAATTACTTTTCTTGTAAGTGACGAAGCTGAGTGGATAACTGGACAACTTATCCACTCAGAAGGTGGATTTCAGAGAGGTTAGTAAGTATTTCAAGGAAGTCGAGTAACAGCGTATAAACTATTTTTTTGAGGAGATAAAAATGGAAGCATCTAGTACTTTACAGACGAGAAAGACAATTATTGATGATTTAAAACGACTTGGGGTAAAAGAGGGAATGACTCTGATCGTCCACTCCTCTTTGAAATCTTTAGGAAATGTTGTAGGGGGACCTGTAACTGTTATTTTAGCATTGGAAGAGTCGGTAGGAATTAACGGGAATATTGTTATGCCGACTCAATCTGAACATTTGTGTGCTCCGGTGAACAACGATGGGGACATAACTTTAGAGGAAATAAAAATAATAAAAGAAAATATGCCAATATATTACCCTGATCTAACACCAACTTCGTATATGGGATTTATCCCTGAAACATTTCGAAAACAAGATGGAGTGTTAAGAAGTTCACACCCTCATATGTCATTTGCTGCGTGGGGGAAAGATGCTAAAGAAATAACGATGAATCATAGACTAGATTATGCGTTAAGCGAGGATTCTCCTTTGGGGAAGATCTATGATTTAGAAGGATATATTCTATTGCTTGGAGCTTCTACGAATGGGAATACTTCATTACATTTGGCTGAGTATAGCCAGAAAAATTCTTATATAAAGCCTAAAGTTTGGGAAGTAAAAGTGAGTGTAGATGGAAAAGAGCAATGGACTACTTATGATGATATCAATAATGAATCTGACGATTTTAACATGATTTTTGATGAGTTCAAATCTAAGACTACTTTGGTAAAAGAGGGCTTGGTAGGCGAAGCGGTGAGTTATTTAATACCACAGAAAGAAATAGTTGATTTCGCCTTAGATTGGATGAATAAGAATAGAAGATAGATTGAAAACATTGAAAGCAATTTCATAGAAGGCAAGTCCTTCTGATAACATGGCATCTACGCTGCGACCTTCTGGTCTTGGTCTGCAAGAGGCAATTCGAAGAAGTAAATCAGCAGACAACCCTGCACTACCTAACCGCACCGCGGCCAGTCTCTATCGCTCTTTTAAAGTGGTAAGGGTTCGTGAATACTAGAACGTTATCAGAAATCAGTGCGGAGTGTATACAAGAAGAAAAATCTACGAATTAGAGCATATCGGAGGATTTACTATGGAGATAGAATTGGCAACAGAGAAAGATTATAAGTACATTGTTGAAAGAGACAAACATATTCCTGAGATACTTGTAAGAACTAAGATTAAAGAAAAGGAGATCTTTATACTTAAAGATTCAGAGAAAGAAATTGGTTGGATGAGATATGGATATTTTTGGGATAACATTCCTTTTATGAACATGATATCGATTGATGAAGAATATAGAGGACAAGGAATTGGTAAGAAAATTGTACTGCATTGGGAAGAAATTATGCGTCAAAGAGGATTCAAATTAGTAATGACGTCAACGCAATCTGATGAAGAAGCACAACATTTTTATAGGAAGATTGGATATCGTGATGCTGGATGTTTACTATTGGAGACTCAACCTCTTGAAGTAATACTGACAAAAAATCTCTAAGAGTATTTGATAGTTATAGAATTAGCCACATTTAAAAGCTTGTGAGAAGTAGCAACAATTGCGACTTGCTGGTTTGCCTTCCGCACGTTTTTGCTGATTAAATTGGAAGAGAATCGAATTTCTTGGATTTAAAGATTCTCGATTCGTGAACAGCTGAGTCTAGCCCGGCAAAAGCTGCTAGCTGTTTAACGGATGGGAACCTTTTTATATCCCCGATTTCAGCGATCAGCATAACAGCTGTTAGTGGTCTAACACCCGTATCGTTCGTAGTAGATGATAGGCAGGAGTTAGATAAGTGTTCAGAGAAGTAATTTGCAGTAGAAGGGAAGCGGAATTCCGGACACACCCGCACAACCTAACCGCATTGTGGCCAGTCGCTTCGCTCCTTTAGGCTAGTGGGACGTCGTGAATACAAGAACGTTATCTGAAATAATTGCTAATAATTTATTGAAAGAAGGATTAATCAATGAATGAGCACAGCAAAAAACTTTTACAAAGAGCTTATTTCTTTGCAGAACAGTTATCTGAGCATGAAATACTTAAGGAATACTGGAATGAGCTATCACTTATCCTAAAAGGAAGCGTAGCTAGAGGAAATAGTGATCAGTATTCGGATATTGATTTTGTTTTCTTTTGTAATGAAAGTGTACGTTTAAACATATTTAACCAGTTCTACAACAATGGATTATCTCATAGACAAGATTGGGTTTTTATTGCGATTGGTGATTGGGAAGGGCATTATCATTTTGAATCTTACAATATGCTCGAAGAATACTATAGAAGTCATTCATTAACACAGATCTGGGAATTTCAAAGTGCTATACCGATTCATGATCCTTTAGATCGGTTTCAGCTTTTGTTTAAAGATCTTTCGGATCGTTTTTTAAATAATTGGACAGATGATATTAGAGAAAAATACGTTGATTTGTTTCATACTTTAGATTGGATGAGACATCCACTCAAACGAGGTGACTTTATTTCTTCTAATTTACATTGCTCGAAGTTTCTACAAGATATATGTAGAATATCTTATTTACTTGATAATAAATGCTATCCCCACGACAAGTGGGTTTCTACATATCTGAATACAACTCGATTTGGAAATTTGTATCGAAAATCCATAGAATCATTTGTTGATAGCTTTCCCAATAGTGGAAACATAAATATAAATTTAGAATTGGAAAACTACTCCTGTTATTTAAGAGCTTCTGAATTAATAAATCATCTTGGAAATTTCATTAAAGATAATTTTGAAAACTATCCGTGGATTGAAAGATGGTATGAATACAAGGGCTAAATTTTAGGGTAACTCAAAGAAGGAAATTATTTCATAACACCGTATTCACGTTTAGGGGCATTGCCCCTTGGTCCACATGATGCAGTTCAGAGGAGTGGATTCAGGTGACACATCCAAAGGCTAAGTCTGACGACCCGGCCCTACGATCCTTAAGCCGGTTGGCGTCGGTAACGCGGAAACGTTATACGAGATCTGCGAAAAAAATTCAAAATGCAAAGCCTCTTTAAAATCTTTATTGAAGTTCAAAATCAGTACTAACAATTGGATATTTTTTTGTGATATGATAATAATAATTCTCAAAAGGAATGAACGCACCCCTGTTTTATCAGCAAATTGAGGAGATTCAATCTTTTTTTGAATCTACAGTTTTAAAAAGGGGGTGTCTAAAATTGAGTTAGACATTTCTTTCCTCGCTGAGAACATCTATTTTCTGCTCTCAGGTTGATTTTTTGCTCTTATAGATTGCTTTTTTAAATTCGTTGGTGAGTAATGCTTATTGGGGATGATCCGCAATTCAAAAATGGTGGTACCACATTGTTGTTGATTCTGCAGGAGAATGTAGGATGGTGTGAGGATGATAATATTCTATCATGTTCCATATTCTTGTGAATCACATATATAGGCCGTATTCAGGGACATATCGTCAGATTATAATAGAAAAAACTGCTACCGGAAAGTAGAGCATTTTTCATGTCCAAAATATAGCAGTACAGCGCTATTAAGGAACTCTAAGGGCGGCTATTTACTGGAAACGGCAAACCAAAGTCACAACCCTTGCAAGTAGCTGGGTTAAGGCCTTGGTTTTTTGTATAGCTATGGTTTTGTGGACGTTCTCTCACTTCTTCACTGTAACAGTATGTCATCACTGAAATTTATCGGTTTTTTAATAGCATATAAATAGAAAATATCTTAATCTATTAATAATAGTGAAAGCCCAAGCAGGCAGGAGCATCCACATCTTTTTTAAAAATATATTAGCATGTAAGGAAGGTAAAAATTGAGCAATAGACAAACCGAAACAGACGTTATCTTAATTGGTGCCGGAATCATGAGTGCGACTTTAGGGTCACTGATGAAAGAATTAGCACCGGACTGGAAAATTACGGTGTTTGAGAAACTAGCAAACGCAGGAGAGGAAAGCTCTAACGAATGGAATAATGCGGGAACGGGGCATGCTGCACTGTGCGAGCTTAACTACACATCCGAAAAACCGGACGGATCGGTAGATATTAGCAAAGCTATAAATGTTAATGAACAGTTTCAAGATTCAATGCAGTTTTGGTCTTATCTTGTAAAAAGCAATCTGATTCGTAATCCGCAAGAGTTTATCATGCCATTGTCTCATATGAGTTTAGTACAAGGGGAAAAAAATGTAGCGTTTTTGAAAAAACGTTTTGAAGCGATGTCAAACAATCCTCTGTTTCATGGGATGGAATTTTCCGATGACCCGAAAATACTGATGGATTGGATTCCGCTTATTATGAAAGACCGTACACCGAATGAACCTATAGCGGCAACAAAAATTGACTCTGGTACGGATGTCAACTTTGGTGCTTTAACGCGCATGCTGTTCGACCACTTAAAGAACAAAAACGTCGACATCAATTACAAGCATAGTGTTGATGATATTAAACGTACTAGCGATGGCTTGTGGGAATTGAAAGTAAGGAATGATAGCGGTAAAGTGGAACGCCATACTGCAAAATTTGTATTTATCGGCGGCGGGGGAGGAAGTCTTCCTTTACTTCAGAAATCTGGTATTCCTGAAGGGAAACATATTGGTGGATTCCCGATAAGTGGACTATTTATGGTGTGTAATAATCCGGAAGTTGTAGCACAGCATCATGCCAAAGTATATGGTAAAGCTAAGGTTGGTGCACCTCCAATGTCTGTTCCGCATCTTGACACCAGATTTATCGATAATAAAAAATCGTTGCTCTTTGGACCATTTGCTGGGTTCTCACCAAAGTTCTTAAAAACCGGATCAATGTTTGATTTGTTAGGTTCTGTAAAACCGAATAATGTTATTACTATGTTGGCGGCAGGTGCAAAAAACCTTTCATTGACAAAATACCTAATCCAGCAAGTTATGTTATCGAAAGAGAAGCGCATGAAAGAGTTACGAGAGTTTATCCCGAACGCCAAAAGTGAGGATTGGGATATAGTGGTAGCTGGCCAACGTGTTCAAATTATCAAAGATACTACTGCCGGTAAAGGGACACTTCAATTTGGTACGGAAGTTATTAGTTCTGCTGATGGCTCGATTGCCGCATTGCTTGGTGCTTCTCCGGGTGCTTCTACCGGCGTTTCCGTCATGCTTGAGGTCATAAATAAATGCTTCCCGGAACATATAAAAACGTGGGAACCGAAAATAAAAGAAATGATTCCTTCTTATGGCGTGTCATTGTTACAAGAACCAGAGCTTATACACGAAATTCATACTTCAACAGCGCGGACGCTTGGTCTAAACAGAGAAGTGCAATCCGTCATGTAGACAATACCAGAAAATAAAAAAAGAGTTATGCGGCCTTAGTCCTGAATTCAATGGGACTGAGGCCGTTTAGCTTTGCTTGTAATCTTTAGTGGGACATCGTAAACAAATTTACGTTATCTGAAATACTCGGAAGTACGAATAACCATTAATAGAAGAAGGTGAAGGCGTGAATCTCTAGACCTGATGCAAAGCATAAACATGATCATTACATAGTGATCTTTCAAAATGAAAATGGAAGTCCGGAGGGTAATATTCGCCTTCTGGACTTCCATTGTTTGCTATATTACAATTTCCTACTGCCCTAAACGGTAGCCACCATGAAAGACAGGTCCTACATATTCATTGAACGCAAAACCGTTTCGAATGGCAGCCAAGACGAAATCTTTGGCTTTCGCAACTGCTTCGTCAACCGTTAGTCCATTAGCAAGACCGCCAGCAATCGCTGCTGCAAAGGTACAACCTGCTCCATGATTCGTAGCAGGTTCAATTTTGTCTGCTGTAAAGACCGTATATTCAGATCCGTTGTAGAAGACATCTATCGCTTGATCTCCGTCCAACGACTTACCACCTTTTACTACGACATTACTTGCTCCTAGTTCATGAATAAGGCGAGCAGCTTCCTTCATATCTTCAATCGTAGAGAGTTTGCCAAGACCTGACAAGACACCTGCTTCAAATAGATTAGGCGTTACTACGGTTGCTAATGGCAGCAGCAAATCGCGGATCGCATGAGCACTCTCAGGATTCAGAACTTCGTCTTCGCCTTTACATACCATGACTGGATCAATGACTACATTACTCTGGCGATTATCCTTAATGGCTTGTTCAGTGACACGTACAATTTCTACACTTCCGAGCATGCCAGTCTTCATAGCATCAACAGGTCCACCTGCAAAGACGGTCTTCAGTTGTTCCGCGACAATAGCAGCATCAATTGGATAAACATTGTGGTGCCAGCCGTTGTCCGGGTCCATTGTAACTATGGTAGTCAAGGCGCTTAAGCCGTAGGTTCCATATTCCTCAAAAGTTTTCAAATCCGCTTGAATGCCTGCGCCTCCGCTAGAGTCACTTCCGGCAATAGTTAAGGTTTTAATGATGTTAGTCAATGGTAACGTCTCCTTTATCCTTATCTGAATGGTTAAAACGCGATGTGCATTGATTATAACAAAAATTCGTACTAATTTAACCCTTAGAGCAATCAAAATGTCATTTTAATTGATCGACAATGAATATTACATACAATTTTCATAAAAACCATTGAAATAATTATGAAAACTCTGTTAGTCTGTTAGAGTTCGTGTCTTTTAAAATATAAGAAATTATACGTTTAATTAATGAAGGGACTTCAACATCATGAAAATCATTCGAATCATTGTTCAGGTCGGATTGTTATATTTGTTTTATTTGGCAGGAGACTATGTACAAGGGCTACTTCATCTCCCGATTCCGGGAAGTATCGTAGGGTTGCTATTGCTTTTTGTGTTGCTATTATGCAAGGTAGTGCCTGTAAGATGGATTGAGCAAGGTTCAACCGCTATTCTATCGTATCTTCCGTTATTTTTCATTCCTGCGACGGCAGGTATTGTAAATCACTTGGGCATATTCAGCGGAAGAGGCCTGCTACTGATCGTTATACTCATCGTAAGTACGGTACTGACGATTGGAGCGGCTGCACATTCCAGTCAATGGTTGGCAAGATGGAGTAACAGCAATAGAAGCGGAGTAAGTGAAGTCAGAGCGAAGGGAGAAGAACTATAATGTCATTAACTGCAGTAATAATTGTTCTTATTAATGTAAGCATTTATGTTGTGATGTCCATGATTTATAGACGTGTTCACATTCCCGTGCTTATGCCTGCGCTAACCGCTTCTTTTGTTGTTGTTGTCCTGCTGTTGTATTTTCGGATTCCCTATGATACTTACATGATCGGTGGCCAATGGATTAGCCAACTACTGGGGCCGGCTGTCGTCTCATTAGCCTATCCTTTATATAAGCAGCGCCACGTGCTCCGCCGTAATCTTCTGGCTATTCTAGGAGGAACACTTACGGGCCTACTTGTAGGGATGTTCAGTGGAATATTTCTGGCGATTGCCTTGGGATTCCCGAAACTATACGTTCTCTCTTTATTACCTAAATCCATTACTACACCAGTAGCCATTCAAATATCGCATAATCTTGGTGGTGAATCGTCCTTAACCTCGGTATTTGTGATGATTGCCGGATTTACGGGCGCCATTGGCGCACCTTATATCTTAAAGCTATTCAGAATTAAAGGTAAGACCGGTCTTGGTATAGGCCTCGGGACGGCTTCGCACGCGCTCGGTACAGCCAAAGCGCTCGAATACGGTGAGGAGTCCGTTTCGATGAGTTCTGTAGCGATGACCGTATGTGCGATAGCGGGCTCATGCGTAGCTCCCTTGATTACTTGGTTGCTGTATAATTAAACGCGCATATCTCTAGTCTTAAGGTTAGTATTGTAAATCGTTGAATCACTGGATAATTTAAATGAAGGGAAATTAGGTTCCACATCAAGTAACAGGAACTCTTCATAGAAAATCTGATGATTCGTGTTAATGATAAATGGAAGAGAGCCAGCATCAATTTTGACATCTCCGTTGTCTGGTTCGCTTTTGATCAATAATACGGATATTCCATCACAGCCGCAGTCTTCCGTATCATAAGTAAGCCTGAAGTATCCAGGCTGATCACCGAGGGCATCTTGTAATTTCTGTTCAGCTAACGTTGTTATTGTAATCTTCATAGGATATTCTCGCTCCTCATAAAAAATATAGTGGAAGTCCATTATACTATAGTATTGGTTACATAGCGTATGACAAACGAAAGTGATTTTGACATTTCATTGATTCTTTAGCTTCTTACATTAGGAATGAATATTCATTCCTAATTCATATAGATTTTAAATGGAATGGAAATAGAGGTTCCGCCAACATGTCACAATATGTTAGCGGGACCTCTATTTGCATGATGTGTTACGTAATAAGTAACTATGTTCTTTCGGTTTGTAATACCCTCAGCTACAGTGCTGTAACCGAGTAACATGATGCGCACATCAGCATCGCGCAAAATGCTGATCAGGTTCTGATGCTGTTTACGGTCGAGTACCGAATCATTCGTAGATATCGCATAAATAAAAGGGCGATGAATTAATGGTCTGGATCCTACCTCTCAACAGATCCACGAATGGTCTCGGGTGAAGACGATACAACGCTGACAAATCGTCAGGGGCATCCAATCGATAATAACCAGAGTATGGTACAGTGGGTAGTCGTGGTCCTACGCCACTAGAGAACCACCGCTTTATCGAGAAGATTACTCATTTTGATAGAGAACGCGTTCCAGAATTGGTAAAGAAAATAGAGTCTGTCTGCGCTCGGATTACCCCGAAGAGACAGGCTCTCTTTCGTATGTCCCTAGCTTTGAAGTTTATGAGGACTTCATTAAAGGATAAGAAAACCCTTTCAAGCACAAACTTCCCTAAAAAATGGTAATAATGTATAATGGGTGATAGTGAATTTCTTTAATTTCTCATAAAGGAGAACATGCCTTTGCCTACCAAAAGTATAAAACCTAATTTATTCATTGGATCAGCAAGAGAATCCATAAGATATGCTAGTGCGATTCAATCGCAAATCGGCAGATTAGTTCAAGTTACACCTTGGTTTGCAGGAACCTTTGGTGCAAATGAGTATACGATGGAATCATTAGAACGTATTTTAGATCAAAGTGATTACGGAATATTTGTATTTTCTCCAGATGATGTGGCACTTATTCGTGGCAAACATGTCTTCATTACAAGAGATAATACAATATTTGAAATGGGTTTATTTTGGGGGAAACTAAGAAGGAATCGTGTATTCTGTATGGTTCCACAAGAAGTAATACAAAGGGATGATCTCATTACTGGAGTTAACATAGATCAATTCCATTTGCTCTCGGATCTTGCAGGTTTAACAATTTTGGAATATGAATGCCGTAATGATCGTAATTATGAAGCAGCGGTTACTGCCGCTTGCATTAAAATATTGGATGTTATTGAACGTGAGAGGCATTATATAGATCCATTTCTCCTCCTTAAACAAAAGGAAGAGGAATTACAACGAAAGCAGAGCATTCTTCATTTTTTTTGGGAGTTCAATCGTAATGTTACGGTTCCAGAAGAACAGAAATATCACGCATTAAGCGAAGCAGTTCGTAATTCGTTCATCTCTCCAGTCAACTGTCGCGTCACGGGTGCGGCCTTCTGGCAAAAGAAAGGGAATGATGGAATTAGACAAGTCGGAGGGAATGTAGGGAGAGGTCGATTTTATTCATTTAATGTTCAAGAATTGGATGAAATGTCACAACCAATTTATGTGCTTGATGTATATAATAGTGGTAAGTGGACGTTCTTCAAGCGCAAGGAAGTTGCGGACGTATATGTGCTATGCTATCCTTTAGGTAGAGAACATGTTCTCTCCGTACACATTTCGGGTGTTGAAATGATACCTGAAGACAATTTGGAAGATATTGTAACTTTTAATGACGAATTACTTCGTACCATAAGGCATTTAGTTGGAGGGGAACACAATGAATAATAACGACAGCTTTCGTCAATCTCATCTAGATTTACCCGCCAAAGGACCTTGGGTTGTGAAGTATGAAACAATTAGAAATGCAACCGTAGCGAGAGGGAGAACCATATCTCGAGCCAATCGGATGAGTGCCCGTAAATTTGAAGGTGGAGCACTGTTTATAGGTCCTTCTGTTGAAGGAAGCGATAAAGAGTATGTTAAAGTGCTTAGTGGGAATGTAAATGACCACAAACCTTCGTTTGCGTAATAGATCCTGACCTAAGAAAGTTCCTGGGGTACTCCCAAGGACTTTTTTTTTAATGTGCAGATTTGTTTTATATCCTTCAAATAAGATAACTTTAATAGACGGTTTAGTAAGAGTAGAATAAACTAGATGGGCATCAAGAATACATATTCTTAAGGGAGTTGAAATTTAGGTGTTTACGATTGAGAATAATGGAACTATTCTTTTTCAAGGAGATAGTGTCACGGATTGTGGGAGAGACTATTCGAACAAGGGAAGCTTAGGCTCTGGGTATGCTTTACTAACTGCTGCTGAAATGGGTCGTAAGTATCCAAACAAGAATATTAACTTTCTTAATCGAGGAGTCAGCGGTAATCGTGTGACTGACCTTAATCGTAGATGGGATGAAGATTGTTTGCAGCTAAACCCATCGTGGGTGTCGATTTACATCGGTATAAACGATGTTTGGAGACGCTATGACGATAATGATCCAACCTCTGTTGAACAGTTTTATGAAGGATATCGTAAATTGATTGAACGAACCCATGAACATACAGATGCCAAATTGATTTTGGTGGAGCCATTTTGCTTGCCTGTACCGGAGGATCGTAAGGCGTGGAGGGAAGATTTAGATCCCAAGATCCAGGCGATTCGTGTGTTAGCACGTGAATTTCATACACTGTATGTCCCACTGGACGGGTTGTTTGCGTCAGTAAGTACACAGATTGATCCTGCGTACTTTGCGGAAGATGGCGTACATCCGACACCCGCAGGTCATGCACTTATTTCTAAGGCTTGGTTGAATACGATACATGCTTAACACTTACGTATATCACTAATGATCATGACATTACTAACAAGATTCAACAACAAAGGAGAGTATTAGTTCATGAGTAAATTTAAAGTAGGTATTATTGGATGTGGAAACATTTTTCCAATGCATGCTATTTCAATACAGTTATCTGATGTTGCTGAGTTAGTCGCGATATGTGACATCAAGGAAGATCGCGCTAAACAAGCTGCTGAGAAACATAATTGTAATTTCTATACGAGCTATGAAGAAATGTTAGATAAAGAAGAAATTGATGTTGTTCATATTTGTACCCCACATTATTTACATGCACCTATGACGACTTATGCGGCTAGCAAGGGCAAGCACATACTGACAGAGAAACCTATGAGCATAAGTACAGAAGACGCTCGCGAAATGGTGGCACTATGTGAGAGTAATGGCGTAACACTGGGAGTCATATTTCAAAATCGCTATAATCCAGGGTCACAGCTGATTAAGAATGCTATTCTAGATGGTAGCCTTGGACAAGTTCTCGGAGCCAAATGCTCGGTAACTTGGAACCGTTCTGACGAATACTATAGCCTAAGCGATTGGAAAGGGACATGGGAGAAGGAGGGGGGCGGTGTACTGATTGACCAAGCCATTCATACGATGGACCTGATGCGCTGGTTCGTAGGAGAGGAAATTGAGTATGTTGATGCTCAAATGGGTAACCGTGCTCACGAATCAATCGAGGTAGAAGATAGTGTTGAGGGTGTTATGAAGTTTAAGAGTGGGATATTCGGTGGATTCTTCGCTGTAAATTACTACAGTTATGATGCTCCAGTAGAAATTGAGGTTCATTGTGAGAAGGGTATCGCTAAGATGGTCGCTGAAAAGGCGATGATTAGATACAATGATGGAACCGAAATTACTAAAGATAAGGATCCAAATGAAGTGGTAGATTATGGCCAAGGCGTGAAAATGTACTGGGGTGTTAGTCATTTGAAACAAATTCGTGATTACTATGAAGCCCTGAAGACTGGTGAAGTTCTTTATATTGACGGCAAAGAAGCGCTCAAGACTCAAGAAATGATTGCAGGAATTTATCAATCAGGCAAAGAGAATAAGCGCATTTATCTGTAGTGATGTTCTATCCTCTCCGAATCTCATGGTTACTAGTTGAATACAATAAGCTGTCGCTATAGCGACAGCTTATTTTTGTTAATAAAAAGATTGAACTCTTATTCTGGATACCCTTGTAATGGTGGATCAACGGTGTTCTGAGATAACGGCTTTCTTCCGATTAAATAATCAAGGGAAACTTGAAGTATGTCGGCAATATGTGTAAGTGTGTCAAAGTCCGGGTTTCTTCGACTTTTCTCATAGTGCGACAATGCCCCTCGGCTGATACCGACAAGGTTAGACAATTCTTCTTGCGTCAATCCTTTCTGCTCTCGCAATTCTGCAATTCGATCCCCAATCTTCATTCATCTTCCTCCCTAAACATATCAACCATAATAATCAATAAAGGCATAAAAACAATTTGACATGATATTTGATTTGATACATATTGTATCGTTAATCAACAGCGTAGTTTGATACATTTTGTATCATTATAACTTTAAAGAGCTTCGATATACAACTAGCTTCTAGAAAAAAAGAAAAAGTAAATTGAAAAATAAGATTTTCTCATAGATTTCTTTAGAGGAAAGAACATACTTACGAGGTGATCGTGATTATTTGTTCGTCGGGGGCGGGTCATGGGGGAATGAGGTTGATATGAGAGTGAATCCGAACTAGGGAGCTTATAATGCTGAAGGTGAACCTTAGTCCACATGTAACAAAGAAATTGAAATTTATTTTAATGGGTTAAAGGCGGTCGCATACGGTATCCACACACCGTTCTGCGACCGTCTTTCTTAGATCACGCTGTTTATGACATTACAGCCGTAGCTTTATTGATCTCTTATAAAAGGGATACAACCATTTCACACCTTGTGGTGTTAACGTATCAGCGAGTAGATGGGAGAGATAGCTGGTCGTTGATACAGACATTAAGCCTTTAACTTGTAACTGTTGTTCCATTCCATAACTTATGATTCCCCATAAACATAGAGCCCACACCGTGTGGGTCATGCCTCGATGTTTCAACCATGGTGCCCAAGCTATAAATAAACCGAGTCCGATTAACCAGTTCATATGGAAAACCCAGCCCCCATACATGATTAATCCTCCTATTGCACTGACCAGTGCATTTCGAATCAATCCTTCCTTGGTAATGAAACCAAAAAGTAAAGCAATCAGACACACAATGGAATATTCGGGGTAGAAAGACTGCTCAGATAGAAATAGAAAGGTTAACACGGATACGAGTAAGACGCCAACCCAGACAAGGAATTGACGAAGTTGTCTAGACACTTTACCAATCTTGGAGCTTAGAATACTGGGTCCATCTAGATCTGCACTGAGAGCAGAAAAGGCTGATACTGCAATATAAATAGCTGCATTCTGTATCGTAAATGGATAATACATGGCAGCAGCAACACCGATAACTGTTCCAATAGCAAGATGTGTAGTACCTTTCATAGGACCTCCTGTGACTTACGAAGTTGACTGAGTTATAGCGATACAAACATATGTTTGCTGTATTATTATACACGCAGATCCTTCACACAAACAAGAAGCATTGTTATTTAAATTCATTTACACGCAACCTTCCAAGTATTGTAAACGTCTTTAAAGAAAGCATCTAATTTCGGTTCTCTCATTAGAATCGGAAATAGCTGAGCAAATATGAAAGGAAGCGGGTGGGAATAGCATGCGTAAACGGGGGTTTATTTGCATTCTGTTATTATCAATGTTACTAAGTAGTTGTTCTGGTTCAGCATCCAATGCTAACCAATCTACAGCAAAGGCTGGGTCACCAATCAATGTGGGAATGGAGGAATCCTTATCTGAGGATAGTGGTACAGCCGAATCACCAGCAGAGCTTCCATCGGATCAAGAAAATACAATAATATCAGAGAAGGATCTACAGAGTGTAACGACATCAACGTCTGCTGTACCTGTCGAGCAACTAAAGGGATTTAACGGTGCTTCAACTGCGGAGGCTTTGAATAAAAAACTTATTTACACAGCCAATCTTGTGATGCGCGTCAAGAATTACGCAACGGCACAGTCCGAAGTGAGGAATTTGGCATCCCTCTCAGGTGGATATATTGTGGAGTTCTCAGAGGATCAATCGACACAAGAGGTTGGAGGCACATTTGTACTTAAAGTCCCAGTGAATGGTTTCTCATCTTTATTAGACAATATAGAGAAAATAAAGCATGAATCATTACAGCAAAGTATTAAGGGTCAAGACGTATCAGAGGAATATGTAGATCTGGAATCTAGACTTAAAGTTAAAGAGCTTATGGAGAAGCAGTATACAGAGTTTATGAAAAAGGCAACGAAGACGGACGAGTTGGTCTCTTTTGCAAATGAGCTAGGTAAAATTCAGGAGGATATTGAACTAGTTAAAGGGAGGATGCGATACATAAATAACAATGTATCCTACTCTACGGTCGAGATTCGATTGTATCAACAGGACGGGATAGTAGACCCAGCCTTAATTAATGAAGAGAAGGCACCTCTATTCGATCGAGCTAACGATGCGCTAAAGGGAACAATCAATGCTCTAACAATCTTGTTTCAGTGGATAGTCGTTATTCTGTTTGGTGCTTCACCGATCATACTTGTTGCTATTATTGTATGGATAGTTCTGTGGTTGATACGGCGAAACAGAGTAGAGAAGAAAAATGACCATAATCGTATTACTCACTATCGGCCAGTCATAGAAACGGTTGATGAACATGAGATTAAGATTAATAATGTTCAGGATTCTTCGGACGATCTAAAGTGATTGTAAGTGATCAAGAATGTGAATCATGCTAAAACAACAAACAAAGAGACCCATTTACTAAACGGGTCTCTTTGTTTGTTATTTTAAAATTTGAAAATCTGAATTGTTTTCTGAAGTTGGAAGACAGCTTTATTCATAATCTCTGCCTCTTCAGCTACAGTTTGGATTGTGGACATCTGATCGTTCATGGATGCAGATACTTGTTGCGTACCAGCTGCAGATTGTTCAGTAATAGCTGAGATATTCTGAATTGAGGAAGAAATCTTACGGGCACTTTCCAACATGTTGTCGCTTTCATTGGAGAAGGCTGCGATTTGTTCGGAAATGTACTGAACGCTTTGTATAATTTGGGTAAATATTTGTTCAGCCTCATGGATCATTTCATTCTGCTGACTTACGATTTCTTCGTTGATAAGAATATTCCCGATGGCTAGCTGTATATCGTCTTCTATATTTCGTACTAAACCAAAAACCCCCTGCGTGGAAGTTGCTGACTCTTCAGCTAATTTACGCACTTCTTGAGCTACAACGGCAAATCCTCTACCATGTTCTCCAGCACGTGCTGCTTCAATGGAAGCGTTGAGGGATAGTAGATTTGTCTGTTCTGCTAAATCAGAAATAGACTTTGTAATTCTAGAAATACGCTTTGCGCTCCTGGATAGGGCATCAATGGAATTGGAAACCTGTTGAGTGGCGTGAATATTTTTTTTCATGCCTTCAGATTGTTTTGCGACGGATTCACGACCGCTTTCCACGAGTTGTAGGGTATGTATAGAACGTTCATTCATAGCTTTAGTTGAAAGAGTATAATTACTTACCTTTTCTTCAATATCCTGAATGGACTCTGTCATACCTGCAATATCTTGAGAAATTTCATTGGCTCCGACAGCTAGTTCATGCGAAGAATGAGCAACTTGTGTCATGACTAGTTTTAGTTCTTGATTCTTGTCTGTAATACCTCGGCTTGTTCCCATGACTTGTTTCGTAATGCCAGAGGCATCAGTTAGTATCGTAGTGAGTTTATCAATCATACTATTGAAGGACTGATTCAATGCGGTCATGGAACCTGTTTCACTGGCCCGTTCCGTAAAATCACCTTGGGCAATACGGGAAGTAACGATAGATATCTCATCAAAAGATGATGACAGCGCTTTCTCGATAAAGCGTGAAAGAGGGTATGTAAGAGCTAGGAGTAACACAATTAATATAATTCCAACAAAAATCTTTCCTATAACAATAAAGGTAACAAAGACAGGAAGAGAGAAAAGAGCAGCAACAAGGTAACATCCAGCGATAACTTTTTGGTGAAGTGGAAGTTTAAATAGCCAAGACATAGTAAGCATCCTCCTAATTCCTAATTCATGTAACTTCTTGTCTATATATTATCATTATATAGGAGAAAGAGTCTACATCATAGGTCTTAATAATTATTGCCTCAGGGATATAAGACCTATATTTGATTCCCTACATTTAATGAAAGAAGGCAAATGTGAGCATTCTCTTAAGTATCAGTATCACATTGGCATCAATAAAGGAATGAAAATAGAAAATAGACCGTATGGAGAATACCCCATGCGGTCTATTTATTGGAATATTTATTTTACTGGTGTTTCTACTGCTTCTGTTGCAGGTACCTCTTCTTTTTCCAATGTGTTCTTGATGTCGGCCTTTTCTTTGATCGTAGTCAACCAAGTTGAAGATAAAGTTGTAATTTGTTGACTTGTTAACAGCTCTTTAATCTCTGTTGATTTCTCTTCCAAAGTTGCTTTGTGTGCATCTTTGTGATCAGTTGCTTTAATGATATGGAATCCGCCACTTGATTGGACAACGCCACTTAGTTGGCCTTTATCTAGAGCGAAGGCTGCATTTTCAAAATTCTCGTCACCAACTGCACCCCGAGCGAAGAAATCCATATCTCCACCCTTCTCTTTGGATCTTGTATCCAAAGATTTAGCAGTGGCAAGGGTAGCGAAATCGGCTCCACCTTTAAGTTCCTTCAAGATACTTTCCGCTTCTGCTTTAGTAGCAACTAGAATGTGCGAAGCTCGTACCTGTTCTGCTGTATCAAATGCACCGACATTTTCTTCGAAATATTTCTTGATATCAGCATCAGTTACCTTCACTTGTGGTTCTACCAATTTACGGATTTTTACCTGAACACTCATTTCTTTCTTGAGGTCTTCCAATGTCATGCCAGCTTGAGTAAGGGCTTGATTGAATGCTTCTTCAGTTCCAAGACTCTTCTTAAGAGATTCTAATTCCTTAGTCTGATCTGCATCAGTAACGGTGATATTCGCTTTTTTGACTTCTTGCTCAATAAGTTCCTCAGTAATAAGGTTTTCTAGTGTTTGAGCACCACCAATCGTAACCAATTGGTCATACAGTTTGTCCTTAGTAATATCTACGCCATTTACGGTAGCTACGGCTTTATTACTTCCACCGCTAAAAGGCGGTTTAATAAGGACGATAACAAGTGCGACAGCAAGTACAAGTGAAAGCCCCATCCATATCTTACTGTTCCCACTTGATGTTGGAGTAGGAGCAGAAGCATTGTCTGATAGATTCTGTGCATCTAGCGATGGAGGAATAATCGTATCCTCTTTCAAGTCAAGTGGCTCTGAAGTTGGAATGTTCGTCGATTCGCTTAACTCAACTACACTTTCATTATTCGTGTTATTGTCTAAGTTCGATTCTTCTGGTTTTACTTCGGATGATTCATTTCCTGGATTTCCTAATTCTTTGTCAGTCATTTACTTCAAATCCCCCTTTAATATATGCGCGCTTACTAGATAGATTGCACTAAAGTTTGCGCTCACAAGTTCAATCATTTCTAAGAGAATCATGAATATGGGGGTTCGTCTTTAGTTCAATCTATATAGATACCAGTGTATCAGAAGTTACGAATTCAATCCTTAAGAGTTTATAAAAATGTTTTGTATATTTTTAAGGGGATTTTAATTTTTGATGGAATGAGATAAGCTAAATTCCCAAATTGGTTATTGTATCGTGCGTCAAATATATTTTCAGGTATGATCACACTTTTCAACAGTATGAGTCTAATGATACAATAGACCATAGTGAATTGAAGTGAAGAAGACGTTACCTATATTTTAAAAAATACCTTGAACACTAGGAGCATAACCATACTGATGACATCCTTTAAAGAATCTCTCCAAAGCCCGCCAGTTAGAAGGATAGTGGTTCTAACAACGCTGGTCTTAGCGCTTTACTTATTTAGAAGTATGATGAACCTTTTATTAATCACGTTTATCATTACTTATCTGGTTAATCGACTTCATTCTTTTCTCACCCAACAAGTTAGTAGTCGTTTTAAAATTAATGGTATAGCAATGATTGTTATTCTTTATGCTCTAGTTCTAACCGTTTTAACAGTAGGTACATATAATTATGCTCCTAAGGTCATAACGCAGCTTAATGATCTTGTAGCACAAGTGGTTTCTTTTTATAGTAAATCCTTTGAGCCAACGGATAATAAAGTGATGAATTATTTAATGGAGTCTCTCCGTAAGATTGATGTTGCGAGTTATGTGGATCAAGGCTGGAGTATTATTATGAAGACAGTCTCTAATATAGGCGCTTGGAGCTTTAACATTGGAATTGCTCTTATTATGAGTTTGTTTTTCATGCTAGAGAAGGAGAAAGTTACGCAGTTCAGTGCTAAATTTAAGGATAGCAAATTTTCTTATTTCTATGATGAGTTAGCTTACTTTGGTAAGAAGTTCGTATTCTCATTCGGTAAAGTGATTGAAGTTCAATTCCTGATTTCCATCATCAATTGCATTATTTCAACACTATTTCTCTGGATTATGGGATTCCCTAACTTGTTCGCTCTAGCAATTATGATCTTTCTGTTAGGGTTAGTCCCTGTTGTAGGTGTCTTTGTCTCATTAGTCCCTTTGTGTGCTATTGCCTTTAAAATGGGTGGAATCATCAAAGTAGTGTATGTGCTTGCGATGGTTGCGGCATTGCATGCTTTTGAAGCCTACTTTATGAATCCTAAATTTATGTCCTCCAAAACGCACTTGCCTATCTTTTATACGTTTACCGTTCTAATCGTGTTTGAACACTTTTTAGGCGTATGGGGACTTATTCTTGGAGTGCCAATCTTCATGTTTGTTCTGGATTTACTTGAAGTACCCGTGCTGGCTCCTGACAAGAAGAAATTATCATAATTTCAAAGGAAACAACAAAAATCCTAACTACAAAGTTAGGATTTTAAAGTTTTAGCGCCTATTCAAATTGTGTTTGAGACGGAATGCAAACTATTTAAAACTTGGTTTGATAAATCTATCAGATTAAAGGTGTGAAAAAGTGCCGGGCATTCGTTCATGGTGATTGCCAGGTTTATGGTTCAGAACGTTCTTCAGCTTGTCAGGTAATTTTTTCTTGATTAGTGCACCTTGTTCTTTACTTATCTTACCCGATTTAATGGCTTCGTCTATCTTCTTGAACTCAATGTCACTTAATTTTTGGAGGAACGTTTCTTCGCTCCAGCCCTTTTGTGTTTGTGCGATTTGAACAAGGGTCTTTCCCTTTTGCCATTCTTTTAATAAATCCTGACGTTCCATGCCAAGTAATTGAGCTGCATCTCTTGTGATTCCACCGTGTTGATGATGTCGGTGTTGTCTATTATGATGGGAGGGTTCCATAGAAGGAACAGCCGGATCTGCATAAACGATTTGTGTTCCGCTCACGATAAGACCAACGATCACCGATGATAATGCTAGTTGAGTAATGGTTCTCATGTTTCATTTCACCTCATTCATACTTTTGTTTTCCAGAATTAGTATGAGCAATCTTTTAGATTTCATGCATAATAGCACAACAAACGCTATTGAAACATTTTTCCGTGAATCGGGTAATACATTTATAACTTATTGTGAAGGAGAGTTAGCTATGACTTTTGGAGCGCGTATGCTAAAAACAGGGATTGCGGTAACCCTTGCGCTATATCTTAGTTCTTGGCTTAATCTAGCCCCTTCCGTGATTGCTGCTGTGGCTGCTATATTCGCTATGCAACCTTCGATTTATCGTTCGTGGCGTTATTTTTTGGATCAAATCCAGACCAATACGTTGGGCGCAGTTATTGCGATGCTTGCGGGTTATTTTTTCTCGAGTGAGCCGATTGCGGTTGGACTTGTTTGTATTCTAGTCATAATGATCTGTCTGAAACTTAATATGGGGGACACGATTGGGTTGACGTTAGTTACTGTAATTTCCGTTATGGAAGCCTCAGGACAGTGGGATTTCGCTTTGAATCGATTCTCACTTAGTATTATTGGGATCGTTTCGGCCTTTTTAATAAATATATTAGTCATTCCACCGAAACCAAAGCAGCAATTGTATGGACAGATTCATGGTATCTTTGATCAAATGTCATTATTGCTCAGGACATCAATTACAGATGAAATGAAAGAAAATATATTTAGAGATGAAAAGAACAAATTGGAAGGTGACATAAGAGCCCTCTCTGATAAGTATGTATTGTTTGAAGAAGAACACAAGAAAATGAAACGGAACTCATTCAATGAAAGCAGGCATTTAGTTGTGTATAAGCAAATGCTTCATGCATTGGAAAAGGGCCGAGAAGTACTGGAAACGATCGAAGATCATTACTTCCAATCGGAACGAATATCGAATACGGACCAAGATTTCATCGTAGAAATTGAAATGTTAACGAAATTTCATGAACATATTCTACTTAAATTCGATCATAAGCTGAAGCCCAATACGACAGAAGCTTTATTGATGGAAGAAAGTAGTGATGAATTTATCAAAGGAACCCTTAAGTGTTATATCGAACAAGAGGGCAAAGCATCATACCGACTAGCAATTGTAGCTGCATCGATGTATGACTATGGGCTTCAATTAAATAGGCTTAATCGGCTAGTAGATAACAATCACAGATATGATGAGGATAAAGATGAGGCTAAATCGAATTCGGTAAGATGGTGGAAAAAGTTAAACAAGCTATGGAAAAGATAGAAATATGCTACCTTGATCGTTTAAGGTAGTCTTTTTTTCAAATATAAGAAAGGATGAGTTTCATGATACTCTACTTCTTATATTTCTGAAGAGACGGACGCCCATCCATAAGGGACGGTGTAGCCGTGTCTTCTTGAAATGACGGATTGTCAGGCTAACTGGGGGAAATAATACTAATATAAGTTGGGCCTCCTAATGTAATAATATGTAACGCTAATCATGCCGTTTGAATTGATTTTCTTGATTTTATGAAATATTAATTTACGTTATGGTGACATGCATTTATAATACATAACAAGCTTATAACAAATTTGATGTTTATTACATCATGAGATTTTAGGAGGGTTTAATATGACACAATTATTTCAATCGAACAGATCGACTTTAGCAGATTGTATGCCTGAGCTTGTAGCCACAGCTCGTGGGGATCTTAAGGCGACGCTAGCGGTGGTCAATGTTAAACTAGTGAATGTTGTTTCTGGGGAAATACTACCTGGAATGTCGATAGCGATACAGGGTTCAAGAATAGCATATGTCGGTAAGGATATTAGTCATGCCTTGGATGAGAACACTATTGTAATTGATGCAAAAGGCAAATACGCAGCTCCCGGTCTTTTAGACGGGCATTGTCATATTGAAAGTACCCAGCTTACCGTTACGGAGTTCGCAAAGGCAGTACTTCCGCTTGGTACAACTGGAGGTTTCTTCGATGCGCATGAAATATCCAATGTAATGGGTCTTAAAGGTCTGAGGTTTATGTTAGAAGAAGCAAGAACCACGCCTCTTGCAGCCTATATGCAGGTGGCTTCATGTGTTCCTTCAACTCATCCTGGACTCGAGACAACTGGAGCGTTCATTGGACCAGAAGAAGTAGCTGAAGCGCTAAGTTGGGGCCCAGATATGATTGGATTAGGAGAAGTGATGAACTTCCCTGGTGTTGTCTATGGTGACGACAAGATGATTCGCGAAATTCAGGCGACACTTCGTGCGGGGAAATATGCTGATGGTCATTTCACATGGAAGTCGGATGACTGGCGGCTGCCGGTATACGCGGCTAGCGGAGTGAGTGGAGATCACGAATGTGTGACTAAGGAAGATGTTATTGAACGCATCCGACTTGGGATGTATGCCAAAATGCGCCAAGGATCTGCTTGGCATGATGTGGCAGAGACGATTAAAGCTCATACCGAAAGTGGCATAGATACAAGACGAATGATGCTAGTAACGGATGATCGAAGTTCTGAATCTCTACTGAGAGAAGGGCATATGAATTTTGTAGTGCGCCATGCCATTGCCCAAGGTGTTAAACCTGTGACGGCCTTCCAAATGGCAACCATTAATACGGCTGAACGGTTTGGAGTTGCCAGAGATATTGGATCTATCACTCCGGGTTCATGTGCAGATATTATATTACTTGATGGGAATTTAGCTGATGTTGATGTGGTGTTGACCATTGCTTCAGGTCAGGTTGTTGCTGAGAATGGCGTCATGACGACGACATGGGAAGGGTATAATATTCCTAAGGAAGCTTTCGAGACCGTTCATATTGGTCGCCAATTGGTTGAATTGGATTTCCAAATAGTGGCTCCTATAGCCGACGGTGGTCTCATTGTTAAGGCGATTGAAGTCGTTGAGAATCACGTGGATACTCGTGAAAGGAAAGTCCGAGTTAAAGTAGAGAATCATCATGTGAATCTTGATTCAACGGACGATCTATGTAAAATGGGTGTATTTGAACGGCATGGATTAAATGGAGGACATGCACTTGGTATACTGAAGGGACTTGGTTTGAACATTCCAGCAGCAATCGCAATGACAGTAGCACATGATAGTCACAATTTGACGGTTATTGGAAATGATGATTTACTCATGGCTAAAGCAGGAAACCTCGCTGCAGATATGCAGGGTGGAGTAGTTATGGTGACGGAAGATGAGATCACGTCATTTCCACTTCCTATTGGCGGGTTGATGTCACCAGAACCGTTCGAGACGGTGGCACTTCAGTCAGAGGCCATAAGTCATGCATTAATACGGGCGGGTTGTACTCTTAATAATGCGTTCATGACTTTATCATTACTTGCACTTGTCGTTATTCCGGAAATTCGTATGTCGGACAAAGGATTAGTACGGATCTCGGCGGACGGGATTGACATTGTTCCTTTATTTGATGCCGTTGTATGAGCATGAATAGATAAGAATATAACATGGTTACACAAGAAACGGATATCATCTATTAAAAGATGATATCCGTTTGAAGGTTACATATGATGTTATTTGATTTCTATTTCGTAGATTGCTACAATAGATCGTATTATGTAATTGGAATAAAAGCATATAAATTCAAAATATTACTATATTATAGCATGGTTCAATAATATTGTCAAACCAAGCAAGGGGATGAAACGATCATGGGCACGAGCGATCAGGAATGGCGTGACGAACAGCACCGAGTCGATGAAGTAACGACCAAAGTTACACGTAGAATTGAGAAACTTCAACGAGAAGTAGGAACTGTACGCGGTGACGTCGTAGATTTGCGTAAGGAGTTCTGGGACGAAGTAAGAGTAAATTTTAGTAGTTCGGATGACTTAGGCGAAACTTCTACCAGTCTTCGGCAACAGTCTCAGGTATTATCAGAGCGAGAACGGAGTCACCTTCAGTCCTCGGAGTCTCTAAAGAAAATGAAGTTACTTGTTAGGTCTCCTTATTTCGGACGGATTGACTTTGAAGAAGATGGATCGAATAACAATGAAACGATTTACCTTGGTATAGCTTCATTGTTGGATGACGATGATGAGGAATTTCTTGTATATGACTGGCGTGCGCCAGTATCAAGTCTATACTATGATGGTGCACCGGGACCGACTAGTTATGATACACCTATGGGCGAGATTAATGGGGAAATGAAGCTTAAACGGCAGTTCGTCATTCGTAACGCCCAAATTGATGTCATGTTTGACACTGGCGTGACGATAGGTGATGAGCTACTTCAACAGGTGCTTAGTCACAGTGCTGATAACCAAATGAAGAGCATCGTAGCCACGATTCAAAAGGAACAAAACGCGGTAATTCGTAATGACAAGAGTCGGATGTTGGTTGTTCAGGGTTCGGCTGGTAGTGGTAAAACATCTGCTGCTCTACAGCGTGTTGCCTACTTACTTTACAAATATCGTGCGATCTTGAAAGCAGATCAAGTTCTTCTCTTCTCGCCAAATCCTCTGTTTAATAGTTATGTGTCTTCGGTTCTTCCGGAGCTTGGGGAAGAGAATATGCAACAAACAACCTTTCAGGCCTATTTAGACTTTCGACTAGCCAAAGAATTTGAACTTGAAGATATATTTACACAAATGGAAACTATGCTACAGACAGACGAGGGACACTCACTTGAAGTAAAGAGGGCATCCATAAATTTTAAATCTTCTCCTGCATATATAGAGGTCATTACCCGGTACAAGGGGTATTTAGAGTCTCGCGGAATGATGTTTAGACCCATTCAATTCCAAGGAAGAATGATTATATCTTCTGATACGATGAAGGAGAAGTTCTATAGCTTTGAACCCAGCGTGGAGCTCGCGAATCGCATTGAATTGATGCGGGAATGGATGCTGAAGGAATTGTCAGTATTCGCTAAAAAGGAGAGAGAGGCAGCTTGGGTGGACAATCAGATTGATCTGCTAAGTGCTGATGAGTATCAGAAAGCGTATACTCATGTTCGACGGAAACAACATAAGAAGAAGGATACCTTTGATGATTATGAGAAGGAGCGGGATCTACTAGCTCGTATGATCGTGAATGAATGGCTTAAACCCGTTCGTAAATGGATCAAACGCAAACGTTTCGTGGATGCAAAGGGATTGTATCGTGAACTATTTCTCAACAACGAACTTCTTCAAGTCGTTAGCGGGCAGAGTTCGTTACCTGTATTTTGGGATGAAATTAGCGAAATTACGGTAGCTGACCTTAAGAAGGGTAAGTTATCATATGAGGATGCGACACCCTATCTATATTTACAGGAATTGGTCAAAGGCTTCCAGACGAACAGTGCGATTCGGTATGTGTTCATAGATGAAGTACAGGATTATGCTCCCTTCCAACTTGAATATTTAAAAAGATTGTTTCCGCGCGCCCGCATGACAGCACTTGGTGATTTGAATCAAGGGATTTATGCACATGCATCAGTGCTTGATAGTATGGAATCGCTTCAGCAATTGTACGGTCCACAGCAGACAGAAGTGATATCTCTTATAAGAAGCTACCGTTCAACCTATGAGATTGTGGATTTCACCCGTAGTATGATGCCTGGTGGGGAAAGAATTGTCCCATTTAATCGCCAAGGTGATAAACCGATTGTTGTAATTGAAACAGATCGAGATCAACTTCATCAGAAGATCATTGAAGATATTAAAGCTCTAAATGACCAAGGTTATGAACATACAGCGATTATTTGTAAGACGCTTATGGAGAGCGAGCAGGTGTATGAAGCTCTTAAGGACCATCTGACGCTGAAAAAAGTGACGAAGACAACACCATCTTTTGTAAAAGGGACCTTGGTTATTCCGTCGTACTTAGCTAAGGGTGTTGAGTTTGATGCTGTAATAATATATAACGCCTCCAATGAGTTATATGCTCGTGAGAGTGAACGGAAACTATTTTATACGGTTTGTACACGTGCTATGCATCTACTTCATATGTACAGTCTTGGAGAACCGAGTCATTTCATTACAGATGTAGGTTCAGAGAAATACGTCTTGATAAACTAAACCCTATGAGGGGTAAGAAATATCAACGTTTTCTTGAGAAGTAAGGTTATGTTTGTGAATGATGCGATCTTAGAGTAAATGCTAGGTGGTCCCGCGAGGCCACCTTTTTCTGCATATATTTGTTTGCGGTATGCTCGGGAAGTTTTTGAGATATGCTAACAAGCGTGGACTTGTGTTTGACATGAAACCAAATGGTATCGTAATTACAGAATAGAAATATACATTAATGGAGGTCTTTAAATGGAAAACAAACATATACAAGCAACAGAGGACATACCGGATATTGTACAAACCCTTATCCTTAAGGCTTCGATTCAAAAGGTGTGGAACGCTGTTGCGACTGCAGAGGGAATAGCGGCATGGTTCATGCCAAATGATTTTCAACCGATCGAAGGTTATGAGTTTCATTTGGAAGCAGGACCTTTCGGTAAATCGCCTTGTAAAGTAACAGTTATTGATCCGCCACACAAGCTTTCCTTCAATTGGGGTAAAGATTGGGCAATAACGTTCGAGTTAGTTGAGTTGGAGGGTACAACAGAATTTACACTCACTCATTCAGGTTGGGATGCAGATAGTATTACTGAATTTGGAG
The DNA here is from genome assembly GCF_001637205.1 of Paenibacillus glacialis. Lineage (GTDB taxonomy): Bacteria > Bacillota > Bacilli > Paenibacillales > Paenibacillaceae > Paenibacillus_AQ > Paenibacillus_AQ glacialis. The sequence goes on from NZ_LVJH01000010.1 coordinate 43,699, forward strand.
AGACACATGCCATTGTACGCGAGAGAATGGCGAATGGATGGGTTGGATTGGTGGATTCGCTTAGAAAGATTATTGAGGTCTAAGATGGCTGAGTCCGCATCTAAGCATGATGTATTTCAAGCAATCGCCGACCCAACACGCCGCAGGCTACTGCGCTTGCTCGGTGATCAGGAGATGTCGGTAACCATCATAAGCGGGCATTTTACAATGAGTCGTACAGCTGTGTCCAAGCATCTAAGAGTGCTTGCCGACGCTGGACTGGTAAAAGATCAGAAGGTTGGCCGAGAAACGCGTTATAGATTAGATCCTGAGCCACTACTTGAACTTAAGAAATGGCTTTCAAACTACGAACGCTTCTGGGAGAATAAATTATCCGTACTTAAGAGGTACGTCGAATCGGATGACCCGGCTGTTATGGAATCATTTCTACCACTCCGGACATATAAGGAGAACGAGAAATAGGCTCTTTGTGAGAGCCTATTTTTCAATCTTCACCCTTTTAAATTGGTAATATGAATATGACTGGAACAATTAAACCACAATAGGTATGTCTGAAGTACCCTAAAGGTGGTTTAAGAATGAAGAATAAGAAGTGGGACTTGGTTGCACTTGCCTCCATTCCGCTCATCATGACGCTTGGTAACTCCATGCTAATTCCTATTTTACCGCTAATTTCACGGGAACTTCATGTTAGTTCTTTCAAAGTAAGTATGTTAATTACGGTGTATGCGATTGTGGCTATACTATTAATTCCTATTGCGGGTTATCTGTCTGATCGGTTCGGTAGGAAAAAAGTTATCATTCCAAGTCTAATCATTGCTGCAGTGGGGGGAGCGATCTCTGCGATTGCAGCATGGCTAACGGCTGATATGACAGCTTACTGGATCATACTTGGGGGGAGATTTCTTCAAGGAATCGGCGCAGCGGGAGCATTTCCTATTGTTATCCCATTAGTGGGAGATATGTTTGACCAAGAGGAAGAGGTAAGTAAGGGCTTAGGAATTATTGAAACCGCGAACACATTGGGAAAAGTCATTAGTCCGATCTTAGGAGCGGCACTCGGGATTGTGTTATGGTACTTACCCTTTATTAGTATCCCGATACTCTGTATGATCTCGTTAGTGCTCGTCATATTTCTTGTCCAATCTCCCAAAAGGGACGCGTCCGACGTATCTTTAAAGAAATTTCTATTGGGAACGAAAGATGCGTTGAAGGAAAAAGGCCGTTGGTTATATGCCATTTTTGCTGTAGGTTGCATCTGTATGTTTATATTGTTCGGAGTGCTCTTCTATTTATCAGATACCCTAGAATCGAAATATAAACTTGATGGAGTTCTCAAAGGATTGGTGCTGGCGATTCCACTTGCAGTTCTTTGCTTGAGCTCCTACATCGGTGGGAAAGTGATTGGACAGGATAAGAGCCGCATGAAATGGATCGGGTTCGGTGGGATGGCGCTTATAACCATTTGTCTAATCATTACTGGCTTTAGTAGTCAGATTGTGTTTGTGATTAGTCTGTTTTCTCTTTGCGGTGCAGGAATAGGAATCGCTCTTCCTTGTATGGATGCGTTAATTACGGAAGGAATTGAGAAAGAACAAAGAGGGACAATTACATCCTTATATAGCAGTACGAGATTTATCGGGGTATCTCTTGGTCCTCCAATCGTATCATTGTTACAGAATGTGAATCACTGGATCCTGTTTAGCATTATGGCTGCGCTTGGAGGAATAGGTGGGTTGCTGATCTTGATTGCGATCAAGCCTTCAGAGGAGAAAGCTTAGAATCGCTTAGGTGAGATATATGTAATATTATAACGATATAATTTAGAAGTATAATAGCCTGGTTAACATGAAGAGAGGTGTATAACCATGGCTGAAACTGTGAAAACACATCAGCGGACTAAACCAACTAAAAACAATGGTCCACGTATTCTTCGGGAGAAAAATATCGTTGCTATCATGATCAACAAATATTGTGTGGGACATGGACATACTCGAAGCAAAAGGGTAGAACATGGCTCTGTTGAACTATGTGCAAATTGCTTAGAACTTCTTCAGTACAGCCATCTTCGCCTAGAACACTGTCGTTTTGGTGAGGAGAAAAAAACTTGTGGGCAATGCCCTATTCACTGCTATAAACCGGATCGGCGACTGCAGATTAAGACAGTTATGAAGTATGCTGGACCGCGTATGTTATGGAGTCATCCGTTTACGGCGTTAAGACATGCGATGGATGGAATAATTGGACCGAGAGAAAAACGCGTATAAGATAGAGAGATCGAGTCGTACTTAGGTGGATTGATCGTTTATAATCTAAGAGTCATGAGGTATGGATGATTGTTCCTACTAGATGACTCTTTTTCATTGTCGAAAGTGAGTTATGGATAGGTAAGCTTACATTTCATGTGGAAAAATCGTCTACTGATGATCATGAGCAGTTGCAAACAGTTCCGGCCAACGCTACAATGAACCCTTATATGTACATAAGAATTTGTTATTCAGACCAAACAAAAAAGTGAGAAATGTTAAGGGAGGATGACATATCATTGGCTTATTTGAAAGCTAGAGTAGTTTATATTATTGTATTCTTTACGGTAATCATTCTAGGGATTAGCTCGAGAGTTCTAACAGATGTAATACCCATATTTGTTTCAAGACATTTCGGAGATATCTTCTGGGCAAGTATGGTTTATTTCGGTTGTAGGATATTGCTCTTAAAACAAAGATTAATGGTGTCTGTGTATCTGAGTGTACTCTTTAGTTTTACTATTGAATTCAGTCAGTTGTACCAAGCAGAGTGGATCAATAGCATACGATCAACCGTGCTCGGAGCACTCATATTAGGAAGAGGTTTCTTAAGTGTTGATTTAATAAGATACATGGTAGGGATTGTGTTCTCTTATGTTATGGATTACTTCTGGATTAGCCATGTGAAAGAGAAGCATTAGAACAAAAAAATTAATAAGAAAGAGGATGAGACTGATGAGTTACCTTAAATGGTTAGAAGGTTGGTATGAAAGTTATTGTGATGATGAATGGGAGCAAACACATGTAGTGAAGATTGAATCGATTGATACGCCCGGATGGAGAGTAACCATTCCATTGCTTGAAACTGAACTAGAAGATAAACAATTAAATGAAATTATTATAGATCGTGATGACAATGACTGGGTAAGATGTTGGATAAAAGATGGACATTTTGAAGGCGCAGGTGGGTTAAGGAATTTAGAAGAGATGATAAAGCTATTTAAGGAGTGGGGAGAAGAATAGGGACGGTTTCTAGTCATATAAATAACCCAACTGTAAAAGCTTGGGTTAAGGTTGAATAATACGTATTGTAAGATGTTAGAGATGTGTTTTGTCAGTCTTAAATGTATTTACAACCTTGAATAAATCCTGAGAAATATCCAGCAAGCTCTTAGCAGAAGCTGTAATTTCTTCCGTAGATGCCAACTGCTCTTCAGCAGCAGAGGCTACGGTCTGAGCTGTAGCCGATGTTTGCTGGGCTACAGCACCTACATTAGTTACTGTTGCAGCGACTTCTTCCGTACTTGCTGCCATTTGTTCAGCTGCTGCTGCCGTTTCTTGCACTTTCAGGGCAACCATATCAGAAGATTTAAAGATCTGATGGAATGCTTTCTCAGCTTCTCTAACCTCATGTAAACCTTCATTCACTTCTATTAGACCTTCATTCATTACTTGAACGGCCCTTGCTGAATCTGCTTGGATGTTATTGATTAATGCTGAAATACTTTGAACAGATTCTTCCGTTTGGGAGGCCAGCTTACGTACTTCGTTAGCCACTACTGCAAATCCCATGCCGGCGTCACCAGCGCGTGCTGCTTCGATAGCTGCATTTAATGCTAGTAGATTCGTTTGCGATGAAATATTTCCTATTAAAGTGGAGACTTCACTAATATTATTGGAGTGAATCTCCAATTCCTTCAATACTCCGTTGGCATTATCCACAGCTGTACTGACTGCTTGCATTTTATGTGAGACCCGTTGCATAGATTCGGTTCCCGTCTTTGCATGCTCAGTTGCAGATAGAGAAAGCTCCGATACATCAGATGCTGTCTCAGCAATTCGTTGTATCCCTGAGGACATTTCATCCATAGCTCGGCTACAATCCAAGGAGCTTTGGGCTTGAATTTCTGCACCGGTGGCAACTTCTTGAACCGAAAGGGTAACGTGATTGGAGGCATCAGCATTATTTCTAGAGTTAAAGAGTAGCTGTTCAGAAGATGAAGCCACTTTGTGAGAAGCGCTTAGCATTTGGTTAACTGATTCTCTCAAGTGTACAACCATACGATTAACAGCAAGAACCATGGTTCCAATTTCGTCTTTATTTTTGACGACGATTGTCTCTACAGTAAGATCACCATCCGCAATACGATTGAGTGCTTCTGACACTTTTCTCACAGGAACAGAGATGCTTCGAATAAGGATTGATCCTACAATAATGATAAACATGACCATCGTACCGAGACCGATTAATAACTGGATCATGCTAGAGCTTGATAAATCTTTGCTGTCTTGTTCAGCAGCTATAGCTCCATCGTGATTAAATTGCACAATGGGAGTGACCAATTGTTTCACCTTACCAAGGGATTCCGCTATTTTTGTTGTTGCTTCTCTTATTTCCACTGAATAGAGTTCCGACTTTTCAAATGTAGCGAAAGCTTCTTTGAATATCTTCCATTCTGCTGTTAACTTCGTGAAATTAGCTCTATCTTTATCATTATCTAGTGAATCTTGATAGCTTAATAATAAACCATCGACTTTAGCCATTGTACTGGAGATATCTGTGAATAAATCGGTACGCTCCTGTACGACTTTAGTGGCTAGAATTTTATATTGTGCAAAATCGATATGTTCTACGTGATAGTTGATGGCTTGGATGGTTTCAATCCCCTTCAACCATACTTGAACAGTTTGTACGTTATTTGATGTAAGCTTCTGAATCCTACTAATATCCGACCAGGAAAAGGCTCCTATCATAACGATCAGACTGGCAAATACTGCAACGAATTTTGTTTTTACTGTAAACCTCATTATGAAATTGCCCCTTTCAACACTATCTAATTCTATATATATTATCGTCATTTCAGATTGAAAATTTAGTAGGAAAGTAGGAGAGCAATGGGAGAAAAGGACTGAATCTCGTGAATAATCTGGGATATCGGACCATAAATTTTACAAAGGAAGAGGACTTGAAGTTACAGGCTATCGAATTTTGAAGAAATGAAGGCAATCATAGAACCAGAACCGACTCTGTAGATAAGGGGTTCAAATTTTCCAATATCTATGTTAGTATGTATCCAATTGAATACGTTAGATCACTAGGGGTGCTATTTGGCTGAGACGGAAGTGTGTGATTCCAAACCCTTTGAACCTGATCTGGATTATACCAGCGTAGGGAAGTGAGCTTAAGAGCTTTGGTTAAGATAGGTTTGTATGCGTATATACGTCTGCATTCTTTTGACTATGGTTATAGAGCCACCTTCTAAGCAGAGGGCGGCTTTTTTTGTTGGTTTCTTATCTTGAGTTGTACTTACGAAAAGAGTAGGAGGAAAGAAAATGCCCGGACGAGAGTTACATGTGATCTCAAATGGTCAATCTGAATTGGAGCGTTATACGAGGATAGCTACGCTTATTCATCCTTATGTAACGGCCTTTCATCTTAGGGAGAAATCATGTAGTGCAGCTGAAATCTGGGAGGGAGTACATGCTTTGAAGGCGTGTGGAGTACCTCTCAGTAAAGTATTCATTAACGACCGAGTTGACGTAGCTTGGGCGACGGGTGTGGGAGGTGTACAGCTAAGTTACCGTAGCTTAGCTGTGCAGGTAGTCAGGAGAACTTTTCCAAGATTGAGAATAGGACGTTCTGTTCATGATGTTCATGAAGCTGAGGAGATGTGCAAACAAGGTGCTGATTATCTATTGTATGGACATATTTTTTCGACAGATTCTAAACCTGGTCAGGGACCTAGAGGAACAAGAGCCTTAGATCAAGTAGTAAAGAAGGTTCCTATCCCAGTGATTGCGATTGGAGGAATTAAGCCTAATCATGTACAGCAGATTGTCGCAACTGGTGCAGCTGGAATTGCTATATTGTCGGGCATTACGCAAAGCGATGATCCGTTAAAGTCGGTGAAGGACTACCGAGAGGCATTAAATAGTTAGTGGTATGCTTCCGAATTTAGTTATTTCGATGCTAATCAAGAAGCTTATGCTCAGCAACTTTTAGGAGGACATGGATCATAAATGAAGCCATTAGATGCCATTATCGTAGGTGGGGGAGTTATCGGAAGTTCTATTGCTTATTATATGTCCGCGAGAGGGATGAAGGTCATACTCTTAGAGCGTGATCGTGTGGGAAGCCAAGCTTCGTCAGCTGCAGCCGGGATGCTTGCAGCGCAAGCTGAAATACATGAAGCTGGGCCAATGTTCGATTTGGCGCGGGCCAGCCGTGGTTTATTTCCTCAACTCGCTACTGATTTGAGTGAGTTAACAGGGATAGATATTGGACTGAAGCGTAAGGGCTTACTCCGAGTAGCGGTAACTGATGCAGATGTGGCAGAAATCCAGCGAACATTAGCTTTTCAAAAGACAGCGGGAGAGCAAGCGGAGTGGTTGTCGACGGAACAAGTGAGACAGCGAGAGCCAAGTATTTCCTCGGAAATAAGAGGGGCTATGTTCGTTGGAGAAGATAGCCAAGTAGACGCTCCAGAGTTATGTTCTGCATTTGCACATGCTGCAGCAGTACTTGGAGCACAAATAAAGGAGTTCACCGAAGTGAAATCTCTTCTTCTTGACCAAGGACGGATTTCTGGAGTGATGACTAGTGAAGGAACCCTCTATTCTGATAGAGTCATCATTGCTTCAGGAACGTGGAGTGGACCTCTTCTTGCACAGGCTAGATTAACATGTCCTATTTATCCGGTTAAGGGGGAGTGTTTCTCTGTTCTGAGTCATACACCGTTAATTCAATCTACGATTTTTAGTCATGGTTGTTACTTAGTCCCTAAGAAGGGAGGACGTATCGTTATTGGAGCAACCGCGCAGGCACATTGCTATGATCGCAAGGTATCTCTAGGTGGGATTTCCAAGCTCTTAGAAGCGTCGAAGCACCTTTTACCAGGTATTATCGAGGCAGAGTGGGAGAAAGCATGGAGTGGGCTACGTCCTCAGACACTAGATGGGTTACCGTATTTGGGTGAGCATCCACATTGGAAAGGATTATATGCTGCAACAGGCCATTATCGTAATGGTATTCTACTTAGTCCGATGACGGGCAAGCTCGTTGCAGATTGGGCCGAAGGAAAGACAGAGAAGGACCTTTCTCTAGATTCCTATCGAGTTGATCGGCATGAGAATGTTCATCTAAAGAAGGAAGGTGTTCCATCATGAAGATAGAGATTAACGGAGAACAAGTTGAGATCCCTAGTAACTGTACGACAATTACTGACTTGCTCGTGCATTTTGGCTTAGAGACCAAAATTGTGATTATCGAATGGAATAAGCAAATTTTAGAGAAATCCAATCATGATAAGACAGGTATATCAGACGGAGACCGTATTGAGATCGTTCATTTTGTAGGAGGTGGTTGATATGTTGAAAATAGGACCATATGAATTTAATTCGAGATTATTACTAGGAACGGGTAAGTTCCCAAGCTTTGAGATCCAAAAGGAAGCTGTTGATGCATCTGAAGCACAAATTTTGACGTTTGCGGTTCGACGAATGGACATATTTGAGGCGACTCAGCCTAATTTTCTAGAAATGTTAGATGTAAGTAAATATACATTACTACCGAATACAGCAGGTGCTTCCACAGCGGAGGAAGCCGTGCGCATTGCGAGATTAGCGAAAGCGTCGGGCCTATGTGACATGATTAAAGTGGAAGTGATTGGTGATTGGAAGACGTTGTTGCCAGATCCTTTGGAGACATTAAAAGCCTCCGAGATGTTACTAGAAGAAGGTTTTATCGTCCTTCCTTATACGTCAGATGATGTGTTGTTAGCCAAAAGACTACAAGAGTTAGGTGTTCATGCGATTATGCCAGGTGCATCCCCGATTGGATCAGGTCAAGGTATTATTAATCCGTTGAATCTATCGTTTATTATTGAGCAAGCAAGTGTTCCTATCATTGTAGATGCTGGGATAGGTAGTCCTTCTGATGCGACATTCGCCATGGAGCTTGGAGCCGATGCAGTATTGCTGAATACAGCTGTTTCGGGAGCAAGGGATCCCGTAAAGATGGCATTGGCGATGAAGCTTGCTATTGAAGCGGGTAGATTAGGACTCGAAGCGGGAAGAATTCCGAAGAAACGTTATGCTTCCGCGAGTAGTCCGACGGAAGGATGGAGTAGTATTTAAGTGATTTTAAAGATACGAGAGAAGTTATGTACACACATCGATTATTGATTATGTGCATTTTTAATATGTATTGAAGTCCAGAGGGTTATGAATGTCTGGGCTTTTTTGTAGTGCGTTTTTTCGGTGCAGTACAATCCAATATTTGTTATATTTATAGATGGTCTTCTGTTACTATGTAATCTGAGTCATGAAATAGGAGGTGTCAGATTGACTTTATTAACAAAATTAATAGAGCAGAGCGGAAATCCTAAGGGAATCGTTGGATCTATCATGATAAGTATCATGAATGTCGCACATGCTGGAATGAGAAATTGGGCTTTGAAAAAAATCCATATCAGAATAGATGATACCATATTGGATATAGGCTGTGGTGGAGGCCAAACACTTCACACACTATCTAGATTGAATGAACAAGTTAAATTGTATGGGATTGATTACTCAAAGAAATCTGTTGAGGATTCGATTAGAAAAAATAAACATGATGTCATGACGGGTAAGTTAAGTCGGATTTAAAAAATGATGTGAAAGAAGTGTATAGAGTGTTACAACCTAATGGGTGTTTCATGATTGTCTCTGAATTATATAAAATAAACTATCACATGAAAGAGTATAGAAACAGAGAAGAATTGAAACGGTTATTTGTGGAGATAGGATTTAAGGAAGTGCAGTTTCATGAAAATAACAATAAAAAGTGGATTTGTATTATTGGCAAAAAGTAAGTTTTTTTACGATGAAAATGCTGAAGGAGCGAATATAAATGATAGAACCAACGATTGAATTGAAAATAGTAGATAGGAATAACTGGAATGCATGTATAAGATTAAAGCTAAAGGAAGATCAGACGAAATTTATTGCGCCTAATCTTTATTCGATTGCACAATCGAAGGTGGAACCCAATTTATTGCCGTACGCTATTTATGCGAACAAAGAAATGATCGGATTTGCTCTAATCGATAGTGAATCAGATCCGAAGGACATGTGCCATTGGATTCCAAGATTTATGATTGATGCAGGCTTTCAAGGGCAAGGTTATGGGAAAGCTAGCATGAAGAAAATAATAGAAGCGATGAAAGCGATGACGAATATTGTTGCGATTAGAATTTCCTTTGATCCGGATAATGACTCGGCAAGAGCATTGTATTTAAAGATGGGATTCTCAGAAACTGGAGAGATCGAGGATGATGAGGTTGTTTTTGAAATGAGACTTTAAAAGGGATGGATACTGATGATTCGTTTATGCAGGGAATACGATGTGGAGTCTATATATGATATTATTAATGATGCATCTCAAGCATATAAAGGAGTCATACCTGAAGATAGATTTCATGAAGCCTAATGGGTTTCAAGTCGTGTCTGAGGCATCTAAAGAGACGTTATTACGTAAATATTGGAATGTTCCGGATAAACAAATACAGTCATCTGTCGTCTTAATGAATGAACCAAGTTGTATATGATATGTAAATCAGGAGGAATAATGATGAGATTAATGAAACAATATCTACCTAGCATCCTGATCGCACTTGTTGTATCGATATTTGTTCGGACTTATGTAGCGGAAGCCATGAAAGTACCTACAGGATCTATGATCCCTACGATTCAGATCAACGATCACCTTATTGTAGAGAAAATGATGTGGATGACTAGCTTAAATCATGGAGATATCATCGTATTTCAAGCTCCAGAGGAAGACAAAAGGTACGTAAAAAGATTAATTGGGTTACCTGGAGATGAAATTGAAGTCAAAGATGGAGAACTATATCGAAATAAATTAATCGTTAACGAATCCTATATCCAAGAGAAAATGAATTATAATTATGGACCTATCGTCGTACCGGCTAATAAATACTTTTTTTTAGGCGATAATCGTAACGTAAGCTTTGACTCGCATGCATGGGAGTATCCTTTTATTGATTATGATAAATTGATTGGAAAAGTCATGATTGAAATTCCAACACATGGTTGGTTTAATTAACATTTAAGAATAGAATTATCGCATTAGAAAGTGGGTAGATGTGTCGTGATAAGTATAGATCCAATTGAACATGAAGATTTAGCTGAACTTGGTTTATTATATGAGGAATTGATTGGCAGTCCGTCTGATGTGAAGAAGATGCAAGAACTTTTTGCGAACCTAAAGGACAACGTGAATTATCGAATCACTGGAATAAAGGTAGATGGTGTATTAGCTGGTTCTGTGATGGGGATTATTTGTCAAGATCTTGTGGGGGATTGTAGACCTTTCATGGTCATTGAGAATGTGGTGATATCACTTAAGTTTAGGGGCTTAGGTCTGGGGAAAAAGATCATGAATGAAATGGAGAACATTGCGAAGCGTGCAGAGTGCTATTATATCATATTCGTATCAAGCTCATACCGTAAGGACGCTCATCGATTTTATGAGTCTTTAGGGTATAAGTTAGATGAGGTGCAAGGGTTTAGGAAAATGATCTAACAAAAAGTGATATTAATTAAATAATAAATTGAAGACATGTGTTGAACATGGTATGATTTCTTGACGTCTCCTTCTAGTGAGGGAAGGAAATTTTAATTATTGAATCCCAGCATAAGGGTATGGAGGAATGAAAGTGGAACCATTTCAACAAAATAAAAGTGCTTGGAATTCGGGAGCATATCAAGCATGGGTTAATCGGTTTGGTACGCCGAATGAAGCAGCACAGAAGATCATAGATGATCCTATAAAAAGAATTGGTAACGCGTTCGAACATATGGACGGGGTTAAAGATAAAAAAATTATTAATCTACTTGGTTCCAATGGGAATAAAGCTGTAGCGCTAGCCTTATTAGGTGCAGATGTTACGATCGCAGATTTCTCCGTTGAGAATGAAGCATATGCACTAGAGCTAGCCGCTGCAGCCAAAGTGAAGATGGAATATATCGTTTCTGATGTACTAAGCTTACCGATGGACAAGTTATCTGGGGAGTTCGATATTGTATTTATGGAATTTGGAATTCTTCATTACTTTGAGGATTTGCATCCATTATTTAATGTGGTGTCTACGTTGCTTGCCAAGGGTGGGCGATTGATTCTACAGGATTTCCATCCGATATCAACCAAATTAATATCATCCAAAGGCACTACAGCAAATATCAGAAAACATAAAGTGACGGGTGATTATTTCGATACATCCCTTGAGGAGAAGGAAATATCATTCTCTAAATTCAGCTCTTATGAGAACAAAGAACCTGTTGTTCAAAAAGTTCGCTTAAGAAAGTGGACAATTGGAGAAATTGTCACTTCCGTTGCAAGCGAAGGGTTGTTCATTAAGATCTTAGAAGAACTACCTAACCTCTCATCAGAAGTATTCGACAAGGGGATTCCTAAGACATTTACAATTGTTGCTGAAAAAATGTAATCAAAGGACTCAATGGATATGAAATATCATAGTCTTTGACTAATAAATGAGGCTACCGTGATTGTTGCGGTAGCTTTTTTATATTTCTGCTTAGTTCTGAATATTGGCTGTTGATCAAAGATATTTTATGAGCCTGATTACATTATGTGGTAGAATTATCAAAACGGAGGTGGCTGAATTGAAAAGACCGTTAGGTGTTTCATTGATTTGTTATTTCTATTTTTTTGGTGCTATTCTTTTACTTTTTACCTCTGTATTTTATGATGCAAATGCTAATGAAATTGGGATAGCTGAAAGATTTGGTGTACCAAATGCACCTGAGCAGTTAGTGAGGGTATTAGTCGCAGGTCTATCCTTGGTAATGGTCTATGGATATAGAAACCTTAAAAAATGGGGATTTTGGTTAATGATTTTATACTCCATTCTTTTTGGAATGATAAGTTTATCCTTGGCAACAACGCATAGCCAACAACCCTACATAGGAAATATGATTTGGTCGATTATCGTTTTGATATATTCAATTTATGTGAAAGATGCCTTTTTAAAACAAAATGATCAGTAGTTCTATAGTTATTAACTATAAGTGCTATTTATTTTATATATTTCATGAATGAGTAAATATATGTAATAATACCTTCAACAACATTAACAGTATTGAAGGGGATATATAATATGGGATCGATTCATGAATGGAAAGCAGAATTATACGATGATAAATTAGGATTTGTATCACAATACGGAAGAGGGATTTTGGAGATTCTGAATGTACAGCAAGGAGAGAAAGTTCTAGATCTAGGATGTGGCACGGGAGATTTAAGTCATGAGATTGCACAATTAGGTGCTTCAGTTATCGGGATGGATTTATCCGAGGAGATGATGGAGAGAGCGAGAATCAAGTATCCTGACATTAATTTCATCAGTGGGAATGCTGAGAATTTCTCGTTGGATGAACCTGTGAATGCTGTATTCTCGAATGCTGCTTTACATTGGGTTAAGAATGCAGAAAGTGTCATTTCAAGTGTCTGGAATGCTTTAGAGGAGGGTGGCCGTTTTGTAGCAGAATTCGGTGGGAAGGGTAACGTTGAGATGATTGTAAAGGCCATAACCGACGTATTATCTCAAGATTACAGTGTTGATGCGAACGAACTCAACCCTTGGTACTTCCCGAGCATAGGAGAATATAGTCAATTGCTGGAACAACAAGGGTTTCGAATCACCTATGCGGTCCATTTTGATCGTCCTACACAACTAGAAGATGGGGAGAATGGCCTTGAGCATTGGTTAAATGGACTTGCAGCAGATGTATTTTTCAAAGATTTCTCCGAGTCGGAAAAGAAACGTATTTTCACAAAAATAGCTACTCATGCTAGAGAATCATTATTTAATGGTGAAACTTGGATTGCTGACTACAAGAGAATAAGAGTGGTCGCTTTTAAATAAGAAGGTACTATAAAGAACTGGTGAAAAGAATATGAATTCATTCACTGGTTTTTTCTTTTTTAGATCTGCGATCAATGGTTAGATATATTCTGGATGCACTTTCGGCTATCGTTTCGATCTTATGGTTTTTCAGGAAATAGGAACGTGTACTTCTATTCATGTGGTATAATTTACCCCATCATAACCTCTTTAAGTAATTACTTCAGAAAAATGGATTTAATGAGACGGTGTTTGATTATAATCAATTAATGCATAAATGGAGCGGTGATATATGCAAATTTCGAATGAATCTAAGTTGTTCCCAAGGCTAGAAACAGACAGATTGATATTAAAAGAAATCGAAATTCAAGATGCTTCGTCCATATTTCGGATCTTTTCAAATGAAGAAGTTATGAAGTATTACGGTCGATTCCCTATGGAGTCTATTGAAGAGGCTAATCAATTAATTGCAATATTTAATGAGAGTTACATAAGTGACAAAGGAATAAGATGGGCGATTATACTTAAAGAAGAGAATAGATTCATTGGTACTTGTGGTTATCATAATTGGAATAGAAGGCATTCCAGGGCCGAACTTGGATATGAATTGTCTATGGAAGCTTGGGGGAAAGGCCTCATGAATGAAGCTTTGACAGAAATGATAACATTTGGATTCGGGTCTATGGGTTTAAATAGAATAGAAGCAGTGGTGTATCCTGAGAATAAAGCTTCCATTGGAAGTCTAGAGAAGCAAGGATTTAAGAAGGAAGGGTTATTAGAAGGGTACGCTTTTTTTAGAAATACATATCAAGATTTATTGATGTATGCATTGCTAAAGAAAAAAGTTGAATTACAAAAACTTAAGGGGGAGTTATGATTGGAAACTAAAACAACATAGGATAAATATAATAAACTCATGTTTGATTATTCTGGACTAGGTGGGTGGTTAGCTCTAGTTCAAATCGGGTTGTACTACAGCTTGATACAGTTGTTTCGTGATACGATGCCCGTGTTTGCCCCAGAGACTTGGAATGTGCTCACTTCTAAAGAGTCAGAGTTGTATCACCCATTATGGGGACCGCTTCTTACATTTGAACTAGTCTATAACATTGTTTTTTATTGTTTATTGTGTTTATCCTAGTCAACTTTTATCGAAAAAAAACTATATTACCACGATTGATGATCATTAGTTATATTGCAACATTTATTATTCTGATTATTACTACAGTACTTGAAGACATATGATTCCGAAGAAGAATGGAAAAATTGTCAATGTATCTTCTGCGGCTGCTCGTATTGGAGGTGCTGGAGAAAGTATTCACTACGCATCGAGAAAAGGAGCAGCAAATACAATGACGATTGTATTTTTAGAGAGCTAATTGAATATGGAATTGTCGTGAATGGCGTGGCTCCGGGAGTGGTAGCAACGCCTTTCCACGAGAAATTTGCACCTAACGATAATCGAATCGTGTTATCCAAAATCACTAATTAAGGTAAGAGCCATTAGTAATCCCATCACCGTACCACTCAGAATAGCTTAGAAGTATTGGGTTTATGGATAGGATAGCCCGCGGGAGCTTTGGCTCTAGTTAAGGGTGAGCGAGTATAGAGGATGGTTCCCATCACAATTAAGATGGATTCAAATCCAGCACTTACGAATGGGATTTGCCATAAACTAAAGCCGAGTAATGGGAAATTCCCTAGGTTGCCCGGTAAAATGGGTAGATCTCTGCGATGTACTATTAGATCGAGGATCCAGTTACTTTCTTAACAGACTCTATCGTTTCAACTCCTCGTATCTATGACTTTAAATATGTGTCTAATTGATTGGCAGGTTGGAGAACGGATGTACCATGACATACCTCAAGACGTAGCGGTTTCAATTGACTGACGATTGCACTGCTTCTTATGGCTTCTTCCATATCTCCTGTAAATTTAGCCATGGGTTTGCGGAGTATACCCTTTTTAGCTGTGAAAAGATCGCCAACCAATAACACTTGGTCCTGCTTATGATAATACACGACATGACCTGGTGAGTGACCGGGTGTGAAATATGGTGTTATTCCTCCAATGGATTGAAGTTCCCCCTGTTCGTTCTCAGGAAGTGGCTGTGTTCGTTGCTTAGCTACGCTAATCGCTGCCTTCTTTCTACGAGGGTAGGGAAGTTCTCCTTCTATATAAGGGATCTCAACACGGTGTGCGAAAATGGGAACCTGAGTTACTGCTAGTATCTTTTCGATAGCTCCAACATGATCACTATGCCCGTGAGTCAAGACAATTCCAGTTAATGGACCTGCTTGCAGTTCTTCAATGAATTTGAGTATACCTTTTGCCATAAAAGGCAATCCAGCATCCACCAAAGTTACGCCATCCTCATCCACAACAACCCATACGTGAATCGGAATGAGTATCCATATCTTCAAACTCCAAATATGTTCTGAGATTTGTGTAATTTTCATATTAGTTCACTCCTTTTAATCTCTCTTTAAACCCTATCAATAACACCTCAATAGATTCTTCAAAAGTGGGTAACAGTCTTTCCATCATGCTTTCAAGAGGTTCTTCTGAACGAGTGTACAGACTTACGATGCCATGTAATGTGTAAAAATAGATGCGAGTGTACATTAAGAGAAGTTCGTCGTTTCCTTCAATGACAAGGCAATGTTGAAGTGATTGCTCTAGAAGTTTAAACAATGATATCCGCATTGTGTTGATTTCATTATCTGATACCTCTATATCCACACGTGATGCCTTTTCTCCTATAAAAGTCGCATAAATGTTCCGATGAAGCAGGCAAAATTGAATGAATTCGAGACTGATCTCTTTAAGCTTTTCCTCTGGGGATAGATCAACCTGTAAAGAAATACGCTCCATCTGTGTTTGTATGGCTTCAAGAGGAGGCATAGAGAGCTGATGTAGCAAGGCTTCCTTGTCTTTGAAATAGATGTAAATGGTCGTATGTGAACAACCTGCAACCTTAGCGATTTCTCGCATCGTAACTGAATCGAATCCTTTTGTAGAAAATAGTTGTGCTGCAGCAGTTAGGATCTCTTTCTTAGTCGCTTGTGAACGAAGTTCCTGTTTAGTTAACATTCCTGAGTAGCACTCCTTTTGATAAAAAAATAAAATAGTAACCACTGGTTAGTAACCGTTGGTCATATGGTAACCGATGGTTATATTATTTGTCAACAAGTTTTATTATCGTAGGGGTGGGTTCATAAAAAGGGAACGCATTCTAATTCGCGAATACATTAACAGAGTGGGGGCGATCCAATAATTCATAATCATAGAACAAGAGGATCTCAGTAGGGGGTTGGAGATACGATTCATTTCTATCAAAAATTTGATATAAAGAGAGGTTTACGACATGATTAACATGGACGAAATCTATTTGATTACAGATATACCTGGATATACACCTCAAATTGGTCGGTTACTATCTATGATGAATTAAATTATTGAGGGAGTGTTTAAGATGTGTGGACGTTATACAATAACCGTCTCGATGGAGGATTTGTTGATCAGATATCTCACGAATGATTCAACAATGATCCAATATGCCCCGAAATATAATCTGGCACCTATGCAATGGCTACCTGCTGTCATACATAATGGAACTGAGAATCGATTGGGAGAACTTCGTTGGGGGCTTGTCCCGTCATGGGCCAAGGATGAGAAGATGGGCAGTAAAATGATTAATGCGAGAACGGAGACGTTGTTAGAGAAGGCATCGTTCAAACGTCTTGTAAGAAACCGACGATGTATCATCCCAGCAGATGGATTCTATGAATGGAAGAAGCAAGGTAGTAGCAAACAACCTATGAGAATCGTTATGCGGGAAGGTAATATTTTCTCAATGGCTGGTTTATATGATATTTGGATCGATTCCGACGGAAAGAAACTGAGTACATGTACGATCATCACGACAACACCTAATGATCTGATGGCTGACATACATGACCGGATGCCCGTTATTTTGCGTCGCGAAGATGAATCGCAATGGCTGAGCCGAGAGAACCATGATGTATCAACACTTATGAAGCTGCTTAGTCCATATGAGTCGAGTAAGATGCGTGCCTATCCGGTGTCCTCTGCTGTAGGAAATGTGAGGCATGATTCTAAGGAATTAATCGAAGAAATCAGGGGGAGTGGTTGATATGAACCTGAAATGGCTTGAATGGGCACAACAAATTCAGGCAATCAGTCAGAATGGGCTTGCATATTCCAAGGATGTCTATGATCTAGAGCGGTTTGAACAGTTAAGGAATCTTAGCATTACGATATGTAATGAGTATACGGATGTGGAGACCGATAAGATAAGAACACTTTTTGCAAGCGAGTTTGGATATGCAACACCTAAAGTTGATGTACGGGGAGTTGTTTTTCAGAATGATGAAATTTTACTTGTGAAAGAGAGGCTTGATGGAGCGTGGTCTTTACCAGGGGGATGGGCAGACATAGGACTTTCACCTCGAGAGGTCGTTATTAAAGAAATAAAAGAAGAATCAGGATATGATGTCAGGACCATCCGATTATTAGGAATAATGGACACGAAATTTCATGATCATCCTCCATCTGCACTCTATGTTTATAAAATATATATTTTGTGTGAAATTATAGGTGGAGATGCATCTGGCGGAGTGGAAACTTCTGAAGTGAAATTCTTTAAGGAGAATCAATTACCTGCCCTGTCGGTAGAAAGAGTTACAGAGAAACAAATCAAAGAATTGTTTAAATTTATAAGAGAACCAGATAAAGAAATTTTGTTAGATTAGGATCATTAGATATTTAAAACGGCGCTGTCAGGTAGTCCATCTGACAGCGCCGTTCTTTTGAATAAATGGTAACCTTCCCTCTGAATTAGAAGAAGAACCGTCTCCGTTATATAATTCTTCTACGCAAGCGACTGGAGATAAAGTCTGTTACAACAACAAGCAATACAATTCCCAGAAGAATGACCCCAACACGGTTCCAATTACGAACTTGGAGAGCGAAGATTAGTGGCGTTCCAATACCGCCTGCACCGACCAGACCGAGTGTTGTGGCAGATCTAATGTTAATCTCAAAACGATATAAAGAGTATGACAGGAACTGAGGAATGACCTGAGGTATAACCGCAAAACGGATCGTTTGTAATCGAGTGGCCCCGCAGGCAATAAGAGCTTCCTGTGGTCCTGGGTCAATACCTTCGATGGTTTCAGAGAATAATTTAGCCAACATACCAATAGAATGAACACCTAGAGCGAGAACTCCAGCGAAAGATCCAGGCCCAACGGCTTTAATAAACAGAATAGCGACTATCATCTCTGGGAATACCCGAATGACACTCAATGTGAATTTACCCATCCCAGGGAAGAGGCGTAGCCGGCTCATATTTGCTGCAGCCCAAAAGGCAAACGGAATACATAGAATGGCTGAAACAAACGTACCTAGAATTGAAATAACTAGGGTTTCTAGTAGTTCACGTAATAAGTCTTCTCCTTCAGGAAGATAAACATATGCCCAATCGGGATGCATGAAACCTTTTAAGATGGATAAAGAGACGACCTTAGATGTAGATTGAAACCCTTGGTAATCTAATCCCAACATAGACCAAATAAATATGACAAGAATAAATAGTGCGATCATCCATTTGCGTAAGTTACGTAAACGTATAGTTAAAGATGAGGAAGAGAGATGGTTGTTGTTGTTCATAATAGCTTCCTCCGTATGCTAGTACTTGTGTAATCGATAATAAGGACGACTGCAAGTGTTAATATAATGATCGTTGCAGCTCGATCGTATCGGAACAGCCCGAGTGATTGGTTAAGTAGCAGTCCGATCCCACCAGCTCCAACGAAACCAAGTACGGTAGCGGCGCGAATATTAATCTCGAAAGTATACAGTAAATATGAGATGAAGGCCGGTAATGCCTGGGGGATCACTCCAAATACAATGATCTGTATCCGGTTCGCACCTACTGCCGTCATCGCTTCCAGTGGGCCAGGATCTATTGCTTCAAGAGACTCGTAAGTTAATTTGGCAATAATACCGAACGAAAAGAATAGAAGAGCTAGCATCCCAGCAAAAGGACCAATTCCAAATACGGCAACGAAGATGGCTGCAAATAATAGATCAGGAACCGTTCTTACAAGATTTAATAGCGTTCGTATAGGAAGCGATAACCATTTATTAGGCGTAATATTATTTGCAGAGAAAAGGGCAGCAGGAATAGCGGGAATTGCACCTAGTATTGTACCTGCCACGGCTATCTTTATCGTTTGTAGCATAGGTGCCCAAATGGTTGGAAGATAGCTCCAATCGGGAGGGAACATTTCTTTAAGTAAGACACCCATTTCTGGTAATCCGACAAAAAGTTGATAAGGGGTGACATCGATGTATATGGAGCACACGACGATGATGACTATGAACAACATCCATGTTGCAATTCGTTTGCTTCTCTTGGTGTTGCCTAACCCATTGGTGATCAAGTAGTTAGACGAAGGTGATATGGATGGGATCGGGGTAGAGTCTGCTAAATTAGTATCCGATTTCATACTACACCTACGCCTTGCATATCCCTCGATGAATCCAGCAACTCGTCCGCTTTGACGGGGCGTCCATAGATTTCAGCAAGCTTCTCATCAGTTGCTTCATGAACACTTCCATCGAATACAACTTCTCCAGCGCGAAGTCCGATGATTCGAGTAGCATAATCACGTGCCAAATCAATAAAATGAAGATTTACAATGGTTGTTATATTTAATTCTCGATTAATTCGTTGTAGATCATCCATGACCTGTCTGGTCGTTAAGGGATCTAATGAAGCAACAGGTTCATCCGCCAATATGATCGTGGCTTCCTGTGCTAATGCCCGAGCGATGGATACACGTTGTTGTTGTCCACCCGATAGTTGATCTGCTCGAATATAGGCCTTTTCTCGAATATTTACTCTTTCTAATGCAGTTAGAGCAATCTCGACATCTCTTTTTGGGAAGGAGCCGAACAGGGTTCTTAAGGTTGAGTGATAACCTACACGTCCAGAGAGGACATTGTTAAGAACAGTGGTACGTTTAATGAGATTAAAGCTTTGAAAAATCATGCCAATATTGCGTCTTATTGAGCGTAACTTGCTACCTGAAGCAGATGTTATAGATTGACCATCTATTTGAATATCACCGGAAGTGACATCACTTAAACGATTGATAGAACGCAGTAACGTTGATTTGCCTGCACCTGACAATCCTACGATGACAACAAATTCACCTGTCTGAATATTTAAGTTAATGTCCTTTAATCCAACCGTTCCATTGGGGAATGTCTTAGAGACTTGCCGTAATTCAATCATCATTAACCCTTCTTTCTTGAAAAAATACTAACTTATACATAAAAGCACACAGCGCCGCCACGTTATGACAACGTGAGCGGCGTGCATGAGTTAACGTTACCCACTAAGACAGTGAGGATTTATTTGACGTAAATGTAATTGTTACTTGATTTTCTGACCTACTGCTTCTGCATATTCACGTACTGGAGCAAAATTAGCATCATCACCGGCTACATAACCTACATGTGTATAAATATCTTTTACGATTTGAGCACCTTCTGGATCTTCAGTAATTGCGATAAAGGCTTGAGCGATCTTATCGCGCCATTCTTGATTCATGTCGGAACGAACGCTGATCGTATCGTTCGGAATAGGTGCTGTGAAGTGAAGCACACGAGTCTGTTCGAATACGTCAGGAACGTCTTTTGCCACAACATTACGAGCATCTTGGAAATTGGCAACTGCATCGACTTGACCATTAAGAAGGGCCATAATTGCAGCGTCATGTCCTTTAATCGTCACACCTTGTACATCGGTTTCAGGATCAACGCCAGCTTTTTTCAGTTCAGCTGCTGGAAATACATAACCCGCTGATGAAGTAACATCCTGCCATCCGATTTTTTTACCTTTTAAATCTGTAAGGGTCTTAATATCGGAATCCTTTTTAACAAGAATCATAGCTTTGTAGAAATTAACTTTTTCGTCAGTAGGTTGTCCAGTCTCGTCATTAACACCGAAACGTTGGGCTTGAAGAAGTAAATCAGCCGCGTTTCTCAAATCATGGGCAAGTACATACGCACTGGGAGGAAGAAAACCAATATCAACTTGCTTGGAAGACAATGCCTCAACAATCGTATTGTAATCTGGAGAAACGCTCACATGGACAGGTATATTTAGTTGATCGCCTAGGAGTTTCTCAAGAGGTTTTGTCTTGGCTTCAAGTGTTTCTGCATTCTGGGATGGAACAAATTGAACTTCTAGTTCTTTCGGAATGTATCCAGTCTCAGCAGGCTTTGCCGAAGTTTCGGTTGTTTGTGTGGTTGAGCCCTTAGCTGGTTCTGCTGCATTTGTTGTCTTAGCGTTATTACCACCACATGCCGTGAGGCTTACTCCTAGTAGTAGAGTCATACATAATGCTGATGTTTTCTTGAACAAAATCAATTCCCCCTATTATTATGGATAGTGTTGGACTTCTGACAAGATCCATCCTATCAGGATATGGAAAAGGAAGGGTTAAATTGGATGCTTGCTTATATGAATTATATGTAAAAATTATAGTGGTTTCGTCATAATTTGATGAAGAGGTACGTCTTTAATACTTTGATTACAAATCACAATCTTTCCTCATACAAAAGTTATCTATACTATCAACGTGTCGATTGAATAAAGGAGGGAAGGATTCGAAAATGAAAGATAAGAAAAGAGAAATGAAGATCATTATATTAGTGACGAGTGATATACATGGATACATCGTGCCTTGTTCTTATGTAGACGGAAGTTCTGTGGAACATGGTTTATCTAGCATATCTACATTAATCGCTGAACAACGAAAAGTTGAGGGAGAGGTTCTTTTAATTGATAATGGGGATTTCTTACAGGGTTCTCCACTAGCCTATCATCAGGCAAAAGTAAACCCATCTCAACCGGGAGTAATCATAGCGTGTATGAACTGCATTGGTTATGATGCTGTTGTACCAGGAAATCATGAGTTCAATTTCGGGAGGAACTATCTGGAGCAAGAGATGGCTGCGTCAAAGTTCCCTTGGCTCTCAGCGAATGTGATTTCAGAAACAACAGGGGAGCCATTGTTCGGAAAGCCCTATCGTATTTGGGAGTGGGACAACGGCGTTCGTCTTGCTGTATTAGGCCTGACAACTTCCTATGTGCCGAACTGGGAACAAGCAGATCATATTCAGGGAATGAAGTTTATTGATCCTATAACTACCGCAAAACATTGGATCCCTTATTTGCGAGAGGAGGAGCGGGTAGATATTGTTATCGTATCTTACCATGGCGGCTTTGAGAGGGATTTATCGACAGGGGAAGCAAGTGAAACATTGACGGGTGAGAACCAAGGTTATGCTCTTTGCCAAGAGGTACCTGGTATTGATGTAATATTAACAGGTCATCAGCATAGAGCCATTGCGGGTGAAAGCGTAAATGGTGTATGTGTTGTTCAACCTGGGAGTGAAGGAAGCTATTTAGGGAAGGTAACGCTACATATTAACCGGATAGAAGATCACTGGTTGGTTGTGGATAAGCAATCCGAACTTCTATCTTCAAAGAACACGAAATCGGATCAAGATATTGTAGAGTTGGTTGAGCCCGCCGAGAAAGCTTTGGCATTGTGGATGGATCAATCGATTGGAGGAGTAATAGGAGAGGATATGCGCATTTCAAATCCACTTCAGACAAGGTTATCGGATCATCCATTTATGGAGTGGATCAACTCCGTGCAAATGGAGTTAAGTGGTGCTTTGATTTCTTGTGCGGCGATATTCGATAACCATTCACCTGGATTTGATCGCAACATCACGATGAGAGATATTATGATTAATTATAAATATCCCAATACTTTAACGGTGTTGCGGGTTACGGGACAAGATATAAAAGACGCGCTTGAACGATCTGCCCAATATTTTCAGCGTAATGAAATGGGTGAGATTGAAGTGAGCGAGGATTTCCTACTGCCTAAGCCGCAGCATTTCAATTACGATATGTGGGAAGGTATTGAATATATGATTGACGTATCGAGAGCACGTGGTGATCGTATTGTACGTTTAGAATATGAGGGAAATCCGATATCAACTCGCCAAGAATATGACGTGGTCATGAATAATTACCGTGCTAGTGGAGGTGGAGAGTATCCAATGTTCAAGGGTAAGAAAATCATCAAGGAAATACGGGTAGATATGGTGGAGATTCTTGCAGATTATATAAAAAGTAAAGGTGAAATTACGGCTACGTTGAATAATAATTGGAGCGTCATTTCTGGTAAGAAGTAATGGATAAGAAGCTGAACTTGTTATTCTATCAGACATAAGGAAAAGGATTTCTTATCACTTTTGAGAAATCCTTTTCCTTTTTTTATTATGGGTGCATATCTTAATGCAGAGAAGTCAAACCAAGGTGGGATGAATGATGCAGACAAATGGGTTGAATAAAAATGTAGTGCTCATGGTAATGATTTGCTTCTTTACAAATATGGGCGGTTATATGATCTTACCGTTGTTCCCATTATTTATAGAGCAAATGAAATTTTCTGTGTTTGCTATGAGCGTTATTTTTGCGATATTTTATGTGGGCAAGGTATGCGGAGGGGTGCCTACGGGTATCTTGCTAAGAAAATCAGGTGGGAAATCAGTAGGGGTTACTTTATTGGCTATGCTAGTAATCAGTATGATCGGATTTGCTTGGACGACGAATTTTTGGTTGTTATGTGTATTACGTTTTATTCAAGGAGTTATAGCTACAGGGTTGACTGTCTTTGTTAGAAGTACGATAAACGAGTGGAGTGCGGAGGATAATCGTGGAACTTACAATGGATATATAAGTAGCAGTGATGGTGCAGGAATGGTGTTAGGACCGGTTATTAGTGGCTGGATGTCAATATATTTCCCATTGAATGTTCCTTTCTACTTCGTTGCCATTTGTTCAGGATTGGCGTTACTTGCGTTAATAAAAATTAATAACAATCATTTTGAGCAACGTTCTAAAGAGACTGTTATAAAGGAGAAGGATCGAAAAATAAAAATCAATGAAAAGTTGGCTTTTTATTCGACAGTTCATTTTTTAGAAATGAGCGCCTTTGCTGTTTTTCTTACTTATTTTGCACTGTATGCTACTCATGTCATGGGTTGGAGCTCGTTTAGTACGAGTGCCGCATTCACTGTGGTGGGCGTATCTACTTTTATTTCTGCTCCGTTTGTAGGAATGATATCAGATCGATTACAAGATCGATTAATGATTTGTATGATCGGATTATCTTTGATTGCAGTAGAGGTTATTATGTTCTTAGCATTTGATCAACATTGGATTGTTTACATTGGGATGTTAATGGGTGGGATTGGGGGGGCATGTTACCTAGATTCTTTTTTTGCACATATTGCAGATACTGTTCATCCAGAGCAACGGAGTTCATTTATAGGGAATGTTGTTTCTTTTTCTGAACTTGGCGCTATTGTATCTCCCATTATAGCGGGAATGTTGGTATCGTCTTTCTCATTGTATGTTGCATTTTATTTTAATTTAGCTATCCTTTTTGCAGCGATCCTCATTCAATTCGTGATGAGGTACAAACTAAAGAAAGTGGAATACACAAAACCAGTCTAACATGGTGGTTGGACTGGTTTTGTGTATTGAAAATTAGATAAAGAGATTTATTCCTGATTGATCGGCTTTTCCTAAGTAGTATCCTACGCCACCGATCTCAATCTTATCGATTAACTCTTCTCGTGTGATACCCATGATGTCCATGGACATTTGGCAGGCGACAATCTCCACGCCTTGTTCGATAGCAGACTCAATTAATTCTTCTAGAGAAGAAACATTGTTCTTTTTCATTATGCCACGAATCATCTTAGAACCCATACCCATCATATTCATTTTGGACATCGATAATTTACGACTTCCACGGGGCATCATAGCGCCGAACATTCGACCAATTAAGGTTTTATCAACTGAAATTTTGTTGTGCTTACGAACAATATTTAAACCCCAGAATGTGAAGAACATGGTCACTTTTTTACCGCTTGCTGCGGCACCATTCGCAATTATAAAGGAAGCTATTGCTTTATCTAGATCCCCGCTGAAGACGATCATGGAAGTGCCCTCAGAAGTGGCGGCTACTGCTCGTTCAGAAGTAGGTTGCAATGGTATTTCTTGCTTTCTAAGATAAGCTTCAATCATTCCTGTTGAAGTCTTATTGACTTGAAGCACTTGCTGTGAAGACATCTGAGCCCATGCTTGCACATCCCCATAAAATCCAGGATCTGAGGCGGTCACACGTAGAACTTCACCATCTTTAAGTTGATCCATTTTTGATTTCAGCTGAATAAGAGGGCCAGGGCAACTTAATCCACAGGCATCTAGCTCTACATCAGCATGAATGGAAGTCTCCATCGAAGCGGATGTCTTCTCATGTACATCCGTGTGTACGGATGATAACTGAGTTTTCTTCGGTGTGAGGGGAGTGTACTTCGACATTTGATAAGTCTTGTATCCACCAGTGAGATTGCGTACTTTGAAGCCTCGTTGCGTTAGAATACGGGAAGCGGTATAACCGCGTAATCCGACTTGGCAATAAACCCAAATTTCTTTGTTCGGATCCAATTCTTGTAGTCGATTCCGTAAATCATCTACTGGAATCAGCAACGAATCAGGGATGTGACCATTATTATGTTCTATTTCGGATCGAACATCTACTAGAATGGTCTTCTCCATATCACGTGTTTCTAAATCCTTAGGAACAAAGACAGATGTTCTGTCTGTTAACAAGTTCTCAGCTGCATAACCTGCCATATTGACAGGATCTTTAGCAGAAGAATAAGGAGGAGCGTAGGCTAACTCAAGCTCTGCAAGATCTGTAACGGTTCCGTGGAAATGGATGACTGTGGCGATATCGTCAATTCTTTTATCGACTCCATCGAAGCCCACAGCTTGTGCTCCCAGCACTGTTCCTTCGTTGTTGAATAGAAGTTTAATGGTAATAGGACTAGCTCCAGGGTAATAAGAGGCATGAGAACTTGGATGTACGTAAATGACTTGGTAAGGAATCTTTAACCGTTGTAGGGTCTTCTCGTTATTTCCTGTAGATGCACCCGTTAATCCGAATATTTTGATAATAGAAGTCCCTTGAGTGCCTTTATACACCGTACCTAGTCCACAAACATTATCAGCAGCGATTCGACCTTGCTTGTTAGCAGGACCCGCTAATGGAATGGCTGTAGTACTTCCATTCACATAATCTACGACTTCGATGGCATCGCCAACTGCATATACATTTTCTAGATTTGTTTCGAGTTTCTCGTTCACAATAATATGACCACGAGGGCCGAAGGCTAATCCGCTATCTTTCAAGAAGTTCGTGTCAGGCGTTACGCCAATGGCTAGAATCACCATATCACTGGTTAGCACATCGCCGCTCGCTAAATGTACTTCAATCTGGTCCTGTGTTTCATGAAAGGATTGAACACTGTTGGAGAGATATAGATTCACATGCTGATCTTCCAGTTCCTTCATAAGTATATTAGAAATCTCTGCATCAAATGGTGCCAGAATATGTGACCCTGCTTCAATTAAAGATACATTCAGTCCTATCTCTTTCAAATTCTCTGCCATCTCTACGCCAATAAAACCGCCACCGATAACGATAGCCGAACGTGCACCCGCGTCCGTTACCTTCTGTTTAATTCGGTCTGTATCAGGGATATTACGAACTTTATATATTCTAGAACTTTCAATACCTGGTAAGTTAGGCTGGGTAGGTTTGGCACCTGGTGACAGAATTAGATGATCATAACTTTCTTCATAGAACCCGTGTTCCTTGCTCTGTACACGTACTGATTTGTTAATAGGATTGATTGAAATGACTTCGCTATTAATTCGAACATCTATGTTAAATCGTTGATGCATCGCTTCTGGCGTCTGTACTAATAATTTCGAGCGTTCTTTGATCGCGTCTCCTATATAGTACGGTAGTCCACAATTAGCGAAGGAAATATAAGGATCTCTTTCGAACATGACAATATGTGCATCTTCATCTAAACGACGAAGTCGTGCAGCAGCGGAAGCCCCTCCAGCAACCCCACCAACAATCAGAACTTTATTACTCATGATTGATTTCTCCTCCCAAAAAAGTAGTGATAATCATCTTAATTCTTGGATCTACGACACGGTAGTTCACTTCAAGACCGTTACGATCTGTTTGTACGATCCCCATAGTACGTAACTTCTGAAGATGTTGTGAAACCGTCGATTGTGGTAGATCTAAACATTCTTGCATGTGACTGACGTTACATGTTCCTTTCTCAATCAGGCCTCGTACAATACACAAGCGGACCGGATGAGCTAAGGCTTTCAATATATCGGCTGTTTCGTTATAAGCTCTAAAATTGTTATCCAAAGAACGCTACCTCCTCAATTAATCGTTATATTGCAATATTACGATATAACGATTAATTGTGCAAGTCTAGTCTACATCATCTCTTTGTATACATCTGACAGTGACTTTTAAACTTGAATTTATTCATGAATTAAGTTATTATTTATTAATAATAATTATAAATAAGAAATTGAAGGATAAACATTTACAAGAGGATTGTTAAGGAGGCGTTAATAGAAATGATGGATGCACGTATTGATGAGATCAGAAAGCAATTGACGGCCAAAGGATATAAGCTTACTGCTCAAAGGGAAGAAACGGTAAAGGTATTGCTAGAGAATGAAGATAATCATTTAACGACTGAAGAAATTTATATGATAGTTAAAGATAGAGTTGCAGAGATCGGAATTGCTACAGTATACAGGACATTAGAATTGTTAAAAGAGTTACATGTCGTTGAAAAAGTTAATTTTGGTGATGGCGTGTATCGCTTTGATTTAAGAAGAAAGAATCAAGCTCATTTCCATCATCATTTGATCTGTACGGAATGTGGAGCGGTACAGGAAATTTTGGAGGATTGGTTACTTCTTTTAGAGAAGCGTGTTGAGCGAGAATTTGGATTTACTGTTGAGGATCATCGTCTAGATTTCCAAGGAATATGTCATTCCTGCAAACTCAATCAGAAGAGTGAGAATTGTAAAGCTGTATCCTAAATAATTAAACAAAAGTGTAAGGTTGAACAACGGGCCAAGAATTGTATTCTGTGGCTCTTTTTGTATGTGAATTTAATATGACAAAAGATTATCTAATCCAACTCCCGAAATGGGGTATTATGGATGTGAAGGGAGATGGTATATATGCAACATACAAGTCAACTTCGGCAATTTTCAAGAAAAATTGGAACGATAGGTTTGCTACTACTTGTTAGTATGGGTTCTGCTACTTCAGTAATCCATGCGGATACGACCAACAAACCATTTCAAATTACTGTAGATGGCGCATGGATTCAGGGAGAAGGAATGTCTTTTCAACGCAATGGGACCATAATGATACCTATTCGAGTCGTAGCTGAAGCTATCGGTGCGAATGTAAGCTGGTTCCCTAAAGAGCGGAAGATTACTGTGAATAAGGGAGAACTCAATGTACAATTTGTAGTTGGGAGTAAGCAAGCCCTGATTAATAATAAAGAAGAAGAGATATTGGCAGCCCCTGAAATTAGAGAAGGAAAAGTATTCATACCACTACGAATCGCGATGGAAAGCATGGGGGCAACGATCCGCTGGGATGCATCCAATCATACCGCTGCGATAGAGTCATTCCTTTCTCCAAAAGATGCTAAGGAGCAGATTGCATCAATCGCTGATAAGACAATTTTGGCCATAAAGAATAAGGATTTCGCAACCCTCTCTAATCTGTCTAGTCGAGAACATGGAATTCTATTCGCACCCTATAGTTATATTGATCAGAAGCGGAACATCATAATATCTCATGGGAAGATTGCTGAAGGATTCGATAACACGAAGACATATTTATGGGGCACAGAAGATGGGACTGGAGATCCTATTTCTATGACATTTGAGTCTTACTACAAACGATTCGTATATAGTAAAGACTTTGCAAGTGCTCCTAAGGTTGGGTACAATCAGACGCTTGGATTAGGAAATTCACTTAACAATGTTCGTATGATTTATCCAGAAAGTATTGTCGTTGAATATTATTTCGATGGATTTGATCCAAAGTTTGAGGGAATGGATTGGAAGAGTTTACGTCTTGTGTTCGAGAAAGAAGCTGATACTTGGCTCTTAGTCGCTATTCTTCATAATCAATGGACGATATGAGAGGGTATTAGCAATGGAATAAGAAAGATTATGTATTAGGCGGGAAGAATATGATAAAAGGAATATTAATCCGAATACCGTTCATTTACAAAATAAGAGTTAGTCAGCTGAGGGAAAAAAGAAGATTTAACAACGTGTTTGTGAAATTTGCAAGATATCAATCGAACAGTGATTTATCCTATACGTTGAAACGGTACCAATCCCTTCTTAGAAGGAAACTTGGAACCTCTGATCCTCAACTTCAAGAAAACAAAGTAACCAATTTGAGCATAGCGTTAAAGAAAATTAATAAGATTGAAATCAACCCTGGAGAGACCTTTTCTTTCTGGGATTTGGTAGGGAAGCCTACGATGAGAAAAGGATATATTGAAGGGATGCAATTATCGCAGGGAGAAGTGAAGACTGGCGTTGGTGGAGGGTTATGTCAGTTAGCGAATTTATTATTCTGGTTAGTTATACATAGATTGAACTAAAGTTTGCGCTCACAAGTTCAATTATTTCTAAAGAGAATCATGAATATGAGGGTTCGTCTTTAGTTCAATCGATATACATACACCAATGGAGATAACAGAAAGGCATCATCATAGTTTTGATCCATTTCCAGACAAGCAACGCGTACTTCCATTTGGGAGTGGGCAAGTATTCTTTAATTATGTTGATCTTCGTTTTCATAATCCTACATCGCACAAGTTCCAGCTTAAAGTGTGGTTGACGGATACTCACTTAAAAGGTTCCATCCTCAGTGATCATCAATGGCCTTATTCCTATCATATTGAAGAAAGAAATCATCAATTTCATTGTAGCAAGAATAAGAACTATAGAGAAAATGAAATATGGAGAAAGGAAGTAGATAAGAGAACAGGATTGACAAGGAACGCTGAACTTATCGTACATAATTATTCAGAAGTGAAATACAGCATATGAGTTGATTTGAATTTCAGATCATTAATTCCCAGGACAATAAATATAGGAGGTTGGATATGTCAGAGATCATTGAAAGTAAAGATCAATTATTAGAACAATTTAGCGAGTGGATAAGTTGTGTAAAGAAACTTAATGAGTATGGCGAAGATGTGTGGAATGAAGAAATAGCAGAGGGCAAATGGTCACTTCGTGAAATCGTAAGCCATATGATGTTATGGGATAAGTATTTCTTCGAAACAGCGATCGAAAAGATTTATAAGGAAGAGAAACTGACTATCACGCATCAAGATTTCGATGAATTTAACGACAAAGCAAAGGAATATGGGAAGAGAACGAGCATTGAGGAATTAGGTGAACAATCCATCGACATAAGAGAACAGATTATTCAGCATATTCGTAAGTTATCTGAAGAGGCTTATCTCGCAAGTTATATGGATAGTGGAGAACCATTTCATATTCCACAATATCTACAAGATTTCATATGGCATGATCAGCATCATATGGGCCAATTGAATGACTTTATTGAACGCCATTAAGAATAATGGGTTGGATGGCTTTATAATAAAGGAGGAGCAATTGTGGATCAATGGGAATACAAGACGATAAAATATAAGACGATAGGATTTCTTGGAGGTAAAGTAGACGAGGAGCAATTTGAGGAGAGCCTGAATCAATATGGATTCGATGGATGGGAGCTTGTTTCTTGTTTTGATACGAGCAATACGCAAGGGCAATCCAGTGACATTATAATCGTGTTTAAGAGAAAAGCGTTATTAGGCTAGTTCATAACAAAATCCATCACACAAAAAGAAGCTGCTATTCTGTGAAATCCAACAGAGTAGCAGCTTCTTTAATTAATTCACATCATTAGATTAAACGATATCCACGTGGTAATATTCCAGTTCTGCGAATTTCTCGAATTTGAGCGAAAGTTAATCTTTGATTAGATGAAATCAAGGACTCTACATCACGTCCAGCGATAAAGTCATCTAAATCTCGGATGTCTCGGTTTCCGCGAATGACGCGGAATTCCCCACGAAATCTTGTGCGTGAGAATAACACTAATGTTGCGTTTGGATTTCTAGAGAAGAATCTAAGACTTTCAATTCCACCTAGAAGATTTTCCAAATTACGAATACCTAAATTGCCCCTGAAAGTTCTGCGTAATCCACGGAAATTCTCATCAGAAAAGACGGTGAGGCGTGGGAAAACGACTTGTGTAATTACTTTTTTTGATTCTACCATTTATATCAACCTCCTTTCTCAAAATAATATATGTTGAGAGAGTAGGAAGTGATTGGATATACAACGATGAAACAGCACAATTATCACATGGTTAATCCGGGTATGTTGGGAATTCGAATGGAAATAGATGCCCTGGATGATATATTATGGATATGAAGGGACGTGAAGGCATGTATTCGACTATTCAAGCAACGATAGAAGATATGGAAGAAGTCATATTACTATTTGATCAATACCGAATTTTTTATGGACAAGACTCAGACACGATTAATGCTCGTATCTTTATTTCTGATAGGTTTGACAACAATGATTCTGTTATATTATTAGCAAGAGATACGACTGAAGGAGCACCCATAGGTTTTGTACAGATGTATCCTTCTTTCTCTTCCATCTCGATGAGGAAAATATGGATACTTAACGACTTGTTTGTCATTGAGAAATACAGAAGACAGGGTGTTGCGCAGTCACTATTAGATGCAGCAACGAATGTTGCACGTATAACAAAGGCTAAAGGAATCGAGTTATCTACCGCATCGGATAATGTGAATGCGCAAAGGCTGTATGAACGTAATGGTTTTAGGCGAGATGAAGTGTATTATTATTACTCATTGGAAATGTAGACAGAAAGGGTGCTGAGATTGCAATTTCAAAATATACTATTCGATTTAGATTCGGGATTAAGGGTCTATACGAAAATGAAGTGTATCCAGGTATTCCTGAATTGCTACAGGCATTAAAGGGAGGGATTAAGATGACTATTACCGAAACAACCACATATCCAATAGATTTATTATTACTGGCTGATCCAGAAGAACAAGCTATACAAGCTTATATCACAAGAAGCAGTTGTTATGTGAAGGAGATGGATGGAAAGGTTGTAGGAACCTATGTCATACTACCAACCAGGCCTCACACAATGGAAATTATGAATATAGCTGTAGAAGAATCTTTACAAGGCAAGGGGATCGGCAAACAATTAATTCAACATGCGATACAGACCTCAAGGGAATTAGGGTATACGAGTATTGAGATTGGTACGGGTAACTCAAGTATTCCACAGTTGTATCTGTATCAGAAATGTGGATTTAGAATCGTAGGTATTGATAAGGACTATTTCACTCAGCATTATGACGAACCTATATTTGAGAATGGTCTACAGTGTAGGGATATGGTGAGGTTGCGACAATATATATGACGGCGGTGTTGTGAAGCCTAGTCGAAATTGGCTTGATCGAGGAGGTGGCAACCTGGAGAGGTTAAAACAACGAAATGTACAGTCTAATATCATCATTGTAGGACTGCTGTTAATCGCAACGATAGGATGTCTGTCATTAGCGGATTATCTAAGAGAATATACCAATAGGAACATATATTTATATTTGAACTGGGATGTATTCCTGGCTTGGGTACCTGTTGGATTAGCGCTGTTGATCAACATTGTATATGTATACATGAAAAAGAATCTTAACTTGAGAAGGATATTATTACTATTGATAGGAATGGCATGGTTATTCTTCTATCCTAATTCAGCGTATTTAATTACGGATATGCTACATCCGTTCGTTCACTATAAACCTGAACCAGGGGAGCGATTTACTCATGACATTGAATTTTGGTACCACCTAATCCTTTTTTTCTCAGCGGCATTAATAGGATTATTGCTAAGTATTGTTTCCTTATTTTCGGTTCATGGGCTAGTACGTAGAACATTTAGTGAGATCACTGGGTGGATGTTCGCTGTTATAATTCTAATGTTAAGTAGCTTGGGGATATATATTGGGAGATTTATTCGTTGGAATAGCTGGGATGTGCTGTTGCAGCCGTATAAGATCTTTCATGATACATTGCTTATGCTAACAGATCCTGAACAACTACAGCATGTCTTGCCATTTACGGGGATGATATTTGCGGTTACTTTGATAAGTTACTGCGTTGTATATTGCTTTTCTTATATGAGGAAATGACAAGAGGATTTCTATGCTATTAGGGTGCTGAGGAGATGGATGATGAGAAAACAAATTGTGCAAGTGATATTACTATCATTGTTTCTAACTGCATGTAAATCACAGTCCCAACCTAACAACGTGGATCCTATTGAAAAGACACCAGTGAGCTCGGAAGCCCCAGCGGTTAAACCGACTAGTGAACCATCAAGTGAACCCATCAGTGAGCCGCAGATTGAACCTGAGAAGTTGGAAAAGGTATCCGTTCTACCATATGGAATTTCATACTACCAAGGCGATGAACATATGGATGGAATTGGTGAAACAAACAAGCCAGCCAATTTCAAAAGACATCCCTACATCCCATATGGATTCTATATTTATGAATCTATGGAGGAGTATAAACTTGAAGATGGTACAGAGTGGGGGATGGACAATCAAAGGAGTCTCTTTTCATTGTTTGATAAAGAACAGATTTCGGTTGAACCCAACTTCATGAATCCATCCTTAACCAAATATAAAGAATATATCGGATCAGACAAGGATGAGTACGGCAGTTATTATGATTTTTTTGGTTTCCACGATCGTGGGCGTGATCTCGTCGTAAGAACACATTACTTCGAAGAAGATAAGAATAGGTCACTCCCCATGTTTTTGGATGTACTTAGATCAATCCATTATATATCCGATCCCAAAGCATTTCGGTCGGGGATAGATTTTGATTTTCCAGCAGGAACAGATTCCGATGAAGAAGAAGTTATCAAGTTAGTGAAAAAGAATGTGGAGGCTATGGTATCCAAGGATAAGGCTGTATTCCGATCGACACTTACTTCTTCGGATGTAAATTATCTAGATTTCTTAATCGACACCCCTATAAAGTACAGATTTACGAAGCTTGAGATGATAGAGCCTTACGATGATTCTACCGGTCGTAGAAATATTCGTATTCGTTACGATTATTTGGAAGATGGAATCGTCAAACAATCTGGTAACATCTTCACATCGCTAAAAGGCAAAGACGGCAAGTGGAAGATTGCAAATATTGATTGATAGGTGAATTAAGTTATATCGTTTATGATTGGGCAAATGGTATGTGTATATGGATGAAAATGATATATATGGAGGAATACGATGTTAAGTAGCGAAGGATTTGACTTTTGGGCTGGGGATTATGACGATTTCATATTGAATAGTACAGGATATCCTTTCGATGGTTATTATGATCTCTTAGGTTATGTGCAGAATATCGTTGAGATTAATCCAGATACGTTGGTATTGGATATCGGCATAGGTACGGGAGCGCTAACTTATGAAATTTACAAAAAAGATGTGCAAATACACGGGCTAGATTTTTCACCGAAAATGATTGAGTTAGCACAAGAAAAGATGCCAAATGGGGAGTTTTTCTTATTTGATTTTCAAAATGGACTACCTAGTGAAGTGGGTTGTTATAAGTATGATTATATCGTGTCGTCTTATGCGATACACCATATTGAAGATCCATTGAAGATTAACTTCATCGTTCAAATGAAAGGC
Organism: Paenibacillus glacialis; assembly: GCF_001637205.1. Classification (GTDB taxonomy): domain Bacteria; phylum Bacillota; class Bacilli; order Paenibacillales; family Paenibacillaceae; genus Paenibacillus_AQ; species Paenibacillus_AQ glacialis. The sequence continues at coordinate 78,767 of NZ_LVJH01000010.1, forward strand.
AACTTAAAGGAATCAGGTGTCATTGTTATAGCTGATGTGTCCTTTAGAACACAGGAAGATCATGATCAATGCAAGATTATGTCAGGAGACCATTGGGATAATGATGAATATTATATGGTTGCGGATACCATTGTCCCTCAACTTGAAGCTGAGGGGCTTGACGTCGAATATATTCAGAAATCATCATGTGGCGGGATTCTAATCATTAAATAATGAGAGAGAGGGACTGAACATGGGAATTATCGTTGCTATTGGCGGGGGAGAATTAAGTCTACATGAAACCTATGCTATTGATTCTGAAATTGTAAAGTTGACGGGTAAAGAGAAGCCTACTGCATTATTTATACCAACAGCAAGTGGGGATGCTCCTGGGTATTGTGATACATTCCAACAAATCTATGGTGATGAACTGAATTGTGATGTGGATTTTCTTTTGTTAATTGACAACAAGATGACAAGGGAAGAGATTGCCCATAAAGTGAGTCAAGCTGATCTAATTTATGTGGGTGGTGGACACACAGGAAATATGCTTGCAATCTGGCGAGAATATCAGGTGGATCGTATGTTATTAGAAGCCTACAACAATGGGACGGTGTTATCTGGACTCAGTGCAGGATCTATCTGTTGGTTCGAACATGGGCATAGTGATATTTCGATTCCAGGCAGTAATGACAATTGGGAATATATTAAACTTGAGGCATTAGGCATGTTGAAAGGATTTCATTGCCCACATTTCAATGAAGATGCTCGTCCGATGAGCTTTCCAGAGATGATCCAAGGAACAGATGACATGGGAATAGCGATAGAGAATTATTGCGCCATTATTTATAACGATAACCAGTATAAAGTTATTAAGACAGCAGATGATGCTAATGCATATAAAGTGTTCTGTCGAAATAATCACGTTGTGAAAGAAGAAATTGTTCAGGATGAACGTTTCAGAGACATTGCTGAACTGTATGATACAAAATAGCATCGAATGACGAATATGAATAATATTTTTCAAATGACAGATTGTCAAGTCAAGTGCGACAGGGCTTCCATGAAAGCTTCGTGAGCAGACTTCCAGCCTAGACATTTACGCGGGCGATCGTTAATAAGGCGGATGGCTTCAGCAAGCTGCTTATCTGTGACCTTAGCGAAGTCATGACCTTTGGGGAAGAACTCCCGCAGAAGGCCATTACCGTTCACAGTAGAACACCGTTGCCAAGAAGAATTGGGCTTACCGCATGAGCCATTGTCTGTGTG
>NZ_LVJH01000011.1 GCF_001637205.1 Paenibacillus glacialis
CCAGTGTGGCCGTCAACCAGATCGCGTCGGCTACGCATCGTCGCCTTGGTGAGCCGTTACCTCACCAACTAGCTAATGCGCCGCAGGCCCATCTATAAGTGGCAGATTACTCCGCCTTTCAGTGTCTCTTCATGAGAAGAAATAAATTATCCGGTATTAGCTACCGTTTCCGGTAGTTATCCCAGTCTTATAGGCAGGTTACCTACGTGTTACTCACCCGTCCGCCGCTAAGTTGTTTTGGAAGCAAGCTTCCAAAACAACTCCGCTCGACTTGCATGTATTAGGCATGCCGCCAGCGTTCGTCCTGAGCCAGGATCAAACTCTCCATATAGTAGATCGTTTCAAATCAGCTTTGCAGTGATTTGGAACGATCTATGAAAAGAGCGATATGCTCATTTAAAACAAACTGACGAGAAATTTCTTTCTCTATCAAATGATTTCTCATTTGTTTTGATTTCACTTTCGTGAAATCTACTCACTCGTTGTTCAGTTTTCAAAGACCAATTTTTCTTTTTCGTTGACACCAGTTTATCTCGGCGACAACTTCTATATCTTATCATGCTACCCAGCATTTCGTCAAGCTCTTTTTTTGAGAAGTTTTTAATTTCTCATTTTCACCTTTCGGCAAGCTGCAATGCCTTTTCAAGGGGCGAGAAATAATATAACACGTTTTGATATTACACGTCAACTACTTATTAAATATATTTTCAAACCATACAGGAGAGCCACGCCAGGGAGACCTAATACTGTGACGGTTCCAATCGTAACCGGATTCAACGGAATATATACAGTGGTTATAAGACCTGAGAAATTAACTAAATATATCCCCACTGTTGCCAGCACCATATGTGTTCCAAATACAGTTAACCATCCAAAACCTAATTTCTTCTTAAGCACAATAAACAACAAAGCAAATAAAGATAATATAAGTACACCCATTACAATCCATTTCATCAATGTTTATTCTCCCTTCATGCAGTATCTTTTATTAGCATTTAATATGGCGTCATCTACGAGGCTATCATGTTAATTCTTTATTCCCAGATAATTGTTCGCAACCATGCCTAATTTCTTAGCTTGTTTCAGGTGCATCTGATATTTACGCTCTGCGGCTTCTAACATGTAAATGGCATAGTCCACTTGATCCTCACCCAACGCTTCTTCAAAATACATATATGCTTCTTCCCAATGAGCTTTAGACTTTTCAATTTCTGTAAAGAGCTCACCCTTCGCTTCTTGTTCAGTTGCCCTATCTTCTTTGAGAGTACTACCCCACAGTTTTTTTATTCTCCTCATAAGTAAATCCTCCTTTATCTCGTAACTCCCACTTTCATACATATCGAGAAAAGGACAAACTTAGAACAAACAAAAGAATAAAAAAAGAAGCCCTTCACAGGACTTCTCAGCATTCATATTTAAATTTAGGAACAATAGGATCAATTAAGCTCTCTACGGCCTTCCAGTGCTTTAGATAATGTGACCTCATCGGCATATTCCAAATCGCCTCCGACGGGTAGTCCATGAGCAATACGGGTCACCTTAATGTCAAAGTGGCGAATAAGTCGAGAAACGTACATTGCTGTCGCTTCTCCCTCAATATTAGCATTAGTTGCTAGAATAAGTTCCTTTACTCGCTCATCCGTAAGTCTGTTCAACAATTCTTTTAGACGAATGTCATCAGGACCAATCCCCTCCATAGGAGAAATCGCACCTTGAAGAACATGGAAGTACCCATTAAACTCTTTCGTACGTTCAATGGCCACGACATCTTTATGATCTTGGACGACACAGATCACGGATGAATCGCGCGTTTTATCCTGACAAATACGACAAGGGTCGGTATCTGTAATATTGCAGCAGACAGAGCAGTAATGGAGATTTCTCTTCACACTAACGAGCGCCTTGGCAAAATCTATGACATCGTCCTCTTTCATCGTAATCACATGAAACGCCAAACGACTTGCTGTCTTAGGACCAATACCAGGTAATCGAGTAAACGATTCGATCAGTTTTGCAATAGGTTCGGGATAATACAAAGCTAAAAATCTCCTTCTGCTGAAAAATTAGAATAGGCCAGGGATTTTCATTCCGCCTGTGAATTTACCCATATCATCGTTAGCAAGCTCATCCGCTTTAGTCAGGGCATCATTCACCGCTGTCATCACCAGATCCTGCAACATTTCTACATCTTCTGGATCTACCGCTTCTGGCTTAATCGTAATAGAGAGCAATTTCTTGTGTCCGTTAACTTCAACAGTAACTACTCCGCCGCCAGAACTTCCTTCCACTGACTTCGTAGCAAGACCTTCCTGTGCCTTTAACATTTGTTCCTGCATTTTCTTCACTTGTTTCATCATTTGGTTCATATTATTCATGAGTACCGCTCCTTTTTGGATGCACTTCTATGTGCTATTCTTTTATGACTACAAGGTCTTCTCCAAATAATTGAAGTGCCTCGTCAATCCACGGTTCTGACTTCTCTTCACCATCTTCATGTTCATGCTCTAACTTCAGTTCTTCTTTCGCCTTTTGCGTAGACCCTTCAATAGCCGCCATCCAGTCTCTTTGCATAATCGTAACTAAATAATAAGCTTTCCCAAGCTTTGATTCCATCACGTGCTCGATTACCTGTTTATTAGCTGGCTTCTCCGTGGTCTCACGGTGAATATTATTCTTAAAGGCCACCAGAACAGAATCCTCTAATACAGACACTGGTTCTCCATCCATAAACCAAGCATGGACAGTAACCTTCTCTTCTTTGACTCCCTGAAGAACTGGACCCCATTGCTTCTGAATAGTCGTAAACGTCTCACTATTCTTATGCGCCAAATATTGATCCAAATGGGGAGGAAGCTTGGTCGTTGAGGAAACCCGCGGTGCTGGCATCCCAGATGGTCTTGAATTTGTATTACCATCTCGGACATTCCCTGAAGCTGCACCTGACTTCATAAATTTTTCTATCTTCTTCTCAAGAGCCAATATCTGTTGCTTCAGTTGAGAAATCTCCCCCGAATCCGCAGGCGGTGATGCTTGTGCTCTTTCATTGGATAGTCCAATCTTCAATACCTCTTGCGTACCACCCGGCAAGTTACATAACTTAAGCAGCGCAACTTCAAATAACGTCTGTGGTTGTGAAGCATATTTCATCTCACTTTGATAGTGATTCAAAATATCAATCATTTGGAACAGCTGTTCACAAGAGAATGTCTCTGCCATCTCTTTATACTCTTCCGGATTTAACACTCTGTCCGTCAGCTTGTCCGCGTGTGGTACCATTTTGATCATAAGTAGATCTCGGAAATAATACAACAGGTTCTCCATGCATTTATCTGCACTTTTGCCTTCTTGCATGAAATCCTCAACCATCTGTAGAACTAGGCCTATATCTCCATCAAGCAAGCCTTGGGCCAATCTACCGAACTGTTCAGAGGCGATACCGCCGGTCATGTTTAGTACCTGTTGGTAAGAAACAATATCCTCAGTAAAAGATGCGATCTGATCCAAAATACTTAACGCATCACGCATTCCACCGTCTGACAATCGTGCAATATATTGAAGTGCTTCGTCCTCCGCTTTAATACCTTCTTCGCCGCAAATGCGACGCAAACGCTCTGTCTGTTCATCTAGAGACACTCTACGGAAATCAAACCGCTGACACCGCGAAATAATCGTGGCTGGTAGCTTATGAGGTTCCGTTGTAGCCAGAATAAACATCACATGAGGAGGTGGCTCCTCTAACGTCTTCAATAAGGCATTAAACGCTTCTGTCGTCAGCATGTGCACTTCATCAATGATATAAACCTTCTGTCTGACTTCCGTTGGCGCATATTTAACTTTCTCACGTAAATCTCGAATTTCATCTACCCCACGGTTAGACGCAGCGTCAATTTCTTGAACATCCATCACTGCTCCAGCCGTTATACGTCGGCAAGATTCACATTCATTACAAGGTTCCGGTTCAGGTCCTCGCTCACAGTTAACGGCTTTCGCCAGTATTTTTGCAGCGCTTGTTTTCCCAGTTCCCCGTGGCCCGCTGAACAGGTAGGCATGAGAAACCCGCTGTTCGCGTATTGCATTTTGCAACGTTTGAATAATATGCTGTTGTCCCACCATGTCTTGAAAAGACTGCGGCCGCCAAGCACGGTACAGCGCTATATGTTCCACTTTGCGTTACCCTCTTTCAACTTCCACTTTCATGACGCTTAGTCGCATCATCATTATACTATATTCACGTGTTCAGCAAAACTTGAATTCATGATTACATCAAATATTATTTCAAAAAAGAAAAAGCACCTTCGCCGATTGGCAAAGATGCGTAATAGAAATACTCATATACATAACAAGACCGTGCACCTGTTATTGATAATTGCGATCCAAGCGGCAATCCTGTGCAGCTACTCGGGCTAGGCTTCCCTTCGGCACAAGAGTAACTTGCTTATGGCTGCTTCCTTCCGGACCTGACCAGGTTCACAAGCACTCATTGCGAAGGACCCAACCGTCAACATAGCACAAAGGGACCAAGACCTTACATCGACAAAACCTCTAACAGGAATTCAACCTCGCTACAGCGGATTGCGAGTTACAGGGCACCGCTACCTCCCCGTCTAGCACGATGAGATAAAGTATAGCTCATGAGTGTACAAAAATCAACCGCCTAATATTTCTTATCCATTAATTTGCTAACTTCCTTCATCACAACGCTAAAATTAACCTTCAAATATAGAATAATTATTATTCCAGTTATTCTCATCTATGGGTATTTCATTTCATTATTAATCGTATTGAATCACTACTATACATCACTCTAATCTCCTATATAAGGTCATTGTCGCACATGATTTAAAATATCAAGAAGAAGTAGCGTATCAAGTGGAACTTATACTTTCTTATGTTTATAAAAAAACCCCTAACTCTATGAAGAGTAGGGGTTTTCGTATGTTCGGTACCTCATGCGCTTACGCAGCATAGGTCCAATTAAACGCCGTATTTTTTCTTAAATTTATCAACGCGACCACCAGCATCCAGGAATTTTTGTTTCCCAGTGTAGAACGGATGACAGTTGGAGCAAATTTCTACGCGAAGGTTTTCTTTAACAGAACCTGTCTCGAATACATTACCACAAGCACAAGTAGCTGTAGTGATGTGAAATTTCGGTTGGATTGATTCTTGCATGACTTTCACCTCTTTCCGCCCTGAGCCTCATGTGGACACAGAGTTTTGTGGACATATAATAGCATTGTATCAGGTTCACTTATCATGTGCAATATTTTATTTAATCATACCGACTTTTCAAAGTGCTCTAAGCTACAACGTAATTACCTTTTTGAGACGAGCCATTCCCTCTGGGGGAACGTGTGTGAAGGAACCGATAACAACTTCTGGTAACTCCGCCTTAAATATATCAATCATCTGCTTCATACCTAATATTTCACCTTGAGCTTTCGGAATTAACCCCAGATAACTCTCAGGATCGATATTAAGATTCCGCATTTGAATCAATTTCAATCCGGTGCGTCGACAGAATTCAACCATCGCTTCAATCTCTTCCTCACGATCTGTTACACCAGGGAAAATCAAGTAGTTAATCGAGGTATAGACACCTTGATCTGTTGCATAACGAAGTGATTTCTCTACATTAGCCAGATTATATCCTCTAGGCTTATAGTATGCATTATAATGATCATCTAATGCACTGATCGTACTAACACGCATAAGATCTAGACCTGCATCAACAATCCCACGCATGTGATCGTTCAATCCCGCGTTCGTATTAATATTGATATAGCCCATATCGGTAACCGCTCTAACCTCACGGATTGCATCGATAATAATCTTCGCTTGTGTCGAAGGTTCACCCTCGCATCCTTGTCCGAAGCTAATAATGGATTCTGGCGTCTTCAGATGCTCCAGCATGACTTCCACTAATTCGTCTACCCTTGGACGGAAGTTCATACGGGTCTGTGGTGATACAAATCCACTATCATCAGGTTGCTCAGAAATACACCCGAAACAGCCAGCATTACAAGAATGAGATACTGGGACGCCACCTTCCCATCGATTAAGGAATGTGTTGGATGAAGTTAGACATTCGTATCCCAAAGCACAATTCGATAGATGAGTATACAACCTATTATCAGGGTATTTCTCAGTTAGACGCTTTACACCCTCATTCAGATCGTCGGTATCGCAATTCATCGGATTCCATTTCTCTGGATCATCCGTCAATTGTGCGCTTACGAAAAACTTACCGTCTTTCCACACCACAGCCGAATAACCGAATAACGGCAGTTTATATTCTTTATCTGTCTTCACATAACCGGGAAGATATAACCTTGTATATCCTTGCGGAAGAAGCGCTCCAACCGCTTGCGCATTGTTCGGTAGCGGCTTCATTTCACCACTCTCTGGATCCATTCCCACTACACGAGTGCTTGGTAGTCCTACTAATGTAGCACCATCAGGTAGCGGAATAAGTTCATCTTCCATCATTTCGACTATCATCTCTCCACTACGGGCAAGCCCATAGAGTGAAGGGTGATCAAATACATTTCCTTGTTCATCTGCGTATACCAGATACATGATGTTCCCCTCTTTGTAAATAAGCTATATTTTGCCGCATGGGACTTTATATTTATACATTTATGCTTACACTAACCATTATGACGACGAGACTGAAGAAGATGTTGAAGGTCGGGAAGTTCTACGTGCAGAACTTGGCTTGCTACTACTATTGCTATTATTAGTCGCTGGTTTTGCAGAAGTAGCATCAAATGAAGCTATAAATTCATCATTTGTCTTACAATCGCGTAATTTCTTGAGGAATCCATCAACGAATTCAATCGAATCATTCATGTTCTTACGAACAGCCCAGATCGTATCGAGTTCTTCTTTATTTAGGAGAACTTCCTCACGACGCGTACCGGAACGACGAATATCAATCGCTGGAAAGATACGACGCTCTGCCAACTTACGGTCAAGATGCAGTTCCATATTCCCAGTACCTTTAAATTCTTCATAGATAATATCATCCATACGAGAACCTGTATCTACCAAGGCTGTTGCAAGTATAGTCAAGCTTCCGCCTTCTTCCACATTTCGTGCTGCACCAAAGAAACGTTTCGGGCGATGAAATGCTGCTGGATCTATGCCTCCACTAAGCGTACGACCAGAAGGTGGAATAACTAAGTTGTAAGCACGAGCTAAACGAGTGATGCTATCCATCAAGATCACGACGTCCTTCTTATGTTCAACTAACCGTAATGCACGTTCCAACACAAGTTCAGCCACTTTAATATGATTCTCTGGTAATTCATCAAATGTAGACGCAATGACTTCCCCTTTTACAGAACGTTGCATATCTGTGACTTCTTCTGGGCGTTCATCAATAAGCAGTACAAAAAGTGAAATTTCAGGATTATTCGTGGAAATGCTGTTGGCAATTTCTTTTAAGAGGAGCGTCTTCCCTGCTTTTGGAGGTGCTACAATGAGTCCCCGTTGTCCCAATCCTACGGGTGCGAGTAAATCCATAATTCTTGTAGATAAATGCGTTGGGGATGTTTCAAGCACAAGTTTCTTTTGTGGGTATAGAGGAGTTAGCGCTGGAAAATGTAATCGTTCTGATGCTGTCTGAGGATTTTCTCCATTTACAGCGTTCACCTGAAGCAACCCAAAGTAACGTTCATTCTCTTTCGGCGTTCTACATTTACCTGATACTAAGTCTCCAGTTCTTAAATCAAATTTACGAATTTGTGAGGCAGAGATATAAATATCTTGTGTACTCGGCAAGTAATTTATAGGTCTAAGAAATCCGTATCCTTCAGATAATATTTCCAATACACCTTCCATGAACATCAATCCACTCTGCTCCGCTTGCGCACGCAGAATAGCAAAAATCAATTCTCTCTTCTTTAGTTGCCCATAATATGCAATCTGGTATTGTTTAGCCAGCTTGTATAAATCGGTCAGCTTCATTTCTTCCAAATCAGAAATTTGAAGATCCATTTAATAACCACCTATTCAATTTTATAAGTCCATATATCTTATTCAACAATCTATAAAACTATGAAAGTTCTTTATTTATGATAGCATTACCCAATTAACAAGGAGATATGCAAATTATACCTAAATCCTCCTCGGTAAATTGCATCTCCTTGTTCATGGATTTCAGTAAATCACTCTGTTTCACGCCAAATCTCTGCTCCCAAATGGCGAAAATTCTCAACGATGTTATCATAACCACGGTCTATAAACTCTACACCACCGACTTCCGTAACTCCTTCTTCTACAGTCAGTCCTGCAATAACAAGTGCTGCTCCAGCTCGTAAATCTGTTGCCTTGACCTTCGCAGCGTTCAACTTGCTTCCTTCAATAATCGCAGATCGTCCCTCTACACGAATCTTAGCTCCCATTCGAGCGAGTTCAGGAACATGTTTAAAGCGACTACTGTAAACAAAATCGCTAAGTACACTAACGCCCTCAGCTTGCGTAAGAAGACTTGTCATTGGTGATTGTAGGTCTGTTGGAAACCCAGGATATACGAGTGCCTTTACATCGACAGCTTCATAATTTCTTTGTCCAACAACCCGGATGCTCTCATCAAGTTCTTCAATGTGTACGCCCATTTCAAGTAGCTTAGCAGTCATAGCTTCCATATGTTTAGGGATAACATTGTCGATTAGAACATCTCCGCGTGTAGCAGCGGCTGCTATCATATACGTTCCTGCTTGAATTCGATCGGGAATAATGGAGTGTCGGCAGCCGTGAAGTTCGGAAACGCCCTCGATACGAATAGTCTCTGTACCAGCGCCTTTTATTACGGCTCCCATGGAATTGAGGAGTGTTGCAACATCTATAATCTCAGGCTCTTTAGCCGCATTTTCAATGATAGTAGAACCTTTAGCACGGGCAGCAGCTAACATAATATTAATGGTCGCTCCAACACTGGAAACATCCAAATAAATCTTAGCACCCCGTAGCTCTTTTGCATGCAAGTAAATAGATCCGTGCTCATTTGTTACTGTTGCGCCTAGCGCTTCAAAACCTTTAATGTGTTGATCAATAGGTCGGGGTTCAAAATTACAGCCTCCCGGTAGGCCGATCATCGCTTCTTTGAATCTACCTAGCATGGCACCCATCATATAATAAGAAGCTCTTAGCTTCTTCACTGAGCCATTCGGCATAGGAATTGATTTAATAGAGGAAGGGTCTATCTTCATTTGGCTGCCTTCCCTTGAAACACTCGCGCCAAGATCCTCAAGTATTTCGGCATATACCGCAACATCACTCAAAATCGGTAAATTATCCAAAATGACTTCCGATTCTGCCAAGATAGCGGCAGGAATCAATGCAATAGCGCTGTTTTTGGCACCACTAATGGATACTGTTCCATGCAGCGGCCGTCCTCCAGTGATCATCAATTTTTCCATAAGCTTAAGGGTCCCCCTACGTGTTATGCAGCCGACACACGATACGCGCTGACGGCTTTATATGATAAAAGTGGAAAGACACCGACTAAGCGGTGTACTTTCCACATCAAACTATTCAACTAAGACACCCCTAAGGACTTGTCCTAATGCTATATTACAAAATGCTATTACGCTTGGTTACTTGAACCAAACTCACGCATTTTAGCCATTACCGTTTGTTTGATTGCTTCGCGACCTGGTACGATGAATACACGTGGGTCATATGCATCAGGTTTTGCAGCAAGCACTTCACGAACTGTTTTTGCAAATACTACTTGGTTCTCTGTATTTACGTTGATCTTAGAAGTACCCAAGGAGATTGATTTCTTAATGTCGCTCTCAGGAATACCAGTACCGCCATGAAGAACCATAGGAATATTCGTAGCGTCACGAATTTCTTCCATTTCTTTGAAACCAAGGTTCGGTTCGCCGAGGTAAGGTCCATGAACGGAACCAAGTGCAGGAGCTAGTGTATCGATGCCTGTTTCTTTAACGATACGAATACACTCATCCAACTTAGCATACATAATTCCACCGATAACATCGTCTTCTTGTCCGCCAACAGTTCCAACTTCAGCTTCTACAGAAACACCTTTTGCATGAGCATATTCAACAACTTTTTTAGTCATTTCAATATTCTCATCGATCGGGTGGTGGGAACCATCGATCATTACGGACGAAAATCCAGCGTCAATCGCTTCTTTACATTTGTCAAAGCTAGAACCATGATCAAGATGGATTGCAACTGGCACAGTAATTTTCATATCGTGCAATAGGCCTTCTACCATCTTACAAACAGTAAAGAAACCGCCCATGTGACGCGCTGCTCCTTCAGATACTCCAAGAATTACTGGTGATTTCTCTTCTTCAGCTGCAGCAAGAATCGCTTGTGTCCACTCCAAGTTGTTGATGTTGTACTGACCAACTGCATATTTTCCTTTAAGTGCTTTGTTTAACATGTCTGTCATAGATACTAATGGCATGGTCCAATCCTCCTAAGAAATGTTGTTTTTGTCTATATTAATATGCCGACATTCCATACAATCTATAGTATACCACATCACATCAAAAATACTAACCAAGCATTTCTAATGAAAAAGGTTGTGTGGTTCGTTGATGTTCAGATGTCGCTCATACAGTATAATTCTATATTATTTATCATGCTGTGCAAGATGACACAATTCTAAACACAAAAAAAAATCCTGCAATAAGCAGAATTTAATATCTTAGGTACGCTTCTCAAGCAGGTTTTTCTTCAGCTGTGTGTTAACGGCTACTCTCATTTCATCAATATCAAATGGCTTCGTAAAATGCATAAGTGCTCCGAGATCCGTCGCCTCTTTAATCATGTCTAGTTCACCGTATGCGGTCATCATGATGACTTTGATATCCGTATTGATTTCTTTGATTCTTTTTAGAATCTCAAGTCCATCCATACCTGGGATTTTCATATCCAATAACACTAAGTCTGGTGACTCATTCAGAACAAGCTCTAAAGCCAATTTGCCGTTTGCTGCCTGATACGTATCATATCCTTCGCTACTAAATACTTCCATTAAAAGAATACGAATACCGTTTTGGTCATCCACGATTAATAATTTCTTCTTATCCACCCGTTAACAACCTCCGCACAATTAAATTGCTTGATAAGACGCCCCTCATTTCTGAAAGAAACCCATATTATGTTATTCTTCCTCCGGAGTCTAATTCCTGCTATATGCTTAAATTAACACAAGTAGAAACGGCGTCGCCATGCTTGGCCAAGGACAGCACCCGGTTCAGCGGAAATATAAGGAATAGAAGTATCAAGTGAAACTTATACTTTCTTATATTTTAAAAAAAGGCCTCTCTAGTGATATAGCTGCACGAAGCTGACTTTCTCAACCTCATGCCTATACCATTTAAAGAGACCTTAACTAAAAGGGCTTAACCCTGATATTTCACAGATGCTTTAACGAATTCACGGAACAATGGCTGTGGACGATTCGGACGGGATGTGAATTCCGGATGGAATTGTACCGACAAGAACCAAGGATGCCCTGGAAGCTCAATAATTTCCGCAAGACGTCCATCAGGAGAAGTTCCTGAAATAATCAACCCTGCTTTTTCAATCGCTTCACGGTATTGATTGTTAAACTCATAACGATGACGATGTCTTTCATACACTAATTCATCATCGTAGCAACTCATAGCTAACGAACCAGGTTGCAATTTACATGGATACAGTCCTAGACGCATTGTACCACCTAGATCTTCAATATCCTTTTGTTCTGGCAATAGATCAATGACAGGATACTCCGTCGAAGGATTAATCTCCGAGCTATTCGCACCTTCAAGACCTAGAATCGAACGAGCATACTCAATAACGGATACTTGCATACCTAGGCAAATACCGAAGAATGGAATGTTGTTCTCACGAACGTATTTGATAGCCGAAATCTTACCTTCAATACCACGATCACCAAATCCACCAGGAACCAGAATACCGCTAATGCCTTGTAGCATATCTGCTACATTCTCAGGTGTAATCTCTTCTGCATTAACCCAACGGATCTTCACTTCAACATCAGCTTCAAACCCAGCATGTGAAAGGGATTCTACAACGCTCAAATAAGCATCATGTAATGCCACATATTTACCTACAATGGCAATTTCCACAGTCTTGTCGAGCTTTTGAATGCGATGAACAAGGCTTTCCCACTCTGTCATATCAGGCAATGGCGTAGTCAATTTCAAATGATTAACTACGATCTCATCAAGGCCTTCATCACGCAAATTAAGAGGCACTTCATATAGTGTAGCTGCATCACGACATTCAACGACTGCATTCTCATCAATGTCACAGAATAACGCAATTTTAGCTTTCATATCTGCCGATAGCTCATACTCCGTGCGACATACGATCACATTTGGTTGAATACCAATGCTACGTAATTCTTTTACACTATGTTGGGTCGGTTTCGTCTTCACTTCACCGGCTGCCTTAATGTATGGAATCAATGTCACGTGAATGTACATAACATTATCGCGACCAATCTCACTCTTGATTTGGCGGATAGCTTCAAGGAATGGAAGGCTTTCGATATCCCCTACAGTTCCACCAATCTCAGTTATAACAACGTCCGAGCCAGCTTCACGGCCTGCACGGTATACACGTTCTTTAATTTCATTTGTAATATGAGGAATAACCTGAACAGTTCCCCCTAAATACTCACCGCGACGTTCTTTGCTGATAACTGAAGAATAAATCTTCCCTGTTGTGACGTTACTGTTCTTAGACAAATTGATATCAATAAATCTTTCATAATGGCCAAGGTCCAAATCGGTCTCAGCACCATCGTCCGTCACAAATACTTCACCGTGCTGGTACGGACTCATGGTTCCGGGATCCACATTCAAATACGGATCGAACTTCTGGATTGTTACTTTTAGTCCTCTATTTTTGAGCAGTCTGCCGAGTGAAGCGGCGGTAATCCCTTTTCCTAAAGAAGACACAACTCCGCCCGTCACAAAAATATACTTTGTCACTGTAAAAAAACCTCCTATTTATAAAGTCCAGAAATTCAGGTAACATATGATGTTATCGTAACCTATTAACGCTTCCTTACTCTTGATGGCAAATAACAATATGCGATTTGTCCAAATGGCACAGTTTTTAACCCTATTCAAGCAGAAACGGCTATGCCGTCCTTTTGCAAAGACGGCACCCGTTTTACGCGGAAATATAAGGAATAGAGTATAAATTGAAACTAATACTTTCTTATATTTTAAAAAACAAAAAAGTGACACCCGTAGTACGGGGGCACTTTTTATCAATTCAAAATTATTCAAGTTCAATCATAAGCCCATGCAATAGTTTACTCTGTGCCATGTTCTGTGTCAAGTCAGGAAGATATTATTCACGACTCCAACACATTAAACTCTGATTCGTTCTCTAAAATAAATTAGTTATTACTTTTCGTCGATTTCATCGGAGTCATCTGAGTCATCATCATCTGCAGAATCATCATCAGCGTCATCCAAATCATCGTCTTCTAGCACAACTTCTTCTTCAGCTTCTTCCTCAGAATCATCATCGCTATAAACATCGTCATGATCTTCATCAATTCTGTCGAATTCTTCTGCTTCATCGCCAGCATACGCTTCATCTTCATCAGCGAAGTCATCGTCTTCCAAATCGTCATCGTCATCATTAATGATACGTGGACGTTTGGCGTTAGAAATTGGATCTTCAGCACGATCTACAGGATACCACCGTTTCAATCCCCACAGATTGGTTCCTACACAAGCAAACCGTCCGTCGATATTAATTTCGGTATAGAGCTGTGCAATCAAATCATTCATTTCTTTTTCATTTAGACCACGCTGTTTCGCTACTTCTGACATTAGATCAAGATAATAGTACGGCGTATTCACGGTCTTTAAAATAGCAAAAGCAAGATCAACCATAGGCATTTCCTTGATTCTTTCAGGATCAAGTTTTAAATGGAGTGGGGCACTCACTTATGAACACTTCCTCTCACGCAATGTGCATATTTACACGTAATATCAATCAACATATCCATTAACACAAATAAGTAAAACCTATTTGGGATTAAATTGCAAGTTTTTATGTTCTCGGATTGTTAAGCCAAGTACAACAGGATTTAATAATACGTCTTCACAAATTCGCACGATCAAGTAGAAACGGCAATGCCGTCCTTTTTCAAAGGCGGAACTCGATTCAGCGGAAATATAAGGTATAGAGTATCAATTGAAAATTATACTCCCTTATATTTAAAAAAGGCAGGGGCCCCCCTGCCTTTATGACTGTATCCATTCCCCGAGGAAGAAACTCCTAAATGGGAGTGTCGTAAGAGCCATTCTGGTCTCTTCTGTCTATATTATGTACGCCGCTTCACTTTGACAACAAATCAGTGCCCATTTACAAAAATAAGGGCAAGTTCCCACTCCCGCAGGACTCCATGTTCATAGAATATCTCAGCATGGTTCTTCAAGAGGGGGAAGGCTCAACATGGACTACACTCGATTTATCCAGATGTTGCTCGAAGAAACCGATCGTCGCAACCCAGTCGAAGAGAAACGTATCATGACCTTTCTCAATCCCCGACTCTATTTTGCCTACCATAGGGAATTAAACAAACTTAAAGCAAACGGCGTTAAAATCCCCCACATGCAGTCCTCCCATTTAATTAAAGCCATTATTGCTCCCGTCTCATCTCGAAGTAAGTTTGCCATTAGGTATAAGGATGTTCTGCTACTGGAAGACAATATGCCAATGAAGGTCCACGCTGTTCAGAGTAAAATCGAAACGAATCCAGGCATACCCTATGGCGTGAAACAGATTCGTGCTCCCCGAGCTTGGTCCACATCAACAGGGTATCGCATTAAAATCGGAGTCATCGATACTGGAGTAGATTTCCAACATCCTGATATTCGATATTCACTGACCGGAGGCATTAATCTGTTGAACCGTAATATGTTACCTCTCGACGATAACGGTCATGGTACACATATTGCTGGAACCATTGCAGCAGCAAATAGCACAGAAGGCATGATGGGTGTTGCACCACGAGCTATCATCTGTCCTGTCAAAGCATTCGACCATAATGGCTCAGCTTATGTATCTGATATCATACTAGGCATTGATTGGTGCGTTCGTAATCATGTCCATCTGATAAATATGAGTTTTGGAATGAAGACCCGGAGTCGCGCCTTACAAGAAATCGTAAATAAGGCCTATCTCTCTGGCATTCCGATAGTCGCTTCTTCAGGAAACGACGGCAAACGGCGATCCATCGACTATCCTGCACGTTATTCGCAGACCATCTCCGTAGGAGCTACCGACCAGAACCGACGAATTGCACCATTCAGTAATCGAGGACAGTATATTGATATCTATGCTCCTGGAGATAAAATTATATCCTCCTGGACACATGGTAAATATCATGAAATGAGTGGCACCTCTATGGCTACTTCTCATGTTAGTGGAGCCATCGCGCTTTTGCTTGCACAGAACAACGCCCTTCAGCCGGCAGAAATCAAAACGCTACTTCAACGTACTTCTACTCCTTTGCGTTTGCGCAAAGACCAACGTCTTGATCGCGACTCAGGTGAAGTTAACGCGCTCCGCTTACTGAGAGAAGGAATGAAGTTCATCTCCACTGGCCCCCAACCTGTAACGGCAAGCCTTAAAACAAAGAAAAACCGCCCTTCCAAAATATAGAAGGGCAGTTTTTGTCGTTATTCAATATATTTTAAGTTGTGCTTACATTTTTTCTGGAGAAGTTACACCAATCATCTTCAGAACATTACTAATAACTACACGAACTGCACCAAGCAAGGCAAGGCGTGCTTGTGTTTGCATAACGTCCTCAGTGATAACACGTTCTGCTTTGTAGTAACTATGCAACATAGACGAGAGTTCATAAACATAACGAACCATACGATGTGGTGCATAATTATCTGCTGCTGTAGCAATCTCTTCAGGCAACTCGCCTATTTTACGAAGTAGTTCATACTCGCGGTCATTATTAAGCTTACTCAAATCGATGTCTGACAGTGCCATCAGCGTAACGTTTTGTTCTTCTGCCTGACGGAAGATACTGCAAATACGAGCATGCGCATATTGAACATAGAATACAGGATTCTCATTAGACGTTGAAATCGCTAGATCCATGTCGAAATCTAGATGTGAATCCATGCTACGCATCGTAAAGAAATAGCGAATGGCATCGACTCCAACTTCGTCCATTAGGTCTATCATCGTGACTGCTTTACCTGTACGTTTAGACATCTTCACCTTTTCACCGTCTTGGAATAAGCTCACCATTTGAGCAATCAATACGGTCAACTTCCCAGAATCATAACCTAATGAATCCATAGCTGCCTTCACACGTGGAATATATCCATGATGATCCGCGCCCCAGATGTTGATCATCTGGTCAAACCCTCTGCTATATTTATTGCGATGATAGGCGATATCTGGTGTCAGGTAAGTATAGGTTCCGTCATTCTTCACCAATACGCGGTCTTTGTCGTCTCCGTAATCCGTTGTACGTAACCATGTCGCTTCATCCAACTCGTAAACTTCGCCTCTTGCTTTCAATTCAGAGAGTGCTACCTCTACTTGACCGTTCTCATATAGTGACGTTTCACTAAACCATTCATCAAAGTGCACTCTGAAACGGGAAAGGTCCCGTTTGATCTTAGCCAATTCTTTCTCCAAACCAAAAGTACGTAAGAAGGCAGTGCGCTCCTCTGTGCTCATAGATAGCAACGATTCGCCTTTCTCTGCTACCAGTTCTTTAGCAAAACCAATAATATCTGCACCATGATAGCCATCCTCAGGCATTTCAACGGCTTGACCCAATTCTTGAAGATATCGAGCCTCAATCGACTTACACAAATTAACGATCTGATTACCAGCATCATTAATATAATATTCACGAGTCACTTGGTATCCTGCAAAATCCAGTACATTGCATAATGAATCCCCAACCGCTGCTCCACGAGCATGTCCTAAATGTAGCGTTCCTGTCGGATTAGCACTAACGAACTCGATTTGCACTCTTTTGCCTTGGCCTACGTTACTCCGACCATAGTCGCTGCCATGATCCTGAACCTGCTGCAATACAGGATATAAGTAAGCCTTAGCTAAGGTGAAGTTAATAAATCCTGGTCCGGCAATTTCTGCCTTCTCTATGTTCGCTTTCTTCAAATCCAAATGACCTATGATGCCCTCCGCAATTTGGCGTGGGTTCTTCTTCGCAATCTTCGTTAGTTGCATCGCGATGTTCGTAGCTAGATCTCCGTGAGTCTTATCCTTTGGCACTTCTAGCGTAATCGTTGGAAGTTCTTCAAGGGTAACTACTCCAGCAGCAACCACAGCATCAGCAATCGCTTCTGACACCAATTGGTTGATCAGCTCTAATGGGTTTTGTGTCATGATTTATAATTCCTCCTGTATATGTAAATGTATTGCAAATTGTCCTGATAGCTCATCGAAAACATATAAATCGTATGCAAACCGCACATGCCCATACATTCCCTCGATCTTCATATCCATTTCCGTGGTATAGGTTGAAAGATTAAATGTGGTATATGGCGAGCGATAAAAGCCAGGCAATCTCTTCTCATACTCAAAAGAGTGTTCTGACTGAACTTCGCCGTGGCGAATTATTTTGACTTCATTCTGTGTGATCTTGATCGTGGTTCGGGTAGCGCCGCCCTGTGGACTTGCGTCCAGTTCCTCATATCGCACATACAGTACCGTGCCCTTCTGAATCAATTCAGCAGGCATTTCCTGCACCACATCTTCCCCGTCAACGCGGCTGACTAGCCGTATCTTGGCTTGTGTATTGTCTGACATATATCTAACAATCTCCAATCTGTACATTCCTATTGTACTACTATAGCCAGTTCGCCCATTCAATTCAAATAAAAATAATGAATAAAGATGACCGCTCTTCTGCATGATCAATTGTATAGTTTCTTATATTTCA
Source organism: Paenibacillus glacialis (assembly GCF_001637205.1). Classification (GTDB taxonomy): domain Bacteria; phylum Bacillota; class Bacilli; order Paenibacillales; family Paenibacillaceae; genus Paenibacillus_AQ; species Paenibacillus_AQ glacialis. The sequence goes on from NZ_LVJH01000011.1 coordinate 17,969, forward strand.
ATAAAACGGCTACCCGCTCCGTGTATAGGGGTAGCCAACTTATAGTCATTACTATTTCATGAATGAGAACTTCACATTCCAGCTAACGCCGCCATCTTTAGTCATATAGACTACTGATTTCGTGGAACTGTTTACGACAGCTAGCCATCCTTTTTTATTATCCGTAAAAGAAATTCTTGCGTCATATCCTTCAATGGATGGTGTAATATTGGTCCATGACTTTTCTCCATTATATGAACTCCCTACAGATACAACTTCTCCAGCAGGTGATCCACCCGCTAAGAATGCCGTGCTTTTACCGATAAGCTGCATGTTGCCCGGATGTCCACCAGGAGAAGCAGGACCTTTTGATACTATGGCCTTACCGCTACCCGGGGCAGGGCCGCCTCCCGCCGTATCTTGCGCGATAACACGATTCCAATGCGATCCTCCATCTGTACTACCATAGAGGGAATAGGATACTTGTGACATACCTGACTCTCCATAGAGCACAGCCCAGACTTGATTGCCGTTGCTATATATTTCCCCACCATTATGACTATCCGCAGCCACCTTCAACTTAAGCGACCAGTGTTTACCTCCATCTACCGTCTTCATGACCTTATAGCCTCCGCTTGGAATAACCACGATAGACCAGCCTGTCTTCATATCACTAAAAAAAGCATATCGGTTATTCACAGGCGTTGGAATTGGGGTGAAATTTTCACCACCATCTACGGTTTTGTAAGCCGAAGTGGCTGTATATCCGAACCCTTCCTTGTCATTCAGTAGATCTATCCGATCAAATGTAATGGATGTATTGGCGTTCTTCCAATGCGATCCTCCATCGGAGGTCTGAATCAAATGTTTCTTTTGTTGGGAAGGTAACGTTGCCAGCGCCCACCCATTCTTATTGTTAGAGAAGTCTATTTGGGCAATTTGCCATTGCCCTGTATATATTTCCTGCCAGTGGCATCCCGCATCGGAGGTGCCTATGATAAAGCCATTACCAGAAGCTCTACCTATACGATCATTCAGAAATTGAATATCTGTAAAATAGAGTGCACTCTGACCTTCTACCTGGTGTTGCTTTTGTAACTGTTGCAGCAGTCCATGGTCCCCTTCTCCACAGACTGTGGTAGATGTAGCGGTTGCTAGTGAACCTGACCCGATGCCCCCTAAAGGAAGAAGTAATACCAGTATTATAAGGATCCGTAGTGAACGATTAATACTCTTTTTCTTCAAGTTCATAGATCATACCCCCTATTCTTAGTTATATACCCTTAACTCATGATTCATCCCCACATGCAGCTCCCTATTTGCTATATAGAAAAGAAACCTTTAGAAGCTCTGAAGAGGCGTACGCTCTTGAAGCAGTTCTAAAGGTTTCTATGTGTTGTACTAATATTATTTCACAAATCCTAGTAGCATTTCACGAATAAGCTTAGCGGCTACAATCTGTGTTTGTTCGGACTGATCATAAATAGGTGCGACTTCTACTAGATCGCAACCTACAACGTTGACTTCGGAATTTGCGATAAGATGTACAGCTTCCAGTAATTCCTTGGAAGTGATTCCTCCCGCTTCTGCTGTACCCGTACCTGGCGCTGCTGAAGGGTCCAACACGTCAATGTCGATTGTGACATAAACAGGGCGGTTGCCCATCTTAGGCAAGGCTTCCTTGAGAGGAGCCGCTACTTCAAATGGATAGAAGTTAATATTCTTATGGCCGAATTGGAACTCTTCGCGTGATCCAGAACGGATGCCGAATTGATAGATATTATTTCCACCCATAAGCGCTGCTGCCTTACGCACTGGTGTGGAGTGAGAAAGGGGTTCTCCTTCATAATGCTCTCTAAGATCGGCGTGTGCATCAATATGAATAAGTATAAGATCAGGGTATTTCGCAAATACCTGTTGAATAACAGGCCACGTCACTAAATGTTCCCCGCCCAGACCAATTGGAAATTTATCATCTGCTAGCAACTTACCCACATATTCACTGATGACTTCAAGGCTACGTCCTGCATTTCCGAAAGGTAGCATGAGATCACCCGCATCAAAGTAGGTCATATCCTCGATGCTTTTATCAAGATAGGGGCTGTATTCTTCCAATCCAATCGATGCTTGACGTATATGGGAAGGTCCGAAGCGAGAACCCGGACGGTAACTAACGGTGTAATCCATAGGCATTCCGTAGATAACTGCCTTAGAGCCTTCGTAATCTTCAGAGCTACAAATAAATACATTTCCTGAGTAAGATTGATCCAGTTTCATCGTCTATTTATTCCCCTTTACTTCGTAAGATCTTCCACGAATTTCGGAAGCGCAAATGCAGCCTTGTGCAGACGGGACGAATAATACTTCGTATCCATTTCAGGAATGCTTGTTTCGTCTACTGCTAGTGGGTCGTGAACTTTACTTCCCATTGTAAATGTCCAAAGTCCACTTGGGTACGTAGGAATGTTCGCTGCGTACACGCGGACAATCGGGAAGATTTCTTTCACGTCACGGTTTACTTGTTGGATAAGGTCAGCCTTAAACCAAGGATTGTCCGTCTGAGCGACAAAAATTCCGTCATCCTTCAAAGCTTCAAAGATACCTTGATAGAATCCACGTTCAAACAATGGCGCAGCAGGACCTACAGGTTCAGTGGAATCAACCATGATCACATCATATTCATTCTTGTGTTCTAGAATATGCATGTATCCATCGTTCACCAAAACTTCCACACGAGGATCCTCTAATTTACCTGCGATAGACGGCAAATACTTCTTAGAGTATTCAATAACTTTACCATCGATCTCAACCAACACAGCCTTCTCTACGCCTGGGTGTCTGAGCACTTCACGAATCACGCCACCATCACCACCACCTACAACTAATACATGCTTAGGGTTAGGATGCGTATTCAGTGCCGGATGGGCAACCATTTCATGATATACAAACTCATCCTTCACAGTTGTCATTACCATACCGTCAAGTACGAGCATCGTTCCGAATTCTTCCGTCTCAATCATCGCTAGATCTTGAAAATCCGTTTTTTCTGTTACATACGTTTCTTTTATTTTTGCTGTAATTCCAAATACAGGGGTTTGTTTCTCTGTGTACCATAATTCCATGGGGTGATCCCTTCTTTCGCTAAAATTATATGTGAATCCTATCATTTCCCAATCATAAAGCGAAGCAGTTACATATTTTATTTAATTGTAGCAGACAAATCACATTATAATAAATCAACATGAAAATGCAACTATTTTCATAATACATTACCCATTTTTCAATATTTCTACCCTACTACCGTGAATATCTAAACCCTTCTATTCCCATAATGAAAAGAAAAGAAACGTAATAGAAAGGGAGCTTCTCTGTCATGTCGCATACATCCCACAAATCACCTAAACGAAAAAAACGCTTTGTCTTTATCGTCAAGCTACTATTCGGCATGTCAGCTCTCGCCCTTCTGGCTGGTGCTACTCTGCTCATATATCTATACAATACAAGTTTACCTGTAGCCGACACTGACCATAATTCACGTATTCTGGATAGCCAGGAAGAGACCATGGCTACTTTTTCAGTAAGTGGGCGTAGTTATGATCCTGTGGCCTTAGATCAAATCTCACCCTACCTGATCGAAGCCACCCTGTCCGTAGAAGATCGGAAGTTCTACGACCATTTGGGTTTTGATATAAAAGGCATGGGGCGGGCAATACTCGTCAATCTCGAGAAAATGAATCGTTCACAAGGTGCAAGCACGCTCACGCAACAACTTGCTCGGAACTTGTATCTCTCTCATGCCAAGACTTGGTCACGTAAAGTACAAGAAGCCTTTTACACGACGCAATTAGAAATGAAATACACGAAACAGGAAATCCTCCAAAAGTACCTTAACGAAATTTACTACGGGCATGGGGCCTACGGAATTGAAGCTGCATCCCGTATGTATTTCGGCAAATCTGCCAAAGATCTAGATCTAGCTGAAAGTTCCATGCTTGCAGGAATCCCCAAAGGACCAACCTATTATTCACCCTATAACCATATAGATAGCGCCTTAAAGCGGCAAAAAATTGTTCTCTCAACCATGGTCGAGACAGGAAATATTACGAAGCAGGAAGCAAATACTGCCGCACGAGAGACACTTCTATTTAAGCCTCAAGGTGAACAAAAAACAACCTCTGTTGCACCTTATTTCCGAGACTATGTTCGCCATATCGTTACCAGCGAACTTGGCATTACCGAGGAGCAATTGGATCATGGTGGGTTGAACATTTATACCACCTTAGATCCCCATGCCCAACAAGCAGCCGAAGACGCGGTAGCAAAGGGAATGGATCCGAACAGTGACCTTGAGACAGCTCTCATCTCTGTCGATCCACGAACAGGATATATTAAAGCCATGGTAGGTGGTAAGAATTATCAGACCAATCAATATAACCATGCACTGGCTACGACACGTCAACCCGGTTCTTCCTTTAAGCCTATTATGTATCTGAGCGCTCTTTCTTCTCTAAAGATGACTGCGCTCAGCACTTTCAAAAGCGAACCGACGCTGTTCCACTATGATAATAATCGCAAAACCTATCAGCCGAGTAACTTTGGTGACAAATATTTAGGTGAAATTGATATGCGTCAAGCGATTGCAGCGAGTGATAACATTTATGCGGTCAACACGATTATGAAGGTAGGCCCTGAGGAGGTTCTGGAAACGGCACGAAAAATGGGTATTCTGAGCCCGCTCCAAGCCGTTCCATCTCTCGCCCTAGGTACATCTCCCATTAGTCCATTTGAAATGGCCTCTGCCTTTGGAGTGATAAGCAATGCGGGTCTTCGAATGGCTCCTATAGCCGTATTGAAAATAACCGATGCCTCAGGTGAGCTAATATATGAAGCGGAACCACGTTCAGGCGAACAAGTCGTAGATCCCGCAGCAGCTTATGTCCTTACACACCTTATGGAAAGTGTCTTTGAGACGGGTGGTACGGGTAATCGGGTATCCTCTATGATGAAACGGCCAGTGGCTGGTAAGACAGGCACTACAAATACGGATGCATGGCTCGTTGGCTTCACACCCGAGTTAGCTACCGCAGTCTGGGTGGGATACGATAAAGGGCGTAATATTGAGAATAGTGATGGACGTCGAGCCGCACCTATTTTTGCTCAGTATACAGAGAAAGCACTGGAGAATGTCCCTCCAAAAATTTTCCCAATTCCAGATGGTGTCGTCAGCGCCTATATTAATCCTGAATCAGGACTACTGGCTACGAAGGACTGCCCGAATAAAACCCTAGAAGTGTTCATTAAAGGTACAGAACCCTCCGTTTATTGCATACTACATGGCGGTGGACCTGAAGAGGTTCCTAAAGAAGTTCAGACCAAGAATCAATCCTGGTGGTCCAATCTTAGACAATGGTGGATGGAGTAACGGTATTGAACTGAACGTACTTGATCACATTATAGAAGCAAACATAAAAAGAGCTGATTTCAGCTCTTTTTTTATGAGATCGTGATACCTTTTACAATCTCAACAATTTTTATATTTAAACAATCAAATATTCGTTTGATTATTATGGTGTGCGGGTGTATATTGAAGTAACAATCAAACTATCGTTTGAATATAAATGTTTATACCCTCATTAAATCGTGCAAAAGAGGAGAGTGTACATGGAACAATTAAACGTAAAGCCTACACTTAACGAAGATGTCTGTGAAGTCTCTTGCGTCAATCTTGACACAATCACTCACCTTCAAACTGTTATACAAGAAGATGAAATCCTTGGGATGGTTGATATTTTCAAAGCCCTCGCTGATCCAACACGCATGAAGATTGCCTTCATGTTAGATCAAGCACACGAACTATGTGTATGCGATGTAGCAGCTGTTCTCGGCAGTAGTATGGCAACAACCTCACATCATTTACGCACGTTGAAAACCATGAATATCGCTTCATCTCGTAAAGAAGGTAAAAATGTGATCTATTCATTAAAAGACGATCATATCAGAACTCTTATTCAGATGACTTTGGAACATCAGAGGGAGAAGATAGACGATGAGTACAAATAATAATAACCCTAAAATACCCGTTACACCTTACGTTGAATACCCTGTTGAAGGCTTATCTTGTGCCAACTGTACGCGAGAAATGCAAGAAGAAATTCAGAAATTGGCGTATGGTTCTGATGCAAAGCTGAGCTATGTAAGTCGCAAGTTGACCCTGAGCGCAGATGTGGATATGTTACGGGTTGAGCGTATTCTGAAGAATGATGGAGCACGTCTCGTACAGAAGAAGAGCGACCATCACGGACATGATCACGGCGACGATAGCGATCACCACGAACATAGTCATGAAGGCAATCGTCTTATCAAATGGCTGCTTGCAATAGCGGCTACATTCTATATATTAACTTTCGTCTTGAATGGCCTCATACCTCAACCGATACTTATTACCTTATATGTCATTGCTATCGTGCTTAGTGGTTACTCTACTTTTTGGCGTGGTCTAAATAATCTTATACATCTTAAGTTCAATATGGATACACTGATGACCGTAGCACTCACAGGAGCTGTCGTTATTGGTGAATGGAAGGAAGCAACACTCGTGGCCATTCTGTTCGGGGTGAATGAGCTGCTCGAAAGTTACGGTATGGGACGTGCCCGGAAGTCGATGGAAGCACTACTTGCCAATGCACCTAAAGAAGCTTCATTACTACGTAACGGGGAGGTTACAAGCGTTCCTATTGCCAGTCTTCGTGTAGGAGACCTCGTACGCGTTAGATCAGGAGAGAAAATCCCTTCCGATGGCATCATATATGAAGGCAGTAGTGCAGTTAACGAGGCGGCCATCACAGGTGAATCCTTACCCGTAACCAAGAAAAAAGGGGATACTGTCTTCGGAGGCAGTGTAAATGCTGAAGGATTACTGGATATACGAATTGAGAAAGCTTACGAGGATTCTTCATTATCTAAAATCATGCATTTGGTACAAGAAGCCCAAGAAAGTAAAACACCAACAGAGTTATTTATAGATAAATTCGCTAAATATTATACTCCTGCCATTATGATTGTTGCTCTCCTAGTGATCATTGTACCTCCACTATTATTCGGGCAGCCATGGATGAAATGGGTATACCAAGGACTTGCAATTCTTATTGTTGGATGCCCCTGTTCACTCGTGCTATCCTCGCCGATTGCATTGGTAAGCGGAATGACACGCAGTGCTCGTAATGGCATTCTAATCAAAGGTGGCGTGCATCTCGAGCAGTTAGGTAAGATAGAGGCAATCGCCTTTGATAAGACCGGTACTTTAACCCAAGGTGTTCCCTCTGTCATGGAGGAAGTCATCTATGATACAGAACGATTCTATAATGTTGCAGGCTCTTTAGAGCAATCCTCTCTCCACCCCTTGGCTAAAGCGGTCGTTCGGCACATCACGAATCAACGTGCATCGAGTATCTTTCCAGATTCACTTCATTTAACAACCTTGCCTGGTTCAGGAATACAAGGTGAAGTGGAAGGAACAACCTTCTGGATGGGTAACGAGGATATATTAACACGTGTGATTGCATCCCATTCAGAACATATGGATACCGTACAACGTGATATTCTCCGTATGAAGGAGAACGGTCTCACTCTGATCATTACCGTAGACGAGACCCATGTGCTTGGTGTACTCGGACTTGCGGATAAAATACGCCCAGAGACGAAAGACGTTATCCGACAGCTTCATCAAGCAGGCATCACACAGACGGTCATGCTTACAGGTGATCATGAGCAATCAGCACGATTAATTGCTGCTGAAGCCGGTGTCTCTAGTTATTATGCGAGTCTGCTACCAGAACAGAAAGTAGACCAGATTAAGAGCCTAGCCTCTCAATGGAACGTTGCCATGGTCGGTGACGGCATCAACGATGCCCCTGCGCTTGCTACCGCCCAATTAGGAATAGCAATGGGCAAAGGAACGGACAGCGCTATGGAGACGGCTGACATCGTTCTCATGCAAGATCATCTCGGTAAGTTACCAAGCGCCATTCATATGGCACGTCGAGTTAATCGTATCATTGGCTGGAATATCGGAATATCCCTTACTCTCAAAGCCATTGCACTTCTACTCACGATTCCCGGCTGGCTGACCCTTTGGATCGCGATATTATCCGACATGGGTGCTACCATTCTTGTTACGCTACTCGGAATGTCCATTCTACTAGGTAAGGATAAATCATAAATAGAATAAAAAGGCATTCCAAGACCTCTCAATGAGATCTTAGAATGCCTTTTTTCATGAGCAATGAATTTCGAATTGCCTTAAACCTCTAACGCCTTCTTCAATTCCTCAGGTGTAGCTGCCCACCACTCCTCATTACGAGTCATTAGCAGATTCTTAAGGGCTGTTTTGTCTTCCGCGTTCATTCCATCTAACAGAATTTTACGCTTCAATGCACCATCCAGCTTATTCACATGATCCGCTAGAATCTTATACCCTCTGCGAGCTTCCGTATCAATCCACATCTCACATGCCGTAGCTCCTCCGTAGAATTGCCCTTCCGCTGTGCGATCCACGGCTACCCATACAACCCATACTTGACGGCCATTCGGCACATCTTCGCGATTGGCAGAGAACTTAATACCCTTCTCTACTTTACTCTTCGCATGCATCGCGCCAACGTCCACCTTAGCTTCCCCTTGATCAACGATGATCGGTGATACATTGTTCAGGTCGATAGAACCCGAACCAAAACCCGTATGTTTACTCTTGCTACTTACAATATTCAGGGCAATTTGTTTCTTGCCGCCTTGTTCTTTGTTATCCATTTTATTATTGTCCTCCCACTACAAAACAGAAATAAAAACCCATATTTCTGACTCCAGCTATTAATAACTGTTATTCATTTTATTTTAACTAATAATTGCCGAATTGCAAACATATACATGCTGTAGATGCTTGTCAACGGGAGGTATTCATGTATGGCCCCATCTCGCTCAAAAATGATTGTAATAACGTTTGTCGCTCTATTTCTTCTTAGTGGAACCTGGTGGACACTTCTCAGGGAATCACCAGAATCAGATTCAGCTTATGCGCCTAATAAGGCCAAGCCTTCAGACAGCATCGTTCAACTCCCACAGAAAGAAAGTGTGCAGAACCCCACTGCAGAAGTGCTAAGTAAGCGAGTCGTGGAGTATCATCTTGATGTTTCATTAGATCCTGATGAGAAGGTACTGAAAGGTACTGAGACGCTAACCTGGACACATCCTGGAAAAAACACAGTCACAGAACTCTATTTCCACCTATATCCGAATGCATTCTCCTCCACGGACACCACCTTTATGAAAGAGTCTGGTGGTAGACTGCGGAACGACGTTATGCCTACGGATGGGTTTGGGTCCATGACCCTTACCGAACTTGAGACAGCCGATGGACTTTCCCTTATGCACCGCATTCAATATGTACAACCTGATGATGGCAATAGCAAGGACACAAGTCTTGTCAAAGTGCGCCTCCCACGACCTGTCAAAGGTGGCGAGAGCATCACTCTTAATATGAAGTTCGAAGTGAAGCTCCCTCAAATATTTGCCCGAATGGGTACCGCTGGTAACTTCGTTATGGCTGGACAATGGTTTCCCAAGATCAGTGTCTATGAACCAGCTGGCTTAAGAGGTAGAACGACGGAAGGTTGGAATCTTCATCAATACCATGGTAATTCCGAGTTCTACGCTGATTTCGGTATCTACAATGTTCGCATTCACGTTCCAGAGAACTATATTGTCGCTGCGACAGGGTTTCCGATTAAATCTGCGCAGTTTCTCAAAGGTCAGAAAATCTATCAGTTCTACGCTGATGATGTACATGATTTCGCTTGGTCAGCATCCCCTGACTTCATTGTAGCCGAGAAGCCATTCTCATCGCAGGAAGTACCAGGCGTTCGAATCAAGCTATACCTGGATCCTGCCCATAAGGATATGAAGGAACGATATTTCTATGCCGCTGAGGTCGCTCTAAAATACTTCAGTAAATGGTATGGTCCCTATCCTTACTCTACTCTTTCGATCGTTGTTCCTCCTGAAGCAGGAAACGGGGCGGGAGGAATGGAGTATCCAACCCTAGTTACAGCCTTTGGTGCTAAGAACGATTCACCTGGTTATGAACTGGAGCGAACCGTCATTCACGAAATAGGTCACCAATACTTCTATGGCATGATCGCTAGCAATGAGTTCGAAGAGGCTTGGCTTGATGAAGGATTCACTTCTTACGCCGAAGATAAGTTAATGGAGCAGGAATTTGGAATCATTCCCAACCTACCCATACAAGCAGCGATCATCTCACCCGCTACACTCACACAAGAAGCATGGAAATATGGTTCTCAGGATCATTATGCCCAGAATGTTTATTACCGTGGCAAACTGGTGCTGAAAGGCATCGAGCGGCAAGTAGGTAACCAGATGATGAACAAAATCATGGCTGCTTATACGAAGAAATATCGATTCAATCATCCTACTACACGTGATTTCCAACAAGTTGTGGAGCAAGTTACACATACCTCATGGAAAACGTATTTCAATCAATATGTATATGGAAAGCAGATGACCGACTTCGCCATTGATAATATCACTATACAGAAAAAAATTAGCAGTTCAGGGACACTGTATGAATCGAACGTAACCGTGAGTCGACAAGACGGTAATTACCCTAATATCCCACTGTTATTTACATTTGCCGACGGTCATACCCTTCAAAAAGTATGGAATGGCATCGGAGATAGCACCCAGTTCAGACTTCAGTACAAATCTCCACTATCCTGGGTCATGATTGATCCACAATACACCCTTGTGTTAGAGCATAAATATATCAACAACTATTTAAAGGCGGATCTCGACGTTAAGAAGGTATCCCGCTGGAATATAAGTGTCACCAAGTTGGTGGAAACGCTACTTGGAAGTCTATCCTGGTGAGGTGAGAGACGAATGAGGAGCAATATCGCCCATGGTTGGAAAAGTCTAAAGAATCAATTCTATGTCGTCATCATTCTATTTCTGTACCACCTACTATTTGGATACTTTCTATACCGTTTGGTGAATTCAGCGGTAGTGCCGTTACTTCAGCGCTATCCAGATCCACCTCCCACTGAATTAAGTCAGATCCTATTCTATGTTGAAGGACAACTAGATCTAACCCAAAGTACCACGGTTCACAACTACCTATGGATTCTGCTCGGCATGTTACTTTTCCGTATGTTTCTTACCCCATTTATTCATTCAGGGATATTCTACGGATTGCACCAAGAACGTAAAGGAGAGATGGGTGCTTTCTTCTTCCAAGGAATTAAACGTTGCTGGAAACCAGTCATGCTATTGTACTGGATCGAAACACTCCTGGTTCTCGTTCCCGCCTATTGGCTAATACCTAAGCTTCTTAATAAGATTGCCATGACTGGATTGATGTCTCCTTCTATATTAATACAAGCTATTCCATGGGTAGCTGGATGGTGTATATACCGTTATGTCATCCATCAGATCATTCTTTACATGCAGTTTGGCACAACAGGGGAGGTATCCATCTTCTCTTCTACTTGGATATGTTTACGCCATGTTCTATCTGTTATTGGGATCTCTCTCATCTTGGGTACCTTAAGTCTACTGCTATTCTGTCTATTTACTGGTCTCTCTCTTTTATGGACCGGAATACTTGCCCTCATCCTTCAACAGGCATACCCATTAATCACTTGTCTATTCAAAATGTGGAACATCACATCACAATATCATTTGTGGTCTGACAAGTTATCAAACAAGTAGAAACGGCTGCGCCGTCCTTCTCCAAGGACGGCACCCGTTTCAGCGGAAATATAAGGAATAGAGTGTCAAGTGAAACTAATACTTTCTTATATGGTGGATAGTCAATCCTTATCGCACTTGGTTTGACAATCCATCATATTTAAATAAATAATAACTATTTTGTTATCTCTTAAGCCCCTTGATATAAGAAGAACCCCACCCTTTTCAAGCGAAAAAGGTGGGGTTCTTCTTGTCCTACTATGCATTTATGGTTTGCCAAAGTGGAGATCCTCTGTTAAAATCATTTAGTAACAACTTTGTAATATATATAAGCTATTCTTTTCAATAAATAAAGCATTGTCGATTGTCACTTTCAGGTGTACGAAACAGCCTAATTCCTAGACACCAGGAAGCGGGGGATCCATTTTATGGGTGAATTGATCTCGCAACAAAGAGATCATAGGGGACCTTCAACCGAATCCTTAAGCTAACCTCGCAGGCATTGGAAGGGGAAAACGTATTTGAAGAAGAAACTAACTGCTACAGCCTTGAGCATAGCTCTTGCGCTGACCATAGGAACAGGTAGCGTATTTGCCGACTCAAAGATGGATTCCGTGATTGACCGTACTATTGGGGTTACTTATAAGACGGGTGGAACAACGACGAATGGATTTGATTGTTCTGGATTCACTCGGTATGTATTCTTGAAATTAGGCATGACTTTACCACATCAGTCTACAGCCCAATACAAGATGGGTACTGCCGTATCCAAAAGTCAGATGAGACCTGGAGACCTAGTGTTCTTTAACACATTTGGTAAAGGCGTATCTCACGTTGGAATATTCGTCGGTAGTGGAAAATTTGCACATGCATCTTCTTCACGTGGTGTTATTGTTAGCTCACTTTCAGAAAGCTACTACGCAAAGCGATACATTGGTGCTAAACGAGTTATGAGTACTTCGAAATATCAAGCTGCAGCTTACAACTAAAATAAAATATGGCATTATATCTTCAACCCGTAGTTGAGCCGAAATCTCACTGCGGGTTTCTTATATACTAAGACGTACGAAATCATAAAAAAGTTGACACTTTATCAAAAAAATATAATTACACTCGCAAAATCAAGTAAATGTAGTCAATCATTCTATGATTCTAGCGATAACTCCAAAAAAATATAACTATTCTGCATAAAAAATGATAGAAACAATTGCCAAATGTCCATCCCTTTGCTACAATTAACAACAGTGAGTTCTTAGTAACAACTTTGTCATAAACTTTGTAACTATTACGTTAATCATATCTGCCGAATTCCCGAAAGGGAAGTGGGGGAACCAGTCTTGGGTGAATTGATCTTGCAACAGAGGGATCATAGGGAACCTTCAACCGAATCCTTAAGCTAACCTCGCAGGCGACGGAAGGAGTTAACTTTTTTGAAAAAGAAATTAACAACTACAGTACTAGGATTAGCATTATTGTTTAGCATTGGAACTGGAAGCGCTTTCGCAGACTCTGCACTGGACAAGGCCATCGCTCCTACAATTGGTACTCCATACGAGGCAGCAGGAAACGATACGAATGGATTCGATTGTTCTGGATTTACAACTTACGTGTTCAATAAACTTAGTATTGATTTACCACGTCAATCTAGTTCACAGTACGGTATGGGAACAGCTGTTAGTCGTGATGATTTAAAAGCAGGCGATTTAGTATTTTTCAATACCAATGGTAGAGGTGTTTCTCACGTTGGGATATTTGTAGGTAATGGTAAGTTTGCACATTCCTCTTCATCTAATGGTGTCAAAATTAACTCTCTTAGTGAATCCTATTATGTTACCCACTATGTTGGTGCTAAGAGAATTATGAGTAACGATACATATGAATCTGTCGCTATCGACAAATAGATTATTTACTACCGGCCTGTGGAAGAGATTTAATAAATCTCAACTGCAGGTTTTTTCAAAATATAAAAAAGTATAAGTTTCACTTCATACTCTATTCCTTATATTTCCGCTGAAACGGGTGCCGTCCTTGGAGAAGGACGGCGCTGCCGTTTCTACTTGTATGTGTAATCGTCCATACTAATCATCACCCGCCTCGTTGAAAAGTAAACAAACAGAAAGGATCCTCTATATGATCACTCCGCACTTTATCATTACACTTATGACACTTGAACATGCACGTGCTATATCTGAATGGGATTATCCCGCTCCCTATAACATATACGGCTGGATGCCCTGGAAACAAATGGTGGACCTTCGCGTTGAATTTGCCGATCCCGTTCTTCGTGCAGAGCAGTATGCTTCTATTATCTATGAACACGGAGAGTTATGCGGGTTTGCACAATTTTTCCCGTTAGTAGGTGTAACTCGACTCGGCATCGGTATGCGTCCCGATTTATGCGGACAAGGGATGGGTAAATCTTTTGTGCAATCTATTGTTAATGAAGCAGCAAACCGGAAACCACAGGATGAAATCGATTTAGAGGTTCTTACATGGAACAATCGTGCTATTCAGGTATACCAAAAGGTAGGGTTTGAAATTACAGACAGTTATGAGCGAATGACTCCAGATGGTAACAAGCCATTTTATTGTATGGTTTTCAGACAAATCTCTGATTTCCATGATAAATAGCATAGTATTAGAAGATTATTGAAACAAATATTGGTATTTCGGTCTTTTTTTTGACACAAATACTATGCTGTGCGTTCAGCATCCGTTATAATATAATCATCAGCTTACATAAGAAAGGAAGAAAAATATGCAAAAATATATCATGAGCGGTTTCTTTTTTACTGCGTGTATTTTGGCGCTTGTACTTATTTTTACCCTACCTGGTAAAGAAGAAGTGGCAAAGGAAGCAAAACCTAGTATGCCAGAAGTGGTATTAGATGCTGCCGCTGCCGAAACACTAGTTAAAGCCAATTGCATATCTTGTCATGGTGATCAGCTACAAGGTGGCGCAGGTCCAAATCTACAAAAGATTGGTAGCACCCTATCCCCTGAAGAGATTTATTCACTTGTAGGTAAAGGTAAAGGAATCATGCCTGCCTTTAAAGGGTCACTTAAAGAAGAAGAAATTGCCAATGTAGCACAATTCTTAGCAACTAAAAAGTAAACCACATGACCAAGTAGACCCGGCTGCGCCGTCCCTCTCCAAGGACCGCACCCGTTTTTCGTGGAAATATAAGGAATAGAGTATCAAGTGAAAACGGGAACCTTCCAAATGAAGGGTTCCCGTTTGCTGTGAGGACGTCCATCCTCTATTTATTCTTCATAACCTCTACTTCACATTCTCTCTCTTCTGGACACATTTTTTCAAAGGCTTCATTATACTGTTGTGCTTCTTTCATATCAATAGCAGTAAGGTATCCTACATCCCATGAGGTGAGTCGCAGAATAACCGTCTTATAGTCAATAGTGATCAGGGGATGATGGTTAAAGGCTTCGGAAATCGTTGCAACTTCATCTACGAAAGCAATACCTTTCATAAAACTATAAAAAATATATTTACGTTCGATAAAGCGCTCCTCAACCAATGTCCACCCCTTAAGCAGATTCAAATGTGCAGACACTTGCTCTTTTGTATACGTCACTCTTTAGGCTGCCCCCTTTTACATAACTACATCGTCTTCCTCTGGATTCACAGATATGACTCATTGTATTCATACAATAATATAATCATGCGCAACATTTATCTTTTAGACTAACGCTACAAATGCAAGTTCAGTATCTCCAATAAGAATATTGATACGGTGAGTTTCCGGATCATGCATGACAATCCCACTTCCTACCGTAATGACAGGGTTTGTACCTAGTCCGTAGAATACATCCTCCGCTAGAGCTTCCATAACCTCGTTCTTATCCTCATCCGGTAATTGAACCCATTCTTCTTCTTCCATCTCAAAAAACACATAACTATCTTCAATTTGTCCTATAGCCACTGTTAATTCTTTATGGATTTCATGATAATCGCGACCGTGTTTAACACCCATATTGTACCCCTCCATTTCGTATGTTCGCAGAGCTTTTATGATTCATTTCATTATACAGGAAAATAGCCCTTAAATAAAAAGCCCATTCTGACGATAAATAATATAATGCGTCTCTTGTGCGACAGCCCATCATCAATTTTTCATATGGCAGCATGAAAGGATTCAATTCTATTTCTCATGGATGAGGTGTACAATGGAAATTTCAACACTTATTGGCTTAATTCTAGGTATTGTCTCTGTACTAGTAGGTATGATACTCAAAGGGTCACCATTGACTGCGCTTTGGGTACCCGCTGCTTATGTTATTATTTTGGGAGGCACTGCAGCAACGCTCTTCATTGGATTTCCTATGAATGAGCTCAAAAAAATCCCAAAACTGCTTAAAATAGTTTTTGTGAAACAGAAACTCATGGATAGAATCCAAATGATTACGCTCTTCATGGAGTGGGCTTCCATTACAAGACGTGAGGGACTACTTGCACTTGAAACAAAGGTTGAAGAAATTAACGATGATTTCATGCGTAACGGTATGCGGATGATTATTGACGGTAATGATCAGGATTTCGTCCGTGATGTCTTAATGGAAGATATCAATGCGACAGAAGATCGTCATAAGGCTGGGGCTCTTATTTTCTCCCAAGCAGGTATGTATGCTCCTTCACTTGGAGTGTTGGGTGCTGTTATTGGTCTTATTGCTGCATTGTCCCACATGGAAGACATGGCGGAACTTGCCACAGCAATCGGAGCAGCCTTTATTGCCACTTTGCTTGGTATCTTCTGTGGTTATGTATTATTCCACCCTATTTCTAACAAACTTAAACGTCTATCCAAGAATGAAGTGGAACTTAGACTTATGATGCTTGAAGGTCTATTGTCCATTCAATCTGGTGTATCTACCATCGCTATTAACCAGAAGCTGTCTGTCTTCTTAACCCCTGCTGAGCGTGCACAAATGAAGACGAAGGAGGATGGTTCAAGTGAGTAAAAAGGCCAGACGTCATGAGCACGAAGAACATGCGGACGAGTCATGGTTACTCCCTTATGCGGATCTTCTCACTCTACTTCTAGCTCTTTTTATTGTTCTATATTCAATGAGCGCAACCGATGCCAAGAAGTTTGAGGAGATGAGTGAAGCGTTCAATGCAGCTTTCACTTCTGGAACGGGTGTCCTAGACTACAAATCACCGATTTCAAGTACTCAACCTACTTCTCAAGCTACGGCAACTCAGAATGATAAAGATATAACTTCCAAGAAGGACAAGAAGAAAGATCAGCAAGCACTCCTCATTAAGCAGGAACAGATCGATTTAGAAAAGCTAAAAAAACAAATGGATCAGTATATTCAAAAGAGTGGACTTACAAATCAACTCGATACCAAGCTTAATCAGTCTCAACTCATGATTACCATTAGTGACACAGCGCTATTTGCTTCTGGTAAGGCTAACGTAAAACCTGAATCAAAACAATTAGCCGCAGCCATATCTGAAATGTTACAGCAGTTCCCTGATTATGAAGTCGTTGTTTCAGGACATACGGATAATATTCCTATTTATAACATCGATTATGAATCGAACTGGGATCTAAGCTCTGCTCGGGCATTACAATTTTTAAAAATATTACTGCTGAACACCAATCTTGATCCTAAAAAATTCACGCCTGTTGGTTATGGTGAATATCATCCAATCGCAGAAAATAGTACAGCCGTAAATCGAGCTAAGAATCGCCGCGTAGAGGTATCTCTTATTCGTAAATACCAAGATAGCACCCAACTCATGAATATTTCGGGTTCTAAGGAGTAACAACAAATAAAACGCCCATTCTCAATGGGCGTTTTTCTTTTGATCTATAGCGAATTATCAGACCTTATACTACTCAGACTGATAATGCATCCGACCTATATCATCAATCAAACTCTTATTCAAGCGTATAGTTCAACATGCTCCCAAGATCCTGCTTCTCTTCAGCTGTTAAGTCCCACCAAGTTCCCACCGGATGATCACCCAGTTCAATATTCATAATTCGCACACGTTGAAGATCAGTGACTTCATATCCGAATGCTTGACACATCCGACGAATCTGCCTATTCTTGCCTTCTGTCAGAATGATACGAAATCTCCGTTCTGATAATTGAGTTACTTCGCAAGGTTGAGTCATCTCACCTAATATTCTTACACCTGATGACATTCCTCTCAAAAAGGAATCCGTAATCACTCGATCTACGCTTACTAAATATTCTTTCTCATGTTTGCCTTCTGCTCGTAAAATTTTGTTTACGATATCTCCATCATTCGTCATAAGAATTAAGCCTTCAGAATCCTTATCCAATCTTCCGATAGGGAAAATACGTTCCGAATGCCCTATGAAATCGACAATATTGCCACGAATATGTAGCTCTGTTGTACAAGTAATACCAATAGGCTTATTTAGGGCAATATAGAGATGACGCTTCTTAGAAGCCAATGGCTCACCGTTAATTCGTACGTCATCGCCGTACTCGGCCTGACTGCCGAGTACGGCTAACTCTCCATTGATAGTCACTTCGCCATTCTCTACCTTTTTGTCCGCTTCTCTACGAGAGCAGAACCCAGTCTCACTAATGTATTTATTAATCCGCACGGTTCTATTCCCCTCTATGTTTAGTTATTCTAATCGATGACTTATTCATAATCTTTGATAAACGTATTATACATATATGCGTTTATGATATAATTTCGTTTGCGATCATCTTCATATCCCCATGTACTCATGTTATCCGGATAGAAGGAATAATAATCAAATGGCTTGACCCATCAAGCTTATTATCTCATATATCATACCGCTAACCCTGAATTTTGAAAAGCTTGAACAATCTCCACAAAGTTATTAACATATTAACAGTTTTATATTTTATATGTGTATAAGTTTGTTGATATATTCTATCTTATACACAAAGTTATGCACATCATGTTAACAACAGATCATTTGTTCGATGAATAAACCATTTTTTATAGAGGAGGATATTTATAAAATGAGTTATCCACAAAATAATCCCCAGTTTAATCTTTCTATAGATCACAGTGTACATGAACATTGGATGCGCCAGGCCGTTCTCTTAGCACAAGAAGCTGAGAACCTCGGTGAGGTTCCGATTGGAGCCATTATTGTCCGGGGTGATGACATCATCGGACGCGGATATAATTTAAGAGAACAGACGATGGATCCTACCGCACATGCAGAAATGATTGCGATTCGTGATGCTAGCCAACAGCTCGATGCCTGGCGTCTTCTAGAGTGTAGATTGTATGTTACCCTTGAACCTTGCCCTATGTGTGCTGGAGCGATCGTTCAGTCCCGTGTTCCACAGGTTATCTACGGTACAACAGATCCCAAAGCAGGATGCGCTGGTACATTAATGAATCTTCTTCAAGAACCACGCTTTAACCATAGAACAGATGTCATCTCAGATGTATTACAGGAAGAGTGCTCTCAATTGCTAACTAATTTCTTCCGTCGACTTCGTAATAAATAATGAATTACGGATACCATTACCGATCCAGGAGGTGACCCCTGTGAACCTTACTTTTTATGATACGATTAGTGGCATATATTTACGTCCATTACAGAAAGACGATAGTCGATCTTTATTAGACCTACGCATCCTTACACGCAGCGTATATGCCGCCTATGAGCCTCGACAATATGAAAGCTTCTATACGCTCCATGAACAGCAGCAGCTTATTCTCCGTCGTATACACGATGCTGAGAATGATCATGCCTATATGTTTGGTATTTTTAATATGAATGGCAAGCTCATCGGCCAAATTACCCTCTCTAATGTCGTTCGTGGTGTAGGTCAATTTGCCGATGTAGGCTATTTCATTGATCCCGAAGAAAAGAATAAAGGATATATGACTGCTGCATTACATTTGATCCTCAAGTATAGCTTTCAATCGCTCGCGCTTCATCGAATCCAAGCTGCCATTCTACTCGACAATCAGCCTTCGCGTCGTGTGCTTGAGAAAGTTGGATTTCAACCCGAAGGCATCGCTCGTCAATTTATTAAAATAAACGATCAATGGCAGGATCATCAAACATTTGCTATTCTTGCCGATGAATATCCAATAGCGAATACCTCGAAGTAAAAGCATCTTCTACAATGAAAAATAGCCCCGCACATGAAGTGCGGGGCTATTTCTCTACAAGGAAATATTATTAATTTCCAAACGCTTGTTGAAATTGTTCCATTGTAAGAACGTTAGCCGCTTCAGGAATACCAATGACGAACGTTTGTTTTTCATTAATCTTGTTGTACTGAGATGAACCCTTCAGTGCAAGTTTAACATCTTGTTTGGTTTCAGGATCATTGAGTTCAATATTCATCACGACATCCTGATATGCTGGAAATCCTTTTTTATTAATCGCAGTATTGACGCTAAAGGTGTTAACCTTCAAGTAACTTTTCAATTCCTCAAGGGCTTTATTGAACTCATCTTTATTAGCAGTGTTCAGTTCATCCTTAACTGTTTTGATATCTTCAGCAGTCACGCCAAGCATTTCTTTGTACTCATCTTTCTCAACAATAGTAAGAATATTAGGCAATACTTTCTCAACTAAGATCGTAATTGCTTCTTTTACATTATCATTCGTAATATTAAATTGTGCGACTTGTTTAGCTTCTACGCCTTCAGGAAGATTCGCATCCTTAACGGCGATATCTTTAAAGTACTTAGCTCCATCAAATTCTGTAAAGAATGCGCCAGAAATTTCATTCGTT
Source organism: Paenibacillus glacialis (assembly GCF_001637205.1). GTDB lineage: Bacteria > Bacillota > Bacilli > Paenibacillales > Paenibacillaceae > Paenibacillus_AQ > Paenibacillus_AQ glacialis. Next base: position 38,453 of record NZ_LVJH01000011.1, read on the forward strand.
AGCTTCTGCGTTTTCTTAGGATCGATAGCATCTAGATTGAATTCAGTACCTTCTTCTGCTGCAAGTTTTTTAAGATCCAATTCTACATACTTACCAACTACAGTCTCTGGTAAAGGTAGCATAGGAATACTTGGAACTTTAATATAAACTTTTTCCTTAGTCATCACCATCGGAATGTTAAAGCTCATAGCCATGTCACCTTTAAGATTCAAACCCAACGTTAATTCTGTTTGCATTGGATCCAATTGATATACACCATCAACCGTTAACTCGGCATTCTTAAGCATACTCATTACTGTCCCAGAAACACTATCATTCCCTGTTAATTCTGGCGCATTAATTTTCAAATCCTCAATAACTACCTTACTTTTCATTTCATACGAAGTCATCGTCATCGCATTGCCCGCAGCGCTTTGTAACGCCTCTTTCGGGTCCTGCTTACTGCCACAACCTGATAGTACGACTGTCATTGCTAAGAACAATGATAGCCCTATGGCTGTAAATTTCTTATTCATTTGGTTCTCTCCCCTCAGTCTTTGTAACTTTAGTCACTTTCTTAATCATAAACTAATTCTCGTTTTAGCGAAACACTTTATGGAAAATAATAACGTAAATTTTAACATTATAGTGGATTTATTGTTGTTATCCCTTTTCCAACTTAAAATAACACCTTAGCAGTAGCACTAAGGTGTTATCAAATAAATCCTTTCCTTATACACTCAGGTTTAGCCCTCTTTGTTCAAGTGACTCACATGATTATGGTTCTTCACTTTCTTAGACCCTGAGAGTGGTTCTTGTATGGCATTAGATTCATTATCATTTCGACGCTGGTGTTTCTCCTGTGCTTCGGGAACAGGAATCGCTTTTGGCTTACTCACCCTTGTTCACCCCATTCGAAGGATCCCATCTTTCTTAAGACGGGTCAGTTACATCATGTAGCGATTGAGCACATTCATGAATATGTCGTGTATAATCCCCTGCTAAATTCTGAATAACGTCCGTATGCTCATCTACCGAGCGACCATCACGCTCCACATCAACAAGTTGTACACCGACCTCACGCGCATCCTTATACGTACATTGGAAGTCAAAAGAGTACGCTTGCCTGCCAGCCGTACCAATGTTGATTCTGATGCTGTTAGAGTCGGCCTCATCGGCAACTACTAAAGCCCGGTCCGACGGGTGAAGAACGCTTGGCAATGTAGACTGCCACGCATCTACAAGTTGATTTTGATTCAATTGAAAATCTTGGCTCATGAAGAACACCTCCCCTTCACTATAAGTTGTGAAAAGAGGCATTCTTTTATACAAAAAAACCACTCTCAATTACTGAGAATGGTTAGTAAGTTTAATTGTAATGGCGGAGAGGGTGGGATTCGAACCCACGTGGAGTTGCCCCCTAACGGTTTTCAAGACCGCCCCGTTATGACCGCTTCGGTACCTCTCCAAAAAGTTATTCAGTTGTTTGCGATAAGCAATTAATCTCTAACAACAAAAATTATCTTATCACAACTGAATACCAAAAGGCAAGCTTTTTTTAAAATTTATTTTTTTGCAGCAATAACCTTGACGTTTCCCATGTAAGGCTGAAGCACTTCAGGGATGAGAACACTGCCATCTGCTTGCTGATAATTCTCAAGAATAGCAGCAAAAGTACGCCCAACTGCCAATGCAGAACCATTCAATGTATGCACGAATTCTGGCTTAGACTTCGCTTCCGGACGGAATCGAATGTTAGCACGACGAGCTTGAAAGTCCTCCGTATTGGAGCAAGAGGAGATCTCACGGTACATGTCACTCTCTGGAAGCCATACTTCAATGTCATAGGTCTTCGCAGCTGAGAAGCCCATATCTCCTGTACTAAGAGCTAGGACACGATACGGAAGCTTCAGAAGCTCTAGTACACGTTCTGCGTTCGCAGTCATCTTTTCCAACTCTTCATAAGAGGAATCTGGGTGTACAATTTTGACAAGCTCAACTTTGTTGAATTGATGTTGACGAATGAGCCCGCGCGTGTCTCTACCTGCAGATCCAGCTTCTGAACGGAAACATGAACTATATGCCACGAAACTCTTTGGTAAATCATCCATAGTCAAAATCTCATCGCGGTAATAGTTGGTTACTGGCACTTCAGCTGTTGGAATAAGATAATATTCCGAATCTTGAATCTTGAACAGATCCTCTTCAAATTTTGGAAGCTGCCCTGTGCCACGTAGACTATCCCCATTTACGATATAAGGAGGAAGCATTTCTTCATAGCCGTGTTCACTGCTGTGCAGATCCATCATGAAGTTAATAAGCGCACGCTCTAAACGTGCTCCCATGCCTTTATAGAAGGTAAAGCGTGAACCGGTTACTTTAGCTGCTGCTTCAAAATCAAGTATCCCTAGATCCTGCGCAATGTCCCAATGTGCTTTCGGTGTGAAATCAAATGCAGTAGGTTCCGACCAACGACGTACTTCTACATTATCAGCTTCTGACTTACCCAAAGGTACCGATTCATGCGGGATGTTAGGTAGAGCCATCGTTAAGTCTGCAATGCTAACTTCAAGTTCTCGAACTTCCTCATCGAATGCTTTAATCTGGTCTGACACTTCACGCATTTCGATAATTAGCGCCTCTGCATCTTCACCATTCTTTTTAAGCTTTGCTACTTCACCCGATACCGTGTTTCTACGGCTCTTTAGCGTTTCGCTTTCTTGTAGCAGTTCTCTACGGCGTCCATCTAGTCTAGGGAAATCTGCGATAAGCTCGGGTGATTTATTCCGATTCTTCAGTGCTTCTTCCACCCTAGCAAAGTCGCCGCGCAATATTTTTACATCTAACACAGGTATACCCTCCTCAAGAAAAACAACCTCGACCCCTTGGTCAGATAGATATTCCCCTAGCATCCACTTGTAGACGGATCCTCATACCCGGAGAAAATCTATCTGATGTTCATCAGTCATATTCATCAAAGAACGATAACTGATATCCATTAAAGGTCAAGGTGTTCTTATCTTCACTCTGTAAATTTAACTAATTGAAGCATTGTGTGCTCTAATCATATCCACAAAATATTGATGGAGACGATAATCATCCGTCAACTCTGGGTGATATGAAGAAACTAACAAATGCCCTTGCCTTGCCGTAACGATCTCATCTTGGTATGTGGATAGAACTTCCACTTCATTACCCACGTTTGTTATTAATGGTGCCCTAATGAACACCGCTCTAACAGGTTCATCAATACCTTTGACGCCTAAGTCGGTCTCAAAGCTCTCACGTTGACGGCCAAATGCGTTACGAGCGACAGTTATATCCATCAACGCTAAGTGTGCTTCATCTTGACCTTCAATTCTCTCAGCAAGGACAATGAGCCCTGCACATGTCCCAAATATAGGATTACCATTTTCCGAGAAATTACGAATAGCTTCAATAAAACCATACTTACGCATGAGCTTACCTATCGTCGTACTCTCACCACCAGGAATAATAAGTCCCTGAACATCTGCTAACTCTTCGATCTTTTTCACGGTCACTGCCTCAGCACCCGCAAGTTCAATACTACGAATATGCTCTGTGACAGCTCCTTGTAATGCTAATACTCCAACTTTCATATCCCTTTAAACCTTCTCTCTTACCAGCCGCGATCCGACATACGCTCGGAAGGTTTTAAAGATGAAATCTCGATACCTTTCATTGGGGCACCTAAATTCTTAGATACTTCAGCAATTAATTTATAATCACGGAAATGTGTTGTAGCTTCAACAATGGCACGTGCGAATTTCTCTGGATATTCGGATTTGAAAATACCAGATCCTACAAATACGCCATCTGCACCTAAATGCATCATTAACGCTGCGTCAGCTGGTGTAGCAACACCACCTGCTGCAAAGTTAACGACAGGTAATTTACCTAGCTGTTGAACTTCAAGCAATAAGTCATGGGCAACACCCAAGTTCTTAGCTTCAGCATACAATTCGTCCTTCGACATATTCTGTACTTTACGGATTTGACCGTTAATGTGACGCATATGGCGTACAGCTTCAACGATATTTCCTGTTCCTGGTTCTCCTTTGGTACGAATCATGGAAGCACCTTCGCCAATACGACGTAAAGCTTCTCCTAGATCTTTCGCTCCACATACAAAAGGAACCGTGAAATCCCATTTATCAATATGGAATACTTCATCTGCTGGTGTTAGCACTTCACTTTCGTCAAGATAATCTACACCAAGTGACTCTAATACCTTTGCTTCTACGAAATGACCAATACGTGCTTTTGCCATAACTGGAATAGATACAACTTTCATAACTTCTTCCACTATAGTAGGATCTGCCATGCGAGCAACACCACCAGCTGCCCGAATATCAGAGGGAACTCGTTCTAAAGCCATGACAGCTGTCGCGCCTGCTGCTTCTGCAATTTTAGCTTGTTCTGCATTCATGACGTCCATAATGACGCCACCCTTTTGCATTTCTGCCATACCTCTTTTAACCCGAGATGTTCCCGTTTCCATGTTTACGCCTCCTGAAATATATATGGTCAGTCCATTCCCTTCATATACTAATAAGCTTCGCATAATAGGTGGAATGGACGGTAACTCCAACACGATTGGACCCTAATCTATATTGATATTAAAAAAGATTCTTGATTCCGTCAAACAAATCGACGAATAAATCTTTAATAGCTCGGAACAATAAGCGGAACCATCCGCCTTTTTCCACTTCATCAGCTGTTACCAGATTGACCGTCTTCTCCTGAGCTTCACCCATGCCCTCAGCTTTATAGGTATAAGTGATGGTACCTACTTTGGTACCTTTAGCAAGCGGAGCTACAAGCTCGTCTTTATTCAGAAGAGTAACCTTGGATGTAATTGCAGGGTTTTGTGTTCCTTTTGGTACCATGAACTTAACATCTAAGTCCGATACCACACCTACAGTTGTTTCCACGCCCTTCTTCACGGGTACAGTTTCAGTTCCCACTACGACAGACTTAGGTGCAACTACCTGTTTGATCTCAAAGTTATTAAATCCGAAATCAAGCACTTTCTTCGTTTCAATAAAACGAGCAGGATTTGTCTCAGCTCCCATAACGACACTGATCAACCGCATGCCATCTCTTTCTGCCGTACCCGCAAAACAGTTCCCGGCAGCAATCGTATGACCTGTTTTCAATCCATCTAACCCTGGATACGCATAAGCCTTAAAGTTCGTAATATCTTTATTGGCTTCCAACATCCAGTTATAGTTAATGATTGGCTTACTATCACGTTCACGGAATGGGTACGATTGTATCGCCGTGAATCTCGCAAAGTCAGGATGATCTTGTACGATGAACTTCGCGAGTAAAGCCGTATCCATCGCAGACATTACTGTCTCACGATCTTCACTTGGTCTGTATTCAGCTGGCATGTCTGCCCGACTCAATCCCGTGGAGTTAATGAAGAATGCTGTCTTCATTCCCATACGTTTGGTCTGTTCATTCATCAATTGAACAAATGCTGCTTCAGAACCTGCTACGCGTTCAGCTAAAGCTACAGTAGCATCATTCGCTGACCCTACAGCCATAGCTATGTATAATTCCTCAACCGTATGTTGATCTCCTTCTGCCAAGAAGATACGTGATCCCACTGTTTTTGCTGCATTTGGTCCCACCGTAACGATGTCATCCCATTTAAGCTTCCCTTGCTTCACTTGGTCTGCCACAATGTACTCTGTCATCATCTTAGTCATACTAGCAGGTGGCAACGCCACGTCACTATTGAGAGATAACAGAATCTCTCCCGTTGTAGGTTCGATGAGTACCGCTGATTTCACTTGTAATCCCAAACTCTTTACATCTGGAATCTTTACTGCCTTAGATGGGGTAACTGCTTTCGTAGCATCCGTCGCTGTTACCTCTGTCTTCGTTGTTGCTTCCCCTTCTGCTAACACCACGAGTGGTAATGAGGACATACATAACATATTTATAAGCATAACCGAAGCTATACTTTTCTTAAGCCATTTGCGTCTACTTATTCTTACTACCTTGTGTTTCAAAGCATATAAGCTCCTCTCTATCCTTAACTATCCATTGCTTATTCTATTCTAACACAGCATATTCATCAAAAAAAGACAGACAGAACGAATTTCGTCCTGTCTCTTGTAAGAAAATTGTATTTTAATATACGTTTATCACAATTAAACCGAGTAATTCGGTGCTTCTTTAGTGATTTGAACATCATGTGGATGACTTTCACGTAGTCCAGCACCTGTAATACGGATAAATTGCGTATCATTACGCAGTTCGTCTAGTGTTTGAACACCGCAATATCCCATACCAGAGCGAAGGCCCCCAATTAGTTGAAGTATTGTATCAGACAGTGGCCCTTTATAAGCCACACGGCCTTCAATACCCTCAGGTACCAGCTTTTTATCGTCATCTTGGAAATAACGATCTTTACTTCCTTGTTTCATAGCACTGATCGATCCCATTCCACGGTACACTTTATATTTACGTCCTTGATAAATTTCTGATTCACCAGGACTTTCTTTAGTACCCGCAAACAAGCTACCTAACATAACTGCATGTCCACCAGCGGCAATAGCCTTCGTAATCTCGCCTGAGTATTTAATACCTCCATCGGCAATAATCGGAACCCCATACTCCTTAGCTACCAGAGCACAATCATATATTGCCGTAATTTGTGGAACACCGATTCCAGCAATAACTCGTGTAGTACAGATAGAACCTGGACCGATACCCACCTTAACAACAGATGCACCAGCTTCAATCAAATCACGTGTTGCTTCACCTGTTGCTACATTACCTGCAATAATGGTGAGTTCTGGATGATTGCCACGCAGTTCGCGTACAGCATCAATAATATTAATGTGATGTCCATGGGCAGAATCTATCGTGATAACATCTACACCAGCTTTAACCAGAGCTTCTGTACGTTCTAACGTGTCTTTGGAGATACCAATCGCTGCCCCAACCAAAAGGCGGCCTTGAGCATCCTTAGCGGCGTTAGGGAACTGAATTGCTTTCTCAATATCCTTAATTGTGATAAGACCTTTAAGGATATTGTTTGAATCCACTAATGGAAGTTTCTCGATCTTATGTTTCTGCAATAGAACTTCCGCTTCTTGAAGCGTCGTTCCTACTGGCGCAGTAACCAAATCTTCCTTAGTCATCACGTCGCTAATCTTAATGCTGTAATCATGTATAAATCTCAAGTCGCGATTCGTCAAAATACCGACTAATTTATTATCCTCATTCACGATAGGTACACCAGAAATACGGAACTTAGCCATTACTGCTTCAGCATCAGATACCAGATTATCCGGTTTTAGTGAAAACGGGTTTGTAATAACCCCACTCTCAGAACGTTTAACACGATCTACTTCCTCAGCCTGCTGTTCGATCGACATATTCTTATGGATGATGCCGATTCCACCTTCTCTAGCAATCGCTATAGCCAGAGCAGCCTCCGTCACTGTATCCATACCCGCACTAATGAGGGGAATATTCAACTTCACATGCTTACTTAATCTTGTGGACACGTCCACTTCCTTAGGTAGTACCTCTGACTTACGTGGTACTAGTAGTACATCATCAAAAGTTAATCCTTCTTTACCAAACTTATCTTCACGCACCTTGTGTGGCCTCCCCTAATTTTCATAAATAAACCAAATAAACCCTTATAAATAAAGCTAAAAATGCATTTCCTGAAAATATATTATTGCCATCTTAGCAAAGGGGGTTGGGGCTGTCAAGAACATCAGTAAGGTTTCCCTTATATATCATTCCCAAGTCTTTGTGTAACTAACACTGTCCACTGGTAGAGGACACTTCTTGAAAGTGAAAGGGTTTACATCTATCCGTTTAAGTATAAAATCCCTATTCCTTAGTGAGAATACAACAGAAATTAAAGTCAAGTTATTGGAAAACATAATCACTTTTCTGTAAAAATATACACTTTCCTGAACCGTTAATTTCTCATCTCATAAAATAAATTTCATAAAGCATAAAAAAACCACCGTTGATCGAAATCAACGGTGGTCTTTGTGTGCTTGGCGACGTCCTACTCTCCCAGGACCCTGCGGTCCAAGTACCATCGGCGCTGGAGGGCTTAACGGTCGTGTTCGGGATGGGTACGTGTGGAACCCCTCCGCTATCGCCACCAAACGTGATTTTTCTCGTCATCATATTTCTTGAATTACTCCAAGTGAATATCAATCTCTAGAAAAAACTTCAGCTTTATGCTGTTATACAAGGTTTAATCCTTGAAAAC
>NZ_LVJH01000012.1 GCF_001637205.1 Paenibacillus glacialis
AAGAGTAGGTTGGGTAACGGGATAAAAGTATCGGGAAAAAAAAAGTAAACAAAGCGAGAGCAAAGAAAGGACTGCCCCGCAAATGCAGGCCTTAAAACTTGCCGTTACAGACAGCGCGGTGAGTGTGGTGCAGCCCGTTCTTGGGCTGCATGTATGGCTAACGGGACACTATAGTTCAATAATGAGAGGTAGCCCTTTGTTCAACTAACGGGCAGTTATGCGTAACTTCCAGGGAATGTAAACGTCTAAATAAAGTAAGGAACGAGGAGGCAGACATTTCATGGGAGGAACGAATGTATGGGATGCGGAGTGGGAGGTTAACGAAGAGCAGGCGCGGACGCTGATCGGCAGACAATTCCCTCAGCTGTCATCGAAGCAAGTGAAGCGATTGGGCTGGGGCTGGGACAATACGGTTTTTCTCATCGGTGACGAGTACGTGTTCCGGTTTCCAAGAAGAACGATTGCAGTTGGCTCGATTCGTATGGAAGGGAAGCTGCTGCCGAAGCTGGAGGCATATATGACCATCCCCTATCCGAAACCGTTGTTTTATGGCGAAGCAAGTGACGAATACCCGGCACCATTTCTTGGCTATGCCTACGTGCCAGGAGATTTCCCCATCGGTTTGACGGAAGAACGCCGGGCTTTATCGGCAGAGACGCTGGCGAAATTTTTGCGGAGATTGCATGAGTTTCCGGTGCAGGCGGCGCTGAAGTGCGGAGTTCAGCAAGATCATCGAAGCTTGACGGACATAGCATCGCGCAAAGTGAAATTGGAGGGCTTTCTATCGAAGGTGGTTGAACACTTGTCGCCGGAGGAGTCCGGTGTGATCGAAGCGTATATTAGCAGGCTGCAAACGGACCGTGTCGAGGCGGTGAATGCACTGCTACATGGCGATCTTCATTTCAAAAATATGCTTGTGAATGAGAACGGGATCGTTTCCGGCATCATTGATTGGGGCGATCTGAGCGTAGGCCATCCGGCTTGCGATTTGAGCGTTGCTTACAGCTTTTTACCACCTTACGCTCGCGGCGTGTTTTTCGAAACTTACGGAGGAGCGGACGAGGAAACGAAGCTGCTGGCGCGGCTGATCGCGGTATACATCCCCGTACTGATCTTGATGCAAGCGGTCGATGACGGGAATGAAGCGATTGCGGCAGAGGCGAAATCCAACATCATGCGAGCACTGTCGGATTAGGCTCATTATTTCGTTGCAGCTATGGGGCTATGGCTATCGGCACCATTTTGTCGTTTAAAGGCCGCGATAAGGTACGATTCGCCTTCTCTGATGCCGCTTTATGTTGAGGAACACGAAATTCAACAGAGTAAGTCGTTGCGCTAACGGGAGACG
>NZ_LVJH01000013.1 GCF_001637205.1 Paenibacillus glacialis
GGAACAGATAAGCAGCTTGCTGAAGCCATCCGCCTTATTAACGATCGCCCGCGTAAATGTCTAGGCTGGAAGTCTGCTCACGAAGCTTTCATGGAAGCCCTGTCGCACTTGACTTGACAATCTGTCAATAAAAAAAGCGTATAACTTTATATCCAAGGATACAAAGTATATACGCTAAAATGTCCAAGATATTTTTCGTTATTTCACCGTTAAGGTAGCTTTATTTGCCTTGTTAATTTGAGTATCTTGGATATTTGAATAGTTATCCAAGACCTCTTTGATTTGGATTGCAAGTAATTCAGACAATTTATATGCTACACCATTGCTAACCATTTTAAACATTTTACCCAGTGGAGTTTCCTTCTCGAAACTATACCAGTCAGGAACAGATTGAAGTCTGAGAGCTTCACGGACTGTAAGACGTCGAGGAAGTGTGGGATGTAAATGTACTTCGTTATTTCCATATGCTACAGTGGGACTAAATCTAAAACGGTGTAACCTTTTGAAAGATTTTCTTTTTACATCACCCTCAGGTACATTGTGAAATCGTGCTGAATATGGGCGGAAAGAAATATGATTTGGCAAAGATGACAACTCTTCTTCATTGCCTATTACAGAATGGACGGTTAGTTCGTATGGATAATCTATATTCCTAATGTATTCTTCCTCATTAATTTCAGTGCCAAAATCAATAGTGGATGGCCATTCATATACTGATTTGGGTATAGTGTAGATAGGATCAGGCCACTTAAATTCTTGAATTTCATTATCTTTAAGAGTATCTATAATTTCTTTCTTAAATCCAACAATAAACACACGAGATCTATCTTGAGGAATGCCGAAATCTAAGGTATTAAGGACCCGGAAATACACTTCATAACCCAGTTCTTTAAATTGTTCAAGTAATGGTTCAAGTGCCTCTGTTCGATGCTTCCTTGTTTTATATAAAGACTCTACATTTTCGAAGAGGAAAAATTTCGGTTTAAGGAAATTGATTTTTCTTAGAAAATCCCACACCAACTTTCCTCGGTCACCATCGACACCGGGGCTATTAGCATTGCCAATTGAAAAATCCTGACAAGGAGGGCCTCCGATGATGCCGGTAGTTCTCGGAATATCTTGAGGATTCACTTCGGTAATATCACCATTTTGAATGATGATTTGGTTATGATTATATCTCCGTTGATGGTTATCGTTATTTGCGGATGCAAACTGAGCAACGAGCTCAATTCCCCAAACTACATCAAAACCAGTTTCAGAGAACCCGAAATCCAGGAAACCTGCTCCTGAAAAAAGAGAAGCTACTGTATATGTCATTTAAAAATTCCTTCCTTTCAATACATGTTTTTGATTATGAATCAAATTGTTCGTTCAATCAAATGTTATTTCGTTTTAGATGGTGGTATAATTAACCAAGAACCTATGTTCCTATGTATCTTGAGTGACTTTTTTGGAATTTATCACGAATTTTAAAGAATGTTTAGAAGAGTCTTTGAGGGGAGAAAGAACATGATACCATCAGAGAATAAATTGAATGAAATACCTATACTTTCCTTTTTTTCGGGTGCAGGTTTTTTGGATGCTGGATTTATTCAGGCTGGATTTCAAACTATTTGGAGTAATGAATATGACAAGCATTTTGTGAAAGGATTTGCCAGTGGTATATCTAGTATGACTGGCAAGGAATATAGAATTTCCAACTGCTCATCTATCATTGAACTCGGACCAAATCAAATAGCACGAGAAGCTTTTCAGAACACGGGAATTCCTGAATTATTTGGGATGATTGGGGGACCACCCTGTCCAGATTTTTCAGTTGGGGGGAAAAACAAAGGCAGAGAAGGTGATCAGGGGAAACTATCACAAGTTTACATAAATAGAATTGTGGAACTGCAGCCTACATTTTTCCTCTTTGAAAATGTACCCGGACTATTAAAGACCGCAAAGCATAAAGTTTTTTTTAATAGCTTACTGTATCAGCTTTCTGCAGATTATTTAATTGAATATAGAATTTTAAATGCTTTGGATTATGGTGTTCCTCAAGATAGGCAACGAGTGATTATGATTGGAATAAAAAGAAAGTTTCTTAAAAGAAGACTTGGAGTTAGAAATATTCCTTTGGATTACCAATGGTTACAATGGCCTGAGGATTCCAGGTATGTAGACGCAAAATCTCGCTTCATTTGGCCCCAGGAGTCACCATATGGGGCAACTCCCGAAAAGCCAGAGATCATTCCAAGAGAATTGATGGTGGGAACTTATATATGTGATATGGATGAGATTTCAAAGCTTCCAAACGGATTAGAAGGACTCACACCTAAGAGTAGCAAATTCACAGTAATACCAGAAGGTGACGTATCTCGAAAAAGTTTTAAGCGACTTCACCGTTGGAGGTATAGTCCGACTGCAGCGTATGGTAATAACGAAGTGCATCTTCATCCCACACAACCCAGACGCCTAACGGTTAGGGAAGCATTAAGAATTCAAAGTGTACCAGATACATACATTCTTCCTGATGATATGCCTGTAACCCATAAGTTTAAAACTATTGGTAATGGTGTTCCCGTAAAACTTGCATATGTCATTGCAAATTCAATAAGAAAAATGATCGAGGAGGAGCCTAAATGACACATTCTGAGCAATTTTTTGATTTCACACCGGATCCCAAGGTTCTAATTGCATTAACACACACACCGATGTTACCGTTAGATGCTTTATGCGAGCTTGTTGATAATGCGATTGATTCTTTTCAAGCTGCTAAACTGACTGGTATTAAAATAGATCATCCTTTAATATCGATAGAACTTCCAAGAATAGCAGAGCTAAGTAAAAACTCCGGTATTATAAGAATACGAGACAATGGACCAGGGATGACTGCACAAATGGCTGAGAATTCTATCAAAGCCGGATTTTCCGGGAATAATCCATATGATAGTCTGGGGCTATTCGGCATGGGATTTAATATATCTACCGGAAAACTTGGAAGAGTAACGAGGTTACTAACAACACGCAAAAATGAAGATACAGCAATTGATGTAATTATCGACTTGGATGATATAAATCAAACAAAGAATTATGAATTGCCGGTGTTTACTATTGAAAAACCACAAGAATTAATGAATGGTACAGTCATTGAAATCAGCGAGTGGTGGCCTGAGGGAAATGCTAATAGTCAATTCGTCAAACGTCTGGTTCAGTATGGGCTTCCTAAGGTTAGAGCAGAATTGGGACGGCGTTATGCAACAGTGTTATCTAAAAGTGAAATAAGAATTGTTGTGAATAGTGAACCATGCGAACCTTTTGAACACTGCGTATGGGATGCATCCAGATTTGTTGAACGTAGAGGTAGTGGGAAAATACAAGCAAGATATAACTTTGATCATGTTATAGGTACTCAAAGGCGTTGTGGTCATTGCACTGCTCTTGTTCCAGCAGATCAGAACGACTGTCCTGCGTGTAAATCATCTAGTATTAGAAGCGTTGAAGAGCGTGTGAAAGGCTGGGTAGGGATCCAGAGGTTCGATGATAGTACTGAATATGGAATTGATTTGATTCGTAATGGACGTGCAATAAGAATTGCAGAAAAAGCGGCCTTTTTTGAATATGTTGATGAGTTCAAGAAAACTATAAAAGATTATCCTATTGATGGACCCTATGGGAGAATTGTAGGGGAAGTACATCTAAATCATGTACCCGTCGACTTTCTGAAACAGGACTTTCAACGAAGCAGTCCTGAGTGGCAAAGAGCTATTAACTATTTGAGGGGAGAGAGTTCACTACAGCCGACTCAGCCAGGTGCTAGTCAAAATGAGAGTTATATCTACAAGCTCTATCAAGGGTACCGGAGAGTGAGAAAATCGGGGAAAACAGATCTCTATATGGGGTTTTGGGATAATGAAGCTAGCGAGCCGAAACGAATTTCAAGAGATGTGGAAAAGGAGTATTATGATAAGTTTCTAAACAAATCTCCTGGTTATTATGATGATTCAGAGTGGTGGAAAATTGTGGAGAAAGCTGATTCGGCACCTCTTCAAGAACTTATTGAATGCCCTTCTTGTACAGCACAAAACTTACAGGAACATGATATATGCGCTGTTTGTGGGTTTGTTCTAATCAGTAAACCATGCATTAATCCTGAATGTAATCATGCCATTCCTAGATCATCTAATTTATGTCCTCAATGTGGATTGTCTCAAATACTAAAACTGGAAGAACCTTGGTCCTGCCAGGTATGTGGAACCAAGAACAGGGCGAGTAATAAAACTTGCACCTCTTGTAGTGAAGAAAAAGGTAAGGAGAATGTTCTTTCACAATCGTATTTAATGAAAAATTCCAATAAATCAGATGAATTATCTATCCCTGGATGTTCAATCATATTGGCGGATGGGACGTACAGTTCACCAATTAACGTAAACTGTTATATTACTCAGCAAGCGATTATTCCATACCATAAAATGGACGGTACTCCTCTTATTATATTTAAGGATGAAGAAATACATGTTTTTATAGACAATGCTCATAAAGTTTTCAGATCCTTCCGAATCAGACCAGAACAACTTATTGCTGCTGAAGTTGCTTTGTATATTTATGATATGAACAGAAGGTTTTCAGGAAAACAATATCAAGGGTTACATACACTATCAAATATTGAATGGCAGATACTGGACGGGAGATGGGCAGAGGTACTGGAAGATAATCCTGAAAAGATTCGAGAAGATATAATAATGTTTTTTAACAACTTAAAAGAAAAACTTCCTGAGATGTTTGAGGATATGGCCAGCGATATTTATAATGAGCTTCCAGAGGAACAAAAAAGAGGTTTAGTAGAAAATATGCTCAATCAAGGGGTAGATATAAGCCAACTTGGTGGGATGAAAGAAAATGGAGAATTTCTTCATTTTATCAATGAGGAGGCTCTAGTAGATATATTTCAAAAAAATACACATCAATTTTTTGATGGTCGAGTATGGACAGTGTCGTACTCTCACTCGAATGAATTGACAGGAAATATTCTTCTGCAGGCACAAGCTAGAATTAGAGATTTATACCTTAATTGTATGATCGATATCAAGAACTTTATTAAATATCGTACAGTTGAGCAGGGAATTGCTCATAAAACGAGATTGTCCTTAGAATTTCTACAGCAAAAGGTGATAAAGTGAGTATGTTTATTAGTGAAGAGAATCTGAGATTTGGTACTTGGCAGGCTTTTGAAAGAATTGTCGCCAGATTATTAGCACATGAGGGATATGACGGAATAAGGCTTGTGGGACAATCCGGCGATAGAGGTGCCGATATGCTTGCTAACCGTGCTGATAAAAGATGGCTGTTTCAAATGAAACACTGGCGGAATAAAGTTGGGTTGGATGTGGCTGATCAAACTCTTGAGGCAATGCGTATTTACAGGGCCCAGGTTCCAGTTATAGTAGCACTAAGTGGATTCGACGAAAAAGTTAGAGAAAATCAGAGAGCTTTAATGAGTAGAGGGGTTCCTTTACAATTGTGGGATACCAAGTCGCTTATTGAAAGAGCTGAAAGACTTTCAGAGATATCAGTTATTAACAGAAAACCGAGGGATTATCAGGAAAGCGCAATACGTTCCGTGATCCAGGTATATAACGAAGGAAGAAAGAATGCACTTGTTGTGATGGCTACAGGGCTCGGTAAAACATTTGTTGCATGTGAAATAGTAAAACGGATTAATGCAACATTTCCGGTGAAGATACTTGTAATTGCTCATACCAATGAATTGGTTTATCAAATAGAAAAATCGTTTTGGTCTTTTTTATCAAAATATCAGGAAACTGTAGTTTGGAATGGATATGAGCAACCGGGTCAGGAGCGACTTGAGAAAGCAGATGCAGTTTTTGCCTGTTTAAACACATTGGCTGATTATATTCAAAGGGGGTATGAATTGCCTCAATTTGATTTAGTTATTATAGATGAATGCCATCATGTAGGGGGACAAATGTACAGTAGAATTTTGAAAGACACAAGTGCAGGTATGGAGAATGGTCCCTTTTTGTTAGGGTTAACTGCAACACCTTGGAGACCTGATGATGTTGATATAACTGATTATTTTGGGGACCCCTTGGTAAGTGTAGATATTGTAACTGGTTTAAAAAAGGGCTTTCTATCAAATGTAGACTATAGAATGTACACTGATAATATTAACTGGGAAGCGTTAGGGACATTAAAAGGTAAGAGGTTTTCACCACGGCAGATAAACAGAACATTGTTTATTACGCAGTGGGATGACGAAGTTGTTTTTGAATTGAAGAAAGTATGGCAAGAACATTCAAATCCGAAAGCAATTGTTTTTTGTGGAACAATAGATCATGCCTTGACAATGAGGGATCGAATAAATTCTCTTGGATTTTGCAATGCTTCAGCGATTTACTCCCAAACTTCTACTGGGCGGATAATGGATCCAGCAGAACGTAACAAGACGCTTTGTGACTTTCAAGATGGGGTAATTGATATTTTATGTGCGGTAGACATTCTTAATGAAGGTATTGACGTTCCTGATGTCAATATCATAGTGTTCCAACGGGTAACCCATAGTCGACGTATATTTATTCAGCAATTAGGTAGAGGATTGAGGCTTTCAAAAGATAAAGAAAAGGTTATTGTGCTGGACTTTGTTTCTGATATACGTAGATTCGCAGCAGGTATAGATTTAAAAGATGGGCTCTCATCTGATGATGGTCCCTCTCCTGGTAATCCAGTCAGAATTAGTCTCCCTCATAAAGTTTCCTTTCGAAAAGTCGGTGGAGAGGATCCAAATACAGAATCTTTTTTAAGACAATGGTTAGAAGATGTTGCAGCAGTAGAGGGTGCCGGAGAAGACACGAGTGTACTTAAATTTCCGCCGGATATACCGGGAGGTAGAGTATGATATTTAATGATGTAATTGATGATATTGAGAAGCTGATCGGTTTGGAGCTGGAAAGTATAAAAAAGGGTGCTAACTTAACAATAACAGGGATAGATAGAGCAACTAAACGGGTAGAGTTAGTCACTTCATTAGGTAAGGTTAAAACAAGGCCTTTCTCAGAATTAAATAAAATATGGGATGAATTATGTACTTCCCCTGCTGCGCATGTTGATAGTGTACTTAGAGGTTCTGGATCAAGTAGAAATCAGCCTGAAACCATTATGGCCAATCTTCCATATATAGAGTGGTTTTTCATCAACGGTAAAAAACATTTAGCCTTAATCAAGGGAGCAACTCATGGTTATGGATCGCTCCTAAGGATGAATGAAATTAAAGCGGTTGAAGTTAAGGATAGAATGTTTGCCATGGATAAAAACGTCTGCGAAATAATAGTAATAACTGAAGATATAAAATCAACTGCAAATACTTATGAACAAATCACAGGGTTATCAGTAAAGCCACTATCACCTGGGGTATATGAGCAATATAAAGACAATGTTAGATATGTATTTGTATCAAAGAGTGTTCTTAAGGAATCATTAAGTGTAGGAACATATGTTGTTGTTAGAGGGGATATTATTAATCATTCAAATCGAAATATAGTAATTGATGAAAAAAAATACGTGTTATTATCAGATGATGGGCTTAACTTCTTGCTAATTACAAGCTAAGATTAATGTAGCTGGATAGTATAGGCAGATAAATATATTGTGGTTATTACATAAATAACGCTTTTTTGATAAATAGTGATGTGAATTCATGATATGCCTAACAATAATAAAATGACTTCTCAAAGTGCTCAGCGAGAAACCTATCTGTTTCACTCATGAGAATACATTATGCAAAGCAGAAAGAGTAGTATGAAAGTTTTTACAGAGGATTGGTTGACTGCTGAAAAGAATTAACACTACAATAATTGGCTTGAAAAGGGAGAGTTCATTTTGAGTAAATATTTATTTATGCTTGGGAATGGTTTTACAATAGATTTTTTGAATCATATAGATAAAAGCACTGAAGTTGATGTATACAATTTGTTTTCACAAGGTGATACAGTATGTTATCCAGGAAATAATGAACCTGGATTTCTTTCATATAGATGGTGTAAAAATTTATGGAATCTAGGTGCGCGTCCCCACATGAATTATCAAGAATCTATTGGGCTTATTGAAGATATTGTTACATGTGCTAATACTGCAAGTGCTATAAATCGAACGTTTGATTCTGTCTATATCAAAGCATATCAAGAATTAACAAGTTATCTTAAATATTTGTTTGTTGGATATAATAAAAAGATATCCGATGAGTATATTAAAAATAATATCGAGGGTTTTGGTTGGTATGATTTATTTAAGAATCTAGTATCTTCAACTAATACTTCTGAAATTACAATTATTACATACAATTATGATATATGGCTTGAAAGAATCTTAAATATCGCTGGTATAAATTTTGAACTAGTTGGAATGAAAAATGGGAAACAACGTCCTAATGATGAGTGTAAAGTAAAAATAATAAAACCTCATGGATCAATAAGTTTTGCATATAAAGATTCTATACCTCGTGAAAGATTCAGATTAACCTCTGAAAATAGGGATGAGACTGTACTGGGAAACATAGATGATTACCATGTAAATTATGATTCATTGGATAATATATATAGTTTTAATGCAATGATTCCGCCTGCGGGGCAATCTCTTAGACTATCTACTTCACATCGAGATGAAAATTGGGCTACGTACCTTAGGGAAGCAGCTAAAATTGCTGCTAAAGATTTAACTTATGCAGATGAGGCTTTTATATGTGGTCTTTCATATTGGCATGTGGATAGAATGGAATTAGATCAAATTTTAGTTAATATGAATTCAGATATAGCTTTGCGAGTTGTAAACCCCAAACCATCTAGTACATTTAATGCTGTTCTGACGGGTTTGTTTAAGAACCATATTATGTATAATAATTCAAATGTAATGGGAGGGATAGTGATTGTCTAATTTAATGAGTCTAAGTATGACAAGAAGTTCAAACAGCATAACTATTTCTGAATATTTGGAAAACCACGAATTAAAAAAATATAACTACAGTCCAGACTATCAAAGACATGGAGAGGTTTGGAATAACGAACAGAAATCCTTTTTAATGGATAGTATATTTAAGAATTATCCTATGCCACCAATTTTCCTTAGATCCATACTAGATAATAAAACAGGGAAAACAAAATATGATGTGATAGATGGTAAACAAAGACTTGAAACGATTAGAGATTTTGTTGATGGGAAAGTAAGCCTTCCTGAAAATTTTAGTGATGATATATATGGTAGCTCACTTCTAAATGGACTTACCCATAGTGAAATTCAAGAACTAGAAAACGAAGAATTAGATATTTTTAAAAGTAATTTTTGGAATTACTCTATTCCAATAGAGTATATAACAATCACAAATACTAGTGAGAAAAATGTAGTGAACACGATTTTTGATAGATTAAATCGTTATGGTGAGCCATTGAACCCACAAGAGCTTAGAAATTCTAATGCTAATTATTATGACTTAATACGCTATATTAAGACTATGAAGAAGACCTTCTGGATAAATAGACTTGAAGAAGCGGTCTCAATTAATAGAATGGAAGACGATGAATTTATTTCTGAATTAATTTTCACTTTGCTTGAAGATGATTATATTGATTCATCCCCTGCCAAAATTGATAATCTTTATAAAACATGGTCTGATAATTATGAAAATATTAATAAGCAACAAGTTCAAAATAAATTTATTGAAGTGACAAGTTATATAGAAGATCTAGATATTGATTATGAAGGTTTTAAGATAAAAGGTATAAGTCATTTGTATGGTCTTTGGGGATTTTCTAAGTACTGTGTTGAACAAGGAATAGATATTAAGATTTCAAGGCCTATTTTAATCGATTTTTTTGAACAATTACGAAGCAAGGGAAAAGAGGGGAAAAATTTTCATGTCGAAGCTTACAGAAATAGTATGTCTTCTGCAACAAGGACAGCAACGCAAAGGAAAAGAAGGGTAGATGCCTTAATAAAATTTTTGGAGAAAAATGGGTGAATGATCCTATCGCCATTATTACACCTAATTGGTGCTTTTTTATTGCATTTGAAGCAGTGTTAAAATAATAATGAGGGACATTCACTGCTGAACTCTCTGAGCTGCTGTTTTGTCCATAATCCCATGTGTTCTCCCCAGAACTACGGTCATATACAAGCTATTAAAAGTAATTACCAAGTTTTAAAGATGTCAGATATATCTCAATGGTTTCTTTTACTATGAGCTGTCGTTTTAGTGTTGACCCCGAACTTAGACAAATCCAATCGGATGACCTCATAGTTTATGATGTCGAGTTAACCGAGTATATTTAGAGAAAGATACTTCGAATTCAGGCAGAGAATCCAGACATGGTATTATCTGAATCGGATATTCAGAAGATCTATGATTCCTCTGTTAGAAGCGAATATCATAGATCTAAGTATTCGGGCTGGGCATGTTGAAAAGGCTAGTAAATCGAATCCAAATAAATAACATAATAGATACTAAAAAAGCTGATTGGAATTCCNNGGAATTCCAATCAGCTTTTTTGCTAGATACCTGTGTAGATTGAACTAAAGACAAACCCTCATTTCATGATTTTTTTAGAAATGATTGAACTTGGGGAACGAAAAATTTAGTTAAATCTCTAAAGTTGGCTTTATATAAGTATTCACTTATTATTAAAAATTTCTCTGAGCACATTTTTTGCCATAGCGATCTGTTTAGGATCTTTCTGGTTGAGCATTAACATTATTTCTTGTATATCAGATTGTGATTCTTCATTGCTCGTTAGATTGATGTAAGTGAAAAGTTGTGAAATATCTACATCTAATGCTTCAGCAATTCTTGCGAGGTTCAATAGTGCAACGTTCTGTTCTCCTCGTTCGATCTGACCGATGTAGGAAAAGTGAAAGCCACCCTTTTCTCCTAGTGTTTCTTGTGTTAATCCTTTTTCTTTTCGCAGATCACGAATACGGGCACCCACCCGAAGAAGTATTTCTTTATCCATGGTATTGTCCACACCTCTCTACTACAAAGTGTAGGTAAATTTACGCTAGCTATACATCACTATATAATTATCAAAAATAATATCTATATATATTATTTTGTTGTATAATAGTACATATATTTACAAATAAGTATTTATGTGAATGATAAATTCATGACATATGTGTTTATTTGGTATTAAATCTTACATCATACCTCAATAAAATCATGCAATATCTGAAGTAGGAGCTGAAGCATGTGAATAATCCAACCTTCATAGCTGAATGCAGAGAACACAGAAACAAGATGACCAGAACACAGGAGAATGGCAAGCAATCTAAGACTATAGATAATCTACATAACCTCTCACAGCTACATATGAATTCCACAGGTCTATTTATACAGCAGCACTCACCCCACGTGTGTATTATATTAGGTGACAGAGCATTGAAGTCCATGTTTCAGGCGCTGTACATGAAAGAGAATAATAGCGTGGTTCCCTCGGATTCATTGTCACTTGAAGATGTGATGGAGCTTATATTTCAAGAGTCAGGTCTGGATCTAGATACCATGATGTTTATTAATTCCATACACTATCTAGCAAGTCTCATAGATATCTCTCCCATCGAACAAATGGAGATAACAGATCTTAAGAGACTGATGCAAAGAGTGGACGATGTATTAATTCAATTATCCGCACGAGTCACAAGCCATCCTTCAGACCAATATCGCTCTATTTTCTAAAAGAACTTTATCATATTTTCCTCGGAGGAATGTATTTCTGCACCATCTAGGATATTGGCTTAAAAGATAAGGGCCTTAATTTGATGGTGAATGATAGCATTCTATAATGGTTAATAAATCCACCCTTCTATTCCGGTAAATAACATCCGAATTAGTTTGATGAATATTTAGGGTTAAATACCATAGTTCATGCTACTATATAATGGAGCCCTACCAGGGCATTTCATTTGTGAAATTGACCTTTTTTGGGGATTAATCAATATATAACTATTAGAAAAGGGCGGTGCTTTACTTGTTAGATAGGGGAAATAAGATTGCCGGTGTACTTACATGGATTGGAGTTGCTATTATCGTAGCTAGTATCATTTTAGGTGTGGTACTAGGGAGAGTAGATGTTGGTGGCTTTATAGAGAGATATGAACAAGGGTGGTCATTAACAATCATTTATTGGATTTCAGGATTGATATCAGGAATGTTGTTTATCGGATTATCAGAAGTTATAGAACAATTACATAGAATAAATTTGAAGATAGGAAGAGAATCGGAGCCAGAAGATGATGATTTGGTATTATTAAATGATTAATTCTAGGGTTCAAATGATGGTGAATATGGAATGTCCTGTAGAATTGATTGAATATAAATTATATGAAAGTACGAGTACTGGTAAGGTTTATTGTTCATTAACCTTTAATAACGTATCATTCAACAAGGTTAAAGGACTCAAGGCAGTGATCTATGGTTATGATCAATTCGGTGATTCTATGGGGGATGTAAATAATAGCTTAGAATGCAAAATTGATTTTAAAGAGGTTTTAGCACACAATCGACAACAAAAGACGGACAATAAGATATTACTATCTGGAATACATAATATTAGGAGAATAGAAATTGATGTAATAAAAGTCTTATTTGAGGATAGATCGATTTGGAATAAGGACACTTCAGAATCCGAAAGATTCGAGTTGACCAAGATAAAGAACCCAAGGATTTTAGAATATGTGAAGAGTCGTGCAGGATCGGATGCCAATTACTTTGCTGAACAACACAATGATAAATGGACATGTGTCTGCGGAAGGCTGAATCTTGATGATCAATCTACTTGTACAAGGTGTAGAAGAGGAAGAGATGACGTTCTAACTAATTACAGTGATGAGGCAAGAATTAATAATGAATTGAAAGCCATTGAAGCAGATCAAGCTGCAAGACAAAGAAAGGCAGAGGAAGAAAGAGAACAACAATTAGTAATCGCTAAGCAACAGTCAAAGAAAGTGACTATATATATTTCTGTGGCTGTTGCTATAATGCTAATCGTTGGAGTGACTGTGTTTGGATATATGACGAAGTTTACGTTCTCAATGGCAGATTCTCAGTTATTAAAAGAAAAGGATAATACAGTGGTAGAAGTAGTGAAAGACGAGAATGTAATAAAAGATGAGAATATAGTACAAGATGAGAATATAGTACAAGACGAGAATGTAATAAAAGATGAAAATGTAATAAAAGATGATGAAACTATAGTGAAAGAGGATAGTGTATCACAGAAAGAAGCTGAAATTGTCCTTCCAAAAGTCGATACAGAAAAGCCCGTAGTTGTGGACGGCATTATAGACACTTCATTTGTAGAGAGTGGAGGGAGCAATGGGTATGGAGACTTCACAATTAAATATCATAAGAACGGTAGCATCACAACTAAACTGATCCCTGATATTACTAAGCCCCGCATTATGGATATTGATAACAATGGCGTGAAAGAGATTGTGATTAGTTACAGAATATATCTCCCTGAACTTAGTAATGCTTCAATGCCAAGTTGGGACGATGTATATGATTTCGATATTGCCAAGGAAGAGTTGGTATTTGCGAGTAGAGAGTATCCAGAATATTATCGAAGGTATTTCATTCCGTCCATTAAGAAACTAGAAGCTAACAGTACTGATTCTGCTGAAAAAGATACACACGCAGTGCTTCTACGGGCAGCAAATGATTTGATTGATGGAAATTTCAATCCTGATGCTAATCAAGAAAAAATCACCAAGCTACTGGAATAAATATCGTCAAATAAGCTGAATATTAATGGATAAGATAATAATTGTTATATTCAAGGTATCACACCTGTATGGATATCAGTCAGGCCATTAAGATACGGGGTAACCCTAATGAATCCTTTGAAGTTGACTCTAAAGACGCTGTTCTAAGTTGTATTTTTCCATCTCACGAACAACTTTAATCTGAAATGATTGTAGTTGGATGTAAACAGTGTTATTCTATCAACTCAACGGTAAACTCGAAATCGATGCTCTTCAGTACATCTAATAATATTCACTAATTTAGTTATAAAGAAAGGTAATACTATGATAAAAGTTGATAACTTATCCTTCTCATTTCCGCAAAAAGAACTATATAACAACATTTCCTTTACGCTTGAAGAGGCGCAACATTGCGCTTTTATAGGAACAAGTGGCAGTGGGAAAAGTACACTGATAGATATACTGATGGATCCAGAAAGATATTTATACGAGGGCAAGTTAGAGATAGATCCAACTTGCAGAATCGGGTATGTAAGTCAGTTCTCACAACTAGACAGAACGAAAGAAACAACAGTGTTCGAATATATAGGTGAAGAATTTATTAAGATACAAAATGAAATCAATTCCATTTTGACTGAAATGGAAACATCAACGGATATTGAATCGTTACTTGAAAAGTATCAACTCGCTTTAGATGCATTTGATGCAATGGATGGGAATGATTTTGAAAGCAACATCAATAAGCAACTAAATCTTGCAAACCTCATGAAGCTAAAAGATGTTAAGGTATCCGACCTGAGTGGTGGGGAATTCAAACTTATTCAAGTGATGAAGGAAATGCTTAATAGTCCAGACTTAATGATTATGGATGAACCCGATGTATTTTTAGATTTTGAGAACCTAAATGCGCTTAAGAATTTGATTAATGCTCACAAAGGAATGCTGCTAGTTGTTACGCACAATAGATATCTATTGAATCATTGTTTCAACAAAATGTTGCACCTTGAGAACATGGAGATCCAAGAGTTTGATGGGCGATATATTGAGTATAACTTCTCATTACTTCAGACGAAGATTGAGTTACAAGAACTCACAATCGCTGAGGGTGAAGAAATTGAGAGAAATGAGATCATCATTGATAATCTTAGAAGTATCGCAGAATATAATTCAGAAGCATCTAGAGGGAGAGCGCTCAAAGCTAGAGTTAAATTCCAAGAAAGATTGGAAGCACGTAGACTTAAAGCGCCATTCGTAGATATTAAGCAACCGAATATTAGCTTAGATATTGATAATGAACTGGAAGAAGACACCACGGTTATATATGTCAGTAATTATGGTGTTGCCTTTGATGAGTTGCTGTTAGAAAATGTTAACTTTGAGATCAAATCTACGGATAAAGTAGCCCTGATCGGTGCAAATGGTACTGGGAAAACGACTTTGCTCCGAGATATATTTAACAATAATCATGAATCCATTGAAATAAATGATGATGTTAAAGTGGCTTATTTATCTCAGCTTCAAGGCGAAGTTCTAAAGGATTCTAATACAATCCTAGAAGAATTCATCGATGCTGGGTTTAACACTTATGAAGAGGTTAGATCATATCTTTCGCACTATGGCTTTGAAGGCGAAATCGTTAATCAGAAGATAGAATCGTTATCTGGTGGAGAAAAAAATATACTTCAGTTGGCTAAAGTTTCTGCCAGTAAAGCAAACGTATTGCTTCTGGATGAACCGACAAGTCATTTAGACACCTATACACAAATCGCACTAGAGAAAGCCATTGAAGACTATAAAGGTGCGATTCTCATGATTTCTCATGATTTCTATTCTGTGGTAAATGGTATGGATTATGTGCTAATCATTGACGATAAGACGATTAGAAAAATGAAAATGAAAAAATTTAAACAGATGATTTATGCTAATCATTTTGATCGAGACTATTTAGAAACGGAACAAAACAAAAAAGCAGTTGAAACGAAAATAGAATTGGCTTTAAAAGATAATAATTTTGAACTTGCAAAAGTATTGGTTGATGAGCTAGAAGAGCTGATTAAGTTGCTGTAAATCATAACCCTCTGATTGAAATGATTACAAGAATCAATTTATTATACTGGGAATTATGGCCACGAAGGATCGAACGGACGGGAAAGATGTGTATACGTTATGTGATGGTAATGTTGCGTATCAGATTCATTTCATTGAAGCGATCCGTAGAGAGTGGCTGGCTCCATTCATATAAGATCTCTTGGTGGAGTTAATCATACAGAACTATGATAATTTTGACTCTGGGACAAGATCGCTAGTACCTTTGAAAATTCATAATTGAGGCTGGAGAAGTAGGCAATTATATATGGTAAGTTGAGAGGCAGCAGATTCCTATTAGGGTAATAGGGTTTGCTGCCTTTTTAAGATTTAAGTGAGGATTCAAGATCTGATTAGCGGCATGCGTTAGATAGATTTTCCCTAATCAAGCATTGATTTCGAGGTTGAGCCATTAAACGAGAACGATATTGTTAACTTTATTCTCAGAAATGATTCTCTCAGTTGAAGGTAGAACGTTAGATATGTTTGAAAAACAAAATAGTGATAACCATATATTACGAATAAAACATGTTGAAAGACTGGTTCCATAAACAAAGAAAGAAGGTTAAACCTTCCTTCTTGTAAGCTTTACAAAAAACCAATATATTAAGAAACCTATGTAATAAGCAACTATATCAAAAGGATCTGGAGTTGATTTCTTGTAGTACGGCGTTACATATTCCCAGAATAGTCCTACCAGTAAAATTAGAAAACTACACAATAAAAAGTTTTTTATTTCTCTTTTAGCAAAAATTACAATCAACAGGCTAGAATAAGACAATAGAATAATTGATGCTAATACATCGTTATAGTGCCCAACAAAGAACCAATGTAGTTGTACATCTAACCCTTTGAATATGTATTCATTTAGACCGTAGAGAATAAAACAGAATATAAAAATCAGCAAATCCCTTTTCACTAAATTATTCACACGTTCTCCTCTTGACATTAACAGATTGATAGAATGACTACTGCCAATATTATACCTAGAGCTATGTTAATTATCATTTTCATTTAAGTCACCCTTTTCTGTGTAAATTTTCCTAGTTCTATTCTACCAGTTTTCCATTAATATATCATTTACTTTTCGTTTAACGTTCACTGGATGATTTGGAGGGGCTTTACTATCTAGCAAGTCTCAAAGATATCTCCCTCATCCAGGAAATACAAACAGCACATCTTAAGAAGCTGATGAGGAGAGTGGACGATGTATTAATTCACCTATCACCACGAATCACAACCCATCCTTCAGAGCCGTATCACTCCATATTCATGCAGTACTACGGTCATATTCAGGCTATTATAGAAGATAGTTGTACTTGAGTTTCAATTTAAATATATAAGTAAGGGGACTTTGTTTGGCTATATGCCATTCAAGGTCTCTTTATGTGGGACCAAGTATTGGATATGACAGTGTCATATCCAAATGCTGACTGTTGTGAATATCGTACCCATCCGTTCAGAGATACAATGAAAGTACTTACTGATGAGGGGATGATTGACGCAATGGAGAGGGATAGCAGAAGAATTCGCTTGCTAGATATACTAAGAGGCTTTGCTGTGTTAGGTACGCTTGGAACAAATATTTGGATATTGGCACACTTGGGGGATTTGAACTATATATTTTCCTTTAATCACAATGCGTGGTGGACTTCAATCCAAGATTTCGTAAGAAATTTGGTGTTGTTTCTAGTCAATGGCAAGCTCCTTGGCTTGTTAACCATTATGTTCGGAGTAGGACTTGAGATGAAGTATCAGCAGGCATTAAGAAAAGGTACCGCTTGGCCTGGTGTATATATATGGACATCCATTATACTTATGGTGGAAGGATTCATCCACTTCATGCTTGTGTTGGAATATGATATTCTGATGAGCTATGGCGTAACAGCGATCATTGCGGCTTTTATTATAAAAGGTGGCGATCCCATCATGCGGCGCGTGATGAAGATTGTTGGCGGACTGCACGGGGGAATCATGCTCCTTCTATTGGTTCTTGGAATCTACATTGGTCTAACCGGGGCCAATATTTCTTTAGGAAATATGAATGAGACTATATTATTATATAGAGATGGTAGCTGGTTCCAGCAAGTTCAGGAACGGTTTACAAATTTTGTTATGTTGCGATTAGAAGTCATTTTCGTTATTCCAATGAACATTTTTCTGTTTCTATTAGGGATTCGTTTAATGAGATCCGGGACGTTTGCTCCTGATGAGAATGGGAGACAGAAGAGAAAGAAACTACTTCATATTGGACTATACCTGGGTATTCCATTGAATTTACTTATATTTGTACCAGGCGGCTACTTTGATTTACCCGTCCGTTATTTATTTGCACCCATTCTTTCGCTCGGATATATTGCGTTGATTGCTAAATTAGTAGAAGCGAATCAGAAGCTTTGGCTGTGGGGTAGACTTGAGCTGGTCGGCCAAATGTCACTCAGCTGCTATGTACTTCAGAATGTGATCGCTACAGTGATTTTCTATGGATGGGGCTTCGGTCTTGGAGGCAAAGTCGACTCCGTAACGATTGTGTTTATATGGCTAGCCATAAGCTACTTTCAGGTTATATTTGCTTCCCTATGGCTGAAGCGCTTTAAGTACGGTCCAATGGAATCAGCACGAAGGTTTACTTCTAATCTATTAAGCAAGTAGTAAGCAGAATGATTAAACAAATAAGGTGTGCATCTAATCATGTTGAAGAAGATTTACCCGGCAGATCAGATTGAAAAATATCTTCTTATTGATTTGATCGCTGTTATATTTCTAATTTATCGCGTTGTCATTTCAGAATGGACCATTCATTTTGCAGTCAAACTATTATTCATCGCATTATTTGTAGGTTGCTATTATGTTGGCTTATGGCATCGGGATTGGCGATTACTCATGGCCAGTCTCACGGGATGCCTGTTAATTGTAGTGCTTAGCATGTATGTCGATAGTTGGATATTAATGTATGGCTTTGTGTTTGCAAATCTGCTTGGCAGAGCGTATCACAAGTGGATTATCAGTGTAGGGATGGCTGGAATCATAGTTATGTTTATGGTGTTCTGCTGGATCAATGAGGGTAGCCCGATTGGAGTGTTCACACCCAAGTATTTCCCAAACCTTATTGCCCAGCTTGTCACACCAATCGTTATTTATACAAGAACGAAGGCTAATTTCTTGAAAGAAAAGCTTGATATAGCCAATGCTCAGCTTGAGCGTTATATTCAAGAGGAGGAAAGAAGCCGGATCGCAAGGGACCTACATGATACGCTGGGGCAAACGTTGACGATGATTAAATTAAAGAGCGAGTTAACGTTAAGATTGGTGGATAAGAACCCAGAGAAGGCTAAGGATGAACTGAATGATATCGTGAACACATCCCGATTTGCTTTGAAACAAGTGAGAGAACTAGTCACGGATATGAAATTTATTTCTCTTGAGAAAGAAATTGAATTATCAAGGGATATCTGTCACAAGGCTGGGATTGAATTGGCCGTAAACAATAAAGAGTCCAGACCTCTGCTAACCAATGTGGCTGAGACGATGCTGGCGCTTTCCATCAGAGAGGCCATTACCAATATTATTAAACATAGCGAGGCCAAACAATGTACAATTAGCCAATTCGAACAAGAGGATCATTATCATATTCAAGTGAGCGATGATGGGAATGGCAACCTCATGGAGGGGCAGGGCAACGGTATTCAATCGATTAGAGAACGTATGGCCTTGCTGCAAGGAGAAGTTCATATTGTGGCGTATCCGAACAATGGAGCTGCGATTACCTTAAAGGTTCCACTGATGAGGAATAGGAGGGTGAAGTAGGCGTGATACGTGTAGTCATAGCAGAAGATCAGCAACTTCTTCGAGGGGCATTGACGTCTTTATTATCCTTAGAAGATGATATTGAAGTCGTAGCGGAAGCAGCAGATGGTCAAGCAACATGGGAGGCTATTCAGCAATATCAGCCGGATGTTTGTTTACTCGATATAGAGATCCCCTTACTTACAGGTCTTGAAATTGCGGAGAGACTTAGACAAGAAGGGAGTTCATCGAAAATAATTATTGTGACCACATATGCCCGCCCTGGTTTTCTGCAAAAAGCAATGGCATTGAAGGTAGAGGGCTACTTATTAAAAGATGAACCGATTGATTTCTTAATTGATTCCATTCGTAAGGTAATGGCGGGTAAGCGGGTCGTAAGTATGGACTTAGCAGCGGCGCTTTTTCTGAAGGAAGAAAATCCGCTTACCGAACGTGAAACAGAAGTGCTGCGGATGGCACAAGAGGGGCTGACGACAAAGGAAATAGGAAAGAGAATATTTCTAACAGAGGGAACAGTCAGAAACTACTTATCTTTAGCCATTCAAAAATTGGAGGTAGAGACCAGACAACAAGCCACCGAGAAAGCACATGATCAAGGTTGGATTTGAAATATAGACCATTTGCCAAATAGACAGATTAAAGTATTGTACACACCTACATATAATAAACTAGTAGGAATCGAATTCCATCATTATTACTAACAATTAAGGATACTAAAAAAGCTGATTGGAATTCCAATAGCTTTTTGCTAGTGGCAACATAGTATAAATGACTACTCTTCTAACTCTATCTCGAAATTTTCTATGAGAACGGATAATTCAATATGTAATGCTTTAGCTAGTGAGATAATGGTGGGTAAACGATATTCAATCAGTTCAGAAAGGTATGAATTTTGTCTAAAACTTCTTGCGTAACAGAATTATGAGCTTGACCAACGATTTCGCAGCGACGTGCTTTCCAATCTAAGGTTTTTATCTGATCGCTTAAAATCACTCCGGTTATCTTACCTTCTTCAGTTAACTTTACTTCAAAAGGATATCCCTTCGATTGATTGGTGATGGGGCAGAAGGTAGCGAATCCTGTGGCTTGATTAAATGCCTTCGGGGATAACACGATAGCTGGCCTTCTACCCGCCTGTTCGTGTCCTGCTTGTGGGTCAAAACTTAGATAGACCAAATCGCCACGGTCGGGAATAATCACAGGGATTCATTCCCTTCTGATTTTCCAAAATCAATTTCTTTGTGTTGATTTGTTGGGGTAATTTGAGAGATTAATTCTTCCAGTGTCGGCTTTTGTATCACAGGAATAAGGCTTAGACCACCCTTATCATCGAAATCCAAATGCATTTCAGTACCTTCACCAATACCTAACTTTGAGGTGAATTGGACAGGGATTCGTAAAGCTAAACTGTTCCCCCACTTTTGTACTTTAACAGACATTGCGCTCATCCTTTTCCCATTTGATAAATCCATTATAGCACTGCCTCCCCTTCACGTATATACATAGTATATACGTGAAGGGGAGGAGTTATTCCAAGTTTCATCAAGTTAATTACAGATAATTTGGATGATGAGTTGATCCAATCGGATGATCTTATAATCTATATGTTGCATCGTTATCCGAGTATATTCAGCGTAAACTACTTCGCTTTCCGTCAGATAAACCATTACCAATATTATTAAACATAGCGAGGCCAAACAATGTACACTCAGCCAATTCGAACAAGATGAGCATTATCATATTCAAGTGAGCGATGATGGGAATGGAAACTTAATGGAGGGGCAGGGCAACGGTATTCAATCAATTAGAGAACGTATGGCCTTGCTGCAAGGAGAAGTTCATAGTAAGTAAGGGTGTTATTCTTTTTTTGTTCACTTATATTCTCGACCTAAAAGATAAGCATGGTTCAGTAGGCCTTCGATGTATTCGTTGGATTCGGAAAGTGTGTCGTATAAGAACTCGACCTTGGATTCTTTCACTCTTGCGTAACCAGCAATCGCGTTATTTAGGTAGTGAGTAATCATATCGTGGTATTCATATTTGATTAAATGTTCTTGATCCCCGCCGGCTAAGCAAATCCATAGTACCTTCTTAGAAGTGAATTCCTTGAGTAAACCGATGTTCCATACTTTATCCAAGTACCCTTTTAACATGGAAGGAACGCTATACCACCATAGTGGGAACACGAAGACAAGCGCATCGGCAGCGACAATTCGATCCATTTCCTTCCGTATTTCAGGTGAAAATTGCTTATCAGGACTCTTCCAATCTCGTTCATCTTCTGCTGTATATACGGGATTGAATCCGTCTCGATCCAAGTCCATTATATCTACTTCGTGGTTATTCTGTTTCAAACCTTCAACAAAACGATTCATGACGGCATAGGTAAGGGAATTTTCTCTGGGATGAGTGACGACTAATAGAACTTTCATGTGTCAGTAACCTTCTTTCTCATATATGATGTGGTGAACATGATTACAGATGTTATTATGAGTAATATGATATTAGATGTGAAGTACGCACTTTGAAGTACAGTAGGTACTTTGAAGTTCCTTAGTTCTTTTTCGGAGGTATGAATGCGTGGGAAGGAGAAGGTTCAATGAAAGAAAATACAAATAAATATACGATAGGGATTGAGGCAACGCTAGAGATAATCAGAGGGAAATGGAAGGGGATCATCGTATATCATTTGACAACGGGGAGAAAACGAACCTATGAACTGCGAAAGTTAATGCCTAACCTCACCCAAAAAGTCCTTACGCAACAGCTTAGAGAGCTTGAAAAGGATGGAATCATTACTCGAATTATCTATAACCAGATTCCGCCAAAAGTAGAGTATGAGATTAGTGATTATGGGTGGGGTTTGATAAATATACTGGATAGTGTTTGTTTATGGGGAGAAGAGCATTTAGATAAAGTTTATGGAGATAAGGCATTGGTACTAAAGGCTGAAAGTGACGTGAATTTCTGACACTATAAACGAACCGTTGAGGGGACTAACCCTCAACGGTTCGTTTTGCTGTAGGGAGCCATTTGCACATGTTTACCCTTCATCCATATGTTCAAGTTTCCACTGCATTCCTTGTAGCAGAAAAGCGTTACCTTTATGTATTATGCGCCACTTAGGGTTCAAGATTGAACATAATTTATTGAAACGTTCGATACGTTCTGTTACTGAAATCAGCACATATTGGGTGAATTGGCGGAAAAATGCCGATTTATCATTAGACTGCTCTGAGTTCGCATACATCATAACAAAATCCTCAACAATAGCTTGTACGATAGGACTATCGATAGACAATTTTTGTTCCATAGCAGTACCGACTCGGATGCGAATGTCTTCAAGCTTTCTGGCCCATGTGGTAGCCTGGATTCGAGGTTTATGTGCTATGTTAAAAAACGGAAGCTGGTAATGTACAAAGTCTGCTATATATTGTGGATCGTTCATAAGCTCCTGCAATTCATTCCAGGCGACTGTTTGTTTTGCTGTTAATTTCACTTCATTCATAATATATTTGTTGAATAAATGAAAGAATATGAAGCGTTAGGTGCGGGTGTTACATGGGATCAAGTATACAAAACGGTTACCATTGTATCTGGGATCGACTCGGGTAACTTAGGTGATGGAGGTGGCGTAATAACACCTAAACCGCCATCCACAGGAGGTAGCTCTGTAACAGCTCCTTCTCCAACAAACAAGTATGCGATCTCCGTATCAAAGGATAAATGGCAGACTGTAACGGTGCAAACGAAAACATGGAATGGCAAGGGGTATGTATCGTCTAAACCTGTTCAGATCAAGGTAGAGTTCGGAAACCATGCTTACGGTTCTCAGACACAGGCTGAGTACGACTACGTAATGAAGAACGTGAAAGAATCTGTGGATAAGTTGTTCGGTGCTGGTGGGGAGTACGAGAAGTCTATTGAAGTAGGCGATAAATTAGCGATATACAGACAAGCCTACGATGGGTATAAAGCTGGAGATAGGATAGAAGATATAGGGTGTACAAAAGGGGACGCTTACGCAACAAGCCTATCTGTAGTGGAAGGTTATGGTGGTATGATAGATAATGGACGGTCCTTTGAAGAGATGGTGAAGTTTGGGATTATGGCTACCGTAGTAGACTTTTTCATGAGGTCGTCTCTTTCAAATCGGGTCTATGGTAGAGTCGATTTTATAGAAAGAGCGACCTTTTTTCAATTTATTGCTACCTTATTTTGGTTAATCAACAGGCGTGGCCAGAAAACTATTTACTAACGACTTATGAAATATTACACTTGCATATCCTATTATCTTTTAGAATTGTTACAAATTTAATTAGATTACTTGTGTAAGGCAGACAATCATACATATTGTCTGCCTTTTTTCACGCTACGAGGGATTGTTCAACAAAATCGGCAAGACCGCTTGCCTGCTCTGCGAATCACAAGTTTACGTTTCCTCGCTTTCGGTATCGTAATCCCGTGAAAAGAAAGTGTGCCTGTAAGCTGATTATATGACACACTGTAAGTTTTTCCAGCAACAAGGTTCAACTGCTGGATGATAGCTGGATTCAAACGGAACACGCCCGTCAGTTCGAAATCTCGACTAATTTTTCTCAACCGAAGCCGTGCTTTACGCAGCCCGTTGCTCAATGCTAGAAGGTCACCGCTGGCCAAAGTGATACCGAGTGCTCCGCTAAGTCCGAGGCCATTGCCGATCACAACACGATTTCTTGACAGCTTCGGATCGCTGGTAACCTTCAAGGTGTAGAAGGTTACCGGCTTGCGGCGAATGGTGAGTGTTTTGGTTGCTGTATTATACGTTAGCGTGTAGCGAGCTTTGTTTTGCAGGCGAAATATTCGAGCCAACGGCTTACTGAGTCCAAACATGTTATAGATGCATTCGGACGCCGCGTCTTGGTTCACTTTGACCCTTCGTGCGGCCCGTCCCCTGCGTAGTGTCACCATACTTCCATCCGGAATGATGCCTAGATTGTTATCCGGCGCTCCTCCGCATTCTGAATACAAATCCACTTCCTTTACATTTTGAGCGTTAAACACGCCCACGTCCACACCGCTGGAAATCAGGCTTTTGATTTGGACCATTTCCTTGAACTCCCCCTATGCTGCAAATAATGCATCATATGTAATCAAATTACCTCTGACACAAAAATGGGCTTTTTGAAGACCATACATTTATTTTTACATAGTTGTGAAGAGATTGAACAAGGTTTGTAAACGTAGTAGACTTTTTCATGAGGTCGCCTCTTTCAAATCAACTTCTGTGGTGGAATTGATTTTACCGAAAGAGCGATCTTTTTACAATTTTATACTCCTATATTTTGGTTCCAAGCATCTGTAAAAGGATAACCAGCATCTGATCCTATCTTCTAATGAAGGGAGGCGAGGAAATGAAAGACAAACAGAGCATCCTAAGATATTACAGATCATATGGAATATCGCTGAGAAATAACACTCTATTTGTAGATAACGGACTGCATAATTATTTAAATGAACAAGGTTTGCGGTATGGCTATTTTATTGGATTCCAAGAGAATTGCCGAGAGATTTATAGGGGGAAGTATAATGCTGATATGATGTTTGATCGTGGTAGCCTTGGTGATGGGAATTGGGTAGTTCAGACATAAGGTCAAATCGGGAATTGCTGGAATCAAGAGCAAAGGAACTGGAGTATCTTGTTTCTAACGAACAGGAAAACGAAGGCTCTCTAAATGCCTTTCAACAGGAAATTAAAAAATTCGTTCAGCTAGAATTAGGTAATGAAGAAATGCTTCGCGAAGTTCTTAACCGATTGATTGAAAGGGTTGAGATTGCGAAGGATGGTAGTATTGATATCCACTATAATTTCAAAAATCCGTTGTTACTGAGGGCTTAGGTTGCCCCCTTACATTTTGTCAATATTGAGTACTCCACACATGTGGAGTGCTTATTATTGATGGTTCGCAATGTCTAGACGAGATGTGACAGTATTGCTCAAGCAAAGTAGTGAACCGTATTACAAACAGTGATAATGCAAATAACGTGATGTGTAAGGGGAGTTCGACTCCCCTTGGCTCCATCCGTAATAGCAGTGAGTGTGCCCTTAAAGGCATGCTCACTTTTTTTTTGTGTATAATGAACTCCAATGAATATATATATAGAAATCAGCTACAAAAGAAAAAGAGAGGCACTGAAATGCCTCTCTTCCCTAGAATAATCCTTCCACCTGTATTTCTAACAATCCCCGAGTCAAGTAGGTGCTCACATGCTTGCTACATAGCATTACATTTACTTCAAAGACTTACTCCAACAATAACTCTTAGACGCTTGCTTAAAGCCTATACTTTTGTGCTGTCGCAAGTGGTTCAATAAAGGCTGCCTTTGTATCTATATCGAACCACATTCCACAAAAAGATGCATAGCTTTGATCTGGGGCTACAGCGACAGAGCATATCTCGTGTCTGTAGTCGAGCCATGCATGTTTTATAGGCAGATAGACATCATCATCATATGAAGGAGGTTCCCCTTCGTAATCAAATGCTTTCCATAGTAAGTCATTCAGTTTTTTAAAGCTGTACACTTCCTGAAGACTCCTTATTTGAAAGCCCTCAGCAATAGGGGCGTCTTGTGTCGGTTCGGATAAAGAGTATGTCAGAGTCCTGCCTTCACTTCCCTTTGTATATCCGTTTGCTTCAAGGCTATCTTGCAATACATCCGTTTCATTCACAAAAATGTTTAAATACTTATTCCCGTTATTATCTGTACCGGCAAAGGTTCTTTCTGCATATTGAAGCATGTCTGTACAAAGTTGGGCATATTCAGGGTTAAAATATATGATTACATCGCCATACCAAGGACTGTCAAGCGAAACTCTTCCCACAATTTCGCCATCATCCTCCCAAATACCAATCTTTTCTGGATGAAACATTTCAAAAGAGGGATGTTTTGAAAAGCAATCCCAGGTTACCTTTCCTATATTATTAAACTCATATTTGCTTTTTCCGAGTGAGTTGCTTATTTTTTCGATGTCTCCATCTTTAAATAGTCGAAAAGTTATCCCCGTAATCGTTCTCCTTTTTCAACCATACTTCGGTCATATTATTTACCTAATTCTATATTTTGGTAAAGCATAAGACAAGGGAAAAAATGAATTATTTCCATTATTTATCTAAGTATGGATATTGCATGTTTATGGATTAGAATTATTATTCTCAATCGCCCATGTAGCGGGATAAGAGCTCAACTTTAGTGGAATACGCTGTCTCATCTCCACCTGCGGTGAGCTGAAGAAGCCAATCAGGCTGACCCAACGTATAGCCGGTTACGGGGCGATACGTTGGGTGACATCAAAACTGTGACTACTCTCGTAGAAGTTTATGTGCCGTTATCTTCGGACAGGGGTTCGACTCCCCTTGCCTCCATACATAAAATCCACAATCGCATGAGGTTGTGGATTTTTGCTCTTCTATGACATTTTCTTCAGAAGAAGCTCTACATGTTCCTTTTAGAAGATGAGTGGTTGTTCTTCTGATAATTACCGACACAAAATATGTCTATATCATTGACGTAATTTATGTCATTTTATAGAATAGTGACATAAAATATGTCGAAAGGCGGTTCGAATTAATAAACGAGAGAGAGGGCGAGAGTCCTAAACGGGAGAGGGCTGACTTTACAGTGTTCCGTGATTTTGAAAATCACAAAAAAGTAATATAAGATAGGTGTAACTAAACATTCAAGATAAACGTTTTCCATATGATGAACTATATGATTAGACACGAAAAATGAACTGAGGAAAGGTGGTCTGTAGCGTGGATCTAAAATTGAACGAAAGATGTGAGGACAACCCGGAAAAGGCCGGAGCCAGCAGATTATTAATTGTTATATTTTATTTGATAATCATTGTCTATGCTTTCATTGCTATTAAAGTTATTTTGTTTAAGACAGTTCCCTTATCAGCCTTATTTCATTCAAGAATAATGTCTTTAAGAAGCATTAATGTGATTCCTTTCCATACGATTAATGAATTTTTTATAAGTGCGAATATTGACATGGGAAGGGCATTGGCGAATATAGGGGGGAATATCGCGATTTTTGTTCCTTTCGGGATATTTGTAGCCTATGCCGTAAACAGAAAGCCTCTTCGTATTCCATTTCTATGGCTGCTGATTACTTCATTTATGCTTGAAATCATTCAATATGTCTTCGCTTTGGGCAGTAGCGACATAGATGATATTCTATTGAATTTCACTGGCGGGGCTATTGGTATTGGTATATATAAATGGTTTCGAAAAAAAACGTCCTCCCATAATCATTTCCTTATGGCTGTCATTGGTTTCCTCTTAATTTCAGGACTTTTTGGGGGCACTGCTCTCAGGATAGCTGACCCTAATTTGTTGTCTTTCACGGCTTCCAAAATTAGTTATATCAATGAAAATGATGAGGTAATAGCGGGATGGAATGAAGCTGAAGCAGACTTGTTTGGAGATTTGACAGCTTCCGGAATGAATGAAATTACAGTATATATGAATCCAAAATACACTCAAATGACAGGAAAAAAAGAAACGGATAACGAGTATGTTCATATACAAATAAATAACTCAACTCAAGTATTCATCAGGTATATTAGCACCGATAAGAATACTGTCATCAGTAACTATGAAAAAGTAACGCATTCTGACATAGCTACCTTGCTGGAAACAAGGGGGATTACTCCTACAGTTAGGGTTTGGTTATCTAATGATAATATGCCAGTTGCTGAAGCGGTACTTATTGGTATTACAGATTAGGTTAAATTAAAATTTACTTCTCATATTGAAAAAAGAAGCCATCGAAATAATGCTGGCTTCTTTTTATAATTTCAGGAAATAAAACAACATAGATTAATAGTTTACAAAATAAGTAATGGATGCTATCATTTGATTAATACAGGACAAATATTACATATTATGTGATAAATTTCACAAAACTAAATGAACATTTAATCGTTAACTGCTTTTAGACTGTGCATGTACATTATAAATTTAGATTCTTTAAGGAGGTATTAATGGATGGCGAGTTCAAGCGTTAAAAAGAAGATCTCCATTTTAGGGAACCTGCATAAGTCGAATTGGGGACGCTTGGGGACTGTATTTGAGACGGAAAATAATAGATATTTTTATGACACGGGAACAGGAAAGGTATTTCTATGTGATGTCGTAGAATCGGCAATTTTGGAAAGACTGTTAACAAGTTCAGACCTCGCCGGCATTATACAGTTAGATTTTACTGATACTGAGCTTGAAAACGCTCTGAATACGATTTTGGCTCTTGTTGAGCAAGAGAAAATTCTCCAGGCACCTTCCTTCCAGGAATTTATTACTCCAAAGAAATCAGAATTATTAGGTATCATCAGTGGAGGCATAGAGCAAGTTATTTTGGAATTGACTGAAAAGTGTAATTTAAGATGCAAATACTGTATTTACCAAGAAGAAAATATTGGATATAGAAATTTTTCAAAGAAAGATGTAGATTGGGAAACTGCCAAGAAAGCTTTGGACTATATCTCCCAGAATGTAGGGGAAAGTTTGGCTTTGACCTTCTATGGAGGAGAGCCGTTAATAAATTTTGAACTAATGAGGCAATGCATTGAATACAGCAAAACTATTATGAGCGATGTCAATATATCTGTCTCTTTTACAACAAATCTAACGCTTGTTACTGATGAGATAGCTGATTATCTGTCTTCTTTGGATAAATGTTCGGTCTTATGCAGTTTGGACGGTCCAGAAAAAATTCAAGATTATTACCGTGTAACTGTAGATGGCAGCGGAAGCTTTAGCAGAGCTATTAAAGGGCTTAGAAGATTAGTGGAGGCTTTTCAAGATAAACCTAATCACTCATTAGGTATAAACTCCGTTGTTTGTCCTCCTTATAGTTTAGGTAAGAT
The DNA here is from genome assembly GCF_001637205.1 of Paenibacillus glacialis. Taxonomy (GTDB): domain Bacteria; phylum Bacillota; class Bacilli; order Paenibacillales; family Paenibacillaceae; genus Paenibacillus_AQ; species Paenibacillus_AQ glacialis. The sequence goes on from NZ_LVJH01000013.1 coordinate 29,549, forward strand.
TGATGAACTTAACGCTTTCTTCAAATCATTAGAGTGGTTACCCCCAGAAGTTAATATAAATTGTTCATATGTGGATCAAGGAAGCATCGATTGGGAACAGATGGGAGTTGTAAAGCAAGAAATAGACTTTGAAGAGTTTTACGCTAGCGAAGAGGTGTCCGATCCTTTAGGAGTATGGGCTTTTGCAACGATAGATAACGATGACGGCATAACGGGGATGGCACGAGACATTAGCCAAACCAAATTGTTGCGTATTCACAACAGAGTAATAACGGACGAACCTTTACTGGGTATACATATGAACGGATGTTGTATTCCCGGTCAGAGAAGATTATACGTTACTACCGAAGGTAAATTTAAAGTGTGTGAAAGAATGTCTAATTCACCTTACATTGGAGATATTGAACATGGAATAGATATAGAAGCGGTCTATCGTAGTTACTTTGAAGAGTATTCTAACAAGTCAATTAAGCACTGTTCGAACTGTTGGGCGGTTCGCTTATGCGGAATTTGCTTCGCTCCATGCTATCAAGATAATGGACTCGATGAAAATAAGAAAATGGCTACTTGTTACGCAGAGAAGGCTATCACTAAATTTTACTTGCAAAGGTACCATCAATTAATTGAGGATACTCCCGAAAAAATACAATACTTTAATGAACTTATCATTTCGTAATGATTGGCTGCAATATGCGGTAGCTATAACATTCTTATGATACCGGGTCATACGGAATGTTATTTCTATAAAAATCTATTTTAAGAGAAGGAGAATTCAGCATGAAACTGATTAATCCCGTAGGTAGAACAACCAAGATGGATACACAAGCATATTATGGCGTATCTCCAATGCAAGGCTGTATTTGCTCAGGTTCCACTGCTGTGGCAGTAGATATTGCCAAGTCCAGTGCAGGCACGGGATGTGCTTGCTATTGTGCAGGAGACTCCAAGAACCAAATGGCGAATTATACAGCGGCATACATTAACTAGTTGATAAGCTATATAATTCAATTGAAACAGGGCCGCTATTTTTGATAGGGCCCTGTTTTCATACCTTACTAATAATGGGAGACCTTATATGAAAGCGTTCCACGAAAAAATAATAACTGTACAAGACTACATTAAAATGTTGGCCAAAATCCTTGCTTTGCTTTGGAAAAGTTCGAAACATACTTTAGTTTTGTTGATATTTTTTAATTTATTGGCCGGCTTGTCTATTCCTGTTACAACAATAATATGGAAGTTCTTTATTGATAGCGTCGTTGAGGCTTTAACCAGTAAGGATCTTACCGAACCGATCATATGGATATTAATTCATTTCTTGTATACGCAATTTAAAAACATAATGAATAATGTATGCCGGTATTTTGAGTCTAACCAAGCAGATTATATGAATAAGTATATAACGGAATTGACACTTGATAAGATAGATCGCATGGAAATGGATAATTTTGACAATGTCGAATTATATGATTGTATTCAAAAAGTAAATAATGAATCTGCACAGCATTCTATGAATATTCTTAGGACCCTTATCCTTGTGCTACAAAATTTTTCATCCATGGCTGGGGCTATCGCGATTTTTTTAGATTTTGGCCCAATAATTCTCTTAATAAGCTTCTTTGCGTGTCTACCTTCGCTCATCATTAACATCAAAATGTCCTCTAAACAGTTTGATATTTTTACGAAACGTTTTGAAAGGTTAAGATTTATCAATTATCTCAAATCCATCATTATCACTTATGAAAATATTAAGGAAGTCAAAGTAAACAGATTAAATTCCTATTTTAAGACAACGATCATAAATGACTTTAATACTTTTTTGAAAGAAGATAAAAAAATAAGAAAGAAATTCTCTGTACAAAGCAGCATGACTAATGTATTGGAAAATATAGTTTCCTATGGTTTTCAAATATACATCCTCATAAAAGTGGTTTCCAGAAACCTAACTTTGGGAGATCTGACCTTATTTATTAGTACATTATCGAATTTTCAAAATTCAATACAGAACATTTTAAGCTCCATCTCTTCATTATACTACGATGCTCTCTATATTCAAAACCTATTTTCTTTGTTAGGAAGGGAAACTCCCAACAAAGAAGTAGCTAGTACGACTTACCCTACCCATTTTGAGAAAATAGAATTTCAAAACGTATATTTTAAATATCCGGGTAGAGAAGAGTTTGTACTTAAGAATATTAGTTTTGTTCTTTCAGCTAAAAAAAGCTATTCGATTGTAGGCTTGAACGGTTCTGGCAAAACCACGCTGGTTAAATTGCTTTTAAGATTGTATAAACCTGCTTCAGGAAATATTTTAATAGATGGCATAAACATAAATGATATCGATCTGGAGGAATTTTATAAGCACATCGGGGTTGTATTCCAGGATTTTATCAAGTACCCCTTCGATATTGAAAAAAATATAGCACTTGGTTCAATTGATGAATTAAATAATTTCTCAAAAGTAAAAAGAGCAGCGGAACAAGCGGGAGCGGATCGTTTTATTGAAGAACTTCCCCTAAAGTACGCAACCATGCTAAACAAGGAATGGTCCGAAGCCACCCAATTATCACTGGGTCAGTGGCAAAGGCTTGCAATTAGCAGGGCATTTATGTCTAATTCTAGTATTCTAATTTTGGATGAGCCAACCGCTTCACTTGATGCTGAAGCTGAGTTTGAGTTGTTTACAAAATTCAGGGATTTAATGTTTGATAAAACGACCATTTTAATTACGCACCGGCTTTCCACAATTCGATTAGTAGACGAAATACTGGTTCTAAAAGATGGGCAGGTTCTTGAAAGTGGAAGTCATGATACTTTGTTAAGATACAATGGTGAATACGCAAGACTGTATAAAATGCAGTCAGACATGTACATGAGGGGGGAACTTGTTAATGAAGGATCGCATTAGCCAAAGCACTCTTCCAAGTGGGCTTACCTATTGTGTCCGAGAAACCGACATTGAAAAAAATGCAGTAATGTTAAGTCTGAACTTAAAAGTGGGGTCACTTCATGAATTGGATACGGAAAATGGGCTTGCTCATGTAGTAGAGCATATGAATATGGTATTCGATAAGTATAGGTATTATGCGGATGGTTTTCAATATAGTAGTATCGGACTAACTGATTTTGACCGAACGGTATATGTAATAAAATGTCCAAACGAAAGCGAGGCCATTAGGCACGGATTATTCATCCTGAAGCAAATTGCATTAGGAAACTATATAAAAAAAGAGACGCTGGAAGAAGTTAAAAGGGATGTACTACAAGAAATAATTAATAATAATAAAAGTAAAAAAAGTAAAGCATTTAAAATGATCTTTGATAATTCGTTTTACAAGACACGGATACCGATAGGTGACGCGAAAATTATAGAGCATCTTAGTTTTGAGCAAGTTAAAGCCTTTCATGAAAAATGGTATATTCCTGAGGAAATGAATGTAATTATTTTAGGTGACATCATAACAGAAGAAGCAAATAAATTTATCGAAACAGAATTTAATAGTTTCTCCCGTAAAAATAACACAGAATGTAATGATATAAATAGATGCTATCAACTGAATTTAGAAACAGGGGAAATTAAAAAGGTGATCACTTCAGAGAAATTAAATCATATAGAAATATACATGGATTACATTAAATCTGATGTAATGAACATAAAAAACGAAGTCTGTAATAATACATTAGCGATATTAATTGAAAAAACATGTGTTGCTGCATTAAATGACTCTAAGGTTGAGTTTTCATTTTTTTCTTCTACTTTCGTCAACTTTATTAATTGTTACCAGTTCTTGAAGATGCAAATTGTGTACTGTTTGGACTTGCATGAAACAATCATTAATGTGATGGAAAAAGTATTTAATAATATCCAAGAGGATTCAATGCTTTTAAAATTTTATTTTGAGGAAACTAAACAAGATTACTTGGAATATTTTAAATCCAAAGCTTATCTGAGTGACCTGGCTTTATCGAACTTGATGGAAGAAAGTATAGATCATTTTATTTTTAATTATCCTCTAATTTCATACGAACAAAAAATACAGGATTTAATTAAGGTGATTGATAATCTTTCTTATGTAGATATAAGAAGCTTAGTGCAACAGCTATTTAGTTACAAGGACTGTTCATTTTTAATTTTTCAAGGAAAAGGCTAGTGCTCTTTATTGGTAATGGGTGAATAGTTTGACTCGTTGCGGATTTGTTTGCCAAATATGGTGTCGAAGTACCGCATGACGGGATGACATGGCAGGAAATCATCGATATAGCCCGGCGGTTTCCGACCGAAGGTGACGAGAAGACCCGAGTTTACGGACTTGGCAGCGAATACGGCATGTCCATGGAGAATCTCGCTTCATCCATCGCCAATACCCAGGGTTTAATATATCAATCCGGATACAATGAAAATCACACTGAATACAGATTCATGGAAGCAAGTCTATAAACTAGCCAAGGACGCGGTCGATTCGGGGCGATTTACAATTCCAATGATGGGAGGTTCCGGAGCGGAACGATAAAAGAGTATTATCAGAGCCAGGCGTTTTTGATGGGACGTATGGCCATAAGGCTGCACTTTTACTAGGGGCATCAATTATTTGCAGTAATGACATGATATTTAAGAAGTGATTCAAGATACTCCAATTTATGTGACACATGATGAGGCTCTTACAAACATATTAATCGAACAAGATACACTTGTTGATTTTTGCTATTATACGATTAAAGAAGGTATCGAGAAATCTCGGGTTGTTCGTAAGTTTTTGAGTGTAGTCGATTCTAATAAAGTCACTGATTTAGATAGACTCTTGTCATACTCGGAAGTTGAGACTTGAGTATTAGAACCGGCGATTTGTGGATTTCCATAGCCACGGTTCGCCTCCATAAATAAGGAAACCCCCACTCTTTGAGCGAGTTTTTTCTCATTTATGGAGTATATTGTAGATAGAATGTAGTCGTCAAATGACGGAGGCTCTATTTTTGGTTTAAGCTGTAGACATGATGTCTACAACTTAGAGGTAAGTCATTCTGTTATGCACACTCCACACATGTGGAGTGCGTGGTAAGGATATATCGAGATTAGAAGCATTGATGTACAACGGATATAGATCGGTGGCAGTATGTTTCAGCATACAAGAAAATGAAGAAGGTCGAGTGGGGGGAATATATATTCTTTCATGCACAAGGCATGTGGAGTGCTGTGTGTTGCTGGTGAGAGGGTAGTGACTAGAACCACATTTATCTATATCAGAAGAGCCCGATCATTTGGTGATCGGGCTCTTCTGATTTGGCAACCAGATTGTGACTATACCAGTGTAAACTAGGGTAAGAATCTTATGTGCTACAAGTCTATTTATTCTTCAAATTAATTTTAAATACATCCCCTTCATTACCACCAAAAACGATCATCCCACCTTCAGGTAGTACTACCGAATGATTGCTTGTTGCCTTTGAAAAGTTCACAACCATTCCATTTGCGTCATAAACGGCAAATCCCCCACTTACCGGAGTCTCAACGTTCATGACTCGATTGGCTGATTCTTCATCAATCTTGTACCATACAGCCTGACCATTCGATGGTATGCTGCTAATCGAGGAGTTCCCTTCATAAATGGGTTGAATAGCATCTTCACTGATATAGGATTGTCCATCGATCATTAAATGCTCTGTATGGTCCACGTTATAGAAATTCAAATCAAAAGTATCTCTTCCGTTCAAAATAGGAATATCAAATACATTTACTGCTTTATTCTTATCAACAATTTTAGTGCCGGATGCGTATCCATGGTTGATATCAACGGATATATTTTTGGCCAAAAGCGGTTTGAGCAGATACATCATTGAAGTTATCTTTTCATCCAAAGCGTAGTAGTTTTTTCCATTTCTATGTTCCCATACCGTTTTAGTTGACTGATCTAGAGGATTGGAATCTAACTTTTGATATTCATAGGTTACCGTAACCGTTTGACCTAATCCTGGAGTATTTATATAAGTGTTAAGTTTTAAATAGGTTTTTCCATTCTTCGGTTGGTCAAAGCTTATGATTACATTCCCATCGTTGTTTTTGAACTCTCCATTGCCCGTATATACATATTTTTGAGGCGGTAGCAATCCATTTCCTAGCTCGGGTAAATCAATCTCTCCGTTCTTTATCTCCAGCTTTACCGTTTTACCTACGGTACCGTATAATCCAGAGTAAGCAAGCAAATCCGATGGCATGTCCACTTTCAATGGAGGTTCAAATGTTTTGTCAGGTAGGATCTCTTTAATGATGCCTTTGGCTCTTGTATATTCCAATAAAATATTAGATGCAAATATACTAGTGTAGGTACCACTACCTCCCGATGAAAGCACAGCTATAGAAATATCATGTTCGGGTAGGGTAGTCAAAGCAGCGTGATACATATACGTATCTCCACCTTTAAATAATGCGGTTATTCCGTAATCACTAAACGGTGCTAAACGGACGGCATCCCAACCAAGACCATAATTAATGGTGTTTGTCTCTTCAGAAACCCATACTCCCTTTCTATACTCATGACTTTGCATGGCCTTTGCTGACTTCTCAGATAAAATATTCGTTCGATTCCCGATTAATACTTCAGCGAACTTAACGACTTCTTCGGCCGTGGAGTAGATGCCGCCTGTCCCAATGAGATTGGCATTCTCAACGGGTAAAGCCTGATCCATCCCAGGAAAATAAGTTTTTGCGA
>NZ_LVJH01000014.1 GCF_001637205.1 Paenibacillus glacialis
AGGTAGCCGTATCGGAAGGTGCGGCTGGATCACCTCCTTTCTATGGAGAATCGTTTCCTGCAACGGAAACATTCATATAAGAGTCAAGATAAGACTTGTGGAACATAGATTCCACGAATATTTCCTCACTCGTGTTCAGTTTTGAAAGAGCAATCTTTCAAAACGTTGTTTCTTTATTAGAAATAACTTTGATCCTTGAAAACTAGATAACGAACGAATTTGCAAGTAAGAAACGAACATTCTTTTATATTTCTTGTGTCAAGCAATTGACCAAGTAAAGTGTAAGAGTAGCAACAAGTATTCAGTTTACTGAGTATGAGTTAATTGATATGCAAGTGTTTGGAAGCTGAAGAACCTTCGGGTGAAACAGACTAGAAACAGGAGCATGATGGTTAAGCTACTAAGAGCACACGGAGGATGCCTAGGCGCTAGGAGTCGATGAAGGACGTGGCGAACAACGAAACTGCCTCGGGGAGCTGTAAGCAAGCTTTGATCCGGGGGTGTCCGAATGGGGAAACCCGGCTGTGGTAATACGCAGTCACTCACATCTGAATACATAGGGTGTGTAGAGACAGACCAGGGGAACTGAAACATCTAAGTACCCTGAGGAAGAGAAAACAATAGTGATTCCGTCAGTAGCGGCGAGCGAACGCGGATTAGCCCAAACCAAGGAGCTTGCTCTTTGGGGTTGTGGGACATCTCACATCGCAGTTAACACGGGGGGGGTTAGGTGG
>NZ_LVJH01000015.1 GCF_001637205.1 Paenibacillus glacialis
CTGGAGAAACGGGAGGTACTGGAGCAACAGGAGGAACTGGAGCAACAGGAGAGACTGGAGCAACGGGAGAGACTGGGGCAACAGGAGTAACTGGAGCAACAGGAGAGACTGGAGCAACAGGAGAGACTGGAGCAACGGGAGTTACTGGAGCAACAGGAGTTACTGGAGCAACAGGAGAGACTGGAGCAACGGGAGTTACTGGAGCAACAGGAGCAACAGGAGTTACTGGAGCAACTGGTGCAACAGGTGCAGGTGCGATCATACCACTGGCATCTGGAGGACCCGTTACTTTGACCACGGTTGCGCTAGGATTAGTCGGAACAGCAGGTCTTGTTGGATTTGGAAGTTCTGTCGATGGGATCTCAATTGTAGGCGGCGTTATTGATTTGACGGGCACTGCTGTGGGACCTCTTATTAACTTTGCGTTTTCCGTGCCTCGTGCAGGAACGATAACATCGATTGCTGCTTACTTCAGTAATACCATATCAATAGCTCTTATTGGAACTACGGTAACGGCTGTCGTGCAATTGTTTGAGTCAGCTGGACCAGGACCAACTAACTCATTCACTTTAATACCAGGCGCAACAGTAACACTTCCAGCTCTAACGGGAACTGTTAACTTGGGGGATTTTGGAAATGCAATTACAACAGGTTTGAATATTCCTGTAACCCCTCAGACACGTTTACTAATGGTAGTCTCAGCCACGGCGACAGGGCTTAACGTTGTTACTACAACCACTGGATATATTAGTGCTGGCTTCACCCTTGAATAATAAAAAGTTCATATATTTATACTAAGACACCTATTAGGGTGTCTTTTTTCTGTTAGTCATACAATTAAAGGCTACAGTGTTTTTTTGTAAAGCCTTTAAATGAATGTTATCTTATTTTGATCTGCATCTAACCATAGAATATAGTCCTTATTGCATACTGGACGCATAATTATATAGCTACAAAATAATGAATTCCGGATAGAGTTGAGATTCAATCTATATTGGAATTAACTATAGTCTCAACTGAGATAACTCCATTCTCAGTTATAGGTGTTGGAACAAATCTGCAACAATTGTTGGCGGAATTATTAGTGTTTGTTCTTGTGAATATAGAACCTTGTTGTAAGGATAAATTAGTTATTCAAATAAGAAGTATTCAAGTCTCTATTACAATAGCTCTCGGGTTATATACTAATGGAGCAAAAGGTCCAGTATGGTAGGTGCATGAATTCTGAGTTCTTTACTGTGAGACCATCTGTCGATAGAAAAATGTGCTAATCGTTGACTCCTATTATTCGTTGGGAGTCATTTTTTATGTCTCTAATGAGGATTGATGTGGTTAGTACTGTGATTCCTACATGCTTGTTCCCCCAGAGGTTCTATTACTTACAGAAATCCAAGTAGATCGTTTTGATCCTGAGGATTAGTTATGTTTACGCCTTAAATTATGAGAATGGAAAGGTGATGGATATTCATCACGAAATGGACCTTTCAAACGTATATTGTAGAAGTCTTTATAATGGAGAAACAGTTAAACCGTAGACTCATCATCATCAGCATTGTCCACAGGGAGGATTATTTCTTTTTTGATATGCGAGTCAGAAGAAAGTCTGTGCATAACAAAATTATATATAAGACACTTACAAATGTTTAAAGAGTGGAATTATGCTTGAATTATCATTGTAGTTAATCCGTGCTTGAAAAAAATGAAGATCAACGAATAGATCGCCTCAGGAGGTATGCGAATATGTTTAACAACAAAGAAGCGTTTAAGCTACTTTTTCAGGAGAATCTAGTCAGTAAATTGGGAAAGCCATTGAAGGAAGCTCAGAAAGCGGATATCTACACAATTCTGAGTAGTATGATTCGTGAATATGTAGGCAAAAATTGGGCAGATACGAATCAGAATTTCCAATTTCATCAGAAAAAACAAGTATACTACTTCTCAATGGAGTTTCTCATAGGGCGTCTTCTCGGCAACAATCTGCTCAATCTAGGTGTGCTTGAGTGTGTTCGAGAGGGTCTTAAGGAACTAGGGTGGGATCTGGAGGAGCTTGAAGAAGAAGAGTCAGATGCGGGTCTTGGTAATGGAGGGCTAGGAAGACTTGCTGCTTGCTTCTTGGACTCTCTAGCTTCCTTGAAGTACGCAGGACATGGCTGTGGTATCCGTTATAGATATGGTTTATTTGAACAGAAAATTGTTGAAGGTAACCAGGTAGAACTACCTGATTATTGGCTTCAGAAGGGGAATGAATGGGAAGTTCGAAGAGCGGATAAAAAAGTTGAGGTTCGTTTCTGGGGAAATGTAGAGATTCATGAGGAAGATGAAGAACTAGTATTTGAGACACATAATTATGAAGCGGTCACTGCCATGCCATATGATGTACCTGTTATTGGATATGGTGGGGAACATGTCAATACGTTGAGGATATGGAGTGCGGAGTCTACAATGGACCATACGGAAATGTCGGGTCCTAATAATTATTATAAATTCATCCATTATAACCGTTCTGTTGAATCTATTTCTGATTTCTTATATCCTGATGATTCTCAGTACGAAGGAAAGCTACTCAGACTCAAACAACAATATTTCTTGTGTTCAGCAGGTCTACAAAGTATTTTGGGTACATTTGAGAGGCTTGGACTTACGATAGATCATCTTCCAGAAAAGGTAGCTATCCATATTAATGATACGCATCCTACACTAGTCATCCCTGAATTGATGAGGATTTTAATTGATGTGAAGGGCTTAGGTTGGGCAGAAGCGTGGGATATAACCTCAAGAACGGTATCTTATACCAATCATACTACTTTAAGCGAGGCACTTGAGAAATGGCCTATTTCCATGGTGAAGGAACTACTTCCGAGGATTTATATGATTATTGAGGAGATCAATAAGCAATTTTGTGGCATGTTGATGAAGAAATACCCAGAACATCCTGAAATCATACCACAGATGTCGATTATTGATGGTGAGCAATTGAAAATGGCGAACTTGGCAATCGTAGGTAGCTACAGCGTGAATGGCGTGGCGGCTCTTCATACGGATATTTTGAAGAAACGGGAAATGAAGCTATTCTATGATCTGTATCCAACTCGTTTTAATAATAAGACGAATGGTATTACTCACCGTCGTTGGCTGATGCATGCTAACCCTGCGTTGGCAGATTTAATTAGTAATACCATTGGTACACGTTGGATGAATGAGCCACAAGAAATGGTAGGATTATTGAAATACAGTGAGGATATCGGCTTACAAGATCGAACTCGAGCAATTAAACAGCATAACAAAATGAAATTAGCGTCTTATATTCACGAGAAACAAGGGATCATTGTTGATCCATACTCTATCTTTGATGTACACGTGAAGAGATTGCATGGCTACAAGCGACAGTTGATGAACATCCTACACATCATGTATTTGTACATTCAAATGAAACAAAACTCAACTATTGAGAGGATTCCACGTACATTTATTTTTGGTGCCAAAGCAGCGCCGAGCTATTCGTTCGCCAAAAGAATTATTAAACTTATCAATGTAGTAGCTAATCAAGTTAATCGAGACCGAGAAGTGAATCAGAAGATGAAAGTTATCTTCTTAGAGAACTACTCCGTATCGCTAGCAGAGAAGATTATTCCAGCATCAGATGTCAGTGAACAGATTTCGACGGCTAGTAAGGAAGCATCTGGTACGGGGAATATGAAATTTATGATGAACGGTGCATTAACATTGGGGACGATGGATGGAGCTAATGTGGAGATGCATGAAATGATAGGGGACGACAATATGTTTCTCTTTGGATTACAATCCGCGCAAGTACTTGATTATTATCAGCATGGCGGTTACGTAGTGAAGGATGTGTATCATAAAGATGCACGTGTAAGAGAAGTTATGGATCAATTAGTTACGCCGGGCTACTTTGGTATAAATGAACTTGAATTTGGTGACATATTTAATTCTATTATGAGTACAAATGACGAGTATTTTGTACTCAAGGATTTTGCTAGCTATGTTGATGCTCATCTGCAGATTGATCTTTCATATCGTAATTCGAAGGAATGGCAAAGGAAATCCATCTTAAATATCGGTCATTCTGGTAAATTCTCAAGTGATTGTACGATTAGTAAATATGCTTCTGAAATTTGGGGATTAAAAGGAAATCAAGCAAAATTACAAGCGAAGTTGTAGAAGTTACGTATGACCTGAATAATCTATATGATAAAGGAAACGGAGGAGCACTTTAAGTGAAAAGTGGAGAATCCGTTTCTTTGCTATTCAGAGGAACAGCCAACTAATCTCTTTACTAGTAAGCTTGCAGAGAGACATGGGGGGTTCTAGTTGAACCATAATCAGGAAAATAGTGATGTGAAACTATCGCTTTTGTATATAATATATAATTTGATAGTGATGTCCTTAATATAGTTAGAGTGGGGAGAACGTAGATGTCTATACATAGAGAGAGAATATCGAATATTTCTTTAATGGCTATGTTTGTGATTTTTGTGGGAACAGTAATAGCAGTTCAACTAACAACGGTTTATATGAGTTTAGGTTTGGCGCTCATTCTATGCATGATTCATTTGTTAAAACCTGTATCTCATGGTGTTCGTGATGTTTCCTTGTTGAGTGTTCTATATCTATTGGGATATTGGTTGTTCGTGTGTTTGAATTTATTTATAAAGGAGTATCTTAACCAGCTAGGTCTGCAAAGAGAATTAATCATTTCATGTTCACGCTTGAGTCTGATTGGATATATTATACCATTCCTATTTTTTACGAGAATTAATAAGATGACAATAAATTATATGAAGATGGGAAACTTTACAGAAACGATTTATTTTCCATTGATATGGCATGGAGTGAAGGATCCAATATGGAGATTTCTACTGATTGCATCAGGTACGGTGATCGTTTCATTTAGTTTTGTCATTGATTTTAGTCAGGACAATATAGTTCCACTTTTGTGGGTTGGTATTTTGTTTGCGTTGATTAATTCCGTCTTGGAGGAAATATTATGGCGAGGGCTCATTCTAAGCCGATTTGTCGATGAGTTAGGTGAGAAGTGGGGACTAGTCGTAGTCAGTATAGGTTTTGGAATGTACCATTATTCGATCGGATTTCCTTGGAGTGTGTGTGCATTGTTCTCTGTATTTGGCATGTTATTGGGAGGAATTACGATTCGATCTAAGGGATTGCTCCCTGTAATGATTCTTCATTTCATTATGAACATACTGTTTGTATTTAGCGGATTAATCTTCAATATGTAGCGAAGAAGAAATATGAACTTATTTAAGCGATATGATTAATAGTTGGAACCCTACTGAGCTACGGTGAATCCTTCAATAAGACTACAATTTGAGGGTTTACACACCTATTGGCGAGGGTTCTATTTGTGTTTAATGGTTGATATCTATAATTGAAGCAAAGGTTATACGTAAAGGAGTGTGAAACGGTGGGATTTACTAACGGGTCAACTCCGTTTGATCGTTATGAGCTGTCAGATCAATTTTACTTGCAGAAGGCTGACCAGAGGGAGTGGGGACTATTCTTCTCTGTGTACTATAACGCAGAATATGTCCGTATTTTCAAGGAGATGACTCTTCCCATTCTGAGAAATATTGATCCATTCTGGATTTATAAAGGAAGGACGAAGATCGGAGGCGTGGTAATCTCCGCGAACCTAATGAGCCTTTTATATTTCATTCCACCATTTCATGAACAAAGTACGATTGTCCATTTACTGAAGAATGTTTTGCTGAAATGGTCTGATATAACTTTACCTATTCATGTATATGAAGTACTGCAAGATCAGGTGGATTTATTTGCAAGAGCGGGATTCTGGCCAGATGAGCATCGATTTCGTTGGATGCAGCGACCTACAGAAAATTTAGAGTGTGAGTGGGATGGGGCGATGACAATTGTCCAATCTATAACTCAAGATGATCCTTGCACACGTGCATTGACGAATGATAAGGAAATCGGACACCTTTTCTATAGATGTTACACAGATAGTATACGTGGAATGAATAGTAAACCTAAGTCCATTAGTCAATATATAACGGAAACCCAATCTATGGTGAAGGATGCTAGTGAACATCTACTGAGAGCCTCTACTTTAGTCTATGATAAAAGGAACAATGCTCTGATCGGTGCTTGTTTGCTGTCCATGCATCAGGAGGTTCCGAGGATACAGCAACTTGGGGTTCTTCCGAATTATAGGAGACGGGGGATGGGTTCTCACATGATTAAGAGATCGTTAACGATGTTGACAGATCTATATCCATATTTAAGGGTCCATGTTATGCAAGGGAACCCAGTGGAATCTGTATATTATAGCTTAGGGTTTGTACCTGGTCCGATTGAAATCAGCAGGATGCTTGTTCCAGTTAAGTAGACAGACATTTAAATGAGCACCCTCGAATAGAGAGTGTTTTTTATGCTAAATAAGGTGTCATTATTCTAATATAAAAGAGGTCAACGATGACATCAGTCCCTCCCTTTGCTATATCAAGAGAAATTTCTTAAAATGGTATAGAGGTGAGGACTTGAACATGAATACGAAGCTAATATTAGTCGAAGGTCTTCCAGGATCAGGAAAATCCACGGGTGCTCGAATGGTGTATGACATTCTTAAAGAACAAGGTAAGGACGTTCATTTAGTATTAGAGGGAGATGTGGATCATCCAGCAGACTACGAAGGTGTTGCAATCTTCACACCACAGGAGTGGGAGGCATTGTGTGATAGACACAAGAGTCATCAAACATTGATCAATCGCACGGCATTTTACGAAGAGGGTAACTACTTCTTGTCCTATCGAAAGATGCAACAAGATGATCAATCTCGTCTACCTAATTCTGTTTATGACGATATTTTTAAACAGGATATTTATGAAATATCTTATGAACGGAATATGGAGCTTATTGCTTCCAAATGGAAGAGGTTCGGAGAAGCAGCTGCAGCTCAAAAAAAGATATATGTGTTTGAATGTTGTTTCATCCAGAATCCCGTCACGGTAAGTATGGTCAAACATAACAGGAATGAAGAAGAATCTATTCAGTATGTTCGGCAATTGGAGGAAGCCATTAGTTCCCTAAATCCGATGCTAATCTACATGGATCAGAAGGAATATGATATTACTTTCAAGAAAGCTGTGGAAGAACGACCAACAGAGTGGTCAAGTGGGTTCATGGATTATTATACGCAACAAGGCTATGGGCAAGTCCGTGGCTATTCTGGAATGGACGGGACACTACAAGTCCTTTATGCTAGAAAACAATTGGAACAAAGAATTATGAATGAGTTGTCGCTTCCTCGGACAATGATTGATAACTCTCAGTATGATCGAGAACAACTGAGACAAGAGCTCCTTCAAACTTTACTAGGTCATTAAGTACGATACAAAGGAGAATACAAAAGTGATTTATGTTGCATTAGTAGTTGGGATCATACTGCTGGGTGCAGCTGGGATACTAGCATGGAAAAATTCGCAGATTATTGCTGAGAAGTCAACGAGTAATGGAGCGAGTGCTACTTCACTACAATATACTGTACATATTACAAACCAGTGGCAAGACCAGGATTCATTAACACTCGTAGCGTTGTTTCACACCTCATATGTGGTAGGGGAGCAAGATCTACACGCTTATCTATGTCGATTAACCGGCAAGGGTGGTGAACTGAAATTATATGAAGCTGAGAATGTGATGCTTCATAATATTAGGCACGCCAAACAGAAAGGTAAGTTATTATTCGGAGTAGCTATACCTGAATCAGTGATTCACGAGGAAGAAAAGGAAGTGTTGAACCGATTAGAACAGGTACTATTGAATCCCGAAAATGGTTAAATGCGACAATTCATCTTTTCTTTTCTCATTAGTATGTTATGGTAGAAAAAATGGGCTGATGAAGGGAGATTGAATCATGCATATTCATAGTTATGTTGATCCGTCTGATTTCTTAGATCGCGCTGAACCACTGTTAATGGAGAATGAGGTGCTTAATAATCTTCCACTTGGTATTGCATACCGATTAGTCCAATCAATTAAGCATACGGCTAAAGATGCCCATCATGAGGGTCCGTTACCATTCATGGCAATCGTCAGTGATGAGGAACAAGATGTACTTGTTCTACTGAAGACGAGTGCACATCTAATTGTGTACATTAGCGACAAGGTGGAAAGTGTTTACTTGCGGTCTAATGCTATCTCTGTAGCGATCGATCATATCCTTCATCAAGAAGTCATTCATGTTCCCAGTATTATTGCATATCATGAGACAGCTCGTTTGTTCGCGGATAAGTGGAAAGAAGTAACAGGGAAATCCTACGAGATTCAGATGGATCAGCGGATTTATGCCTGCACGAAAGTGCAAGAAGTGAAGTTGAGCCCAGGTATCTTTAGAGCTGCAGAATTACGTGATGTTCCCTTGCTGAGTCAGTGGATTTATGATTTCGCTACGGAAGCTACGGAAGCGATATCTATGAAACATGCGATTGACATGGCTCAGCGTGGGACAGAACAATCTGCCATCTATTTATGGGATGATGGTGAACCCGTATCCATGGCCCAACAGACGAGGCCCACGTTACACGGAGCTGTCATTAATATGGTATACACGCCATTTCAACACCGAAATAAAGGATATGCTGGTTCATGTGTGTCAACACTAACGCGAAATATGCTACGTGGTCCCTATGAATTCGCCAGTTTATATACGGATCTGAGCAATCCTATCTCTAACCATATTTATATGAAGGTTGGTTATGAACCTAGATCAGATTCTGTCGTCCTCGTATTTAAATCTTAATGATTATAATTTAACTTATGGCTGAGCTTGTACGAACCATTCCAACAAAGACATACAGTCATTCTATGGAATGGGGTTCGATAAGTTCAGCCTTTTGTATTTATGAAACGTCATTATTCAGTAGGAGTGTGAATCTTGTGAATATGAAGAGAATCGCAGCAGAATATGCTGTGCAATACATTGAAGATGGTATGAAAGTAGGGCTAGGAACAGGTTCTACAGCATATTGGGCGATCCAACGGATTGGGGAACGTGTTAAGGAGGGTCTATCTATACAGGCAGTTGCAACCTCCAAAGTATCGGAGAGACAGGCGATAGAACTTGGGATTCCCATTATCCCCTTTAGGGAATTAGATAGTCTGGACGTAACGATTGATGGCGCTGACGAAGTCAATTCGGATCTGGACTTGATAAAAGGTGGTGGTGGTGCGCTTCTTAGAGAGAAGATTGTTGCCCATCACAGCAAAAGACTGATTATAGTTGCGGATGAGCGCAAGTTGGTCCAAACGTTAGGGCAATTCCCTCTCCCGGTTGAAATCGTTCCATTCGCATTAGAATGGACACTCAACGCACTTCAAAGACTTGATTGTCGAACCCAGTTGCGTACAGATGAAGAACAGTTATTCGTTACGGACAATGGAAATTACATTGTAGATTGCAACTTCGGATCTATTGAGTTACCATTTAAACTTCATAATGAAATTCTAGGTATTCCAGGTGTTGTAGATAACGGTTTATTTATTGGACGAGCAGATCTAGTGGTGATTGCTCATTATGACGGCATCGTAGAAGTCTTGAAACGTAAGTAGGGGGTTGTATGTTTGACTAGTACGAAGGCTACGCGTAATCGAATCCTTGGGATTCTGATTATCTTCTATAGTTCGTGCCTCATATATTGGATGTTTATTGGTTTTGGCCGTTCAAGACATGCTGGAGGACCCCTTGTGTACAATGTTATTCCTTTTGAAACCATTGGACTCTTTTTACGGAGTATTCATAAAGAACCAAATGCTGCTGGGATCATTAATTTATTCGGTAATATCGGAGTTTTTGTTCCGTTTGGAATGGTACTTCCAATTCTTTTCAAAAGGCTGAGGTCTTATCGGATGTTGACGGTTTGTTTCGTGCTTATCGTAATCGTTATAGAGCTATCTCAGATGTTGTTGCGAGTCGGAAGTTGTGATGTTGATGACGTGATACTCAATGTCATTGGAGTATGGATAGGCTACAGCATGTTACGTCTATTATTCAAACGGTACATATCTTATGAGTAGATGTGGAATATTACCTCTAACTTGGTAATTTACCATGAAATCTTGTACAGAGGTGACCGGTCTCTAATGAAACGTCGTATCTTTCTTGTTTTGGGTTGTCTTTTATTGATTTGCGAAATCGTTCAACCCATAGCAACAGCAGAAGCTAACCCCGATCAACGCGCTTACCACTTTGGGTTCAAGAAAAGTAAAAATGGACAACTTCCTTCGATTAATGAGGAAGGGTTTAAGAGCATTCTTGAAAAGCATGGAGCCATCTTTCTTGGGGATACGAATCAAAAAGATATCTATTTGACCTTCGACAATGGGTATGAGAATGGTTATACAGCAAAAATTCTAGATATTCTAAAAGAAAGAAAAGTTCCTTCCATCTTTTTCGTGACGGGACACTATGTGAAAGATCAGCCAGAATTGGTCCAAAGGATGGTCTCTGAAGGTCATATTGTGGGAAATCATTCGTGGAGTCATCCCGATGTAACTCAGATTTCTAACGACCAATTGAAGAACGAATTGGTGAAGGTGAAGACGGCTGTAGCCGATTTAACAAGTCAAAAGGAAATGACTTTCCTCCGCGCTCCTCGGGGCATTTTTAATGAGTCTATGCTTGCCTCTAGCCGTACAGAAGGGTATACGAATGTGTTCTGGTCTGTTGCCTATAAAGATTGGGATCCTGCTACCCAAAGAGGTTCACAGTATGCTTACACGCAAGTTATGAATCAACTCCATCCAGGTGCCGTTATATTGCTGCATTCCGTTTCTAAAGACAATACCGAAGCGATGGCACAGATGATCGATGATGCTAGGAAACAGGGATATGAATTTAAAAGTCTGACTCAAATGCAGAAAAAGACATATTAAGATTGACAACAGGCCTCCGAATGCATTATCTTTACATTAAGATAATGCATTCGGAGGTTTTAATGATGGAAGAAAGTAAGAATAACTCGAAGAATAATAATGAGCTTTCGCTCGATCTATTTATTGTGTTGGCACGTGCCTATAATTCAGTCATGTCACACTCCATTCGTAGTGTCCAGAGTTTTGGGTTAAACTCAACGGAATTTGGTGTGTTAGATTTGTTGTATCATAAGGGTCCTCAACCTCTGCAAAAGATCGGTGAGAAAGTCCTTATATCAAGTGGAAATATTACGTATGTCGTGGATAAGCTGCAGAATAAAAATTTATTAGTTAGAATTGCTTCTCCAGATGATAGACGTGTCATATTTGCTGATCTTACGGATGAAGGAAGGGCGTTTATTGAAGAGGTATTTCCTCAACATCAGACTACAATCGTAGATTCAGTTGGGGGACTAGATGAGGAAGAGAAGACACAAGCGATTGAACTGTTGAAGAAATTAGGGCTTTCAGCAGAGAATAAACACTAGTGTTTATTTGGAGCGTCATTTGCATAAAGATGGCAGTTCCTGTATCGTTTCCTTATGATGAAATGAATAAATGACATATGGGAAGTGAATAACAATGAATGGACAACTACGATCAACCATATCTGCAGGACTTGAAGTAGATATCGTACTGAAGCAAGATCAGCCTACGGGTAAGCTAACACGCGGAATCGTCAAGGATATTCTCACTAATTCACCGAAACATCCTCATGGGATTAAAGTTCGTTTAACCAGTGGGCAGGTTGGACGTGTACAGCATATTATTCAGAAATAAGCTTCATAAGGAATAATGAATTACCGACCTGTGATTACATAAAGGCAGCAAAGAACTTGGTTTTCAAGTTCTTTGCTGCCTTTATTGCGTTTCTTTTAGGAAGGATCTATTTCATCATTCCGAAGCGTTTCAACTGTGACCACAATTGTTCTTGCTGCAATATTTCCTTCTGTTTGGGACCGATTAGATCGAAGTGAGGGAAAGGATTACGGTTGTGAATATATTTAGGTGGCAAATCGTTAGCGATACACCATTCAGACAAACGTTGCATATCAGAACATCCGACCTTTGTAACGGTATTGAAATTAGGAAATCGTGGATCGAACCAGTAATGAGTGAGGTAAGCAATCTCGCCTCTGTTCACGGCCGCTTTCCATTGCGATAATTCTTCTCTATTAATGCCAAAAGCCATATCTGCTAATCATCCCTATCTGGTTATTAGTACTTATTATACATCGGTTGAATGAAAGATTCTTGTTTAAAATGGAATTGTAACTTTATGGGTATTCATGCGTCTAAAGAGAGATATCAATATTAGAAAAGGTGGGTGTCTAGGATGTTATTATGGAATAGAGGGTGGAAATCAAGAATAGCGATTATGGCTGCATTAACGGTTACCCTTGGTTTGTTTTCTATTTCAGGTACGGTATCAGCTGAGAAGGCTGTCATATCCGTGAAGAATGGAACAAATAAATTAGAGGTACCCGTGGTAAAGGCAGCTTGGACTTTTGCAGTGGACAAAACGATTACGAACTCAGGTTTAACTCAATCACAGGCTGCAGCTGAAGATGGCAAAGTCTTCGCTTTTACCAACAAGCAGTTGACTGCGATTAATGCGGTGAGTGGTAAAAAGATCTGGTCGTACGGTACCAACTTACAACCTGTGGTTGTCTATCATCAAGGCCTCGTGATCGGTATGACTCAAGATAGTCAAATCTATGCGCTCAACGCGAAGTCTGGACAGAAGGAATGGTTATCTTCCGTTAAAGTAACTGGAGAGGTAACCCTTGTCCCTCGAAATGATACATTATATGTTCTTCAGGATAGTAAAACACATTCCATTGATTTGCGGAGCGGAAAACTTCTCTGGACTGCTAATGAACCATCCTCTGAGGGAGGATCAGGAACGGATATTATAGAATCAGATGGGGTAGTGATTCGTTCATTTGTGGTACAGGGAGCCATGTCTTACATCCAAACAGATGGTTTCGATAAACAAACGGGGAAGAAGCTATGGGATATTTCTCATCAGGAATTCCCATTGGCTGTTAAAGATGGACTTGTATATTCTATTTATAATGATTTTATGCGTGAACCGATCCCAGATTCTCTAAATGGACATCAGAAAACGGTGAATGTGTTTAATGTTAAGACAGGTGAGAAGAAGTCTGAACGTATTTATAAATGGAAACTCCCGACGAACATTGGCGAACCAAATTTGATCAGTCGTATCAATGGTTCGATGTTTCTTAATGATAATGACTTATATATATTTCAAGGGAATATCATTGGGAAATATGATTTCGCAAATTATAAGCTAGAGGGCAAGCCCGTTCAGAAATGGATTATGCCATATGATGATTATGAAGTTTTTTGGCCATTATTTAAGATTCATCAAGGTAGAATGTTCTTCCAAAGTTCTTCAGAGATGTTCGGAATGAAGCTTAAGGACAGTCAAAAGGTTAGTTGGAATGGTGACAATCCAGCTGCACAGATCGATGTCTATGGCAACGGGATATACAGGGGACAGACAGATGGGGTATTCTATGCTTATAATTTATCGACCACAAAGCCTGTATTTAGCATCATAACCGGTTCTCGTAACTATGGTCCTACGTTAAAAACGGGGCAGATGGCGATTATTCAAGTAGAGGGTAAACTCATGGGCTTTAGCATTCCAACCGCATTGAAGTAGGCAAGTTCATGGGATATTGGTAAAATGAGGGGGAGTATTTTCCCTCTCTTTATATTGCGAATTGCGAATCTTACGGACACCAATTATTGGGATATTATTATATATCAGAGTGAGGAACATCATACATGAATTATATACTTCAATTAGAGAACATAATGGATTGTGATGAGGTTCGTAAGGACCTGGAGCTCGTTCGGGAACTCAATCTTCCAGAGAGTTGTATCACTGCAGGATATGTGCGGAATCGTGTATGGGATGTGCTTCATGGCTATGATTATGAGACACCACTTAATGACATTGATGTGATCTATTATGATCCTACAGATATTACCGAAGAGAGAGATAAGCTTCTTACCAAATTGTTGAATTCTGCGGATAAGAAAGATTGCTGGTCAGTAAAGAATCAAGCTCGTATGCACCTGCGAAATCAAGTGGCCCCTTATGAATCAATTGATGACGCCATGAGTCGCTGGCCAGAAACAGCAACGGCGGTGGGTGTATATCTAGATGAGTTAGATCATACACGAATCATCGCTCCTCATGGTCTAGATGATTTGTTTCAGTTGAAGGTGAGACAATCCCCAAAATATACGGATACAGCCTATTTCATGTCAAGAGTGTCAGGTAAGCAATGGCTAACACGCTGGCCGAAGCTTACTATGGTTGAAACGATGATTCACAATAAGTGACATGTTATAGTTATTCTTGCGTTTTAATTAGACTCAAAGGGTAAATCCGATTTGATATTCTTCATCAAACCCTTTAAAGTAACGTAGTGAAGTTATTTACTTGAACAAAATTGCTGGGGGTATACATACACATGTTAGTTAACGTAAAATCATATATTCGCAAACCTGAAGTGACAGAACTACTCTCTTACGCTGTTTTTCCAGATGATAAGTCTTTAAACGCGGCTATACAGCTTTATGAGGGGAAGGAGTCCTTGCAGTTGTATGGATTTGAGGACGAGAAGTTGTTAGTCGGGTTAATTGGTTTTGAGATTGACGAAGAGAGAATTCTTACAGTTAATCATTTGGCTATTTTGCCGGAAAATCGACTTAAGGGGTATGGACGGGGAATATTCTTTGAGTTAATTGAAGCACAGAAACCATCTCGAATTATGACTGAGACGGATGAAGACGCGGTAGACTTTTATCGCAATATTGGGTTTGTTGTCATCAGTCTGGGTGAAATCTATCCAGGGGTGGAACGATTCCAATGTATATATGAAGTAGAGGATGAAGAAGAATAAATTTGTTGTATAAGACAAAGAACCTGATGGAGAATTTAAACGGTACCCTTTGTAAAGGACATTTTAAAAAAGACTAGGCTACGCTAAGGAGATGATCCCTGAATTGAACAGGGGGTCATCCTTTTTGGATTCGGCACATAAAAGAACAGGAACAAGACAGTCAACTATTTGGAAAATCATTTTGTGGGCTAGTTTAAGGGTAAGAGAATTGGAACGGAGCTATTAAATAGCGTTGAGACATGGGCAAGGGAACAACAGCAAACATCGGTTAGAATTGACTGTACTCTTATATAAAAGTCCGGCATCCTTCGTCATTCATATGTTCCAAAAGGGTGTGACGATGACGGGAATTGCTGACTTAAATGAAAAAATGTATGGTCATCATTACACGCCTCAAACGGTTTCCACTATGACAAAAGTGATGGTCCGGCACGTCGACGCCTTCATGAAACGTAAGCTATCTCAGCGTTATATCTGCGTTTATTTAGATGCTACTTACATTGCTGTAAAGCGTGAAACAGTGTTCTAAAGAAGCTATTTATCTTGCCATAGTATTAAAGAAGATGGTTCGAAAGAAGTCTTAACTTACGCTATTGCGCCTACGAAGTCGGCTTACGTGTGGAAAGAGCTACTCCAAGATGTGAAAGAACGTGGTGCGGAAGAAATCCTTCTCTTTGTCTCGAATGGACTAAAGGGTATGGAAGAAAAAATTAGAAATATTAGAAGATTTAATATAAGTGAATGTCTTTTAAATGATATTATTAGAAAAGCATGTTATTTAAGAGAGTAGTAATGTATCATTATTGGTGCTCTGAAAATGCTATTAGGTTTTAGGAAGTAGGCTGTCTCGTGATGAGTGTTGAAATGAGGTATCACCTTCACAATAGTTATGAAGAATCGATCTGTTAAGAATTTGTAGAGTTGTAGAAGATACAATGATTGGAAGAGAATATTTTGATGATTTTTGTCGTTATTTTCACTAGTATTATTGCATAAGGAGTTATTTGAAAATGAAAGTAAAGGCTATTCTTCCGATATCTATAGTTATATTAGTTGTTTTGTTTATATATCACGAGCGTATCGAGACACCTAAGAACAAGAACAATTCGGTGGAGTCTGTCACGTTGCAAGATCACTTCGGGGATAGCTTGCAAATGGAAGAAAATCGAAAAGTATTGTATGAATTCATTGTAAAGGAACTTTCCGGAAGTTACGGTGTATTTACGAATTATCGGGATAGTGACCAAACACTGAATGTAGCTACTGGGCATGAGGTACTAAGTGAATCGGCGGGTTTAATGATGCGTTATTTCGCTATGACTAAACAGCAGAGTAGCTTTGATAAGGAGTGGGCTCGGGTCAAACAAACCCTCAATCTTACGTCAGGATTCAGTTACCGGTATAGCCCTAAGCTTAACAAGCGCTATACGCTGAATGCAACAGTGGATGATCTACGTATCATTCGTGCACTTCATGAAGCTGGGAGTGTGTTCGAAGATGCTCGTTATACGGAAGAAGCTGATCTCTACGGCAAACGATTTTTTGAGTATAGCGTGAAAGATGGTTACGTGTATGACTTTTACGATGAGATATACAATGTTACCAATGCCTTCATCACCTTGTGTTATATAGATCTAAGAACATTGCAGGAGCTCCCGATTAATTCTGATCAGCTTCAACAACTAACCTCAAATATGCTAACAATTATGCAGGATGGATATTTGACTGATAAGTTCCCCTTCTACGAGACTCGATATCAATATGAGACGAACTCCTATAGCTCCGAGAATATTAATATGGTTGAATCACTACTTACCGTTCTCTCCCTAACCGAAGTGAAGCAACAGAATCCATTAAGTATTCGCTATCTTAAAGAACATGTTAAAAGCGGAACTTTATATGGTCAATATAATCGAGAAGGAAGACCAACAACTGATATTCAATCTACGGCTATTTATGCGATCGCAGCGATGATTGGTTCTCAACTTGGAGATAAAGAACTTTATGAGGATAGTATAAGGAGAATGAGCCAGTACCAGATTCATGATACAAATAGTCAACTGTATGGTAGTTTTGGAGATGTATCGACACAGACAGTTTACTCTTTCGACAATCTGATGGCATTGTTGGCTTTTGCTTACTAAAAGGTTCATTAAGGAGGAAGGCATACAACATGTCCGTAAGTAAAGTTAAATTGTACATCATGAACAGATTTGTTTTAGTTAGTCGATTTGTTTCTCCAGCGCTATTGGCAGCAACATGCGTATTGTTTATTACGATAATGGCATTGTTTATTCCCCCATATATTGGCATGGCGGATAACGGAGACTATTTCCGTATTCTTTACGGTAATGGGTTGTATTTCAATACTCCTGATTACGACAGTCAATACTTTGGATACTTTATAAAGCACTTTGGGATTTTTCAATATTTTAATGAAAATAGTTCTGATGTCATTTCTTCGCAATCGTTATTTATTCATTTCTCCGTTTGGATGAATAAGATCTTCTATGATCAGCAGGTATTTGATATTCGATTTCAAGCGGCGATGTATACATTGTTGTATACGATTGCGATTTATTTATTGGTTGAAAGTCTAACTTGGAAAATACCTAAGAAATATGGTTATCCTATTGCCATTCTAGCTGTTTTAATGTTTGGAGATACGGGATATACGGCTTACTTCAATTCCTTTTACGGCGAAAGCGTCGTAATCATTATGATGGTGTTCATGTTGGCATCTGGGTTGTTGTTGTATAGGAATAGGTATAACGATTACGTATTATTGGCGATATTTACCCTTAGTGGATTTCTACTGACGACAAGTAAACAACAAAATGCGCCAGTAGGTGTCATTATTGCATTTATATGCATCATTCTGATCTTTATCCGAAAGCAAAAGACCTTTCGTATATTAATGTCTTCCTCGCTTCTCATCTTACTTCTAGCGGGGATAAGTACATACGCTTTGATTCCAAAAGAATTTGTGAATATCAATAAGTATCATGCCATGACTCGAGGTATCCTTATGGAATCTAAGGACCCGGAAGTTGCGCTAAGTGCCTTCGGTATAGACAAGCAATACGCCATTTTGGATAAAAGTATTTATTATGCGCTTAACTCCACTGTTGATGTCAATTCGGAAATACTAGAGAAGAATTTTTATAGTCAATACGGGTTCGGTTCTATTCTGAAGTATTACTTTACCAATACAGGCCAAGCGGGTAAATTGTTCGATCTGGCAGCGAAAAGTGCCTTTATTATCCGTCCTCCAGCGATGGGGAATTACGAGAAAACTGTCGGACATCCTGCTGGGGAACAGACGACATTTTTCTCTGGATACAGTCTAATGAAAAAGGCTCTTACCCCGAGAACCTTTGGCTTTATTGTCATTTGGATGGCCGTGGTCGTCGGTCTCTATATACCTAGTTTTATTGCTGCCTTGAGAGCTAAAAATATACGACAGGCCATCCGTTTACCACTTGTTGTTACGTTTATTTTATTTGGATTATCAGGCATATTGGTTTCGATTATCGGGGCTGGAGATGCTGATTTAGCCAAGCACGTATTTCTATTTACAATAGCTTTTGACCTAGTGACCTTCGTATTCATATCCGATATCATCCGGAGGTGTTTGTTGCGTGGGGATCAAGAAGGTGGAGTTTAATATGTACGTCAAAATAAAACTTAAAGTGACAGTTATGATCCTTTTACTCCTTATAGGAATACCCTTTTCTAACATATATGCATCGGAACAAGAGCCAATTCATGCCTTGCTTCTTTATGATGGTTTGGCAAAAGGGTCATCAAGAGAAGGTAATGTTGAGACGATGCAAAGATTGCTTGCATCATATGGTATTAAAGTAACTCAATCAACCTTTGATAATTATAAAAAGGGTGGGTTGGCAGAGTATAACAAGGTCATTGGAATTCAGAACTTGGATGAGCTAAGCATAACCAATGAAGATTTCATAAATGATTTGAAGATATACAAAGGTGATTACCTACACATCGGAACATCGATTCCTTCTGCGGTTCAGGTGGAGCTTAACATGGTCACGAATATGTTAAGGGATCAATTCGTTAAGATCTCGATGGATCAATTCTCAGAGTCAAGAATTCATGTGAAGAATATGTCTTATATTGTACAAGCTGAGGGTACTTTCTATGGAAGTATTATGTCAGGTAATGGAGATGTAAGATCTCCTTATGGTGTTCGTAATGATCACTTTGCATATGTCCCCTATTATGAACAGGGTAACCTCAGTGAACTAGCCATGTCCTATGTGTTAAAAGACTGGCTGGATATCACTCGACAGGGACAGACATACCTTATTTTTAAAGAGGTCTATCCATTCTCGGATTTAAAACTATTGGAGAAATTGGCCGATAAGCTCTATGATGCGGGAATTCCATTTATGGTCAGTGTAAGACCGGTGTTCATGAACGTAGACTATCCCGCAATGCATCGCTATTTGGAAACTTTGAAGTATGTACAGTCTCGAAGTGGAAGCGTACTAGTTAATGCACCTGTTGTATCATCGACCGCTAGTCAGGATGGATTGACTCTTCAAACACAAATGGAATCTTTTGTGGATGTACTGGCCGATTATGGAATCGCTCCTTTGGGAATAGGTGCGGAAATGTATTGGTCATATGATCAACAATATGCTGAATATGGTATGAACTTCTTCGATTCATCGATCCTGTTTCCGAATAAAGATATGAGGTATTGGTCGAGAACGGATTCGTCTCAGCCTTTTGCGTCTTCCCTTTATAGTATGCAATTAGACTTTCTGCAGCAATTTGACCATAACGATACAATCTTACAAGACCTCCCAATGGATTCAGCGATAACCTATGATTTCTCTGATAATGAGGTGGACATGAGTAAGATAGTACAAACACTGAACGATAGTTGGATAACATTCGCAGACTATAGATACGGACAGCATACCGTTCATACACAAGCCAATAGGATCGTATCTGACAATGGACTGTTAACCTTGAATGGACAGGACGTGGATCTGAATGATGCCTACAAGAATATTGGTTCTGAATATGCTTATACGGTAGAGCAGGAAAAAAGTTTTGCCAAACTATTTAATATTCAGAATAATGTTTTTATTGTTCTGATCGTTGTAACACTTCTAATCTTCGGGTTTTTATTCATCATCGGTTATCGACTATATATACGTAAATATCTCAATCAAAGGAGAAAATGATGACAATCGCAGATATTCTAATGCTATTCTCCGTGATCTGTATATGGTCTCTTCTACTTGTAAACGTGGTTCTTATTATAGCTGGTTACCTTTACTATGTTCAATGTGAAGGTGAGGCTGCACCGGAATTGGGAGGAGAGACGCCTTTTGTCTCCATCATGGTGCCCGCTCATAATGAAGGGAAAGTGATTGTGAAGACCGTAGAAGCGCTACTTGGCTTAGATTACCCTCAGGATCGATATGAAATCATTATCATCAATGACAATTCTTCGGATAATAGTAGTGTCTTGTTAAAAAATTTGCATTCCAAGCATCTGGGGAGAAATTTAATCATCATTAATACGGATTCGGTTACAGGAGGCAAAGGGAAATCAAACGCACTTAATATTGGATTTGCGCAAAGTAAAGGCGAATTGATAGCAATTTATGATGCGGATAATACACCAGAGAAAACAGCTTTACGTTTCCTAGTGGCTGAGATCATGAATGACCCAAGCTTAGGAGCGGTTGTTGGTAAATTTCGAACTCGTAATCGTGATGCCAGCTTATTAACACGGTTTATCAATATTGAGACTTTGTCGTTTCAGTGGATGGCACAAGCCGGTCGATGGAAACTGTTTAAGTTATGTACGATCCCAGGGACTAACTTCATTATGCGACGTCATATCGTCGAGGAGATTGGTGGTTGGGATGTGAAGGCGATTGCGGAAGATACAGAGATCAGCTTTAGGATCTATATGATGGGCTACCGAATCAAATTTCAGCCGAAAGCTGTTACGTGGGAACAGGAGCCCCAGACGCTTAAAGTATGGTTCAAGCAGAGAACAAGGTGGGCTAAGGGAAACATCTACGTTATTGTGAAGAATAGCAGATTGCTATTTGATCCTTCAGCAAAGAACATTCGGTTCGATATATTTTATTTTCTGTCCATCTACTTTTTGTTACTGACTTCATTGATCATGTCTGATGCACTACTTGTTCTTCATGCCTTAGGTTATGTTCATACTACGATTGCTGGCTTCAGTTCATTTCTATGGATTTTGGCGATCATCATGTTTATCGTAGGAACGTATATCACTTTGATAACTGAAAAAGGTGAAATGAGTTTATCTAACCTTTGGATTATTATACTTATGTATATTTCATACTCCCAATTGTGGATGGTTGTTGCTGCGTATGGCTTATATACCTATCTGAAAGATTTAGTATTCAAACGAGAAGCAAAATGGTACAAAACGGAACGTTATTAGATAGGAGGGAATTACATGATTAAAAAATTTGTAGTTGTGTATATGGTATTATTAATCAGTTTCGTACAGTTTGGACAAGTATCGGCGGCAGGGGTTGAACTGAATTCACCACAGACTTATGAAATGTCCTTAAGTAATACGAACATATCATTGTCGGGGGGGAGGGCGTCTAAAGAGTTATTATTTCAGGTGCCTGACTATTGGGATGTTAATAATGTGAAATTTAATATGGATTATAAGGTATCTCCTTTAACAATGAATGACCGCTCCAGTGTGACACTAAAGATCAATGGGACTTATCTACATTCTTTCAGGCCTTCTATCACTAATGATGTACAACAACGATTAACTGTAACTATACCTAAAGCACTCATCATTAATGGTTCGAACGCCTTGTCGATTGAAGGGGATATTCAGACTACGGATATAAACGATGATGTGTGTATTAATGATGATGAGCAAGAAAATTGGCTACAAATCTTTAGTACCTCGAGTATTGCTATCGGTCATACGAATATGGCATTAGACGGGAGTATCAGTGGTTTCAATGAGTACTTTACTGGTATCGACGTCGTCAGAGCTAACCAAAGTGCGATTGTAGTACCGGAAGAGAGTGATTCGTCTGAATTGGAGACGGCCATCTATGCGTTGACGGGATTCACCAAAACCAATAGCTTAGATGATAAGGTGATCCCGATACTGACTTATGGGACAGCATCACTAAAAAGTAAGAAGGCTGTTGTGATGGTTTCCTTACATGATCATTTACCAGATCAACTCAAGGGACTTCTTATCCAACAAGATTTAAACAATGCGGCATTAATTCAATTAGTGAATACGGATCAACAACCAACTTTAGTCGTTACATCTAAAAATGCAGATTTATTAGTGAAGGCTGGACGATTGATTGCCAATCAAGCCTTAATGGGGCAATTAGACAGTGAGACTAAAGTAGTTACTAGTGACACTGATGTAGAGAAGCCAATTACTAGTGTGAACAAAACCGTGACATTAACGGACAATGGGGATCAACTAAAAGGATGGAGACATCAAGAGAAAAGCTATTTCATTACACTTCCATCTAATCGCTCCATTGCGGGTGCTAGTAAAATCAGTATGGATTTTCGCTATGCGAAGAACCTTGATTTTGATCGTTCGATGGTAACGATACTTGTAAATGATACGCCGATTGGGAGTAAAAAACTAACGACAGAATTAGCAGATGGAGATACACTTACGTTACCTATTCCTAAAAATCTGAATGTATCAGGTAACTTTTCTCTGACGGTGGCTTTTGATCTAGAGATGGTTAATGATGGTTGTTATCGGAAAGACAATCAAATGCCATGGGCTTTTATTACTAAGGATACGATACTCAAATTAAACACGACAGAAAACATGGACTTACTATTTAATAACTATCCCTATCCTTTTATTCGTGATGGTAGTTTTAATCGAGTTGCGGTCGTAATGCCATCAGAACGTGATAATTACACATATCAATCACTTTCCAATTTGTTTAATTTGTTAGGTCGATATGTGGAAGGGAATACGGGCGAACTTCACTTTTACGAAGATAAGGTTGGAGAAAGTGATTTGTCAGATCGAAATATAATTGCAATCGGAACCTATCAGAACAATAAGGTGATTCGAGAACATAATAATAGCCTTTATTTTCAATATGGAGCAGATGGTACTGGGTTTAAGTCCAATGAGAAAGTAAGCATTGATGTCGATTACGGCAAGCGGATGGGTACGTTACAGTTGCTACAATCGCCTTATGAATCAGGTCATGGGTTTATGGCAGTGACAGGTGCGAGTTCGGAGTATTATTATTTAGCTTCTAAACTCGTTGCGATTCAAGGGGGGATTTGGAAAATATATGGAGATGGTGTAACGACAGACAAGGATAGTAATATTCATTCCTACCGCTTCAAGAAGGAAGTGAGCCCTGAACAATCCACATTTTTAGATAATGTGGTTCAACGAGGGGATATCCTTGGGTATATGGTAGCTTCTATATTGGTTCTATTGCTTGTATTGGTTTCTCTGATTCTGATCATTCGTAAATATAAGAGCAGGGGTGGAAGACGATGAAACGAAATCAAAGCAATCTAGTCTCAGATGTTGCCTTCCTACTGCTGTTCGTAATTTGTTTTATATGTATTGTGTTCATTGCAGGTAAACCTGATCAATATATTCAGAATATTATATTTTTGAATATAACTTTTATGATTGCAATTGTGACATATTTTACGAGCCTGACTGTAGGCCTAATCTTAAGCATTATTTTTATATTTGGTAGTGGTACCTTTACTCTCTATCAAAGTGTTGTTCAGGGATCTACGGTTGGAAATGATAGTTACTTTTGGTTGATACTAGCTCCAACGATAACCTATGTTACATGGTTATTAACCCGTGCTAATAAGCAGTTGCAGGATGAGAAGGATCAATTGCAAAAGAGTAATATTTCACTAGCTACAATGGATGAGAATACGAATTTAAAAAATAGTTTGTCATTTCAACGAGACGCTACTGTATTTATGGCTCTTTCAACACGATATGATATACCTCTGACGCTGTTGGTTATAAACGTTAAATACTGGGACGAAATACGACGGATGACAAGCGAAGAAGACATGACAGCAGCCTTGTATGATGTTTCCATGTTAAGTCAGACCAGTATACGGACGAATGACTCTCTTTATATTTTTGATAAAGAGAACCCGACATGGGGAATGATGCTCTTTACGGATCGACAAGGCGCTAATATAGTCATTGAACGATTGAGGGAGAAAGTAATCAATTTAAACACCGGTGATAATGCTGATAAGTATAAGATAGAACTGAGCCTCAGGGTTGGATCCGTAGAATATCATTCAGAAGCTATTTCAACACCACTCGATTTCATCATAGAGGCCAAGAAAGAACTGGAGTATGACGTGTGATATGTAATCATTGTGGATTTCTTGATAGTTACGAATGATTAGTAGATGACCAGAAAGAAGGTTTATGATGGCACACAGTAATGGTTGCCCCATACTTACAGTCGTAGTTCCTTGTTATAATGAAGAAGAGGTTCTTGTTGAAACAACTTTAAGATTGTCTACGATGTTAAGAGGGTTAGTTGCGAATAAACAAATTTCCTCTTTAAGTACCGTTTTGTATGTAGATGATGGGAGTAATGATCGCACATGGGAATATATTTCGGAATTTAATTTGAAATATCCTGAAATTAGTGGATTAAAGCTTGCAAGAAATGTTGGGCACCAGAATGCATTATTAGCAGGTCTGTTGCATGCGAAGGAAACGGCTGATTGTGTTATTTCTATTGATTCTGATCTTCAAGATGACGTGGAAGTCATTCCTGAATTTATAAGTAAATTCAAAGAGGGAAATGACATTGTATACGGTGTTCGAAGTGATCGAAGCACAGATACCTTGTTTAAACGTAAAAGTGCCATTGCATTTTATAAAGTATTAAGCTGGTTTGGAGTGAATCTTGTATTCAATCATGCGGATTATCGATTGATGAGTAAGAGAGCACTGAATGGGTTAGAACGATATCGAGAGGTTAATTTATTTCTTAGAGGAATCGTTCCACTCATTGGATATAAGTCTACAGAAGTGTACTACGAACGAAATAAGAGATTTGCTGGGGAATCTAAATATCCTTTAAAGAAGATGATCTCTTTTGCTTTGGATGGGGTCACTTCGTTCAGCATTTCACCTATTCGATTTATTACGATGATAGGTATTTCGTTCTTCCTATTAAGTCTCATTACTGCTGTATATGTGTTAGTTAGTAAATTTAATGGTAATGCGGTATCCGGATGGCCTTCGCTTATGATCTCAATTTGGTTTATTGGTGGCGTTCAACTGATTAGTCTAGGGTTGATTGGAGAGTATATCGGGAAAATATACAAAGAAGTCAAGGGTAGACCTAAATATACTGAGGAAATCAAGCTTGATGCCTTGGTATTAAAGGTAGATCAGGCACAATGATTAATAGAGATTTTATAAAGTTTCTCTGTGTTGGTGTATTGAATACAATGGTTGGGTTATCAATCACCTTTCTCTTTTTGAATTGGATGGGTTGTAACTATTGGACTTCAACTTTTATAGGTAATTCGATTGGGGCCGTGGTAAGTTATTTCCTCAATAAAAACTTTACCTTTAGAAGCGACGTCTCGAATAGAAAGGCTATGTGGAAATTCGCAAGTGTCATATTATTATGTTATCTTGTCTCTTACGCATTTAGTTATATTCTATTCAAATTCATCGTCGGAGAACTCATTTACAATGATGGCATCCTTACCAATCTAACAGCTCTTGTAGGAGCGGGGATTTATACGCTGTTAAACTACTTTGCACAGAAATATTTCGTATTTAAAAAGTAAATATAATGACTAAAGAATGCCCCTTCAATGCAGCTATTAATAAGCTAATCGAAGGGGCATTCTCCCGTAGCAGAGGTGATCCAATATTCATAAACTATGGTATCCGATAGTTCGAATAGAGTGATATTCAGGAGGTTGAATAATGTGACATTCAAATACACTGCGGTAGGAGATTCATTGACAGTTGGCTTTGGGGCTTTGCCGGGTAACGGATTTGTCCCAGTATACAGAAGATTAGCAGAGAATCATTTACGTACTTTTGTTGCCTATGACAATTTGGGGGTTAACGGATTAACGTCGCAAGGATTGTACGATTACCTAAGCAGTAATTATTCCTTTAGACAATTCGTCAGCCAAGCCGATATCATATCGATTTCCATTGGGGGTAACGATTTGATACGTGCGGCCAAATCGTCTGCAGGTAAGTTATCAGGTCGTGACTTCAATGAAGCACTCTCGAATTGTAAAACCAATTTCTCTCGAATTATCAAAACGATTTACCAGTTGAAGAAGAATTCGAAACGTCCATACATTATCCGAGTAGTCGGACTATACAATCCTTTTCCCCAAATAGAAGAGGCTTCCTACTATGTTCAACAATACAATCAGTATTTAGAAAGCTATGTGAACAGTACATTGGCTGTTGCTAATATTTATGTTTCTTTCCGAGGTAGGGAGAGAGCATTACTCTCACTTGACCACGTTCACCCGAATGGACATGGTTACCGCATCATTGCAGAGCAATTAAATCGATTAGGATATGGTTCGTTGATTTAAATGATTTAACTCATTTTCCGTAAAATGCTACGAACGGCCCATTTCCGTTCTTGGCGTTTTTTGTATTTAGGGAGAGACCGATAAATGTCAATGGACTCACGGAAGGCTTCGTTTGCTTCCTGTTTACGACTCATTTCTTTATACATCATCCCTAAGAGATAGGAGGCTTCGCTTGAAGATGAATGAATGTCTTGGAACGCTCGGACATATTGCTCTGCCTTCTTTTGATCTGTGTGTTGATATATTCCTGCTAACCGTAGGTAGGGTTGGCCGTATTTCACACGAGGATTAATGCCGAGTGCTTTAAGGATGAATTCTTCACCCTTTTGGACGTGACCTAATCTTAGATTGACGGTACCTAGATCGTCCCAGTATTCTGCTGAATGATCGAATTGTACCTGTATAGAATCAAGGAGTTCAAGTGCTTCTAGGTATTTCTTACGTTCGATGAGTAGACGAGCAAGTTCATGTTTGGAAGTGACATCATTACGATTCATCAAGATTTCTCTTCGTAGTGTGGAGATTCTCTTCATTCTTTTGTAAGGCTTTGTAAAGCTGGGAAATACGCCTACATAACGCCGATCAAGGAAATAGACGACAGCTAGAATAATGATCAGAGCGATAAAAGGATTCCCTACTAACCTCCACAAGAACATAAAACTAATAAACTTAATCATAATTGCCTCCTTTAGTTTACATTGAGATTTTGTATATGTACTTGAACGGTAAGTAAAGAATAGCTATTCCGGGAGAAGGAGGTACACCCACAGAACTCCCTAGAACATCGCCAATCTTACTTTGACTTACAGCGATGTCTCCTGAGGATGTCTGGCCTAAATCAATGAATTTTCGTCTATGTTCTGTTGTAGTCGCTTTTCCTGCATCTACATGTGCAAAAACACCGACGTTTCTCATCGATTGACCTACCATTTATACAACCACGTTGTTTACAAATTATAGTTAGTTCTATTATATCACAGGGGTATAAAGCTAAATATAAGAATTAGTTTGAAAGAATGAGTTAGCTATCGACTGAGACAACATCCCATATTAGAATGTAAGTGATTACATAAATTTGGGTATGTAGAAGGAGGCATATGTATATCTGATGGAAGCATTGGAAGTCGTCGTTCATGCAAATGCATTGTTAGGTGAAGGACCGAGTTGGGATGCAGTGGGTAATAGATTGTTATGGGTAGATATTGAATTGCATCTATTACACATCTATTATCTTGATTCGGGCGAAGATGTTACCTATGAAATAGGGCAATCGATTGGTGCGGTTGTTCCTTATCATGAAGATGAGGTCATCCTTGTATTATATGAAGGATTCCATAAATACCAATTGTCCACAGGGACTTTGACGTTCATCGCTAATCCAGAACAACATCTTCCAAACAATCGATTTAATGATGGTAAATGTGATCCAGTTGGGCGATTGTGGGCAGGAACGATGAGCCTCGAAGGTCAACCGAACTGCGGGTCACTTTATTGTCTCGATCATGATTTATCTGTTCGTAAGGTTTTGGATGATGTTTCTATATCAAATGGAATAGGGTGGAGCGTTGATGGTAGTACGATGTATTACATTGATACGCCGTCTAGACAAGTAGATGCATTTGATTATGATCAGGATATGGGAACGATAAGTAACCGTCGAATGGCTTTCAAGATGCCGGATGATGCAGGTTATCCGGATGGAATGACTGTAGACGCGGAAGGTATGCTTTGGATTGCAGAGTGGAATGGAGGAAGGGTTGCACGCTGGAATCCACTCACGGGACATCTGTTAGATCGTATTTCTGTTCCTTCCGGTCATGTGACTTCTTGTGTATTTGGTGGTAGAGAATTGGATTACCTCTATATCACAACAGCATGTACCGGAATGAAAGATGAGCTTTTGCAAGCACAACCATTGTCGGGGAATCTTTTTCGTGTCAAAACAGGAGTGAAAGGCCAATCAACGGTTCCTTTTCAATCTGTGGTGAAATAACTTTTGGAGAAGAACGAGAAAACGGTTACATAAAATACCCTTGTGTCCGATAAATATCTTGAGGTGATTATTTTGGCTAAGAAAGGGCAAGTTTTCAGTTCTTACAGTTTCGATACGAAGAAAAAAGCTGTAAATATGCGTCTCCAAGGCATGACCAAGAAAGAAGTAGCAACTGAACTTGGAATTGCTGATATTGGACGACTTAAAGTGTGGATGAGGAAATATCGAGCGGAAGGGGATGCAGGTCTCGTGGATCAGAGAAAACGAGTACATGCGGCAAAAGAATTGTGAAGTTTAGGTTGTTGAATAGAAGATTAACATGGGGAGGCTCTGAATAGGGGTCTCTCTTTTAGTTAAGTTGGGCTTGAAATATGAATTCAATTGGGGAAATGTCCAGACCAATGAAACCCCTCTGACATATCCTACAATATGTTAGAGGGAAGGGAGGAATTGGAATGAGCGAAGCTGGTTATGGTATTGGCCGGAGTCCTTTCACATCAACAGGTGCGATTTTGGTGCTCTTCATCTTGCTGGTTATTATTACTCGCGCGTTTATTCTGTAAGTAAACCTGATCCCCCCCAACATCAAGATAGACAGGAAGATAGAATATCATTGCCTGTCTCCAATACTGTATTGAATGTGGAAAATAGACTTTCTTTCGAAAGGAGGAAAATTCATGAGCGGATGTGTTGGAGGCGTTGGAGGCGTTGGATGTGGACCTTTCGGTTCGACAGGAGCAATTCTTGTACTCTTTATTCTATTGGTCATCATTACACTTGGCCTAGGCTTATGTTAATTATTATATAATTCAAATGACCTGGGAGCGGAATGCTTCCAGGTCATTTTGTGTTTATTTATAAATTGAGAATTCGGTAAATCTTTGCGCCCATTGGGTAAAAGAGAGCTCATCATCCCATGTAACATGTTGGGTTGCTTTGGCACATCCCCATACTAATGCGCAATGATGAAGCATGTGGACTCTAAAACGCTCCCTGAAGGCTTGTTGCTTCGTTGATTTCAAATAGCTGGAGAGGAACATTCTTGCTAGTTCGTCATCCCCATTTTCTAAATACATAGTAGTCATTTTGGGTAAGTCTGCGATGCCATCTCCGAAATAGGATGTAGTAAAGTCGAACACGCCACTAATGCTCCATTCATTGTTATGTTTGTCTATAAGAAAGTTCTCAGGTTTGAAATCGCCCATGACGTACGTTGGTGAATTTAGATCATCAAAAATATCCTGCGAACCCTCTAGTATTTGCTCAACCCAGGTTAAGTCTTGTGTGGTAATTGTTGAGTATTTGGTAGCATCATTTATCCAATATCGAATGGTGGTATACAGCCATGTTCTGTATGATCCTTCAAAAGGGCGTACCGTATGAAGCTGTGGATCAAACTCTCCGTATTGTTCAACTTTCCAATTATGTAATTCAGCTAAGGTGTGAGCAGCTAATAATACCAAGCTTTCTTTATCTTCTGTAGTGGTGAGAATGGATTGGATATCAACTGCATTCATATGACTACCGGGGAGACGTGGCATGATGGAATAACTCCATCCGAAGATATCTTCGGATTCATCGATGAGATAGGGTGATGGGACATGGAGTGATGTATGTTGATTTAAATGGTCTATAAAGAACTTCTCCTCTAAGAACTGTCCATGAAAAAGAGGATTCCCTTTTAGAATATAATCACCTGTGGATGACGATACGAACATGGTTTGTCCCATGACACCTAGTGAAGTTTTTTCTGAAGAAATCAATGTTCCAAGATTAAATCGGTTAAGCATTAACTGTAATTGATCATTAGTGATAATACCCAATTTATTAGAAGCGAAATATATTTGAGTAGTCAATGGTTATAACCTCCGATTCTTGTTCTTATAGTGTTATGCTAGCGTATTTCAATATTATTTTATCAGATAATAGGGCAACTTACAGACGAAGACACAAGCAGTTCATATATTCAAAGAATCTACTATATCAAGAGAGAGGGAGGAGTGAGTTATATGCAAGCGCGTAGTAGTAAAAATGTGCAGGGGATCGACGTTTCTCATCATCAGGGGAAGATTAACTGGGCTAAGGTAGCAGCTGACGGGATTGACTTCGTATACATTAAGGCGACTCAAAATCAAATGGACAACATGTTTCTGAAGAATGTCGCAGATGCAAAAGCTGCAGGTGTTTTGGTAGGGGCGTATCATTATTTGGACAAATCTGTAACGACAGTAGCGCTTGCAAAGGCCGCAGCAACCGACTTTAACACAGCGATCAAGGAAGCTGGCGGAGTTAAGGTGTTTGACCTCCCTCCGACGCTTGACTATGAAGAAATAGGTAGCATCACAGCAGCTCAAGTCAATATTATTGCGAAAGCCTTTCTTTCAGAGATTAAGAGACTCACTGGAGTGACACCGATCATCTATACCGGAAATAGTTTTGCTGAAAAGTTCGATCTCGAAGTAGGGAAATATTTCGTATGGATTGCTCGATATGGAACAGCTGTTCCGTGGGACGTTACGGCATGGAGCATATGGACGATATGGCAGTACAGTGATGGTTCCACAGGTGGTACACGTTCTAGTGGTAGCCGAACCGTTGCTGGTATCGTAGGACCGGTTGATCTAAATGAATACAATGGAACGTTGGCAGAATTAAAGGCAGCATATAAAAAAGCTAGTGGAGAGGAAGAGGAACCGGTGACAGAGAGAGATATCAATGTTGTAAGTGCGTGGGCTGCTGACAATTGGACAGAAGCGAAAGTGAATGGTTATTTTGATGGAACGCGGCCCGGTGCACCCATCACTCGGGAAGAAACCGCAATCGTTGTTAATAAGCTAAGAAAGAACTTCCTTAAGTTAATTGCTGGCAACACAACTCAGATTGCTGATCTGGAGAAACGGTTGCAGGTGATTGAGCAGGAGGGAGAATAGATAGAACTGTTACTAGGAGATATATCTTAATTAAAATAATCTCCGTTAGCGTATAGATAGCGGAGATTATTTTCAAGCAACTACTGCTTTTGTAGTGCTAAAGAACCGGAAGTGAAGTGTGGAGATTGTCGATTAATAACGTTGAATTTAGCTTTAGGAGCGATTTTGATTAATGAAACAGCATATTTGAGTTGTTTGTCATTATTTTAAAAAAATTAAGCAGAAAAAGGGATATGTTGGATTGTGTAGAATAGTTCTATAGTACCGATTAAAAATAGGGGGTTAAAAGATGTTTGCAATGGGTTTGATTGCTGGGATTTTTGGAATTATCGCTTCAATACTTGCAATGTTTATTGGGGGGGTAGACGCTGCTTTTTCTGATAGCGGCACTTCTCAGATAACGGGACTTGCAATAGCGGCATTATTATTTAGTATTTTAGGTATTGTGGGATCTGCATTTGCAAAAAGTAAACCGAAGTTATCTGGATGGATTATGCTTATTAGTGGAATCGCAGGGTTTATAAGTATTTCATTGTTCTATATACTTTCTGGTGTACTCTTCATTGTTGCTGGGTTTATGGGTATATTGTCCAAAAAGAAAAAGATTGGAAGTGCCGTCTAGTCAGATCAAGGATATATTAAGTACATATACAAAAATGACCTCAGAGATCTGGGGTCATTTTTGATTTTCTACATATGAAGTTTATTATTGCAAATTCCAAATCGCTTGACCCTTTGTAAATGGATCCGAGAAAATAAATTCAAGTCCAGGTGCGTCTTTAGGTATTTCAAAAGCAACTTGACCTCTTAATTTACGTCCAGCAGGCACTGATCCGTCTAATTGATTTTCAACAAATGTAGCGAGTGCAATCGTGTACTTGTAGCCGTCACTATCTACCATGCTTGTATTAATAATAGATGAAATAGGAGCTTCTTTGGTGCCTTTGTTTTCAATGGTCACATCTACTACCTTGAAAACCTTGCCATCTGCTGGTTTCTGGAAATCGTTACCTTTGTGATCTTTTGCAGAATTCAAGGTGATGATCAGGTCATTAAACGTCACGGCATCTCCCGGTTTAAATACTTCAGTAGTAGGCTTTGTTTCTTCCTTCTTTACTTCTTCTTTTTTGTCTTCTTTCACTGGTGCTGTTGACTCTTTAGTTGAAGCAGGCTCAACCTTCTCAATTGCTGCTTCAGTACTACATGCTGATAACATTAGCATTGCAGAAGCTACTAAAATTACAAACTTAAATTTCATCTCCGTATATCCCCCTAGTATTGTAAATATATAACTTCTACTAGTCTATCAGAACTAGAAAAATTGTTCCATAACAAAATACAACAATTACCTATTTGGTTCGATAAATTCAGACATAGCAACTGATGCTGCGGTTATGTTGAGGAGTGCTTACTTACAATATATTCTTGTTGATCAACCCGATATGAAATGAAATCATCATACGGAAAGGATGTTATATTTTGTAGAAATAGCTGATAAAACAAGTTTGATTTCAAAAAAAATTGGACGCCCCTTGCAGGGCGTCCTCATGGGAGAGGAGAAACCGGACGAAGAGCTTATGGGGAAACGTAAGTCTTCTTTACGGTTGTCTACGACAATTTCTTGATGTCGATAAACTAAGCATTCCCAGAGAGATATTTTTTATACATAATATCCAAAATAAACGGATCCCTTCAGAGTCGTTTATTTTTCAAAGTGAGCTATTGTGTGGTACGATATCGTCATAAAAATGCTAAATGAAGCATTGAACTTTAGATATAGAATGGGTGAATAGAGATAGTGAGAGTTGTATCGGGAAGCGCGAAAGGGAGACCCTTAAAGAGTGTTCCTGGAACGGGGACAAGACCAACGACAGATAAAGTTAAAGAGGCCCTATTTAGCATGATAGGTCCTTATTTCGACGGGGGTACCGTACTGGATTTGTTTGCTGGAACTGGCAGTTTAGGCATTGAAGCTCTAAGCCGTGGCATGGAACATGCCATATTCATAGATATGGATCCTAAGAGCATAGAGACGATTCGTGCGAATCTTAAAGCAACGCGATTGGAGAGTCAAGCGGAAGTTTTTCGTAATGAGGCGGAAAGGGCAATTAAAGTCCTTGCGAAACGTG
This sequence comes from Paenibacillus glacialis, assembly GCF_001637205.1. GTDB lineage: Bacteria > Bacillota > Bacilli > Paenibacillales > Paenibacillaceae > Paenibacillus_AQ > Paenibacillus_AQ glacialis. The sequence goes on from NZ_LVJH01000015.1 coordinate 33,623, forward strand.
ATGTTCAGATGGACGCTGTATTCCTAGATCCCCCATACCGCATGAAGAACGCTGACGATTTACTACAGCAAATGCATGAAAGATCTTTACTACAAGATCTCGCAACCATCGTGATCGAACATGATGCTAAATATGAGTATCCAGATGAGTTCGGTCATTTTAGCTGTATTCGTAAAGCTTTATATGGGGAATGCGGAATTACGATTTATCGGTATCACTTAGACAAACCTGAAACACAGGTTCATCAGGTCGAGGAGGATCATCATGAAACAACAGATTAATGTACCACGCATAGGTGTATATCCCGGAAGTTTTGATCCAGTTACGCTGGGGCACATGGATATTATATTACGGGCCTCTAAGCAATTTGATATTCTTATTGTTGCTGTGTTGAATAATCTCAGTAAGAACGCCTTGTTTTCGGTTGAAGAACGTAAAGATCTTTTGAGACAGGTCACAGCAGACATACCCAATGTGCAGGTGGATAGCTTTCGTGACCTTCTGGTTAATTATGTGAGAGACAAAGGGGCGCAAGTCATTGTACGTGGTATTCGAACGGTGACGGATTTTGAATATGAGCTACAACTTGCTTCAACGAATCACAAGTTAAACCCCGATGCTGAGACGATTTTCATGATGACGAATCCTGAATACTCCTATCTAAGTTCCAGTCTAGTCAAAGAAATTGCTCATTTCAATGGGGATTTGACGGAATGGGTATCTCCTGAAGTGGGACAAGCTTTACATCAAAAGTTTAATGGGATCGACGAGAAGTAACTAGGACAACTCCTAATGAGAATAGAAGTAAACTAATCAATACTAACCCTTGCCATTCCAGGATGAGAGGTATGCGAGACCAGATGTTGTCAAATGGCGACAGTTGGTTTGCATCGTTAGGTAAATAAGTGAATGCAGGTTCAACATCAAGGACATAGAGATTCAGTGGTCTCCATATGAGTAATGTGAGTCCAAAAGCATAAGCGCCATGTAACAAACGAATCATAGTAAAAGGCAACCGTCTAATACCGGTTTTCATTAGTGGTGAGATGGACTGGATCACTGCACATAGACCGCTCCACCCTAGTAGGGCGGATAACAAGGACCACTGGATGGCGGGTGTAAGATCAGAAGCTGAGCTTATGGCCTTCGCTCCCAAATGGAGTTCGAATATCCCTGCTAAGTAATAGATAGGTACTCCGGGGACAATATAATAGTTAACAAGATGTATGATGACAGCCATGATAATAATATATCCTCCAATGACCATGAGTGTCTGAACTGCGTGACTTACGGATTCACCAAGAAGTTTACCAAAGCTTCGTCCATCTCGGACATGGGCCTTGTGGATAGCGATCCATACTCTTCGCATGAGAGATAAGCGAGGGCTTTGGATACCGCTGTCGAGCAAAGGTTGGTCTGTTCCTTTTTTTCTAACTAACTTACTGAGAGATGTGTAGGTTAGAAAGGCAAGAATGCCAGATACCCAATGGATACCGAGTAACCAGTAACCTGCTGTGGGTTTGTCAAATAGACCGATTCCAATGAAAATGATGATTGTCATCGGATTGCAGAAGTGAGACAGCCATGTTATCCGTTCTGCTTCACGAGGTGTGAGGTCTCCTTGGTCGACCAATTGTAATGTGGAATGGGCTCCACCTGGAAAACCTGTCGTCATCCCCATCGTTAATGCCCATCCGCTGACGCCAGGTAAGCCGAATACTTTTCGCATAAGTGGTTCTAGTAGGACTCCAATCCCATGAGCCCATCCGTAGGCCACAAGGATCTCAGATAGTACGAGAAAGGGAAGCAGTGAGGGGAATACAATATGCCACCACATGGACAGTCCTTGTAATGACGCTTGAAAAGTTTGTTCAGGGGAGCTGACGATGCCAATGACGAGTAGGAATGAAAGAATGCCTAACATTAATGTCATTGTAGGGGCTCTGAATAGATTTTTACTGCGACTGAACATGGCTATCACCTCATTTTAGTAAACATAGCAGATTCAACATGAAACAAGCTATGTAACCCAATTTATGCTGAACAGAGGGACATAAGACCAGCTTTTTGATCTTGGAAGATGTAAAGGGGGAAGGGAAGAACATGAAGTTATCCAATAATAAATCGCAAGCAATACGGGTGTTCAAGTATATCTTTATGGTCACCCTTCTTTGTTATGTTGTGGTGTATATGCCAACACCATATATTATTTATCAGCCAGGAAGTGCAGAAGAAGTGAAACCTATGATTACGGTAAAAGAAGGGGATAAGACGGAGCGTGGTACCTTTATGATGACGACCGTATCTGCAAGTTACGCTAATATCGCGTTACTAGCTCTATCTTCTTTTAATCCGAATGCTGAGGTAGATAAAAAGGAATCTAGACTAGGTAATAAAAGTAAAGAAGAATATGCGGCTGAACAATTATTTTATATGAGTGACTCACAATCTTCTGCTGTAGAAGCAGCATATGAGGAAGCGTATGTCCCTTATCAAATACTAACGGAATACCTCTTTGTATTCTCTACGCCTAAGGATGCTAGTAATAGCCAGTATTTTCAGCCAGGCGATAAAGTGATGGAACTGGATTCAGATCCGATCTCGGATACTGTGGAACTGGCATCCCTTCTAAAGAATAAGAAAGTGGGAGATATTGTATCTGTAAAGTTAGAGAGAGCGGGTCATGTTCTAGTAGTAAAGGTACCCTTAGTATCGATTAAAGATAGTGAGACGAACACCACTCGACCAGGACTTGGTATTATGATTGGAACGATGCAGAAGGTGACTGCGAAAGACCCTAACAAGCAGGTTGAATTTGTAACTACGAAGGTGGGTGGACCTTCCGCAGGACTGATGTTCACGATGGAGATTTATAATCAATTGACACCAGGTGATCTGACGAAAGGCTACCGCGTTGCAGGTACAGGCACCATTTCTGCAGATGGAACAGTGGGTCCTATTGGCGGTGTCAAACACAAAATTGTTGCAGCGGATCGGGAGAAGGCGCAGTTGTTTTTTGTTCCTAAAAACAACTATAAAGAAGCTAAAGCCAAAGCCGATGAGATCGGAACGCAAATAAAACTTATTCCGGTATCAACTTTGAAAGATGCTTTGAAGTACATGGAGCAGATTCAGACTACATCCTGATCGGTGGCTCATAATAATCTCGGAATATTTCTCGGGTTTGCGGTTGATTATAGGCAGTAGCGTAGGCAGTAGCTGCCTGCAAATCTCGCTCAAGCTGATCATGATTGAGTGCGGAAACTTTCACGACAATTGGTAAAGAAGCAGTCTTTTTCATGCGCTTCAGAAGTTGCTGTCCATGAGTGTTAAAGCCAAGAATACGTAAATATCCGGGTCCCTCTAATAAATGTGTGGGAGACATCTCATCCTTTGTATGGTGGAGTAAGATATGCGTGAGCATACGTTGCAATTTAGTATGGGTGTAGCGCTTGGTTTTTAAGCTGTGTAGCAGTTCTAATACTGTTACATGGGAGAGAGTCGGCAGAAGTTTCTTTATGCGGTATTCTAAGCCTTCTGTAACCTCATGGAACTGAGACAACTGTGATGTCGTTAGCGTCATTAATAGATGCATCAGAGGCTGTCTGAATGACTCCCAATGAATAGGCCCACGCCCAACCGAGAATTCACGTCGCATAATGTCAAGCGTGTAAGGCGGAACATAAGGAGCTGCTGCTTCAATGTTCTCTTCCAAGATAAGCTTTCGAACAGCGGTAGCACTTGCTATGGCTGATTCAGAAGGCGTTATGTCATGGTATCCAGCATTCTCTCTAGAGATGGTTAATGGAACAATAGAGCTACCTAAACGTTCTAGGGCTATAAGATAATGAAGAGCAAGCGTGTGATTGGGTTGCAGCAGAAGATGGCGAATATCCTCCTTTTCTTCAAGGTTGGTGGAGAGAATACCAGCTGCAGCGCTGTATGCGGTTGGGTAACTTATACCTTGGTCTAATAATCGGCTAAGTTCTTGTTTCATCTTGTTATTCTCGTTAGCAAGTTGCTTCGCTAGTGGTAGTAGCTGAACAAGAGACCCACTCTCTGTACCGAAACAGAGGTAATCGACAATGCCTGTAGCTTCTAGTAAGGATATAGCTCCATATGCGAACCATTCCGCAGGTTGAGCGGCATAATGGATGGGTAGCTCAATAACAAGGTCAACACCCATCGAAAGAGCCATCTCAGCACGTGCATACTTACTTAATAGTGCTGGTTCACCACGTTGTAAAAAAGGACCACTTAGGATAGCAATTGAATGTTCTGCTCCCGTAATTTCCTTTGCTCTGTTATAATGATGAACATGACCGTTATGTAAGGGATTGTATTCTACAATAATGCCTACAATAGTACCCATTTCACAACTCAACTCCCTTGATTAATTTATTGATCGTGTTTTTAAAAATATAAGAAAGTATAAGTTTCACTTGAATCAATTTCATAATCGCCGATGCATCTAAATCGATTTGCGTAATTATGAAATTGATTCTTGATACTCTATTCCTTATATTTCCGCTGAAACGGGTACCGTCTTTGAAAAAGGACGGCATAGACGTTTCTACTTGAATGACGGCGAATCCATTTCTATTTGATTATAGGGTTCTTTAAAAATATATCATAATTATCATTAGATTCAGAAAGAATAACGGTATGTAATGTGATTATAGTTGACAAACCTACGCATATCTCGGTATAATAATTTTTGTTTGTTTGGAGTGATAAAATGCATTTTGAATTTCGCAAAATTGTAAAGTTAGACGGACCCCAACATTTTCTTGAACAAGTAAATGTTGATCGTGTGATTAAAGGTCTTGCAGACATTGTTGCAGCAGAATTGGTTCATGCTGATTTGGAAGCAACTTATGTAGGCGATAACACGGTAGAGGTTCATGGCAAGCTTACTGGACAAGTTGACATGGCGTGTTCACGCTGTTTGACAGAAGTTCCTAAGCAATTGTACATTCCGTTTCATGAAGTCTTCAAGTTGGTGAAGAAGCAGTCCGAAGAGATTCAGGATGAAGATAGCGATACCATTTACGTGGATGATGACATGGTGGATCTTATCCCATTTGTGGAAGAAGCTTTTCTAATGCATTTACCCCAGATTTCGTATTGTAAGGCTTCCTGCAAAGGACTTTGCCAGAAATGCGGGTCAGACTTGAACGAAAGTGCTTGTAACTGCGACACGAAAGTAGTCGATCCACGGCTTGCGGCACTGAAAGATTTTTTTGAATAGTGATGTAACATTCTTCTCGTTAGTGACGAGTTGATTGAAATAAGGAGGTGGATGAACATGGCAGTACCTCAAAGAAGAACGTCCAAAACACGTCGTGACAAACGTCGTACCCATTTTAAATTGACAGTGCCAGGTATGGTTAAATGTGAACAATGCGGAGAATTGAAGCTTGCTCACCACGTATGTAAAGTTTGTGGAACGTACAAATCAAGAGAAATTATTTCTCAGTAATGAACAAACGGGTAGTACTTCACTATGGTGAGGTACTATTTTTTTTGATATTGTAGCGGGATTACATTCGTTTTAGCAACGATTGTGTTCGTGAGGACTTTCTTTTTAAGATCGCATGATTTATACTACATGTTAGTACCAGGTTCTAAGATGAATGATGAGATATACTATAATTTCACATTTCTAATAAATGTAAAATATAAAGGTGTACATATAATGTAAGGAGGTGTACCGTCATCGAACGATTACCTAAGAAGATGCGTCATCGGCAATTGATGGAGTTGATCGAGCAGAATCCGTTTGTCACGGACCGTGAACTGACACGAGAATTGAAGGTTAGTATCCAGACTATTCGTTTAGATCGAATGGAGCTTGGCATACCGGAACTACGCGAACGGATGAAGCAGATGGCGGAACATTCGCATGATCAAGTTCGCTCGTTACCATTGAATGAAGTGGTCGGGGAAATTGTGGATTTGCAACTGGACAAGAGCGGCATTTCTATATTTGAAATTCGAGAGGAACACGTATTCTCACGCACACACATTGCTCGTGGGCATTATGTGTTTGGACAAGCAAATTCGTTAGCAGTTGCCGTCATTAATGATGAAATTGCACTGACAGCTTCGTCGGATATTCGCTTCCTTCGATCCGTTCATTTGAGAGAGAAATGTATAGCTAAGGCATATGTTAGAACAATGGCTAGCCAAAAGGGCAAAGCTAAAGTTGAAGTGTTTACCTATGTGGGTGAAGAAATGGTCTTCCAAGGAAATTTCCTCATTTACAGATCTACTGGTGAAGAGAACAACGAGGGAGGCATACAGCATGAGGATCGCCATTGATGCTATGGGTGGGGACCATGCTCCTCAATCTAATATAGATGGGGCGCTGGCAGCTGCAGCAGAGTGGAAAGATGTAGAAATTATACTCGTGGGGGATCAAGCTCGATTAGAATCCCTGTTAAGCGGCAGGGATGTGCCTTCTAACTTTAGTATCCAGCATGCGAGTGAAGTGATCCATTCTGAGGATGAACCGGTTAAAGCTGTCCGTCGTAAAAAAGATGCTTCGATGGTAGTTGCGGGACGGATGCTGAAGGAAGGTAGAGCCGATGCCATGATTTCCGCAGGAAACACTGGCGCTCTTATGACTACAGGATTACTCGTTGTCGGTCGAATAGAAGGAATAGAAAGACCCGCGCTTGCCGCTATGATTCCTACGTTAGATGATGTTGGAGTGGTTGCCCTAGATCTTGGAGCTAATATGGATTCTAAACCACAACACTTAGCTCAATTTGGTTTGATGGGTAGCTTGTATCGTCAGAAGGTACAGGGAATTGCGAACCCTCGCGTAGGTCTTTTGAATGTGGGCGTTGAGCCAGGTAAGGGTAATGAACTGACGAAGGATGCTTTTCCTCTTTTGCAGGAGATGCCAATTCACTTTGTGGGTAATGTGGAAGCGCGTGATGTCATGGCGGGCAACTGTGATGTGCTTGTATGTGATGGTTTTGCCGGTAATATATTGTTGAAGAGCATTGAAGGTACTGCTGGAGCGATGTTCAGCTTGCTGAAAGAGCAGTTCAGTCAAACATTTAAGAGTAAGATGGGCGCAGCTTTATTAATGCCTCAGTTAAAAGGATTGAAGAAGAAGTTAGATTATTCTGAATCTGGAGCTGCGCCTCTGTTAGGATTAAGTAGTCTAGTTATGAAAAGCCATGGTTCTTCTGATGGTCATGCCATTAAGAACGCAGTGAAACAGACTAGAATTGCCCTTGAGAATGAATTGGTACCGAGTATATCAAAGGAAATCAGTGGGAAGTGAGTGACGTCATGAATGGGTTACGGGCAGTAGGTATAATAGGGACTGGTAAATATGTTCCTGAGAAGATTTTGACAAATAGCGATTTGGAGAAAATAGTAGATACTAATGATGAATGGATTGTGAGTCGGACAGGAATTAAAGAACGGCATATTGCAGCACCAGAGCAAGCTACATCAGATCTTGCCTATGAAGCAGCTATAAAGGCCTTGGAATCCGCTGGGATGACAGCGGAAGAACTTGATTTGATTATCGTAGCTACGGTTACGCCGGATACGTTCTTTCCATCCACAGCTTGTATTATTCAGGAGAAGTTAGGTGCTAAGAGAGCGGCTGCATTTGATTTGTCAGCTGCATGCTCTGGATTTGTATATAGCTTAGCAACAGCTACGAACTTTATTAAGACGGGTATGTATAATAACGCACTTATCATTGGTGCGGATTGCTTATCTAGAATTACCGATTATACGGATCGTAATACCTGCGTATTGTTTGGCGATGGAGCTGGTGCTGTGGTTATTGGTGAAGTGCCAGAAGGACGCGGATTTCTGTCCTTTGATCTTGGAGCAGAAGGATCAGGCGGTCCTTTGTTAAACCTCGCTGGTGGGGGTTCACGCTTACCTTCATCACCGCAAACGATTGAAGATAAGAAGCATTTCATTTATATGAATGGTCGTGAAGTGTTCAAATTCGCAGTACGTGTCATGGGTTCGGCTACGGAAGCCGTATTGACCAAGGCTGGAAAGACGAAGGAAGAGATCGACCTTTTCGTTCCTCATCAAGCGAACATACGGATTATTCAATCAGCGATGAATCGTTTGGATTTACCTCCAGAGAAATGTGTTATTAATGTAGATAAATACGCGAATACATCAGCAGCTTCAATTCCGCTAGCTCTTGTAGAAGCGGCTGAGCAGAACCGAATGAAAGAAGGCGATACCGTCTTGATGGTTGGATTCGGTGGCGGATTGACATGGGGAGCTTGTGTACTTGTTTGGTAAAAAAATGTTCTGATAATGGATTAGCATTGATATTATAAATAAATATTCTAAGAAGTTTGTCGTTTAAGGAGATGGACCATGGGGAAAGTTGCATTTGTGTTTCCGGGACAAGGAGCTCAGGCGGTAGGCATGGGGAAGGATATCTATGATGCCGTTCCTTCTTCTCGAGAGATCTTTGAAACAGCCGATAAAGTATTAGGTTTTGACTTATCTACTATGATTTTTGAAGGTCCGGATGCAGAGTTGAAACAGACTTTTAATACACAACCAGCTTTATTAACTACAAGTATTGCTTATTTAGAAGCATTGCGTGTTAAAGGGATACAAGCAGACTACGTTGCCGGGCACAGTTTGGGTGAATATAGTGCACTAGTAGCTGCTGGAGCTCTTTCATTCGCAGACGCCGTATCTATTGTTAGAGCACGGGGTAACTTTATGGAGAAGGCGGTTCCTGGTGGGCAAGGGGCCATGGCAGCGGTATTAGGGGCTGACCGTGAAGCCTTGTCACAATTATGTGTTGAGGTTAGCGAGAGTGGACATATCGTTGAGTTAGCGAACATAAATTGTCCTGGGCAAATTGTCATTTCGGGCTCTTACTTGGGTGTTGCTGCGGTAAGTGAGCGTGTGAAGGAAGCAGGTGGCAAAAGAGCGATTTCGCTTGAGGTTAGTGGTCCTTTTCATTCTTCTATGATGAAAGTGGCAGCTGAACAGCTTGAAGTCGAATTGAATTCTGTATCCTTTCAGGAGCCTAAGATTTCTGTTGTAGCTAACGTAACTGCGCAGTCGGTTACCTCTGGGGAAGCCCTTTCTAAACTTCTTGTTCAACAAGTATATTCACCTGTTCTTTGGGAAGATAGTATTAACTATCTTATTGGACAAGGGGTAGATACATTTGTGGAGATTGGTCCAGGCAGTGTATTGACAGGCCTAATTAAGAAGATTGATAAGACAGTGAAACTAATCAACATCAATAGTCTAGAAAGTCTTGAGAAGGCATTATAGAAGCTGACACGAATATATATGATATTCGAGGAAAGGAGGAACTTGAAATGTCCAAACCTTTAAGCGGACAAGTTGCACTTGTAACAGGGGCTTCACGTGGGATAGGTCGTAGTATCGCTCTAAACTTAGCCGGGTTAGGTGCAAATGTGGTTGTCAATTATTCAGGAAATGAGACAGCCGCACAGGAAGTTGTTGCCGAGATTCAAGCTTTGGGAGTAGAATCAATCGCTCTAAAAGCGAATGTCGGAAGTAGCGAACAAGCTGAGAATTTGGTTAAAGAAGCTATTAACGCCTGGGGACGTATTGACATTCTGGTGAATAATGCTGGCATTACTAGAGATAATCTAATTATGCGTATGAAAGAGGAAGAATTCGATTCTGTTATTGAAACGAACCTCAAAGGTGTGTTTAACTGTTTAAAAGCAGTAACTCGTCCCATGATGAAGCAACGTTATGGACGGATCATTAATATTTCATCCGTTGTGGGTGTTCTTGGCAATGCAGGTCAAGCCAATTATGTTGCAGCAAAGGCAGGTGTGATTGGTCTTACCAAATCATCTGCTCGTGAGCTTGCTTCGCGAGGGATTACCGTTAACTGTGTAGCTCCTGGTTTTATTGATACGGATATGACCAAGGAGTTATCAGAAGACTTGCGGAGCAAGCTTATAGCTGATATCCCACTAGGACGCCTTGGACAGCCAGAAGAGATCGCTAAAGTGGTCGCTTTCTTGGCTTCTGATAGCGCGTCCTATATGACAGGCCAGACATTACATGTGGATGGCGGAATGGTGATGTAGCATTTTGAAAAAAATTCTCGTATAATACCAATGAGGAGGAGGTGAACCGGATGTCCGATGTATTGGAACGTGTAAAACGCATCGTCGTTGATCGCTTAGGTGCTGACGAAGCGGAAGTTACATTAGAATCATCTTTTAAAGATGATCTTGGTGCTGATTCTCTTGACGTTGTTGAATTGGTAATGGAATTGGAAGATGAGTTTGATATTGAAATTTCTGATGAAGATGCAGAAAAAATTACAAGCGTGGGAGAAGTTGTTAAGTACATACAATCTCACACCTAAATATTTAATTGGTAAGTCCCGATCCTGCTTATAGGCGGGACTTCTCCATATATTTGGGGACAAACTCTTCGTTGAGAGTCGATTAAATGTTAATTACGAAAATTTATGCATATGCAGTCTATTATAGAGGTGAATGCGTTGAATCATAGAGTAGTGATAACCGGGATGGGCGTTGTGACTTCCCTAGGCAAAGATTTAGAAAGTCTCTGGAGTAACCTGGTAGCTGGGAAGTCTGGTGTTTCACAGATCGAGTCATTTGATGTTAGTGACTTTAACACCAGAATTGCAGCTTCGGTGAAAGACTTCGATGCTGAAGAGTACATTGATCGCAAAGAAATGCGCAAGATGGATCGATTCGTTCAATTTGCAGCAGCTGCTGGCATGATGGCTGTGCAGAATAGTGGTCTCGATATTGCCAAAGAATCCGATCCGGAGCGTGTAGGTGTCATTATTGGTTCTGGTATTGGTGGTTTGGGAACATGGGAAGATCAGCATAATATTCTACTGGCGAAGGGTCCCAAACGGGTAAGCCCATTCTTCATTCCGATGATGATCGCTAACATGGCCTCAGGACACGTATCTATTCTTTTAGGAGCTAAAGGCCCTAATTCGGCTTCTGTCTCTGCCTGTGCTTCTGGTTCGCATGCTATTGGTGACTCTTTCAGATGGATCCAGAGTGGTGAAGCCGATGTAATGATCTGTGGTGGTGCGGAAGCAACTATTCGCCCTACAGGCGTAGCGGGATTCTGTGCTATGCGTGCGATGTCTACACGTAATGATGAGCCTGAGAAGGCAAGTCGTCCTTTTGATACAAATCGTGATGGATTCGTCATGGGAGAAGGGGCTGGCGTGCTAGTCTTGGAATCGTTGGAACATGCACAGAAGCGCGGTGCGAATATTATCGCTGAAGTCATTGGATATGGTCTGAGCGCAGATGCTTACCATATGACGGATCCGGATCCTGATGGTCCTGCTCGTTGTATGAGGATGGCTATGAGAACAGCAGGGATTAGCCCTGAAGACATTGATTACATTAATGCTCATGGGACATCAACAGGTGTAGGAGACAAATCAGAGACTAAAGCCATTAAGATGGCTTTAGGAGATCATGCCTATAAAGTGGCGGTTAGCTCTACTAAATCCATGACAGGTCATTTACTTGGTGCTGCTGGTGGCGTGGAAGCGGTTATATGTGCACTTTCTTTGCGTAATCAGACCATTCCTCCTACGATTAATTTAGATGAGCCTGATGCAGAATGCGATCTTGATTATGTTCCGAATATTGCTCGTAAAGCAGATTTAAATGTTGTGATGACCAATTCCTTTGGCTTTGGTGGACACAACGCTTCGATTATTTTGAAAAAATTTGATGTTTAAGGGGACAGTTTGTTGAGCGGTGATCTGAAGCATTTACAGCAGCAACTTCATGTCCAATTCCACAATAAGCTTCTCTTGAAGCAGGCCTTTACTCACGCTTCTTATGTCAACGAACATCGTTTCAGCCAGTATCAAGATAATGAACGCCTTGAATTTTTAGGAGATGCTGTGCTGGAACTTACGGTATCTGAATTCTTGTACAATCTTTTTCCAACTAAACCTGAAGGGGAGCTTACAAAACTGCGTGCAGCTATTGTATGTGAACCTTCCCTTGTTAAGTTTGCGGAAGCCTTAAACTTTGGACAATATGTATTGTTAGGTAAAGGCGAGGAATTAACAGGGGGGCGTACTCGTCCTGCTTTACTTGCGGATGTATTTGAAGCATTTATTGGTGCTCTATATTTGGATCAGGGAATTGAGGCAGCTCGCTCATTCTTAGAACGATATGTATTTCCGCAGGTTTCAGAGAATGGAAAGCTCCAAATGAGCGACTATAAGACTGAATTACAAGAATTAACACAACACCATAATATGGGGCTGTTAGAGTATCGGATCGTTGAAGAGCGAGGGCCAGCACACGAACGTGAATTTGTTTCTGAGGTTTACATGGGAAATGAAAATATCGGAAGAGGTACTGGTCGATCTAAGAAAGAAGCCGAGCAGCAAGCTGCATCAGTTGCACTCGGTCATTTGAAGCTAGCCAAATCCTAAGGATTCGTAAGCTAGCGCAATTCATAACCTAAGAGCAAAGAGCAGTCACGCAAGATGGACAGAGTTATTAGCCATTGACTGCTTTTTGCTCTTTTAATTAGTATTTTTACTTGAAGAAGATGTGGTATTATAGGGCTTAGAGGTGATTTAGGGAATATGTTTTTGAAACGGATTGAATTAGCAGGTTTCAAATCTTTTGCTGACAAAACGGAGATGGAATTCGTTAAAGGGATAACGGCTGTAGTCGGCCCTAACGGCAGCGGTAAGAGTAATATTTCCGACGGTATACGTTGGGTGTTAGGAGAGCAAAGTGCTAAATCACTGCGTGGAGGCAAGATGGAAGATATTATATTTGCCGGCAGTGATGCGCGTAAAGCTGTTAATTTTGGTGAGGTCTCACTGACTTTGGATAATGAGGATCACGTACTTCCACTGGACTTCAACGAAGTAACGGTTACACGCCGGGTACATCGTAATGGGGATAGTGAGTATTTGATTAACAAACAATCTTGTCGACTGAAAGACATTACCGAATTATTTATGGATACGGGGATAGGTAAAGAAGCGTACTCGATTATCGGACAAGGACGAATTGAAGAAATTCTAAGTACACGTTCAGAAGATCGAAGGGGCATATTTGAAGAAGCTTCGGGGATCGTAAAGTATAAATCTCGTAAAAAAGATGCCATGCGTAAACTAGATGATACGGAACAAAATTTGTTGCGTATTCATGATTTAGTGAGCGAATTGGAGGATCAGATTGGTCCATTAAAAGATCAATCTGAGAAAGCGGTACACTTTAAGCAACTTCGTGAACAGTTGAAAAGCAAAGAAATTTCGATGTATGTTCATCAAATAGAACAAATTCATACGAACTGGACCGAATCTACACGCAAGCTTGCCGGCTTGCAGGAGCAACAACTTGAACTATCTACCGTTGTGTCTGCTCATGATGCGATGTTGGAAAGCGATCGATCCATTCTGCGTAAGCTTGAGCAAGAAGTCGAGTTGTTTCAGGATGAATTGCTACAATATAGCGAAGCTTATGAGAAGAGTGAAGGTTACGGTGAAGTGCTTAAGGAACGGAAGCGAAATCTTGAAGGTCACCGAGAGCAACTAGCTGAGACGTTGAATACGGGGGATGAGAGGGTCGAAGATCGAAAGACCGAATTGTCCCTTACGAAGAATAAGCTTGAAGCATTACAGGAAGAACTTAAGGAACTAAGGTCTCATTTATCAGGGGAAGAAGCGAAGTTGGTTGGAGTCACGGGTGGCATTAGCCAGCAACAAGAAGAAACCCTGAAGAGCTCATTGCTTGAACTCATGAATGAAATGGCGCAGGCACGTAATGAAATCCGTTATGCAGACCAGCAGAAGGAAACACTGTCTCGTCGAATGAACCGTGCAGAAGAAGAGACCGGTAAATGGGAGAGTCAAAAAGAAGATCTGTTGAAACGTAAACACGCTTTGGATGCTTCCATAGAAAATTTTGCAAATGAAATCAGAGAATTGCGTGGAGGATATATTACGGAGAGTGAACGTTATCAATCCGTACAGAAACTGTTAGAAGAAAGCCAAGGCGCACTTCGTAAGTGGGAACAGAAACGTGAAGCGCAAACTTCTCGGCGTGATACGATGAAGGAAATGCAAGATGATTTTGATGGATTTATGTTGGGTGTTAAAGAAGTACTCAAAGCTTCCCGTAAATCTATACTTAGTGGTGTGCACGGTGCTGTAGCAGAACTTATAGCCGTACCAGAGAAGTTAGAACTAGCTATGGAGACTGCAATGGGTGCGTCACTACAACATATTGTTATGGATAATGAATCCGTGTCCCGTCAAGCGATTTCTTTCCTGAAGCAGCGTCAACTTGGACGAGCAACTTTTTTGCCTCTGGATGTTATGCGGGCAAGAAATGTTTCTGCAAGTGATCGCTCGGTCATCGAAGGCGCTGGTGGATTTGTAGGGATTGGAGCAGATTTGGTTCAGTATGATGCAACATATGCTCCTGTAATTGGTAGTCTATTGGGTAATGTCATCATTGCGGAATCGTTAGAAGATGCTAATAAAATCGCTGCCAAGTGTCAATACAGATATCGCGTAGTCACACTTGAAGGGGACATCGTTAATGCAGGCGGTTCAATGACCGGTGGTAGTCAACATAAGAAGAATAACAGCTTACTTAGCCGTAAACGTCAGTTGGATGCCTTGGATCAAGAGATTGTGGATACGGAGAAACAATTAATAAAACTTCAAGAGAGTATTCAACAGCTCAAGACACAACTAACTCAGACTCAGAGTAAGCTCGATGAGCTTCGACAAGCGGGTGACGATAAACGAATTGAAGAGCAACAAGCAGCAGGCGATCTGAAGCAACTTCAACACGAGTTACGACATGTTATGGAACAGGTCGAAGTGACTGGGCAAGAGAAGAGTGGATTTACAGAAGAGAACAAAGGTCTTGAGCACAGTCGTGAGCAGGCTGTGAAGAAACTGGCTGAACTAGAAGAACAAGAGAAATCTTCTCATGAGGCTCTTCAAGCAGCGGAGTTCACTCGTAAAGCGAGTGAATCAGCGAAAGATGAACTCTTAAACCAGTTGACACAGCTTAAAGTAAGGGAAGGCAAGCTCGATCAGGAATGTTTCTCTCTGGAAGAACAAATCCGTCGATTGCAGACTGATTTCAATTCCCAGGATCGAGATTTACGCCAGACTAAGAACTTGTTAGCCTCTATTGAAGCAGATCTCCTTACGAATGCTAATGAAGCGCTTAAGCAAATTGAGAATTTGAACCAGTACAAGCTTAAGAAGGAAGAATCTTCTCAACAACTAGATTTCAAGAGAGCATCACGTATGCAACTGTCTAAAAAACTGGAGCTACAGGAGAACGAAACCAAGGAGCAACGTACGCAGCTTCGTACAGTTGAGGAACAGCTTCGCCAGACGGAGATTGGTGTGAATCGACTGGACGTGGAACTGGACAATATCCTCAAGAAACTAAGTGAAGATTATGAGCTGAGTTACGAATTGGCTAAACAGCGGTATCCTATTCCAGAGGATGTGCTAGCGGTTCAGAACGAGGTTCGAGAACTGAAACGTAGCATATCATCACTGGGTGAAGTGAACCTTGGAGCGATTGAAGAATACCAACGTGTCAATGAACGCTACCAATTCCTGAGTGAGCAGAAGGAAGATTTAATTGGTGCCAAGACGACACTTTATGAAGTGATCCGCGAAATGGATGATGAAATGTCAAAGCGTTTCAAAGCTACATTTGATGCGATTCGCCGAGAGTTTGGAACTGTATTTATGAAGTTATTCGGGGGAGGCAGAGCAGATCTTGTTCTCATTGACCCTGATAATATGTTGGATACAGGAATTGATATCGTTGCTCAGCCACCAGGCAAAAAGCTACAGAACCTACAACTTCTTTCTGGAGGAGAACGTGCATTGACCGCCATGGCGCTCTTGTTTGCTATTCTTCAAGTTAAGCCAGTTCCCTTCTGTGTGTTGGATGAAGTGGAAGCTGCACTTGATGAAGCTAATGTCGTTCGTTTTGCTCAATATTTGCGCGAATTCTCTGAACAGACCCAATTCATTGTTGTTACACACCGTAAAGGGACGATGGAAGAAGCAGATGTGCTCTATGGTGTTACGATGGAAGAGGGCGGCGTATCCAAGCTCGTCTCTGTTAAGTTAGAGAATGAGGAAGCTGAAATTGCCTAACATAGTGATAGATAGATTGAACTAAAGTTTGCTCTCACAAGTTCAATCTATATAGATAAAGAGATGGAGGAAACATATGAGTTTCTTTAAAAAGTTGAAAGAAAGTATTTCGAGTAAAACAGAAGCTGTAACGAAGCAATTTCGTGATGGGCTAGAGAAAACACGTAAGGGATTTGTAGAGAAGGTATCTGATCTTATGACCCGTCGTAAGAAAATAGATGAAGAGTTCTATGAAGAACTTGAAGAAATCCTAATCGGTGCTGACGTTGGGGTTAACACGGTCATGACATTAATTGAAGAGTTGCGCGTTGAAGTGAAGAAGCAGAAGATTGAGAATGCTTTGGAACTACAACCGATTTTATCCCAAAAGTTAATGGAACTTCTACGCGGGGATGATGATAATTCCCTGAAAATGAATAAAGATGGCATAACCGTCATTCTATTTGTAGGCGTGAACGGCGTAGGGAAAACAACTACGATTGGTAAAATGGCATACCGCTTTAAACAAGAAGGTAAAAAGGTGCTATTAGCAGCTGGAGATACATTCCGTGCTGGAGCAATCGAGCAACTTGAAGTGTGGGGACAACGTGCTGGAGTTGAAGTCATCAAACAGCAGGCAGGTTCAGATCCGGCAGCCGTTATGTTTGATGCTGTTCAAGCCGCGAAACAACGTCAAGTGGATGTGCTTATCTGTGATACAGCGGGACGTTTACAGAACAAATCCAATCTGATGGAAGAGCTGAACAAGATATTCCGTGTCATTCAGCGTGAAATTCCAGGTGCACCCCATGAGGTCTTAATGGTACTTGATGCTACAACAGGTCAGAATGCCTTAAGTCAAGCTAAGCTCTTTGGAGAAAAGAGTGGTGTGACAGGTCTTGTTCTTACTAAACTGGATGGAACAGCTAAAGGCGGAATCGTTGTAGCTATTCGTCAAGAAATGAACATTCCGGTGAAATTGGTAGGTCTTGGTGAGAAAGTGGAAGACTTACAGCCTTTTGATTCAGAGCAGTTCGTTCATGCATTATTCGCAGGATTGATTCAAGAAGAAGAAGAGAATAAGGATGAGGCCACAGTTTCAGAGGAGTAGCCTTATATTATGGTGTGGCATCTGCAGAGTTTCAGTTCTGTAGATGTCTTTTTATCATATAAGCAAGGTGGATACGCTACTTCTTATATTTCCGAAGTGAGGAAATACCCCTTCTTAAGGGAAGGTGTAGCCGTTTCTTTGTGAGTCGATATCGGCATAATGGAATATAACGTTTAAGACGTGTATAATTTGGAATATGATTTTATAGTGAAAGGACTAATATCTATGGCGAATACGCACATCTACACCCGCCGTGAGGAAGTAGCTAATGCGATTACTCATGGGATTGGAGCAGTTCTCAGTGTAGCGGCACTTGTATTACTCATTGTGTTTGCTAGTATCAAAGGAACTCCGTGGCATATTGTGAGCTTCACGATTTATGGATCGACAATGCTCATTTTATATTTGAATTCGACATTGGTTCACAGCTTCAAGGAAGGCAAGACAAAGGACTTGTTCGAATTCTTTGACCATTCGTCTATTTATCTTTATATAGCAGGGTCTTATACTCCCTTTATGCTTGTTGCTATACGTGGACCGCTTGGTTGGACTTTATTCGGTATTGTTTGGGGCTTTGCTATTCTAGGCTGCCTCTTCAAAGCTTTTTTTGTTAAGAGATTCTTATTCATGTCTACGATCTTCTATATCGTGATGGGTTGGTTGATTGTGATTGCGTGGGTTCCATTAACGGCTGCTGTACCTTCCGGAGGGATGATACTTCTAGCTCTGGGTGGAATCATGTACACACTTGGAACGGTATTCTATGTCTGGAGAGGGTTTCCATACCACCACGCCATATGGCATCTATTCGTATTAGCCGGAAGTATACTTCATTTCTTCTCTGTATTTCTATATTTACTACCCAATTCATGACCGTCGATTGATAATTTGAAGCAAGGAAAATTAGCTAAGAGAGAGATGACAAGGATATTTGCTTGACATCTCTCTTTATTTTATGTAATATAAGTTGTGTTGAGTGTAAAGTGTTTTTCCTTGACGAAGGGAGTGCCCTTAATGAGTCAGGATGATAGGTTAGAGAAAACAAACCGGATTAATCGGTTGTTCGATTTCTATGAACACCTGCTAACTGAGAAGCAGCAGACATTCCTTAAATATTATTTTCATGATGATTTTTCCCTTGGGGAAATTGCTGCAGAATTTCAAATCAGTCGGCAAGCTGTCTATGAGCACATTAAACGTGCGGAACAAGTTCTTGATATGTACGAAGAGAAATTAAGTCTTCTACAAAAGTATGAACAACGTAACCACGAATTAGAACAATTAAGACATGTACTTACTACTGTAGATGTTTCAACAGAAGATAAGGAAAAGCTGATCTCAATATTAGATCGTTTGCAGGTATATGAATAGTAGCGGGGGGGTGGCAGCGAATGGCATTTGAAGGATTAACAGGCAGGCTGCAGAACGTATTTAGTAAGCTTCGTGGCAAAGGTAAAGTATCTGAGGATGATGTGAACGAAGCGATGCGTGAAGTGCGTCTTGCCCTATTGGAAGCGGACGTTAATTTCAAAGTAGTCAAGGAATTCGTTGCCAAAGTTAAAGAGAAGTCTATTGGGAAAGAAGTAATGGACAGCTTCACTCCAGGTATGATTATTATTGACATTGTCAATAAGGAATTGACTGAGCTTATGGGCGGAAGTCAAGCTAAGCTTGCTAAGGCAAATAAAGGTCCAACCGTGATTATGATGGTCGGTCTTCAAGGTGCAGGTAAGACAACAACCTCTGCTAAATTAGCTAAGCTACTTCAGAAGCAGAATAGCCGTCCGTTACTTGTAGCTGCAGATATTTATCGCCCTGCTGCGATTAAGCAGCTGGAAGTGTTGGGAGAACAGATTAAAGTTCCGGTGTTTTCACTCGGGGATAAGGTTAGTCCGGTTGAAATCGCTAAACAAGGTTTGCAACATGCCAAGGATAACGGACATGATTATCTGATCGTAGATACCGCCGGTCGTCTTCATATTGATGAAGAGCTGATGGAGGAATTGCGTCAGATTCATACGGAAGTTAGCCCAGACGAAGTATTGCTTGTAGTTGATGCTATGACAGGGCAGGATGCAGTCAATGTTGCTGACAACTTCAATACACAGCTTACACTCACTGGTGTAGTGCTCACGAAATTAGATGGTGACACACGAGGTGGGGCCGCGCTTTCAGTCAAAGCGGTAACGGGTTGCCCGATTAAATTTGCTGCGCTTGGTGAGAAGATCGATGCTTTGGAGCCTTTCCATCCAGAACGGATGGCTTCACGAATTCTAGGAATGGGCGATATGCTCTCTCTAATCGAGAAAGCTCAGTCTAATATCGATGTCGAGAAAGCGAAAGAAATGGAACGTAAGATGCGTAATGCAGAGTTTACGTTCGATGATTTCCTCGAACAAATGGATCAAGTGAAGAAGCTTGGACCACTTGATCAGATTATGGATATGATTCCTGGTATGGGTAAGATGAAGCAAGCGAAAGATCTTAAAGTGGACGACAAGCAAATGGGTCGGATTGAAGCGATCGTGTTCTCCATGACGAAGCAAGAAAAGCAACACCCTGAGATGATTGATCACAAACGACGTAAACGAATTGCAACAGGCAGTGGAACAAATATTGCCGAAGTGAACCGTCTCATCAAACAGTTTGATGAAATGCGTCGGATGATGAAGCAATTCTCCGATATGATGGGACCTAAAGGTCCTAAAGGAAAAGCAATGAAACAGTTAAAAGGATTAGCAGGAAAAGGCGGCATGAAGTTTCCTTTCCGTTAAAATACTAATACTAAGATTATTTATTGAAGGAGGTGAATTTTGTGGCAGTACGTATTCGTCTTAAACGCATTGGTGCCCATAAAGCGCCGTTCTACCGTATCGTGGTTTCGGATTCCCGTTCCCCGCGTGATGGTCGTTTTATCGAAGAAATTGGTTACTACAATCCGATTGAATCACCGGCAGTAGTTAAAATTGATGAAGATAAAGCTTTGGCATGGCTTCAAAACGGTGCACAAGCATCCGATACAGTTCGTAACTTGCTTAGTAAAGCAGGCGTAATGAAGAAATTCCATGAACTTAAGTTACAGAAATAATGACTGATGGTGAGGGGTATCTATGGAAGAATTAGTTAGTGTTATTGCTAAGGCTTTGGTGGATCATCCTGAAGATGTGACCGTGAAGACGGTGGAGAAGGATCATCTTGTTGTCTATGAATTGTCCATTCATCCTGATGATGTGGGCAAGGTTATCGGTAAGCAAGGCAGGATCGCAAAAGCATTACGCACGGTTGTCACATCTGCAGCAGTCAAAATGGACAAACGCGTAACCGTGGATATTATATCTTAAAGATTTACGAAAGTGGGTTAGGATGCATGTCCTAACCCTTTTTCGTACATGCTGAAGACATAGTGATGAGCATGAATGTAAGTATTCTGCGCGGAAGAGCGCTTTTTTTTGTAGGAGGAGAAATATGCCTGAGCAATTATTAACGGTTGGTAAATTGGTAAATACACACGGTATTAAGGGTGAAATTAAAGTGTTAGCGATAACGGATTTTCCAGAACAACGTTTCGCTAAAGGGAAACGTTTATTCTTGATTCCTGGCGACGGAACACCGTCATTTTGGATCACTGTAGAATCCGCACGATTCCATAAGAATACCTACATTGTTAAGCTCGAAGGCTTCACGAATATCAACCAAGTGGAGAAATATAAAGGAAGTATGCTCAAAGTATCTCAGGATGATCTTATAGACCTACCAGACAACGAATATTATTATCACGATATTATTGGATGTACGGTGTTTACAGATGATAATGAAGATAAACCGTTGGGCATTATTACTGAAATTATTTCCCCAGGGGCGAATGACGTATGGGTCGTTAAACCTTCATCTGGTTCGGATATTCTAATTCCGGTGATCGATGAAGTGGTATTAGATGTAGATGTTAGTAACAAGAAGGTTAAGGTTTACCTCATGGAAGGATTGTTATAAATATGAAGGTAGATGTGCTTACCTTATTTCCTGAGATGTTCACAGGGGTGTTCGAGAGTAGTATTTTAGGCAAGGCGAATGAGAAGGGAATTGTGTCTTTGAATGCGATCAATTTCAGAGACTTCTCTCTTAGTAAACATCATACTGTCGACGATACGCCTTACGGTGGAGGCGGTGGTATGGTGTTGAAGCCGGAGCCTATTTTTGCTGCTGTAGAACATGTCATGACTTCTAGTGTTAATCCTCCACGTGTAATTCTAATGTGTCCACAGGGAGAAACATTCACACAGAAAAAAGCAGAAGAATTATCTAAAGAGGAACATATCATCTTTATATGTGGACACTATGAAGGGTATGATGAACGAATTCGTGAGCATCTTGTCACAGATGAACTATCAGTCGGGGACTATGTTCTTACTGGTGGCGAAATACCGGCTATGACAGTCATTGATGCTGTCGTAAGGTTATTGCCGGGTGTATTAGGTAATCAGATGTCAGCAGTGACAGATTCATTTAGTACGGGGCTACTCGAGTATCCGCATTATACACGACCTGCTGAATTCCGTGGTTGGAAGGTACCAGATATGTTATTGAGTGGTCATCATGCTAATATTGAAGTATGGCGAAGACAACAAGCATTGAAACGTACGTTTACACGGCGCCCTGATCTACTGGATAAGTTACAGCTTACGGATCAAGACAAGAAATATCTCCGTGAACTTCGTAACAATAAGCAATAGAACACGAGAATGGAAGAGGAGGAACAAGATGGATTACAAAGTCTATTTTGAAAACTTAAGAGAGCAACATTTGAACGAGTTAAAAGAATGGTTATCCATTCCGAGTATCTCTGCCCTATCTGAACACAAGGCAGATGTCATACGTGCAGCGGATTGGCTAGCGGATTCATTATCTAAAGCAGGTCTAGAGAATGTAACCATTCATCAAACCGAAGGCCATCCTATTGTGTGCGCAGATCATTTACATGCACCGGGTAAGCCTACTGTACTCGTATATGGACATTATGATGTACAGCCCGTTGACCCGCTTCATTTGTGGGAGACACCTCCGTTTGAACCGACAATTCGTGAAGATAAGATCTACGCTCGGGGAGCAACGGATGATAAAGGACAAGTATTTCTACATATTAAAGCGGTTGAAGCGCTCCTCAAACAAGAGAAGGAGCTTCCTGTAAATATTAAATTCTGTATCGAAGGTGAAGAGGAAGTAACGAGCCCGAACCTACCTTCATTCTTAGAAGAACACCGTGAGGCATTGTCAGCAGATGTGGTGTTAATCTCAGATACGTCTTTACTTGAAAAAGGTAAACCAGCGATTTGTGTAGGATTGCGTGGACTTTGTTCATTAGATGTTCAGATCACGACAGCCAATACTGATCTTCATTCGGGTACTTTTGGTGGGGGAGTTCCTAACGCACTTCATGCGATTGTTTCTCTACTATCTACACTTCACGATGATAAAGGTCAGGTTAGTGTGGAAGGGTTCTATGCGGATGTACCTGAACTTTCTCCTGAAATGAGAGCGGAGTTCGTGAAGCAAGCGATCGATGAGAACAAATTACAGCATGATTTAGGTCTGGATGCGCTTTACGGAGAGGAAGGGTATTCCTTTGTTGAAAGAACGGGAGCTCGTCCAACACTTGAATTGAACGGGGTGTACGGTGGATTTCAAGGAGAAGGGTCGAAGACTGTGATTCCAAAAGAAGCACATGCGAAGATTACTTGCCGCCTTGTAGGCCATCAGAATCCACAAGATATATTGAATAAAATTGAACGTCATATTCATGCGAATGTTCCTGTTGGCGCTAAAGTGTCCGTTGTTCAACGTGAAAAGGGAAATCCATTTACGATGGATACAACTTCACCGATGCTTCAGAAAGCGGCGGATGCATTTAATCAAGTGTATGGGGTTCGTCCTGTATTCACCAAAGACGGAGGTTCGATTCCGATTGTCGAAACATTTGGACGATTGTTAAACGTTCCAGTCGTATTGATGGGCTTCGGGCTACCTGATGAGAATCTACACGCACCGAATGAACATTTCAATTTGGATAACTTTGATAAAGGACTTCTTACCATTGTGGAATTTTTGAAACAGGTTTAAGAAGAGAATCGTTAATCGAACTAGCATAATAAAAAAAACACCGAAATCCGATGTTATAATAACATCCTGTTCTCGGTGTTTTTTTATGTGGAAATTGGTTATGTAGGGAACTAGGACGGTGAGTTCATCTCATCAGAAGATTCTTTGATGATTGAACCGAAGATTTCATATTTCTCTTGTTGGAGATGAGGTTGCGGTTTCTGATGTTTATCACAATATTCGTTAAGCAAGATATGGAATTGTTCAGCTTCCTCTTTAGTTAAATAGATAGAACGATTAGTTATATTGCCGAAAGGGATATTGATATCCACTAAGCTGATAAAT
Organism: Paenibacillus glacialis; assembly: GCF_001637205.1. Lineage (GTDB taxonomy): Bacteria > Bacillota > Bacilli > Paenibacillales > Paenibacillaceae > Paenibacillus_AQ > Paenibacillus_AQ glacialis. Next base: position 57,346 of record NZ_LVJH01000015.1, read on the forward strand.
TTCTGTTTGCTTTTGTCATAGATATCAACAAGTAATTTCTGCGTTTCAGATACAATATTCTCGATAGGAGCATCAATTTCACTACGTTTGACAGCGATCATTCCCTGAAAGGCTTGATAATACTTCGCCGTAATGCCGTTGATTTGTTGGGTATGGTCTAAAGTAAGTAGGCCAATACTTATTAACTTTTTGGCGTGATAATATACTTTGGCAGGAACTTCACCCATGATATCTGCAATTTCCTTGACGGTGGCGGGTCTTCCCAACTTCAGGAATTCATTCATGATATCCATTCTGTATGGATCTGAATATATTCTGATATCCGCTAGGGTCTTTAATGTTATTGTATCCATCCATGTGCACCTCAGTCATAAGAACCAGTATTTATGCAAATTCTGCACGTGTTCATTATAATCTGTAGGTGGATAAAGTTCAAAGAATGACAGCTATTATATTTTCATGAAGTTCTTTTGTGTTAATAAAAATCCAGCAGGAATCATAAGGAGTCCACCTAATATAAGGTAGAGCATATGCACGGGTATGAGTTCCGCAGCCATTCCTGCTAATAGACTTCCTACAGGCATAGCACAGGTGCAGACCATACTGAATAACGCGCCAACTCTACCAAGCATTTCTTTTGGTGTAACTTCCATTAAATAAGTTGTGGTTGGCGTGCTTACGAGGGGAACGGCAATACCCATCCCAAAGCTAAAGATAGCAGCTGAATATAGAGGGTAAATAGGGAAGGATACTGGAATAAATAATAATGCGTAATTTATTCCTAGGATAATGAACCCACTAACAATCAGAACACTTTTTCTGAAGTTGGAACCTTTGATACTAAGCCATAGTCCACTTGAAAGCATACCTGAAATAAGAGAGATACCAAGGATAGATAACCCTATAGGACCTGCATGAAGGAGTTCCTTCACATAAACGGTATTAAGCACATTAAAGGGCGTAAGACACAAATTAACAAAGGTTGCCACACACATTATGACAAGTAGCAGTCTATGAGAAGCGATAAATTTCAATCCTACTTTAAATTCTTGAAAATAAGTTGTTGGTTGAGTACTTGCTACGCTTGTCTGAGTAGTTGGTTCAATGGGAACCGTGATACAAGCAATAAGTAAAGCTGAGATTACAAAAGTTAATCCATCTATCACAATAGCTCCTGACACACCAATGAGTCCGATGAGGGCTCCAGCAGCTGCGAGTCCAGCTAATTCGGCGATTCGCCCAGCAGAGGATGAGACGGAATTGCCACTGAGTAGAAGTTCCTTGGGAAGTATACGAGGGACAAGTGACATTTCTGCGGGCGTAGCAAAACATTCAAACGTCGAGTTGATAAACGTGAACAAGAATAAATGCCAAGGTTGCAAGAGTCCTTGCCAATATAACAATCCTGTAATGATAACCATAATGCCGCGGCTTAAGTCAGCGATCATGACAATAATACGTGGGTTCCAACGATCTACGAGGACACCTGTAAAGAGGCTGAATAATATTCCCGGAACAAAATTAATGGCAAACAAAGTGCCCATGAGAACTTTCGATCCCGTGAGCAAGTAGACCATCCAACTATATGCAATCGAATCAATGGAATCTCCAAAGCGCGAGATAATCTTGGCAGCAAGAAATAACATAAAAGTTTTGTTAACTTTTAATTCTCTTAGTCCAGGTTTCTTGGTTAGTGCGGCATCTGTCATAGGAAACACTCCTATAAATTTTTATTAACATTAAAATAATTTTAACGTTATGTTTATTTTAATAGGTATCCATGATTTGTCAATATATGTTTATGTGCGATTGTAAAATTTAAATGATTATACATGTTAAATTTTACTATATGGATAGAATTCAAAACTTCTTGCAAGCTAAGCGAAATTTATGTTATAATTACTCCTGTTGTGTATGAATACGGTGGTCCTCTGTCGATAATGAAAGAGAATATCATTTCTTTGGAAGAGGCAAGAACACCTGTATGGAAGGAGGGAATTCTAATATGAATATCCTACAAGCGATTACTCAAGATCAACTTCGCACAGATTTGCCAAACTTTCGCCCTGGAGATACTTTGAAAGTACATGTAAAAGTTATCGAGGGAACACGTGAGCGTGTCCAATTGTTCGAAGGTGTTGTTATTCAGCGTCGTGGTGGCGGAATCGGTGAAACTTTTACAGTACGTAAAATTTCTTACGGTGTTGGTGTGGAAAGAACTTTCCCGCTTAACTCGCCTAAACTCGAGAAAATTGAAGTGACTCGTCGTGGTAAAGTACGTCGTGCTAAACTCTTCTATCTTCGCGATCTACGCGGTAAAGCAGCAAGAATTAAAGAAATTCGCCGTTAAAAAGCGGACAACGTTAAGGGGCTTGATTTCAAGTCCCTTTCGTTTTAGGATAAATAGGGCATATGGATGAATTGTGCTTACATTTATTAGGTGATTAAGCTCCGTTAAGGAGCTTTTCTTTTCTAAAATAGTAAAAAACAGGGTTCCTATTCGTTATCTATTTGCATTTCATTAGGTTCAGAGAGGGTGATGAATGATGCAGCAGGACTTAGGAGTTCAGACAGATACAGCTGAATTTAAAGAGCATGATGATAAACCAGCGAAAAAAGGAAATAATGAAATTGTGGAGTGGATTAAGGCCATTGTTATCGCGGTGATCCTAGTGGTACTTATTCGTTGGCTTCTTTTTAAACCATTTATTGTAGATGGACCTTCCATGAAGCCTAACTTTCATACAGGAGAACGTTTAATTGTGAACGAAATTTTGTATGATATTCGTAAGCCAAAGAAGGGGGAAGTCATTGTCTTTCATGTTCCTTCCGAAGGCAGGGATTTTATTAAGCGAGTTATTGGTGTGGCTGGAGACACCGTTAAGGTGGAAGGGGATACCGTTTATGTTAATGGGGAACCTATTAAAGAGCCATACATACAAGATGAAATTGACAGCAGACACAAAGAAAATATGACTTATAACAATAAAGATTTCCCTAACGAGCGTTTTCCAGACGGTACAGTGCCGGAAGGACATATATTTGTGATGGGGGATAACCGTTCAGATAGTACGGATAGCCGGATGATTGGCTATGTTCCACTTGGTGATATTGTAGGCCGTGCAGATGTGATTTTCTGGCCAGTGAAAGATATGGAATGGATCAACCATTAAACCCCATGATTGTTATGGATTAGTTGTGGTAAAGAAGATGAGGTGATGACGGTGACGATTCAGTGGTTCCCTGGTCATATGACCAGAGCTCGCCGCCAAATTCAAGAACAATTAAAGTTGATTGACGCAGTTATTGAGTTGGTTGACGCTCGATTGCCACTTTCAAGTCGGAATCCGATGATTGATGAGATTCTCGGGGGCAAACCTCGGCTTATCATTTTGAATAAAGCGGATTTAGCGGATGCGGAAGTGACAAGAGAATGGTTAGCGTATTTCAAAAGAGAAGGACATATAGCTTTACCTGTTGATGCATCAACAGGTACGGGTATGAAAGAAATCCCAACGCAGCTTAAAATGCTGATGAAAGCTAAGATTGACAAGCAAGTTTCTAAAGGTATGAATCCAAGAGCTATTCGGGCATTGATTGTGGGTATTCCAAACGTAGGTAAATCCACATTGATCAATAAGCTTGCTGGACGTGCTGTTGCCCTAACAGGTGACCGTCCTGGTGTGACCAAAGGTCAACAATGGATTAAAGTAAGCAAAGAAATGGAATTGCTGGATACACCAGGGATTCTATGGCCTAAGTTCGAAGATATGAATGTAGGTTATCGGCTAGCGGTAACTGGAGCGATTAAGGCAGAAACTCTCAATGCAGAGGATGTAGCCTTTTTCGGAATCAAATATCTTGCGAAATACTATTGGGCTCCTTTCAAAGAACGTTTTGATCTTCAATGCGAACAACCAACAGATTTCGAGAATCCTGATGAAATTGTCGCGATTATGGAAGAGGTTGGCCGTAGACGCGGTTGTATCATTAGTGGCGGAAGAGTTGACTTGGAGAAAGCTTGTGGGACGTTACTGCGGGAGCTCCGGGCTGGTAAATTAGGCCGTTTCTCAATGGAAGCACCTTATTAATAAAGGTTTGAAGCCACCGATCCTACGGTGGCTTTTTTTATTTTTGAAATATAAGAATGAAGATATGGTAAGCTTAAGTGAAATAAATGTACAGATTGTGCAAGATGTGTACGGAAGGATCGTGTGAATATCATGGGTAAAATAAAAGAAGATGAAGTTATTGATTTGCTTAAACATGAAGCATATTACTGGGAGCAATCCTATCAACATATTGCAGGTATAGATGAAGTTGGACGGGGCTGTCTATTTGGTGATGTGATTGCCGCGGCAGTTATCCTTCCACAAGGACTCCATATTGAAGGCGTTAACGATTCGAAGAAGTTAAGCGCGAAGAAACGTGATGCTCTATATGATGTCATCATGGAGAATGCTATAGCAGTGAGTGTTGGGTATGCGGATTCGGCTACAATCGATCGTATTAATATTAAACAAGCATCAAGACTTGCAATGAAAAGAGCGCTAGAGGATCTATCGATTGAGCCTAATTTTCTACTTGTAGATGCAGAAAAGGTAGATTCCGATATACCTCAACTATCGATCATTAAAGGAGATGCTAACAGCCAATCGATTGCTGCAGCTTCTATTATTGCCAAGGTTACACGCGATAGATTATGCGAAGGCGCATGGGAAGCGATGTATCCTGAATATGGGATATCCATACACAAAGGTTATGCAACGAAGTTACATAGAGCACAAATTGCGGACATGGGTGCAACGCCAATGCATCGTCGTAGCTTCCTCAAAAATATTGAAGCGGAGCAACAAACATTGTTCTGAAAAAAAGAAGTGCTTAAGACAATAGACCTTAGCACCGATATAGAGAGAAAGAGCGATTTGAAAACGGAGGAACAACTGTGAACATCGGATCATTAATCCGTGGTTTGCTGGGCGACAGCAAACCTGGGGATATTAAGCAATTAGATGTAAAGACGGGACAGGTGGTTCGTGGCGTAGTCCTTAGCGTCTCTGATGATGGACAAGAAGCGGAAATCCAAATTCAGGGCGTAAAAGTGCATGCTAAATTAGAGACACCACTACAACAGGGACAAGCTACCATGTTGCAAGTGCAATCTCCAGATGAGGGTGGCATGATGGTATTAAAGCCTTTAAGTGAATCTTCATCTACGTCGTTAACTGCTAAATCTATGGGTGATGTCTTAACTGCGGTCGGGTTGACGGATACAAAAGCGAATCGTGAAATGATTCAAACGCTTCAGGCTAGCGGTGTACCTCTTACGAAGGAGAATGCCACTTTATTTAAAGCTATTCTGATGGAGAAGCCAGCTGGTGTCCCATCAGAGCAATGGCTTCAGTCTGCTGCTATCGCTTTTCAACGCGGGTTACCCATGACGGGTGAGAGTGTGAGAGGTCTGCAACAAGCAGTCTTCGGACCTCCACTACATCAACTGTTGTCCGGACTCAGTGAACAGCTTACCTTGTTAGCTAATCATGCAGGAGAAGCTTTACAATCCAAAGGCATGACAGAATCGCAAGTGACGGTAGGAACAACGCAGGTGTCAGGAACGACTGGAACGCAAGATACGGCGGGGAAAACAGGGAGTATAGTAGGAGCGCAAGTAGCACAAGGATCGCAGGGGGCGCAAGCATCGACAGGGACATCAAGTGAAGCCCCTGGGAAGGGTGTTGCAACGCAAGGAACTGCATCAGGAACTGCGGCTTCAAGTGGCGCCGCAGCTACACCCCTGCAGCCGCTTCTAGCGAAGCTGCAGGACATACTGCAGCAGCTGCGCGGCACGCAGCTGCCTGCAAACTCGCCGTCGCAGGGCTCGACGGTGGCAGTTCTACCCGCCACGGCTTCGCCAAGTGGCGGTGGAAATATCACTGGCGTAGCTGCGCCAGTGGCTGATTCTTTATCCGGCGTTGTAACACCGCCGGCAAGTGCCACTGCTGCTGCACCCGGAGGGACAGCAGCAGTCGTGCCGCCGGCGGCTACGCAAACGGCGGCATCTATGGCCGAAGCACCCGTAGGTGCTTCGCGACAGCCTGCGCCAACCCAGGGCGAAGCACCTTGGGTAGGGCGCATGTTGAAGCTGCTCGGTGCGGAGCACGAGCAGCAGGCTTTGCGCGGCGGTGTGACGCCGCAAGCGCAACAAGTGCCGCAGGGCGCAACCGCGGCAGGGAACATGCCGTTAGGCAACACGGCCGCTGCTGTGCCGCTGCTGCAACCACAACCGACGCCAACCGCAGGTAACGGTGCTCCGACAGTTCCACATGCGGGTGTCACAGCACCATCAACAAGCGCTACGACACCAACCGTTAACTTGCCTGTGGCTACACAGGAGCAAGTAACACAGCCTACTTCAGATGCGCCTCTAGCGCATATTGCTAAAGGTACGCCGGAAGCGATGCTTCGTGGAGTCAACGCCATATCTACACTGCCTGGGAATATCATTAGTCAGGAAGTAATAGGTCTGAATCAGGACTCTTTAAAAGGTCTTCTTCTAGAAATGTTAGATAGAACGGATCTTCCACCTACACTGAAGGAAGCAGCACAACAGCTTGTTCAGCATATGACTGGACAACAGCTATTGCTGAATACTGATCGTACGGCTCCATTCGCCCAAGTCACGATGTTTATTCCACTGAATGGTCAAGATGGTCAGGAGACAGCGTCTGTTCATATTCAAGCTCGTAGGGGGAAAAAAGGAGAACTCGATGCATCTAACTGTCGTCTATGGTTTGATTTGGATATGAAGCATTTAGGATCAACATTAGTTGATGTACGAGTAGTCGATAAAATCGTCAGTCTGAAAATTCATAATGATCATGAATGGATGACGTCACTCATAGAAGATCGTCGGGACGAAATATCCCAAGCCATTCATTCCATTGGTTATCAGCTGTTAAGCCTTAAATCAGAACCACTTCCGATACCCACTGTCGCTAAAGTAGATGGCAAACAGGGTAGCGTGACTTCAGAATATACGCCTCCTACATATAAGGGAGTGGATATGCGGATATGAATGAAAAGACTCAAGAGGAATTAGCTCTTTCTATGAAAAAGGCAGTCGCGTTAAAATATACTCCGGGTGAGTCTGAGGCACCTATCGTAGTAGCTAAAGGAAGCGGTAGACTAGCAGAGACTATTCTTGCGAAAGCGAAAGAGAATGGCGTTCCTGTCCAGGAAGACGCAGCTTTAGTGGAGGTTCTATCTCAGTTGGATCTAGATCAACAGATTCCAGCTGAACTATATCAACTTGTGGCTGAGGTGCTTTCATATATCTATCGTACAGATGGCTTAGCTAAAGAAGGAAGGCATAGCTAATGGAAGAAAGGCCTAAGAGAGACACACGTAAGCAAAAAGGGGCTGCCGCTGAAGAACAGGCTGCCATTTACTTAGCAAATCAAGGATATGAAATTATAGATCGTAATTGGCGTTGCCGCAGTGGGGAGTTAGACATTGTAGCTAGCAAAGAGGATTATTTAGTTTTTGTTGAGGTGCGAAGCCGTAGTGGAAGTTCAAGGTATGGCACACCAGCAGAGTCCGTAAATGCCCATAAAATGAATCAGGTTCGCAAAACAGCGGAAGTCTATTTATTATATAAACAAATAGATATCGAAACAACAATAATACGATTTGATGTCATCGCCGTACTTCTGCATGTTGACATGACAGTATCTAGTTTGGATCATATCGTTGAGGCGTTTTAACCTAGATAATACACGTGAAGTTGAGGTAATCTTTTTCTCACCTCACAAGTATAATAAGTCGAATATCAAGAACTCTTCTTTATGAAACTAATGAACAAGAGCTCATCATATTCGGCTCATTTCGTTGCATAAGAAAGAGCGATCCTTCGTAAGGAAGAGTCGCTCCACAATAATCATCATATTTGACAATTTCTTTGATTTCAAATCAGAGATAGATTGAATTCATTTATATGTTTTTACGGAGGGTGTGTAAATTATTAGAACACTTCCTCCCCCTGACTTTGTTGCCGATCCAAATTCCGATATTGAATGGCTTCTGCGACATGCGAAGATCCGATGGTATCTTTGGCATCTAGATCTGCGATCGTCCTCGCTAATTTTAGAATTCTGTCATAAGCTCGCATGCTGAGTCCAAGAGCCTCCAACGTTTCTTGTAGCATCGTTGCTGTATCAGACGAGAGCGCTGCAAAGTCACGAAGATGTCTTCCCCCTAATTCACTATTGTAGGAGAAAGGTAAGTGGCGGTAACGTCGTAGTTGGATACGATGTGCTAACATTACACGTTCTCTCATTTCTTCCGAAGATAAACTAAATGTCTCTTTAGTCCACTCTTTGGGACGAGGAACATCCACTCGAAGGTCAATTCTATCCAATAAAGGACCGGATATTTTGGCTCGATAGTGTGCAATACGTGTACTACTACAAGTACAACGGTGCTCAGGATGATCGCTTCCGAGATAGCCACACCGACATGGATTCATAGAAGCGCATAACATGAAGTGTGCTGGAAATGTATGAACTGCGCGAGCACGACTAATCGTTACAGCACGGTCTTCTAAAGGTTGGCGTAATACTTCTAATACATTACGAGAGAACTCAGGCAGTTCATCTAGAAATAATATTCCACGGTGGGCAAGACTGACTTCACCTGGTTCAGGAATAGTTCCCCCTCCGATGAGTTCTCCTGAGGAAATGGTATGGTGAGGCGAGCGGAAGGGACGCTGTTTCAGCAAGCCTGTGGATGGTTCTTTTAGTTTGCCAGCCGCACTGAAAATTTTGATCGTCTCTAGAGATTCTTGTTCGGTTAAAGCAGGCAGAATGGTAGGTAGACGTTTGATGAGCATCGTTTTACCAGTACCAGGAGGACCAATAAGTACAATATTATGCATTCCAGCTGCAGCGATAGTCAGTGCTCGCTTTACGTGCTGTTGCCCTAATACATCGCTATAATCTTCATAACTGGCAGAGTGAATACCGGAAGCTGATAATATAGGCGTAGAGGACGGAGATTTGTAGAGAAAGTCCAATGAATGAAGAATAACAGGAGGATCGGATTCCTTTCTCCCAGTCCTAGGTAGTAGAATGCCATCGGGGTACAACAATTCTCTGAGGTGTCCTAGACTATAGACATTTATTTCTTTGATTAAATCTGCCTCGGTACCATTCTCTTCGGGTAATAGAACCGCATTAAACCCTTCTTGTTTCGCACGATCTACCATAGATAGAACACCTGACACCGGTCTCAAAGTCCCATCTAATGCAAGCTCACCGATCATTAGTAATCGGATATCAGAAGGAAGAATAATCTGCCCGCTGGTAATCAGAATACCCAGTGCTATGGCTAAATCAAATGCTGAACCTTTCTTTCGGAGGTCGGCTGGCGCTAAGTTGATCGTAACTCTTTGATTGGGAAATCGAAATCCACAGTTCTTGATGGCTGCTCGAACTCTTTCAACAGCTTCACGGATGGCAGAGTCAGGAAGACCAATAATAGATATAATGGGTTACAAAATCATTAATAACTTAACTATATTCAGGTAAGAGCATCTCGAGTTAGGACTCACCGATTTGCAAGGTACACGACAAACACACCTGCCTAAGGAAGGATTGTTTATTCTACAATTATTATTCATGTAAATAGGCTATTGAAAATTTTCCGTAGGTAAGAACTGCTACATCGCATCTAGCATAGGTAAAGGGGGTTTTTCCTTGGTGAGTGTAAAGTAATGGAAACCCATACAAGGTACGTCAAATTTGACGCGCCTTGTTCCTCTGTATATCACATAAGCATAGAAGGCTTAAAATCAATTTTAAGACATCCTATTTTATTAGTGAGAATTATATGGAATAGAATAATAAATCAATCCAGCATATCGCCAAGCGTCTAAATTGTCGTGTTAGAGGAACTGTTAATAAACTGATAAATATTATTGATTAGAATTGAACTGTGTGGATCAGCTTTCTATGAATGATTTGGTTGAACCTTAGAGATGCATGAGAAATTAGCATAGAATATATCGCTTTTTGAGGCTTATCACGATGAAAATAAATTATTGAATTTGGAAAAAATGAAGTTAATAAAGAAACAGATGAGGCTAATTATGAAAGTGTTTTATATTACTCTTAGCGATGCCAAGCTTTTAAGACAGTACAAGATTTTATTGAAAAATGTATTACGACATGATCAAAGAGCGATTCCTTGGAGATTGAATTTATTAGTTTGAATTGATAACTTTATCTTTAAAGTAAAAATCAATATTAAAATTAATATGGTGTTGTTGAGTGCATTATGAGAAAAACCTTATAAATTGCTTATTTGATTAAGGATGTCCTTCGCTTGTAATTTCAAATATCATCATTTTCCGACATAGATCTATAGACCTATACAATGTTAGATGGTAGAATCTGTATGAAACAATAAAACATGTATGGGAGAGATTTATCTTGGAAAAAGAATTGATACTTAGGGTCAAGCTAAAGTTAGAGAATATATTGGAGTATAATCTTGCATTTACTAAACGAAGAAGAGTATATATGACTACATTGCTTTTTGTGGGTTTATTCATATTGTTATACTTTAAAGAAATAGAGAGTAGCGTCATACCCAAGTTTATTATTTGTTTATTAATGAGCACGTTGCTCTGGCTTATATTTAAATTCAGTTTAAGAAATCAATCTAAAAAAACATTTTTAAGTAATGAACTAATGCAGCAGGAATATACATATACAATTAGTAATAACGGAATTCACACAACTTCTGAAGGAAGCACAGGCGAAGTGAAATGGGAGTATGTAAAAAAAGTATTTGAGACTAGGAATCTTATTATTGTTTTTATCTCTAGCAATACAGCTTTAATTTTCCCAAAAAACTTGATTGGTTCCGAAAGAGAGAAGTTTACATTAAAATATTTAATTAGTCTTAATGTAGATTCAAAGAAAGTGAAATTTAAATCTTTATGAAACCAGTCATTCATTAGAACAAATCAAAAGACCACCTAAGTATTCTGAAGTGACCCCTTAAAGTTAGACAGGTTATATAATTAGGCGACTTTTTGGGCCTGAGTTCGGTACTGTACCGGACTTAGGCCTTTTAGTTTTGCTTTAATTCGCTTGTTGTTGTAATAATCGAT
>NZ_LVJH01000016.1 GCF_001637205.1 Paenibacillus glacialis
CTTCGTAAGCATATGCTTATTATGAAGTTTAGGCTTCAGAAGCAAATGTAAGTTTCGAACTGCAAATTCATTCGTATCTAGTTTTCAAGGATTAAACCTTGTACTGATTTTATGTTGCATGCCCTTTATAGGGTTGGATATTTTGTTGAAGTATTAACAAAGTAGATAAGCAGCACAAAAATCCTGTTTGGTGGCGATAGCGGAGGGGTTCCACACGTACCCATCCCGAACACGACCGTTAAGCCCTCCAGCGCCGATGGTACTTGGACCGCAGGGTCCTGGGAGAGTAGGACGTCGCCAAGCAGCTTTTCTGAAAGATATTGTACATGCATATGTCACTGATATCTTACAGGTTGCGTTTGTAACACAAACGCTTATATTCCCTGATAGCTCAGTTGGTAGAGCACTCGACTGTTAATCGAGTTGTCACAGGTTCGAGTCCTGTTCGGGGAGCCATATGGAGAGGTGTCCGAGCTGGCCGAAGGAGCACGATTGGAAATCGTGTAGGCGCCAAAAGCGTCTCGAGGGTTCGAATCCCTCTCTCTCCGCCAGAAAGATTCTACATATGTGGCCCGTTGGTCAAGCGGTTAAGACACCTCCCTTTCACGGAGGTAACAGGGGTTCGATTCCCCTACGGGTCACCAATATCATATTGCTTAATGACGCGGGGTGGAGCAGCCCGGTAGCTCGTCGGGCTCATAACCCGAAGGCCGCAGGTTCAAATCCTGCCCCCGCAACCAATTATATTCCTTAAAGGAATTGATTACTGTGGAACCGTGGTGTAGTTGGCCTAACATGCCTGCCTGTCACGCAGGAGATCGCGGGTTCGAATCCCGTCGGTTCCGCCATTTTTACTAAGGGACATTAGCTCAGTTGGTAGAGCACCTGACTCTTAATCAGGGTGTCGAAGGTTCAAGCCCTTCATGTCCCACCATATATTTTCATTGTGCGCGTGTGGCGGAATTGGCAGACGCACTAGACTTAGGATCTAGCGTTTCACGACGTGGGGGTTCAAGTCCCTCCACGCGCACCATTTTTATCGAAATAGCCTATAGGTATATAAATTACCGAGTATCTATTTCAAAACATCGGGACGTAGCTCAGCTTGGTAGAGCACCTGGTTTGGGTCCAGGGGGTCGCATGTTCAAATCGTGTCGTCCCGATATTTTATGTACGCGGGTGTAGTTCAATGGTAGAACTTCAGCCTTCCAAGCTGATAGCGTGGGTTCGATTCCCATCACCCGCTTAAAGGTTAACAAGTAATTGAATTAGCAATAAACAAAAAGAGCTGCGAGTTATCGTAGCTCTTTTTGTTTATTTGAATAGCAATTCTATCTGATAAAGATCGAAATGACGGTTCCTATTTCGCCATAATATTGTTACAATTATCATACTTGAATAGTAGGAGGATGCCTTAGTTGGGATCCTTTTTTTTGCTAATTATGATGCGGATAGAAATGAAGAGTATTATCCTTATACAAGCAATTATATATGAGCATGATCTAATAGAGGACAAGGAAGGGAATGGATCACTATGATACGATTTGGAATCATTGGAACCAGCTGGATAACGGAACGCTTCATTCAAGCTGGAATGGAGTCAGGGGAATTTGTCTTAAGTGCAGTCTACTCTCGAACAGAAGAGAAGGGTAGAGCATTTGCTACTAAATATGATATCCCAATGGTCTATACTGACTTGAAGGAAATGGTCTCGAGTAATGAACTAGATGCTGTCTACATTGCGAGTCCGAATTCATCCCATGCTGAACAAGCTATAGTATGTATGAATCATGGTAAACATGTCTTATGTGAGAAGCCTATGGCATCGAATGTGAGAGAAATGCAAGAAATGATTGATACAGCAAGGACGAATGATGTCCTCTTGATGGAGGCTATGAAATCGACACTCATGCCATCCTTTACTATTATGAAGGACAACTTGTATAAAATCGGTCGCATACGTCGCTATTTTGCAAGTTTTTGTCGTTATACTTCAAGTTATGAGGAACTACAAAAGGGCAATATTCCAAATGTCTTCAATTTGTCTTATTCCAATGGTTCTTTAATGGATCTGGGTGTATATTGCATCTATCCAATGGTGACTCTTTTTGGTAAACCACAATCTATTGAGGCTACGGGTGTATTACTATCGACTGGGGCTGACGGAGAAGGAAGTATGGTCATGCAATATGGAAAGATGGATGCGGTTATCATGCATTCCAAAATAGCTGATTCCTTTTTACCCGTAGAAATTCAGGGAGAGAACGGTACGATGGTTATTGATAAGATCAGCTCGCCACAAGATGTTAAGATACATTATAGGGATGGTACGATTGAAGATCTAAACCGACCAGATATACATAAACCGATGTATTATGAGATTCAAGAATTTATAGAATTACTTCAGATGGGTCAACGAGAAAGTTCAGTAAACACCTTAGCTAATTCGTTAGCCGTTGCGAGAGTAATGGAGGAAGCTAGACGACAGATAGGAATTCAGTATCCCGCAGATCGATTACGAGAGTGAAGTGAAGAACGAGTAAAGGACTTTTTTGAAGACGTACAACTGATGACGAGATGAACAACTATGAAGGATAGAGAGAATAGAGACTGTTATTGGGATGGTAGAATAGTGCCTGATGTGTCGGATAATGAATAGAATGGATTTAGTTAATTGAATGATTGTGTATTCGTCGAAGTCTATCGACCCTTGTCTTGATGAAAGGGTACTTTAACATATAGAGTACCCTTTTTTTGCTGTGATGGTTTAGTGAATCATTTATATGAAGCTTGCTGCTGCATCACGAACTGAAGCTGCATTAGCTATCGCTGATATGACAGATATACCATCTGCGCCAGCTTTGATAACTGCTGCAGCATTGTCTACCGTGATTCCACCTATACCTACTAGGGGAATATCAATACCCTTTGTGCGTAATTCTTGAATAAGGCCTGTACCCTGAACTTCCTTAGCATCAGGTTTAGATTGTGTTGGATAAATAGGACCTATACCCAAATAGTTGGCACCATCTTGTATCGCTTGTTGAGCTTCTGCAAATGTATGAGCTGAGACGCCAACTATGGTGTGTGCGCCTAATTTTTTACGTATAACGCTTGCAGATTCATCATCCTGTCCAACATGGACACCATCCGCTCCAATAGCCATAGCTAGACTGATATCGTCGTTCACGATGAAAGGGATATGATGTTCCCGGCACAGCTTCTGTAGTTGTTTGGCTAAATCAAGGTTTGCTTGACCCATGAGAGCACCAGGCCCTTTTTCACGATATTGAAATAAAGTAATTCCTCCTGCAATGGCCTCAGACAATACATTCACAGGGTGCCTCTGACAGTTGATACTCCCCATGATGAAGTAAAGCTTAAGATGCTTTCGCATGGTCTCAGAATGAATACTAGACACGTATTTCACCACGCTGTCTTCTCTGATAAGCAAAATGGTTCGTAGGTCCATGACCGGATCCCATTCCTAGTTGATCCTCAATCGACGATTGAATGAATGCTTTAGCGATTTGAACAGCTTCGAGGACATTTTTTCCTTTTGCTAATTCTGCTGTTATCGCCGCTGAGTAAGTGCATCCTGTACCATGAGTATGTCTCGTCTCAATCCGTATGTTCTCCATATATATGTAATTCTCTCCATCATAAAGTAGGTCTACCACTTGATCCGTTGAAGTATCGTGTCCGCCTTTCATGACAACATATTGACTACCCATCTGAACGATGATTTTGGCTGCTTCTTCCCGATCGCTCAAAGTTCGAATAGACATTCGGGTTAGGATCTCTGCTTCGGGTAAATTGGGCGTAGAGACTAGAGCAAGGGGGAGCAGATGTGTAATGACGGATTGAACGGCTTCTTGTTGCAAAAGAGGGGAGCCACCTTTGGCGACCATGACAGGATCAATAACTAAGTTGCGCCAATTATACCGCCGTACTTTGTCAGCTACGATACGGATAATCTCTTCACTAAATAACATCCCCGTCTTCACTGCATCAGGAGCTAAATCACTACCGATGGAGTCTAATTGCATTGCAATGGCTTCAGTGCTTGTGGGGAAGACCCCCTGAACACCTAATGTGTTCTGTGCTGTGATCGCAGTGATTGCAGACATTCCATACACACCTAGTTCTTGAAATGTCTTCAAATCAGCCTGGATGCCAGCACCACCACCACTGTCAGAACCTGCTATAGTGAAAGCTTTATATATAGTCATGATGTAACCTCCTTCAAAGTTCTTTTCAAGTTCTCGAAATATCTCGTATTAGATGACTCGCCTATTCATGTTCTTTTCAGTACTTGAAATATCACCGATTATATTCGTCTCATCTATTGAATCTATTGAATCTTTTGAATGTTTGCTCTTAATTGGACAATTTCTGGGGTCACCAACGCTAAATGATTCAGGAATTCAATCTGAAAGCTGCCAGGTCCTTGTGCTTCTGTCTTCTCAGCAGCGATTTCTGCGGCAATACCATAGAAGGCAACGGCCTCGGTAACCGATTCAATCGATTGTTGCTCCGCAACACTTAAAAAGGCAGCGATGACAGAGCCAAGTAAACATCCGCAACCCGTCACCTTTGTCAAAATGGGGTGACCATTACTCACGAGATATGTCGTTTGTCCGTCCGTAATGACATCATCCGCTCCCGTAATTACAACAATACAACCTAACTTTTGAGCTGCCTTTTGCGCGAGTAGGATCACGTTTCCTTCACCAGCACCAGCATCAACGCCTTTAATGGACCAACTCTCACCAATAACATGGGCTACCTCAGCAACATTCCCACGTAGTACGGTAAGCTTGATTTCTTGGGTTATTAGCTGTGCTATAGCTGTACGATAGGAAGTAGCGCCTGCACCGACTGGATCAAATACGATGGGCACGTTGCGCTCATTTGATGATTTACCTGCAATGAGGATGGAGTTCACAATACTTTCATTCAGAGTCCCCATGTTGAATAGTGCTGCATCAGCGATCTTAGCAACGTCAGCTACCTCTTCGATACCATCAGCCATAAAAGGAGAGGCACCTAAAGCTAGGAGCCCATTGGCAGTGAAATTGGTAACTACCGTATTGGTGATGTTGTGTACTAGTGGTCTCTTTTGACGTACTTTTTGTAGAAATGTCATGATTAAATTCCTCCTTGGAATGAATTATAAATTGATAAATGCATCATTAGCGTTGACCGCATTAGGTAATAGCTTATTATTCATGAGCCATTGATTAACGTTCTCCCATGATTCTGGTGCTTGATATCCGAAAGGTTGATCCTTAGCATCCATAAGGGGTAATAGCATCTGTAAACTCTTCGTTTCTATTTCTTTATCTAGAGGTGATGTTTGATCTTCATGTTCGAAAAGAACGGATAGAGCTTGGTCAGGGTGCTGGTGTACATTTTGTTGTCCTTCTCGAATGGCTGTAACAAACTTGGCAAGTAACTCTGGCTTCTCTTTCAAGCCTTGGTCGCTAGCGACGAGTACAAGCTCATAATAATCTGGTACACCATATTCCGTAGGATTTAGAGAGACCATAGGGTGACCTTGCTTAGCCAGTATGAGTTGCTCATGATTAATGAATCCACCCATGATCGCATCAACCTTGGATGTTGCAATGGAAGGAATCAGATCATATCCTACATCGATCATATTGACGTTCTGAGAGTCGCCTCCATCGTTCTTAATCATCGTATGTACCATAGCTTCATATAAAGGGATGGAAGAGTATCCGACGTTTGCGCCGACTAGATCTTTGGGCGATTTAACCTTTCCACCAGCAGGCACCATAAGATGATTGAGAGGATGTCTAACGATAGCGGCTATCGATTTAACGGGAATATTCTCACCTCGGGCCATAAGGACTTGAGGTTGATAGCTAAGGGCTAGATCGATTTTGCCAGTAGCCACTAGTTTCAAAGCGTCATTGGTTTCTGCGGGCATTTGAATGTTTACTTGTAATCCTTGTTCTGTGAAATACCCATTCTTTTGTGCTGTATATAAGAAAGAGTGAACAGCATTTGGATACCAATCGAGCATGATCGAGAGTTCTTGAACTTCTTTTTCAGAAGAAGTAGAGGGCTGTGCAGTGCCTTGATTTGAAATAGCTCCGTTTCCACAACCGGTAAGTGATAGTAGTATGCATATAAGTAGTATTGAGATCATTGAGTTCCTTGTTCCTGTCATTTCGTTGTTCCTCTTCTCTTAAGAATTTGTTTCTCTATGATTACAATCGTCATAAAAAGGGAAATGCCAAGTAAAGAAAGTAACAATATGGATGCGAACATGGCATCTGTATGCATATTACTCGACATCCTTCGGCTGAAGTAACCTAGACCTTTCGTACCGCCTAACCATTCGCCAATCGTAGCGCCAACGACACAATATACGATGGATAGTTTTAATCCTGAGAAGAAGGAAGGCAAGGCCATAGGAATTTCAATGGTTCGAAAAATATCAAAGCGGTTGGCCCCCATGGTCATGAGTAACTCGGTATAATCGCGATTGCCTTTCTTGAGACCATCGTATGTACTCACTACAATCGGAAAGAATGCAGTCAGGAATACTACGGCCACCTTACTCCAAATGCTGTATCCGAACCACATGATGAAGATGGGAGAGAGCGCGATTAAAGGGATGGTCTGACTAATAATGAGGAAAGGATAGAGAGCTTTCTCAAGTGGACGGAATATATGCATACCTACCGCTAGAATAACGCCCCCTATGACAGATAGTATAAATCCTAAGGAAACTTCCTCTAAAGTCGCAATTAAATGCTGACCGATTAACAAATGGCTGTCTTCAAATAACGCACGTATAATCGAGGTGGGGGCAGGAATAATAAACGAAGGGATCCATCCTAAAGCGATAACTGCTTCCCAAGAGACTAGAAGTAGTAGTAAAAGAAGTACAAACCATCCATAATCGTGAGCCCACCGTTTAAAAAGAAGTCTTCTCATATAGTCTTTGCTCCAAATCTTGCCTCAACTGAATAAAGTCAGGGTCGTAGTTCATCGCGTAATGCCGCGGCCTAGGTAAATTAACGTGGATCTCTTGAACCTCTTGATTACACTCAGCGGGCAAGAGGTAGATTCGGTCACTTAATAGAATGGCTTCTTCCAAATCATGCGTAATGAAGAGAACGGTCTTATGAAGATCATCCCACAGATCGAGTAACCAACGATGCATCTCTCTTTTGGTCATAGCGTCAAGGGCGCCGAAAGGTTCATCTAATAGTAAGAGATCTTGACCTGTTATGAGTGTTCTTAGAAAAGCGACACGATGCCGCATACCACCTGATAATTCATTGGGATAGGATTGACCGTATTTCCCTAGACCGAACCGTTCTAGGTTAATCTGAATGTCAGCTATGACTTCCTCTTTGCCTACTTTGGTAGGTTCCCGATTAAGCTCCCAAGGGTAGTAGGCAATTATCTAGAACAGTTCTCCAAGGTAGTAGCAGGTCCTTTTGAGGCATGTATGCCACTTTGCCTAATCGAGATTGTGTCGCTAATTTGCCATGTATCCGTATTTCACCGCTTATTGGTTCTAAAAGTCCAGCAATGAGCCTAAAAAGAGTGCTTTTTCCTGATCCGCTAACGCCAATAATAGAAATGAATTCACCAGCATGAACATTCATAGAGAGTCCTTGAATAATGGGTGATTCGTGTGGTTGAGAATAAGAGTATGTTAAATTATGCAGGGATAAGATGGCTATGATCGCCTCACTTTCAGTAAATAAATAAAAGACCCAACCATTTCCGGAAAGGAAATAAGTGGGTCAAAAAGTTCAATCAGCAAGAATATGCACGAGTTGAAGATTTCGTTCCACTTCCCTCCGCTGGTATAATCCAGATCAGGTTCCAAGGGTCCGGAACGTTAAGTTCCATCTCAGTCGTTAGACTCCCCTAGTGAAATACAAGGTCTTATTCAATTCATAACTCATCAAATATAACACAATTTACAAATAAGTAAATAAGAATCAGATAGGTAATCCTAATCCTAATATGCGTTGCTCTCTGAATCGATACTGATGGAGATCAATACAATAGCAGGTTCGTCACCTACATTTTTGACGTAATGGGGTACACAGGCTTTCCAGCTAAAGGAGTCACCCGTGCTCAGAGTAGCAGAATCCTCACCTTGTTCGATAAATATGGTACCTTGTATGATGAAATGAATTTCTTCACCTGCATGGGCATGAGCATCTTCTGTAGACTCACCTGCGGGCATTTCTACAAGCATCATGCGCACATTGCCACGATCACTTAGATGCTCAACATGGAAGTTTTCCTTACCATGTATCGTCTTACGGCGTTCATCTTTACGTATAATATGCATTCGTTCTTCGTTCTTTAAGAGAAGAAATGCAAGCGGTACGTTTAGAGCCTGTGCGATGCTATCTAATGTGGCGATGGAAGGGGAGGTTTTATTGTTCTCCACTTGACTCATAAATCCTTGTGATAATCCAGTTCGCTCACATATTTGTTGTATAGACCAATTTTTTCTTTTGCGAATGGACCGAATATTGGAGCCAATATCCATAATAATCTCTCCTAATGGGTACTTTTATTTATAATATCAAATATATATTGACTTGGCAAAACAATCGTGATAAATTCATAATATAAAATATATATTCCTATTACTAATATTATATCAATATATCATCATAGTTACTATTGAAAGGAAGATACTTATGACAAAGCAAATACATCCAAGTACTCAGATTGGACTTGTGAAACTCAAGATCAGCGATCTTAAACGTTCAGTAGCTTTTTATAAGGAGGTAGTTGGATTACGCATTCTAAGTCAGACAGAGAATATTGCTGAACTTACAGTGGATGGTAATCAACCATTATTAATATTAGAACAGATCGAGAACGCGGTGATACTCCCGGAAAGATCGGTTGCTGGGCTGTATCATTTTGCGATTCTTGTGCCAGATCGAATTTCATTAGGGCTGTCATTGCGTAATTTGATTAAGTTCAATGTGGGTGTAGGTCAAGGCGATCATCTAGTAAGCGAAGCATTGTATATTAATGATCCCGACAACAATGGTATTGAGATTTATGCTGATCGACCAAAGGAGTCTTGGAAACGTGATGTAAATGGAGAGTACGTTATGACAACTGATCCAGTTGACGTAGATGGTTTACTTGCGATCTCTGAAGGCAAGACTTGGAGCGGGTTATCTGAAGATACGATTGTGGGACACGTTCATTTCCATGTATCTGATCTACAAAAGACAGAGGCATTCTATTGTGGCATTCTGGGTTTTGATGTAACTGCTCACTATGGTTCTATGGCATTATTCATTTCTGCAGGAGGATATCATCACCATATTGGATTAAACACCTGGGCAGGAGTGGGTGCACCGCCTGCACCTCATGATGCCGTAGGATTGGATTACTTTACATTGGTCCTTCCTAATCATGAGGAACTAGACCATGTGATCGTTCAGTTGAAGGATGCAGGGATAAGTGTAAGGTATATAGATGGTGGATGGTTTGTGAAGGATCCTTCAAATATTACGATCAAACTTTTGAGTCAGGGTTAAGATTGAGATTTGTCTAGAATGATATTTGATGATTAGATGTGATATATTCTGAATCACGTTATAGTAGCCGTTAGCGATATGCTAACGGCTTTTTTGTGTATCCAAACAACATGGGTCTTGTCTGTTGTGATTACAAGTAGAAGTCTTCCGTATCTTTTTAAGGAATGGAATTAATTATATCCAAATACTGTCATATTGTTTTGATTGATCTGCGTATAGTTTATATAAAATGCAATATAAAGTTAGATTTACTATTAATTTGCGATTTCTTTTCTTGTTGTGAATGGAGTCTATATTTCTGTCATGCAAGGATGAAATAAAAATTCATGAAAGGAGAAAGTTGTTTTTATTATTGTAAACGCTATCATTCTATTATTTGAAAACAAGGAGGCTTTGAGAAATGAACAAGCAAGTGAAGTTATTTCGAAAATCTACGATTATGATTTTAATTTCTGCATTGATTTTATCTTTTTTTCAATTTGTGAGTATTGAGAAAGTTCAAGCTGCAGAAGGATATAAAGTTGTGGGGTATTTCCCGTCTTGGGCTCCATATGATCAAAATTATTTTGTTAGTGATATAGATGCATCAAAAGTAACTCATATAAATTTTGCGTTTGCAGATATATGTTGGAACGGTAGGCATGGTAACCCAGATCCAACAGGTCCGAATCCAGTAACATGGACTTGTCAGGATGAAAGTGGAACGATCAATGTACCTAATGGAACGATCGTCATTGGTGATCCGGAGATTGATGTTCTGACGAGCATGACGGGTGATACTCCGGATAAACTCATTAAGGGGAACTTTGGGCAGTTGATCAATCAGAAGCAAGCGAATCCGAATCTTAAAACGATTATTTCGGTTGGTGGATGGACTTGGTCTAATCGTTTCTCCGACGTGGCAGCCACCGCAGCGACTCGTGAAGTTTTCGCGAACTCTGCTGTTGATTTTCTACGTAAATATCAATTTGATGGGATAGATCTGGACTGGGAATATCCGGTTAGTGGCGGTCTAGATGGTAATAGCTATCGTCCAGCAGACAAACAAAACCATGTACTACTGCTGCAAGCGGTTAGGGCTAAACTGAACGCTGCGGAAATTGTAGACGGGAAAAAATATTTGCTAACGATCGCTTCAGGGGCAGGTCCTAATTATGTATCGAATAATCAGATGGCTAATATTGCTAATACTGTGGATTGGATAAATATCATGACATATGACTATAACGGTGATTGGCAAACGCTCAGCGCTCATAATGCGCCTTTATATAAGGATCCAGCTGCAGTAGCAGCAGGTGTAGAGAATGCTGCAGCATTTAATATTCAAGCAAGTGTTCAAAATTATATAAATGCAGGTGTACCGGCAAACAAAATTGTTTTGGGTACCCCATTCTATGGAATTGGTTGGAGTAAATGCAAAAATGTAAGTAATGGGCAATATCAGAATTGTAGTGCCCCAAACACCGGAACATGGGAGATAGGTAGGTATGATTTCACGGATCTCCAAAATAATTACATCAATAAAAATGGATATACACGTTATTGGAATGATGTTGCAAAAGTACCGTACTTATTTAATCCAACTATTGGTAACTTCATCAGTTATGATGATGTAGAATCTTTTGGTCATAAGACAAATTTCATTAAGTCTAATGGGTTGGGCGGAGCAATGATCTGGGATCTCAGCAGTGATCGTAATAAATTATTGCTGAATAAGTTAGTTAGTGATTTACAAGGATCAATCGTCGTTGATAATCAAGCCCCTACTGTGCCGGGAAATTTGAGTTCTCCATCCAAAACATCAAATACTGTGAACCTAGCATGGGATGCATCTACTGACAATGTTGGAGTGACAGGATACACGGTGTCATATGGTAGTAACTCAGTAAACGTAGCAGGTACATCGACAACGATTAGTGGATTGTCCGCAAGCACAGCTTATACATTTACTGTAAAAGCAAGGGATGCGGCAGGGAATAGCTCGGAAGAAAGCATGCCACTTCAAGTGACGACAGAAGCTATCGTCGTAGATACGACACCACCAACAGCTCCAGAAAATCTACAAACGACAGGGAAATCTTCATCCAGCGTTAGTCTGTCATGGAATGCTTCCACGGATAATGTGGGTGTAGCGGGGTATACGGTATCGTACGGAACAACGAGCGTGAATATGACAGGAACAACGGCTGCAGTAAGCGGTCTATCGGCAAGCACGAACTATACGTTCACAGTAACAGCACGTGATGCAGCGGGTAATATTTCAGCTGGGACATCCATCAATGTGACAACGGATACGACGGGTGGCCCGAACGCATGGGCGACGAATGTCAGCTACAAAGTCAATGATATCGTGACGCATGGAGGCAAGACCTATAGTTGTATCCAGCCACATACCTCTCTTGGAGGCTGGGAGCCTAGCAATGTGCCAGCATTATGGAAAGTTCAATAAAAAGGGGGGACAAATAGCAATGAAGGAAAACCTAAGAATGACTCGTCCATTTCCACGTGCAATTCTGTTCACTTTAATAATTGCTTTTCTGTTCACAGGGTACCAATGGTATGCACCACAAGCGTATGCTTCCATTCCAGCAAACAAGAAGTTGATCGTTGGATATTGGCACAACTTCGATAACGGTTCAGGCTATATAAGACTTCGGGACGTATCGCCTAACTTTGACGTTATCAACGTTTCGTTTGCTGAGCCTAGCAATGGGGTGCAGGGCGGATCGATTGGCTTCGTTCCTTATAACACAACGGAAGCTGATTTCATTGCAGATGTTCAATATTTACAAAGTCAAGGGAAGAAGGTCATTATCTCAATTGGAGGAGCCAACGGGCAGGTACAGCTAATCAATACGCAGGCTCGTAACAATTTCGTTTCTACGATGAAAGGGATCATTACAAAATACGGATTTAACGGCTTTGATATTGATTTCGAAGGGCATTCACTGTATTTCAATGCTGGCGATAGTGATTTCCGTAATCCTACTACACCGGTCATTACTAATCTGATCTCTGCGGTAAGGGAGCTACATGATTTCTATGGTGAAAGCTTTATGCTCACGATGGCACCAGAAACGTTCTTCGTACAGTTAGGGTATTCCTTCTATGGAGGAAGCTGCATTTCATGCGACAATAGGGCTGGTTCATATCTGCCTGTCATCTATGGACTGCGGGATATTCTCGATTGGCTACAGGTACAGCATTACAATTCTGGTCCAATCACTGCGCTTGATGGTCAATACTATTCCATGGGCAGTGCTGATTTCCATGTTGCTATGGCGGATATGATGCTAACGGGCTTCCCAGTAGGAAAAAATGTTAACCATCCATTCCCAGCATTACGTCCCGACCAGATCGTCATAGGACTTCCGGCTAACGTAAATTCTGGAGGAGGATTCACGTCTGTAGCGGAAGTGCATAAAGGGTTGAACTATCTAATGAAGGGTGTTTCGTACGGAGGAGGCTACCAACTTCGTAATGGAGCACATCCCGGTATGAGAGGTCTGATGACTTGGTCGATCAACTGGGATAAATTTAATAATTTCGAGTTTTCTAGCAATCACCGCACTTATTTGAACCAATTCGAAACAGGAGGGGGTCAGGATACTATTCCTCCGTCCATACCAGGTAACCTCACGTCTACAGGTAAAACATCCAGCAGCGTGAGCTTGGCGTGGAACGCCTCTTCAGACAATGTAGGTGTTACGGGCTATACAGTAATGTATGGAACAACCAGTGTGAACGTAGCAGGAACAAGCATAACTATAAATGGCCTATCCGCTAATACGGCCTATACGTTTACCGTGAAAGCGAAAGACGCAGCAGGGAACCAATCTGCGCTAAGTAACGCGGTTACGGTAACGAATGCTTCGAGTGGCGATACAACGGCCCCTACGGTTCCAAGTAACCTACAGGTGACTGGTAAGACTAACTCTAGTGTAAGCTTAAGCTGGACAGCGTCAACGGACAACGTTAGTGTTGCTGGATATACAGTAACTTGGGGTTCAAGCAGTGTGAATGTCACAACGCCAACAGCTACCATTACAGGCCTATCCGCGGGTACAGCATACACATTTACCGTAACGTCTAAAGACGCGGCTGGAAATGTATCTGCGGGTACATCCATCCAATCAACGACAGATAATAATCCCAATGGCCCTGTGCCTTGGGCAGCAAATGTGAGCTATACAGTAGGCAAATTAGTAACTTATGGGGGCGCAACTTATTCTTGCAGACAAGGCCATACCTCACTTCAAGGGTGGGAGCCGGCAAATGTACCGGCATTATGGCTATTGCAGTAAATTAATCAAACATTCCCTGATGTACAAGAAAAGATGAACAGCTAAAATAGCTGCCGAGATGATCTTGGCAGCTATTGACGTGGGCTCAGCATAAGCGTTATTTGTAGCGATTGCTTAAGAATGGGTGCTGGACTTATTATAGACCCTTGTCTTAAGCTATATAAAGTTTACGTTTATTAAGTCCAATACCAGAAGAAGCCATCACGATCCCAAGCTGCTCGTCCAGCATGTAACTTTTTAAAAGCTTTTTTTACTTCTTTTGATATCGATTGATTCCCATTGTCATTAACATAAATAAAGGGTTCTCCAAAGTGCTCTAAAATATGCTTAACAGCATCTGGTTGTACTAATCTGCCGGAGTCTTTTAATTGCTTAAGCATCCATTCAGCGACTTGATCTGTTGTAAATTCCATTTGTATCCATCCTCACAATTCTAATATGTAATGAAAAATGCAGCTTGCCTACATTGTAGGAGAAGCTGCATTTTTCATTATAATACTTATTTAATTAACTATACCAGCCCCACACGAAGATGTACATCGATCCGAAGATTGTAACCAGACCAACGAATAGTGCATAAGCAATATTGAGATAAAGTTCTTTTTTGGTATCGGCCGTTTCACTAATGTGCATGAATACAAACAGCTGTAAGGAAGCCTGAATGATGGCCGTGACTGTTAAGATCGCCATCTTAGCAGCAAAGGGAATATCAAGTAAAGCAGTTACTGCAAGGGCCGAAAGGATGAGGGAGGATAGATAGCCCATTACATGGCGAATTGGAAATAACTGTTTCATCATGTCACATCAGTCCTTTCAGGTAAACGAAGCTAAAGATAAATATCCATACAACATCAAGGAAATGCCAGTAAAGAGAGAATATAAAGGATTTATTGGCAGTAGCCAGTGTAAATCCCTGTCTCTTAACTTGAATTAAGATCGACGTTCCCCACAATAGACCAAAGGCTACGTGAGCACCATGCGTTCCCAGTAATATGAACAAGCTGGATGTAAAGGCACTTGTTGATAATGACGCACCTTCATGTACATAGGTGAAGAACTCCATGATTTCTATTCCAAGGAAGCCTAGACCCATGAGTAACGTAAGAGTGAAGAAAATCATCATCGGTTTCTTCAAACCAAGTCGCATACTGTGAATTGCAAGACCTATGGTGAAGCTACTTGTAAGTAACAAGAAAGTTTCAACCAAAACGCCTGTTAGTTCAAAAATTTCTGAACCATTTGGACCCGTTGCATAACGATTCACTAAAACGAAATAAACGGTGAATAGGGTGGAGAATAAAGCAATTTCTGCTCCTAAAAAGATCCAAAATCCGAAGATTTTATTACTGTTTTCTTCTGACCCATATTCAAGCGGTTTAGTGGCATCTATTTTCATAGCGTTTCACCCCGCAATTTCTTTTCTGTTTCCATAATTTCTTTGACTGATACGGTAATTCCATGATCTCTATCGAATGACATCGAAGCTAAAATGATCAGAATACCAATTCCAGATATAATCGCTGGAATCCACCAGCTAAATACCAATGCGAATCCAAAGGCAAAGAATATAGCACCAAGAATAACTGGTTTCCCACTATTACTTGGTAAGTGGATTGGTTCAATTTTACCTTCAAAAATCGGAAGGTTATCATACTTAGCAGACCATAATGCATCTCTAGCTTTAACATTTGGTGTTATAGCGAAGTTGTATGCAGGAATCGGGCTGCTTGTTGCCCATTCGAGCGTACGTGCATCCCATGGATCTCCATTGGTTTCACGTGGGCTATAACGAATACTGTAATAAATATTATATACCAGAATGACAAATCCGAATGCAAGGCCTAATGCACCGGCAAATGATAGTAAGTTGAGTGGACCAAAGCCTGTTTCTTCCGAATAGGTATACATCCGACGTGTCATACCTTGTAAACCTAAGAAGAATAGTGGGAAGAATGTTACGTTAAACGAAACAGCGATCCACCAGAAGGCGTGTTTCCCAAGACGTTCATTAAGCTTGAAGCCGAATACTTTCGGGAACCAATAATGGAAGCCCGCAATAACAGCAAAGACGGTACCCGGAATTAGAACGTAATGGAAATGGGCAACTAAGAACATTGTATTATGATACTGATAATCGGCACTGGCCATAGCCAACATGACACCCGTAACACCACCGATTGTAAAGATTGGTATAAAAGCTAGTGAGTACAACATAGGCGTCGTAAAGGTAATCTTACCCTTTCGCATAGTGAACAGCCAGTTAAAGATCTTGACTCCCGTAGGAACGGATATCGCCATTGTTGTAATGGAGAAGAATCCATTAACCATCGCGCCTTGACCCATCGTGTAGAAGTGATGCGCCCATACTAAGAAGGACAAGAGTGATATAACGACCATACTTACAACCATGGACGTGTAACCATACAAGTTCTTCTTCGAGAATGTTGAGATAATTTCACTGAATATCCCGAATGCAGGAAGGACTACGATATATACTTCAGGATGTCCCCATACCCAGAATAGGTTGGCCCATAGCATATCCATCCCACCATTGGCCATCGTGAAGAATTGAGATCCGAAGAGTCGATCAAACATCATAAGAGCAAGTGCTACAGTAAGTACTGGGAAAGCAAACGCAATGATAACACTTGTGATCAGAGAAGACCATGTAAACATTGGCATACGCATAAGCTTCATGCCAGGTGCACGCATCTTAAGAATGGTTACAATGAAGTTAATCCCTGTCAACAATGTACCAATACCTGAAATCTGCAGTGCTAGAGAATAATAGTTATTTCCTACCGTAGGACTGAACTCTATACTTGCAAGTGGGAAGTAAGCTGACCAACCTGCATCTGGAGATCCTCCGATAACAAACGAAAGATTTAACAACATGGCTCCTGCGAAGAATAACCAGAAACTAATGGCATTCAATCGTGGGAATGCAACGTCTCTTGCACCAATTTGGAGCGGTACAACGACGTTCATAATTCCAATGATAAATGGCATAGCCATAAATAGAATCATAATCAGACCATGAGTTGTAAAGATCTCATTGTAATGTTGTGAATCCAGAAATTTATTCTCTGGAACGGCTGTCTGAAGCCGCATCATAATGGCATCGACTCCACCACGGAACAACATGATTAGAGCGGAAAGGATGTACATAACCCCGATGCGTTTGTGGTCTACAGTGGTTAGCCATTCACGCCATAGGTAACCCCATTTTTTAAAGTAGGTCAGACCGACGATAATCGCAATAGTAGCAAGAACAATACTAGCCATAGCGCCGTAAATCATCGGTTCACCGGTAACGAAAAATTCGTCCCATTTCATTAGGAATTGACTCCTTTCAGGTTGTATAATGAATGAAAATAAAAGGTCTTATTTCCCTTCGTGACTTGTATGATCAATATCTGAGGTGCTGTCCTCTGCTGGTGATTGAGGTAGCGGTTCGTTCGGATCTATATTAGGCACAATATCGAACTTGGATTGTTCTGGAGTAGCAGGAACAGGATGTTCTTCTTTGTTATCTTGATGTTCCTTATTTCCATTCTCCATATCTTTGTGTTTCATATGATCAGAGTGATCTCCTGGTGCTGGACTAAATGATAGATGTGTACTTGAGAATGTTTTACGTCCTACGTAAGAGGTGGCAAGTAAGCTCTTAAATTCCGCTTCCTCTAATTTAGTGGCTGTCGTCTTAACTTCTTCTACCCATTCGGTATATGCTTTGGGACTCATGGCAAGTGTCTCAAATTCCATATGTGCCGTACCCTTACCACTGAAGTTAGAGTTTCTACCTAAGTAAGAGCCTTGTTCATCGGCAACTAGATTCAAGGTATTAACCATGTCACTCATGGCATATTTCTGTCCGGCTAACTGAGGTATCCAAAGACTTGTGATCGGACCAAATGAATACAATCGCAATTCAATTGGACGATGCGTAGGAATGTTCAGGTAATTTACCGTCTCAATTCCTTCCTCAGGATAGCTGAAATGCCATTTCCAGTCAGATGAAGCTGCATAAACAACCAGAGGTTTTTGATCCTCATAACCTGCAGGAACCTTCTCCACTGCGACTGTTGATTCTACTGTTACTACGGAAAGAACAGTTACAATAACAATAGGAACAGCAATCCAAAGGGCTTCAAGCCATTTATTACCTTCCTCATGTGGAGGCATGTAGTCATCTTTCGTCTTCGATCCTCTGTACTTCACCAGGAAAACAACAAATAATACGTAAACAACAAGTAATACGCCTGCCATCATGGCAATAGAGAAAAGAATCGTATCGGACAATGTTCTAGCAGCAGGACCTTTAGGATCCAATACCGCGATTGAACTACATCCAGATAAGAGCAAGACAAGGCTCATGAATAATACTAATAATGATCCTCTTTTTTTCATGATGAACTCCTTCCTTTATAAACTGCATTTAAACTGAATACGGATGAACTTGATAAACAATCATATAGTTCTATATTAGGAATACCTTGCAGATAAAGCAAAAGCCAAAACGTTGCAATTTTGCCAATTTATTGTTAAATAATGTCGAAATGTTTAACAAATTGTGATGAAATTGTTACAAGGGGAGGTTGATATGACTTAGATCACTGTAATGACGCTATTTAGGGCGTGTTCATAGAATGTTCATCAATTCACAAAAGTTACTCTAATCGACACATTTGACAACCGTTGTTTTACGGAGAATACGCTAGTTACTTACATTTATGGCTCTATTCCGTCCTTCATTCGAATAGCATACCCAAGCACTAAAGTGTTTAGTTTGTTATAATAAGTCATATTTGAGTTGGATTAGTTGAGTACATAAGTTAGAAATTCGGAGGTTTTTTGATGGTTGCGTGTTTATTTTTTTTGAAAAAATATCGAATTTCTACCTTTGCAGCCATATTAATGATGTTAATTGAGCTGTCAGTTGAATTAATTCAACCTTTAATTATTTCCAAAATGATTGATGGTGGAATTAGAAATGGTGATCTTTCCATTGTGCTACAGTGGGGTGGTTTCTTGGCTGTTTGTTCTTTAATAGCTTTTGTATCTGGAATTTTTAGTTCTTTTTTTGCTTCACACGTAAGCCAAGGATTTGCATATGATCTGAGGGAACAGTTATATGACAAAGTACAATCTTATTCATTAGCTGTATTTGACCGCTTCGCTGCCTCATCTTTAATTACCCGATTGACTAATGATGTTACGCAACTACAGAATACCGTATTTATGGGGCTCCGAATTATGATGAGAGCACCTTTGCTTGTCATAGGTAGCGTAGTGATGGCATTTGTTGTACATACAGAACTCGCTTTATTGTTGACGTTAACGGTTCCGGTATTACTTATTTTCTTGTTCGGGGTCGTTAAGAGCGCCGGGAATTTATTTCGAATGGTTCAGGTAAAACTGGACGCAGTTAATGGAGTTATTCAAGAAAATCTAATCGGTATGAGATTGATTCGAGTTTTTGGACGTATGAAATATGAAACGGAACGTTTCGCGCGTGCTAGTAAGGATCTTATGGAACGTACAATTTCCGCGCTACGATTAACAGAACTAACGATGCCGATCATTCTAGTGATTATGAATGCTGGAATTTTGGCAGTGTTATGGTTTGGACAATTAAAGATCAATACTGGAGACGCTACAATGGGAGAGGTGGTAGCGGTTGTTAACTATTCGCTCCGAACTACAGGTGCTTTATCCGTCTTTTCCATGATTGTTGTTAACTTCTCAAGAGCTCGGGCCTCAGGCCAACGTATTGCTGATGCACTCGAGACACAGAGTAACCTTACAGGTGTGACGGACGGTAGCGATACTACTTATGCTTCTAACGGAGTTGTAACGTTTGAACATGTGACATTCCAGTATCCAGATACGGAAGTGGTTGTACTGAATGATATTTCATTTGAGGCAAAACCTGGAGTTACTGTTGCTATCATGGGAGCAACGGGAGCAGGGAAATCTTCGCTTGTAGGCCTTATTCCAAGACTGTATGAGCAGAATGCAGGAGTAATTAGGATCGATGGGAAGGATATTCGTACCCTGAACACAGCGTATTTACGTGATGCAATCGGTTATGTGCCTCAGGAGATTATCCTCTTTACAGGTACCATTCGCGAGAATATCGCTTGGGGTAAACACGATGCGACTCTCGATGAGATCATTGAAGCTGCGAAGTTAGCACAAATTCATGATACGATCCTAAATTTCCCGCAGGGGTATGACACGATCTTAGGGCAAAAGGGAGTCAATCTCTCAGGTGGACAGAAACAGCGAGTGACGATTGCCAGAGCGTTGGTTCGAAAACCGGGGATATTGTTGCTTGACGATAGCACTAGCGCACTAGATGTACGAACGGAAGCCTCATTACTAGAGGCATTGAGGAACGTCTCATGTACCACATTTCTTATTACACAGAAGATCAGTTCTACGCTTCGGGCAGATCTAATTCTGTTATTGGACGAGGGTTCCATGCTTGCTCAGGGAAGTCACGATGAACTGCTAGAAGATTGTGTTCTTTATCAGCGAATCTACGAATCTCAATTCGAGAGTAGGGGGTATACGTCATGTGGAAGGAGTTAAGTGAACCGTTCCACTATCCGCGACCACAGGCGATCAAGAAATCTAATGGAATGGACTCTTCCGCTTCGGGAAAGCGAGCTAAACGCAAAGCAAAGGATTTGTCGGGAACACTGAGAAAATTATGGATTTATTTATCTCATCGTAAAAGTCGACTCTTACTTGTGCTAGTTATGGTATTCCTAAGTTCAACTTTGGCTTTACTTGGACCATTTATGATTGGGACAGCTATAGATTCATTTATAGAAGGTCCAGCAGACCGAACATGGCTCTATTTTCTGGGCGGACTTGGGCTTGTCTATGGATTACACTCGCTTACGTTATGGTTGCAAAATATTTGGATGATCGGAATTGCACAGGAGACGGTATATCGTATGAGGGTAGACCTGTTCCAACATTTACACCGATTATCGATCCCATTCTTCGGGAAACGTCAACAAGGAGAGTTGATGAGCAGGGTTACTAATGATATAGATAACGTTAGTTCCACTTTAAATAGCTCAGTTATTCAAGTGTTCTCCAGTGTGCTTACGCTTGTAGGAACGATCATCGTTATGTTATGGCTCAGTCCCTTACTGACTTTACTGACATTTCTAGTTGTTCCATTAATGGTATTAGGGATGCGTTGGATTACATGGCGTACGGGTCCATTATTTAAGCAGCAACAGCGTAATATGGGTGAATTAAATGGATTCGTTGAAGAGACCTTATCAGGTCAACGTATTATTAAAGCTTTCTCTCAAGAACAAAGAGTTATTAACGAATTCAGAACACGTAATGAAATGATTAGGCATTCGGGGTTCTGGGCTCAAACGATATCAGGCTTTATTCCGAAGTTGATGAATGCACTCAATAACTTGAGCTTTGCTCTCATAGCTGGCGTGGGGGGATTACTAGCCATCCGTGGGAAGATATCTATCGGAGTTATCGTTATATTTGTGGAGTATGCAAGACAGTTCACAAGACCTCTGAATGACTTGGCGAACCAATGGAACACGATGTTGTCTGCGATTGCGGGGGCAGAGCGCGTGTTCGAAATTCTTGACGAAGAAGTAGAGGCTAACGACGAGAAAGAGGCCATCACACTAGAGGTTGTAAACGGAACAGTAACTTTTTCACACGTGTCGTTTGCTTACGATCAAGGAAGAGAGACGTTGACTGATATTAGCTTTGAGGCTGCACCGGGAGAGATGATCGCTCTAGTTGGGCCTACAGGAGCAGGTAAGACGTCTCTAATTCAATTACTTTCGCGATTCTATGAGTTGGACCGTGGGACTATCATGATTGACGGCCATGATATTCGAACAATTCAGCGCGGGAATTTGCGTTCTCATATGGCGTTTGTGCTACAGGATTCCTTCTTATTCGAAGGGACGATACGTGATAATATCCGCTATGGTAAGCTTGATGTAACGGATGAAGAGGTCGAGAAGGCTGCAAGAATGGCTAATGCACATTCATTTATCGAACGGATGCGTGGTGGTTATGATAAGTTGCTTAAGCAGGGCGGCGCTGGTATTAGCCAAGGGCAGAAGCAACTTCTTGCTATTGCTAGAGCTATTCTCGCGAATCCTTCGATTCTAATTCTGGATGAAGCAACGAGTAGTATTGATACGGTGACGGAGATTAAGATACAAGAGGGTCTTCAGCGGTTAATGAAGGGGAGAACTAGCTTTGTTATTGCACATCGATTAAACACGATTCGTAAGGCTGATCAAATACTCGTATTAAAGGATGGGAATCTTCTTGAAAAAGGGACGCATGAGGAACTCCTTGTAAGAGACGGCTTCTATAACAGCCTTTATGATGCGCAATTAAAGGGCTAACTCGATTAGGAGTAAAGTCTACTTGTTTTAACAAAGATATCATATAGTATATAAGTTCTACTTAAGTCAATGAAAGAGGTCACACCGTGAGCAAACATAAAGGGATTAAGCTTCGTACTATTCTTGGCATGTTAGTGATAGGATCTGTATTAATAACCGCTATTGCGGGAGGTTATTTGGCATATATAAATAACATGAAATCCTTATCTTCGAGTTATTTAGATAACAACTATCACTACGCTCAGAAGTTATCTTCCAATACTAGCGACTTATTGGACAAGATGCAGAAAAATATATCATTTATTGCTGAGATTGCAGGACAAGAGTCTTTCTCACAGAAGGATCTAGATATTGTATATAGGGGTAATGATCAGTATTTCAATTCTATCGTTATATCGAATTCAAATCGTGAGGTACGGTTTGTGAATCCGGGAGATACGGGAGTTAATGTTGGAACGCTTTTAACATCGGATGCATCTCTTCAAGCCTCTTTACTTAGAAAACCGATGATTTCCGAGCCCTATATAGCCGTATCGGGACGTCTTATCCTCATGGTCTCTGCTCCTATATTTAATGATAGTGGAACCTACATAGGGTTTGCTGGGGGGACATTATACCTGCAAGAGGATAACGCACTAAGCAAGTTGTTAATGGAACATTTCTACGGGAATGGATCCTATGTGTATGTGGCAGATCAGCAAGGACGGCTCATATATCATCCTGTAATTGAACGTGTTAATGAGATTGTAAAGAATAATAAAGTGATTGAAAGAGGATTGTCGGGACAAAGTGGTTCTCAAAGGGTCGTTAACTCAGAGGAGAAATCATTTTTTGCCGGATTTGCGTATGAGCCTATTAGTGAATGGGTAATCGTGTCACAAACACCTACTGCTATCTTGGATAAACCATTACGAGATATGTTATTCAGCTTATTAATGAAGGACATTCCCCTTTTTCTTATTATATTAATTATTGCAGTGCGCGTTTCTTATTATATCTCCACACCACTATACAGACTGGCACAGTTCTCAGAAGAGGCGTTTGACTCTAAAAAAGCGAATCCACCTTCGTTACCGAAGATATCCTCAATTATTTATGATGTGAATCAGCTCCACAAAAGCATGGGGAAATATTTAAATTTATTAAACGAAGAAATTCAAATGGATGGTTTGACGGGTCTAGCCAATCGGAAAACATTCGACTTAAACATACAAGAATGGTATGAAGAGAAAATACCGTTTGCTCTGATTTTGGTGGATATGGACCATTTCAAACAAATTAATGATACTTATGGTCATGCTAGAGGGGATGAGGTTTTAAAGTTTGTTGCTTCTGAACTACGACTTGTGGCTACTCCGGGCGATGTATGTTTTCGTTATGGAGGAGAGGAATTCGGAATCTTAGTCAAATTCGCTGAAAGACATTCCGTGCTTGATATGGCAGAACTTTTACGCAAAAAGATAGCTGAATCGGAATGTCCTATCGAAGGCCAGGGAATTACGATATCGATTGGAGTAGCTTTATCTGATACCTTGTCAGGTGGACCTGAAAAGGTGATAGAGTTCGCAGATCAAGCTCTATATCAATCGAAGAAAGAAGGAAGGAACCGAACAAATATCTATCAAGAATGACAGTAAGAATATAAATAGTCTATCGATTACACGTGGGACCATTCATAGGATGGTCTCTTTTTGAATAGTAGGGCTCTCTATAGGTGTGATATGTTAAGATGTGGATATTCGAAGTGAAATCAAGAAGGAGAGATTCTATCTATGATCAAAGCACTAATCTTTGATTTTGACGGTACTATTATTGATACAGAAACACCGTGGTACGTAGCTTTTCGAGAAGCATACAATGAATATGGCGTTGAGCTGACACAGGAATTGTATTCCCAGTGTGTTGGAACAGATTTAAATAGGTTCGATCCATATGAGTATTTGATAACAGAGAAGAAACTTCCCATTGACCGAGAGGTTTTTAGAAGTTCTATTCATCTCCGTCATAAGGAGCTTATGGACCTTGAGAATATTCGTCCGGGTGTAATAGAGTATCTTGAAGCAGCTAAGGATGCTGGACTTAGAATCGGATTGGCATCAAGCTCTCCCATGAAGTGGGTAGGGAAATATTTAGATCAATTGAATATTCGGCATTATTTCGAGTGTATTCGGACGTCTGAGCATGTAACACATGTAAAGCCTGATCCTGAATTGTATTTACAGACCTTAGAATGTCTTCAAGTGAACGCGGATGAAGCGATTGCGATAGAGGATTCACTGCATGGAGCAAGGGCCGCCGCTGCTGCCGGAATGCATTGTGTGGTCACTCCGAACGAAATGACTAGCTTCATGGAATTCGATTCTGTGTTTCATAGAGCGAATAGTCTTAGTGATGTAAATTTTGTTCAGCTCATTAACCATACATTTAAGGATAGGAGTTAGGGATGACCCTATTTGTGAGTGAATTTGGGGACAAGAGCGGTCCAATGCTTGTATTTATACATGGTGGCGGAGTGAGTGGTTGGATGTGGGATAAGCAGGTGGAGTGTTTTCAAGAACAATACTATATAGTAGTGCCTGATCTACCCAGTCACGGTAAAAGTCGAGCCAAGGAATTTACAACGATCCATGATGCAGCCCAAGATATCGTTGAATTAATACTTGAAAGAGATCATGGACAGCACATTACAATTATTGGGTTTTCTTTAGGTGCGCAAATTGCTCTAGAGGTGTTAAGTATAAGTGGCGTCCGTATTGATCGTGCTATCATTATAAGCGGACTTGTTACACCTATGAAGTTCACTCGTTCGATCACGAAACCGTTAGTTCGCATATCCATGCCTTTAACGAAGAATAGGTTGTTTTCTAAGTTACAAGCTAAGGTATTATATGTAGGAGAAGAATATCTGGAATTATATTATCAGGATTCCTCGCTGATAAGCATGAATGCTCTCCTTAATGTTCTTGATGAAAATATGTCGTATTACATACCCAAGGGGTTCAATCAAGGTAAAGCAAAGGTCTTAGTTCTCGTAGGAGCTAAGGAAAAGAAACCGATATTGAAGTCTTCTGATGTTATTGTTAGTAGCAGTGAATATTGTGAAAGACAGGTTATTCCCAATATTGGACATGGAATCTCATTAGCAAATCCTTCGCTGTTTAACCATATTATGGATACATGGATGAATGAAGAAGGTTAGTTTGGTGGGATGGGAAGTAACAAAAAATAAGCACACCCGATTCTTGGAAAGAAGAAGCGGGTGTGCTTATTTTTTGTTATGTGTATAACTTAGAGTCTCTTACGTTTATAGAAGGTAATGAATATACCAGAAAGGAGAAGGAGAATGAGTGTGATACCGACGGTGATGGCTTCTTTCATAGAACCTTGTGGTTGAGCGCTTTGCTCTCCAAAACCGCCCATGCCTCCACCCATTCCATCTCGACCACCGCCCATACCGCCTCCAGGAAAGCCACCATTTTGGAAATTCCGTCCCTCGGTAGGAATGGTCTGGTTGCCTTGAGCCTGCTGTCCATCGGGAGGGGAAGGTGGCATTCCCTGAGTATTTTGTCCATTAACAGGAGTCGATTGTCCAGCTTGGGTATTTACTTCAGCTGGAGTGGATTGTGCATTGTTACCTGCCATGGCTGGCATATCACGTCCGCCGCCACCTCTCATGCCTCCTCCACCCATACCACCGCCACTTCCTGATCCATCCCCTGAGGACGCAATCGTTCCAGCAAGTTGTTGATCAATATTACTGACTTGCGTGTCATTAATGGATATGAGCTTGGGTACTGCACTTTGATACTCTTCGTAAGTGTAGAAGGAACTTGGATCTTCCTTCACGTAGGACGAGATCATGGCAGAGACTTCCTCGACTCGTTCCTTAAATGTAGCGGAAGACAAGTAACCCTCAGTAACGTCTTTAATGATGTTATGATACATTTCTTTGTACTCATCAACAGCAAGAAGTTTGGCTACGAGAGGTCTATCAGCCAAGTTACCTTGAGTAGGTTCGTCGATCAGAAGATTTGAGCTCCCCAATCCTCCAAATGCCATGTTATAGTCCCATGGAAGAACGGAGAAGACACCGTCATCTTCGTATAAATAATAGTTCTGCTTGTTTCCTCCGATGTAACTGTCTGTGTTGTTCGTTAATACGTTAAGAGCAATGTATTTCAGGGCTTCTTCAACATCTAAATACTTCGCATAATCTGTACCGTTATTCAATTCGTCCAACATATCAATAAGAATATCATCATTGGAAGACTTGGATTTCTGAGCAAGTCCGGTATAAGATGAGATCTTATCATCAATCCAGAGAAGGTCGCTCCCTGTTCCGGTCATTTGTCCTTTGTATAACGCTCCATATGAGTTCCCGAAGTTCGATTCAAGATACTGTTCATCTACTTGCTGTACAGCTAAATAGAATCCATATAACTCATCATTCACATAAACATTCACAAATGAATATCCAGGTGTAGGGAGTCCCATTTGTTCCGCAAGTTCGTAGGTCAGATACTCTCTCATATAACTGGCGTCACTGTAGCCGTTGTTCAGATTTATTTTACTGATACCAAAGAGCGTCTGACTGGATAAATACTCATCAAATGAAAGCTTCAGACTATATCGATCTGAATCATCCATACTGACTACACTTCGCAAGCTTAGATTTCCTTTCGTACGAACGCCTACATTATCGTAATGCATACCATTGTAATCGACAGAGGCGGTTTTAATCTCTTCTGCAGAAGCGTTGTCCTTCATACTCTGAAAATCATCTTTATCAATTGTGATTTTAACATCTACGACTTTGTCCTTAGGGAATACTTTCGTAGATATATTGTCATCAGCCTTAGCGGTATCGATTGTGCTTGAGACTTTGGAGTTTTCTATGCTAGTGGTAGATTTAGTTGTCTCACATCCTACCATGGCTATTACGGTGATGATGGAACAGATGCATAGAAGATGCTTCATCATTTGTGCTTTCATCTTTTCAACACCATCCCATCTTAAGATACATAGTCGCCGCTGTAGCTAATAAGCACGGCATTCTTGACTCCGCTAATGCCAGAAAGCTGATTAATAAAGCTTCCTTCTTTGTCGTTAAGGCGGATTTCCAAAGTGATTTCAATGTTGCCATTTGTCACGGTCTTTTGTTTCACATTAAATCGTTTAACGGATGTGTTAAGTTGTTTGTGAACAGCTATTTCGCTTGTATCTCCGTCACAGCTCACGACAAGTAGATAAGGGGCTTCAATAGAAGTTCTTTTGATAAAGAAGAACATAACTAGACCAACTATAATTGAACCAATAGCTGCTAGGGTGAAGAATCCAGCACCAGATACGATACCAGCTGCTGCAGCCCAGAACAAGAAAATTAGATCTGTAGGATCTTTAATAGGGGTTCTGAAACGTACAATAGAGAGTGCGCCGACCATACCTAGTGATAGTACTAGGTTAGAATTTATAGCAATGATGACCATCGAGGTTACCATCGTCATTCCGATAAGAGAGACGTTGAAGCTTTTAGAATATAAAATACCACTAAATACACGTTTATAAAGAAGGTAGATAAAGAACCCGATAATAAATGAAATTGCCATAGTAATGATTATTTTGGAAATACTAATATCAGATACAAAGTTCTCTGTTACCGATTTTTTTAGGATATCTGTAAAATTAGTTGTAGTATCAGTTGCTGTTGCGCTCATTATTAATAATCCTCCCAAGAGTTGGTTTTTAGAAACTTACGACACATCACGTATTTAGAAGCGGATTGTCTATTTAATCCTTCAAGTTGTAGTGCAAGTCTGATATATTCGGGAATGTATTCGTCGTATTTCACTTCAAGAATAATGAGATTGTCATCAATCGCACGTACACAATGTAAATTTGCGTCGAACATATCCACTTCGTTAAGCCCCGTTCGAAGGTCTTTGTCAAACGTAATGCGAACATTTCCATTCTCACAAACAAAAGGCTCCCGTACATAGTCCACAATAACCTTAGCTCGTAGTAAGTTGTTCTTCATCTCTTCATGCAGTTCAATGAGTAAGGGCTTGTCTGAGTGTCGTAACACTTCATAATTTCCTGATATGAGTTTCTCTGCTATTTCCCTAGTCAGTGGTTCTTTCAATTTAGCGATATAATCTCTAAATTTGATTTTCTTCTCGAAGTGAATAATCCTGTCATCATTATTGTAAATTCGGATTCGGTACTTGGCGCGGTCCCTGATTCCACCTAATTTCTCATGAAGGGCCTTGTTATTAATATCATCAAAGTACAAGCTCCGAATAGCGTATTCTCCAGTAGGTCCAACATGCTTATCTTGTTTAACTAGGTTTTTCAATCTCTGACGAATGATTTGGTACTGGTGTTGATTAATGAAATACTTGAGTTCATGACGATATTTAAGATTCATCGTATTAATTCCACCTCATTTCTTCGTTGCGTTTGAACTCATTGTAGCTTGCTAATCTGATTTTTCTCTGAGCGTAAACTGAATGCGAGCTGAAAATTTTTACACTGCGTTAACAAAGCTGTTTCGCATCGCACGTAGCTCCTTGCACGCGGTGTGGCGTAACATGACGGAGGTCAACCGGATATGATAATAGGAGAAATTGACTATCAGTGCCATTGGACGGTATCGTATTAGAGAAGTTCGGAGGGAGTGAAGATGGTTTTGCGAAAAGAGTTCATATGGTTAACATTGATTGTCTCAGTCATCTTAATGATCGTAGTCGGGATAGAATGGTTGAAGGTAGGTCAATCTGAGAAGCCGAAGTCTTTGGTGACTACGCTGAAGCACTCTGCACAAACAAGTCGGGCTTTTACATGGTATACGGAAAGTCCTAATGCTGCTTCAATATTACAGTTGGTTAAGGGCGCGGATATGAACTTCTATGGACAAGATGTGATTACGATTACGGGATCTACGTCCTCGGTGGATGTAGGAAACAATCATGAACAAGGTGCCCACAAAGCCGAAGCAACTGGACTTGAACCTGGAACTACGTATTCGTATCGTGTGGGGAGTGGGAAGGACAAGGAGTGGAGTATACCAGGAGCATTCATGACAGAATCCAAGGAGGTGGATGACTTCACGTTCATTAATGTGACGGATTCGCAGGGCGTAGTAGAAGCCGATTTTGACCTTTGGGGTAATACGTTGAATAAAGCGTTCGAACAATTTCCAACGGCTCAATTTATCGTCCATAATGGTGATCTAACAGAGGAGCCAGAGGATGAAGTCGCTTGGGATCATTTCTTTGGTAAAGCGACAAAGTGGCTCACGCAAGTGCCATTCATGCCTGTCACTGGTAATCATGATGAAGTGGATGGTGTGGCAGATCGGTATATATCACATTTCAACTTACCGGATAATGGCGCGGAAAATTCTATAGATGGAACAACCTATTCGTTCGATTACGGTTCTGCCCACATTGTCATGTTAAACACAGAGTCTAACATTAAAGAGCAGACCGAATGGTTAGAGAAAGATCTTGCAGGAACGGATAAGCCATGGAAAATTGTTGCCATGCATAGAGGAGCATATGGCGGTAAAAAAAACAATAAAGTAGATGCTTGGGTTTCTGTCTTTGACAAATTCAGCGTAGATCTTGTATTACAAGGCCATAATCATGAATATTCGCGTTCTTATCCTCTACGAGCTGGCAAGGTTGTCGGTGATAGGGGAAACATTGTGAACAATCGTGAAGGCACTGTATATGTGGTTACAAATACAGCAGGGCAGAAATTCAATGAGAAGAAAGTTGATCAATTCTATCATCAGGTACATTTTCAAAATGAGAAGCAGATGTTTGCTGGCGTGAAGATTGAAGCGGACACCTTGACCTTTCAGGCATATGATGTGTCTGGCGAGAAGTTGGACGAATTTGTTATACAGCATTGACGGCGAAGTTAGATAGAGCATACGGCTATCGGACGATCATTGTTTGAATTGAGAAATGTAGAACTTTAAATAACCAGATGACAAAATATGTCTTATGGTTATTTCTGTTGACAATCTTAAACGATGTCACTATTATGTAATTTAACGAGTATATAATTAGATAATCATTAAATTAGAGGGAGAGGTGTTTAATTCATGCAGCTAGATAAGATCGTCAACTATCATAAAGCACTTGCAGATCCGACAAGAATAAAGATTCTGATCATTCTGGCCGAGGGAGAGCGTAATGGTCAAGTATTAGCTGAGAAGCTTCATGTTACGCCAGCTACCATTACTCACCATGCTACAAAGTTACGTGAAGCTAGTCTGATTAACGAGCGTAGAGATAAGAATACGATTTATTTTTCTTTAAATGATTATTTCATCCACAATAATGCGACGGCTATCGTAGAGCTGATTTATAGAAATGTTAGAACAAAGGGAGAGGAAGACGTTATGGAAGAGTCTCATAAGAAATTACAAGTATCCGTAATTAATAATTTCTTTACAGCAGAAGGG
This sequence comes from Paenibacillus glacialis, assembly GCF_001637205.1. Lineage (GTDB taxonomy): Bacteria > Bacillota > Bacilli > Paenibacillales > Paenibacillaceae > Paenibacillus_AQ > Paenibacillus_AQ glacialis. Next base: position 30,770 of record NZ_LVJH01000016.1, read on the forward strand.
AAATTAAAGCAGATACCTGCTCAACTTAAGAAGAAGTTGATTGTTTTGCAACATCTAGTCAGTCAGTTGGAGAACGGGAGAAAGTACACGGAGAAAGAAATTAATAACTTCATTAAACCCATTCACGAAGACTTCGCAACGATTCGCAGAGAATTTATTATGCATCAATTGATGTATAGGGATAATGAGATTTATGAATTAAATCCGAAGGAATTATGGGCAAGGTGGGAGACTCTGTAGTAAAATGAATACCATGGTGTATATATGACGAATTGCCACATCTACATAGATTGAACTAGTAAGTGTAAACTTTAGTTCAATATATCTACATACGATAAGGCAAGGCACTCATCCAATCATAATACAATTGAAATGGGAGAGAAACTTATGACACAACAGCAGTCTCCATTAGTTGAATTATTGAACTTAGAACCACATGTTGAAGGTGGTTGGTGCAAGGAAATATGGAAAGCATCGTATGAAATACCTAAAGCCGTATTAGGTCCAGAATATTCTGGTGCTCGTGCTGCCGCTAGCTCGATCTATTTCTTGCTACATCCAGGTGAAGTCTCTGCATGGCATGTCGTACTATCTGATGAATTGTGGTTGTACCATTCTGGAGGTCCGATCGAACTGACCTTAGGTGGAACAGCTGAGAATCCTGAAGCAGGTGAGAAGATCATTCTTGGGATGGATATTGAGAATGGCCAAGTTCCACAGGCGTTAGTACCTGCAAATGTATGGCAGACTTCGGTAGCAGTAGGAGACGAGCCTGGTTTTGTTACTTGCGTTGTTGCTCCAGCTTTTCACTATGATGATTTCAAACTTGTTGACTCATCGAAGTAGGCAAGAACCCTTAATTTCATTACACATGGAAAGAGCCTACATATATTGTTGTGTAGGTTCTTTGGTTGGTTTATCAAAAAGGGAGAGATAACCATGGAATTATATTTTAAAGATAAATTCTTCAATTCAGGAATCTCAGATATTATGAATCATGATGGAGAAGTAGTAGGCAGTATGGACTTGAAATCCGCCTTTGGTTCTTCTCTAGACGTATTTGGTCATCAAGGGCAGATCGTGTGTACGGGAAAGTTCCGATTACTCTTAAACAGATGGATCATTTCCGATGGAAGAGATAAGCAGCTTGGTGAGTTACGAAGACGAATGAGTTTTCTTACGAAAAAGTACGAATATGATGCAGGAAATAGGGGAGTCTATGAGATTACATCGCCCGTATTTTCGAAAGAATATAGTATACAGAGTAGTAACGGTGAGACTATAGCGTCTTTTGCAAGAACAAGTAGTTGGTTACAAACAGGTGCCTTTCGTTTGCTGAATGATTCTAAGAAATTAGATAGTTATGAACTAGTAGCCGTTGTCATGGGTGTGCATGAAATACAGAAGAGGGACAACAATAATTCAGGTTAGGCGAATAAGAGAACACGTTGGTTGGCCATATATCGAACCGGAATCGGAACATGTCCCGCATTATATCGTGGATGCTTACGAAGAGATTAGTCAGATTTAAATAAAATGAACATAGAAAAAGGAATCGCTGCTGTCGTGGGCTGGATTCCTTTTATATTTATTATGGAGTTGTGTACGTTTCTGTTGTAGTGTTGGCGTTGTTTTCATGATGGGATTAATACCTAGCCATGATCCTCGTAGTAACTCTGGATTAACCTTACCTTGTTGTTCGAGTTTTTGTCTTTGTTTCTTTGCTTTGCTTAATGACATATTCGTGTTCCTCCTTAGAATTGAACTTCTCTCCTATTATACGTCTTATTTGGATTTTGGCCAAACGAACAATCATAACAAACAAGCAGACATCTAGAGTAGACGTCAGCTTGTTTTATGTTAAGGGAGAGGATTCTTCTTACGTATGGTTTGATTTAATACCTCTGATAGGATGAGTCCTAAGGCAATGGATCCAGAAAGCATAAAGGCTTGAACGGCGAAGTGAACGGCTTCGTTGTAATCATTCTGTACGAATCTACGCATCGCATTATACGCTAGTCCACCAGGAACCAATGGAATGATACCAGACACGCTAAAGATAATAACCGGCATCTTATAATATTTCGCAAATGTTTGGCTGATCACCCCAACGAGGAAAGTGGCCGCAAGCGTAGCTAGTATAGAGTCAACGTCGTATTCAAGAAGCAGAATATAAGCCATCCAACTGATCATACCTACTAGGCCGCACTGGATAAGGGATCTCTTGGGCGCGTTAAAGAGTATAGCAAAGGCTGCGGTAGCAATGAAACACGTGACTAATTGTGCAATCATGATTGGTTGACCTCTTTCAATTTAAAAAATGATAAATACAACCGCAATTCCAGTTCCAATTGCAAAAGCTGTTAGGAATGCCTCAGCTCCCCTGGATAACCCAGATACGAGATGCCCCGCCATTAAATCACGTACTGCATTCGTGATGAGTAAACCAGGCACTAGTGGCATGACGGAACCAATGATAATTTTATCTAATGATTGTCCAATTCCTGCAGAGGTGAGTAAGAATGAGACGATTCCAATGAGAAAGGAAGCCATCAACTCGGCGAAAAATTTGACCCTTACTAAATGATGAAAGTAAATTAATGCGCAATAACCTAATCCTCCACAGATCATACCCGGTATGAAATCAAGCCATTTGCCTTGAAACATAATCGTAAAACAACCACTTGCAATTGAAGCCGCAATAATTTGAAGCCATATGGAGAACGCATGAGCCTCAATATCCACCTGATGGAGTAGGGTGTATGCTTCTTGAACAGATATTTCTCCAGTACTTAGCTGCCTTGAAATGCTATTTACAGCTACCACCTTTCGAAGATCCGTTGTTCGTGTCACAATTTGGATCAATTGGGCAGATCCAGCCTTATCTAGTTGGAAAATAATACCTGTAGGTGTCACGTAGCTGTTTGAATTGGTAAATCCAAATGAGGATGCAATACGTGCCATAGTATCCTCTACTCGATATGTTTCTGCGCCACTTCTAAGCATAATTTTACCAGCTAAGAGGCATACACCAATGACTTCGTAAGTCGGTTGTTCAAGCTTTATTTCCAAGTCGTATCTTCTCCCCTAGGATGATATCATGTCGGATAATATGGAACATTTTTCCCTAAATACAGAGACATTATATCATGAGAGAAATATAAAACGGAATACATAGCACGTAGGTGATCATTCAGTTCATGTGTAGTTCATTAACTTGTAACTTGGATGGGCTATTGTGCAAGTAAAAATTTGTTTTAAAAATTTTTTTTTGGATAATGGGCAAAAATCACTTTACAACACCACAATCATAGTGTACTATTTAGCTATGACAGTAACACTGTGGAAGGAGATATGCCAATTGTGAGTATTGAATTTGATAATAATCTGCCGATCTATTTACAGATCATGAATTACATCAAGAGACAGATCGTAACAGGCACACTGAAGTCTGGAGACAAAATATTGTCGGTTCGTGAATTGGCAGCTGAATTACAGATTAATCCGAATACGATTCAGCGCACCTTTCAGGAACTAGAGCGAGAAGAGATTGTTGAGACGAGACGTGGTCTCGGAAGATACGTGACAAGTGAGGAATCTAAAATTATGGGGATTAAGAAGGAAATGGCAGGCGAGTTGTTAGATCGATTTATAAACGGTATGCAGGAACTTGGATTTGCAGAGCAAGACATCGTATCTATTGTTGCTGAGGCGGTAACGGAAGTCCCTGAACCAGATCAAGACAGAGGAGTGAATCATCGTGAGTAGCCTATTGCAAATGAATGACATAACTAAATCTTACGGTTCCAAGCATGCATTAAATGACGTATCTCTTGAGATTGGACCGGGGAAGATCGTAGGGCTACTTGGGAGTAATGGAAGCGGGAAGAGTACGCTCATGAAGATGGTCTCTGGGTTGGTACAACCAACCAGAGGAACACTAACTGTTGCGGGGATACCCGTAGGATTGAAGAGTAAAGGGCTAGTATCTTTCATGCCTGATCGACCTTTGACAGAATCATGGATGAAGGTGCGAGATGCCATTGTCTTTTTTCAAGATTTCTATGATGATTTCGATATTGCAAAGGCTCGTGAAATGCTTCAATTCATGAAGTTAAATGAAAGTGATCGTGTTAACGTATTGTCGAAGGGGATGAATGAACGCTTACAGCTCACGTTGGCATTATCACGTGATGCGAAGTTATATTTACTTGATGAGCCGATTGGTGGAGTAGATCCGGTCGCCCGAGGCAAAATATTAGATGCGATTGTAGAGTACTACAATGAAGATAGTAGCATTATTATCTCGACTCACCTTGTTCGTGATATTGAGCGGATCTTTGATGAAGTGATCTTCATCCGCGAAGGAGAGATTGTCATGCAAGAAGAAGTAGAGAATATACGGATTAAATATGGAAAAAGCGTAGATGACATGTTTAAAGAGGTGTATGCAGAATGATGAAATTATTGAAATATGACTTTAAACGAAATAGTGCGAAGATATTAGGAGTTGCTGTTGTACTCATTCTTGCCCAGATATCGATGATGCTGTTCATTAGTAACAATACGTTATTAGTAGTGCTCACAATGCTTGCTTATATGATCGCTGGAGTGATTCTGTTTATAACGCCGATCCGCACCTATAGTTATAATCTCAAAGCCTATCACCGAAAACTATTACCTTTGCATACGTTGAAGTCTATTTTTTCACCTATTGCGATGGGTTGTATATGTTTGTTGATATTGGGCCTTATTGCGCTCATTCACGGCTATGTATACCTTACGGTTTATGAAAATTCACGAATATTAGATATCATTAAAATGTATCCTGTAGATACTATTATTGCTCTAATTAATGTGATTTGGCTGATCATTCATATTCTAATTATAATCTTTTTAGCGATCACAATTGCAGCTAGTATTCGAATAAAAGGTAGCTTTTGGATCGGGATTGTGATCTTTTTCATTATCGTGAATGGGCTATCTTGGATAGAAAATTTACTTTTTGGAGGGTCTGATTGGGGATCCTTCGGAGTAATCTCAGAAGGAAGCTCTAATTCTACAATGAATGGTATAGTTTCAAATGTGAATTTCATACCGTCATCTCATACAGGAGAAATGATAGGTTCGTTCATCTTTGAGTTGGTATGCTCTGTAGCTTTCTTGTACATTATGGTGAAACTTATTGACCGGAAAGTAGAAGCATAATAACAGAAGTAAGTATAATAAGAACCGGCCTCACACGCAGCTAACTTGCGTTTGAGGCCGGTTTCTTATTTAGTTACACCGTAAAAGCGGCTGTATTTTCTTTTAAATGAGTTGAGGCATCTTTTAATGTCTGAGTTACTTCAACCAACTGCTCAGAAATTCGATTCTGATCTTGAGAAATGTCACTTACATGTTCCATACGCGTGTTGACTTCAGAGGAAGAAGTAGATAATAACTCTACTGAAGTGACGATATGACTCATGCTGCTAGATATCTCAACAATCGCTACGGTAATTTCACTAACTTGACCAGCTAAAGTGGAACTTTGGGACTCCAGTTCGTGGAATGTGGTGCTAGATTCTTCGGAAATGTCCTTCGTCTCCTGAATGACACTTGAGAAGGTTTCTAGACTTTGACCACATGATTTCATATTCGAATGTATAAGTACTAAGTCTTTATTAATTTCCTCAGATAGTGATTTAGTATTCTCCGATAGCTTACGAATTTCATCAGCGACGACGGCAAAACCTCTACCATGCTCACCAGCTCTAGCTGCTTCAATAGAAGCATTCAGGGACAATAGACTCGTCTGTGTATTCATATCTTGAATACCGGTAAGGGTATGTTCAATATGTTTGTATCTCTCAGTCATCGTATCAAATACTGTCATTAATTGTTCGAACTCTTTTCCTGTCCGATCCACTAACTTCACTACTTCCGTCATACGTCCTAATCCAATTTGCGAAGAAACCTTCATGGTTTGCATGTTGCTATTAATATACTCACTGGATGCCGTGATTTGCTGCGTACTAGCAGATACTTGCTCCGTGACGGCGGATATCGATGTTGTCTCGTCAAGTTGAGAAGAAAGTACTGGCATACTGCTTTCAATCTCTTTCTTCACTGAAAGGGAAGCATTTTTATTATCCTGGGCAATATTCTCCATGCGTTGGGATAGTTCCAATACATTCTTGCTCACATCGATCGTGGATTGAATGGTATTGCGAAGGTTATCTCCCATGATGGATAGTGTCTGGTCAATCATACCGAACTCATCCCCACGATTTAAAGAGCCATCATAGGTGAAGTCATTGCTCTGATAGGAAGTAATTCGCTTCATAATCCCTGCTAATCCCGTACGGACTTTAGTAATAAAGTTCATAATGATTAAGAAGGGGAGAACGAGTAAGAGGATGCTGCTAATATACATGGCTGTATTGGCTTTGGATACATTTTTGGTTAGAGCTTTTTGGTTCGCTTGTATTACATCTTCGAATTTAGTATTCAACATGGATCTGCTCTCTAAGAGCACCGAAGAGTAAGTATTCAACAATTTTTGCTTCAATATACTCTTCATCACATCGGGTTGGTCTAATGTGATCTGAGGATGAACCTCTGCCAATGTGGCATAGACCATATCCAGAATTTTAATATAATTTAGAAACTTAACATCTTCCAGATTCAAAGATTCGTCGAAAGCTTTAAATTGTACATTTAGTGTCGCCAAATCGTTCGGAAGGGCTAGAACATCATCGTTCAGACGTTTTAGAAGATCTTTATTTCCTGTCTCTAATGCATCGATCATCCATAATAAATCTCGTTGTAGCTTATCAGATATGACTAGATAGTCTTTTTCTTGTTTAGATGCGGCTTCTAAAGACTTGATTTCCCTGGCAACTCCATGGTTTTGAGTAATAATGGTGACTGCTGCTCCAGCACTTACTAACATGATTAAGACTAACATTATGATGAGTTGTTGGGTGATTTTTAGACTCTGTTGATAAGTCTTTAGCTTCTTGACAAGTGTTTGCATAATTTGCTCTCCCTATATAGGTCTATTTATCTAGCTACTCAAATAATATCGGACAAAATTTTCCTAATAGTTAGTTTATTTTTATTGGAAAATTAATACATGTGTATGAAGAGTGTCGGAATCTTTATGGGATTCTTACTTCATTTAAATTATCTGGAGACAACACTGAAATCGAAGGGGTAGCAATAGGATAGAGATTGTATCGGAATAGGAGTAGAATAGTACCTAATGTTACCAACCGTGAAGAGACTCTTTCATATAACTTAAGAGCAGCAAGGTACATAAGGATGATATGAAAGGAAGTGTGAGCGTGCAATATTCTTGGAAACGGAATTTAGTTGTACTCTGGATAGGTGTCTTTTTTTGTAGTACAGCGTATTCGATCTCGATCCCCTTTCTTCCCATATTTCTGAATACAGAGCTTGGTGTGGATACCAATATAGAGATTTGGTCGGGATTAGCTTTCGGCATTACATTTCTAGCTAGTGCTTTAATTTCTCCATTCTGGGGGTCGCTAGCAGATAAATATGGTCGTAAGCCAATGTTAATTCGCTCGGGGTTTAGTCTAGCAGCCTTATACTTATTGAATTATTTCGTTACGGATCCTTATTGGTTCTTAGTCGTGAGAATTCTACAAGGATTACTAGCTGGATTCGTCCCTGCTGCTATTGCTTTGGTAGCAACGAATACGCCAGAAGATAAGACAGGATATGCACTTGGGATTATGTCTACTTCTGGAGCGACCGGTAGTATTATTGGTCCCCTTATTGGCGGCTTTGTAAGTCATTATTACGGGAACAGGAATGCCTTTCTATTCTCAAGTATCATTGTGTTAGTCTCTGCACTCATTGCAACCTTTTTTGCCAAAGAACATAATTTCAATCGTACTGCAGTCCGTTCACATGTAAGGGATGATCTTAAGATGGCTGCAAAGAATAGCCCATTTATGACATTGATGGGGCTCGTGTTCATCACAACGTTCTCGATCATGATCTTAGAACCTCTCATTACGGTCTATGTCATGGAGATGGGGGTTACGAAGGCCAATGCTTCAATTACCTCAGGCATTATTTTCTCAGCGGTTGGGATTGCAACGATTATTATGGCTCCACAGTGGGCGAAAATTGGTAGACGGATTGGATATGGTAAAGTGTTATTTCTTGGCCTAATCGGCGGAGGATTGGGGAATGTACTACAATTTTTTGTGACAGGTTATATTGGGTTTGGTGTGCTTCGATTTGGATATGGTTTATTCTTTGCTGCTGTCTACCCCACGATCAATGCAATGATAGTAAATGTAACAGATTCGAGCTTTCGTGGCAGGGCCTTTAGTCTAAATCAATCGGTATCTCAGATGGCTACGATGGCAGGGCCAATTATTGGTGGATTGTTAGGGGCTTGGTTACCTATTCGGTGGATATTCATTATAAATGGATTGGCATTGATTGGATCAGCGATGCTTGTGAGATCAAAAATGTTGAAACGACAAGTCAATCATCCCCAAAGTGAATCATAGATCGATATTCTTAGACTTTTCAAAATAAGATGTAACAATAAATAATGTCTGGCAGGAGAACAATGCTGCCAGACATATTCTTGTCCAATTTTTCATATATATATTGAACTAAAGCCGAGTAACTTCAGTTCAATCTATTAAGAAGGGATCCATTTCTTGAGAGGGAGGGACATGTCTTGAAGAATAAAGAATGTATAGCCATGCTATTAGCTGGAGGCGAGGGTAAACGCTTAGGAAAGCTTACCAAGAAGATAGCTAAACCTGCCGTGTTTTTTGGTGGTAAGTATCGGATTATCGATTTCACACTTAGTAATTGCACGAATTCTGGTATAGATACCGTTGGTGTACTCACACAATATCATCCTCAAGTATTGAATCATTATATTGGTATTGGAAAACCATGGGATTTAGATCGGAAGGAAGGCGGCGTGTCGATTCTACCTCCATTTATCAAGCGAAAGGGTGGTGACTGGTACAAGGGGACAGCGGATGCCATCTATCAGAACATGGATTATATTGAACAATACAATCCTGAATATGTCCTCATCATATCCGGAGACCACATTTATAAAATGGATTACGAGCGCATGTTACATTTTCATAAAGAACAGAAGGCAGATGCAACGATTGCGGTCATTGAAGTGAGTTGGAAAGAAGTGAATCGTTTCGGAATTCTAAGTGTTGATGACAACCATAGCGTGACTGATTTTATAGAAAAACCAGAAATTACGACGAGTAATCTTGCTTCCATGGGGGTGTATATTTACACGTGGAAGACGCTTAAACAATATTTGGAGAATGATGCATCCCAATCGAAATCCAGTCATGACTTCGGTAAAGATATTATACCTGCGATGTTGAATGATGGTATACAGTTATCGGCGTACCCTTTCGAAGGGTACTGGAAGGATGTTGGGACCATTGATAGTCTGTGGGAAGCGAATATGGACCTATTAGATGATGAGACGACATTGAAGCTCAAAGATCGCAAATGGCGTATTTATACGCTCAATCCGAATCAACCGCCCCAGTATATCGCAGCTTCCGCAGTCATTTCTAATTCCCTTGTAAATGAAGGGTGTATTGTATTTGGTGAAGTGAAGCATTCGGTATTATTTTATGGCGTAGAGATTGGAAAAGGGAGTGTCATTATCGATTCTGTTATTATGCCCAATGCTAAGATTGGAAATCATGTTACGATTTACAAAGCAATCGTTGGTGAAGGTTCCATCATTGGGGATGGAAGTGTCGTTGGCTCACCTGACAGTGAAGAAGTAACTCTAGTAGGTAACCATGAATCTATTCCTTCCGAATTCTTGTCGGTAAAGGAGCAGATGGGGATATGAAGAATGTGATGGGCATTATAAACATGGTAAATGAGCCCAATCAGTTGGAAGAACTTACGTATCACCGAAATATCGGATCTGTTCCTTTTGCAGGGCGGTACCGTCTAATTGATTTTATATTATCTAGTATGGTTAATTCTGGTATAACAAATGTCGGTATATTCACACACACGAAATATCGTTCATTAATGGATCATTTAGGATCGGGGAAAGAATGGGATTTAGATCGTAAGAGGTCCGGACTATTTATCCTCCCTCCTATGAAAGAAGGATTGGATCCAACCAACGGAGATTTACACACTTTAAATGCACATAGGGATTATTTACATCGAAGTAGTGAGGAGTATGTGTTAATTACACGCAGCTACATGGTATGTAACATCGACTTCAATGGATTACAGGAATTTCATAATAGCAATAAAGCGGATATCACTGTGGTATATAAAGAGACAAATGACATCGATTCATTCTCCACACGAATTGGAATGGATGATAAAGGTAAAGTGATCTCCATGTGGGAACCGAATGCGTCACCGCATGGTGATAAAGTGTCGATGGAAATGTTCTTTCTGAAGAAAAGTCTACTGCTAGATTTGATAGAAACCTCGTTGGCCAAAGGTCATCATAGCCTCATGAAAGATGCGATCCGAACAAATATGGGTCGATTAAACATATATGGATATGCGTATCAAGGATATCTAGGCGTTATTAATACGCTGAATAGCTATTACAGGCACAGTATGAATCTTCTGAATCCAAATGTCTGGAGAGAGTTATTCTTTAGGCCGGGTCTTATATATACGAAGATAAAGGATGAGCCTCCAACTCGACATCATGATGGCGGTCATACAAGTAACTCTATGGTGGCAAATGGATGTGTGATTGAAGGGGTCGTTACGAACTCCATTCTTTTTCGCGGGGTACATATATGTAAAGGTGCATCTGTGAAAAATAGTATTATCATGCAAAATGGTGTGATCCATGAAAATGCCGCAATTGAACATGCTATTATCGACAAAGATGTTATTATCAAAGCTGAGAGAACGTTAATAGGTCATGAGCGAGCGCCATTTATTGTCGTGAAGCGGAAAGTAATATAATTGAAAATTGGAAATAATAGAACCACCTACCTAATGACATCATTGTCTTTAGGCCGGTGGTTTTGTTGTTGCTGGTAATGAATGAATACCCAACTCCTCTATGAGCGGAAGAAGCCTTGTAATTACTGTTCAGGAGCTAATCGATTTGATACGATAGATATTAAAGTCAATTAAATTCTAATTGGAGGTAGGCTTATGTTAGAGATACCCGATCATCTAGACTATGGTCTATCCATCGTATTTATCGGATTTAACCCAAGCATACGCTCTGGGGAAGTCGGTCATCATTATGCTAATCCTCGTAATAACTTCTGGAGAATTCTTCAACGATCAGAGTTAACTCCACGTCTGTATGAGGCTTATGAGGATCAGGATCTGCTCAAGTTAGGGTATGGATTCACCAATATTGTGTCTCGGCCTACACGAGGTATGGATGATATAACACGGGAAGAATATGCAGAGGGACGAAAGATTCTTCATGCTAAATTGTGCAAGTACCAGCCGAAAGTCGCTTGTTTTGTAGGAAAAGGGGTCTACACGGAGTATAGTTGTACATCTAAAGTAGATTGGGGATTTCAACCTGAATCCGTTGTGGATGAAATCTATGAGTTTGTTGCACCTTCATCGAGTGGTCTTGTCCGCATGCCGATGAATGAGATCATTGGTATATATGAACAGCTTCAGCGGTTCATTGCTGAAGGAGAATAGACAGGAGCCTCTACTATTGAATAGGGACAGCTTAAGCGGAGATTCCATTAAGAGATAGAAAGGTTATAGCCCAAGGAACCAAAGTGGACGAACTGTAAGTCTATTTGTTAGAATGATGATACATCAAAGACTGAAATTGAAAGGTGAGATCAACAATGGTAAAAGAACGCATGACGGGATCGCCCGAGTATAAATCATTTGGTCTTGCTGTACAGGCATTAGTAGTACTAGCGAATAATCAAGGAGATACTTGTCCTAGTTGTTATATTGCAGAGACGTTGCATTCAGAAGCAACGTTGCTAAGACGTATATTAGCTAATCTGGTACGTGAGAATATTTTAGAGACACGTGAGGGCAGAGAAGGTGGTTATATACTGAAGAAAGATCCCGCCTTACTTACATTGGCAGAGGTCTATAGAGCACTTGAGGTCGGAGAAGCGCAATTCAAGACGATGTTACATACGACTTGTGAGAATAAACTTGGTATGCAGATAAGAGCCGATTTCACAAAAATATTGGGTGAAGTGGATCAAAGCATACTAGATGCATTGGAGAAATATACTATCGCAGATTTAGCGCAAAAAGAAGGGTATTGACAAGAGTTATTTTTATGTTTTATACTGTGCAATATAAAGTAACAGTTGGTCAAAATTGAACCTGATGAACCTTGTGGCAATACAGATCAGCGGAGATTTTTTTTTTGGATTTAACTGTGTGTATAATTACACAGAATTATAAAAAAAGAACTTACAATTGGATATGGAGGAAATATAATGACAAATACAGTATTGCAAGTAGAGAAGGATTTCAATGCGGTGATTAGAGAACGACATTCAGTAAGAAAGTATGATCCATCTTGGAAGATTTCACAAGAGGAAATCAATGAGATTTTGTCTGATGCGATTCTGGCACCTTCTTCCTCTAACCTTCAGCCATGGAGATTTATCGTTATTCAAGATCAAAGTTTAAAGGAACAATTGCTTCCTATTGCTAATAATCAACAGCAGATCATTGATGCTTCCGCTGTAATTGCAGTGATTGGTGATTTAGATGCTTATGAGAATGTGGAGAAGATTCACGGAATTGCAGTAGATGCTGGCGTGATGACACCTGAAATCAAAGATATGATGGTGACAAACACGATGAAGGTGTATCCAAACGTTGGTGCTGAGAAACGTAAAGAGATTGCACTGGTTGATGGTGGTTTGGTCTCGATGCAACTTATGCTCGCTGCAAAAGCTAAAGGATATGACACGGTAGCTATGGGTGGCTATAATGCTGTTCAGTTCAAAGAATTGTTCAATATTTCGGAGCGTTATACGACGGTGATGCTAATCGCATTGGGAAAAGCAGCAACAGAGGCACGTCCAAGCGTACGTTTACCGCTCGAAGATGTAACTTCATGGAACGAATTTAAGAATTAAAGTAGTAATCATAAATAAACAATACAAATGAATAACGGAAATGTTCTCAAACGAACGCGACAAAAGGATTTCGACCTTTGTCGCGTTTTTTGTTGAATGCTAAATAATATCGAGTCTGAAAGCTTAGGAGTTGTTCACTTCTTCCCTAATTGAGATTATTCTGATTGACAAAATAAAAAGGTTACTAAATAATGTAATTAATACATTAGTTACTAAATTAATTAATTATGAAAAAAAGGGGGATTGTAATGAAAGTATTCATTACAGGAATTACAGGGTATGTCGGATCAGTAATAGCTCAATATTTCTTAACCCAAGGGTATCAGGTTTCTGGACTCGTAAGGTCACAAGAGAAAGCTGAGCAATTACTTAAGATGAGGATAGTCCCGATCATAGGTGATCTAGCGGATTTATCATTGTTAGAGGAAAGTGTAAAGAAAGTCGATGGTGTCATTCATACGGCAATATCACATACTCCGGACATGGAGGAGCTGGACGTATCGGCAGTTAAATCAATGTTAGATGGGTTAGAAGGTAGTGGGAAACCATTCATTTATACAAGTGGAACCTTACTCTACAACGATACCTTTCAGTATATCGTTGACGAAGACTCGGATCCCAATCCCTTACCATTTCTGAAATGGAAAGTTAATCAGGAAAAAGAAGTATTGGCAGCTTCTCAACGCTTTATCCGTACGATCGTAATTCGTCCGACGCTAGTGTATGGACGTGGGGGAGGATTAGTTCAAGCAACGATTAGAAGAGCGATGCTATCTCAATCTGCTTACTATATAAACGATGGGCACAACGCGTGGTCAACCATTGATGTTGATGACTTGGCGCACCTGTACCTCCGAGCTTATTCGCAGGCACAACCTGGTTCGCTATTTAATGCAACATCAAGGGAAATGATTACGATGAAAGAGCTCATGACAGCTGTTGGGAAAATAGCAGGGATAGATAAAATTGAATCGTGGAGCTATGAAGACGCGGTTAAAGCTATTGGACCTGCGGCTTGGGGAGCCAGTATTAATCAAAGGATATCTGGATTAAGAGCTGAGCAGCAACTACAATGGAGCACCTCTGCGCGATCGATTCTCAAAGAGATTGAAAAAGGATCTTATAAGGTTGAAGTATGAGGCCAATGCGTAGTTCATGATCGGCCTCATCAATAATTTAGTAAGAAGAGCTAAGAAAGCTTACGGATTTATTTAAAATTCGTATGAATTGTTTCGTATCATCAGTACCTAGATGTTCACGCAATTGCTGAAAACGTGCAAACAGTTCTTTCTCTCGTTCTTCAACAAAGTGGTGTCCTTCATCTGTGGCTGATACGAGAATAGAGCGTCGATCACCGGGGTCCATCGTGCGTGTAATATACCCGGTTTGTTCAAGCGATTGAATAACGTGTGTCACAGCGGATGAGGTAATTTTTAATTGTTTACTGAGTTCTGAAACTTTGATGCCATTTGAACCCGGAGGACATAGATAGGTCAGATAAACAAGTAAGTTCGATTCACTTTGTCTTAGATCTTTAGAGGGGCTGAATACATTTCCTACACGTTTCAATTGTCCGAATATTAAAGCAAGTTCTTTCGTTAAGTTATCTTTATTCAAATCCAAGTTGTTATTGTCTGAGCTCATCAAACATAAGACCCCCATTAACTTTTACTGTAATAATAAATTATTTACTAAATTAAATATATTGTCAATGTGGATGTGACAATAATGAATCCAATAAGAGGTGTCGTATGAAAAAGAATTATTCGGTTCAATCATTATTTCAACCTTTTACATTAGGCAGTATTACACTATCTAACCGTATTGTTATGGCGCCGATGACCCGAGCGTTTTCACCAGATGGTGTGCCAGGGAAGGATGTCTTAGAATACTACAAGCGTAGAGCGGAGAAAGGCGTCGGATTGATCGTGACCGAGGGAACTGTGATTAATCACCTAGCGGCAGCGGCAAATCCGAATGTTCCCTATTTTCATGGAGACAAAGCATTAAATGGTTGGGCAAAGATTGTTGATGCGGTGCATGAAGCAGGAGGTAGGATTATTCCGCAGCTTTGGCATGTTGGTACTCAGCGCATTGTCGGTCAGCTTCCAAATCGCGAATCTTTACCCATCGGTCCATCGGGAGTAAATGCAGAAGGCATTAAAGTAAACGAGCCTATGACCGAACAAGAAATTGAAGTAGTGGTTGGGGCGTATGCCCAAGCGGCAGCGGATGCTAAGCGACTTGGTTTTGACGGCATAGAACTGCATGGGGCGCACGGTTATTTAATAGATCAATTCTTCTGGGAGCAAACGAATCGGCGGACTGACCATTACGGTGGAGATTTTATCGCCCGTACACGTTTTGCGGTAGAAATCATCAAAGCTTGCCGGCTTGCCGTAGGGCCTGACTTTCCTATAGTATTTCGTTTTTCTCAATGGAAAAGAAGACCATTCACGGCAAAATTGGTCGAAACTCCGGAACAGTTAGCTCAATTTCTATTACCATTAGTAGAGGCTGGAGTCGATGTATTTCATTGCTCAACTCGGCGTTTTTGGGAACCAGAATTCGAAGGTTCCTCTCTCAATCTTGCAGGTTGGACAAAGAAATTGACGGGTAAACCGACGATAACAGTCGGGTCTGTCGGTCTTGATGAAGAGTTTATTCGTTTTTTTGCAGAAGGAAAAGGAGCCCGAAATGTTAATATCGATGGGTTGATCGAGAGGCTCGAACGGGAAGAATTCGATTTGGTAGCGGTGGGACGCGCTTTACTTGTAGATCCAGCTTGGGTAGATAAGATACGCAATGGGTGCGTAGAGGAGTTGATACCGTTTACACATGAGGCTTCAAAAATTTTATATTAACATCCCCTACAGCCGAAACGGATTAATATATTCTAATATTATTGCGGCCTTGAAGGAGATATAAGTAATAAGAAGATTTTCATTGGGGGAAATGAACGAAGAATCGATAAATCCATGACGATATCTTCTCGTCATGGATTTATCTGTTTAAGCTATGTATTCAAATTAACTTATACTCGTTTTTTTGGAATACATAATGCCGATGGTATGTGGACCGCAGTGACTGCAAATGACACAGCCTGCGTTGGATAAGGTTACCTCAGCCTGGGTGAGCTCTTGTAGACGAGCCTGCATGAGTAGGGCATCTTCTTCTGCAAGAGAGTGAACGACCATAATATGGTCATGATCCATGAGATCTTTCTTATCAAGGACATTTTGTAATAACTGTTCTACAGCTTTTTCACGTTTTCCGCGAACACGAGTAGCCGGTATCATCTTCCCCTCAGCTACTTTAATAATTGGGCGAATCTTAAGGAGGCTTCCGATGAGGTTCTGCATGCCGGAGCAGCGTCCACCTTTGTAGAGATATTCCAATGTATCCACAACAAACTCGGTTTCAACCTCAGGCCGCACAGCCTCCAAAAGGGTAACTATCTCTTTCAAGGAACGGCCGGCTTTAGCAGCTTTGATGGCTTTCATAACTAAGAGCCCAATGGCAGACGATAAGTTCAATGAATCAAACACTGCGATCTGATCTGTTGGGTATTCGTCAGCTGCAATAAGAGCGTTCTGATAAGTAGAAGATAGTTCTGAAGAAAGGCTAATAAAGAGAATCTGGTCTCCTCGTTCAATGTATGGGGTGAAGGCCCTCATGAAATCAGCAGGCGAGGGTGCCGCTGTCTTGGGTAAATCTCCATCCTGAGTGACTCTCTGATAGAGATCAATTGGGGTAATATCTAATCCATCTCGCAATGATTGCTCTCCGAATATTACGTATAAAGGTACAATGCCGATGTCGTATTCTTCAATCCATGAGTTAGGCAGATCACTAGTACTGTCCGCAAATATTTTAATAGTAGGCATGTGGTAGTAATCTCCCTTATTTCGATTTAATTATGTGGTAGCGGATACAACGGCAATAACAAAAAATATAGCCAAGCTTATCAAAATAGCGGCATTCATAATCAAACCTAAGATTGCGAATATTTTCTTTCTGTTTCTCAGTGATACCCCAACAATTCCTAGAATTACGCCAATCAAGTTCATTAATAAAAATAAGATGACGATAGAGCCTGCAACTCCCAATTTTTCAATCGTTTCTTCGCTAAGTGAAGAAAGATTTTCATTAAGACTAGAAGTAAACAGGGAACCGATAAAGGCGACAGATGCAATATAACCTAATAAACTGATCATACACAGAACAAAAGATGCAATTCCGGGTCCCGAATGCTTTACAATAATGGGTTTGGCTGAAGCGGTGGAGTTAATGAATGGGCCCTCTTCAACGATGGGGTGCTGTGGTTCATTTGAATCCATACTTGATCTCTCCTTAACAATATTTAACGATAATATAACTCTTCCATATTTGAATGGAAAAATCAAGGATTGTTATAACGTCTTCGATCGAAGAGCAAGTGGTAAAGAATTAGGCTATGCGTTATTATAACGTAAGAGTATCAGATTTATGATAAAGGAGTGGACAAATTGCAACGGACATTTGCAAAATGGGGAACGATCCTGATGGCCTTATCGGTGGGAATCGGGGCTTTTGGAGCGCACTTATTAGAGCCAAGAATAGGTGCAGATGCTTTAGGCGTATATGAAACGGGAGTTCATTACCATATGATTCATGCACTTGGTCTTATACTGATTGGTTTAACCGCAGGTCAGATTGGTGTATCTAGAAGCCTTAAATGGGCAGGGTGGTTATTAGTATCGGGAATTATATTGTTCTCTGGTAGTCTTTATGTGCTCAGTATCACGGGAGTTAAAGTACTAGGCGCAATTACACCTCTTGGTGGCGTCGCGTTCATTGCAGGATGGTTATGTTATCTTTCGGCTTTCTTACGATCGAAAAAAGTCTCATAACGAATTAAAAGAGGACTCGGGAGTCCTCTTTTTTTTAATCTGTAAAAGAATCGATTTCGTTCAGCATAAATGAGTATACTTGTTTCTCATCCACATGGTAAACGTTAACAAATTGTTGATCTTCATCAAAATTCAATATCCGGCAAGGTATGTCCATGTATTGACCCTTCCGATTTGCTGTCAAGCGTACTAGACGGTTGTCTTTAATACAGGATTTAATCCACGTCCTAGGATCTTCAATATGATTTAATGCTGGAGTATTGGTTTTCGGGAGTAAGACTGGTTCTTGCGTAAGTGAATTCTTTAATCTAGATTGCACGATTTCCTTTCCAGTTTTACCACCTATAGTGGTTTTGGAAAGATGAGGGGGAGTTGATTCAAATGTGGATATTTTCTTCGATTGAAGAAGATGATCTATCATTTCGCCTAACTCTATTCCAGATTGAACACGAAAATCCATAACCTGCTTATTATTGTTCATCATTTCAAATAGTGATTGAAGTGCACGAGCATTGGACTCATTTTTGATTAATATATCGACTTTGAATAAATATCCTCGGTCCTCTTTGTCTTGTTTATTATTCATAATTCCCCCAGCTTGTCAGTAAAATCTTAGCTATGTTATAAACTATACCATTATAATTGGAAGAAAAATAGTCCTTATGTCGTAGGACTCAAGCGGATTATTTTGTATATTCGACAAAATTTTCATTGTTGTTATAGACACCCAATAACCTCAGATTGAATACACATAATGTTGAGACAGATGTGAGGAGGTGTCCTGCCATGATTAATATTGTGCCTATTGTTATCGAGGGTATATCCGTCACCGGGGTCGAAGTGAAACTCCCCAAAACGACTCTCCTGACCATTAATACTTCTAAAGGTTATATTATGTGTGGTGCTCTGGATATTGGTCTATTAAATGAACGGCTGTCGGATCGCCAGATCATTGCTGGAAGAGCAGTGGGTGTCAGAACGCTGCAAGAATTACTGGATGCACCGCTTGAATCCGTTACCTATGAGGCGGAGAAGCTCGGTATAACGCCAGGGATAACAGGAAAAGACGCGTTGATAAAGATGTTGTAGCGAAGCGATATTCAAAAAGACCAATTCGAGTAGTAGTTGAATTGGTCTTCTTACTTTAGTTGTAACTAAATGGATTGAACTAAAGACGAACCCCGGCTTTCTTTAGTAATAATTAAACCTGGAGCCCAAACCTTAGTTCAATCCATTTAGATGAGTTATTTTGAGAAAATAGCAGCTAAATTCTCCTTGAATGGAGCTTGAATGATTCCTTTTTCTGTAATGATAGCCGTTACATATTCATTAGGAGTGACATCGAAGGCAGGGTTAAATACTTTGATATCCTGAGGTGCAGTTCGTTTACCGAACCCTTCGGTTATTTCTTCTGCTGGTCTTTCTTCAATAGGAATTTCTTGACCTGTCTCGGTGTTTAAATCAATCGTGGAGAGAGGGCAGGCAACATAGAATGGTATTCCATGCGCTTTGGCAAGTACAGCTACACTGTAGGTACCAATCTTATTACATACATCTCCGTTAGCAGCAACTCGGTCTGTACCGACGATGACAGCCTGGATCCATCCTTTGGACATCACCATACCGGCCATATTATCACAAATCAGAGTAACATCGATGCCAGCCTGTTGGAGCTCAAATGCTGTTAATCGTGCACCTTGTAGTACCGGTCGCGTCTCATCAGCAAAAACCTTTAGTTGAATACCCCGTTCATGGGCGAGATACATGGGAGCAAGAGCTGTACCATATTTCGCAGTGGCAAGACCACCTGCATTACAATGTGTAAGGACGCCCATTCCATCATGGAATAATGGGAGTGCATGTTCACCAATCAGACGACATACTTCTTCATCTTCTAATTGAATAGCCTGTGCTTCAGCAAGAAGCGCTTGATTAAGTTCAAGAATGTTATGTCCTACTTGGGTAAGTGACGTTGCCGTATCCTTCATACGATCTAACGCCCAGAAGAGGTTCACAGCTGTTGGTCTTGAAGTCGCTAGATATTTGCAGATTTCAAGGACTTGATTCAACCATTGTTGGTTGTCGGTGTGATCTTTATCAAGTTGATCGTGTGAAATACGACGAGCACCGAGAACCACACCATATGCAGCTGCGATCCCGATTGCCGGAGCACCACGAACCTTCATGGTATGAATGGCATCCCAGACTTCTTCCGCGGTATATAGATCTAGCAAAATAATAGATTCAGGTAGCAATCGTTGGTCAAGAAGAATAAGTCTGTCTTCTCCCCATGTAAGGGAGGATAATGGTTCGTTCATAGATTGTGTAGTCGTCATGAAGTAGCTCCTTGTCTAGAAGTTGGATTTGTCTTTTGTACGATACGAAGCAAATCTTCAATAGAAGATATTTGACGGTGATTTAGAATAAGTTGTTTCCCGATTGCCAATGCCTTTCGCTGTGCTGCCTCTTTCAATTCGTCATTTACGATCGTATCAATGTCGGCAACGTGAGCTAAGCCTACAATGCGGCGGATGATTTTGCAACCGGCAAATCCTACAGTATCTTGAAGGATACGTGCAACGTACAGATCTTGATATCCAGGTGTACGCGCCATCAGGTCTTGTACATCTGTGTTCCACAATGTGCGGAAGCTAGACTCAAATTGCTTCCAAAGATTCTCCACCGTGAGTAGAAGGTGTGCCTCTTTCTCTTGGACTGCGAATTCGGTATCATTCCAACCAGGCTGGGCTACATAATTGAGTATAAGGTTAGCAATAATAGCTCCAATATCGAACCCCATCGGGCCATAATATGCGAATTCAGGGTCAATCACTTTAGTAGATGCCTGAGTGACAAAGATACTCCCCGTATGTAAATCGCCATGTAACAGTGCTTGAGACTGGGTTAGAAACTTTTCTCTTAATAAAGCTACTTCTAAATGGAGGTCTAGATTCTCACGTAAACTCTGCGCCTCATCCTCAATGCTAGCAGGATAGTTGTTATTGTCTGAAATATGGTAGGGATCCTCAAAGATAAGGTCCTCTGTAATTTTACATAAATCGGGGTTAATGAATTTTTTGGATTGTGCCTTTTTGTCCAGTGGATTGAGAGCGAGATCGGATGTATAGAAGAGTGTATTGGCTAAGAAATCCCCAATATGCTCAGCAAACAATGGATATTTCTCTCCAGCGATTAAGCCTTGTCGCATGATGACATGATCACTAAGGTCTTCCATGACGGTGAGTGCGAGCTCTTCATCATAAGCATAGACTTTAGGGACAAGTCCTTGAGAGAGGTGATACTGTATTTGAAGCGCTTCTCGTTCTATTCTTGCTCTATCCAAGGAAAGGGGCCAAGATTCACCTACGACTTTTGCATAAGGAAGGGCTTGTTTGACAATGATACTCGTACAAGTGTTACTGTCTGAGATATGAAACACTAAATTGAGATTTCCGTCCCCTATTTCACGGCATACGAGGTTAGATTCTTGAGAGAAGAAGTTAGGGATTTCTTTGACATAAGCGATAGCTTCTTCATTATTAAAAGGATGATATGTGGACAAAGGGTTCACCTCCGGTAAAATATAAAGAATGTTATCCCTACTCTTTAACTGGGTATATTTCAGTATAACGGAAACTAGACATATTTTGTACACTTTTTTAAGTGAAACGTGACCTTTGATGTTTCATCATATAGGTATTATGGTTAAAATATAAATAGGCAAGAGGGTAACAAATGCTAAAAGATTCACATGTCAAATAACATCCTTATGTAGGGCACTCACTTGTCGTTTATACAAGAAGTCTTATATCACATATTAATAGAAAAGGAAGGGATTTATCATGGCAAAAACAACTTCAACGACTCAAAACACAACATTAGAACAGGTACTAAATCAACAAGTTGCGAATTTGAATGTATTATATGTGAAGCTACATAATTATCATTGGTATGTACGAGGAGAGAAGTTCTTTACATTACATGAGAAATTTGAAGAAATATATAATGATATTACGTTGAAAATGGACGAGGTTGCTGAACGCTTATTGACACTAAAGGGAAGTCCAGTTGCAACAATGAAAGAATTTCTGGATATTACAACGATTCAAGAGGCAGATGGTAAAGAGGATGCAAGTAAGATGGTACAAAATCTGATCGAAGATTTGGCCACAGTGGCAGAAGAACTTGAAGAAGGCATTGATCTAGCAGAAAATGCTCATGACCATGTTACAGGAGACATCTTGATTACGATTAAAGGTGACTTCGAGAAACATATGTGGATGCTTCGTTCTTTACTGGGTTAATCGGACAGGTTTAACGTAAAGAAAAATGGGCTTGGCTGAAATACTTAGCCAAGCTTATTTTTCTTATATCTATTTTTTTAAAAATACAGTGATAAAAATCACAGCTAAAAATGTGAATAAGCTTGATTAAAAAAAACTTTAGTATAAAATTAGTGAGAATCATTGAGAATCAAACGGAATTAGTTTAGAATAAGTATAAACAACATTACACATGCTTGAAATTGGAGAGAGACTCCATTTCAAATAGAGTTTAAAGCAAATAATCAAAATAGCGGAGGGAATAATAAACATGACTACAAATTTCGTCATTGAAGGACTTAAAGCATCAATCGAAGGAAAAGAAATACTGAAAGGCATTAACTTGGAGATGAAAGGTGGAGAAATCCACGCGATCATGGGTCCAAACGGAACTGGTAAGAGTACTTTGGCTTCTGCTTTGATGGGACATCCTAAATATGAAGTAACTGCAGGTTCAGTATTGTTGGATAATGAAGAAGTACTGGAAATGGCTGTTGATGAACGTGCTCGTGCAGGACTATTCTTGGGTATGCAGTATCCAAGTGAAATAAGTGGGGTTACCAATTCAGATTTCCTTCGTTCTGCAATTAACGCACGCCGTGAAGAAGGAAGCGAAATTTCACTGATTAGATTCATTCGTCAAATGGAAGCTAAGATGAAAGATCTTGATATGAACCCTGAGTTTCTACACCGTTACCTAAATGAAGGTTTCTCCGGTGGAGAAAAGAAACGTAATGAAATTCTACAAATGATGATGTTAGATCCTAAAATTGTTATTTTAGATGAAATAGATTCCGGACTAGATATTGATGCACTTAAAATTGTAGCAAATGGCGTCAATGCAATGAGAAGTGAAGATCGTGGATTCCTCATTATTACTCACTATCAACGTCTATTAGACTACATTAAGCCTGATTTTGTTCACGTTATGATGCAAGGTAGAATTGTGAAATCCGGTGGCCCTGAGTTGGCTCATCGTCTAGAAGCTGAAGGTTACGACTGGGTTAAAGAAGAATTGGGTATTGAAGACGAAACAGTAGGTCAATAAATATAACGGGAGGAGGACAAAGAAATGACAACACAAACCATTCTTCCGGTGAATACCGAAAGTTTAAAAGAAATATCGCTACAAAATAATGAACCAGCCTGGTTAACGGAACTTCGCCTTGAAGCATTGGAATTGGCGGGCCAATTGGAACTTCCTCGTCTTGAAAAGACAAGATTAGATCGCTGGAATACGCAATCTTACGGCGCTTATCAAGCAACGAATGTGATTGATTCTTTAGAGAACCTTCCAATGTCTGTCCAAGGACTGGTTAAGGATGAAAACTTAGAAGGTAGTCTAATTGTTCAGCACAATTCTGGTGTGGTTTATACTCATCTTTCTTCTGAATTAGCTAAACAAGGTGTTATTTTCATGGATCTTCATACAGCAGCTACTGAACACGGAGATTTAGTGAAGAGCTACTTGCATAAAGCTATTGAGAAAGGCGAGAACGCCATTACTGCATTACATGCTGCACTATGGAATGGCGGAGTTTTCCTATATGTACCTAAGAACGTGGAAGTTACTTTACCTCTTCAAGCTATTTTCTTGACTGATAAAGAGACAGCGACATTTGCTCCACATATATTGATTATTGCGGATACCAATAGCTCCGTAACTTATGTTGATAATTATGTTTCCGGTGAGATTGAGGGTAACGTGGTCCATAATGGGTCCGTTGAAGTATTTGTAAAAGCTGGAGCTAAGGTTCGTTATGCTACAGTTCATCAATTTGGCAATGAAGTAACTGATTTAAGTTACCGTCGTGCTGTCGTGGAGAACGATGGTGCTATTGAGTGGATCGTTGGTGAAATGAACGACGGGAATGCAATGAGCGACACAAGTTCTATTCTCAAAGGTAATGGTTCATCTACGGATGCTAAGGTTATTGCTGTTGGATCGGGCGCTCAGAAACTTAATTACACAACCAGAGCGCAGCATTTCGGCAAGAACACACCTAGCCAAATGATTACACGTGCTGTATTACGTGAACAATCTACAGCGATTATCAATGGTATTACGAAGATTGAACATGGTGCTTCCAAAGCAGACGGACAGCAGACGGAAAAAGTGTTAATGCTTAGTCCGAAAGCACGTGGAGACGCGAATCCAATTCTTCTTATTGATGAGGATGATGTAACTGCAGGACATGCTGCATCTGTTGGACAAGTGAATCCAGAACAAGTCTATTACCTTATGTCACGTGGTATTTCCCGTACAGAGGCAGAAGCATTGATTATTTACGGTTTCTTGGCTCCAGTGGTATCTCAAATTCCACTTGAAGGCTTGCGTACGCAACTTCAGGCTCTAGTTGAAAGGAAGTTGGGACGATGAATCTTGACGTGCGGGAGCAATTCCCTATTTTGCAGCAGGAGATCAATGGACATCCATTAGTATATTTGGACAGCGCAGCTACTTCTCAGAAGCCACGTGTGGTTATTGATGCACTGCAGCATTATTATCAATGGGACAATGCGAACGTGCATCGTGGAGTGCATACTCTTGGTAGCCGTGCTACAGATGCATATGAAGGTGCTCGCGAAAAGGTGGCTCGTTTCATTAATGCCAAAAGTACACAAGAGATTATCTTCACTCGAGGGACAACAACGGCTTTAAATTTGGTTGCTTCATCATATGCACGTGCGGTATGTGGAGAAGGTGACGAAATTGTATTAACACCCATGGAACATCACAGTAATCTCATCCCGTGGCAACAGGTAGCGAAAGCTACCGGTGCTACGCTTAAATATATTACTCTGCAACCAGATGGATCGGTAGATCTGGCTGAAGTTGAAAAAGTTGTAACAGCACAGACTAAAATCGTGGCAATTGCACATGTATCCAACGTTATGGGAGTCGTGAATCCCGTTAAACAAATTGCTGAAATTGCTCATCGTAACGGTGCTATTATTGTGGTAGATGGGGCTCAAAGCGCGCCACATATGAAAGTAGATGTTCAAGATTTAGATAGTGATTTCTATGCTTTCTCTTCTCACAAAATGTGTGGTCCAACCGGAATTGGTGTACTTTACGGCAAAAAGGCCTTGCTGGAGTCTATGGAGCCGATTGAATTCGGCGGAGAAATGATTGATGAAGTAGGTCTCTACGATTCTACATGGAAAGAGCTACCGTGGAAGTTTGAAGGCGGAACACCTATCATTGCGGGTGCTGTGGGACTAGGTGCTGCTATTGATTTCCTTACTGACATCGGTATGGATAACATTGAACGCCACGAGAGTGAAATAGCATCGTATGCGATGAATCGCTTGTCAGAGCTTAAAGGGATTACAGTGTATGGTCCTCGCACACGTAAAGTTGGACTGGTAACCTTTAATCTGGGTGATGTTCACCCTCATGATGTAGCTACAGTTCTTGATGCAAGTGGTATAGCCGTTCGAGCAGGACATCATTGTTGCCAGCCTCTTATGCGTTGGTTGAATGTGAATTCGACGGTGCGTGCTAGCTTTTATTTATACAATACCAAAGATGATGTTGATCGTCTTATAAGTGCCTTAATCCAGACAAAGGAGTATTTCGGCGATGCAACTTGATGATTTATACCGGCAAGTAATCATGGATCATTACAAAAACCCACGTAACAAAGGTAAGTTTGAAGATGGCGCTATAACGGTCGATTTAAATAACCCTACATGTGGCGATAAGATCACACTGCAGCTTAAGGTGAATAATGGCGTTGTAGAAGATGCCAAATATACCGGCGATGGATGTTCTATAAGTATGTCCTCCGCTTCGATGATGACAGCTGCGGTTAAAGGTAAGACTTTGGAAGAAGCTAGAGATATGATTGCACGCTTCTCACAGCTGATGTTGGGTGAAGACGTTCAATTTGATGATTATGAAGATATTGAAGCCTTATCTGGAGTGAATAAGTTCCCTGCACGCATTAAATGCGCAACGCTCTCTTGGAATGCACTACGCAAAGTGATTGATGAGGAACAGTTCAATAAATAATGATAGGGAGTTGAAATAACGTGGCTAAGAAATCACCAGAAATAGAAGAATATAAATATGGGTTTCGTGATGAACATGAGTCCATTTTTAAGACAGGAAAAGGTTTAACTCCTGAGATCGTTAGAGAAATTTCTCGTATTAAGGACGAACCAGAATGGATGCTTGATTTCCGTCTGAAGGCATTAGAAACATTCGAGAAAATGCCTATGCCTAATTTCGGCGGGAATATGGATGATTTGGATTTCAATGAAATTCAATATTTCGTTAGAGCTTCCGACAAACAAGGGAAAACATGGGAGGAAGTTCCTTCTGAAATCAAAGAAACTTTTGATAAGCTTGGGATTCCTGAAGCTGAGCAGAAATTCCTAGCTGGAGTATCTGCACAGTATGAATCGGAAGTTGTCTATCATAGCATGCAGAAGGACCTTGAAGATCAAGGTGTTATCTTCATGGATATGGATACGGCACTTAGAGAGCATCCGGAAATTGTTAAAGAATATATCAGTACCGTTATTCCAACAGCAGATAACAAGTTCTCAGCTCTTAACAGTGCTGTATGGTCCGGTGGTAGCTTTATCTATGTTCCTAAGGGTGTTAAATGTGAAATGCCACTACAAGCATACTTCCGCATTAACTCCGAGAATATGGGACAATTTGAACGTACACTGATCATTGCGGATGAAGATAGCCACGTTCACTACGTAGAAGGCTGTACAGCTCCAATATACAGCACGAACTCTCTACACAGTGCCGTTGTTGAGATCATCTGTAAGAAGAACGCACGCGTGCGTTATACAACGATTCAGAACTGGGCACCGAATATCTACAACCTGGTTACGAAACGTGCAGTAGCTGAAGAGAATGCAACGATGGAATGGGTAGATGGTAACATCGGTTCCAAACTGACGATGAAATATCCTTCTGTTGTTCTTAAGGGCCGTGGAGCAAAAGGAATGGTATTGTCCATTGCCATTGCAGGTAAAGGTCAACATCAGGATGCGGGAGCTAAAATGATTCATTTAGCGCCAGACACAACATCTACGATTGTATCTAAGTCCATCAGTAAACATGGTGGTAAAG
Source organism: Paenibacillus glacialis (assembly GCF_001637205.1). Taxonomy (GTDB): domain Bacteria; phylum Bacillota; class Bacilli; order Paenibacillales; family Paenibacillaceae; genus Paenibacillus_AQ; species Paenibacillus_AQ glacialis. The sequence goes on from NZ_LVJH01000016.1 coordinate 58,197, forward strand.
TAACCTATCGTGGTCTGGCTTCCTTTGGTCGTCAAGCCGAAGGAGCTAAGTCTAATATCAAGTGTGATACGTTGATCCTAGATAACGAATCCACTTCGGATACAATTCCATACAATGAGATCATGAATGACAACATTACGCTGGAGCATGAAGCTACTGTATCTAAGGTGTCAGAAGACCAACTCTTCTACCTAATGAGCCGTGGTCTTACAGATGCGGAAGCAACTCAAATGATCGTTATGGGCTTCATTGAACCGTTCACGAAAGAACTTCCAATGGAGTATGCAGTAGAAATGAACCGTCTCATTAAGTTCGAAATGGAAGGTAGTATCGGTTAATTCTTGTATGACAAAGGTTTACTTCTTTTATGTAACATATAAAAACGTGTTCGTGGTGACTTCTACACTATTGTGTTGAAGTCCTCGGACACGTTTTTTTTGTAATATATATGGTTAGGCGGTGAGTGACTTGAATGTCATGAGTCGCCTTTTGTTGTAGTTCTGTTAGGTTAGTCTTCCAAGCAAGCGCACAAGCGAAGGATAGATTGGAAGAATAGAATATATGAATGAATCGAGAGAATAATTGAGATAGAAGGAGTGGTTAGTGATGAACCCATTTGAATCATATAGACTAATAAGTCCATTCGGCATGCGTATTCATCCAGTATTCAAAGTGCCAAAGTTCCATAGAGGCGTTGATCTTGTAACTAGACCTTCTAAGGGCCCGTTGTACGCATTTGTTGCTGGAGAAGTCATTCATGCTAAAGAAGGAGTTAATGGATCGGGATTTGGAGGCTACGGTATTGTGGTGGCAATTAAGGATGACAAGGGTTATCTACACTGTTATGCTCATTTAACTATGGCTATGGTTCAGGTTGGCGATAGGGTACTGCGAGGGGAGAAAGTAGGACTTCAAGGAAGTACTGGGATAAGTATAGGTGCTCATCTTCATTATGAGATCCGTAAGGTATGTTCTCCATCATTTGGTTACACGTTGACGGAAAGTGGTGTGGTTGAACCAACGAAGTACTTGCAAGACTATTATGCTAAAGAGGAACTATTTACAGTGGACAAAAAAGACGCAAATGCAATCATTGATAAGTATCTCAAGCCAGCATGGGAAGTAGCCAAGACGCCTGCAGACAAAAAGGAGATTGGAAGATTGGCTGATGAGCTACGAGTAGCATCTGGACAACCGAAACAGAATGTATAAATGAATTCAGATGTTGAGATGGAAGGCAGCATCTGAACTAACGATATATATAGTAAAAGCAGGCTCCCTAATGAATAAGGCCCTGCTTTTACTATGTATATCACATGAATAATTTTTCAATAGATAAATTCCGTTCAGTGGAAAGGTCTAGAAAGATAGAGTCGATCTGGATAAGAGGACGAAATGAATCTATAGGGTTTGTCATAACTATCGTTCCCGATTGACCATCTGATAAGAGTACTTTCTTTCCAAGGAAATTTGGAATCATATTTCTAATGAATACTTGTGTAGGTTTAGCATTCAATTTACCGAAGCTCAGGCTGTATATTTCACGAAGAACAGTTAATAATTCTTGCTTGGATTGGTATACACGGTGAGTAGTCATTGCACTAAACACATCTGCGACAGCTACAATTTGTGAGAATGGATGGATATTATGTACATGTAATCTAAGAGGATATCCACTACCATCATCACGTTCGTGATGTTGTAGTGCAACTAATGCGGATGCTTCGTCCATTGAAGAATTACGAATGATTTCATAACCATAAGTCGTATGTAGCTTTACTTCTTCAAATTCCTCATGGGTTAATTTGGCAGGTTTATTAAGTAGTTCGCGAGGAATTCTACATTTGCCGATATCATGTAAATATCCTGCTTTGCCTGCGGAATAGGCATCCTTCTTAGAGTAACCTAACCAACTTGCAATATAGTAGGATAACATCCCAACTTGCATGGAGTGCTGATACGTATAGTCATCATTGAAATCATTCGCTAACAATAAAGATACAACGTCTGATTGGTCTGACAATTGATCAACCAAGGGATGAAGGATGTCGTCGACCACACTACTATTAACTTTCCCGGTACTGATAGATTCTAAGAATATATTCTCGAATCCGTCAATAGCGTTTGCTAGATGAGGCTTAATCTTAGCGAGCGACTCCTGATTCTTTGGTGAATCATATAAAGATTCCTTCGTATAAAGAGACTCAACATCTACATAATCAACACCATGCTGAAATAATTTGGCAATCTCAATTGTTCCTAGCTCGGTTTGTTTCTTTAATACATGTAAGCCTTTATCACTAAAAGTATCCGCTTGTAAAATATCTCCAGGTTTTAAATCGGTTACATGAACTCTCAAGAGGAAGACACCTCACTTAGCTATTTATAATAAATAAATATATCATAATAAGAAGAAATTGGATATATAGATTAGCGTGAAAGAGGGTCCCAAGATTCTTGCTGGTCAACTCCCTTCCATGTTTTCCCGTCATCCCAGATCTCTTTTTTCCAGATAGGAACAGATTGCTTTAAATTCTCAATGGCATAACGACTCGCCTCGTAGCAAATATCTCTATGTGCGGAAGAAACCGCAATAATCACACTGACTTCTTGTATATCAACCCTTCCGATTCTATGAGAAATTGCACAAAGCGTACCTGGCCAACGCGTGTTCAATTCCGTTCCGATTCGTTCTAAATAAGATAATGCCATAGGGATATAGGCTTCGTATTCTAAATGAACGGTTCGCTTGTCTCCGGTCATTTCCCTTGTGGTTCCGACGAAAGAGAGTGTAGCTCCATGATTGTTGTTCAATACTTTGGAATATACATCTTCTATAGAAAGGGGGGTATCCGTGATGACATACATCCCATCGGAACTACTTTCTATGAGTGACTTCTGTCCATCCCCTCCGGATACCGGAGGAATCAGTGCGACTTCATCGTCAGCTGTAATCATCATTTCGCCTGTGGCATATTCTTCATTGATAGCAAAGAAAGATACTGAAATTTGGGATGCAGCATCGGGGTAAGCAGAAGAAAGTGAAATTTTTAATTGATCGGCGCTAATGGGCAGCTGATCTAAGGAGAAATCCAGTACAGAAGTGTTTAGTAGTTCAGCTAGTCCAGCAAAAAGTCTAATCTTAATATTCAATTTTTTGCACCTCGGTTATGTCGGTTTTTTCCTTCAATATACCACAATCATTAAGGAAATGTTATGATTAAGCATTATGAGGAAGCATCGGGTGATCATGCGTGAAATCCATTCGATTGAATTTGGAAGCGAAGAGAGGGAGGGCAATCATCATGGCACAGCTTAAGAAAGAAAGACTAACCATTCTGCATACCAATGATATTCATAGTCATTTTGAAATGGTAAGTTCCATCGCCGGACTGATAAGCGCGGAAAAAAATATTGCCTCAGACAGTCCCCTTCTTCTGTTGGATATAGGTGATCATATGGATCGCATGTCAGTAGAGACAGAAGGTAGTGTTGGGCTAGCAAATACGGACATTATTAATTTAACGGACTATGACGCGATTACGATTGGCAACAATGAGGGACTTACTTTTACACCTGATATGTTAGAGAGAGCCTATAGTGGGTTGTTGTGTCCCGTGGTCTGCTGTAATATCCGTGAATTAGCTAGTGGTCTTTGTCCAAGTTGGATGCAGGAACATACGATCATAACCAAAGGAAATATCAACATAGGGATCATTGGCGTAACCGCACCATTTGATGAATTCTACAGACTTCTTGGGTGGGAGGCAATTGATCCTGAAATCGCAATACGAGAACAGATTGCTAACCTAAGACCACAAGTTGATATTCTTATTCTTCTATCTCACTTAGGACTGCCAACAGATCGTGAACTCGCGATGAACTTAGAGGGAATAGATCTAATTCTGGGTGGACACACACATCATTTACTTGAAGAGCCCATATATATCGGTAGTACTAGTATTTGTGGTGCGGGTAAGTTCGGACAATTCGTAGGTAAAGTAGTCATGGAGCGAGACTGTGAAGGGAGATATAAAGTGGTATGGGGAGGGTGCTTACCTGTTGATCCGATGAGAAAGGATGACAAGATAAATGCTGCTTTAGAGATTCACCGCAAGCAAGCTAATGAGGTTTTACAGCGTACAATAACCGTAACGGACCATGTTTTATTGTTAAATGAAGAGGGTCAGGAATCCCCTTTTGGTAATATTATGGCACAGTCATTACGCCAATTTACAAAGACTGAAGTTGCTATGGTTAATACAGGGCAGCTGTTAGGGTCTCTTCCGGAGGGGAATATTACAGTGGGTATGTTACATCAATTATGTCCGTCACCCATTAATCCTTGCATTCTTAAGTTAAAAGGCAGTGATATTCGATATACGTTGGAACAAAGTTTGTTGTCTGAATATAAGGAAAAGAAGATTTTTGGTTATGGATTTCGGGGGAAGGTATTAGGAAGTATAGCGCTAGATGGGGCAGAGGTCTTGTACGATAGTACCCGAATCCCTTATGATAGGATAGTTAGCGTAAATATCAATGGTGTCCCATTGTGTGATGATCATGAGTATAGTGTAGGTACAATTGATATGTTCACTTTTGGAATAGGTTACGAAAGAATTGCTGAGGGTTCTGATAGAAGGTTTATTCTACCAGAATTTCTGAGGGACTTATTAAGTATTGAACTTCAACGTCCGGGTAGTCTCGAGGATTGTCATGAGATAAGATGGTACTCAGTAGTCTAAGTTATCAGGATTTCAACATATAATGGATCATTTGGAACAGAAACATTTAGGAGGATATAATGGATACGATTACAGCAATTATTCTTGGGATAGTGGAAGGAATTACGGAGTTTATTCCAGTATCTTCAACGGGTCATATGATCTTAACTTCCAAAGCAATGGGGTTTGATGATCAAACGGATATTATGAAAACTTTTGAAATAGTTATTCAGTTAGGAGCTATTCTTGCTATTGCTATTGTATACTGGCGCCGAATCTTGGGCCTACTTGGACTAAAACGTAAGGATAAAACAACCCTTGTGGGTTCACCATCAAAAGGGCTTGATCTTATACACGTGATATTGGGTATTGCACCTGCACTTATTGTCGCTTTTTTTGCGAGAGATTTTATTAAGAGTTTGTTTAGTGCGAATACCGTTGTATGGGCATTAGTTGCCGGTGGTATATTTATGATCTTTGCAGAATGGTTCAATAAAACGAAATCAAAAGTAACAGCACATGATTTAGATGACTTAACATACAAGCAAGCTTTCTTGATCGGACTATATCAGATTATATCTGTTCTATGGCCAGGATTTTCACGTTCTGGTTCTACCATATCTGGGGGAATGCTGAGTGGAGTTAGCTATAAAGCATCAGCTGACTTCTCCTTTTTGATCGCAATTCCGATTATGTGTGCTGCATCGGGTTATGAATTACTCGATTCCTACCGATATTTCAATAGTGACACTATAGGATACTTTGCTATAGGATTTTTCGTAGCTTTTGTTGTTGCATACTTGGTAGTATTGGCTTTTATGAAGCTTATACAGCGAATTAGACTTACTCACTTTGCTATTTACCGATTTGTACTTGCAGCTGTATTTTGGATATTCATACTGAATTAATCGCATCCAAGCGTATTTTTCTCGAGTGGGAGATCAATGTAACTGCTTTGATGTGTCATGACATTATTCATCCATGTAGGAGGATACACTTTGCGACTAGTACCTGTACAGATGCTTAAAGAAGGCATGAAGTTAGGCAAGAAAATATATAGTGCTGATGGAGTTACATTGTTAGCAGAAGGTGTGGAATTAACCAATAATCTGATTCGTAGATTAAAAGGGATTAGCATCGATTATGTATATATTCAAGACTTATTAACAGAGGACATTGTCATCCCTGAGGTTCTGCACGAAGAAACACGTCGCAAAGCTCTATATACCATTCAATCTAGTTTTAAAAAAATATCGGAGTCCACTGCTACCGGAAATAGTATTGGTGGGTATCGTCATTTGGGCAAAGATTTCTCTAACGTGATGCAATCCATTCTAGATGATCTTAATAGCCAAGAAGTCACAATGATAATGCTTATGGATATGAACCTAACAGATCATTATTTATACAGGCATTCGTTAAATGTATGTATATATACATTAATTCTAGGTGCTGCAAGTGGGTTATCTTACGAACAACTTAAGGTTCTTGGCATAGGATCTCTTCTACATGATATTGGGAAGACTCAGATTCCAATTAAGATATTGATGAAACCTGAAAGATTGGATGAGAAGGAATTCGAACAAATCAAGTCTCATACGGAATTAGGTTTTAAAATACTTAAAGACGAGCCTGGCATTCCTTTACTTGCAGCGCACTGTGCATTGCAGCACCACGAAAGATTGAACGGTACAGGTTATCCACGAGGACTTAAAGGTTCTGAAATCCATGAGTTTGCACAGTGGTTAGGGATGGCAGATTCATATGATGCTATGACTTCCCATCGTGTGTATAAGCAAGCTATGCTTCCACATCAAGCCATGGACCTCTTATATGGGGGTTCTGGTATTCTGTTTGATCAGATGAAGCTACAGGTGTTTCGTGATAAGGTCGCAATTTATCCACCAGGTATGAGTGTGAAGCTCAGTTCAGGTGAGACTGGTGTGGTAAGCAGAATACATCCAAGTATACCTCAACGGCCTGTAGTTCGTATTCTTACTAACGAATATGGAGAAGCACTGAAGGCGCCCTATGATATGGATTTGACGCTATCTCTGTCCATCGTCATTACACAAGTGGAAGGTCTAGACACGTTTCCCGAAGCAACGATTCAATAAGAAACAAACAAAAATTCATGAAACAATGACATTGTGAAAGCTATTTCGACTGTGGTGCACAAAGAGGTGCCACTATCGCAGAAGTTGTCGTTGTAACATGGTTTTTTTGTTATATAGATTGAACTAAAGTTTGCGCTCACAACTTCAATCATTTCTAACATAAGTTCATGAATATAGGGGTTCGTCTTTAGTTCAATCTATATATGTATGATTATTTTGTGCCTTGGGATAATAATATATTTGAATGACTAACAAGTTTTACGTTACCAAGAAAAATGATTTAAAACCCTCTTCGTGATATGATATATAGTAAAACGTTTGTGCTTATTATATCTTTGGTTAATAAAGGGAACAGGGTGGCGAATATGATTACAGAAGACAATACAAGATCTACGAACACGAAAACGATATCACCAAGTTATGATCAATGGGAACCTATGAATTCTCTTCGGAAGTATGGTCAGCATGTCCTGACTAGTGTAGAAATGACGGTTACTCATCTTTGTAATATGCGATGTGAACATTGTGCTGTGGGGGATATGTTGGTCATGAAAGAGTCGGAATCTCTTTCTCTAGATCTGATGCTCAGGAGATTGGACCAAGTAGAACACTTGGAAACGATAAGTATGACAGGAGGAGAACCTCTATTTCGGAAACAAACCGTAGACGAAGTGATTGTTCCTCTGCTGAAATATGCGAAAGAACGTGGCATTAAATCTCAGATAAACTCCAATTTGACGATGGGTATGGATCGCTATGAGAAGTTACTTCCATATCTTGACGTTATGCATATGTCGTTCAATTACTTGAACGGAGATGATTTTCATGAGGTTGGATTTGCTAACAGTGGACATCCCGTAAGTAAGGAGGCGGCGTACCGTCTATATGACACGATGATTGAGAATACGCGTAAACTTACCGATGCAGGCATGTACATTTCTGCCGAATCCATGATTAATTATCGAACACATAAGAAGCTGGATAAGATCCATGAATTGATTGTAGAGATGGGTTGTCAACGCCATGAAGTTCATCCCATGTATCCGTCAAACTTTGCTTCAAGTCTTCCGGTATTATCCTTAGAAGATATGCGTAATGCCATATATAGTCTGCTTGATTCACGTGATGAGTCTGTATGGATGTTGTTCGGCACACTTCCATTCTATGCTTGTAGTGATCGGGAGGAAGATTTAAAGCTGCTTCGCCGATTAAAGGAGTCAAAGAATATCACAGTTCGTAATGATCCAGATGGTCGTAACCGTGTGAATGTAAATTTATTTTCTGGGGACGTGTATGTGACTGATTTTGCAGATATTCCTCCGTTTGGAAATATTAAAAATGAATCACTTGAGGATATATTTAATCAATGGACTTACGGTCATCCCTTGAACCAAAAAGTGAATTGTCATTGTGATGCTGTTGGTTGCTGTGGTCCAAACTTGCTCGTAGCAGATATGTATTATAAAGGCATTGATTTTAAATTAAGAACCGCAAACAGTTTATAGAAAAGAGGCGTTCGTATTGCATACAGAGTTTGCAATCGGGGAACTTACATTCAATATAACTCTAGTATTGCTGCTTGTATTGTTAAATGGAGTATTCGTTGCGGCTGAGTTTTCACTTGTGAAAATACGTCAAACACGTATTACACAATTAGTCAGTGAAGGGAATAAGTTGGCTGGATTTGCTCTGAAAGTTAACAATAAGTTGGATTCCTATTTATCAGCAACACAGTTTGGAATCACCCTGACTTCTTTGGCTCTTGGGTGGCTTGGAGAGCCAGCTATTTCGAAACTTCTAGTGGAACCTATCATGTTTAAGTTAGGTGTTACCGATCCAACGCTCATTACAACGGTGGGTGTTGTGGTTGGATTCAGCCTGATTACCTTCTTACATATTGTATTAGGAGAATTAGCTCCCAAGTCAATAGCGATCCAAAGAACAGAAGCAACAGCTCTTGCACTTTCTGCGCCTTTGATCTTCTTTTATAAAGTATTTTTCCCATTTATTTGGGTGTTGAATGCTTCTGCTAATACGTTGCTAAGGATCATCGGTATTCAACCTGCCACCGAGTCGGAAGGGGCTCACTCTGAGGAAGAAATCCGGTTACTAATGAATCAGAGTGCCCGAAGTGGCGTGATTGATAAAGAAGAAATGAAGCTTATGGACAACATTTTTGAGTTCTCAGATTTGTTGGCTCGTGAGGTTATGTTACCTCGAACGGATATGGTTTGCTTATATGTGAATTTACCTCTTGAAGACAACATAAAGATAATTAGTGAGACCAAGCATTCTCGTTATCCTGTTGCATTAGAAGATAAAGATCAGATTCTTGGTTTTATTCATATTACGGATCTTCTACTTGCGGACAAGGAACAACAAGAGGATCTTACATCCATGCTTCGACCGATATTAAATGTTCCTGAATCCATGGAAATCAGCCATGTCCTCCGCCTGATGCAGAAGAAACATGCTCAGCTCACACTTGTTGTGGATGAGTATGGTGGAACGGCGGGAATGCTCACAGCGGAAGAAATCCTAGAAGAAATCGTTGGAGATTTATATGACGAATTCGAGGATGATGAACGTGAGAATGTGGAAATTGATGGCGACATTATTTCAGTGAAAGGGAGGATGCTTATTGAGGATGTGAATGATCTGACTGGCGTTGTGATTGAAGACGATGAAGTGGATTCCATCGGGGGATGGTTGTTCAAAGAACTTGAGGGCAGTCCTGCCAAAGGGAAAAGTGTACAGATCGGTAATTTCATATTTCAGGTAGAGGAATCGACACGATTGCGTATTACAAGGGTCATGATTCTGCGAGTTGACAAGAAGAAGGGTATAACCTTGGAACAAATGCAGGATGATCTTTAAAGGATGTGAAGAATGTCTGGGAAGCAATTATTATTTATTGCGTTAAGTCTTCTCTTCATCTATGGTCTCTTTACGATCGGTTCACCATTTCTTCTCGCAGCATTAGTAGCGATCTCCATTGAACCGGCTAATATTGTCCTAATGCAACGGTTGAAGCTAAATCGAATCGCGGCATCTACCATCACATGCACGTTGTTTCTACTATTGATTTTATTACTAGTATATATCTTGGGACTTCAAGTGTTTACTCAACTCGTCGAGTATTGGAAGAATGCACCTAGTTACTTCTCAAGCGCTAATGATTTTATTCAACAGGCGATTATTCAGGCAGAAGGTTTATTTGACCGTCTTCAGCCAGATGTGGCAACTAGTTTACAGCAGTTTCTATCTAATCTGACTTCGTACGTTCAATCTTTGGTAAATACGGTTTCTTCTTCATTTCTGTCTTTTGCTAAAGGGATACCGGATATGTTTATATTCTTCATTGTGTTTTGCGTGGCTGTGTATTTGTTTAGTTTCAGTCTCGATACGATGCGTTGTAGTGTACTATCTTTCTTTGAAGAAAAGTCACAGAGCCAAGTGAATGATGTGATCCATAGTCTCAAAAGGTCAATCTTCGGATTTCTAAGTGCCCAACTTATTCTAAGTATATCGACATATGTAGTTACGCTTCTAGGACTTCTAATCTTAGGCGTATCCTATCCGTTAGCTGTCGCACTATTAGTCACCGTTGTTGACCTGTTACCCATACTGGGGGTAGGTTCGGTTCTAATCCCTTGGGCCATATACCTGATGATTATTGGGAATACCTATACAGCTCTTGGATTAGTGATCCTCTTTATTGTGATTACGGTCTGGCGTCGTGTCCTCGAACCCAAAATTATTGGTGATGCAGTTGGTATCGGTGCGCTTCCTGCTCTAATCAGCATGTATGTTGGTTTCAAATTAGTTGGGGTTATCGGCTTCTTTATCGGACCGCTGGTCATTATCATTTATATTGCTATGCGTAAAGCGGGTCTGTTCCATATTAAAATCAAGTTTTAAATCCATTCACCAAACGAGATGATTAAGCTAAGTACGATATGACTTAATCATCCCGTCCTATTTAAACTCCTTACGGGTAAAGCTGAATCTTCGGCCAAGCCAAGGAGTTTTTTTGTCTTATTTCAGTTCATTTTCTGGGCTAACGTCATATGCTAATTACAAAGACGCACGTCGCGCTACGTAATATGATCATTAAGGAGGAGACTTTTGTTGAACTCACAGATACGAAGTTATACACCATTTATTGGTCCGTTCGACCCATGTCCACCGTTGCTCTGCAGGACATTCTCGGTACCGCCAAATCAATTTATTAACTTCCAGCCATTGGGTTGGCCCCAGTATAGCCTTTCTGAAGCTTTGAGACGTGGAACGCTCTGGCCCGCACTTTATAGCCCTTATACGGCTAGACAATCGCAAGGGGGGGCTTCTTGATGGAGTTTACAGCGTGTGATGAACAGTTTTATGAATGGCTTGAACAGCTCCAAACCGTAGATTTTGCGCTTATAGAACTCAACTTATTTCTCGACACACATCCGGAGGATCTGAAAAGTATTCAGCAGTACAACCAACTTAGCCAAGAAAGAATGCGGCTTGCGCATCAGTTCCAAGAAGTATATGGACCTCTGATGAATTTTGGTCATGCTTTTTCAAGATTTCCATGGCAATGGTCACAGTCCCCTTGGCCTTGGCAAGTCTAGAATCTAACGGAGGTGAGGTTTGTTCATGTGGGTGTATGAGAAAAAATTGCAATATCCTGTAAGGGTTAGTAAGTGCGATCCCCAAATGGCCAGATATTTGTCTGAACAGTATGGCGGTGCTGATGGGGAATTGGCGGCTGCGCTCCGATACTTAAATCAGCGGTATACAATACCTGATAAGGTCATTGGTCTTCTGACGGACATTGGAACAGAAGAATTCGCTCATCTCGAGATGATCGCGACAATGATCTACAAACTAACCAAAGATGCTTCAGTTGAACAATTGAAAGCTGCGGGCCTAGGTCCGCATTACGCGGCCCATGATAGTGCTCTTTTCTATGAGAACGCAAGCGGAGTTCCATTCACCGCTGCCTACATTCAAGCGAAAGGTGACCCGTTAGCGGATCTGTATGAGGACATTGCTGCCGAGGAGAAAGCACGGGCTACATACCAGTGGCTGATTGATATGACCGATGATGTCGATCTGCAGGACAGTCTGAAGTTCCTACGTGAGCGTGAGATCGTACACGCTTTACGCTTCAAAGAAGCGGTCGAGATGATCAAGGATGACCGGCAGGAGCAGAAGGTGTTTTAAATGTCAAAAGAAAATAAAGAATTAGACTGGTAACGCCCCATTACGCTAACGAGGCAGGTTAGTGGAAGAGTAGCCAAAATAAGCGGGATTTTCGACCGGTAAAGTAACGGTTTTTGTAATAATTTTATAATTACGGAATATTGCTGAATAGAAAAAGAAAATTATTACAACTAGGAGGAATACTATGGTATTCACTGCTTTGTGGACTCATGGCAATGCGGTCGTCCCCGAATCACCAGAACAGCTCGACCAATTTACTCGTTATGGTTTTGGCACACAGGTGCAGACTAAAACGGGCACCAACCACTGGTTTCACGTTCCGATGCCCTCACCGGTATTAACAGGCACCTATCGCCCGAAACTTTTACGTGTCTTTATTCTATCAAATTCAGACATTAGTAGTTGCATTAGTAAAGTGCACATATATGATGGATCCAGGTTAGTGACAGAACGGAACCCACTCATTTGTGGGAACAAACTCACAATTCAGAACGATAATGCCATTCATTTTGCTACTCCGCCCTCGGGGCCGGGGGGGATTATTCCGGCCTTTCCGGGGCTCCCTATCTATTATGGGCTAGGCATCACGATGTTAATAGATGCTGGAACTTTTCCTAAAAGGTTCTTTTTCGCTGCATTCGGAGCCGACTGGGAATGAGTTGTCTTCATCAGCTTATAGAACCAGTAACCAAATGTTTTTCTCATGGTATGTGTTCCGATGGATTCGACCTCGCTCATATCTGCTGCCTTTTGTAGCTGGCGATAGTCTTGTGTAGTCGTGATTACCTTATCTCCTTTTCTTGAAGGGAATAACCATTTTGATTCATTTTTTGCCCTCTTTTCTGATTGGTCTATGGTGTCAGTAAAATCAATGTTTTGAATATTCGTTTTTTAAGATACTTTTATTATAAACCCAAAATCGAACAAACACATGAACAGGGTATGTATCATGAAATTTGGTTGGTACTTAATGATTAACGGGGTACGTTAGTTCAATAAAACAGCGACAGTCTAATACTTTATTTTCTGCTGACATTAAAATTGAAAGTTTAGAGGTATCTCTTAGAAATGTCTTGTTGCTGAACACTATGTTCCACATGGCGTGGTACGGTACATGAAAAGATAAAAGGGCTTTATCCCTAGGTTTCCTAAGGATAAAGCCCTTTTATCTTTAGCATTATTCACTATTTCAATAATTTTTTGAGGAGTTTAATTTTGTCCCTATAAGGAGGGAAGACGACGTTAATACTTAACTTTGTACTCTTCTTGATAATACTTTTGTTGTGGGAGAAGAGTTCAAAGCTACTTCTTCCATGATATGCGCCTATACCTGAATTTCCTACTCCGCCGAAGGGGAGATGGACACTGGCAGCATGTGAGATGGTATCATTAATACATCCGCCTCCAAAGGAAACACGTCTCAAAACTTCATTCTCAGTATCCTTGTTCTCAGTAAATAAATAGACGGCTAATGGTTTAGGACGACTATAAATGATCTGAATAGCTTCTTCAAGCTCATGGTATTCCATGATAGGTAGAATTGGTCCGAAAATCTCATCTTGCATACAAGCATCAGATGGTGATTTGACAGCTAATAGAGTAGGTTCTATATATAGATCCTCTTTGACTGAGTTACCACCGTATAGAACATTAGCGTTATCTTTTTCTAAAATAGCAGTGAGGCGATCATATTGGCGTTCATTGACGATTCGTCCATAGTCTTGGCTTTCTTTGGCATCTGTTCCGTAAAAACTTATAATGACATCTTTCATGGACTCAATTAGCTCTTGTTTGATATCTGCATGAGCGATGACATAATCAGGGGCTATACACGTCTGTCCTGTATTTAATAATTTTCCCCAAATAATACGTTTGGCTGCTAACTTTATATTGGCTGTTGGATCTACAATAACGGGACTTTTCCCTCCCAATTCAAGCGTGACAGGAACGAGATTCATAGCGGCAGCCTCCATTACTATTTTCCCTACAGGTACGCTTCCCGTAAAAAAGATATAATCAAAGGGTGCATGAATCAAAGTCGATGTTGTCTCCCGTTCCCCTTCTATTACTCGAATGTAGGATTCGTCGAATGTTTCTTTTATGATGGTAGTAAGGATAGCCGATACGTTAGGTGTATTCTCAGAAGGTTTGAGTATAGCGCAATTGCCAGCAGCGATGGCGCCGACGAGTGGCTCAATGACTAATTGGAAAGGATAGTTAAAGGGACCTACAATTAATACGGTTCCATAGGGCTCCTTTAGAATAAAGCTTTTGGACGGATATTGGTGAATGGGTGTTTTTACCTTTCGTGGCTTTATCCATTGTTTCAAATGTTTCATCATATATCCGATGTTATCTAACGTTAGACCAATTTCCGTAGCGTAGGCTTCAAATTCACTCTTACCTAAATCTTGATATAGAGCTGACATAATCTGTTGTTCATTGCGCTTTATGGCCTCTTTTAACTTAGTTAATTGTTGTATCCGAAATTGAAGGTCATATGTTCGACCGCTGAAAAAGTAATGATGGTGTTCTTGTAATATTTCCTCCATACGATGGGTTGTTAAATGTTCCATAGACGGGACGCCTCCTGTTTAAACCTATGTTTGAATAGTACTATTTACTTTGGTGTAAGTCCATAATGCAGCTTCTTAGAAGTTATATGTATGTTAAGATAATAAAAACATGAAGGGTAGACATTACTTATGAATAATAGGAAGCTTGAATTTTCAATGACTTTAATGGTCTGCGTCATATGTGCTATCGGGTTTGGTCTCATTGCTGTACTTGTTGGGAACGCTAAAATTCAGAATTTTGATCATACTATTATTTCTGTGATCCAGGGTATCGAGGCGCCTCGATTGACTACAATCATGAAATTTTTCACGATGATTGGTAATGGGATTCCCATAGCCATTATTACGTTCGTGGTTATGATTGTACTTTACACATTTCTGGGTCACCGTAGAGAACTCATTTTTCTAGTGTGTGTAGTCATTGGTTCTGCACTGTTGAATACGTTACTGAAGTTAATATTTCAACGTGCTCGACCAGACATTAACCGCATTGCGGAAGCTCATGGTTACAGTTTCCCAAGTGGACACTCTATGGCTGCATTTACACTGTATGGCGTTATTGCCTTTTTAGTGTGGAAACATGTTCCAACGACAATTGGACGTGTCACAATCATCATTCTGAGTTCCCTATTTATTACATTCATTGGTGTAAGTCGTATTTATTTAGGTGTTCATTATCCAAGTGATATCCTAGGGGGATATCTGATGAGTGCCTGTTGGCTGACAGGTTCGATTTGGGTCTATCAACGATATTTAGAACGTTCGGAACGTACAAGGTCTACTCACTGATGAGTAGGCTTTTTTAAATTTGGAGGAGAGATTTATATCATTTGTTAATAATAGGTAAATAATCTATGATTAGAATACATGATAGTCTTAGCATACTGCACGAATTCAATATAACGAAGCTATTAATGGGTTCACACTCAAAGAGTCCAAATTTGTTATTTATGGAGGATGTAAAAGATGCCCAAATCATTTGCACTACCTGTAAAGAAGAAGGTGGATCTTACCGCCATTGATCCTAGTGATACGGGGGGGATTCTGAGTAAAGAGGAAATCATAGAGGAAACTTTGAAGTTAAAAGAAGAGTTTCAAGAGTTACAGGAAATGCTCGTTGCCGGTAAGAAACAGGCGGTTTTGTTTGTATTTCAAGGGATGGACTGTAGTGGAAAGGATGGCGTTATCAAGCACGTCTTTTCGGGACTTAATCCACAAGGGGTATCCTCTTATAGTTTCAAAACACCGACAGAAGAAGAGAGTCTGCATGATTTCCTATGGCGAGCCCATACAAGAACACCTGCACTTGGCCACATAACTACGTTTAATCGGTCTTATTATGAGGATGTCCTCATCACAAGGGTACACGATTTGATAACAGACAAAGTAGCAAAGAGAAGATTTAAACACATCAATCATTTTGAGGAGCTTTTGAACGAAAATCATACTTTGGTCGTTAAAATTTTCTTGCACATATCGAAGGAATTTCAAATGAAGAAATTAAAGAGTCGCATCGAAGATCCAAGTAAGAACTGGAAGCTGGATCCTAATGATATTGAGGAGCGTAAATCTTGGAAACAACATCGCAAACACTATGAGGAAGTTTTAGAGAAATGTAGTAGTGCCTCTCCTTGGTATATTGTACCTTCGGATCATCGGTGGTATCGTGATTTTGTTGTATTAAGTATTGCTGTAGAATCTTTGAGAAGCTTGAAGTTGAAGGAACCAGATCCGAATCCAGAATTGATTAGGTTTCTGGAACAGATTGCGAAAGAAGATTGAATTTGATTAATTGTAAATAGTAGAAGAGGGACTCGATTTCTGTCGAGTCCCTCTTTGTTAGGATAATTCCTCTTCGTGTACTTCTGATACTTCTGCTTTGATAAGAACCTCTTTTTGTCTATATAACCACAAGGCATATTCTAAAGGTTTGATTATAGATTGACGATAGATGTCTTTTTGCCCACTTCTTGCGAACACTTCTCTAGCGGGTTTAGGGTTAACTTCCAGAAGGAAGACGTCACCCTTCTTATTGATAGCTAAGTCAAGGGCAAGTTCACATAAGGCACCATAGGTTTGTTCTAGATATTTAGCCGTTTCTAGTCCAAGAATTTCTGATTTCTTCTTCACTTGCTCTTGTATTTCTCGGTCTTTTATCCATTGAGTTAACAACGTATCCATAGTTATGGCTTGACCGCCCCCGTGGAGATTAGATGTGATACTTCGAGAGGCACCTACTCTGCCCACCATACCGGTCAGCTCCCACTGTCCCTCCCGATTTTTCTGCACCAACATGCGATAGTCATGTACACGTCCATTGGGTAATTGAACGGGAATCCCTTCTTGGGCAATATAACTGTCTTTCATATCCCAAGTTTGCAGAATAGATCCAAGACGTGCTGCATGTATTTTCTGTGGTGTGATGATTTTGCGTTGTTGATTGCGCCCTTGAATATAATAATGATTCGGATTCTTTAATCTTTCGATCCGAAGAATTCCACGTCCCCCAGTTCCATTAATGGGCTTGAGGTATACGACGGACCTTTTTTTTAGCATATGTTCAACATCGGAAATACGGGTAACTAATTTCGTCTCAGGTAAGTGTATTCGGAAGTTTTCTTTTTTGGAGAGAACCTCGTGAATGATCCATTTATTACGGAGTGGGCGATTAAGAAAAAGGTGATGTCCATAGTTTTTCCGAAATGTTAGAAGCTGTTTAAATCGGTAACCTTTTTGTATGCGACAGCGGTCAAAGATCATATTCGGGAAATCACGAACTCTTCGACTCCACTTACGCTGTGTTGGATCATATTCCATAGCATTGATGTTCTTCTTCGAAGCGTTAACATCCATAGGAGTAAAGACAAAGATGTCAAGTCCTAGTTTGTTCCCTTCGGTGATCATGTTCTGGTAAACGTTTCGTTCTTCGAGTTGTTTTTGCTCATTGAGATAGAGAGTCAAGATCCCTAAGACGGGACGTGGCATATCGATTCACCTTCTTCTAGAATGGAAGTCGTTGGCGTATAGTTATTTCGGATTTCTCCATGTAATTTAAGACATGGTTTGCCGGTTGGTCCGATATGGAGTGAGCCAGCTGTAAGTCCAGCATTGAAGCACATTTGAAGACTTTGTATATTGTCCAACGCAACATTACAGCTTATTTCGCCTAATTTGGTGAGTTGGGAAGACATGAGGGAAGTCCCAACATGTCTTCCGCGGTAGAAAGGATGCACAACGATTAAACAGGCATCTTCACCATGCCCAGAAATGAAACTTACTCCAGCCAGCGCAGGTCCACGATCCCCTCGGACCGTTGCTATTAGAAATGATACATCTGAGCGTAATAAATCTGTATAAGTTAATTCAACAAAGTGACGAAAGCCCTCCGTTGTAATTCGTTTCCCGCTATATTTCTTTACGAAAAGAATACTTTGATCGTGCTGTTTCTGCCATTCGGGCTTGGAAAGGGTATCAAAGGATGAAATTTGCATCCTATACTCACCTCCTTAATTATACTGCTTGTTCTTACGAGCTAGGAATTGGCTATATTCAAATATCCGCTCTAACGATTTTTTTCGAATAGGTGCTTCATCAAACTTCATTGGCCGTGAATTAGCTTCAAAAAACCACAGTTTACCTAAAGCGTCAATTCCGAGATCCATGGACATTTCACCTAACGTGAAACCAGAGCCTTTCTCAATCTGACGTGCAATAATTAAGGCAGTGGTTCTTATTCGACTCATCATGCTTGAGGACATATCAGTTCCAAAGAGTGTTGAGAGTAGTTTAGAGGGACTTTCAATCGTTCCTCCACGTGGTACATGTGTTGTTATGCTTTTTAAGCCAGCCATTCGAGCACCTACACCCGTGACTCCCCAATGCCCTTTTGCGTTTTTTTGAACTAGAATTCGTAGATCGAAGGGACGATGATCCACCGTTGCGAGCGCAATCCCCTGTTGAATAATATAGGGGGAATGACCGGTTTCCTTCTTGAGACGAACCCAAAGTCTTCTCAGACTAGTGGATTTATAAGTGATACTTGATCTATTATTTTGAATCTTTAGTCTATAGGGTATGATTTTATTTTTTTTGTATTTCAACATCATGATGCCTTTGCCCGCTTTTCCGCTTTCTGGTTTCAAATAAAGGTAGGGATGTTTATCAAGAAGACTTGCGAGTGAGATAACTCCATCCATACGCTTCGTTTGAGGTACCAAATAATCCGTGGATTTGGAAACCTTGAGCCATTCGAAAAGATGCCATTTATTAAAAAAATAAGGGTTATAGAACTGGATGTCTGGATGCTGTAAACACGTCGATATTTTACGATGAACCCAAGGTTTTTCTTCGTCTTCGCGAAGAGGAATTCGATTGTAGATGACCTGTGGTAGTGGGAATTGATATGCTTCCCAGTCATTATTGCTATTTAGTGTATATCCTTTGACCGTAGGGGAATTAAATTTCAAATCACGGAGAGTGACCACATAAACAGGAAAGCCCATGTTTTTACCTGTTCGGACAATATCCACAAAATTATCACGGTTGCCTCGGAAACCATTTGTGGAGTCCATTGTCAATATAGCAACAACCGGTTTGATTTCCTCAGAACCCCGGCCGTTCACTGGTTGGTCCTCCTACGGAACTTGCTTAGATATAAGCAATGTTCAAGAATATGTTCTATCGAGGCTTTTCCTTCATTCTTGAGGGATGGATGGTTGAATATCGTTCTTCCAGGTTTGGCATTAGCTTCGAACATCCAAATCTTCTCGTCTTGGTCAATGCCTAGATCGAATCCGATCTCACCGAGCAAATGGGGGTGATGGAATTCGATGGCTTCGGCAAGAGAAATAGCAACATGTTTGGCTTGCTTGAGCACTTCGTCGGAACGTGTACCAAAGCTACGACTAAGTGCCTGTTCTGGGGTCATGAGAGAGCCCCCATTCTTTAAGTGTGTAGTGACACTCCCACGTCCCGCCTTTTTGGCGCCAATGCCGACGACAACCCATTGATTACTACCGTTCTTATGCATGTGGAAGCGGAAATCAATCGGACAATTGTCAATTTCAATCAACCGGATTCCTTGTTGAATGACATATCCATTTAGTGTTCGACCGTGTTTTGTATTTAGCATACGCATGAGACTTTTGAAATTATTAAAGCGAAGAAGGACATTCTCTTTGCTCTTGCGATAACGCGCGAAATAGCCACGTTTAGGTAAATAAGTCATACGATAGATCCCTTTTCCCAGACTTCCACCTGAAGGTTTGTAATATACAAATTGATGTCGTTCAAGCATGTCATTTAGTACCTCTGTGGTTGGATTCATATGGGATTCAGGAACGTAACGATTGACACTGTTATCATTCTCAATAAGTTTATAGATATCTGATTTGTTGAAAAAACTCCAGTTGAAGAAAGGGATCTTTCTGCGGCCGAAACGTTCTCTTAATTGATTTATAGATGTAGAAGTTTCTTCTTTACGACTCGGGAGTCTGTTGTATACTACATCCGGTAGAGGAACCGTTTTACGGGTGAAGGTACCACTTTCAGTTAGGAAATGTCCCCGGACGGTTTCTTGTTGCCAATTGACATCCTTGGGTGAAAATGCAAAAATGTAAGCTTTCTTACTACCTTCTTTAAGGAGTTGTTTAATAAAGCCTGTTCTCGAACTGAAAGGTTGTGTGGGAGAGTTTGTTGGTCCATCAGATAAGATACCAATCAGAGGTCCAATTTGAAATTCATTCTCCTGAAGATTACGGAGATATACACCTCCTGATTTGGGGACGTTGATGGTATTTCGGATTCCTGAACTTAAATAGAGATGGCTCCCCGTTTTGTTGATTGATTTGATGCTTGCAGGAACGACATCATTCCCAAAGCGTAGGTGTATATTTTTTTTTCCTGACAGTTTGAGGTTTTTCATTAGTGTATTTGAAATATAGGCGACTTTCTCGGGTTGTTGCGAAAAATGAACATTGCAAAAAGTCAAACTCATGAATTTACCCTCCTAGGTTGTCGAAGCAATAAATAACGAGCGTAGCGGAGTGGATTCTCTGCTGCAAGAACTGCGCTTGTCGGGTCCTCGATATGATTGAAGGAGCTGCGACCCGGTTTGGAATTCACCTCGAGTAGCCAAATATCCCCTTGCGTATCGATACCATAATCGATTCCTAGCTCACCCAGCCGACCGAAGTGGCTCTCCAGTATCGGTGGAATATCCTTCGACAGGTTATGAAGAACAGCCATAATATGTTCAGCTTGAGTAGCTCCGAATTCCCGAATCAAGAATGGTAGAACCGAAGTTGCTGTTCCTCCGCCGTGCAAATTGGAGGTAGTTCCTCCTATATAACCTTTTCGTACTGCCATTCCTGTGAGCATCCAGCGTCCCTCACCGTTTTTTTGCATGAGTACACGTATATCAAAGGGATGTTCTTTCTTGTCATATAAATGTAAATAGGGCTGGATGATAAATGGACGATGGTGAATAAATTGATGAATCCAGGCTAAACCTTCAGAACGTGTGTCGAAAATTTGGCTGAATGGGTTGTTGTGGTAATCCCGACCTTTAATTGTTAATCGCTCAGAGGCGGCTGGCATCTGTACGTGAAGAGTTGATTTCCCTTGCGAACCTGCTTGGGGTTTAAGAAATACCTGCTTTTGATAAGTGAGTAAGCTCTTGATTAGAGATTCAATACCTAAATAGGGAGCAGTTGGTGGAAGATAGGTTTTCAGGGAAAGCTCATGTTTTAACTTGTTGTATACTTTCCATTTCCCTGGTAATCCCCTTGCCCATATCATCCAGGGTTTCTGTTCCTTAGAAGAAGTAAGTAGCTTAGATGCGGCTTTACGTTCTCTTCCTTTCAGGTAGAAACAGCGATCGTAGATAATATCAGGCATTGGAACGAGTCTTTCCTTCCAGCCATCCGTTTCGAAGACGTAACCATTAACAACATGAGGAGCATGTTGAGTTCCCTGAGGACATAGAACCACGACAGAAATCCCGTATTTGGAACCCGCTTGACTCAATGTTCGGCAATAATGATGCTCCGAGAACGGAGGAGTTCCTGGTCTGGTACTACATAGAATACCGAGTGAGCCGATTGGATGAGGAGTCATGCTGAACCGCCCCTTAAAAGCCAGACAAAAAGCAACAATAATGAACAATTTGACTGACGGATGGTCTTATTTTTTGCTCATTGAGTGGTGTGTTGTCATTCTTGGATGGTTTTGAGTTTACTTCGAGCATCCAAATCCGTCCTGCATTATCCATAGCGAGGTCGATCCCAAGCTCACCGAAATGGGATGGGATAGCATTATCAAGACCTTTAGCGATTTGCATAGAGGCCAATTTGAGATTGGCGTGAGCATTATTTTTAGAGGATAATGGCATGTTACTCTTGAAGACAGCATCCTTCACATTACTAAGGCTACCACCACGAGCCAGATTGGATACGAAGTGATTCCCCCCGGCTATACGAGCCACAATGGATGTTACACTCCAGTGTCCGGAGGCATTTTTTTGTACTAATGCACGAAAATCTACAGGGTGTTTCCCATGATCGATAAGCGTTAATCCTTGTTGGATTTGATAACGTGTACTTTTCATTTTTCCTGAAATATTAGTGAATAACTTGGGAAGAGTGGCATATATTTTCTTTTGTGTTCCGCCCATCGTGGTGGATAATGTATGGAAGGTACCATCTGATTGCTTAGAGATACGGATAATCCCTTTACCAAGGCTGCCTCGAATGGGTTTTAGGAATACAACAGAATGCGTGGTACACATCTTCTTTAGAATCGCATAACCATTCAATAAGTGAGACTCCGGCATGTAACGCTGGAGATGTGCCTCTTTTTTTAATGCATCGAACACTTCAGTTTTGTCGAGAAACTTTTCATTGAAAATGTGAGTCCCATGCAAGGATTTTACTTCCTTCATAAAATGCTGTACGCTTGGATTATTCTCCATTTTTCGCGATGTCAAACGATTATTTATGACATCTGCGATCGGCATTTGAGTCAGGCGCCAGCCTCCATCATAGATCCAGCCTTGAATCGTACTGGTACTTGATGTGATATGTTTTGGGGTGAAAAAGTAAACATGCGCCCCTTGCTTTTGGCAGGCATTGACAAGTTCACGACAGAACATTGAGATGGAACCAAACGGATTGTCAGGCACGTTAGGATGATCACGGCTGATCATGATGCCAATTAGAGGACCTAATCGCAGCGTCTTGCTTCCAGCGTGATAATGGATTTTTAATTCCGGGCGAGAGGGCAGCCCCATTTGCTTTGATAACGCTGCACTGATTCGCAGACCGCTATACTTGGGTACCGGTATTACGTTGATATCCTGTTTGAAGGAACCAAACGTCAATTGTAGAGGGCGATCCGTGGGTATTTTCCACCGTTTAACGAGTTTCTCACCCAACATAATTGCATTCGCCTGCACAATGCCCGGTTTGAATAGTTGGACCGATATCTTTTTTTTGGACATCGTGGATCTCCTTCCAACAACAACTTGATGTCTTGAGTCATATTTGGACTGTGCATATTGCATGTAATTCATCATATGAGGACATATATCCCTTGGTGATTGACCATTTTTCAGAATTGGAGAGTAATTTTAAAGGAGGAAACAACAATGAACATTTATGACAAAACACACGAATTAGCGAAAGCTCTCAAAGAAAGTGAAGAGGTACTAGAGATCAACGCGGCTATGAGTTTAATTGACAAGGACCCTGAGGGAAAGAAAATGTTGGAAGACTTCCGTCAGCGTCAAATGGATCTTCAGCAACAAATGATGACAGGAGATATGCCTTCACCTGAAGAAATGGAGAAAATGGAGAAGCTGTTTGAAGTTCTCAGCCTAAATCTAAATATCCGTCGTTTGTTCGATGCAGAGCGTAGACTAAGTATCATCATTGAAGATGTAAATAAAATAATCTCAGAGAGCCTTCAGCATTTATATGGTGGTTCAAATATCTAATTAGTATTTTTAAAAATATAAGAAAGTATAAGTTTCACTGGATAGAATGAACTAAAGTTTGCTCTGCCAAGTTCAATCCTTTCTAAGGAGAATCATGAATATGAGGGTTCGTCTTTAGTTCAATCTATATTGATACTCTACTTCTTATATTTCCGAAGAGACGGATATCCTTCCTTAAGGGATGGTGTATCCGTTTCTTTTTGCAACTCTCGTATTTTGTTCTCATATTTCATCTGCAATCTTCATAGAATAGAAATATAGATTCGAATTGAAGGAGTTGCTTATGAGATGAGAAAGAGAACAAAATTCAAGCATTTTATGTTTATGTTAATTGCATTAGGGATGTTAATTTATGCGATACCTAGTATTTCTTTTAATAATGGGAATGGCTGGGTGTCGTTGTTCAGTGTTGTATGGGTTGCATTCTCTTTGCTAGTCATTGCCGCCCATTGGCATGTTATTCTGGGTGTAGATGAAGAGAAGAAGAAGGCACTTGAGCGTGTGAGACTGCTTAAGCTTCAACAGTGGCAATTGACATTGTCGGAAGAGTCGGAAAGAAGCAATGGTATGTAGGATTGTCTTGTTAGGATTACAATAGTATTTATCTAAAAAGCTTTGAGATTCTTCAAATGAATCTAAGAGCTTTTTTTTGATGAAAGAAACGTCTATTTAACCCTCTCAGAGCGTGGTAACAGAGTAGTTAAAAAGTAGTATATTAAGAAAAATCCGTGATATAATAGGTACAGTGTAGTACAGATTTGAGTGCGGAGGTGTAACAGTTGGAGAATAGAGATGACACAGTCACGAAACACGAGCATTTGCTCCAATATATAGAGGGATTAAAAGTGGGAACGAAGATATCTGTGCGTAAGCTAGCTAAGGAAATGGGGGTTAGTGAGGGAACGGCCTATCGTGCAGTGAAGGAAGCTGAGAATTTAAGGATTGTCATCACCAAGGAACGAATTGGAACAATTCGAATAGAGAAGAAACCACGGAACATTTCTGACCAGCTAACGTTCTCTGACGTCGTAGATATCGTGGAGGGTCACGTCTTAGGAGGAGCTGAGGGGCTTCACAAGAATCTCCACAAGTATGTGATTGGTGCGATGAAAATTGATGCCATGGCGAGATATATTGATGCAGGTAGTTTGCTCATCGTGGGTAATCGGGATGATGCTCATTCTTTGGCTTTAGAACATGGTGCAGGTGTACTTATTACCGGTGGGTTTGGTATTAGCCTTGATGTTAAGAATTTAGCAGATCAACGTAACCTACCTATCTTTTCTTCACGTCATGATACATTTACAGTTGCTTCGATGATCAATCGGGCGATTTTTGATCGATTAATTAAGAAGAAGATTATGATTGTTGAGGATATTGTAGCAACGAAACCGAAGTTTAACTCTCTCAAAATAACGAGTACTGCACAGGAATGTAGAGAACTTGCAGAGCAATCTGGAGAACCAAGATATGCTGTCACGGATGAATGGAATCGGGTGATAGGTATCGTTAATATAAAAGATATGGTGGGTCTACCTGACGATCAGAGTATAGAGAAAGTGCTTATTCGTAATCCGATTACGACGAGCTTACAGACATCTCTTGCATCCGCAGCTCAACACATGATGTGGGAGGGGATTGATTTCCTACCTATCGTGGATCGCAATCGTAAACTGATCGCAACAGTGAATCGCAAAGAAGTACTGCAAGCCATGAGAGATGCACAGCATCAACCCCAGCTAGGGGAAACGTTCGATCATTTAATATGGAATGGAATTGCTGAGGAGCGGGATCATGAAGGTCGGTTGTTTTTTCATGGTTTTATTACCCCTCAAATGGCGACCGATTTAGGTACAATTTCTGAAGGGGTATTAACTACAGTGATGACCCAAGCTGCGTTTAAATCTACGAAAGATATTTCGGGGAATGATTATGTGTTGGACAATATGTCTACTTATTTCTTACGACCTGTCCAGATTGAAGACCAGATTGTGATTATGCCGAAGCTGTTAGAAATGAGTCGTAGAACTTGTAAAATAGAAATTGAAATGATCCATGAAGACACCTTAGTATCTAAAGCCGTTATGACGTTACAGTCTATTGAACATGGGTAGGTAACAGGGGTTATTCATAAGTTAAGTTACTAATCTTTATGAATTAAGATCTGACTTCTTTGATAGGCGTAATATTTGCGGTTTCGTAGTCCGGCAAATATATTGAATGCACCTAAGACTAAGAATAACGCTTCCACAACGATAGATAGTGTAGATCCACGGAAGATGAACATGAAGACAATGGACATCATCATGAGCATGATGCCCATTAATATATTTGTATTAGCACCATAAAGTCCTCTATCCGTTGGATCGGAAGAACGGTGTGAACGTATGCTGTAGTAGGCAGATGTAATACAAGTTACTACCAATAGTATAAACAAAATGTATTTAATAACAGTAATCATGACCACTTTTCACTCCTTAAACAAATGACAAATTTGCTTGTATTGTATCATGAATGGGTTGTTAACGCACAGAAGGATTCGTAATAGATATCCAAATTTGCAATACACTTTCGGCAACAAGCATCGTTTTGATATGAATGGCATAATTTTTCTCTCGTACCGTATACATCTTACGGTCTAGGAGTGTTCTAGCAATTTTACTATCTGTATCAATTTCATACACACTTCGGCCTCGAAGTACTTCGATATCATCACCCACCTGAACGAGAATTTCCTTTACAATGATGGAATCTAGTGGAGGGTCTTGTTGTTCTGCACGTATTTTAATCTCCTTGATGACGGTTTGCTGATTACTATATTTCTTCAGCGTTTTAATATCATCTTCGAATTGTTTCTTCTGAATTTGTAAATCTTGGTTCTCCTGCCAGAGTTGGTTGTAGCTAGCATGAAATATAGCATTATATAATATGCTTCCTAGAACCATACCTAGTACAAGGATGGAAGTTGTTTTTGAGAATGCGAGAATACGACTGATGGAAGGGATTCGCATGATTATTTCCTACCAGTACATATCCATTTGACTAATTCACTACCCGTATGAGCGCCTAGAAAGGCAAACAAGAGAAATAGAATTTGTTTGATCGCAGGCGATAAATGGCCACCAAAGAAGTTGCTTTCGATGACGCGCATAGGGTCGATGGTTCCACCTACAGCTGCTGCGAGCGCCCAAATCTTAATTCTGTCTGCTATTTCAAGCATAGTTTGTGTGGGTGGCTGCAAGGAAATAACTGCTCCTATACCTCCAACCATCGCACCTCCGAGAACAATACCGAAGGCAATACAGAAATCCAAAATGGCTTTTGATAAGAAAGTACTCATGAATTTATCCCCTTTCTTGAACAATGGTTTGGAATAACGCTTGTCCTGTCCTTTTATTCATATATTAGAGCGGATCATCCTTGCTATAATCCATTCTATGGGCGTTGCCTAAGGTAATATGATAAAATAAGAGAAAGAACTTTTAAAAAAAGAACTTGCGGTGAAAGGGTGGGCGGACATGACTTCATTTGTGCATCTACATGTTCATAGTGAATTTAGCCTCCTGGACGGAGCCGCACGTATAACGGATCTCGTGCAACAGGCTGCGGATTTAGGAATGAAGTCGTTGGCTTTAACTGACCATGGGGTTATGTACGGTGCAGTTCCGTTCTATAAGGCTTGTAAAAATAAAGGTATTAAACCGATTATTGGCTGTGAAGCTTATTTCACTTCAGGGTCACGTAAAGAGAGAGGTAGCCGTAAGGATCAGCCGATCTATCATTTAATTCTGCTAGCGAAGAACGAGGTAGGCTACCGAAATCTGATGAAGCTATGCTCCATTGGACATTTAGAAGGATTTCACTATAAACCAAGAATAGATTTAGAATCACTTCGAACACATAACGAAGGAATTATTTGCCTGAGTGCATGTTTAGGTGGAGAGGTCCCGCAACATATAATACATGGCAGGTATGAAGAGGCACGAAAGGCCGCGCTACGGTTTAAGGATATATTTGGTGATGATTTCTATTTGGAACTACAGGATCACGGAATATCTGAACAGAAACGGGTTAATCCTCAGCTTATGCAACTTAGTGAAGAGACGGGTATTCCTTTAGTAGTGACAAACGATGTTCATTATCTTCAGCGTGAGGATGCTGAGGTACAAGATGTGCTTATCTGTATCGGAACAGGAAAAACGGTGGATGATGAGCAACGGCTGCGTATCCCAACAGACCAGTTATACTTCAAAAGTGGGGAGGAAATGGCTCGCTTATTTCCTCATGTTCAAGAGGCAATTCTCAATACAGTTGTTATCGCAGATAAGTGTCAGCTAGAGCTTGAATTCGATCGTTCAATACTGCCCGAGTACAGCCCTCTTCCTGTTGGGGTGACTTCTGAGCAATATTTACATGCATTATGTTCGGAAGGCTTGGTTGCCAGGTATGAGAAGACAGATAGGTGGCATGATGCGGAAGCAAGGCGCGAGTTAGAAGAACGGCTTTCCTACGAACTTGGGGTTATTGGGAGTATGGGATTTGCTGACTACTTTCTTATCGTGTGGGACTTTATTGCTTACTCTCACAGACAAGGCATTGCAGTAGGACCTGGACGTGGATCATCTGCAGGAAGTATTGTGGCGTACGTATTACAGATTACGAATGTGGACCCTATGAAGTATCATTTGCTCTTTGAGCGATTCTTAAATCCTGAACGGATAACCATGCCAGATATAGATATCGACTTCAGTGATGAACGGCGAGATGAAGTCATTGAATATGTGGTAGATAAGTATGGTCGTGAACATGTTGCACAGATCATAACATTTGGAACGATGGCTGCTCGAGCTGCAGTTAGGGATGTAGGAAGAGCGTTAAATATACCCTTCGGGGATGTGGATAAGACGGCTAAACTTATTCCCAACCAACTAGGTATTCACATTGATCGAGCTATGGAAGTAAGCGAAGATCTCAAGAAATTGTATGATGCTGGCGGTAAAATACGTGAGATGTTGGACATGGCAATGAAGGTTGAAGGAATGCCGCGGCATTCATCCACGCATGCCGCCGGTGTCGTCATCTCCCGCGATCCTTTGACGGATGTTGTTCCTTTGCAAGAGGGTAGTGATAAGACGGCACTCACACAGTATTCAATGGAGCATTTGGAGAGTATCGGTCTGTTAAAGATGGACTTTCTTGGACTTAGAACGCTCTCCATCATAGAGCGGACAATGAATTGGATTGGGGAAATGACAGGGAATATACCTGATTTCGATCTCATTGCGGATAATGATGCAAAGACATACGAAATGCTTGGGCATGGAGATACAACCGGTGTGTTCCAAATGGAGTCAGCAGGTGTGAGACGTGTATTGAAGGATTTGAAGCCTTCAGCGTTCGAGGATGTTATTTCTGTTCTTGCACTTTATCGTCCAGGTCCGATGGAGTTTATCCCTAAATTCATTCAAGCGAAGCACGGATTATTGCAGGTGGAATATCCCCATGAAGATCTGGAACCGATCCTGAAAGATACGTATGGTATTATTGTATATCAAGAACAAATAATGAAGATTGCATCTACAATGGCTGGATTTTCATTAGGAGAGTCGGATCTGTTACGGCGTGCAGTTTCTAAGAAAAAGCGGGAAGTGTTGGACCGCGAAAGAAGTCATTTCGTGGAAGGAAGTTTGAATCAAGAATATACAGAAGAAGAAGCTAATAAAGTCTACGATATGATCGTGAGATTCGCAGATTATGGGTTCCCACGAGCACATGCCACAGCTTATGGCGTACTTGCTTTCCAAACAGCGTATTTAAAGGCACATTATCCTGTACAATTTATGGCTTCTATGTTGACAGCTGTCATGGGGAATCATCGGAAAGTAGCTGAGTACGTGTTAGAGTGCCGTCGGATGATTATAGGCGTATTATCTCCGGATGTTAATGAAAGTGGTGTGCTCTTTACTCCAGTACCCGTACCGACATTGGCACAGGATAAGATTGGTGAAGGGCAGGCAGATTCTGGCCATATCCGATTCGGATTAGGTGCGGTGAAGAATGTAGGAACCCAAGCTGTAGAGAATATTATGTTTATTAGGAAAGACAAGCCATTTGAGAGTCTTCTTGATTTCTGCAGACGTATCGATCTTAGGGTGTGTAACAAAAGAGTGATTGAATCACTTATTCAAGCGGGTGCCTTCGATTCGTTACCTGGACATCGAGCTCAATTGCTAGCGATGTTAGATGAAACGGTTGAAGCTGCATTGAAGTGGCGTAAGGATCGTGATGATTTACAAATTCAAATGTTTGATTTCGTAGAGAGTGCGAATTGGGACATTGCTTATCCAGATATATCGCCGTATACCGTAGGTCAGCAATTAGAATTGGAGCGAGAATTACTCGGATTGTATCTGTCTGGGCATCCACTTGATGATTATGAGAATCTACTTAATCAGACGACAGGCGTTGATCGTCTAATGGATCTCAGTGAACTACCTGATGACACCCTCTCAGTTGTTGTAGGTATGGTTGTTTCAATCAAAACAATTATGACTAAGCAGGGGAAGGCTATGGCCTTCATGGAGTGTGAGGACCAAATAGAGCGCTGTGAAGTGGTCTTATTTCCTGAGGTATGGAAACGTAGCTCTAAATACATTGAGAAAGGTGCATTACTTGCCTTGAGAGCTAAAGTACAGCAACAGGATGAAGGGTTTAAGCTACTGGCGGAGGAAATTGTGCCGTTAGATTCTATAGGGTTGGAACAGTTGGTTAAGCGTAAGAATAATGCTCGAATAGGGAGTGAGAAACCAAGAGTACGAACTTTATCGCAGGCTAGTACTCTTGGAACAACGGCAAGCGTAGCGAAACCGGATAATCTCATGAATAAACCGAATGCTTCACCATCAGAGATCTCATCAGAAGTTCCTAAGGATACTTCCGTTGAGAGAGAGCGCTCGAAGAGCGTAGTCGAGCAGCGTGTGTTCGTAAAGATTAGCACGCAGGCCGAGAATGCTCAGTTGCTAATCGGGTTAAAAGAATTGTTTCAGAAGCATCCAGGATCGGTAGCGACGGTACTTTTCTATGAGCAAAGTCAGAAATTGCTTGCTCTAAGTGATCTTTACCGAATTAAACCTTCTCCAGAGCTGTTTGAAGAGATGGAACAAATGTTAGGTCTGGGTAGCGTACGAATTAAATAAACAGCCTAAGAATCCCGAATCTATGAAATTCTATTGTGTTTAATTGTAAATCACGAACTTTTCGAATGGCTCCTGCATACACTTAGGAACACCTAAGAATTCAACCTTAGCGAACAAGGCCATATGCCCTTGCTAGCACTTAGGTAATAGGTATGCGGGGGGACTAATGATGTCATTTGAAATTGTGAATTCTATACTTGAACGCCGTGGCGTTCGTATTGAAGATATTGCGGAAATCGTCTATGAATTACAATTGCCCTACCATCCTCAATTAATGATGGAAGAATGCGTGGATAGTGTGAAAGCTGTCTTGAATAAGAGAGAAGTTCAGTATGCGTTGTATACAGGTATTGCTCTTGATGAATTAGCGGAACAGAAGTTACTACCACAGCCTTTGCAATCCATCATGGAAGCTGATGAACCTCTCTATGGCGTAGATGAGACGATGGCACTTGGAATAACGAGTGTATATGGGATGATTGGGTTAACAAGTTTCGGATATCTAGATAAGGAAAAGATGGGAATTATCGCGTCATTGAATAATAATACAAGCGCTATCCATGTGTTTCTAGATGACTTGGTTGCAGGCCTAGCCGCAGCTGCTTCAGCAAGAATAGCCCATCGTTACAAGGGAGCAAAGAACTATTCAATTCCACTGGATATAGAATGAGTATAGAACGATCATATCCATTTAAATCCAATACTATTTGTTGCGATTAAAAAGATAATTATGGTATCATGGGTTCATTATATGAGCTCAGAACTTGAGAGTAGGGGGCTTTTTGGAAAGTGTGGACGGTTATTTATATCGCACCTACCGCTAAGGTAGCAGAAATGATTCAGACCAAATTAACAGAAGAAGGTTTTTTGGTTCGAAGCCGTCCTGTCAATTTGTCCAAGCAACAGTATGAAATACAGGTTCCTTCTGGGGAACTAGAAGAAGTTCAAGAAGTACTTAATAGTATTTTACATCCGTAATATTCAATATAATTGCTAGATGGTGTATAATAAAAGTTTGTGGATAGATCGTCCAACAAATTAACGGCTGAAGAGGTGTAGTTGTGTTTAAAGACTTATTTCAAAAGAAGAGAAAATACGCGACCATTCCTTCAGATCGTATGGGACGGGACAACAATCCAGAGGGCGATCGCCCGAGACGGGAAGTTCCAGAAGGCCTTATGAGCAAATGTGCCAAGTGTGGCACTATTCAGTACAGCAAGGAACTGGAGAAGAACCTGAAGGTTTGTACATCTTGTGGTTATCATATACGTCTGAATGCAAATGAACGAATCCAAATAACTTTGGATGAAGAGGGATTTGAAGAGTTCGATAGGGACATGATATCGATAGATCCGCTTCAATTTCCTGGTTATGCTACCAAGCTAGAAGAGCAAGCAATGAAATCAGGTTTAAAAGAAGCGGTTATTACCGGACAAGGTACTCTTTGTGGGAATCCGGTTGTCGTAGCGGTTATGAGTTTTAATTTCTTCAGTGGAAGTATGGGATCTGTCGTTGGGGAGAAAATAACCCGAGCGATTGAGACCGCTATGGAAAGGCAATTGCCTCTCATCATCTTCTCTACCTCAGGTGGTGCAAGAATGCAGGAAAGTATTCTTAGCCTAATGCAGATGGCTAAGACAAGTGCGGCTCTTGCACGGTTTAACGAACAGGGAGGGTTATATATTTCTGTCATTACTGATCCAACAATGGGCGGTGTATCCGCAAGTTTTGCGACACTTGGTGATATAAATATTGCTGAACCTGGTGCTGTATTTGGATTTGCCGGTCGAATTGTTATTGAACAGACGATTCGTCAGAAATTACCGGATGATTTCCAAACGGCAGAATATAATATGGCACATGGACAATTGGACTTAGTGACACACCGCAAAGAGATGCGTGGAATGCTTGCTAAGCTCATAGAATTTCATACAATAAAGGGGGAATTTTAAATGGCAGCTGAATTGCCTTTTGAATTACCTCTTATAGAGATGCGCAAAAAGATCGACGAATTAAAGGTGTTTGGTCAGGAAAAAGGTATTGATTTTACGGATGAAATTTCTAGACTGGAAGAACGTTATAGTAAATTGGAAGAAGAAATTTATTCCAATATTTCAGCGCCTCAGAAAATGCATCTTGCAAGACATCAACAGCGCCCAACATCACTGGATTTAATTCAGCTTATTTTCACTGATTTTGTTGAACTTCATGGTGATCGATTGTTTGGTGATGACCTCGCCGTTGTTGGTGGGATCGCGACCTTAAATGGTGTGCCCGTGACTGTTATAGGACAGCAACGTGGCAAGGATACCAAAGATAATATTGCACGTTTTTTTGGGAGCTCACACCCTGAAGGGTTTAGAAAATCTCTCAGGCTCATGAAACAAGCGGACAAGTTTAAACGTCCGATCATAACTTTTATTGATACTAAGGGAGCTTATCCTGGGAATACTGCAGAAGAGAGAGGTCAATCTGAAGCGATTGCTCGAAATCTACGGGAAATGTCCATTCTTGGCGTACCTGTTGTTTGTGTAGTTATCGGTGAGGGTGGAAGTGGCGGAGCGCTGGGTTTGGCTGTGGGTAACCGTGTCCTTATGTTAGAACATGCCATTTATTCAGTTATTTCTCCGAATGGTGCTGCATCCATTCTGTGGAAAGATGCATCACGTGCTGATCAAGCGGCTGAAGCTATGAAGATTACGGCGCAAGATCTACTTCAATTTGAAGTGATTGAAGAGATCATCCCTGAGCCTCAAGGTGGAGCCCAACGAGATTACGAGTTAACAGCAAGTAATATTAAAGATAGTCTGTGCCGTCACTTGAAAGAGTTGTCTGCAATGGATATGAATGCATTAAAAGAAGATCGTTATTCGAAGTTTAGGAAGATAGGGAAGGTTACTTTTGAACGGTCTTTAGATACTGATTTAGTGGACACCCAATTTATGGGTGATAATTAATATGATAAAGGTCCTATACAAAACCTTCCTCATGTAGTAGATTTAGTTGTTGAAAAGATATGTTAAAGAGAGATCTTTTAAAAACGGAGGAAATCATAATGCGCAAAACTAAAATTGTTTGTACGATTGGTCCAGCAAGTGAATCATTAGAGAATATTAAAAAGTTAATTATGGCGGGAATGAACGTTGCACGATTAAACTTTTCACATGGTGACTTTGATGAACATGGCAATCGAATTAATGTCATTCGCCAAGCCTCACAGGAATTGGGCAAGACTGTTGCCATCCTATTAGATACTAAAGGTCCAGAAATCCGTACAGGTAAGCTCGCAGTTGAGCCAATTGAACTTGTACAAGATGAATACATTACATTGACTACGGAAGAAATTTTGGGAGACAAGAATCGTATCTCCATCACATATGCCGACCTTCCAAGTGATGTTGAACCGGGTTCTACCATCTTGATCGATGATGGTTTGATTGGTTTGACGGTTGTGGAAGTTCAAGGAACAGAAATCAAGTGCCTTATTGTTAATGGAGGTACGATTAAGAGTAAAAAAGGCGTTAACGTGCCAGGTGTTCGTATTTCTCTTCCAGGTATCACAGAGAAAGACGCTAACGATATCATTTTTGGAATCGGACAAGACATCGATTTTATTGCCGCTTCATTCGTTCGTAAAGCGAGTGACGTGCTTGAGATTCGTGAATTGTTAGAGCGTCATAATGCTGGCCATATCAACATCATCTCCAAGATTGAAAACCAAGAAGGCGTTGATAATCTTGATGAAATTCTTGCAGTATCTGATGGATTGATGGTTGCACGTGGAGATCTGGGTACAGAAATTCCTGCAGAAGACGTACCATTGGTACAAAAAATGATGATTGAAAAAGCAAACTGGGCAGGTAAACCTGTCATTACAGCTACGCAGATGTTGGATTCTATGCAACGTAATCCACGTCCAACTCGCGCTGAAGCAAGTGACGTAGCTAATGCTATTTTTGACGGAACAGATGCAATTATGTTGTCTGGTGAAACAGCAGCAGGGAAATATCCAGTTGAATCCGTTCTTACCATGTCACGTATTGCTGAAAAAGCTGAATCGGCTTTGAATTATCGTGAATTATTCTTGAAACAAAGCACAATTCAAGAAACAACAATCACAGAAGCGATTAGCCAAGCGGTTACTATTTCTGCATTGGATTTGAATGCAAAAGCAATTATTTCTTCAACTGAGACTGGTCACACGGCACGTGTCGTTTCTAAATACCGTCCAGAAGCTCCTATTATCGCTGTAACAACAGAAGATCGTACGATGCGTCGTCTGACTCTTACATGGGGAGTAACGCCTGTTAAGGGTAAACTAGCGTCTACAACGGATGAGATGTTTGATTATGCGATACAAGGTGGAATTAATTCTGGGCTTGTTAACGAAGGTGATCTTGTTGTGATCACAGCAGGTGTTCCTTTGGGACGTTCAGGTTCAACTAACCTTATTAAAGTGAGCGTTATTAATAAAGGTAAATTGCTCTAAATTAGTTGTACAGAATGTATGATATAGAGAGTAACGGCCTAAGAAATAAATAGGTCGTTATTTTTTTTTAATTAAAACCCTTATTGGAATGGCCTGAATCGACTAAACTGGAAAATTGCATGTGAGTATACTATGCTTTATAAGTATAGATATGGTCTAAGGGAGGGTTACGGGTATGTGGAAGTGGATTTTAGGTTTAATTATAATTGTTGCAATGATAGAGTTTTACGTATTTGATTTTGTTATAGGTAGATTTGGTGGAATGAATACATTTCTTCTTACATTATTTACTTCTGCCGTAGGTCTCGTGATGATGCGATTTGAAGGACGAAAGGTATTGGAAGATGCTCGTTCACAAATGCAGAATAGACAAATTCCTGGGAGAACTTTAGTTGATGGGTTAAGTATTTTTATTGGGGGACTTTTTTTAGTATTGCCTGGTTTTTTCACGGATGTCGTTGGATTTACAATGATATTTCCGCTGACACGCCCAATCTATCGTCTTTTCATTCTTAGATGGCTAAAGAAAAAGATGAAGAATGGGAATATGACGGTGTACAGAAGATAAAGTAGAAGATTGAAGATAGAAGTAAAGGGGAGACCAATACTAAGCAGCTTGTCTCCTATATTCATAAGAATGAAAAGGCTTCCAAAATAAATTCTTTATGATGCTGATAAAACAATTTAATGCGATAAGTAGCTTTGAAAATGTTCACATATCAGACAAAATCCAGTATGATGTTAGAAGGTTTACTCTGGATGTTAGATTTTTAGTGTTTAAGAATGTAAATGTTTTCATTGATGCGGATAGCCTTCTTAAAAATACGTTTTCACAAAAGGAGAGATGTACGATGACGGCAACCAAAGGATTGGAAGGTATCGTAGCTGCAACTTCATCCATTAGTTCGATCGTGGATGGTGTGCTGACATATCGCGGATATGATATTAATGACTTAGCGTTACATGCTAGTTTTGAAGAAGTCGCTTATTTATTATGGTTCGGTAAGTTACCTAATGTTCAAGAATTATATGACCTGAAGCAAGATTTGGATACTTTTGCACCAATCCCTCAGACATTGATAGAACAGATGAAGTTGTATCCTAAAGATACAAATACGATGGCTGCACTTCGTACTGCTATTTCCGCCCTTGCTTTATATGACGAAGAAGCAGATGATATGAATCGTACGATTAATGAGAAGAAGGCAATAAAGCTTCAGGCGCAATTGCCGACGATTGTAGCTGCTCTCTCCCGTATTCGCCAAGGAAAAGAACCAGTTCAACCTCAAAAGGGACTGTCTATTGCAGAAAATTTTCTGTTTATGTTAAGAGGCGAGCAACCAGATGAGACTTCCATTAAGGCTTTGGATCAAGCGCTTGTGCTTCATGCTGATCACGAATTTAATGCTTCTACGTTTGCAGGTCGTGTAACGGTAGCAACACTCTCTGATATATATTCCGGAGTTACTTCTGCTATCGGAGCCCTAAAGGGACCTCTTCATGGCGGAGCTAATGAAGCAGTGATGAGAATGTTGGAGAAAATTGGTGGGATCGATCAAGTTGAAAGCTATATTCAAGACAAGTTAAACAAACGTGAAATCATTATGGGATTCGGACATCGGGTATATAAGAATGGAGATCCGCGAGCCAAATATCTTCAAACGATGTCACGTGAACTTAGTGAAATGAAAGGCAATTCTGATTTGTATGAAATGTCTGTAAAGATTGAAGAGATGGTAACTGGACAAAAAGGTTTAAAACCAAATGTTGATTTCTATTCTGCTTCGGTATATACACAGCTTGGAATAGAAAGTGAATTGTTTACACCGATCTTTGCGATTAGTCGTGTATCTGGATGGACAGCACACATTCTTGAACAATGGGAATCGAACCGAATCATCCGTCCACGTGCTGAATATATAGGGTTACATGATCAGAAGTATATTTCTATTGAATTGCGTTAAGCTTACAAAATAGATGAACTGACATGGTAGTAACACTACAAAAAACTAAGCTTATGCTTTCGAAGTAATTTTTTCGTAGAATTGACTTGGATGTTATGCTAATAAAAAAGATTATGCTTCCGAAGTAAGTTTTTTTCGAAGAATAATCATGAAGTAATACACAAAAAAACTTTTTAGGAGGATACAAATACATGTTTAAACTAGAAAAGTACGCACTTCCAACCGAGGGTGACAAGATTGAGATTCAAGATGGGGTACTAAAGGTTCCGAATTTTCCAATCATTCCGTTTATTGAAGGGGATGGAACAGGACGCGATATCTGGAAAGCTTCCAAACGTGTACTTGATGCTGCAGTAGATAAAGCTTATGGCGGTTCTAAGAAAATTGCTTGGTATGAAGTGTTTGCAGGTGAGAAAGCTTTCAATGAGTACGGAGAATGGCTTCCGAACGATACGTTAGAAGCTATCCGTGAATATATCGTAGCGATCAAAGGACCTTTGACAACACCAATTGGTGGAGGAATTCGCTCCTTGAACGTGGCGTTGCGCCAAGAATTAGACTTGTACGTATGTTTGCGTCCAGTTCGTTATTTCAAAGGTGTACCTTCCCCAGTTAAACGTCCTGATCTAGTAGATATGGTCATCTTCCGTGAGAATACAGAAGATATCTATGCGGGTATTGAATACAAAGAAGGTTCCGATGAAGTGAAGAAATTGATCACATTTCTTCAGGATGAAATGGGAGTGAAGAATATCCGTTTCCCAGAAACATCAGGGATCGGTATCAAGCCAGTATCTGAGGATGGCTCCAAACGTCTAGTGCGCGCTGCAGTTGAATATGCGATCGAGCATGGACGTAAGAGTGTAACGCTGGTACATAAAGGTAACATCATGAAATATACTGAGGGTGCCTTTAAGAACTGGGGATATGAAGTAGCTGAACAGGAGTTCGGGGATAAAGTATTCACATGGGCTCAATACGATATTATTAAGGAAAAAGATGGCGAAGAGGCAGCAAACGCAGCTCAGAATGAAGCTTTAGCGGCTGGTAAGATCCTTATTAAGGATGCTATTGCTGACATCGCTTTGCAACAAGTTCTAACACGTCCGACTGACTTTGATGTGATTGCTACACTAAACCTGAACGGTGATTATCTATCTGATGCTCTTGCAGCGCAGATTGGTGGAATTGGTATTGCTCCAGGAGCTAATATCAACTATCTTACTGGACACGCTATTTTTGAAGCTACGCATGGTACAGCTCCGAAATATGCAGATAAGGATCTTGTTAATCCAGGTTCAGTTGTTCTATCGGGCGTTATGTTGCTTGAGCATTTGGGTTGGAAGGAAGCAGCAGATCTTATTTATAAAGGTATGGAGACTTCCATTAACGATAAGATTGTTACTTATGATTTCGCTCGTCAAATGGATGGCGCTACAGAAGTTAAATGTTCAGAGTTCGCAGATCAAGTTATTAAAAATATGTAGTCATATAGGGGAGCATTTGATTATGGGATTAAAGAGAAATAAAATATCCGTGGTTGGTGCTGGATTTACCGGTGCTACAACTGCACTAATGTTAGCGCAAAAGGAACTTGGGGATGTTGTATTAATTGATATTCCTCAGCTTGAGAACCCAACTAAAGGTAAGGCGCTTGATATGATGGAAGCGAGTCCTGTTCAAGGATTCGATAGCCAAATTATCGGTACGTCTAACTATGAAGATGCAGCTGATTCCGATGTTGTTATTATTACGGCAGGTATTGCTCGCAAACCTGGGATGAGTCGTGATGACCTTGTGAATACAAATGCAGGGATCGTGAAGTCAGTTTGTGAGAATATTAAGAAATATGCTCCGAACTCTATCGTTATCATTTTAAGTAATCCTGTGGACGCTATGACTTATGTGGCATATAACGCTCTTGGATTCCCTAAGAATCGTGTCATTGGTCAATCGGGCGTTCTTGATACAGCGCGCTATTGTACGTTCATTGCACAAGAGTTGAATGTATCTGTTGAAGACGTTCGTGGATTTGTATTAGGTGGACATGGAGATGACATGGTACCTCTAGTTCGCTATTCAAGCGTTGGTGGAATTCCGATTGATACACTAATCAGTTCTGAGCGTATTGAAGCGATCGTTCAACGTACACGTGTAGGTGGCGGCGAAATCGTAAACTTACTGGGTAACGGTAGTGCTTATTATGCGCCTGCAGCGTCCTTGGTACAAATGACGGAAGCTATTTTGAAGGATAAGAAACGTATTATTCCAGTTATTGCTTTGCTTGAAGGAGAGTATGGCTACGACGGCCTATTTATGGGCGTACCTACGATTCTTGGTGGGGATGGAATTGAGAAGATATTTGAACTAGAGTTGACTGCTGATGAGAAATTAGCATTGGAAAAATCGGCCGATTCTGTTCGAAATGTTATTTCGGTGGTTACGGTCTAATAGAAATGTAATAGTATAAGGTACAAGACACTGTAGAAGTGTCAAAGTTATGAAAGAAGAAGTCTCTATGTCTTTTAAAGACGTGAGACTTCTTTCTTTTCATTCATAGGTACGTTATACTTAGTGTGATAATTATCACAGAATACAGATTTTGGGAGGGTATTTTCTATGTGGACGATCATGAGTTTTGTACATATCTTAGGAGCATTATCAGTTGGGTTCTACCTGTTATTGCCGTTTATCGTGAGTAAGATGTCAACGTTGTCGTTGCCAGCTCAAGAAGGCACGGCTGTAGCGATTCGTAGTTTTAATATTTTCGCTCAAGTAGGGTTGCTAATTCAGTTTATTACGGGTGGCTATCTTATGTCGCAAGGTGATTATTCTGTAGCTTGGATGATTGTTACTTGTGTACTTATCATTGCCCTATTCGCAATTAGTGGAATGATGAGCAGACCATTGAAGTCAGCAGTTGCGAAAATCAAGGAAAAGAAAGATATTTCAGCTGAAGCAGGGAAATTGCGGATGATGAGTGCGATCCTCGCAGTTTGTCTACTTGTGATGGTATACTTCATGGTATTTAACACGGTCATTTAATACATTTTTTAAAAGAGAGAATGTCCTGTCATTTATTTCGGGGTATTCTTTTTTTTGTGTAAAAATAATAATTTCGAGATCCTGATCGTTCGATAATTTAATATTTGGAACAATTGTTGGTTGAAGAATAGTTGAGACGGATTGTTGTCATCCTAATAAAGATAGTTTTAGAAGGGAGAATGATCATGTCGGGACAACAACCTAAAAAAACCTTACCAGCACAGCACCAGAATCAACAGCCAGGAGTGGAGAGTAAGATGAATCCTCTTCCTATCTTCGAATCGCTAAACTACAAGGCGGCCGGGAAATTACAAGGGAAAGTAGCGATAATAACGGGAGGAGATAGTGGGATTGGGCGAGCCACTGCTGTTGCTTTTGCTAAGGAAGGAGCAGATCTGTCTGTTCTGTATTTGAATGAACATGATGATGCGTTGGAAACACAACGACAAGTGGAACAAGAAGGCCGAAAGTGCATTTTAATTGCTGGAGATATTGGAGATGAAGAGGTCTGTAAAGCTTCCGTTAAACAAACAATGGATCAGTTCGGACAAATCGATATTCTAGTCAATAATGCAGCTGAACAACATCCACAGCAAAGAATCGAGGATATTACGAAAGAACAATTGGAGCGGACGTTCCAAACGAATATATTTAGTATGTTCTACATGACCAAGGTGGTTATGCCACATCTGAAGAGTGGAAGTAGCATTATAAATACGGCATCCATTACAGCGTTTAAAGGGAATGCTACACTCCTTGATTATTCGGCGACAAAAGGTGCGATTGTTAGTTTTACTCGTTCCCTTTCAATGAACGTTATAGACAAGGGTATTCGTGTCAATGCCGTTGCTCCAGGTCCGATCTGGACACCACTGATTCCATCTACCTTTGATGCTGAGAAAGTGAGCGAGTTCGGTGGTAGTCAGCCAATGAAACGTCCGGGTCAGCCTGAAGAAGTAGCACCAGCTTATGTATATCTAGCTTCAAATGATTCCTCATATGTGAGTGGACAAGTGATCCATGTCAATGGTGGGGAAGTTGTGAACGGTTAAAGCTAGACGTAAGGCCCTTACCCGATATGTTATCAAGGGAAGGGCTTTATTTAAATATAAGAAAGTATATGTTTCACTCTTATACTAACGCTTATATTTCAACGCTAATCGTTGCTATGCGCGCCAAAGGACGGCATAGCCGCTTATGCTTGATTGTATTCGCTTAGGACTAGGAATGATACAACTCATCCAATGACATTTCAAAACTTGGTGCAATGTGTTGCAGGAAATAATCCATTTCAGGCATCTCCAATAGTTGCAACTTTTGATAGGTCTGCTTCTTTGCAACCTCAAATTCCCGATTCCCAGTAGCGACTTCTAAAGTACATTTGAGATAAGCGTCTAAACGATCTGCTGCTTTCACATACTTACATAACTCTTGTTCTTGAATATCTATTGGATCGGGGTTTAGTAATCCCTTATAGGTAGGTTGTAGCTCAGGTGGAGTCATGCTGAGTAGACGCATTGCTGCAATTCTTTCCATCTCACGGAAATTTGCAAGGAGAAGAGGATTATCATGTTTAACAGGGGTAGCAATATCCCCTATAAATACTTCACTAGCATCATGAAATAGAGCTAATGTTACAGCGCGTTCAGCATTTAATTCACGGTCGAAATAATGATTACCGATCATGCAGAGCATATGTGTGAGTAATGCGACATGGTAAGAGTGTTCTGCAACGTTCTCAGACATATTACTTCGCATAAGACTCCAGCGTTGAATATATTGTAGACGATACATATAAGCTGAGAAATGATAGTTCATAGAATCAATTACTCCTCTTGGATTCATATTGTTATGCTATTATAATACCAATGAATGGTTAACAAGAGATAGAATATATAAAATAACAGCATGAGTGAGGAGTTACTGATGAGGAGATGGGCGAATATCTTTACGTTATGGTATGAAAAATATATGTTTATCATTATACCGGGATCGCTGATCTTAGGATTTATATGTAGTCAGGTATTATTACCCTTCGTCTCTTGGACACCTTACTTGTTCGGTTATGTCACACTTGTGATGGCACTGGGGTGTGGGTTGGAGCATTTGAAGAAGGTACTGAAACGTCCAGCTCCTATCGTGCTAATCTTATTCTTGAGTCACATCGTTGCCCCACTCGTTGCATACGTTCTTGGATCGTTATTGTTTGGATCTCATTCAGATTATACCCTCGGGTTAGTCCTATTTACGAGTATTCCCCTTGGTGTTTCTTCTGTGCTGTGGGTTGGAATATCGCACGGGAACGTAGCATTAATGCTAGCCTTGGTCGTGTTGGACTCAGCGCTCAGTCCAATTGTCGTTCCTTTTCTCATCGAAGTTTTCTTTAGCGCTCAAATTAGTTTTGATAGCATGAAACTAATGAAAGATTTGTTTGTAATCGTTGTTCTTCCGACCTTGATCGGTGTTACTTTATATGAGTTGTCAGGTGGTAAGCTTAAGAAGATGACTGCACCAATAGCTATACCGTTATCTAAGGTCGGATTCACTTCTGTCGTTATCTTGAATGCGGCAGCTATTGCTCCACACATTGTCCAATTAAAAAATGATATGTTAGTTGTTATACCATCTGTTATTATCGTAGTGGCTATAAGTTACATTATGGGGTATTTCGGTTCTAATCTTTTGTGGAAAACGTCTAGAGAGATAAAGGTGACATTATCGTATGCGGCAGGTATGCGGAATATTTCGCTAGGCATGGTACTAGCGATGAGTTATTTCTCACCTAAGGTCTCAGTTCCAGTTGTCCTTGGAATTATGATTCAGCAACCGCTAGCAACACTTTTTCATACTTGTGTGAAGAGGTGGGCTCCATTACATAAGGAAGAAGAGTTCAAAATGATAGGCTAACGTCATACGAGTGAAGTGTATAACAAATTTGAACCAAGGAGCATGAGTGAGATATGAAGTCTTTTCGAACCAGATTGACCCTTATATTAATGATCATGATTGGTCTAACGATGATTGGTGCTGGAATGGCCATGGCCAAAGTATTTAAAAACTCACATATCATAGTGCTTGAGGAAAATATGGCCCGGGAAATAAAACTGCTAGGTAATACCCTTGATTTTCGCTCAACTGAAAATGAAGAAGTGATTCAATACTATACCAAAGAAGCTCACGAAATCGGGAACTTAATTGACTCGAGGGTCACTTTTATTAATCACAACGGAGATGTCATTGGCGATTCTGAGAAAGATCCACTGATGATGGATAACCATCTCAATCGTGAAGAAATTGTGGCAGCTGCGAAGGATGGTGTTGGACACATCATAAGATACAGTAGTTCCCTTGGACAAAATATGTTATATGTTGCTGCTCCAGTCAAAGTGGACAATGTATTTGATGGATATATTCGACTATCCGTTAGTCTAGCATCAATAGATGAAGGTCTAGAGCGTGGTTGGACACTTATGGCTGTGTGGCTACTTATTTTATTTGTGATTGCTGCACTGGTCAGTTATCGTATGGCTACGAGCTTAACCTTGCCGCTCGAGAAAATTATTAAAGTTGCGAGGAGAATCACGCAACTCGATTAT
This sequence comes from Paenibacillus glacialis, assembly GCF_001637205.1. GTDB lineage: Bacteria > Bacillota > Bacilli > Paenibacillales > Paenibacillaceae > Paenibacillus_AQ > Paenibacillus_AQ glacialis. The sequence goes on from NZ_LVJH01000016.1 coordinate 102,110, forward strand.
GACGCGCGTGTACAATTAGAGCGCCATGACGAAGTGGGGCAATTGGGAAAAGCTATTAATGCGATGGCAGATAGCTTGCAGAACCAACTTAAAAGAATACGTGATAATGAGGATTTAATTCAGAGCGTATTGGACAATATGACCAGTGGAATATTGATGATTGACGTAAAAGGAAATATTGCCGTTATTAATCCGGCAGCGGAAGGCATGCTCAAAGTTAAAAGTGAGCAGGTCTTAGGTAAATCATATATGGATATGAAACAACAATATGAATTATCTAAAGTTTTGAAAGAGGGAATATCATTACGTATTGCTATCCATGAAGAACGTACCTTATATTATCCCGATGAGAAAATGATACGAATAGATGGCGTGCCCATGTTAGATGAAGAAGGTTCCTACAAAGGAATATTGTTCTTACTACAGGATATATCCGCCATTCGCAGATTGGAGAACATGCGCAGTGAATTTGTTGCTAATGTATCTCATGAGTTGAAGACACCGATTGCCGCAGTTAAAGGGTTCGCTGAAACATTGCTTGGTGGTGGAGTGACTGATGAAAAGACTGCACGATCATTTCTGCAAATTATATATGACGAGAGTGAACGTTTGAACAGACTTATTAGCGATATTCTAGATCTTTCTAAGATTGAATCTAAACGTATTCCTATGGATAATTCACCGGTTCATTTAACATCATTCTTTACGTCGGTGATGGAAACGATAACAACGATGGCAGACAAAAAGGGAATTAGCTTGCAAACGGATATTCCTGACGAATTATTTATCGAAGCGGATGAGGATAAGCTGAAGCAGATATTCTTAAATCTCTTATCGAATGCAATTAATTACACGCAGGAGGGGGGGCAAGTCAAGGTTATTGTTCGTCACTTAGAACATGATCATGGTGAGGATCGTATACAATTTACTGTGAGTGATACTGGGTTGGGTATTCCTAAAAAAGATCTACCGCGGATATTTGAACGTTTCTATCGTGTGGATAAAGCTCGTTCACGTGGTTCAGGTGGAACGGGTCTAGGACTATCCATAGTGAAACATTTAGTTGATTTGCATAAAGGTCAATTATCGGTAGACAGCGAACTTAATATCGGCAGTACGTTTACTGTAGAATTACCTCTGTTACAGGAACATGAGGGATAGAATATTTAAGTAACATTGTATAAATGAATATTTCTTAGTTTACACTCCCTTAACATTAGGGTGTTATGATGATAAAGTTGAACTAGCATCTATCTATTATAGATGATACATGAATGGAGGTCCCATATGTCACAACGATTGTTGGTCATTGAGGATGAGCCGACATTGGCCAGACTATTATCTTATAATTTGTCGCAAGAAGGTTATGATGTAACCATGGAAGACCATGGTACGGCTGGTTATGAGCGAGCATCTAAAGAATCTTTTGACTTAATTTTACTAGATCTAATGTTACCAGGTATGAATGGGATTGATATTCTTAATAAACTGCGCACACAAGGTGTAGTAACACCCGTTATCATTCTGACAGCGAAGAACGGGGAAGAGGAAGTTGTTCAAGGGCTTAAATCAGGTGCGGATGATTATATTACGAAGCCTTTTGGTGTCTCAGAACTTCTTGCTAGAGTTAGTGCTGTGATGAGACGGGTGTCGGGGAAACCGGAGGAAGTAAGGAATACGACACAGACTTCGACATCTATGATCTCATTAGGTCAGTTGGAGATATTCCCTGAGAAATATGAAGTGACATTGGGAGGACAAAGCATTAACTTACGTCCCAAAGAATTCGAAGTATTATTGTATCTAGCCCGTAAGCCAGGGGTCGTTCTTACAAGAGATGACTTAATGAATGAGGTATGGGGCTTTGATTATATCGGGGGCCAGAGAACCGTGGATGTACACGTCAGCTCACTCCGTAAAAAGCTCGAACTTGATCCTGAATCCGTACATATCGATTCCATTCGAGGTGTTGGATACAAGTTAGTTGTCAGTAAGAAGAGAAATGCTCATCAGTCAGTATGATTGGATGAGCATTTCCTTTTTTTATATGAAAGATGGTCGATTAAAGTGCGACAGGGCTGTGTGATCATTCGATTTATATTATTGGAGATATAAGTTAATGATATATTTTACACAGAGTTTACAATCATGGGACACAGCATTTACATAATAGCTGTAATATTAATGAGAATATCACGTAAAGATAAGGAGATATGATAATTAAATGGAAGATATTATCCATATTAAGCAATTGAATCTATTCTACGAAGCTTTCCATGCGCTAAAGGATGTAGATCTCAATATCCCTGAAAAAGCAATTACGGCCTTCATTGGGCCATCCGGCTGTGGTAAATCTACATTGTTACGTACCTTGAACCGTATGAATGATATGATCTCTGGAACTCAAATTGTTGGGTCTGTCAAAATTAACGGTAAAGAAATATATGGTGAAGATGTGCATGTTGAGGCTCTTCGTAAACAGGTTGGAATGGTATTTCAGCAACCGAACCCTTTTCCTAAATCAATATATGATAATATTGCTTATGGTCCTCGCCTACATGGTGTTCGTAATAAAGCAGAATTGGATAACATTGTAGAACAGAGTTTACGTCAAGCTGCACTATGGGAAGAAGTTAAAGATTATTTAAAGCGTTCTGCTCTAAGTTTGTCAGGTGGACAGCAGCAGCGTTTGTGTATTGCGCGTGCACTTGCTGTACAACCGGATATTCTGTTAATGGATGAAGCAACTTCAGCACTAGATCCGATCTCAACACTCAAAATTGAAGAGTTGGTACAGGAATTGAAAGAATCCTACACGATTGTAATGGTTACTCATAACATGCATCAGGCTGCACGTGTATCGGGACGGACTGTATTTTTCTTGAATGGGGAAGTCGTGGAATCTGATGATACAAACATTTTGTTTACGAATCCTCAAGATTCCCGGACGGAAGACTATATATCAGGTAGGTTTGGTTAAAGTAAAATAGAAGCATTGATAGGAGGATGACAGAACAGATGATTCGGAGAATTGGATTAGATCAAGACTTGGAGGAGTTACGTTCATTATTACTTCGTATGGGCCAGCATGTTATTGAAGCATTGGAAGGTGCCATAACGGCACTGCATACTTTAGATATAGTTAAAGCACAACAGATCGTGAAAGATGATGTACTACTCAACGCTATGGAAGACCAGATTATGGATATCGGATCTCGTCTGATCGTTACACAGCAGCCTGTAGCTAAAGATTTAAGACGCATTATTGTTGCATTTAAAATCTCAAGTGATTTGGAGAGAATGGGCGATCTAGCTCTAGATGTGGCAAAGGTTACGATGCGCCTACAGGGACAACAATTAATTAAACCACTCGTGGATATCCCCAATATGGCAGCGATCGTTAAAGTCATGATTACTGAGGCTATTACATCATACCTTGATGAGAACACAGATCTTGCTTACAAGATGGCATTGGACGATGATAAGGTCGATCATTTATATGGACAAATCATTACTGAGCTATATGCTTATCTATCAGCACACCCAGAGTCAACATCTCAGGTTATGTTGCTTACATTAGTAGGACGATATATTGAACGAATTGCTGACCATGCTACGAATATTGGAGAAAGTGTTGTTTACCTGGTTACAGGGAAGCGACCGGATCTGAACCAATAATGAAGTGATTTATATCTAAGCACCGACTAAGGTCGGTGTTTTTTGTGTTTTTAGACTTAAAGTATAACGACAGAGGCCATAATGTTGAAGTATGGCGTACATTTTTCTCATTTTAGGGGGTCATATGGTATCATGAAATAACAATGTTGTATAAAGGGAAGGTGTTTTATGGATAAGCTAATTCTTATTGATGGTAATAGTATTATTTATCGCGCATTTTTTGCAATGCCGCCGCTTACAAATACAAAAGGACTGCACACAAATGCGGTATATGGATTTACGAACATGCTTTTACGATTGATTGAGGATTATAAACCAACGCATATGATGGTTGCATTTGATGCGGGAAAAATCACGTTCCGACATGAGGGTTATCAAGAATACAAAGGTGGACGAGAAAAGACCCCTCGTGAACTATCCGAGCAATTTCCTTTGTTAAAAGAGTTGTTACAGGGATTAGGAATTGCCCAATATGAGTTAAGTGGATATGAAGCGGATGACATTATTGGAACCATTGCTAAGGAAGCGGATCAAGCTGGACGTCAAGTGTTGGTGGTATCTGGAGATAAGGATATGTTCCAATTGGCATCTGAGCATGTACAGATCGGATTGACACGTAAAGGTGTTACCGAGATCGAAATCTATGCGCCTGAACAGATTCAAGAAAGATATGGTCTAGAGCCTCACCAAATTATTGATCTGAAGGGATTGATGGGTGATGCATCCGATAATATTCCTGGTATTCCAGGGGTCGGAGAGAAGACAGCACTTAAACTTCTGCATCAATATGGATCGGTAGAAGAGGTATTAGCAAATACACATGAGTTAAAAGGGAAGATGAAAGAAAAGATTGAGACGCATGCAGATGATGCGATCATGAGTAAGAAATTGGCGACCATATATCGTGAAGTTCAATTAGATAAATCATTGGATGAAATGATATTTAATGGTCTAGTTCAAGAAACTGCGGGTCCAGCACTTGCTAAATTGGAATTCAAATCACTCCTTGAACGTCTGTCTTTCTCTGGTGAAGCGGGATTGGAGGAAGGTGAAGTAGCTCAGCCTGCACTGAATGTCGAAGTGACGGTGACGGATAAGGAGAACATGGACGAGCTTATTGAACGACTTCCTAACATCAAAGTTCTACATGTAGAGACGTATGGCGATAACCCACATCGGGCAGAAATCATTGGTGTTGTATTCTCATCGGAGGATCGGCATGATTACGTGCCATTTGACCTTCTACTAACAGATCAAGCTGCACCGATTCTGAACTGGTTACAAGATCCTTCGATTCCAAAGCGAGGATATGACTTACATCGGATGGATCTTGCGTTACACTGGCATGGTATTGCATTTGCTGGGGTAATATTTGATGTACAACTTGCAGCATATCTGCTCGATCCAACAGAATCTAATCAAACGGTAAGCGCCTTGGCGTCCAAATATGGTTTAGACTCGATAGCCATTGAAGAAGATGTATTTGGTAAGGGGGCGAAATATAAGATTCCAGATGTTGAAATACTCAGTAATCACTTAGCACGTAAATCGGCCACGGTTCTCAGTATTATTCCGAAACAAGAGAAAGAATTGGATGAGACAAAGATGAAGTCTCTGTTCCATGACCTTGAGATGCCTCTTTCTCGTATCCTTGCGGATATGGAGAAGCAAGGTATTGAAGTTCATATGAGTGATTTACAAGAGCTAGGTAAGGAATTTGAAGCCCAAATTCATCGCTTGGAAGAAGAAATCTATAGCATAGCAGATACGAAATTCAATCTAAATTCCCCGAAACAGTTAGGTGAAATCCTATTCGTGAAGTTAGGTCTTCCTGTCGTAAAAAAAACAAAGACGGGTTTCTCTACCGATGCTGAAGTGCTTGAGAAGCTAGCACCGTATCATGATATCGTCCAGCTTATTTTGCAATATCGCACGATTGCGAAGCTGCAATCTACGTATGTGGAAGGGTTATTGAAGGAAATATCTCCGAAGACGGGTAAAGTGCATACGTACTATCGGCAGACTGTCGCTGCGACAGGTCGTTTGAGTAGTCAATTCCCGAATCTGCAGAATATTCCGATTCGATTAGAAGAGGGACGGAAAATCCGTAAAGTATTTGTACCTTCTGAGCCTGGGTGGTCTATTCTGGCAGCGGATTATTCCCAAGTGGAATTACGTGTGCTCGCACACATATCACAAGATAAAGGGTTGATAGAGGCGTTCACACACGATATGGATATTCATACGAAGACGGCTATGGATGTGTTCGGAGTGAAGGCTGAAGACGTTGACTCTAACATGCGTCGAGCTGCCAAAGCCGTGAACTTTGGTATCGTGTACGGAATCAGTGATTATGGGTTGTCCCAGAATCTTAATATTACGCGCAAAGAAGCGGCGAAATTTATAGAACAATATTTCGAAGTATTCCAAGGTGTACAACAATATATGGTCGATATCGTGAAGGAAGCGAAAGAGAATGGATATGTCACGACGCTTTTGGAAAGAAGAAGGTACCTTCCAGAAATCAATGCCAGTAACTTTAATCTTCGTTCATTCGCTGAACGGACTGCTATGAATACGCCTATTCAAGGGACGGCAGCAGATATCATTAAGCTTGCCATGATACACATGGAACAGGCACTTTCAGATAAGAAATTAAAGAGTAGAATGCTACTTCAGGTTCATGATGAATTGGTATTTGAAGTTCCAGAAGATGAGCTGGAGATCATGAAATCATTAGTGCCAGAAATCATGGGCAAAGCACTTCCGCTCGATGTTCCCCTGAAAGCAGAGGTAAGTTATGGTGGCAATTGGTATGAAGCGAAATAGTAGCCCAAAGGCTACAGAATTCCGTTATAATGGGATAGAGGTGAGTACATCATGCCGGAACTACCGGAAGTAGAAACCATAATAAGAACCTTAAATGTATTGGTAAAAGATAAAACCATTGATCATGTGAGTGTCCATTTGGCGCGGATTATTCAGCGTCCTGATGATATAGAGGAATTTGCATTTTTGCTTCAAGGACATACCATTTTGGGTGTAGAACGCAGGGGTAAATTTATACGGATTCTACTGGATGGACTTGTCATCGTATCTCATTTGCGGATGGAAGGGAGATATGGCCTTTATTCAAGTGAAGAACCTGTAGAGAAACATACGCATGTCGTTTTTCATTTCAATGATGGGACTGAACTTCGTTACAAGGATGTTCGACAATTTGGTACGATGCATCTTTTTGCGACAGGTGAGGATTTGGTGTCGTTACCTTTGTCTAAGCTAGGGTTAGAACCCTTAGATGAGTCTTTTACACTGGAGCAATTCAAGAAAATCTTAACAGGTAAAAAAACAAAGATTAAGTCAGTCTTACTAAATCAGGCATATGTCGTTGGAATCGGGAATATTTATGTAGATGAATCCCTATTTAAAGCAGGGATTCACCCGGAGGTAACGGCGGGCTCGTTGAATGAAAGCCAGCTTGAACGATTGCATACATCGATCATAAATATATTGTTAGAATCCATTGAAGCGGGTGGCTCCTCCATCAAATCCTACGTGAACGGTCAAGGAGAGATGGGGATGTTTCAACAACAGCTTCTTGTGTACGGTCGTGAGAATAAGCCTTGTGTAAATTGTGGTTCTATCATTGAGAAAACAGTCGTAGGTGGAAGAGGAACTCATTTCTGCCCGACATGCCAAATCCGTTAAAAAGTAATATTCATAAGAATGTGCACCCCTCGTTTCTTCCTCCATATAATATGGGAGGACGTATCGACTGTAGCGAAAGGCGTATCGAATTCGTAATTCGAACTTTTTCGCATGTGAGATAGGGAGGGAACAGGGTGCTCAGTCACATTGTTGCACTAACGTTGCTGGCTTTTGCAGTGAGTTTGGATAGTTTTGGAGTAGGGATTACATATGGATTAAGGCAGGTTAAAATCCCTCTACTCTCGATTCTGATTATTTCGGTTCTGTCAGGCGTTGTTATTGGTATTTCTATGCAGGTAGGTGTTCTGCTTGCATACTTTGTATCTCCTAAGATTGCTTCAGTTGTAGGGGCAATTATTCTCATCGTCATGGGACTATGGTCATTGGTTCAAATGCTTGTACAAAAAGAAAAAGATCAAGTGGTTGAACCGCTTAAAGTTGAGAAGATTGAGAAATTACCGAATCCTCCAGCAGAACGGCAAGTATTCTCTCTTGAAATTCGTAAATTGGGTCTTGTGATTCAAATATTACGTACCCCCTCATCGGCAGACGTGGATAAATCGGGAAGTATTTCGGGTTATGAAGCTATGTGGTTGGGTATTGCATTATCATTAGATGCATTTGGAGCAGGTCTAGGAGCAGCTCTTCTAGGGTTCTCTCCATTGCCCACATCGTTAGTTATTGCTTTATTTAGCGGCAGTTTTCTGGTCATGGGTATGAATGCAGGATTTCGTTTCGCTACAAAATCATGGACACGACATATGACGGCACTACCAGCGTTAATGTTAATAATAATGGGAATAATGAAGCTATTATGAGGTGAAATCATGAACATTGGATTAACCGGGGGAATTGCAACAGGTAAGAGTACGATAGCCTCCCTTCTAGTCAAGAAGGGAGCTATGCTAGTTGACGCGGATACCATTGCCCGGGATGTTATGCTCCCGGGTCACTCTGTTCTTGCTGCGGTAGCTGAATTTTTTGGACAAGGTATACTGCACGAGGATGGTACATTAGATCGTAAGAAGCTTGGGAGTATTGTGTTTGACGACAGAGAAGCCCTTAAGGTTTTGAATAATATAAGTCATCCTGCAATCCGTAAAGAGATTAGAAAACAAATGATGGATCTTGAGACAGCGTATCCTGAACGACTCGTTGTGGTAGACATCCCACTTTTATATGAATCAGGGCTTCAATCCATGTTTGAAGAAGTATGGGTGGTCTACGCGCCACGTAATGTACAGAAGGAACGTCTCATGATGAGAGATCTTTTATCAGCAGGACAAGCAGAAGCGAGGCTTCAGTCACAGATGGATATTGAGGATAAGAAAAGCTTAGCAGATCGAGTTATTGATAACAGTCATAGCTTAGAAGTAACGGAGCAACAATTGAACGAATGTTGGCTTCAAATGAGGTTGCCATGAAGCTTTTTCGCAAAAAAAGGGTACTCATGCTTTTGTTTATGACGTTCGTACTGTTACTATTTTTCAACAGTAATTGGATGTCTTGGTTTTATCCCATTCATTACAAAGAAGAAATTCAGTTGCAAGCTGAGGAATATGAGCTTGATCCATTCCTAATTGCTGCTATTATCCGTGTAGAGTCAAATTTTAAGCCAGGTAAGGAATCAAGCAAAGGCGCCCTTGGAATTATGCAACTTATGCCACGTACAGCGACTTGGGCTATGGAAATGGCGAGGATTCCTGAAGTTTCTCTGGATCGTATCAAACACGAAGTAGGTCCTAATATTCAGCTGGGTGCTTGGTATTTTGCTTCATTATCTAAGCAATTTGATGGCAATAGGACGCTTGCGATTGCTGCCTATAATGCAGGGCCTGGTAATGTACGAAGTTGGATGGATAAAGGTCTTTGGGATGGACAACTTGAAACAGTTAAAGAAATTCCTATTGACGAGACTAGGCATTATGTACAACGTGTATTATATTATTATGACAAATATACAGATATCTACGATGAGTTCTAAATAATGAACAAAAGGAGTGCTGGTCCAGCTTCTCGCCGGTCCAACACTCCATACCTTCATCAGATTAGCTGAATTGACCAGCTAATTGTTGTTCTGCAAGGGTTACCAAACGTTTAGTGATATATCCACCGATTGAACCGTTTTCATAAGAAGTCATGTTTCCTTGGTATCCATCTTGAGGAATGCTGATTCCAAGTTCCTGAGCAATTTCATATTTCATTTGTTCTAGGGCACCTGTAGCTTTAGTAACAACTAAGTTATTTGAACTGTTGTTTGCCATTGTCGTTCACCTCCTCGCTGTTTGTAAAAGTATTATGTGTTATATTTGCAATCTTCATAACTTTTTGCGGGTGGAAATTTTTATGGAATAAATATTGCTTTACGAAAACTCATGTGAAAAGGGAAGTGCTAACAGAATGAAATGCCCATATTGTAGCTATGCGGGAACCAAGGTGTTGGATTCACGCCCAGCCAATGAGAATAAATCAATACGACGCAGGCGTGAATGTGAACAATGTAGCCGGAGGTTTACAACTTTTGAAATGGTTGAGGAAGCACCTCTAATTGTGATTAAGAAGAGTGGTAATCGTGAAGAATTCAGTCGCGACAAAGTCATGCGTGGATTAATTAGAGCCTGTGAGAAACGTCCTGTATCGGTAGAACAATTTGACCTGATTGTCTCGGAAGTAGAGAAAGCATTACGTGACACAGCTGTAACCGAAGTGGATAGTCAACAGATCGGTGAATTGGTCATGGAGGAGTTATATCGGGTTGACGAAGTAGCATATGTACGATTTGCTTCTGTATATCGTCAATTCAAGGACATTAACATGTTCATGAAGGAACTGAAGAATCTTTTATCCAAAAGCACAACAGGGGAATAAGGATAAATCTATTGACATGACATTCATTTTTTGATAAATTAATGAATGTTGTTGTATACAAATGGGGCCTTAGCTCAGCTGGGAGAGCGCATCGCTGGCAGTGATGAGGTCAGGGGTTCGATCCCCCTAGGCTCCACCAAAACAAAAATTCCGAAACCCTTGAGAAATCAAGGGTTTTTCTGATTTTTTAGAGATATACCATTAAAGCAATAGCATCAAAATATATATCTTGGGGACGAATTGGGGACGAAAAAACTGTATGCCATTACGTACCGTTTTCTTTTGAGATAATTTCTGCTTTCGGGGACAATATAGTGTTGAATGTATTGGCAGCCGCCTGATCTATCGATTGTAGAGCGTGACCGTAAATATTCATTGTAGTACGGATATCTGCATGCCCTAGTCGGCTTGAAATCGTTTTAGAATGAACGCCTTGATTAATAAGTAAAGTTGCAGATGTATGACGCAAGTCGTGAAACCGGATTTTTTTTAAATTATTTCGCTTTAGGAATCTTCGAAACCATGTACCTGGTACAGTATGATAATACGGTTTTCCGTTCCAAGAGGTAAAAACGAAGAAGCGCTCTGTTTCCTCCCAAAGATCTCCGGCATTTTCTTTTGACATTTTGGCTTGATCTTGATAATTCTTCAATTCGGGTATAAGTGAATCGGGAATTGAGACTTGGCGGAATGAATTCTTAGTTTTTGGTACTTTGATTATATTCTTTCCGTCAACATAACTTAGTGACTGCACAACTTCTAGCATATGTTTCTCAAGATTGATGTGCTTCCATTCTAGGGCTAACAATTCTCCACGACGTAAACCAGTTGTAAGCGCTAGCGTAATCAGCATTCTCCAATGGTCTGGTTCATCCTGAAGGGCATATAACAACTTAGTGACTTCATTTTCGTTGTATACTTCTACAGAGGGCGGATCAATCTTAGGCCGCTTTATTGCTGTAACTGGGTTGTTTTTAATAATCCTCCATTCAACTGCACGATCAAGGATGTCTTTAATAACTCGATGAATGAAACGTATTGATGTTGATGAAAGTCCACCAAGCTTTCCATCCTTTCGAGCATCGAGAAGTTCAAGATCCATCATAAAACTAACTATATGCATGGGCTTAATTTGATCTAAATGTTTGTTTCCAAAAATAGGACAGATGTGATTTTTTAATAAATGGGCATAAGTTTCGAGAGTCTTCTTTTCAAGATGTTTTTTTCCGTATTTCTCTCTCCATTCGATTACGAAGTTGTTAAATGTCATTTTCTCGGGTGCAATATATTCACCTGCTTCGACTTCTACTTGAAATTTCGCAAGCTCCTTTTCCGCTTCTCGAATTCCTGAAGCTTTTATTGTTTTAGTACGTTTTATCCTTTTACCATCTGAACCATATCCTACTTCCACTATCAATCTATAAGAATCTTTACTGCGTTTTTCTATACTTGCCAACATAAACCCTCCTTTAAAATCACGTATAGGAAAGTTGTTTCCATATATTGTTTAGTTATACATGAAAGGAGCTTATCGCATTGATCTGAATGGTTGTAAATTTGTTCTTGGGATCTGGTGTGGCTCCTTCAATGACCTGAAAATTGTGATGTACAAGAAATTCTCATCACGTGCGTAGACAACTTAAAAGTTTAATGTATAATTTGAATTTGTGGTGGGTGATAATTAATAGAAATGATGGATTGTCAAGCCAAGTGCGACACTTCTTCCATGAAAGCTTCGTGAGCAGACTTCCAGCCTAGACATTTGCGCGGGCGATCGTTAATAAGGCGGATGGCTTCAGCAAGCTGCTTATCTGTGACCTTAGCGAAGTCATAACCTTTGGGAAAGAACTCCCGCAGAAGGCCATTACCGTTTTCATTAGTGGGATTAATTATCTTTACAAAAGCTTCCCTTTTCCACGTTTGACTCTGTATGATAGTACAGAAGATTTATCAAGGGGATTAATCTTTTAATAAATTAGAAATACGGAGGCTGAGTAATGCTAAACAAAATTGTCCCATATGAAGAAAACTATCATGATAAGTTAATAGATATTTGGTACAAGGCTGTGTGTCATACACACACATTTTTGACTGATGAGGATATTGAATTTTATCATCAGATGCTTCAAAACGGAGCACTAAAGGAAGTAGAGATTTGGTTGGAATTGAACGAAAATAAAGAACCAACAGGGTTTATTGGGCTTGACGGAACAAAGATAGAGATGCTATTCGTAGATCCCAAATATCACGGAAGGGGTATAGGTAGTCGATTGATAAAACATGCCGAAAAATTAAAAGGTAGCAATCTCCAAGTTGATGTTAATGAGCAAAACGATGGAGCGTACACATTCTATAAACGGTTTGGGTTTGTACAGATAGGACGATCGGAATTGGACAGTTCAGGACGACCTTTCCCCTTACTTCATCTAGTATTAAAAAGTTAAGCTAACGGGACACTTTACGTTAGTGCAATATAGTGATTAAACCCTTCCATTTCAAGATAACCTAGATCTAATAGGTTTATATAATTGGGAGGGTTTCTCTATGTACCTGAGTGAATTATGGAAGTTGTATGAAGTTGATAAACGGATTCAGGGATTCAGTCCGTACACATTAAAAGCCTACTCATTGCAATTAAAAATGCTGGTTGGCGAATTAGGTGATCTTAAGATTGAGGAAATTACTTTGCTAGAGCTTAAGGAATATTTAGCTAGACAATCCGGACGATTAAAGCCAAGCAGCTTAGGACATCGTATCAGATTTGTGCGCTCCCTTTTTCGCTTTGCCTATGAAGAAGGTTACCTTACGAAAAATCCCTCTCTTAAATTGAGAGAACCAAAGATGGATAAACGCATTCCGAAGTTTCTTATAGAAGAGGATGTGATTCATCTTAAGATTTCCTGTCTATCACATCGAGAACGAGCTTTGTTGGAATTTCTATATAGTTCTGGCTGCCGTGTTGGAGAGGTACAGAAAATAAACATTGAAGATCTTAACTGGGAAAATTGTTCAGCGATTGTAAATGGCAAGGGATCCAAACAAAGAGAAGTTTACTTTACCACCGAATGCAAGGTGTGGTTAAAAAAATACTTAAAGTGTCGCGAAGATTCCTGTAAAGCACTGTTTGTAACGGAAACACATCCTACCCGCCGAATGTCAATACCGACGATCAGATGGGCGTTAAAGCGGATAGCAAATCGGGGAGAGATTGAAGCTAATGTGTACCCGCACCGTTTTCGTCATACCTATGCATGTCAGCTATTGGATAACGGAGCACCCTTAGAATTCATTCAAGGGATGCTAGGACATGAAAAGGCATCGACCACTCAGATATATGCTCAGCTCCGTGGAGAGCGAAGACGCGAGCTATATCGACGGTTCTTCTAGTGTCTTCAAGTCTAGGTAGCCAATTTGGATGGCTATCTTGACTAAACTAACGGGCAGGTTAGAGCAATAGGTGAGTCGCTTGAATCTTGAGGGATTCTGGATAACGTTTAAACATCTGATCTTTCTGTCTGGAATAAAAATGGACCCCTAGATATTCATGTGATTAGATTAAGGGGTGCACTTCATCCTAAGGAATAAGCTCTTTTCTTATGTTTTAGTAATCGTATGATATTGATTTGTTTTTGGAAAATGTAATGTAACTCTCGTATATGCATTTTCTTTTGATTCAATAGAAATGTCATGTCCTAACTTATGAGAAAGACGTTTTGCTAAATATAAACCCAATCCAGTCGATTTGGTATGTAGTCGACCATTAAATCCTGTGAATCCACGTTCAAATACACGACCCATATCCTCAGCTTTAATACCAACGCCGTTATCTTGAATAATTAGGCGCTTTTCGTTGTCATCTTCTTCTCCAATAAACTTAATTTGCCCATGCTCATCTGTATATTTCAATGAATTTGCTACGAGTTGATCGACGATAAAAGAAAGCCACTTTGCATCGCTTTCCACTAGAACATGTAAATTTGTTCGTTCAAACTGAATACGCTTTGCAATAAACGTCCTGGCGTATTTTTTCATACTAGCTCCAGTAACAGTTTCTAAAGAAATTTCTTGAATGAAATAATCTTTTGAAAAAGAATCAAGACGTGAGTAATATAATGCTTGCTCTACAAAGTGATCAATTCTCTCTAGTTCATCTTCTAATTTACCAATAAGAATGTCAGCTGGTTTATCACTACGCATTAATAATTGGCTAGTTGCAATCGGTGTTTTAACTTCATGAATCCATGACATAATAAAGTCATGATACTCTTTCTTTTCCTCATGTAAAATGTACATTTGCTCTTGTTGCTCTAAGTACAGTTTCTTTAATATCTCTGTATATAATTCTTGCTCATACGTATGCGGATTCGGTATTGCAATGACAGTATCATGCTCTAACTGAAGAGCGATATTAAGCTCTTGATAAAACCTTATATGATATAAATAGCCTATTATAAGATAAATGAGAATAAAAATGGCACTAACAACATTGATGTACAAGAGATTCATCTTTGTACCGCTTATTTCATCACTCAAATAGATCATTGTAGAGATAAAGAACATAATCAAGAAGTAAAGGAGTAAAAAATTACGACGTTCTTTTATGTAACGAAAGATACTCATGAAATAATATAACCTAGTCCTTTCTTCGTATGAATAAATTCTTCTTTCCCAAGTTCGGAAAGCTTTTTACGTACGCGTGCAACATTAACTGTTAATGTATTATCATCAACAAAACTCTCATTTTCCCAAAGGCTGCGCATAATTTTGTCACGGCTTACAATTGATCCTCTATTTTGCATTAAAAGCAGTAGAATTTTAAATTCATTTTTTGTTAGTTCTAATATTTGATTATGGTACGTGACTACACCATCTTGTAAATTTAACACAACTTCTTCATGTTCAATAACATTTGCTTCCGTTTGTGTATACGAATATGTGCGTCGCATAAGTGCCTGAATCTTAGCAACTAACACATCAGGATAGAAGGGTTTTTGTACAAAATCATCTCCACCCATATTCATTGCCATTACAATATCCATTGGATTGTCACGAGAAGATAAGAAAATAATTGGTACTTTAGAGACTTCTCGAATTTTTCTACACCAATAAAATCCATCAAAAAAAGGAAGATTAATATCAAGTAAAACAAGTTGTGGAGTTTGCGCTAGAAAATCATTTAAAATATGCTCAAAGTCTGTCGTTGACCACACCTCAAATCCCCACTTCTGTAATTCGTCAGCTACTGTTTCTCGGATTGTTGGTTGATCTTCGACTAATAAAACTTTCATATTGGGTTTGCCTCCTATCAAGACTTTCACCTTACAAGATTGAAAGGATACTATTATACGTTGTAAGGTTGTCCTATGGTTCAGGTTATAAAAGTATCATACAATAGGCTTATCATACAACAGAGGAGATTCTACATTGAAACCAGTACTACAAGCAAAGCATATAAAAAAGGTATATGGTAATAGAGGTAGCAAATTTACTGCTCTTCATGATATTGACATCACAATTTTTGAAGGTGAATTTGTTGGCATTATGGGTCCATCTGGTTCTGGAAAATCTACATTATTAAATATATTATCCACAATTGATAAACCAACAGCAGGAGAAATTATCATTGATGGAGCAAACATTAGAAAAATGAAAGAAGAACAGCTTACTGCATTTCGTCGTGATACGTTGGGCTTTATTTATCAAGATAACAAGTTGCTTGATACATTAACTGTTAAAGAGAATATCTTCTTACCTCTTGCTTTAAAAAACACTCCTGCGCAAGAGATTGACCAGCAAGTAGATGAAATTGCAAAAATGTTTGGCATTCAAGCGTTGTTAAATCAATATCCATATCAGATTTCCGGGGGGCAAAAGCAGCGTACAGCCGCATCCCGAGCAATTATCGGGAAACCAAAATTAATTTTGGCTGATGAGCCTACAGGTGCGCTTGATTCTAAATCAGCAGCTGACTTGCTAAATATCTTACAAACGTTAAATGAAAAAAATCAGTCTACTATTATGATGGTTACTCATGATGCTTTTGCGGCAAGTTATTGTCAACGTGTTCTCTTTATTAAAGATGGAGAAGTATTCGCAGAACTTGTAAAGGGTGAGATGTCACAGAAAGTTTTTTTTCAAAAACTACTATATATTCTTTCTGCCCTTGGAGGTGGCGTGAATGACACTATTTAGTATTACTAAGAAAAACATGCAAAGTAACTTTAAAAGTTATGTACTATACTTTGCTTCCATGATATTTAGTATTGTCATCTATTTTACATTTGAATCTTTGCACTATAATGACTACCTTGTAAAACAAATAGGTGCATCTAAACAAATTTCAGATGTGTTCACAGCTTCATCTGTTATCCTCATGATTTTTGTAGGGATATTCATTTGGTATTCAAACTCATTTTTCACAAAAAAACGAAAAAAAGAAATTGCATTATATTCTTTACTTGGTGTTCCAAAACGAAAAATTGGCGCAATGTTATTTTATGAGAATTTTGTTCTGGGGATTATTGCACTTGTTATAGGAATAGGGATTGGAGCTTTATTGTCAAAAGTATTTTCGATGTTGCTTTTAAGAGTAATGCAATTGCCAACTGCGATTTCATTTTCTGTTTCTATAGAAGCAGTACTCCACACCATCCTTGTATTTGCTGTTATTATTTTGATAACCTCATCTCATGGATACAGCATAATCTATAAATTTAAATTAATTGAATTACTTCAAGCAGAAAAACAAGGTGAGCATATTCCAAGAGGATCTGTATTTACTGCTTTGTTAGGAATTATTTTATTAACTTCTTCCTATTGGGTTGCACTTCAACCTATTTTTTCTTCTATATGGGTGAGTCATAAAATTCGTAATATGTGTATTGTTTTAGGTGGTTCCATTATAGGTACATATTTGATATTTCGTTCTTTCACAGTTTTCTTATTAATTGGCTTACAGAAGAATAAAAAGTACTATTATCGTGGAATTAATGTAGTAGGGTTATCTCAACTGTTATCCCGTATTCAAACAAATGCAAAAATATTAACAGCCATTACGTTATTAAGCGCGGTCACATTGTGCGGTATTGGAGCGTCATATAGTATTTATTATAAAAATAAAACAATGCTTGATAAAATAGAACCGTTTAGCTTTATGTATGTAACAACAGGAACGCAAGTGGATCAACAAATTGAAAATACGATTAAACAGTCTAAACATACAATTGAAGATAAAATTACTATTCCCTTAGTGAAAATAAAAGCAGATTTACACGTAAGTGGTATGATGCCACCCGATTTTACGGAGAATCGACAATATTTGAACCTATTAGCAGAGAGTACCTTCGTTACACTATCCGGTATAACTAAGAAAGATATAAAAGTCTCTCTTCAAGGTACTGAAGCAATTGCCCTTGATTCGAATAAGAGTAATACACTCAAAACAGAATACATGAATGGAAAAGTGAAACTCTACCTTCCAAACAACAATTACACATTGCAATTTGTTGGAAAAATACAGGATAACGTTATAAATGATTCACTACATGAATTCACGATAGTCGTTTCAGACGAATTTTTTTCTACCGTAATAAAAAAGCAAGAACCCTATACACTACAAGCATATAAGGTTATAGATGACAAAAATACGAAGGAGTTAACAAAATCACTTCAAAGCATTGTACCAAACGAAGCTAACCTAATTGCAAAATACAATGCTTATAGAGGAGGTGTGGAGGCATCAGGATTAGTAATCTTTGCAGGAGTATTTTTAGGACTTGTCTTTTTAGCTGCAACAGGAAGCATGATTTACTTTAAGCAATTAACAGAAGCAATAATAGATGAAGATAAATATATTATCTTACGTATATTAGGTGTAAGTAAGCAAGCTATTTTTAAATCGATTGTAAAACAAGTAACTTTTATTTTTATATTCCCACTTTGCATTGGGATTTTACATAGTGTTATTGCTTTAAAAGCACTATCTAACACATTAGGCATGGATATTTTTGTTCCTGTGTTAACTGCCATTGGCGTATACACATTTATCTATTTCATTTACTATTTATTCACCATAAAATCGTATAACAACATCGTAAATAAATAATTGAAAGAAAGAGACAATTTCATCACTCATATTATCCCCTTTAAGTAGACAGTAAAAAGAAAGACACATACTGTTATAACTTGAAGGGGTTTTTCATGGGAAAAATATATCGTCCATGTACAGTTATTTTTAAATATAGATCCATGCAAATGTATATATCTAATCTAGATTCATTTTAATCAGAAGAAGAATTAAAGAGGCAAAAAAACAACCTGAGTCCAGTTGAGTACCTGGCTCAGGTTGTTTTTAGGATCCTTACAAAAATGTAAGATTCCAGTTAGACACTTCGATGTTCACTTTTTTTCTTTCTTTGTATACTAAGCAATAGCTAATGAAGCAATTTACTACAGTTACAAAACTACTTCAATAACTTGTTGTCAAAACGGTTAGATACATGTACTAAAAATTTATTATGGAAAGGTATGAAACTTATGAACGTAATGAAACAAGATTCACCTCAAAAAGATCGAATCGTAGATTTAGATGTAATACGAGGATTTGCGTTAATTGGCATTTTCTTAGTGAATATCACAATGTTTTTTCAAGAAGCCGGCGTGTCTCCTACAGCATTACCTGACAACAATTGGATTCAAATATTTGCGACAGGTAAGTTTTACGCTATTTTTTCTTTATTATTTGGAGCAGGTTCAGCTCTTTTCTTAACCAGAGCAAAAGCGAAAAATCAACCTTATTCCTTATATGTACGTCGCATGATCGTACTGCTTTTAATTGGTCTATTGCACGCTAGTGTTTGGGGTGGGGATATACTGCAGTTATATGCAATTATCGGACTGGTGTTATTGCTTCTTCATAAAGTGCCTAGCAAGTGGTTGTTAACTATTTCTTTCAGTTTACATGTGCTGGGAATCATCGCTAATATACTGATTTATGATTATCTGTATGGCGGGAAAGAAAACATGCCTCTATTTCTCAATATTTTGCAACTGATTACTTCATTATTATCAGTGTTAGTCTATTTTATAGAGGGCTTTTCACTTATGAATATGGATATTCTCACAAGGTTGAAGTGCCGACCAAAACTTCATGCAGCACTCATTGCAGTGCTGAGTAGTATTGCTATCGTTGGAGTTAGCATACAATTTACAACATCAAGCGCAAAGTTATCTTTCAGCCTACTGGCTATTTTACAGCCCTTTCTCACATTAACTTACATGTTAATACTAATTGCTATGTTAAAGAATAAGACAGGAAGCTTTTTACTAAAGCCATTTAAAAGCTACGGAAAAATGGCGATGAGTAATTATTTAGGACAAACTGTTGTAGGAATGTTTATCTTACCATTATTCATAAATACCTTTCAGCCCGCATTCCTTATGATTGGTATATGTCTCCTAACATGGATAGTCCAAATTATACTCAGCAATGTTTGGTTACAATATTTTTATTTTGGACCAATAGAGTGGATTTGGCGTTGCTTAACTTATCTTAAAATGATGCCAATTCGAAAAACTAATAGAAACAACTAATATATAGGAGGATATAGACATGCAAATACCAGTAGTAGACGTAAAAAACGTGATGAAAGTATATGGGAAAAAGGGAGAAAATCAATCATACGCTTTAAAGGACGTTTCGTTTTCAATTCGAAGAGGTGAATTCGTTGGTATTATGGGGCCATCCGGATCAGGGAAAACAACATTGTTAAATGTAATTTCTACATTAGATAAAACAACGGATGGCTCTATTGAAATTGCAGGGACCGATATTACAAAGATGAAGCAAGTTGAACTATCTGATTTCCGTTCACAAAAGCTAGGTTTTATTTTCCAAGACTTTAACTTATTAGATAATTTATCAATCTATGAAAATATAGCTTTACCGCTTTCGCTGCAAGGTGTTCCTTCTCGAAAGATTAGACCAAAAGTAGAAAAAGTAGCGGACATGTTAGGGATTTCAGCGATACTTCAAAAGTACCCTTCAGAAGTGTCTGGTGGTCAAAAACAACGTTCTGCCGCAGCACGTGCACTTGTTCATGAGCCAGCAATCATTTTAGGTGATGAACCAACAGGAGCGCTTGATTCTAAAAATGCGATAAGCTTATTAGATGCTATGACAAGCTTGAATGAAGAACAAGATGTTACCATTATGATGGTTACACATGATCCGTTTAGTGCGAGCTATTGTCAACGAATTTTGTTTATTCAAGACGGCGAGTTGTATAGAGAACTTCACCGCACAACAGATCGTGAAGTGTTCTATAAAGAAATTTTAAACGTACTTGCAGACTTAGGTACACAAAAAGCATAAGAAAGGAGGCACGACATGTTATTAAAACTTTCCATGGCAGGACTAAAAAGTAAACTAAAAGACTACGTTGTCTTATTAGTCGGTCTCGTAATGTCCATTTCAATTTTTTATATGTTTCAAACGTTAGCAATGAATGAAGCATTTACTAATGCAAATTCATTAATTAGTTCTATTGGAATTGTCTTTCGAATTGGTTCCTTTTTATTAGCAACCATTACATTTTTCTATATTTTATATGCGAACTCATTTTTACTATCACTGCGCCAAAAAGAGTTCGGTATGTATATGATGTTAGGTGCCAAAAAAAATAAAATCACAATGCTAATGTTTATTGAAACATTAATACTTGGAATAACCTCACTTATTATTGGGATTGGATTAGGTGTAGGGCTTTCTAAAGGAATTGGGCAGCTACTGATGAAGGAACTAGAGTTCGCTTCAGATGGATATTATGCTTTCTATGTTCCATCAATTCGTGTAACAGCAATATTTTTTTTAATTTTGTTTTTCATAGCTGCAATTATGAATGCACTCAAATTATCACGCATTACAATACTACAGCTAGTGCACTCTGATACAAAAGCAGACAAGCCTTCTGTAAAAGGAGCAAAAACATTTTTTGTAGCGGTAATTGGCGTTATTTCATTAGCAATTGGATACGGTTCATTGATAAACATGAAAACTTTATCAATAGCAGGATTACCGATAGCTACGGTAACAACAACGTTAGGAACATACCTTGTTTTTATATCTGTATTACCATTGATTATTAACCTGGTGAAACGAAATAAACGCTGGAATGAAAAAGGACTGAATTCTTTTACCTTTGCTCAGCTAAGTTTTCGTGTGAATGGTTTAACAAAGGTATTAGCAACAGTAGCAATGTTAATTGCACTTGCTGTAGGAGCAATTACAGGTGGAATGGCTTTTAAAAACAACGTAGGACTTACTGTTGACGCTGTGAATGTATATGATATTACAATTCATAATCCAACAACAAATGAGAAAAAAATACTAGCAAATATTCAATTTAAAGAAAAAAATGAGTATCGTTACAAAGTAGACCAACAGTTTGTCTATTATTTAAAAGAGGATTTAGAGAAAAATCGTCCCTTCATACAACCAGGATTTGAGAAAAGAGATCTCACTCAAATTAAACGTGTTTCAAGTGAACTTCCAGTAGGTGCGATTGTTGGAAAAGATATAAAAAATGCAATGAATAGACCCATTCTCTCAGAAGAATGGAACAAGGCTTTTAATGAAATTCAACCATCCTATTTGTATACCCAACAATATATTCAAATCGTAAATCAAAAGATATACGATCAAATAAAAAGCAAAGAACAGTATGTTGTAAATGGAAAAACAAACGATTTTATCACTTATAAGAAAGAATGGAAAAAGCTCGATGATTTACAATTGCAAAAATATCCAAACGTGACAAAAGAACAATTAAACAGTAAGTATAGCTTTTATGAAATTATATACGGCTTTACAAGTGGAACTGTGTTTATGGGCTTCTTCTTAGGAATTGCTTTTTTAGCCATGATGGCAAGTTGCTTAATGTTTAAAATACTTTCGGGTGCAACAAAAGATATTCATCGTTATCAAATGTTGCATAAAATTGGTGTCCGTCATGAACTGTTAACAAAGTCCATTTATAAAGAACTATGGTTAGTATTCTTATTTCCAGCTATTGTCGGGATAGTACATGTATTTGTCGGAATGAATATGTTCTCACTCATCTTAATGGACCCATATTTCCGTATTTGGATTCCAATAGCAATTTTCGCAGTCATTTACACTGCTTATTACCTTATCACAGTTCAATTGTATAAAGGGATTGTTCTTCCATCAAAAATGCGTATTTGACCTTGATCTGATGGCAAGGTGTCATCAGATTTTTTATACTAGAAAATGTAAGGATGCTTCTTAAATAGAGGCAATCCACTTGTACTATTGATTCCTTACAGAAATGTAAGTTACCTGTTAGACACTTCGATGTTTGCACTTCTGTAATTCCTGTAAACTAACTATAGTTAGTCATTTAAATACACAAAAAAATTATAAAGGAGTTTAAATATGAAAAAATTACTTGCTTCAATTGCTACTTTCACACTATTTGCTAGTTTTGCGGTGGGCTGTGATGTATCTTCACCAAGCAAAATTGGAACAGATGAATACTATGTACAAATACAAGGTGAAGGTGAAATCAAAGATAAGAGTCGTTACTATACTTTACCTACTTATGATGAAAATGGGGTAGAAAAGAAAGTAACATTTACAAGTGTTAAACCAAATAATGAAAAACTTAAAGAAAATGCTTTTTTACGCCTTTATATCAAACAAGATGATAAAAAGAAAACAGATATTCCAGATACAGAAGTAAAATCTTATGAAGAAGTTCAAAAAGATGATTTACCTGCAAAAACAAAAGAAAAGTTAGGGGGTTAATCCAGTTCTTTTTTATGTATATAGATTGTATATGATTTTGGATCGGATAAGCTGGATTCTTATTGACTGTACAATAAGGGGTTTGGAAACATATTAAAGAAGCCAAGAGCTTCTTAAAAAAGCGTTTGGTTGATGTTTAGACACATCTACAATAGCAAAGAAAATCCAAAGGATAAGATATATAAAATTTCAAAAAATATCTCCTTTGCCATTGAATCAAATGGTTCCTAACTTTCTTTTCATGGTAATTTATAGTGGTTCCACAATTTCCTTTTTTCGCTTTTATCAGGTGTTGCCACAAACCCAGTAAAATCAACAATATTAGTTCCAGACTTTTTTATCATATGAAAATTCAAGGTACTAAGAAGATAATTAACAGCATTTAATACACTTAGAAAAGTCCCGATGATAATGTCGGGGCTTTTCTTTTTTTTGAAAGGAAGGAAGTTGAAAGGTACTCATCATTAGGTGATCGTATCCGCTTAATTAGGAAAATAAATTAGTTTAAACAGATTGAATTCGCTAACATTATTTACGTTTCCCAAGGCAGTTTGAGTGAAATTGAGCAAGACAAATATAAGCCTTCATATGATGTGATTATTGCTATTAATAAGCGGTTTAACACTGAGATAGAATGGCCTATTTATGGTGACGAAAAGATAGTTGGTGGAAATATTTTTAATATGGAAATATATGATAAGGATGAGATTTGAAAATAAAGTGTTAGACTCGTCATTAAGCTAACGGGCAGGATAGTTTAAGATCAAGCGCGGTGAACCGTACGATAAGTAGGGGCAAGTTTTTTGATAATGCCTATGTTAAATCTTATTGTTGATTTTCAGTAAAATAAAACCGCTCAAGAATAAAAAAGCAGCTAATTTCACTAATTTCCTTCACTACCGTTCAGCTTCGGCTGGGCGGGGATTTTTTATTGGCATTTGCCCAGGCGCCATTTCCGCGAATGCATATGATGATTATGCCTACTCATTGAAAGGAGCGATCACATATGGGATTTTTTCCAACACCGGGAACCGGAGGAGGGTTTCCAGGAGGGCCTGGCGTGCCGGGAGGACCGGGTTTTCCAAGTGGAAGTCCCGGAGGATTTCCAGGGTCTCCGGGACTTCCGGGGGGGGCACCGGGAGGCGTTCAGGCGCCGACGGCTCCTCCACCGCAATTCGTACCGCAAATGCAGGCCGCCACATTTGCCATCGACCCCGGCGGGATCAGACACTGCCTGTTCCGCAACACATACATTTGGCTGAACAACGGCGAGCAATTCTGGTTCTTCCCGGTATTTGTCGGGCGTAATTCTGTGGCAGGGTTCAGATGGTTCGGTTTCTTCTGGGGATACTTCGGTATCGATTTGAATCGGATTGGCTCGTTCACGTGCTTCTAAGGCAGACAGCGAAAGAGAACAGCCTGCGGGCTGTTCTCTTTGTTGTACGACTTTTCGTGTTTGACGCTATCATTTAAGAATCATCGGTTCGGGCTTGCAGTGGATAGTGAGGATCCCGTAGATATTTTTATATCTATTAAAGTAGGCTCGCGGGAAAATCCGGGGATTGTGAATCCTGCAGAAGATACCGGGAAAAGATAATTAAACAAAGCGAGAGCAAAGAAAGGACTGCCCCGCAAATGCAGGCCTTAAAACTTGCCGTTACAGACAGCGCGGTGAGTGTGGTGCAGCCCGTTCTTGGGCTGCATGTATGGCTAACGGGACACTATAGTTCAATAATGAGAGGTAGCCCTTTGTTCAACTAACGGGCAGTTATGCGTAA
>NZ_LVJH01000017.1 GCF_001637205.1 Paenibacillus glacialis
TAATAATAGCAATCGGTCGAGTGCTTACCCTAAGTTTTTGGAGTTTAGGCTTCAGAAGCAAATGTAAGTTTCGAACTGCAAATTCATTCGTATCTAGTTTTCAAGGATTAAACCTTGAATAGCATTTAAATTCATTCACACATTTGTGATAAACCGAATTTAAAGCTGGTATAAAGCTGCATGTTCTTTCTGAGGACTGATATTTCTCGCAGCGATTTCGAGAAGCGTAAGCTTCGAAAAATCACGTTTGGTGGCGATAGCGGAGGGGTTCCACACGTACCCATCCCGAACACGACCGTTAAGCCCTCCAGCGCCGATGGTACTTGGACCGCAGGGTCCTGGGAGAGTAGGACGTCGCCAAGCAGAATACCACAAATCATGTGGTTTTTTTTTGCCTAGATTGTATAGGTGTACACATAAGGGCCCTTAGCTCAGTTGGTTAGAGCGCACCTCTGATAAGGGTGAGGTCGGTGGTTCGAGTCCACCAGGGCCCACCATGTAATATTATATATCCCAATATGGGGCCTTAGCTCAGCTGGGAGAGCGCCTGCCTTGCACGCAGGAGGTCAGCGGTTCGATCCCGCTAGGCTCCACCATATTCCCTGATAGCTCAGTTGGTAGAGCACTCGACTGTTAATCGAGTTGTCACAGGTTCGAGTCCTGTTCGGGGAGCCATTAAGGCCCGTTGGTCAAGCGGTTAAGACACCTCCCTTTCACGGAGGTAACAGGGGTTCGATTCCCCTACGGGTCACCATTTAGATTGTTACGATAGATACGGAGGCTTAGCTCAGCTGGGAGAGCATCTGCCTTACAAGCAGAGGGTCGGGGGTTCGATCCCCTCAGCCTCCACCATCTTAACTTCATATGTTTGTACAATGACGCGGGGTGGAGCAGCCCGGTAGCTCGTCGGGCTCATAACCCGAAGGCCGCAGGTTCAAATCCTGCCCCCGCAACCAATAAGGCTCGGTAGCTCAGTCGGTAGAGCAAAGGACTGAAAATCCTTGTGTCGGCGGTTCGATTCCGTTCCGAGCCACCTTGAAGTGTTTGTGAAATTTGTATGGATGCGCCGTTGTAGCTCAACTGGTAGAGCAACTGACTTGTAATCAGTAGGTTGGGGGTTCAAGTCCTCTCGACGGCACCATATTTCATTTCGAGAATGAGAAACCGTTTTGGGGATTAGCCAAGCGGTAAGGCAACGGACTCTGACTCCGTCACCATAGGTTCAAATCCTATATCCCCAGCCATTTATATGAGTCATTAGCTCAGTCGGTAGAGCACCTGACTTTTAATCAGGGTGTCGAAGGTTCGAATCCTTCATGACTCACCATCTCTTTATCAGTGTGCGCGTGTGGCGGAATTGGCAGACGCACTAGACTTAGGATCTAGCGTTTCACGACGTGGGGGTTCAAGTCCCTCCACGCGCACCATATGTTTGCGGACGTGGCTCAGCGGTAGAGCATCGCCTTGCCAAGGCGAGGGTCGCGGGTTCGATTCCCGTCGTCCGCTCCATTTTTATTATATTTGCGCCCTTA
Source organism: Paenibacillus glacialis (assembly GCF_001637205.1). Classification (GTDB taxonomy): domain Bacteria; phylum Bacillota; class Bacilli; order Paenibacillales; family Paenibacillaceae; genus Paenibacillus_AQ; species Paenibacillus_AQ glacialis. Next base: position 1,533 of record NZ_LVJH01000017.1, read on the forward strand.
GCTCAGCTGGATAGAGCGTTTGACTACGAATCAAAAGGCCAGGAGTTCGAATCTCTTAGGGCGCACCATTAATATTATAGTTATTATGTATATGCCGGTGTGGCGGAATGGCAGACGCGCACGACTCAAAATCGTGTGGGAAACCGTGGGGGTTCGAGTCCCTTCACCGGTATACATCGGGACGTAGCTCAGCTTGGTAGAGCACCTGGTTTGGGTCCAGGGGGTCGCATGTTCAAATCGTGTCGTCCCGATTCTTTTATTAATGCGGGTGTAGTTCAATGGTAGAACTTCAGCCTTCCAAGCTGATAGCGTGGGTTCGATTCCCATCACCCGCTTTACGTGTAGAAGTACAAGAAACCTTTGCTGAGCAAAGGTTTTTTGTTTGCACAAAATATGATTTATGCGTAATCCTTCACTTAAATGGGACAGGATGTTTTTATTGCTGGTATCATTAGAATAAATTTTAACAACTTGAATGAATTATAAATATTTTTGACATTCCGCACCCCTAGGCATCATGCCTACGGGGTGTTTTTTTATTTCTATTTAAAGTGAACATTCTGATTATATTCTTTAAGATATTCTAATTTAACCTTCGAGTTCATTTAACTCTATATAGTTCTTAAAATGTTCACAATACTGCTTCCATATTATTGGCGTTTGAACTGTTATACAAAGTAGGAGAGGAGGATGGTAGGTGGAGGACGCTGAACTGATTATACGTATTCAACAGGGGAAACATCATTTTACAAACCTCTTAATTGAACGGCATTACGACTCTATAGGGAAATATTGTTATTGGAGAACCAGCAATATAGAGGCAGCGCAAGATATCACACAGGAAACGTTCTACCGCTTTTTCCGTAATTTTGATCAGTATACCCACGTTGGGAAATGCAGGGCCTATCTGTATACCATCGCTCGTCACCTGTGCTATGACTACTTCCAAGCTAGACGGTTGCTGTCATTGGAAGAACCGGCAGAAGAGCAATGCGGGGAAGCACCTTCGATGGAAGAAACGGTGGATAGCCAAATAGCGGTTAATCAACTGATAAAGGAGTTACCGACTGAGCAGCAGGAAGTATTATTCCTTCGGTTCTGCTACGATCTAAGATTTCGTGAAATTGCAGAAATTACAGGTGTTAATATTTGCATCGTTCAGTACCGGGTGAAACGCGGATTAAGCACACTTAACAAAAAGTTGGGAGGGAGGGACAAATATGAAGAAACAACGGACAGAACAAATTCAAAACATGCTAAAAGTTCACCCTATCAGAGCGGTGCTGATTCCATCATTTTATCATCTCGCTATGGTCGTAATAAGGTAATCACCGCGAAATTGAAAGCCAGCTTCATCGTGTCCTTAGGACTGCTTGCCTTAGCGCTGATAACCTATACGCTCCTCTTATTAGGTATATATGGATTTGAAGGTGGGGGTACCAGTGTGCAAATAATTAAACTTATGGCTCCTGTTCCGTACACGGTATTTCAAACGTATCTGTGGGTGGTCTTTATTGGTAGTCTAGCCTGTCTGCTTGTGGGTGCGGTGACGCTGTGGCTGTCCAGCCGTATGAGGAGTCCCTTTCACGTTATCATTACAATCGGAATTTTACTTATCGGTCCGCTTCTTATTCCCGCAAGCAAAAGCAGCCGCTTGTTTAATCACATGATGGATTTGCTGCCTGGCAATATGTTTGACAGTTTTACAAAAGTAACTGGCTACGAAGTGTTTCATATTTTTGGTCAGTTGATTCCGGAGTACAAGGTCATGGCAGGTTTTTCAATCATTGTTATAGCTCTGTTGTTGCCTCTTACTTATCGAAGTTTCAAAACACATCAAGTTGTGTGAAACTTCTAATGAATTTGATCCTTCTTTATGGTATCCTAAAAGGAATTTAGTGGAAAACTATAAATCGAGTGTGAGCCCTGCACAGGTGAAGGAGAGATGCACCATGAGTATCGTACACGATGTTACAGAACTTATAGGTCAGACACCCATGGTAAGATTGAATCGAACGGTTCCTGAGGGTGCTGCAGAGGTATATGTGAAGTTGGAGATGTTCAACCCTTCGGGGAGTGTTAAAGATAGAGCAGCATTCAATCTAATTGATGCCGCTGAGAAAGATGGGTTACTTTCTCCAGGGGGTACAATTATTGAACCGACTAGTGGCAATACAGGTATTGGATTAGCCATGATAGCAGCGGCCAAAGGATATAAAGCGATTCTTATCCTGCCTGATAACATGTCCAAGGAACGAATCAATATTCTAAAAGCGTACGGCGCAGAGGTTGTTCTCACGCCAAGTAGTGAAAGAATGCCTGGTGCCATTACAAAGGCTCTAGAGCTCAGAGAGCAGATTTCAGGGAGCTTTATCCCACAACAGTTTGAGAATCCGGCCAATCCTAGCATACATCGCACCACAACAGCACCAGAGATATTGGAACAAATGGATTACCGCTTGGACGCTTTTGTGGCTACAGCAGGCACCGGGGGTACGATTACGGGTACGGGTGAGACATTACGTGCACATTTGCCAAACATACATATTGCAGTGGTTGAACCGATGGGATCACCCGTACTATCAGGAGGTCAACCGGGACCTCATAAATTGGTTGGGACGAGTCCAGGTTTCGTTCCAAGTATTCTGAATACAAGTGTGTATGATGAAATTATTCAGATTTCTGATGAAGAGGCGATTAGGATGATGAAAGACCTAGCACGATTGGAAGGTATTCTTGTAGGACCGTCTTCGGGAGCATCTGTTTATGCAGCAGTAGAAATAGCTAAGAAATTAGGCACTGGTAAAAGAGTCGTCTGTATAGCCCCAGACACGGGTGAACGTTACTTGAGCATGGAGTTATTTTAGAGGGGAAAATGAAATAAACCGTTGAAGACAATCGTGGCTCATGTCTTCAACGGTTTATTTGTGTCATAGTGGAATTCACGAACAGATATATATTGCACTTGAGTGGTGTGATATCCATGTGACTAATCTCTTGGATAATTCACTCTCATAATATCTAGAAAGGGTACCTTGGTTAATTCACTATCGTTCATCATATGAACTAATCGCGTACGTGAATCCATGAGCTTGATCCGACCTCGTACTTGTTCTTCTCGTCCCCAAACAGTTAATAGAATTTCACTATCCTCATTTTTTGCTTCGATCAATTGGTTCCCTAACTCTTCTAATTCAAATTCGTCTCGCGTAGGTCTTTTTGCAACTTTAGCCTTAGCCATATACAACCCTCCCCTTACACAACAAAACCTTCTCTTAAGTATACCGTCATTTCGTATGCAAGTCATTGGCAATAGGATCAAGTAAGGGACCTTACGATTCATTCACGTCATACCGCTGTCGAAGTGTATCTACCATCTCCATAATTTCAGCTTGTTGTGGAAAATACGGGTCTATTGTCGTAGATGAGTATTGCGTGCTCTGACGGTCGCTAATGACATGTTTCACGGCTTCAGCAAATGTTGTGGTTGGTTCTTCGCCCATATCTATGAGTTCAGAAAGACTTGCGGTACTGTCATCCGTCACGAGTGGGTATTGAGAAGAGGCCGCATCAACAGCTGCACGCTCGTAGAAGCCTCGTACAAGCTGAGCTCTTTCCTGACCAGATCCGTTAACAATGACAAATGCTTGTACAATATAAGCATGGGCTTGTCTTCGTTGTGCGATGCCGCAGAACTTGCGCCCACCGATACTTAAATCGAAATCACCCGGGCAATAAGCACCTACAATCTCACCTTTGTCCACATGAGATCCTGTATTAGATAGCGCATGCCGAATCAGGCTGTACATCTTTTCGAAATCACGATGGAAGTGGGTATCTGCTTGGTCCTGCTTTGACATTATTAATGAGATATTAACGACACCGAGGTCAAGTGGAACAGCCGCACCTCCGGAATTCCTTATTCCAACTTGGTATCCTTGAGATGTGATCCATTCTCGCCCCTTGTCTGCATGAGGTAGGCGACTATCTCGAAGGCCCATAATAAAAGACTTGGGATGACGCCATAGATGACAGAGCACTGGCCCACCTTTACCGACATGCTTGCATAGGAGTTCATCGAGTGCAAAAGGATAGAGAGGATCAATCTCGGATAAATCATTCATTCGATCTAGAATTAACATATGTTCAAACCCTGAATTGTCGATATCGTTCACAATAATGGTCCCCTTTGTAGGATATAATAAATTTACGTCCATTCGAAGTTTCTTTTATTCTACCATGTTCGTAAAGTGCATATTTCAAATGATAAACCGTAATTGAAAAATACATAGTTATGGTATGATATGGGTTGTATAAAGTAATATTGGTGTTTTTATATTGGAGAGATGAAGTAGGTGGTTATAATGACGGGCGTATTGGATATCATGTCGATGCTGACTGAGGAAAATATGAGACAAATGCTGGAGAGGTACCGTGAATTCGGAGCTTTACCAGGAATTCTTTTAACGTTTATGAAATCGTTCATTCCTCCGCTACCCACCCTTGTTATCGTAGGGGTAAATGCGGCTGTGTATGGATTGTGGCTTGGATTCTTATATTCGTGGATAGGTATGATAGGTGGGTGTTTGTTGACTTTCCTCATCGTACGCAAAGTGTCCTCGTATCCCTATTTTACACGATGGGCTCTCAAGCCAAAAGTCGCTAAGAGTATGATATGGGTTCAGCGGAATGCCTTCAGCTACGTGTTTATATTAAGTCTGTTTCCGGTTGGACCGTTTGTTGTGGTTAATATAGCAGCAGCGGTAGCACGTATGCGGCTAATTTCTTTTCTGATAGCTGTTATTGTTGGCAAAGGCATCATGATATTCTATGTTTCTTACATCGGGCATGATTTGCAAAGTTTTGTAGAACATCCCATTCAACTGGTATATGTTCTAGTATTTATCGCTGCATCGTTGTTCATTATGAAGAAGGCTGAAGCTTATTTCACAAGGACTCCAGTAGAGATGAGTAACACTTTAAAATGATCTCTTAGCCCGTGTTCTATTCGAAAAAGATGGCTTTCGCCAAGGCGAGGGCCATTTCTACTTGTTACAGGGAGCTTCTGTTATATTGTTAATACTAAAATTTAATGAGAGACAAGGGTGGAAGACGCATGAAAAAAGTCGGATTGGTCATGAGGAAAATACAATTTGCGGAGTCCCAAGGCCCCCGTGTATTTGCAGACCGCTTGAAACAAGTAGGTAAGGAACTAGGCGTGGATATTGTATTTATATCTCCTGAACGTCATGTGAGTGGCCATGATTGGATTCCAGGTTATGAACATGAGAAGGGTGATTTAGTTAATTACGACATTGTACTGGATCAGATTCATTCACAGAACATTGATCATGTGATTTATACGGTTTCTGGATTCACCTATTTGAAGATGTTCATTAAGAATAGTGTGCTTTTTCCACATAGTTTTCCTGATCCGGCACTGACAGGGTACGAGATGATGAAGCCTTTTTATCAAATGGTGGACAAGGCAGTAGTACAGACGGAATTTCTCAAGCGAGAACTAGACCGGAACTTTGGCGTTGAAGATGTGACGGTAATACCCATTGGATTCAGTGAAGAACTAGCGGAGCGGCATTTTGACCCTTCACAAATTGTTGATAATCGTGTGCTGTGGATTGGACGTGACGAAGAGAATCGGCGCCCAGATCTAGTGCTTGAATATGCGAGACAGAACCCAGATAAGGAAGTATTCATGGTGTTCGGTGGGATAAGGTACAAAGAAAGTATGAAGAAATATGACATTCCGCTCAATGTGAATTTGAAGTTCGCTTTAACTCAGGATGAGATATTTGAACTTATGAATTCTTCAAAGGTGTATTGGAGCTGTTCGAAATTCGATACCTTTGCGATGCCTCTAACGGAAGCTTTGGCGATGGGGAAGATCATTATTAAACCTGAACATCCGTGTTATGATCATATCAGCTCAAAGCATGCTTTTTCGGGAAATGAGAAGAACTGGTTCGAGTTAGTCAATATGGCGGTAGCCTCACCTAACAAATACTCCTTAGACAATCGTCACTACGGATTCGAGAAGTTCTCTAGTCGTGTAATGAAAGAGGGGTATCGTCAATTTTTTGATACATGGCTTAAGTAATTTACATAAAGGATGATAGTGATGACATTAAAAACTTTTCTGAATCTAGTCGAGATCAGGACGAAGCTCGCAAGCATGATTCCCTTTTTCCTAGGAAGTATCTATGTAGTGTTCCGCTTTCAACAATTTCAAGTAGCCAATTTCATATTAATGTTCGTATCGTTGCTTACGTTCGATATGTTCACAACAGCGATGAATAATTACTACGATTTCAAAAAAGCTAGAAAAAAAGAAGGATATGGTTATCAAGAGCATAATGCCATTGTGAAGTTCGGACTGAAAGAGTCGACGGTGGTGACCCTAATCATTACGTTATTTGTAACAGCTGTGGGTACGGGGATGTGGCTCGTCTTTAATACAGGATTAGTTGTTTTCCTGGTTGGAGGATTATCTTTTTGCGTAGGGATATTATATTCGTTCGGTCCGATCCCTATTTCTAGAATGCCGCTCGGTGAGTTGTTCTCTGGACTGTTTATGGGGTTCGTCATTATCTTTGTTTCGACATACATTCATGTAGGAGATCAACTGGTTGTGCTGGCCTTTGACCAACAAAATCTGATCGTACAGATCGACATGCTTGAAGTATTACTGATCTTCCTCATTTCGATACCCGCCATTCTTTGCATTGCTAATATTATGCTGGCAAACAACATATGTGATATGGATGAGGACGTAGAGAATAAAAGGTACACACTTCCGGTGTATATCGGTAAACGCAATGCGCTCAACCTATTTAGATTCATCTATTATGCTTCTTATCTAGATCTAATTGTATTGTTGTTCTTGAAGGTGAATCCAATGATCGTGGTCCTTGTTCTTCTTACCTTAATTCCCTTAAAGAGAAATATTAGCGTATTTATGAAAAAACAAACCAAGCAACATACCTTCGGTTTAGCTGTTCAGAATTTCCTCATTACGAATATGGCTCGTATTTTAACCTTTAGTGTAGCGATTGTTATGGCGTTGTAGTTGAATTTCCGTAAAAAAGGGATATGCATGAGTTATGCATATCCCTTTTTGAGTGCAGTCAAAGCACTTGATATATGTGAGAGTGTGAGTGTTAGACACTGAGTTGAGTAAATGCCTTATCAGCAGGCACATATTCGTAACCTAAGTCACGAGCTACTGCCTCATATGTGACGTATCCATTGATGACATTGGCTCCACTTGCAATGGCAGGATTACTACGAATAAGCTCTTGAATATCGTGATTGGCCAGTTGTAACGCAAATGGCATCGTGGCATTGGTTAAAGCAATCGTTGAGGTTTGCGGTACAGCACCCGGCATGTTCGCAACTGCATAATGGACGACACCGTGTTTCACATAGGTTGGCTGATCATGTGTGGTGATATGATCAATCGTCTCTACGATTCCGCCTTGATCAATGGCGACATCTACAATAACGGACCCTGCTGTCATCGATTTCACGACTTGCTCAGACACCAACTTCGGTGCTTTGGCGCCAGGAATAAGAACAGCACCAATCAATAGATCTGCTTCTGCGACAGATTTAGCAATGTTGGACGTGCTAGAGACTAAGGTCTTAATCTGGTTACCAAATATATCGTCTAATTGACGTAATCGTCCTACGTTCAGATCAATTAGGGTAACATCTGCCCCGAGTCCAATAGCGACCTTCGCAGCGTTCGTCCCAACGATGCCTCCACCTATAATCGTTACTTTCCCACGCGATACACCAGGTACACCCGATAATAGGATGCCTTTGCCCCCGTGAGGTCTCTCTAGTAATTGGGCTCCGATCTGCGCTGCCATACGCCCTGCAACCTCACTCATGGGTGTTAGGAGCGGGAGAGTGCCGTGGGTCGTTACAGTCTCATAAGCAATGGCGGTAACAGCTGAATCAACCAAGGCTTTGGCAAGAGCGGGTTCAGCTGCTAGGTGTAAATACGTAAAGAGGATTAATCCTTTTCGGAAGTAACCATATTCACTAGCGAGAGGTTCCTTCACTTTCATAATCATGTCGGATTGGCTCCACAACGTTATAGCTTGTTCGACTATAATGGCACCAGCGGCGGTGTATTCATGATCAGGGAATCCACTTTCTGCACCAGCATGTGTCTCTACATATACGGTATGTCCATGTTGAAGGAACTCTGCCACGCCTGAGGGAGTAATCGCTACCCGATTTTCATTATTTTTAATTTCTTTTGGAATTCCAATTCTCATCTTAGATCACCTCGTAGGTTTGTTGTAATATCTATTAAACTGTACAAGTGAATAGAAGCTTGAATCACCCCTGATGTTCATACTTTACTCCATTTATTATATGAATATACGAACAAACAATTGTGTGTATTTCCCACTATAAAAGGATGTCCATGCTGGGTGAAGCTATTAATACTATATATCTTTTCGAAAATTAGTACATATTAAAATTAATAATAATTCATTTTACGGAACTTTGGATATAGCTTTCTTCCCTTGATTTGGGAGTGGGGCTTTTTTGCGTATCTATAGGTAATATGCTGATGGATACGTCATATAGGAGATAGGTTTGTTCTATTTTTGAATAGAAAAAGGCTATTAGACGTGGGATACGCCTCATGCTAAAGTAATACCAAGTTTAATCCATACTTATAAGGTAGGAATTATAATATATTGTTTCAGAGTTTACTACTTTCGAAGTAAGTTTTTAAGAAGCTTATTCAAGAAGTATTTTCATAAAAACTTTAAAGCGTATGCTTCCGAGGCAAGTTTTTAAGAAGTCTATTCAAGAAGTATTTGCTAAAAACTTTTAGGAGGAACAAACATGGCAAAACAAAAGAAGTTAAAGCTTGGAGCGATCATTCACGGAGTGGGTGGCAATCCCGCGGCTTGGAGACATCCTGACGTACCTTCAGATGCAAGTGTGAATTTTAATTACTATAAAGAGCAGGCATTAACCGCAGAGGTTGGTAAGTTCGATCTCGTATTTATTGCGGATGGGCTATATATTACGGAGAAGTCGATTCCTCACTTTCTTAATCGGTTCGAGCCGATTACGATTCTGTCTGCACTAGGTGCAGTCACTTCCAATATCGGGCTTGTTGGGACACTCTCAACTTCCTACAGTGAGCCCTTCACGGTCGCTCGGCAGTTCTCCTCTTTGGATCACATCAGCGGGGGGCGCGCAGGTTGGAATCTGGTAACTTCTCCGCTTGAAGGATCAGCAAAAAATTATAGCAAAGCGGATCATCCGACGCACCCGGAGCGTTACAAGATTGCAGATGAATATCTCGAGGTGACCAAGGGGTTATGGGATTCATGGGAAGATGATGCTTTTGTCCGCGATAAAGAATCCGGTGTTTTCTTTGATCCTGAGAAGTTACATGCACTGGAACACAAAGGAGAGTTCTTTTCCGTAGAAGGACCCTTAAACATAGCGAGATCTAAACAAGGTCAGCCGGTTATATTCCAAGCAGGCTCATCAGAGGATGGGAAAGATTTAGCGGGTAAAGGTGCAGATGCAGTATTTACGGGCCATGGGAACATTGAAGATGCTAAACAGTTCTATGCAGATGTGAAAAAGAAAGCCATCGAACACGGACGTTCACCTGATGATGTTCTTATTTTCCCTGGTATCGGTCCAATTGTAGGTCGGACGGAAGAAGAAGCAGAGCGTAAATACCAAGAAATTGCGAGTCTAGTTACGATTGAGAATGCGTTGAACTACTTAGGAAGATTCTTTGAGCATCATGATTTCTCGCAATATCCGTTAGATGCACCGTTCCCTGATTTAGGTGACTTAGGGGCTAATAGCTTCCGTAGTGGGACAGATAAGATTAAGCAGGATGCCAAGGAGCATAATTTAACACTTCGCGAAGTCGCACTTGGAGCCTTAACGCCTAGAGGTAATTTCATAGGAACGCCTGAGAAAATCGCAGATTTAGTTCAGCAGTGGTTCGAAGAAGAAGCGGCAGATGGCTTCATCATTGGTACTGGTGTGCCTAGTGGATTGACTGACTTTGTAGAGCTAGTTGTTCCTATTCTACAAGAACGTGGAATTTATCGCACAGAATATGAATCCGATACATTGCGTGGCAATTTAGGATTGTCGATTCCCGAGAATCGTTACGTCAAGAAAAAAGTTACAGCCGAAGCTTAAGGAAATAGTGAGAGATAGATAGACGAGACATGGGTAGGGGGAGACACTTCCATATACGTTGCCCCGCAGCCGCAGCAACAGCAAGATGCAGAGAGGAACAACCCGTGTACTGAGGGCATTTAACAGCGTGCCATTACCCTACATTTTAAAAAGAGTGAAATGACGAAGTAAAACTAAGTACATGCTTACGAAGTAAGTTTTACTTCGTAAAACTTTAAGTACATGCTTACGAAGCGAGTTTTACTTCGTAAAACTTTTAGGAGGAATATAAACATGTCAACAAACCCAAAGATTGTGGTATGGAGCAAGCAAGGCTGTCAGTATTGCGCTGAAGTGAAGTCGTATTTGGAGGCTAATCATTATAGCTATGAGAATATAGATGTAGGTGCGAATGATATATTGAGAGATGTATTAGAGGTTAAATACGGCATTCGCCATGTTCCAGTCGTTGAGATAGGCAGAGAAGGTAAGTTCGAAGGAGTTATAGAAGTAGGATTAGAACATCTGCAAGCTGCACTAGCTAAATAAGGCATATATAGAAACATTCTTCAGGCTTTCGTAACCCAAATTATTTTGGAGTTACGAAAGCTTATTTTTTTGAGAAATCATAAACGTATTAAATTGTATGTGATGGGATGAAAAGCGAATGAAAATTCATGAAAAATCAATATCGCTTGCAATTTAATCGAACAAAATAGTATGTTGTAGTTATATAAATTTAGTAAAATATACCTTATTGGTAAAAATCATGAATTTGATGGGGTAGTAGCAAAGGAGAGGTTACAGCATGAAAAAAAGAAAAGGGTTTCGTTTTACACGTATCAGTTATTTTTGGAATTGGCATTTAAAAGTGAAAATAACACAACAACTCTACATCTTATTGTTTAGTATTATCGTGTTGATTGCCGGATCAGGATGGTTCACATTCTATCAAATGGACTCCATTAAAGGTTCCATAGCTGAAATAAATGATGCGAATCGTGTTGAAGATCAATATGGTGTCGTCTCAGATCGAATGATGAACACGGCATTAAGTCTTCTAAATTTGATAGAGGAATTTGATATTCAAAAGAAATATAGCGTAGATGAAAATCTTGCGAATTTTAACGCTAATCTTGAAGAATTAAAACCTATGTTCGAAAAACTTGATAGCCAATATCCTCAAGAGGAAGCCAGTAATACATTTATTTCTCACATCAATGCTTTAGTGCCTGCGAATGATTTGCTTTTGAAATCAAGCGGAAAAGTTGGACATGGGATGAGTTCTAAGGAGATCAACTTGGTTCGTAAGGATGTTCTCTATGCTTACACCTATATCATTGGATCAACCAATAAATTGATGGATGTCAAATTCAATGAAATCTCAAAAGAACGCCTTTCCGAGCAAGCAGCTACATTGAATTTGGCGAATATTGTTACACGTGTCAACAGTCTACTATTGATAATAATTCCACTAACTATGATTCTTAATTTCATTCGAATTATTCGTGGTGGTTTGAAGGTTGTCTTTAGCCGTATCCAATCATACAAGAGTCAAGATTTCACATATGAGTATGCAACAAATCGAAAAGATGAGTTTGGAATGATCGATATCACCCTTAGTGAGATGGGTTCTGTTCTAAGGGATACCATTTCATCTACGATTGATGTAAGCCAACAAGTGCTATTAGCCACTAAACAAATGGATCTTAAGATCGAAGATAATAAGTTAGCGTCTGAACAAGTGAAAAATAATCTTAAAATAAGTAAAACGAAGCTATCAAGCCAAAATGATGAAACAGCTTCTATTTCTGCAGTGACTGAACAGGTTTCCGCTAGCTCTCAACAAATAGCCGCTTCAAGTGACTATATTAACAACAACATGGAAACAATGAGACGTTCTTCTCATGAAGGTAAACAACGTATGGGTGAGATTCAAGAAATGATTGATACAATCTTAGATGAATTTCAAGGATTACTTCGTGTCATGGAGACAATGTCCACTCGATTTAGCAATGTAGTACAACGTCTTAGTGGGATCGATGAGATTACGAGTCAAACAAACCTACTGTCACTGAATGCATCCATTGAAGCGGCTAGAGCGGGAGAACATGGTTTAGGGTTTGCTGTTGTATCAGATGAAATTCGCAAGTTATCTGGGCAAACAGAAGATTTATCGAAGGATATACAATTCGTTCTGAAAGATATTCGTAATGGAATGCAAGACTCAAGCAACTCCTTACAGTCATTTTCAGTTCTACTCGGTAAGACCAAAGATATTACTGAAAGATCAAGTGAAACGTTTGATAAGATCGAAAGCAATAGTGAAAATCTTGGCTCTCAGATTAATGAAATTACAGTAGCGATTGGGGAAATTGCAGCAGGCATGACGAATGTCGTTAGCTCGGTTGAATTATTAATCAATACTTCGACGGATGTGAATGTATCTATGGATCACGTTGAGACGATTGCTAATGAACAATACACTCTTTCTGATGAACTGAGTCACACAGCTGTAACATTACACGGCGCATCTGACAGATTGTTAGAAAAAACGTCTATTTTTAAAGTATAAGTAAAATTGAAAGACATTAATGTCTCTTTGTTGCCAAACACTCACTTATGACTAGGGAGTGTTTTTCCCTATGGACATAAAGGAAGTATTACCGAGACGGTCATCATTCACTGATGTAACTTGGTGTTGCGTTACCGCTAAAGTGGTTATTCCTTAAATTTACGTTGACATCTAAGGGAGCTTGATTTAAGATAACGGGAATAATTCCGAGTTAATTCATATGATAAGTCAGTATATATGTTGATTTAAAAATAGAGGAGGGATTAGGTGAATATTGAGAATTTGGAGGCTTTTGTTTATGTCATTCATTACGGTAGCTTCAATAAGGCAGCGGATATGTTATTTCTATCCCAGCCTTCGGTAACCGCAAGGATACAAACACTCGAACGAGAATTGGATTGCAAACTGTTTGATCGCTTTGGAAGACAGATTCAATTAACGGAGAAAGGAAAACAATTTCTACCTTACGCACAGCAGATCCTACAAACCTACCAGAAGGGTAAAGTACAGCTCCATAAGCAAAAGGCTCTTCCAAACCTTGTGAGAATTGGCTGTACGATATCCGTATCTAACTATATTATTCCAGACCTACTTCCTCTCCTCAAAAATAAATACCCTGACCTTATGTTTAAACTTAGCGTTACGACCACAGACGATATTATGAATCAGGTACTGAATAAGGAGTTAGATGTTGGATTTGTTCGTAATGTGGCGCATCCACACCTTCAATCTATTAAATTATATACAGATCCCATTACGTTATATGTGCACGAGGGGCATCCTTTTATCGAGAAACACGATGTGACAATTAAAGATATTGAACAGGAGACTTTTGTATTCTTTGAATGTGGTGCACTCGATTGGTTACAGCTACATCGGGTATTTGAGAGTTTGGACCATCCTCCCCAAATTGAGTATATGACGGATAACTTAGAGACGGCTAAGAAATTAGTGTTGAACAAAGCAGGGATATGCTTTTTACCCAGTCTATGTGTAAGTAAGGAAGTGTCGGAACAGAAGTTATTCCCGATTCATTTCCCTGAGGTGTCCAATATTTCGCTACAGACCAATGTGATTAACCTTCATGGAGAGAATAGCATCGTGTATAGTTCCCTTTTGGACATGGGGAAGGAGATACTTAGGAGTAAAGCAATCATTTCTGAAGTCCAGTGATTAGAGAAATAGAAATAGTTGGACATCGAGATTTGGACCAGAATGCTAATTTTATGTTCTGGTTTTTTCGTATGTGATTGTGAAATGTGTATGTTTACACCTAAAGTTAGGAAGATTAAATGGTACATTCCAAATTAATACATGTATCTCTCCTTAAGAAAAATTTGATATACTAATGTATCTACTCAAAAATGGACATTAAATACCATATACTCAACTAGATGGGAGCCGCATAAATGTTACAAACTTTACAAAACACGATTGACTTTATAAACAGTATGATGTGGTCTAAATTGCTAATCGTTATGCTTATCACCTGTGGTCTGTATTTCACCTTTAGAACGAAGTTCCTACAATTTCGTCTGTTAAAAGAAATGGTGCGCCTACTAAGAGAATCTAAAGGTGGCACTCGTGATAGCATTTCTCCGTTTCAGGCGTTTTGTATTAGTATGGCCGCTCGTGTCGGGACCGGTAATATTACAGGGATTGCGATCGCAATTGCGCTTGGAGGTCCTGGTGCGGTGTTCTGGATGTGGGTTATCGCCGTTATTGGATCAGCATCTAGCTTTATCGAGAGTACGCTAGCGCAAGTGTATAAAGTCAAAGACAAAGATGGGTTCCGAGGTGGACCAGCCTATTATATGGAACGTGGCTTAAATAAACGATGGATGGGTGCTTTGTTCGCTATTCTAATCACATTGTCTTTCGGACTGGTATTTAATGCAGTACAGTCGAACACGATTTCAATAGCTTTCGAGAATGCTTTTGGCACGAATCGTTTAATGATCGGGTTAGTCATGGCTGCGGCATTTGCAGCTATTATATTCGGTGGTATTAAACGTATTGCCAAGATGTCGGAATATATCGTCGTTGTACTAGCGGTACTGTATATCGGTATTGCTGCCTATATCGTGCTAGTTAATATTGGACAAGTTCCAGCAGTGCTTGCGCTGATCGTGAAGAATGCATTTGGTATTGAGCAAGTCGCAGGAGGGACTCTTGGAGCGGCGCTTATGCAAGGTGTGAAGCGTGGATTGTTCTCAAATGAAGCGGGTATGGGGAGTGCTCCTAATGCAGCAGCGACGGCGACTACAAGCCATCCTGTGAAGCAAGGGCTGATTCAAGCCTTAGGCGTCCTTGTGGATACATTATTGATTTGTACAAGTACAGCGATGATCATTCTGCTCTCTGGCCTATATACGCAATCTGGGTTAGATGGAATCGAATTAACACAAGCAGCATTAAGTGTTCACATCGGTTCTTGGGCATCTGGTTTCTTAGCCTTGATGGTGTTCTTGTTCGCATTCAGTACGCTAATCGGGAATTATTACTATGGAGAGACCAATATTGCATTCTTGAAATCAAATAAAATTTGGATTGTCATATATAGATTTAGTGTATTAGCAATGATTATATTTGGATCGGTGGCCAAAGTTAAGTTAGTATGGGATTTGGCTGATTTATTTATGGGCCTCATGGTTATCGTCAATTTGATTGCTATTACTATGCTATCTAAAGTAGCTTTTGCTGCACTCAAAGATTATATGAAACAGAAGAAGGCAGGGAAAGACCCTATATTTATTCGAGAAAGTCTACCTATGTTGGACGACTCTCATAGGGTTGAATGCTGGGATTCTCCGATACCATCATCTAAAGCAGAATAGTTAGTGGTATAACAGTTCATTGAGATTTTGTGAAAAGACTACTGTATAACGAGAAGGTCAATGAAGAAGCAGCGATTTTAAGTTTTTATAAAATGCATTTGAAAAAATAAAGGCGAATTCCCATTCATTTCTGAATGAGAATTCGCCTTTATTTTATGATACCTTGACGTTTTTTATGGAATATTTTTTTCACTTTGATTTTTAGGGTGCTATTGAAATATCAAATCATGATATAGAAAACCTCTATTAGCTAACCCGTTGACGGGAACAACGCATGGTTGTAAAGTTAATTCAACATTAAATCACATAAAACTGATAGGAATTATGTGAATGAGATCAGTTTATATTTTAAAGTTCACATTGGGGAGGAAAAAGAATGAAGAAGCTAGCTGTGATAAGCGCTGTAGTACTACTGATGGTAATGGCTACAGGGTGTGGGTCTAATAATAATGGGGAAGTTGCACAGGGGGATAAGGCAAGCGGAAGTACTACGGAAGCGAAGAAAATCATTGTCGGTACGGGTACACAGTTCCCGAACGTCTGCTTTATTGACGAGAGTGGTAAGTTGACCGGATTCGATGTTGAACTTGTGAAAGAAATTGATAAATTGTTGCCTGAATATGAATTCGAATTTAGGACGATGGATTTCGGAAATTTATTACTCAGCCTTGAAACGAACAAAATTGATTTCGTCGCTCACCAAATGGAGAAAAATAAAGAGCGCGAAGAGAAATTCTTATTTAACAAAGAGCCATATAGCATTTTCCTATCCAAAGTAGCGGTTCTTAAGAATGACACCACAATCAAGTCGCTTGACGATTTGAAAGGGAAGAAGGTACTTATTGGACCAACAAGTAACCAGGCCTACTTCTTGGAGCAATATAATAGAACACATGATAATGCGCTTAACATTGTGTATTCGAGCGGTGAGGCGAATGATGAAGTAGCCTTATTTGAGAACAAGCGCGTAGATGGTACGCTATCCACCGATTTTGCAATCAAAGACTATCTTGGTTCTGACGGTACGCCTGCGTTGAAGACGGTGGGTGAGCCATTGATTCAATCGGATGTATTGTTCGTATTACGTAAGGATGGTCAGGAATTGTCCGATCATCTTGATGAAGCAATCAAGACACTGAAAGGAAATGGTACGCTAGCTAAATTAAGCGTTCAATGGCTTGGTGAAGATTTTACGAAGAGTTTAGATGACGCAAAAACGAAATAAAAGAGAGATACCAGATCATATGGGGGTGTAAATGCTGTGGGCAGACAATTTGATTTTAACTATGTACTCGATTTCTTACCCAAATTATTGTCTTACCTGCATATCACCCTTTTCATTGTAGCAAGTTCTATCGTACTCGGTATCATCATGGGATTTATTGTGGCGCTGCCCAGATTATACAATGTCCCGGTTTTGAAAAGAGTCTCCCAAGTGTATGTATCTTTTTTTCGCGGAACGCCCATTCTGATCCAACTATTTCTTATTTACTATGGGTTACCTGAATTATTGAAGCTTGTTCATGTGGATGCCTCAAGGACAAACGTGCTTGTATTCGTTATCGTGGCCTATGCACTACACAGCGGAGCATTTATTTCAGAAGCGATACGCGCTGCAGTGAATGCGGTTGATCGGGGGCAGATAGAGGCGGCCTATTCGGTTGGAATGAGTGGGTACCAAGCATTGACGAGAATCGTACTTCCGCAGGCGTTAGCCATATCTATACCGATTCTTGCTAATCTAGTTATCGCAAACCTGAAAGATACATCCCTTGCTTTTACGTTAGGTGCCATGGAGATGACAGGTAAATCTCAGACGTTAGGCTCAGCGACTCGTCATTTCCTGGAGACGTATATTGCATTATCCCTTATATATTTCGTAATTAGTACGGTTCTTGAAAGAATGTTCTTCTATATGGAGGCTAGACTGCTAAGGCACGAACGGCAAGTTGTTGAGAAGGAACGGTCACCGAGAAAGTTGATTGGATGGCGCAAAAGAGAGATAGCACGATTAGAGAAGGGGGTTGATCCACATTGAAAATTGACCCGCTGTTCATTCTAACGGCTTTGCTAAGTTTGATTAAAGCACTCCCAACGACATTAATCATTACCGTGGTCTCAGTATCCATTGGCTTGATTCTTGGTTCGACGGTTGCCCTTATTCGGATATACAGAATACCGGTGTTGCATAGAATCGCTGCTGCTTATGTCATGTTCATTCGTGGTACGCCCATGTTGATGCATTTACTTCTTATTTATTTCGGTCTTCCGATGCTTATAGATGGGATATCAGGAACTTGGGGCCTTCCTTTTCACTCCAATCAAATTCCCTTAATCGGTTTTGTGCTTATTTCTTTCTCTCTAACGGCGGGAGCCTATATGTCGGAGGTCGTTAGAGCTGGCATATTGGCCGTCAATCGTGGACAGATAGAAGCAGCTTATTCTGTAGGGATGACGACTGCACAGGCATTGAGAAGGATTGTTCTTCCTCAAGCATTATCGGTTTGCCTCCCGAACCTCTCTAATAGCCTGATCGGTATGCTACATGCATCTACGCTTGCTTTCACTGTGTCTGTGGTGGATATTAACGCACAAGCACAGATCGTCGCGGCAACCAATTGGAAGTTTCTTGAGTCCTATATTGCAGCAGCACTACTCTTCTGGGGAATGACGGTTCTCATTGAGAGAGCAACAAGTAGGCTTGAGAAACGGATCAATAATTACAATCGAGGTGGCGTAGCATGATTAAACTGACCAACATATCCAAGTCGTTTGGTAAGCATGAAGTGTTACATCGTATTAATCTGACCGTGGAAAAAGGGGGAGTTGTTGTCATTCTAGGTCCGAGTGGATCGGGTAAAACAACGCTGCTTCGTTGCATTAATTATTTGGAGAAACCCAATGAAGGGCAAATTGAGATTGGTGATTTCAGCCTCGATTACAAACATGCAAACAAGAAGGATATTCATAATCTTAGACAAAGATCAGCGATGGTGTTTCAGCACTACAATTTGTTCAAGCATAAGACGGTACTTGAGAATGTGATGGAAGGACTTATCATCGTTCAGAAGTTCTCGGCGGACGCGGCTAAGAGCAAGAGTATAGAAATGCTTGAGAAGGTGGGACTAGGTGCGAAGCTTGCTGCCTATCCAAGTCAATTATCAGGTGGCCAACAACAGAGAGTAGGCATTGCACGAGCATTAGCGCTTAATCCAGAAGTGATTTTGTTCGATGAGCCTACTTCTGCACTTGATCCTGAGCTGGTCGGCGAAGTATTAGATGTTATTCGCAAAATCGCCAAAGAAGGCATCACGATGATTGTTGTGACACACGAGATGGGTTTTGCTCGGGATGTATCTAACCATGTGGTCTTTATGGATGAAGGTGTCATCGTCGAAGAGGGAAGGCCACAGGATATATTTGGCGCTCCAAAGGAAGAACGGACGAAGCAATTCCTGAAACGCATCACTTCAGAATGGGCTTATTCCATATAAATACGTGTTCAAAAAGTCGGATTTTCAGCACCAAAGTATATGCTTATGATGCTGCGTTTCTTCGAAACGCCTTAGAAGATTGGATGAAGCAAGGGAGTGAGGAGCGGAGCGTAGCGTAGGAAGTACCTACGTGAGCACCTGAAATGTTTCGGAAGGAAACATACCTCGAAAGCATAGGCTAGGACCGGCTGAATTCAATATTCGATGTCGAATAAACTTCTTGCATACTTCGTGATCAAAAGATGACTTTTTGAACAACCTCTATAAGAGGAAATATAGAAGGAGCGGATGATTCGATGGGAGTAAAGCTTAGTATATTAGATCAAAGCCCAGTGTTCGAAGGGGATACCGCTGCGATTGCTTTTCAGAATACAATTGAACTTGTTCAACTAGCTGAAGAGTTGGGATATCACCGATTCTGGGTATCAGAACATCACGATTCTGATCAAGTTGCGGGGTCATCACCTGAAGTGCTGATCTCGTATTTATTAGCAAGGACTCAATCCATTCGGATTGGTTCTGGTGGCATTATGCTTCAGCATTATAGCCCTTATAAAGTGGCGGAGAATTTCAATGTCCTAGCGACACTAGCACCTGGGAGAGTAGACTTAGGCGTCGGAAGAGCACCAGGTGGGCTTCCACGTTCTACGAAGGCACTTCAACAGGGGATGACAGAAACACCGTCCTTAGAGCACAAACTACAAGAACTAGAACAACTCATTCATAACCAATTGGATGAGGATCATCCACAAAGTGGCTTACGGGCAACGCCTAACCCGGTACAACCGGCTGAACTTTATCTGCTTGGAGCAAGTGTATCTAGCGCAGAATCGGCTGCAGATCTAGGTCTCCCTTATGTATTTGCTCAATTTATTAATAGTGATCCTATCATTGCTCAGAATGCATTTGCAGCATACCGTAATCGTTTCAATGGTAGCAAAGGTACTCAACCTCAGCTTATTCTAGCACTTTCAGTCATTATTGCGGATACAGAGGAGGAAGCGAATGAATTAGCCGGGGAACAGAAGCTAATCAAAGTACATTTGGATAGCGGAAAGTCTGTGACATTAGGTACAATAGAAAAAGCGGAAGAATTTGGAAGACAGTCGAACGAGGGTTACCGAATTGATATACAAGATGCTGCCATTGCCAAAGGATCGAAGGAGGCGATTCGGCAACATTTACTTGATCTGCAACAACAATACGGCATAGAGGAGTTTGTCGTTACGACAGCTGTAAAGGATTTCTCCAAGCGAATTCATTCTTATAAGCTGCTAAAGGAAGCTTTCTCAGAGGTGCTAGTAGAGGGTGATTAATAGTCATGTTGGAACAACAATTAATTAAGATGAGACGTCATTTGCATTCGAATCCTGAGTTATCTCATGAAGAGTTCGAAACAACAAAATCGATACGTGGTTGGCTGGAAGAAGCGGGAATTGGAGTCGCTGATTATTCACTTCCAACAGGCATTATTGCGGAAGTAGGGGGTCTACATGGCGGACCGATTGTTGCTGTACGTGCAGATATTGATGCATTAGCCATTCAAGAAGATACGGGTTTACCTTATGCCTCATTATTTCCTGGCAAGATGCATGCGTGTGGTCATGATTTTCATACGGCGTCTATATTGGGAGCAGCGATGCTATTGAAGCAAAGAGAGCATGATTTAAAGGGGACGGTAAGGTTTATCTTTCAACCGGCTGAGGAGAAGGCGAAGGGGGCTAAACAGGTCATCGCAAGTGGGGCTTTGAAAGGGGTGCAGACCATATTTGGAATGCACAATAAGCCCGACCTACTCACGGGAACGATTGGGATTAAATCTGGCGCATTGATGGCAGCAGCTGATGGCTTTGCTGTTGAGGTGAAGGGAGTAGGCACCCACGCAGCCGTACCAGAGGCTGGAGTGGATCCGATCGTAGTTGCGTCGCATATGGTTACTGCACTTCAGTCTATCGTGAGTCGTAATATAGGTTCTCTTCAGAGTGCTGTGATTAGTGTTACTCGAATTCATAGTGGGACAGCTTGGAATGTTATTTCGGACTCAGCCATGTTAGATGGAACGATTCGTACTTTTGATATCGAGGTAAGGGAGCATGTGCTGAAACGATTTCAACAGATTATCGATGGGGTTGCTGCTGCATTTGGAACAACGGCCAGCGTGAAATGGCTGCCGGGACCTCCTTCTGTTCATAACGATAGTTCACTTGAATCGTTAGCGATTGCGGCTGCTGAGCGTGTAGGCTTGAATGTGGTGGCGGCAGTCCCCTCTTCAGCAGGAGAGGATTTTGCATTTTACCAGAAGGAGATTCCTGGGTTCTTTGTATTTATGGGTACGTCTGGTCCACAGGAATGGCATCATCCTGCATTCGATGTAGATGAGCGCGCACTATCCATTAGTGCAGAATACTTCGCGGATTTGTCACAGCGGGCTATCAATCAGTTATTAGTTAAAGAATAGATTAGATAGACTCATGATAGGGGGGGATTGTCATCCGCATGTCATACGATGTTATCGTCGTGGGAGCGGGATCTATGGGGATGAGTGCGGGTTATCATCTAGCTAGACAGGGTATCCGAACGTTACTCATCGATGCGTTCGATCCTCCACATCATGAGGGGAGCCATCATGGTGAACCACGGTTGATACGACATGCTTATCATGGAGGGAAAGCGTATGTTTCATTGGCACTCCGGGCGCATACGTTGTGGAATGAGCTAGAAGAAGCTACGGATACCTCTTTACTTATTCAATCGGGTGTATTGAATATGTCTTCCGCCAACGTATACTCATATGAAGAACGCCTAAAGGACGCACGCCAGTTAGGCGTACCCCTAGAACTGCTTGATGCAGATGAGATTGCTAAGCGATGGCCAGGTATCCGACTTACGGATGACTTCACGGGGTTGTACGAGCCAGAAGCGGGTTATTTATTTAGTGAGAAGTGTGTAGCAGCCTATCGACAAATGGCACTAGCAGAAGGCGCGATCCTTTTACCATACACGAATGTGTCTAGCATTGAAGCCAAAGGTGAGGGCGTATCTGTCCATACACAGCATGGTGTGTTTCATGCAGATAAGGCGATATTAAGTGCGGGTGCATGGTTCAAAACACTGGAGCCGTTCATCAAGCTACCCATCCAGTCGGTCCGCAAAGTCGTAGGCTGGTTCCAAAGTGATGAGTCACTCTTTGATACAAAGAACTTTCCAGGATTCACTTTAGGTAGCCTAGCAGGTGGGTTTTATGGGTTTCCTAGTATCGATGGTGGAGGGGTGAAAATTGGCCGTCATGATCAAGGCGCACCTTGGCAACCAGGTGAACCTATACAACCATTTGGAGCTTATCCGGATGATGAAGGGGATCTGAGAAGTGCGCTTGAGACTTACATGCCTTTGGCAGCTGGTAAGCTTATTCGTGGGTCCGTATGTAAGTATGAGATGACGTCAGATGAGGATTTCATTATTGACTATCATCCTGCATATCGGAACATTCTACTGGCAGGTGGATTCTCAGGTCATGGATTCAAGTTCTCTAGTGTGGTAGGAGAGATCCTGTCAGATTTAACAGTGAAGCAAGCGACCCAGCAGGATATTAGCTTATTCTCATTATCTCGGTTTCAGGTATGAATGTATAAAAATACACAATCAACGATAGACTTGTATATAAGGCAGCTCTCATTAATCTGAGGGCTGTCTTTATCCTATTGGGGGTATAGTGTTCAATCAGGATTCTCATCTCTAGTATCTTTGTGAATATTATTAATTGACCACATATCAATATATTCGTATAATTGTAATTATATAGGAGAGAATACTTATTTAGGATTTTGATAGAGTGAGATGAGCTTTTCTGTGATAGGGGTGATGGAATGAGTCCGGCAACCACGATTCGAGCAGAAATAATAAATCATTTAGAGCGATTTGGGCATTCATTTAGTAGTTTTGGACAAGCAACTGGAATTAATAAAGGTGTCATCAGCGCAATTCTTAACAAGAATCCGCCCAAGCCCATTTCCGTGCGGCAGATTGATCTCATAACCAAGGCACTAGGGTTTGAAGAGGGAGCGCTATACGACTTATTTGTGGAAGAATGTTTCGCAAATGAGAAGCCGAATGGTAGAAGGATAGGTTCATTTCTAATTCGCTGTTCGGAGCTTGGCAAAGAGGATACGATTGCTCAAGTACTAAATAGGTTAATGGAGAATCTAACCTATTTAACGTTGGTGTTCTCTCTTGCTGAGAAGTTGTATACCAGTGGGCAGACGAAGGAATCCATCATCTATTATAAATGTGTAGCTGAGCATGAGCGGTATCAGCATTCTGAGAGGCTAGCGATTAGCCAATACCGTATATTTAGAGCCTCTATTGGACTTGATGCGGAACGTAATATGGAGGTTGCACTTCAGTTTGCTCTCTATTGTAAGAGATTGCCAGAGAGCTATCAGTTAGATGCTTTGTCTCAGATATCGAATATTTACTACGCTATGAATAAGTGGGACAAAGTTGAGCAGTATACAGATGAATTGATCGTTCTCTCTAATATTGTCCTTCAGAGTGAGAAGCGCAGAACGATAGGAAAGAGACCTATTGAACATTTGATAACTGAAAAACCATTGGTCTATTATTATGGTTATGGTTACTTGTTGAAGGGTGTAGTGTTAGAGCATCAGGGGCGCTATGAGGAAGGCATGGCGGCTGTTTCTCTCTATGCAGATTTAAGCTGGATCGATGGATTAGATCAACAGGGCCGTGTATGGATGGAGAAATTCCAAATGTGGGCAGTAGCCAATACCTATACATTACAGATTCTTATGGGCAATGTGAGTATACTTCCAGAATACACGCAACTATTGCAAGACAATCCGAAAGAAGTTCTTCCGGGCCTCTCAACGATTATAAAATCGGCTAACCAACATGGATTCTTGGTAGACGATATTCTGGAGAAGTTTAAGGATGCTATTCAGGGGTATCAGAGAGATCTATTATCGAAATTATGTAATGGTTACGAAGATGTTTTTAATAGGCTAAGGTATGCAAATCTTTGTTATCAAATTGCAATATACCAATTTGATAACAAGAAATATAGAGAAGGAATGAAATTTATTTTTCAAAGCCTTACAATTTATGCTAATATAAACAAGAAGAAGGAAATAATAGATTCAATGTCATTATTTGAGAAGTATAGAAGTTGTGCCTTGCAAGAAGAGTTAGAAGAGTATGACATAATTATAAAAAGGGGATGTAACAATGAAATCAGTGAAATTAGTGGTGGCTACATTAATTCTTGTTATTAGCTTAAGTAACATTATTCCGATTGGACAACCTCTACCTAATGGTTCTAATATTGTCACACCATTAGAGCATGGTGTGGGTAGTGTCTAACTAATCTTTAATATATTTCCAAGAGCTGTTCGGAGTTCTTCCGAGGGCTCTTTTTTTTGCGGTGGTAAACAGGATATTGAATCTAGTATTAATTGGTATATAGAAACATCAGAATAGTAACAATTTGGTAACTCGTTGTAATATGTATGACAAACAGGGAGGGAGCCTATTGAACACAAGTACGGTATACAGTTTGATAGAGTGTAGACGAAGTGAGTTGAACACGCTAGCAAACATCTATGGTATCAAGGATCATCGAGTATTGACTAAATCGGTGCAACTTGATGATATATTAAATGAGTACCTCAGCAAGAAGGTATCTCGCGAGCTGAAGAATCATTCACAAATAAAATCATAAAATGGAGAATACAAGCCATACAATTGAGCTAATAGGGCTATTGTACGGATATTATAGCAATAACAAATACAACGGTATCGTCCTCTCATATGAGAATAGATACCGTTATTCCTTATTTCTATTTCTGTGTTCCGTGTATCTTGGTAGGCAATTTCTGACTTGGGGTTCCCTTACCTTGATGCTCCTTATTTCGTGCTGCTTTCTTCTGCGTATCATGTAACTTCTCTACGAACTCATGTGTATTGTCCATCTGCTCTAACCTCCTCATATTTACTACTATACTTTCTCCATGAATGCCCTAATTCATGAATGCCTTAATTTATAAGACACTTCGCATGAATAGAATTACATTACTCCAATAACCAGTGTCTAGGTTACTGATCTGAACACCTGGTTTGCCCCATGTATGAATAAACTTGCCATCTCCTATAAAGATCCCCACATGTCCTGGAATCGCGTTACTTTCAAATCGGTCAGGGACTGTGAAGAATATTAAATCGCCAGGTTTCAAGTTATCTCGCTTAACATCACGACCCTCTTTACCTTGATCTCTAGCCAGTCTTGGTAAGTCTACATTGAATTTTTTGAACACGTGTTGTGTGAAAGTGGAACAATCAAATTTCTTCGATTGCTCATATGGTTCAGCCCCGAAATCGTAGGGGACACCTAAAAATGTCTTGGCATATGAGATGAGTTCACCCGTATCTGCTGATGTGCTAGCGATGCGCAAGGACTTCTCTGGGGTTTTATTATTCGGTGGTGAGTCATCATGAAGTGGTGAGATCTCAATCCTATGATATCTCTGGTTCCATTTAACATTCGTATGGAGCAGACTTGAGAGGGAATCGGAGGTTAGATATAATTGTCCATTCACACGGATAGGCGCTTCTTTCAATTGGACGGTTTTCCCTAATGAAGAGGCTTGTTCTTGTCCAAGACGTGCTTTATACATTGGATCGGTATACCCAATTTGGACAGCGTTCCCAGAATCTTTCATACGAAGACCTAGGGATTGAACGGCGTTCTGTAAGGGTATCCATGTTTTTCCCGAATAATCAGTGTGTAGGACTTGATCAGTAAACATTCCAGAAGTAGTAGGAGAAGAGTGGCTATGGCTGCCCTTTGTCTTAACAGTATTCGTAGCAGGATTAGTATCATTGGCAGTCTTACTGTTACTACAGGATACACATAGTACAAGGAGGATACAGGTGATCCATATCATTAGTGTTCGGTTTCTTTGATGGGTTGACTTTAGCATATACGCACGCTCCATTATTCATATAGTACAGCCTCGAGAATGATGGGTATGAGAAGTGATATCTCGTTCCCTCTTTTTCGAGGCAGCTTTTACGTATAATGTGTGCCATTGTATGCTTTTTTATTAACGTACAGATAAAGAAGTGCTCTCTGCGATAGGAATATACTTCTTGGGATTCCCATCAAGCCCATACTCTTGATCGTATGCGTCAAAGATCTTACGGGCGATAGGAGCAGCGCTTTGAGCTCCGAACCCACCCTCGGGCACGACAACCGCGATAGCGAGCTTAGGATTGTCACGTGGGGCATAGGCAATAAATATCCCGTTATCTCTCATTTTTCCTTTTGCATCTTGCTCAGAAGTACCTGTCTTTCTTGCGAAGTCGTATGGAAATCCTTCAAAGGCACTTACCTTCGTATTCATCCCTTGTGTGATTTCGCGCCAGTAGCTCTTATCTAACTTGATTTCATTTAATATTTCCGGTCCGAATTTCCTGAGCGTTGTTCCATCTTGTCTTTTAATTTCATTGACTAGCTGCGGTTTCAGTCGTTTACCTTGATTGGCTAACATAGCCGTATACTGAGCTAACTGTAGGGTCGTATATTTGCCTTGTTGACCGAAGGAAGCATAGGCTAAGGCTGCCAGATTACTTCCTGCTTGTTCTACGTCATTGTATTCAAGTGTGCCTCGGTATTCCTTGGGTAGATCTACTCCCGTGTTAACACCGAGTCCGAATTTCTTCATATATTCATCCCATTTCCCAATCCCTTCTTCTCCTGGATATTTGGAATTGAGCTTCTTACCCACCATATCCACCATAAAGACATTGGATGAGTCCGTTATCGCCTTAGCAGGATCAAGGGAGCGAAGGACATGGCCTGAGGAATTTCTAATCGGTGTCTCCGAACCTTCTTTACCGATGTAGGTTACTCCGCGATCAAAATAATGATCTGTCGTTCTGAATAGACCCTCTTCTAACCCGATCAACACGCTAAGTGGCTTAATTGTAGAACCGAGTAATAAGACTGATTCTAGACCGTTGACTGATCTGCCTGAACTATACGGAGTGATCGTACCGTTCTGGTAATTGTTTTTAATCTGTTTAAAATCTTCGGTTGAGATGTTCTTGCTTCCTGATGATTTCCATACGTTCGTGTTATAATCCGGCATACTTGCCATCGCAATTACTTTTCCCGTATCTACTTCCATGGCTACTGCATAGCCCGTAATGGCATTTGGATGAGTCTTTCCAGAGACCGTATTTGTGTGAAGCCAATTCAACTGATCTGTGATGGCTTGCTCTGTTTTCAGTTGCACGTTTTTGTTAATGGTTAAATAGATGTCATGACCTTTTTCCGGGGGAACAACTTGTTCGACAGCTAGGGGCATATTCTGTGGTGTAACTGAAATTTCTTTATATCCGTTCTGTCCTCTGAGCTCATCTTGAAAGGCGAACTCAATACCGTCATATCCGACAATTTCATCTTCTGTATAGGTTAATCCAGGGTTCTTTTGGGTGTCTTTGACTTTCTGAAACGCATCTATTTTACTGTAAATTTCCTTTGAACTTTTAAAATATTTAATATATCCTACCGTCTGGACGGCTATCGTCTCTGGGTTATAATGGCGAGTGCTCTCTTCTACAATTTCAATTTCAATGCCGGGAAAGGCTGTCTTATTCTCAGAGAAATAAGCGATTTCAGCGAGGTTAAGGTCAGTCTTAATCCGTCGAGGCTGATATCCGGGACCCTTCAGGAATTCCAGGTCCATCGCATCAATGATATTCTGTTGGGTTAATTTCTCCCCGTTTGGATCTAGTG
This sequence comes from Paenibacillus glacialis, assembly GCF_001637205.1. Lineage (GTDB taxonomy): Bacteria > Bacillota > Bacilli > Paenibacillales > Paenibacillaceae > Paenibacillus_AQ > Paenibacillus_AQ glacialis. The sequence goes on from NZ_LVJH01000017.1 coordinate 29,454, forward strand.
TGTTCAATGCCTTCTCGATTTTTTCTGCTAATTGAAAAGCAACAGGCCGGACAAGCGGTTTTTTCTTCTTGAGTAAGATTTCTTCCTTTGCCAAGCTATAATCTTGCATCAATGTAATGAAAAGAGATTGAATAGGGGTAGAATAAGCTAGCTTGGTATGCGTGTCATCATAAATGGTTCCTCTTATAGGAGAAAGAGCTACGGTTTTTAATAATCCATTCGATTCTTTCTCAGTTAAGGTGGCTCCTTCTACGAATTGCAGGATAGCTAACCTTACAATAATGACGCAAAATATGATAAATGTACTGAAAAAGAATACGTTAATTCTCAGCGCGAAATATTGTCTTCTTTGATCTTTATTCGTTGTTTGATTTATATTGAACATAAAGACACTCCAATCTCATTAATGAGTTGTTAGAAGCGATTGTTGGGGAACGGGGACGATCCACCTATTATACTATACCAGTTTATCCCAAATAAGATGTAAAGTAATAGACATAACTCTATAAAAATAATAAAGATTTTAGGGTTTTCAATTGACAATCCCTAGTAAGACAGTATAATTAAATTTATTGCTAATTGATAATGAATATCATTCTTGATAAATATTCATTAAACCTATATTTCAGGAAGAGTAAGGTAAGAAATATGAAAAAGAGATATTTGCTCATTACACTTGTTATTTTTTCATTTATTTCAATCTTCATCGGAGTTAAAGATATCTCTCCAATGGATATCTTCCGCCTAACAGATCAACAATGGCAAACATTAGTGATTAGTCGAGTTCCTCGTCTAATCAGCATTATTATAGCGGGTATGAGTATGAGTATTGTCGGTTTAATCATGCAGCAGTTGACCCGTAATAAGTTCGTGTCGCCAACGACAGCTGGAACGATGGATTCAGCAAGGTTCGGAATTCTTGTCGCTATGATGGTGTTCTCGAATGCAACGTCGCTACAGAAAATGTTAATTGCTTTTATCTTTGCACTTATAGGAACCTTTATCTTTATGAAGATTCTAGACAAGGTGAAATATAAGGATGCCATCTTTATTCCGCTGGTAGGGATTATGTTTGGGAATGTAGTTGGCTCGATCACGACATTTTTTGCCTACAAGAATGATCTCATTCAGAATATGGCATCATGGTTACAGGGAGATTTCTCAGTGATCTTGAAGGGCCGATATGAAATGTTATATATCAGCATTCCGCTCGTCATTATAGCTTACCTATTTGCCAATCGGTTCACGATTGCTGGTATGGGTGAAGAGTTCGCGAAGAACCTAGGATTGAATTATAAGCAAGTCGTAAATATCGGGCTTGTTATTGTAGCCGCAGTGTCCTCTATCGTTATACTAACGGTTGGAATGATTCCCTTCTTGGGGCTGATTGTTCCGAATATTGTGACGATCTATCAAGGAGATAATTTAAAGAAGAGTCTTTCACATACCGCGTTATTAGGAGCTGTGTTCCTCCTATTCTGTGACATCTTAGGGCGACTTATTATATTTCCTTACGAAATACCGATTGGTCTCACCGTTGGCGTTATCGGAAGCGGAATCTTTATCTACTTACTTATTAGAAGAAAGGCATATGAATAATGAAGGTTAAGTTTAGTATTTTATTCGTAATTGTGATAGCACTTATTGCTTTGTTCCTTTTGTATGATGCAGGTGGTCACTGGGATTATGTCCTTCCAAGAAGAGGTAAGAAGATTCTGGCTATGGTTCTTACAGGTAGCGCGATTGCCTTCTCGACGGTTGTGTTCCAGACCATTACGAACAATCGTATTTTGACACCTAGCATTCTAGGTTTGGATTCCTTATACATGTTGTTTCAGACTTTTATCATTTATGCTTTTGGATCTACAAACTTAACATCGTCGGATCGTAATATTAACTTCTTGATTTCTGTTGCATTAATGGTCGGGTTCTCGGGCGTATTTTACAAGATTCTTTTCCGAAAAGAAGGCCAGAGTAACATCTACTTTCTGTTGTTAATAGGGATGATATTAGGGACATTTTTTGGAAGTGTATCTTCATTTATGGAGGTACTCATTGATCCTAATGAATTCTTGATGTTGCAAGACAAAATGTTTGCGAGCTTTAACAATGTGAATACAGATTTATTAATGATCTCAATCATTGGGATCATTGGTGTAACGCTATATTTCATGAAATTCATTAAGTATCTGGATGTCATTTCCTTGGGAAGAGATCAGGCTGTTAATCTAGGTGTGAATTACGACTATGTTGTCAAAAGATTGCTCGTTGTCGTAGCCATTCTGATGTCGATAGCAACGGCTTTAGTAGGTCCGATTACCTTCTTAGGGCTTCTAGTTGCCAATGTGGCTCATCAATTTCTCAAAACATATCAACACAAATACTTAATCTTAGGTTCTATTCTAATCAGCATCATCGCATTAATCGGAGGACAGTTCATTGTTGAGAAGGTATTTACATTCTCCACCACGTTAAGTGTCATTATTAACTTTATTGGGGGAGCGTACTTTATATATCTTCTGTTAAAGGAGAATAAGTCGTGATAGAGGTAAGGAATGTTTCTAAAAAATATGCAGATAAACATGTCGTCGATCAAGTTTCACTTCAGATTTCCAAGGGGACTATTACTTCCTTTATCGGGCCTAACGGTGCAGGGAAAAGTACACTTCTCTCGATGATCAGTCGTCTCACAACGAAGGATCAAGGTGAGATTTTCATTGAGGGACAGGACATTAGCAAAGCTAAGAGTAACGATCTGGCTAAGCAAATCTCCATTCTGAAACAGTCGAACCACATAAATATCCGATTGACCATTAAAGAACTGGTGAGCTTCGGGAGATTTCCATATTCCCAAGGTAGGTTAACTGCCGAAGATTGGAAGCATGTGAATGATGCGATTGCGTACATGGATCTTGAGGATATTCAAGACAAATACTTAGATCAATTAAGTGGTGGACAGAACCAACGCGCTTATATTGCCATGGTCATTGCCCAGAACACAGATTATATATTGCTGGATGAACCGCTTAATAATCTAGATATGAAGCACTCCGTACAGATTATGAAGGTGCTAAGACGGATGGTTGATGAACTGGGCAAAACGGTCATTATCGTCATCCATGATATTAATTTTGCTTCTGTCTATTCAGATTATATCGTTGCCCTTAAGGATGGACGAATTGTCAAAGAAGGTGCTACACAGGATATTATCGATCGTACCGTTCTCCAGGATGTGTATGGCATGGATATTCATATTGAGAACATCAATGACAATAAGATATGTGTGTATTTCGCTTAAATGTTTGAACTCTAATTTGGGAAATTATGATGTGCGCATACTCCATATGTAAAGGCGCCAGTGTGGAGTATCCGACTCATCAATGATTTTAATAGCATTACAAATACAAGCTAGGAGTGATTGAATTGAAGAAAAGTGTACTCATGATCATAATGACTGTAATGATGGCTGTAGTAATGGCTGCATGCGGCAATAATAATACCAAAGATGCTAAGACAGAAACAACTGAACCAGCAGGGAATAAGACCAATACAGCAGCACCAGCAGAGAGCAAAGAATTGACGATCAAACATAAACTTGGTGAAGCTAAAGTACAGACGAACCCTAAGAAAGTTGTTGTGTTTGACTACGGCGTGTTGGATTCACTTGATAAATTAGGTGTTGAAGTGAGTGGTGTACCACAAGCTAACATTCCTCCATACCTTTCCAAATTTGAAGATAAGAAATACGCTAACGTAGGAAGCTTGAAAGAGCCTGATTTTGAGAAAATCAATGCGCTTGATCCTGACCTTATCATTATTTCTGGAAGACAACAGGATGCTTATGAAGAGTTGAATAAGATCGCTCCAACGATTTTCTTAGGCGTAGACAACACGAAATTAGTAGAGTCTTTCAAAGAAAATATGAATACATTAGGTCAAATCTTTGATAAACAATCACAGATTGACGAAGAGTTAGCTAAGATTGATGCATCGATTAAAGAAATTCATGATAAAGCAACAGCAAGTGGCAAGAATGGACTTATCGTACTTGCTAATGAGGGCAAACTAAGCGCATATGGTGCTGGCTCAAGATTTGGAATCATTCATGATGTATTAGGCTTTACACCAGCAGATCCTAAGATTGAAGTGTCTACTCACGGACAAAGTGTCACTTCTGAGTTCGTGGCAGAGAAGAATCCCGACTATCTATTTGTAGTAGATCGTGACAGTGCTGTTGCAACCAAAGGTACAGAAACAGCTTCTGCTAAGGATACTATTGAGAACGATTTAGTGAAGAATACGAAGGCTTTCAAAGAAGGGCACATCGTCTATCTTGATCCTAACTACTGGTACCTATCCGGTGGCGGACTTGTATCCATGGTTGAGATGATCAACGAAATTGGTGCAGCAATTAAATAAGTAACGCCCACACGTCCCTTCCTTCCCTCTCATATATTGGAGTGGAAGGGAGGGACATCATTTATGTCAACTAAATCCCATTACAGAACTGCTAGAAAGCACCTAAATAAGTTCGTAAAGGTCAAAACAAAGTATGGAAGTACCTTTTACGGAGAAATCATTAGAGTCAGTCCTAAGAGAATATACCTGAAGGTTTCTTCCGTTAAGAGTAATGCGAAGGTTCACACTTCATTTGCACCTTTCATTCTTCCTTTAGTCCTTTTCGATTTACTTGCGATAGTTCTATTGGCTACGCCAAGAAGACGCTTTTTCTAATAAGGGATTATAACCTATCAACTGCCGAGATCATGATCTCGGCAGTTTTTTTTGAAGAAAGGCGGTTTGTTATATCCGGAAGAGGGTTGGTTTCTTACAGCAGAAATGATGGAACTGATCGAAGGTGGTACGGATAATATCGTATGTATTCAGCCTTTTGCTTGTTTGCCTAATCACGTCACTGGCAATGGGGTTGCTAAAGGGCTGAAGTCTGAATATCCTCAAGCCAATATTACCTATGTTGATAGAACTTCATAAAGAACGGCGCCTCTTAGTTGTGGTGTCGTTCTTTATTGTTCAATGCTATAGAGAGCGGATAGCTTCGTTGCCGTCTGATTCCATGTGAAGTGTTGCAGTACGTCAGAGCGGCCATTTTCCGCCATGTTTTCTCTGAGACTTCTGTTCTGAGCTAATTTAAGCAGATGGACTGCGAACCCTTCCGGTCTGCGGTATTGATTCACAAGGTAACCATTGTGCCCATGGTTTACGATCTCCTGTATTCCTCCATTTCGGGATGCGATAACAGGAACCCCTGAGGCCATAGCTTCTATATTAACTAGGCCGAAGGCTTCATGTTTCTGAGAGGGACAGACGAAGCAGTCAGCGATGTGGTATATCTTATGAATCTTAGCATGGGGTATCTTCCCTATAAACGTAATAGGTACGCCTAAGGTTTGAGCCTGTCGCTTAAGCTGCCTCAAGTAGGAGGGCCTTGCTCTACCTACTACTACGAGGTGTACAGGTATGTGTTTCCGTACAAGATGTGAGGCTCGAATCAGTATGTGTACGCCCTTTTGTGGAATGACTCTCCCTACAAATAGAATGGTAAAAGCATTACCAAGCCTATAGTTTTTTCTACTGGTTCTTTTCTCAACTGATGTAGATGGGCGGAATCGGGATACAGCAACACCTAACTCAACTGTACGAATATTCTTTGCTGCATGAGGAAATAGAGAGGATAGTTTTTGCTGTAGCGAATGGCTATTAGCGATAATAAGATCTGCCTTTCTTAAATATCTTGAGATTTTTGGTTTATGAGGAACAAACGTTAAGGAGTGAAGGAATAAGGAGACAGGTGTATGAGGGAACGCTTGTTTAATTAAAGCCATATAATAAGGGCGATTATCAACTTGAATAAAGTCATAAGATCTCCCTTTCATATATCTAAGAACGGAAGAGATATAAGTTGATGCTTTCCCTGAAGCTACTCGAACAATAGTGATGCTCCCGATCTGACTCTCATGTGGTAAAGAACGGGCCCGTCTGCTGATAATGGTGACTTTATGTTTGGTCGCAAGTTGTTTAGCTATTGCCAGAATACATATTTCCACAGATCCGCTACCTGGAACGGGTATTTGCTCCGGTGCAACGATAAGAATGTGCATTGCTTTCCTCCAATCTGTCAGGAACAACTTTTTTGTTTCTCTAAGATATGCTATCTCTTTGGAAAAGGTATGGTCGTATGGTCTATACAAAGAAGCACGGGAATGAATAGAATGTATTGATTTTGGGGTTAAAGTTGTCTTGATCGCTGTAATTCAATTCATTCATGGAAAGAGAGGTTGGATATGAAGGGAAAGCGAATGAGAACAGTATCAAGTAAATGGCTCAAAACAAATGCATTGCTAAGTCACGGCGAGATACGCCAATTCATTCCAATGACACAAAGATTAACGAGTGGAAACCTATCGTCAATGTTAGCTAGATATGGGATGGTCTATATTAAGCCTGAACGAGGTACGTATGGTAATGGGGTTATACGTGCGGAGCTATTGAAACAAGGACCCAATAAATATCAATATCAGATTGAAATGAAGAAGAGAATGTTTAAAGATTATCAATCCTTTTATCAAGCGCTAACGAAGGTTACGAAGAAGAGAAGTTATTTGGTACAAATGGGTATTCATTTATTGAAATATCAGAAACGTAGATTTGACATTCGAGTGATGGTTCAACTGAACCCCAAGGGGAATTGGGAGACGACAGGCATTATAGGTAGAGTAGCTCACCCTGGAAAAATAGTAACGAACTATCATAGTGGTGGTCAACTTGTGAACATCGAGAAATTGTTAACTTCTCATCTATCTTTGAATGAACAGAAATTCTTAATAGGAAAAATGAGTAAACTGGGTGTCACGATCGCGAAACAGCTTAAGCAGAAATATCCGGATTATCGGCAAGTCGGTGTTGATGTTGGGCTTGATGTAACCATGAAGCCATGGATCATTGAGGTGAATACGAACCCGGATCCCTATATCTTTAGGAAACTTGCTGATAAATCTGTGTTTCGAAAAGTAATGAGGTATAAAAGGTTAAAGGCACCGATTCGTCTCTTGAAAAAGAAAAAATAGTATCGGATTCTTCATGGCTTCTTCGACAAGTCAAAACACCTTGAAATACCTGATGGAAGTTGAATCAGGTATTTTGATGATCCATCGTTTAAACGATATACAATTAATGGGTTGTAAGTTATATTAAACGTGTATTTTGGAACTGTAGGATAGGGAGGAAGCGTCGATGAGTGAAAGTGGAATCCGTAGTATCTACTTTAATCGTTAAAGGAAAAAAATATTGAATTTTTCTAATATATGAGTTAAAAATGATATTTATAACATGTATAGTAATGTTATACTAATAAATGGATATTATTAGAGAGGGGCAAATGAAGTTGCAATATATAGGAGAACCCATTATATCCATCCGTGATTTGGTCTTGAATTATGGCGATAAACCGATTCTATGTAGTATTAACCTAGATGTCTTTAAAGGGCAGATTATCGGATATATCGGTCCAAACGGAGCGGGGAAAAGCACCACAGTAAAGGTATTGCTCGGACTCATAGGTGAATACAAGGGCGAAGTAAAGATTCTAGGAAGAGATATCTCAGATGGAGACGTTGAATATAAGAGGAAGATCGGATATGTACCTGAGGTCGCTGATATTTATGAAAGCCTCACAGCACAAGAATATTTGACGTTTATTGGACAGTTATATGGGTTGGAATATACCCAAGCGGACCAGAAAGCATTTCAATTAATGACAAGCTTCGAATTGGACCAAATGTACTGGTCACGAATTTCCTCCTTTTCCAAAGGAATGAAGCAGAAGGTACTGTTGATCTCGAGCCTAATACATAATCCTGAGATTCTATTCTTAGATGAACCTCTCAGCGGACTAGATGCTAATAGTGTCATGGTTGTGAAGGAATTACTAGCTTGTTTAGCCGCTCAAGGCAAGACCATCTTCTATTCATCGCACATCATGGATGTGGTAGAGAAGATCAGTAATCGAATTATTTTACTAGATGGCGGAAAGATCATAGCAGATGGTAGCTTTCATGAACTGCAGCAACAATCCAAGGAAGGATCACTGGAGCAAGTATTCAATCAACTCACTGGATCACACGATCACAAAGATGTAGCTGAACGGATTGTCTCTATTGTTCAAGAGGTGTAGTCGATGAATGAATTCAGAACATTGAAGGTGTTGGATCGGTTTCGTCTTCTTTTTGAGAAATTCGGAATTAATTATGTGATCATGAGAAGAATCCTTCAAGTCAAGTTGACGATGGATGGCAGAAGAGTACCCACTATTATTGGGAATTCAGGATCGGCTCAGGACCCGAAGAAGGATGACCAGAATAAATTTTTGCGATCCATGTGGCTGTATCTCGTATTGGGTACGTTAGCCCTTGCACCTATTGTTATGTTGAATGACAACTTCATATTTCAAATGAGCCTCGTATTCGGGATTGTGATCTTCATGGCGCTGACCTCGTTAATATCCGACTTCTCATCGGTTCTCTTAGACATTCGAGATAAGACGATACTGAACTCGAAACCCGTGGATGCAAGAACCATTCATGCCGCCAAGATCATACATATTAGTATTTATCTTTTCTTCATTACAGCGGCACTTTCTATTGCGCCACTTATTGGTGGTACCATCCGTCATGGCATCATTTTTTCAATAATTTTCCTCTTCGAACTAGTATTCATAGATATCTTGGTTGTAGTATTAACGGCTCTATTATATCTCGTTGTCCTTCAGTTTTTTGACGGAGAGAAGTTGAAGGATATAATTAATTATGTGCAGATTGGCCTAATGTTGGTTATGACGATCGGGTATCAATTCATTTCACGATTATTTAATATTGTAGACTTAAATTATGTATTTGATGGGAAGTGGTGGCAGTATTTTATTGTCCCCGTATGGTTCGCAGCTCCCTTTGAACTATTCATTCATGGTGACCGTAACAGGGTCTTTCTCATTTTTGCTCTTCTGGCTGTGCTAGTACCTCTAGTATCCATATTGATATACGTTAAGTGTATGCCCTCATTTGAAAGGAATCTGCAGAAACTTAACGATAATAGTGGAAGGAGAAAGAGAGGGAGACCTAAAGGGACAGGAATATCAAGATTTCTGTGTTCTACACAGGAAGAGAGAATGTTCTATCGGTTTACCTCAGATATGATAGGTAATGACCGAAATTTCAAGTTGAAGGTGTATCCATCTTTAGGTCTATCTATTGTATTTCCGTTTATATTTCTATTTAATTTTTTGCAGTCTCAAGAATGGGACAAGATATCTTCTAGTAAAAGTTATTTACTTATGTATGCTGCAGCTCTATTTATTCCACAGGTACTGATTATGTTGAAATTCTCGGACAACTATAAAGGGGCGTGGATATACAAGGTCATGCCGGTTCGAGATTTAGCTGCTATATTTAAAGGTAGTCTCAAAGCTGCCTTAGTCAGGTTGTTTCTACCGCTAATTCTATTAGTCAGCGTCATATTTATCATTGTTTTTGGATTAAGGATTATTCCTGATGTCATTGTGTATCTATTGAGCATATGTATTTACACCGTGCTCACATTCCGAATATTAAGGAAGGCATTACCTTTCTCGGAGCCCTATCAGGTCTCGGGAAAAGGAGAAGGGTTGCTACTATTTGTCCTGATGGTTATTATGGCTTTATTCGTAGGATTCCATTTCTTAAGTACCCTTGTAAGTTATGGGGTCTACATCTATATGACACTCCTTATTATTGCGAATATTGTTAGCTGGAGACGAGCCTTTCGAACCTCATGGGATAGAATAATATCATAGGTAGAGGGTATGTTGATCTTGGATGAAATCTATTACCTAATTCATCCTTTTGATTATCTGTTGCAGAAGTAGTACATTATAAAAGTTATCATTAAGGAGGTTCCACATTAATGTATTATGAAGACAACGAGAATTTATCAATCATGACATATACCTTGAACAGTGGTATTAAGGGTACAGTTCCTTTATCTAATAAACAAATTCAAGAATGGTTAGAGAGTTATAGATCGAATACCAAATTCATTACTGCTATTGGTAAAGAGTTTTTCGGTCTTAATCCTGAGCTTGTCGCGGACTTCAAAGTGCAGAATCGATTCTCTAACTATGTTGAGATGATAAGGCCAATATCAGCAGGTGACCAAGAGAAGAATGATGAACTTTCACAAGCCTATGAAGAGAATCTTGTATTCTTTAAGGTTGACTGTAAATGTGGAACAACGTATACAACATATTCGCAATATTATACAACGAAGTGGTTTTGTTCGAAGTGTAAAGAGATTGTATTCATGGATAAGAAGAAAGGGAAGGTTCCTACCGACAAAGGTGAGGCTTGGTATATGACGAACAAGTACTTTGTGGAACGTGAATCTTAAGACTTGATACCTTTCAATCTTTCAAAAACAGAAGAAACGGCTGATTGATCTCTCAATTGGCTGTTTCTTCTGTTTTTTCATATTATCATTTATATTTTGAATCGTTCAATGAGGACATGGAGTTTCTCAGACATGACGGAAAGGAAGGATGCGGAAGAATCGATTTCTTCCATGGAAGCTAGCTGTTGCTCTGAGGCAGCAGATACACTTTGTACTCCATCTAATGTCTGCTGGGCTACCTTTACGAGAATATGAGCTGTTCCAACAATAACATTTGCGCTTTCGGACAACTGATGGACTGCTGTAGATACATATTCATTTTGCTCTGTAATCATGGCGGCAGAAGCCTCAATTTGTTCGAACGATTGCCCTACCGCAGAGATTCGCTTAGATTCTTCGGTTACTTGTGCGGCTGTATCGAGCATATTGTTACTAGCGGTCTCCATGAGTGATAGGGTCTTCTTCACAACTTCCGAAATCTCTTTCGCTGATTGAGACGAACTTTCAGACAATTTCCTTACCGAACTTGCTACCACGGCGAAACCTCTGCCATGTTCCCCTGCTCGAGCTGCTTCAATAGCCGCATTCAAAGCTAATAAATTCGTCTCTGCTGCCATACCTGTCATGACATCAAGCATAAGACTGATCTCTTGCGAATGATCCTTTAAGCTTTGAATTGTAAAGGATAGTTCTTGAATGCTCTCATTCATGTGGTTCATCTGATCAACGGTCTTGTTCATGGATATTCTTCCTGCGCGAGCTCTTTGTAAGTTATCTGCAGCTGAAAGACGTGCTTGATCTGTACTTTCGGAGATATTTGAAATGAAAGTTGACATTTCCGCGATCTTTTTGGAACTTATTTCTAAGCTTTCTAACTGTTTCTCAGCTCCATTAGCCATGTCTTCAATGATGATGACGGTTTGTTGTCCGGCTATTCCCGTCTGCTTAGAACTCGCGGATAATTCCTCAGACGATGAGGCAACGTGAAGAGAGGCGACGCTAACTTCTCGAATTAGATTCTGAAGATTAGTTGTCATCGTATTGATGTCAATTGTTAATTGTCCTACTTCGTCCTTGCTCTTAAACTGTAAAGGCTCCAGTGTTAAGTCTCCATCGGCTATACGGCTTACGATCGTAGATAGGGCGGATAGGGGACTCACTGCTCTACGGATGATGATAAATACAGAAAGTGCAGCGAGGGTAAATAAGATAGCACCTACAATAAAAGGTATAAGAAGGGTTTCGACTGTTCTTTTATGGATGAGTGAGGCATCGACGTTAATTGCAAGCAAACCTACAATTTCTTTGTTGGAATCATGGTCTTTATAAATAGGTCCGTACCCAGTTTTTAATGTGATCTCATCATATGTATACACTTTCGAAGATAAGGAATGTTTCATACTGTTTATCATTTCTTGATCTACTTTATTGAAATAGAAGGTGTCCCCTGCTTGGTATCCCCTCTTCTTTAGATTATTGTCTGCAGCTAGAATCTTGCCGTCTAGAGATAGAATGAATGCTTCTTTAAATAGAGGTTTCTTATGTATAATCCAGTCTATATTCGTCTCAACGTTACTAAGTATGCTTGTGTCACCTTGAGCAAGTGCTAATATATCCTGCGGATTAACAAGTCCAGAAGTGATGTTCGCACAACCAACCGTTTCAATTCCGAGCGCCTCATCAACTTGTCGATAGGTTATTTGATATGCAAATATACTGATTGAGATACCTACCACCAAGAGAAGAGCAATTAATTTTAATGTTATTTTCTTAGCTAAACCCATCTAAAAAACCTCCAGTAGTATACGATAAGCTAATCTACGACTTTGAGTGCATAACTCGAAGTCTATATTAGTGTATTTTCGCTAGTAAATGACAAAAAATCAATGGCATAAATCACTCTAAATATAGGTTGCGATTTATGTCGATTCATGTATTTTTAAATCCGAATATGTAACCTACTTAAATATGTACCTTAATTATTACAGTTTAAAATCATTCTAATTTTAAATATTGTGTGACAAACTTCACAATGAGAGGATATTTCTTCATTGAATGTGATAAATATCACATTTGGTTTGAGGAGTCTCTGACAAAATATAAAATATAAGATATTAATTTTCGTGTACTTAATGATTAAGCTATTGGAAACTTTAAACAAGGAAGAGGGATTAAAATCATGGATCCGGTTATGCTCTCACGCATCCAGTTTGCGTCGACAACGTTGTTTCACTTTATCTTTGTACCATTGTCTATTGGATTAGCGTTGTTGATTGCGATCATGGAAACAATGTACGTGGTCAAAGGTAAGGAAGTATACAAAAAGATGGCTAAATTCTGGGGACATTTGTTCCTCATTAACTTTGCTGTTGGTGTCGTGACTGGGATATTACAAGAATTTCAGTTCGGAATGAATTGGTCGGATTATTCGAGATTTGTAGGGGATGTATTCGGGGCTCCACTAGCGGTAGAAGCGTTACTAGCCTTTTTCTTGGAGTCTACATTCTTAGGGATATGGATTTTTGGATGGGAACGTCTATCTAAGAAGCTTCACTTAATGTGTATTTGGTTAGTAGCTTTTGGTACGACAATGTCTGCCTTCTGGATTCTAGTAGCGAATTCTTTCATGCAAAGACCTGTTGGATTCGAGATAAATAATGGTCGAGCCGAGATGAATGATTTCTTAGCTTTGATCACAAACGGTCAGGTTCTTTTAGAGTTCCCTCATACGATTTTAGCTGCATTTATGACAGGTGCCTTCTTGGTTACAGGTATCAGTGCATATAAAATGTTGAAACGCCAAGATTTTGAGTTTTTCAAGAAATCTTTTATTGTTGCCATTATTGTAGGTTTGGTATCGTCGATTGGGGTTGCACTCGTAGGACATAGTCAAGCACAGTATTTAGTAAAGACTCAACCTATGAAGATGGCGGCTTCTGAAGCGCTATGGGATACAAGTACCGATCCGGCTCCTTGGACTGTAGTAGCGACGATAGATCCGGAGAAGAAAGAGAATGGGATGACCTTCAAAATTCCATATTTGCTTAGTTTCTTGTCCTACAGTAAGTTCTCTGGCGAAGTTGTTGGGATGAATCAGTTACAAGCTGAGTATGAACAGAAATATGGTCCTGGTGATTACATTCCACCAGTACGTACGACTTTCTGGAGCTTCCGTATCATGGTAGCCAGTGGATCGGTTCTTATTCTTCTAGCTATGTATGGATTCTACCTAGTTGCTCGTAAGAAGTTGGAACAGACGAATAAATGGTTTATGCGTATAATGGTAGGGGCTATTTCGTTACCCTTTATTGCGAACTGGGCAGGATGGATTATGACTGAGATTGGTCGCCAACCTTGGACTGTTTTCGGATTATTCACGACAGAAGATAGTATTTCGCCTAACGTTTCAGCTGGACAGATATTGTTCTCGTTAATTTCGTTCTCACTTGCTTACACAGTGTTAGCTATCATATTGGTTTATTTATTTGTTCGTGTGATCAAGAAGGGACCGAACGATTCAGGTTCCCATATAGAAGAATCTCACGACCCATTTGATAAGGAGGGGTATCATGTCTCTTAATGAGTTGTGGTTCTTGTTGATTGCTGTACTATTTGTTGGATTTTTCTTCTTAGAAGGTTTCGACTTTGGCGTAGGAATGTCTACAACGATTCTTGCCAAGAATGACACAGAGCGTCGTGTATTAATTAATTCCATTGGTCCTTTCTGGGATGCGAATGAAGTATGGTTGATTACTGCAGGAGGTGCGATGTTTGCAGCTTTCCCACATTGGTATGCCACATTATTTAGTGGATTCTATACACCACTCGTATTTGTTCTATTGGCTCTGATTGGTCGTGGTGTGGCCTTTGAATTTAGAGGTAAAGTAGCTTCTGAGACATGGAAGAAAACGTGGGATATCGTCATATTCATCGGAAGCTTATTACCTCCACTTCTGTTCGGTGTGGTATTTGCTTGTCTTATCCAGGGCGTTCCCATTGGCGAAGATATGAATATGAATGCAGGATTGTTTGATGTTGTGAATGTGTATACCTTACTTGGAGGTATTACAGTCGTTGTTCTTTGTCTAGTGCATGGTCTGATGTTCACTACCTTAAGAGTATTAGGTGATTTACAGGACAGAGCACGTGCGATGGCTAAGAAACTTCTGATTCCTCTTGCTATTCTAATGGTTGGATTTACTGTTATGACGTACTTTAACACAGATGTATTCGAAGTTCGGGGTACTATTCTGAGCATAGTTGCTGTGGTAGGAGTGATCGTATATCTCCTCGCTGCATTCTTTATTTCCCGCAAAAGAGATGGTTGGGCTTTTGGTATGACAGGAGCTATTATTGCCATATCCTTCACTTCCATATTTATTGGATTGTTCCCACGGGTCATGGTTAGCTCAATTAGTGATGCCTATAGTCTGACGCTCACGAATGCTGCATCAGGTCAATATTCATTAAAGGTCATGTCCATCATCGCACTTACTTTGCTTCCTTTCGTACTAGGATATCAAATATGGAGTTACTTCGTATTCCATAAACGCGTGAACGCGAAAGATCATTTGGAGTACTAATGGGCCGTAATCTATTAGGCTTCAAAGGTATTAAACCCGTCTTAGCGGCGGTGGCACTGCTGACCTTAGTGCAAAGTGTATCCATTCTATGGATGGCTAGAACGTTATCGGAAGTTGTCTCCGCCCTCTTTGCCGGGGGTTCATTACAAGATCAGAATGTTGGCATCTTTCAATTCCTAGCGGCTTTCTTGGTTAGGCATCTCACGAATTTTGCGCAACAAAAAATAACGTACCGCTATGCTGAGCATACCGGTGCGTTATTGCGTAAACAGCTGATGGATAAGTTATTCCTACTGGGACCACGATTCGCAAAGACGGAAGGAACAGGGAAACTTGTCACACTTGTTCTGGACGGCGTTCTCAAGTTTAAAGTGTATTTGGAACTGATTATTCCGCGTATGGTGGCTACTGCCATTATACCCGCAGTAACTTTCATTTATATATTTACACAGGATGTTCAGTCCGCGATTATATTGTTAGTTACGATGCCGATTCTAATTGTATTTATGATCTTAATTGGTCTATCTTCACGTAAACAAGTAGACAGTCAAATGGTCTCTTACCGTAATTTAGCGAATCATTTCGTGGATTCCTTACGTGGGCTTGAGACGTTGAAATATTTAGGACGAAGTAAATCGCATAGTCATACGATTGGAAAAGTCAGTGATAAGTACAGAACAGCCACGATGCGTACCCTTCGGGTGGCTTTTTTATCCTCATTCGCCTTGGACTTCTTCACGATGTTGTCTGTAGCATCCGTAGCAGTGAGCTTAGGACTTCGTTTGGTAAATGGGGATATGATGCTCGTTACAGGATTAACGATCCTTATTCTTGCTCCTGAGTACTTCCTGCCGGTTCGTATGGTGGGAGCCGATTACCATGCAACTTTGAATGGTAAAGAGGCGGGAGAAGCGATTCAAGCCATTATTGATATGCCGATACAGAAGATGGATGTAACTCTACCCGATGGATTCTCGTATTCTTGGAGATCAGATAGTCAACTAACGTTATCTAATGTACAGGTTCAGCATGAAGCGGAGGGACCACATTCTTTACAGGATGTGACCTTGCATATTCAAGGGATGCGGAAGATTGGGATTATTGGTGAAAGTGGAGCGGGTAAATCTACATTGATAGATATTCTAAGTGGTTTTCTAAGCCCTTCATCAGGGGATGTCGTATTGAACGGACAACGTCTTCCTGCCCTAACAGATGCAGCTTGGCAGAATCAGATGACTTATATTCCACAGAGTCCGTATCTGTTCAGCAGCAGTCTTGCTGATAATGTGAAGTTCTACACGCCGAATGCTAGTCAAGCAGAAGTAGAACAAGCAGTAAAGAATGCGGGATTGTCGGATCTAGTGAGTAGCTTGCCAGCTGGCTATGATGAAGTTATTGGTGGCGGAGGTCGTACGCTTAGTGGTGGACAAGCGCAACGGGTTGCACTTGCACGGGCGTTCCTCAGCGATCGTCCCGTTATTCTATTAGATGAACCAACAGCGCATTTGGACATTGAGACGGAGTATGAGTTGAAAGAGACCATGCGCTCGCTTTTTGAAGGAAAGTTAGTATTCCTGGCAACTCACCGACTACATTGGATGCCAGATATGGATCAGATCATTGTGATGGATCAAGGGAAGGTTGCTGAGATTGGTACCCACGAGGAGTTACTTGCCTGCAAGGGCGTGTATTATGCATTAATTAGATCACAACTGGAGGGTGTACTATGAGACGCGAACAATGGCTGCGGCCTTATATCACTTCATACTTCTGGCGTTTCGTAGTGATTGTTGCACTGGGTGCCCTGACGGTATTTACGGCAAGCAGTCTGATGTTCTCGTCAGGGTACCTTATTTCGAAGTCTGCTCTTCGTCCAGAGAATATCTTGATGGTGTATGTGCAGATTGTCATCGTAAGAACCTTTGGAACGAGCAGATCTGTGGTTCATTATGTGGAGCGTCTCGTGGGTCACGATACGATTCTACGTATTCTATCGAAAATGCGCGTACAGATGTATCGGATTCTAGAACCGCAAGCGCTATTTATTTCATCACGGTTCCGTACAGGCGATATCCTCGGTATTCTAGCAGAGGATATTGAGAAGCTGCAGGATGTGTACCTGCGTACTATTTTTCCTAGTCTAGTAGCCTTGTTGTTGTATACGATATCGGTAACGGCATTGGGACAATTTGATGTGCAATTCGCGTTATTCATGGCGTTGTATCTGCTTATTCTTATTCTGATTCTACCGTGGATTTCTCTGTGGCTTACGAAGAAGAAGAATGAGCAGTCACAGCAGAAGCGTGGTCGGTTGTATCAGACATTAACGGATGCCGTACTCGGTATGAGTGATTGGGTCATCAGTGGTAGACCGGCTCAATTCGTTAATACCTATGAAAGTGATGAATTAGAAGTAGCAAGAATTGATCGTAAGCTAAGCACTTGGGCAAGATGGAGACAGTTGATCGGCCAATCCACTGTAGGTATTGCAGTAGTCTGCATGTTGTACTGGGCAGGTCAGCAGTATGCAGATGGGGCGATTGCTTCGACGATGATCGCTGCGTTTGTACTTGTTGTTTTCCCATTGATGGATGCATTTCTACCGATCTCTGAATCTGTGGAGAAAATACCACGTTATCAAGGTTCTTTTGCAAGGTTGAGAGAAATTGAGGATGTGGGTATTCAAGTGAAAGGTTTAGTTCAGAATGATCATTCTGATACTAGAGAGTCCTCTCAGATGGGAATGGTTAGCGAAGATCTTGTAAATAGGGCTAGACAGGATGCACATATTAAGATTGATCGTGCCTCTCATCGATATGTTGCTGAGGGTCCATGGTCTTTCGAAGACATAACATTAGATATTCCTCAAGGAAAGAAAGTAGCTATCATGGGACGTAGTGGCGCAGGGAAATCGACGCTATTGAAATTGATCCAAGGTGCGATTACACCTGAAGAGGGTAGTGCTACTATTCAAGGGGCGGATGCTAGTCAATTTGGAGATCATATTCCTAGCCTCATTGCCGTATTGAACCAAAGTCCGCATTTATTCGATACATCGGTTACGAATAACATAAGGTTGGGGAAACTCGATGCTTCTGAAGAGGAGATTAGTGAAGTAGCTCGGAAAGTGAAGATGGATCGTCTTATTGATTCGCTTCCTAAGGGATACCAAACAGCGATGCATGAGACAGGACAACGATTCTCAGGTGGGGAACGACAACGAATTGCCTTGGCACGTGTCCTGTTGCAGGATACACCTGTTGTCATTCTCGATGAACCAACAGTGGGTCTTGATCCACGGACGGAGAATGAACTACTTTCGACGATCTTTGATACACTGGAAGGCAAATCACTCGTCTGGGTAACACATCATCTCGTCGGTGCGGAGCATATGGATGAGATTATCTTTATGGAGAACGGAAAGATTGAGATGAGAGGTTCTCATGCGGAACTCATGGAGAAATATCCACGTTACCGTAACCTATATCATCTTGATCGACCTGAGGCTTTTTTTGCATGAGGGATTGTGAGTAAGAAGTTAATGGGTATAGATACGGACACATAAAAATTAACTTGGAACAGAACAAGTTGCTTTCCATTATGGAAGGCAACTTTTTTTGTCACATGAAAAGAAGTTAGGTGATAGATTTGTGAGTAAGTGTGTAAAGAGTTCCAACTTGAATGGGAAGGGGCTTGAGCAGATGTCAGAACCTTATGTAGTAATTGCGAATTATGAGGATAACGATTTACTTCAAGTGGAGGAATTAATTGGAGAGAACCTTGGACGGATCGATCAGCCTGCTTTCATTTAACAGGAAAACCTCCTGTTAATATTTCTGAAAGTATATCTTATTTCAATCTAACTGGAAATTTTCCAGTTAATTCAACCTATTATCCATTATTTCCGCTTAAAAGCCCGAATTAGATGGAGAAATTCCAGTTATATGATCTCCCAGCAGTGTAAGAGTCATATTAGCGGGAGAAATTCCTGTTATTTGTCTTCCGTTACATCAAGCACGGATGTCTAGGTTAAAAATTGAATCAAGAAATATAATATATAGGGGTGAAGGAATCATTTGTTTTGATCTCCGAATATGAAGTTGTTTGGTTGATATAAATGTTATAATTATCCAAATTCATCTTCACAGGAGGGGAATATGGTTTATTTTTATGGATTTATAGGTGTCTTTATGGGTCTATGGATGTTTTTTTATCCTACTATCATTTGGGAAATCTCAGAGAGTTGGAAATCAAATGATGGTTCGGAACCGTCAGACCTATATATTTGTTCAATCCGATTAGGTGGCATAATGTGTATACTTGCTGGACTTGGAGGGATAATAGCATTTATATTATTAATTGAGTAGCATGGCGCGACAACAAAAATACCGTCCAGCATGGATCCATGCCGAACGGTATTTTGAATTACAATTACCGATGTATACAATCAGATTAAGTATTAAATCAATTAGTCTTCCTTCGGGTGGATCATTTGCTCTGGGCGAACAATCTCATCGAACTGTTCTTCTGTTAATAGATTGCTTCGTAGAGCAGCTTCTTTGAGCGTTAGACCCTCTTTATGGGCTAACTTAGCTACAGCTGCTGCATTCTCATATCCGATATGAGGATTGAGAGCTGTAACTAGCATAAGGGATTGTTCTAGGTTACGCTGAATAACGGCATAATTAGGCTCTATTCCCACAGCACAGTTATCGTTAAATGAACGAATAGCATCTGCTAATAGCCCAGCGGATTGAAGGAAATTATAGATGATGACAGGCTTGAACACATTTAGTTCGAAGTTCCCTTGGCTTGCAGCAAAACCAATTGCCGCATCGTTACCCATGACTTGGCATACGACCATCGTTAGTGCTTCACTTTGTGTTGGGTTTACTTTACCTGGCATGATGGAGCTTCCTGGTTCATTCGCTGGAATAATAAGTTCTCCGATTCCACATCGTGGGCCACTAGCTAACCATCTCACATCGTTTGCAATTTTCATGAGATCAGTGGCAAGTGCTTTTAGTGCCCCATGTACATAGACAAGTTCATCGTGGCTCGTAAGGGAATGGAATTTGTTCGATGCTGAAGTGAAGGTTTTACCTGTTAGGGTACTGATCTCCTCAGCGACCATATCTCCGAATTTCGGATGGGCATTGATTCCGGTACCAACTGCTGTACCACCGATGGCAAGTTCACGAACATACTCGACACTACTTTGAATCATCGTCTCCGTCTTCTCAAGCATCCGGTACCAACCACTAACTTCTTGACCTAAGGTCATAGGGGTAGCATCTTGTAAATGTGTTCTTCCAATCTTGATAATGTCTTGGAATTGTTCGGTTTTGAGACGGAATGTCTCTTTAAGCTGTTGTAGAGAAGGTAGTAATTGATCTTCGACGACTATGAGTGCAGCCATGTGCATTGCGGTTGGGAACGTATCATTGGAACTTTGTGATTTGTTCACATCATCGTTAGGGTGAATACGCACGGTACTGTCCTTATGAGCAAGAAGTTGATTCGCACGGTTCGCAATAACTTCGTTAACATTCATATTGGATTGGGTACCACTGCCAGTCTGCCAGACAGCGAGCGGAAAGTGTTCATCGAGCTTACCTTCGATAATTTCGTCAGCAGCTTCAACGATAGCTTCTACCTTGAGTGGGTCCATTTTGCCAAGCTTACCATTGGCTAGTGCTGCACTTTTCTTAAGGATTGCGAATACCCGGATAAGATCCTGAGGCATTTTCTCAGTACCAATTTGAAAGTTCTCAAAGCTGCGTTGGGTCTGTGCCGCCCATAGCTTGTCCGCAGGCACTTTTATTTCCCCAATTGTATCTTTCTCGATTCTGTACTCCATCTGCACGTCGTCCTCCTCCATAATAATCATACCTACATAGATTGAAATAAAGTATGGGCTCACAAGTCAATCCTTTCTAAGGAAGATCATGAATAGCCGTTCGCCTTTATTTCATTCTATCTACATAGATTGAAATAAAGTAAGGGCTCACAAGTCAATCCTTTCTAAGGAAGATCATGAATAGCTGTTCGCCTTTATTTCATTCTATCTACATAGATTGAAATAAAGTATGGGCTCACAAGTTCAATCATTTCTAAAGAAGATCATGAATCGAGATTCGTCTTTAGTTCAATCTATCTACATAGAAAATATATCATAATTTAAGGGTAAACTGACAAATGGATTTTATCATTGGATGGAGTATCAGAAGAATGGACATTATATGAAAAATGATACTCCAAATTGTGCAGATCATATATACTTGTAATTCGAAGGATTGCCTTAGTATTTCTAAAAGAAATTTATATATCGTAATGGAGAGGAGAGAGACATATGTGGACTGTTGTTGTGGCTACGGCTAGTGCTATTGTCGTGTTGGTGATATGTCTAATCGCTGCAAGTGTTTATTTCTATAACGTAGGTATTCTGCGTAACAATAAGGATTTCATGAATGTCGATCCTAACTTAATAAAAGCAACGCATCCATGGGAGTATGCTAACGAATGGTTACAGACACAGCCTATGAAGACCATTAGTATTCGATCAGATGATGGTTTGCAGTTAACAGGGTATTATGTTCCTTCACAGACGGATTCGAATAAGGTAGTTATTCTAGCACACGGATATTCAGGGCAAGGAAGAGACATGTCGAACTTCGCCAAGATGTATCAGGATTTAGGCTATCACGTACTGATGCCAGATGACAGAGGACATGGTCAGAGTGAAGGGCATTACATTGGGTTCGGTTGGCATGATCGCAAGGATTATCTGAAATGGATTGATTATATTATTAAAAATCAGGGGGAAGATTCGCAAATTATTCTTCATGGTATCTCCATGGGTGGATCAACTGTGCTTATGACGAGCGGCGAACCTTTGCCTGATCAAGTGAAGTGTATCGTTTCTGATTGTGCTTATACTTCGGTTAAAGATATATTGAGTCATCAATTGAAATCGATGTACAAACTACCCGCATTTCCGTTAATTCCGTTGACGAGTCTGGTGTGCAGATTGAAGGCAGGGTATTTCTTCGGAGAAGCTTCAGCATTAACCCAAGTGAGTCGGACCAAACTTCCTATTCTATTCATTCATGGGGGTGAAGATAAGTTCGTTCCATATGATATGGTGCATCGCTTATATGAAGCCGCAGGCAGTGAGAAGGAACTACTATCTGTGCCTAATGCCCAGCATGGCAACGCTTATTTTGCCGATAAAGAGGGATATGGCAACAAGTTAACTTCGTTTGTAGGTCGGTATGTATTCTAAGCAAAAGAGTGTTCGTGATTCATGATGAAAGTCATGATTACGAACACTCTTTTTAATAAAGTTAAGGGCTAACTTTACACAACTCTTCTGAATTGACTCGAATACAACTCGTAATAGAACCCTTTCGCAGCGAGCAGTTGCTCGTGATTACCCTGTTCGATGATTTGGCCACCATTCATGACTAATATCTTATCCGCATCCTGAATGGTGCTTAAACGGTGGGCAATAACGAAGCTCGTTCGTCCCTTCATCAAGTTCTTCATGGCTTCTTGGATATGCATCTCTGTTCGAGTATCTACGCTACTTGTCGCCTCATCAAGAATGAGGATTGAAGGATTAGCTAGAATTGCTCTGGCAATGGTAAGGAGCTGTCGTTGTCCATGACTCAGATTGCTTCCTTCGGCTTGTAAGATCATATCGTAACCATGGGGTAACCTCGAAATAAAGCTATCCGCATTAGCCAGTTTAGCGGCCACTATAATTTCCTCATCGGTAGCATCCAATCGACCGAAGCGGATGTTATCACGAATGCTACCAGAGAACACATAGGCATCCTGAAGAACCATACCTACTTCCGTACGGAGGTTGTTCTTATCCATTTGACGAATGTCTGATTCATCAATAGTGATACGACCTTCATTAATGTCATAAAATCGGGTTAACAAATTGACGATGGTTGTTTTTCCTGCACCTGTAGGTCCGACAAGCGCGATTTTCTCACCTGGATTAGCGACAAAGGAAACATTCTGAAGAATAGGCGCATCAGGTCGGTAACTGAAAGATACGTTATCAAATTGAACTTTGCCACGCATGTCATGTGAGGTAGCCACGCCTTGGTCTTCTGTATACTCTGAATCTAACTCCATAATCTCGAATACACGCTCAGCACCAGCTACAGCGGATTGAATCATATTATATTGATTGGCGAGTTCAGTAATCGGCCGGCCGAACTGCTTGGAATAGTTAAGGAAACTGACGATGATGCCGACGGTGGTTAGATCTTTAAATACCATCCAACCCCCAATGGCTGCGATGAGCGCAAAGTTAAAGTTATTTACAGCATTCATGACAGGACCTACGAGTCCAGCAACAATCTGAGCTTTCGTGCCCATGGCATTTAATTGTGAGTTGATAGTTTTGAATCGCTTAATCTCAGTAGCTTCACGTCGGTATAGCGTAACTACCTTTTGTCCTTGGATCGTCTCTTCAATGAATCCGTTCAGTTCTCCAAGATGTTTCTGCTGACCTTTAAAATATTTGCGAGTCAGGCTGGAAATCTGCCGGGTAGCCAATAGGATAAGAGGAATCGTGATTAGGCTGACTAAAGTTAATGAAAGATTCAGGCTTAGCATAATAACAAGTGAACCCGAGAGTGTGATAAGGCTAGTTAGTAATTGAATGACACTCTGGTTAAGTGAGTTGGATACATTCTCAATATCATTGGTCGTTCGACTCATCAGTTCCCCAGTATTATGGGTATCGAAGAACTTTAGAGGCAGGGATTGATACTTATCGAAGAGATCATGTCGAAGCTCAAGGACGGTCCGCTGGGATACGCCACTCATGACATAAGACTGAACCCACGTTACGACACTACCCAGGATATAAATGCCTAGCATCAACAAGCATATCCATAACAGACCGTTGTAGTCTTTAGGTATGATGAAATCATCAATAGCTTTGCCGATAAGGAACGGACCAATGAGGGAGATCACAGAGCTAAGAAAGGTGAAAATATAGACGATGATAAGTCCCGTGCGTTGGCGTTTCAAATAGGACCATAATTTCTTTAGCGTAGCGAGTGTATTCTTAGGGCGCACTTTCGGCAGACCTCTATGTCCGACGCCTCCCATGCCAGTGCCCAATGGTTTTGAGGAATGACTAGAGCTTCCCTTAGCTGATTCTGACATGCTCTTGCTCCTCCTTCCGTTGGGATCGGTAAATATCTTGGTAAATGGCGCTGTTCAGAACAAGCTCATCATGGGTTCCTTCGGCTGCAATCGTACCGTTGTCACCCAGGACTAGAATCAGATCTGCGTCGATGACGGAGGAGATCCGTTGGGCAATAATAATGGTAGTCGTATGGTCCATAAGTTCTTTGAGTGCTTTTTGTATACGAGATTCTGTTCCTAAATCTACGGCGCTAGTACTATCATCCAGAATTAATATGGTAGGACGCACAAGTAATGCTCTCGCAATAGAGATACGTTGTTTCTGGCCACCGGATAGATTAACTCCTTTTTGACCAAGAACGGTGTTATACCCGTCAGGCATACTCATGATAAAATCATGTGCTTCTGCAGCTTTAGCAGCAGCTTCAATCTCTTCTTGTCCCGCCTCATCGTTGCCGAAGCGAATGTTATCTCGAATGGTGCCGGTGAACAGAATGGATTGCTGCAAAGCCATCCCAATCTGACCTCTTAAATCATCCAAAGGGATGTCTTTGACGTCTATTCCATCGATTAGCACACTACCGCTCGTCGTATCGTATAAGCGTGGAATAAGGCTGATCAGTGTGGATTTGCCGGACCCAGTTGCGCCAAGAATGGCAAGTGTCTGACCGGGTTCTGCTTGGAAAGATATATCTTGCAGAACTAGCTCTTCCTGTGCGGTATCATAGGCGAATGATACGTTCTTAAACTGAATATGTCCGGAATGAATGATGGAATCGCCTTCGAGTCTCTGTGCATATGTAGGATTTGAAATTTCGGTCTGGGTGTCGAGCACCTCGTTAATACGCTCAGCGGATACTTTGGCACGAGAAATGAAAGGAAGCATATTGCTAATCATGAGCATGGAGAATAATAACTGGGTGACATAGTTAATGAAGGCGATTAACTCTCCTGTTGAAAGAGAACCACTTCGGGTAAGTCCCCCACCATACCACAATACGGCAACTACACTGACATTTAGAATCAGCGTCATGATCGGCATATTTAGAGCTATCAATCGTGCGGCTTTAATAGCAATATGCGTATAGTCCTCATTAGCGTTCCCGAACCGTTTGCGTTCATAGTTCGCTCTTACGAATGCTTTTACGACCCGAATTCCAGATAAATTCTCCTGAAGCACGTTATTCACAGCATCCAGCTTAGACTGGACTTTGGAGAACAACGGGAAGGACTTACGGATGAGAACGACTAATAAGATAAATAATAGTGGAGTGGCTATCGCTAGAATTAGAGTTAATTTCGGGCTAATGTATATCGCCATGATGAAGCTTCCGACAAACAGGAGCGGGGAGCGAATAAAGCCGCGCATAATGATTTGAACAAAAGCCTGCATTTGCATGACGTCATTGGTTAATCGAGTAATGAGCGAACCTGTCTTTATTTGATCTAGATTGCGGAAGGAGAAGGTCTGAACTTTCTCGAATAAGTCGTTCCGCAAGTCCCTTCCGAAGTTCTGGGAGGCAATACTTGAAAATACGGTACAACCCACACCTCCGATTGCACCAATGAGTGCTACGCCAAGCATCATGAGTCCAGTCTTCTGGATATGAGCTAGGTCGCCCGTCATGATGCCTTTATTAATAATACTTGCCATCATCATAGGTTGTAATAAATCCATCCATACCTCAAGCACCATGCACAGAGGGCCTAATAAGCTTGAAATCCAGTATGGTTTTAAATACGATTTCAACTTCCACATAAAGAGCTACCTCACGGATTCGTAGGATTATCGGATTCATTCTCCTGTATTTCAAATAAATGAGTGAACTGTTGAATAATATCATCCACTGCTTTTAATTCTCCACTAATGACTTGTTCGATCGACTTGAATTCAGGCTGTTCTAGTTGCTGCATTAAGGTTGAACGTTTTACTTGTAATTGTTTGAGAAAAATGAGGATGCGTCCACGACGAAAAGTCTTCGCACCTTGCATGTTCTTGTCATCTCGATGGGTGGAACGTTGTACTGAGGATTCCTCTGTTTCTGTATGATCCAATCTTCTGCGCGTTCTCTCGGTATGTTCTCCCGAATCTTTACGGTGGTCACGATCACTATGATGCCTTCCATGAGATCTTCCACGTTCACCAGCACTTGAACCTCTTTCTGTAGCTGCTCGGTCTAAGCTACTGACTTCTCTTCGTTTGCTGGTAGCCGGAGAAGGAGAGGTTTGTTCTCTCTCGGACAATCTTTCACGTGGGGTTATACGGCGTCGCATATTCAACACTCCTTATTTTTGTATCATACGTATACATTTGCATACATTGCAATCTGTATACAAATGTATACTTCTAAAGAAGTGTTGTCAATAACAAGTGTAACCATAGGTTGAAACCCTGTATCTCTACCTAGTGGGAGATGCGGTTTTTTGTGGTTTCGGAACAGCTGCGCTGAACGCAAATAGGTGTTAGAAGCGAATAATCGGCCATAAAAAAGCACAGCTCTGTGGTGGGAAGAGCCGTGCTGTATTTCGGGTTTGTTTTATAAAATTTAGACTAAAGGTTGTTGAATTAATGTAGCGAAATTGAACTGATGTACATGACCATCATTTAGTGTAGTTGATCCAGTTACAAAGTGAACATGTTTTCCATTTCCAACAGGAATTGCACGTCCGGTTCTAATTTTTTTGAGATTATGAAAATGATTCAAGAAGTCGGTATGTGTGAGATCTATTTCATGAATATGACTGTTACCTACCCGGATCACTTGACCGGTAACACCTGCAAAACGATGATTATGTCGATCGGCACCTTCTTCTGCTAATTTAGTACTTCCTTCAAATTCATGTACATGCGTTTGCGCTCTTGTTATTTTGTTGTTTCTTGTTATCTTACGATTTCTTGAGATCTTTTTAATCATAGGTATAAGCCCTCCTTAAAGTGTTAACAAGGTATCTTATTACAATGTGTCGAAGAATGTGTTAGGCGAGTATCTTGGTAAAGCGGAGGTCATAATGAATAAACCAAATAAACTAATGTCAGGATCGAAGATTGCAATCATATCTCCATCCAATGGACTTCCCTATTTATTTCCGGGTATCTATGAACTTGGATTACAGAATCTCCAAGATATATTAGGGTTTGAAATTATTGAAATGCCTACAGCGAGAATGTCTCCAGATGATTTATATAGGAATCCACAATGGCGTGCGAATGATATCAATGAATGTTTTAAAAATGATCAGATTGATGGGATCATCACATCCATTGGCGGGTACGAATCGGTTAGGATTTTACCGTATTTAGACACTGAGATCATAATGAATAACCCGAAGTTCATCATGGGTTTTTCGGATGCTACGACCTTTTTGGCATACTTCAATTTGTTAGGGTTGGTGACCTTTTACGGACCTTCTGTTATGGCAGGACTTGCGCAGTTACAACATCTACCTGA
Source organism: Paenibacillus glacialis (assembly GCF_001637205.1). Lineage (GTDB taxonomy): Bacteria > Bacillota > Bacilli > Paenibacillales > Paenibacillaceae > Paenibacillus_AQ > Paenibacillus_AQ glacialis. The sequence goes on from NZ_LVJH01000017.1 coordinate 57,100, forward strand.
TGAATATACGCAACATGTAAAGTCGCTATTGCTTGAAGATCATTATCCATATGCTTATAAACCTTTTGCAACGTGGACAAATGGTTATAAAGACTGGGGTAATCCAGAAACATTAGGAGAATGTAGAGAATTTAATCATAACGAAGATGGATGGACTTTTATTCAAGGAAACACAACAGTAGAGGGCTATGCCTGGGGCGGATGTATTGAAGTTCTAGAGTTCATGAAGTCAACGGTGTATTGGCCGAGTGGAACCTTTTGGAATGATAAAATACTGTTCTTTGAAACATCAGAAGAGAAACCTACGCCAGGGCAAGTTGGATATATGCTTCGTAATTACGGTATGCAGGGAATATTCCAGCAAATTAAGGGCGTGATCTTTGGGAGAGCCAAAGATTATTCGATTGAAGAGAAACAAGAACTGAATCAGATCATATTAAGTGTCATCAGGGATGAGTTCGGCGCTGACAATATCCCTATTGTTGTAGATGTAGACTTCGGGCATACGGATCCCAAATTAATCATTCCCTTAGGTGGATTGGTGCAGTTAAATGCTACAACAGCGGAGATAGTCCTTCTGGAAAGTCCGTTTGCCTAATTGGTAGTTGGAATTTGTTTAGGAGTGCGCCATCATAGGCGTGCTCCTTTTTTTATCCCATTTAATGTGACGCTATAGTTATGCTAATAGATGTGACCATGCCTTTTTCAATTGTAGAATACTTCGTTCCATATCATTCAGATCAATTCCCCCGAAGCCCATATAGATCCTAGGAAGTGATTTGCTTGGCTTTAATCCCTTATGTCTCAGATCGTCCAAATCGCGATTGAACAGATGAATACGCAGCTCGCAAGATTTGAAAGTAATGTGAATCGGTTATCGGAAGAAGAGGTCTGGTCTAGATTAGCACCGGACATGAATAGTGTGGCGAATTTATGTATTCATTTAGCAGGAAGCGAGTATCAGCACTTTGTTAGTGGGTTGGGTAATCGACTTTTATAAGAGAAAGATCGCAGGAGTTCGATAGAGTAGGGGGGATATTCTAAGAGCGAATTACTTGAACAACTTCACGCTGTTCGTAGGGAGTCCATTCAGGTATTAAACGAGTTAACGGATGAAGATTTACAAGGAGAAGTAAAAATTTATTTCAATCCTGAGGATTGGAAGCGCATGAAGGGGATAGATGCTGAATATGCTGAGCCATGAGTTATCAGATCCGTTCAGAGCCATTTAGTATACATTGCAGAACACACTGGATATCACGCGAGTCAGATCGTGTTAATAACCAAATTGTTATTGAAACGTAGTGCTGATTATTAAAAATGGGGGTGAAGGATGTTGGCGGGAATCATTGAGGCAAGATTAGCGGCTTTAGAAATTGTACTTCCCCAAAGGAGTGACCCAGCTGCGAACTATATGAACTATAGCATTGTGAATGGCTTACTTTTTGTATCAGGAAAAGGTCCGTCAGGTCATCCAAAAGGGAAATTGGGCAGTGATTATTCAACGCAAGAGGGGTATGAGTTCGCAAGGCAGGCTGGAATAGAAGTGCTCGCAGTTCTCAAACAAGCGTTAGGTAGCTTGGATCGGGTGAATCGGGTCATTAAAGTTCAAGGTTTGATAAATGCCTGTCCTGAATTTGAGGAGCATCATCTCGTTCTGAATGGCTTCTCTGATCTTATGCAGGAAGTGTTTGGTGAGAGAGGACTTCATGCTCGCTCGGTAATGGGTGCCATTTCATTAAGAGGCAATCTTCCACTCGTGGTGGATTCTATATTTGAGGTTGAGGTGGGTGGGGAGAATATCTGTGTGTAACTTTTGTCCGGAACAAGGGACTTGTCACCCAATTTGGTTTAATAATCATTCGTCCAGCTTCTTCTCTATTCTTACTACGGTCTCTAAAATTTCTCTACTTGTCTAAGTATGTAAGATGATCCGTCGAGCAAATCTATATAAACTAAAAAAGAATAATAATATTAAGGCAATAGTTATTAGTTGAGTTAAAGCAGTACCCCAATGAAATGACATGATTTAATCTCCTTATGTTCGATTTATCTAATAGCTCCGTGTGGTAAGCAGGCTAGAAGAGCTTCTATGTTACTAGTGGACCATTAAAACCCAAGCAAAAACAGATAATACGAATATTGAAATTAATAAATTTAGTATCGCCATTCGTTTTCGGTTCTCTTTGAAGTCGGACAGACTCGAGAATAGAAGAGTGCAGCCCATAAATAACTGAGTATAGTTTGCTGATATTAACGTACTGTCGGGATTTATTAGGATAGAACATGCAAAGAAAATAGTAATTATCGCAAATAGTATAGAAATAATTCGGAAAGCATTTAACTTTCTCAACATAAGACGTATACCCCCTTGATATTCGTACGTTTAAAAAAACTACTGTGTAACGTGCTTTACTTCGAAATACTTGAGCTTCTGGGAATTTTCGAAGGATATTGAAATTAATAAACCCAGCCTAAAAAGTAGCATAAGCTGGGTTTGATATCTTATTTTTTCTTTTTATGATAGTGATAGCCTGTGCAAAGTCCTTTTTGTTTAGATTTTGCGGAGCAATTATGCCCACCATTTTTATCAGTTCTTCCTGAATGTGCAAAAGCTGAAGAGGAGGTCCCAAGTAACACAATTAGAGCAATGAACAGCACAATAATTTTTTTCATGTAAACTCCTTGTATGTACCCTATACTTTAGGGTTTATTAGAATCCTTCACCATGTTATAACGAATTCCATATTAAGGATATGCAGTTTATTATGATAATTCTTAGTTAAATTCTTTTTCAACGGGTGTAAGTACTCTGTTATCTTACTTTCCTCAATCGGGTACCGTTGCTAAGATATCAAGAGCTTTAATTCCTAAAGCACATCCTTTCTGATATTGTATGGATCTTATTAACATTATAAACGATCAATTGATACAATTGGTGGTTTTATCCATATGTACTTATGTTTAGGTAAATTACAAGTGGAATTAACTTGTTGACATGAAGTAACCCGGGCTTAGCCCGGGTTACTTTTTTATCATATAGATGCCTTAGGATGGAAGTATAGGTCGTGCTGGTTTCCTTAATGAACCACTTCTTAAGCTATTAAAAATACTTTTTGATGACTCGATAGATAAGAACCGCTGTTTCCGCTCTGGTCGCAGTCTGTCCAGGACGAAGGGCGTTACTATCGCCTTGAATGATTCCTTCCTTGACCAATAGTGCAGCACTTTCCTTGGCATAGTCCGCCAGTTTTGTTGTATCGGTGAAACTGCCGAGATCAGATACGGCGCCACTGATTTTCAATTTTTCTGACAGTTTTAATGCTCTGGTTAACAGCACCATCATTTCTTGTCTAGTGATAAATGCTTTGGGTTCGAATCGGTCTTCTCCAGTTCCAGTGGCGAGTCCAATTTTCTTCGCAATTCCCAACGCGTCATAATAATAAGATTCTGATGCAACATCCTTAAAGTTCGAATTTGCAACAGCATCAAAACCGAAGGCTCTAACCAGGAGTAGAATGAAATCAGCCCTTGTTATCTTTTGGCCTGGTTCAAATGTCTGATCCGAGGTTCCTTTGATAATCCCTTTGGCCGCAAGATACTCAATAGCAGACTTCGCCCAATCAAAGCGTTTATCTACATCACGGAATGAAGGGGCATCAGGCTGCTTCACATCTTTAGGAGCAGGAACGGGAACAGGGACTGGGTTTGTGGCGTTGCCCGAAGGTCCGGAGCTTCCCTTGTCACCGTTACCGGAGTTTCCTGTATCCGAACCACCGCCGGTTGAAGCGAGTGTCGTGACGACTCTTACATTACTGATTTTGGATATGTTACCGGATGCATCATAAGCGACGACAAAATAACGATAAGTCGTATTTGGCGTCAATCCGCTATCCTTGAATTCTGTTTTCTCCGTCGTTGCGATCACGGAATCATTACGATAAACCTTGTATCCTACACTTCCCATATTATCGAAAGAAGGAGTCCATTTAAGCTCAATGGCCGTAGTGGATACTGCTGATGCTTTTTCGATGGTTGATTCTTTTGGCGCTTCGGTGTCTACGATGGTCGGTGTCCACCAGTTGCCAGAAACGACCATCATGCTAAGTAAACGCAGCGTATTGCCAAAGTAAACGTCTTCGCTCGTAGGTTGCGTTGCATTATAATCCCACAAAGAGTTAAGCCAACTTTGATTGTCTGAATCTATCATCGCGGCTACCATCATTGGAGCAGAAAATGAGTTGTCCGTATATTCCTCTAATGCCGATGAACCATCGAGCTTGTAGCCAGCCATGATTTTGCTCGGATCGTCGTTTGTCCGCTTGCGTATCCAATCGGTGAGCTTGTTCAATTGCGTCTTCGCCCGATCATCTCCCGTCAATAGATAATCTGTACCGATGCGCCAAGGCGTACGAGAGGAATTATAGCTGTAATCGCCATCTGTTTCCGACTCTAGGAATTTCGGTTCTGCGGGAACGTATTTCCCATCTATCTTCACCACAAAGTCAGGGAGAAGTCCGGCATCAGGACTGAAGTTCTTGTAGAGATCCTGAGTGATCGAATACGTCTTGTCGATCACAAGGTCCCAATTGCGGTCGCCCGACACATTGCGGAAATCCTTCAGGTGCTGAAGCATAAAGTCAGATGGACGTGTCGCGTTTCCGTACTTAGGATCACTGTCATCTACCCAATCCGCTAATTTTAATGTCCAATCGGAATGATTAACATCGTTTTTCATAATGGCATTGATCACTTTTTTGGCTTCAGCTAAATAATTGATTTCGCCAACGCTTCCCCACTGGCTGTCCGCAAGCAGTAAAGCGTATGCGATATCCATATCTCCATCTGTAGCAGAGTCAACACCGCTGACATCAACGATGCCTTGGCCCGTATCACCCTGCCTCCAAGCCATCAGATCAGGGTTGATGCTGCTCGGATGGGCTCTGAAGTAACGGTACAACCCATCAAAATAAGACTTGGCTTCCGGATCATGGCCAGCCATATAGGCAGTAATCAACATACCGTAGCCATGTGCTTCAGAAACGGTTATCGCATCATAATCGACATTGAGATCATCATCATGTTCCTTCTTGAACCAATCTCCGTCGGCATACCATACATAGTATTGTGACGGATCTGATTCTTTAAGATAAGGATTCGGTTTCAAATATTTCTTCTTCCATTCATCGAACAAACGGGCCACAGTTGCATCGATTTGCGCCTGCGGCTGATGATTCGGTTTAATCGAGCCAGCAGCAAAGCTCGTATGCTGAGGGAAAGGTCTGAGAGTAGAAGAACCATTGGAAGATGGCTTCGTCTTCAGACGGATCTCGTTAGAAGCAAGCGATTCAACTCCGCTCTCGTTCACTGCCTTTACCGTATACTGATATTCTGAATTGGGATTCAAACCGATATCGGTAAAGGAGGTTTCTTGGGTCTTTCCAGCGAGAACACCATTGCGGTACACATGGTATTTGGCTGGTTTTGTGCCGGAAGATTCCGTCCATGACAGATCAATTTGGAAAGGAGAAATGACCTTGCCAACCAAGTGGGTCGGAGCCGAAGGCGGTTCATTCCCTGATGGACCTTCCAGTGTACGGACTTCCACCTTTTCAGAATTGTCTCTGCAACCGACTGCCTTGATGACCAGATTGTATTGGATTGCTGGATTCAAATCCTCGATTGTTAAGCTGTATTGCGTCGTAGTCTCTTTAACTTGCTGATAGACACTCCAGTGCTTGCTAACTTTATCATCCTTCTCATACACTCGGAAACCTCTTACAGGGTCCTTACTGGACGCAGGTGCTTTCCAGGTAAGTATCGCCTTGTTGCCCTGCAGTTCAACCTTTGCATCAACCACTGGTGCAGGCTTAGTGTCTGTACGTTTAATTCCGTAATGATCGTATACCTTCAGGCCATCTTCTCCAAAACCTGGCTGACCTTCGTCTTTAACGGCTGCCGTCATAGCATCAAATTTAAGAACCTGATCCGACAGGGACACATCGGTAAACATTTTCTTCTCAGGTTGTTCGTCGATTGCTGCAAAGTAGTCGTCGTAAGGAATTGGCTTGCCGTCTGGACCAATGATTTCTTTAGGTTCCCAGTTCGTGTCCGGACCATTCTCATACTGGTTATTCTTATAATAAAATTTATTCCCAAACGCATTCGACATGAGGTAAACCGTTCCTTTGGGATTGATGACGTTGCCTTCACCGTCTTTCTCCAAATCCTTTGGATCGATAACCTTGTCGCCATACATTTGGAAAGACCTCATATACATATGATCGTGGGCCTCAAATACCATATCGATTCCGAGTTCGTCAAATACAGGAATCAGATTATCCTTGTAAAACTGGACTCGTTCGCCTTCCCATTGAGCTGAATTATCTCCGGCTGCATAAGGGGATTTGTGGAACATGACGAATTTCCACTTCTTATCGGTCTTGGCAACCGTATTTTGCATCCAAGTCACTTGATTCCAAAATTGTTCCTTCTTGTTATCATCCCAATCTACAGTACTTCCGTCCTCACTAACCTTTCCGTCAAATTGTGAGTTGAAGACCATATAGAGTCCGTCACCGTACTCGAATGAATACACGGAGCCGTCGTGCGTAGCATCTACAACTTTACGAGGTAAGTTGAAGTGATTGTAAAAGTTATTGTTCGGAGTTGTCGCATCCCCGTCCCAGTCTGAGATCTCATGTCCACCGAGTACTGGAACATACGGAACGTTTAACAAAGGCTCCTGTGCCAGACCGAGCATCCACTGCCACTGCTCCTCTAGATCGCCATTATCGACTAAATCACCAGCACTGATGAGGAACTTGGGATTGCCGATGTAATTCTTAGCTTTCTTGAAGGTATCCGCCCATGGCTCGAATTCTGATTCGCTTGAGGCCTGAGAATCGGATCCAACAATAAACCGATATGGTTGTGGAGTAGCTGTATCTGTCATGAAAGATCCAATAGAGCTCCATTGCGTACCGTCGCCTACACGGAATTTGTATTCCGTTCCAGGTTTTAAATGATCAGCAATCACTTTATGGCTAAAGAACGTTGTTTTATTACCGGAGGATCTGTCATTCTTGGTCATATAAGTAGAAATTTTATCTGCCTTGCCAGTAAACTCAGTAGCCTCTTTTGGAAATAGACTTCCTTGAATCTGGGAGGCTTCAGCGATCTGCACTTTCGTATCGGTTATAATGTCCGTATACCATGCTAAAGCAATGCTTGTTTTTGGATCGCCATTAAAGGCCATATTAATGAGTTTCGGTATGGTTGGTGAATCTTGCGTAGTGAAGCTCCAACTTATATCTCGAACAAGTGGGCCGTTATCTACACCTTGAATTGCCGTTTTGGGTATCGTAACGGTGTAGGTTGTACCATATGTTAATGCGTCATGTTCGATCCATAGACTATCGTCTTTCACATTAAAGTGTAGGCCGGGAACCGTCTGATTCTGGGCATCTACAACAGTAATCGCTGTGTTGGATACCAAGGAGATCTCTTTGTTGAATTTGACTTCAAAAGGTGTGTTTGAGGATACCTTCTTCGCTTCATCTCCAGGGAAATGCATCAGATCAATTGTAGGATGAACAGGAACTTTTCCTGGGATTGGTACGCCCTCCACAGAAATGTTCCGAATTCTGCTGGACCCTCCTCCGCCAATGCCGTCTGGATTGTCTTTGGAGTTGGTTGCTTTATTCGAGTTAACGAGCCAACGAATGTACAACAGTTCCTTATCATCTGCATTCGGAAGCGGAAGCTTGTTAAGTTTACAGGAATCATTCGAGCAGTTGTAGCTTGATGAGGTATTCATCTGAACGGTGCCGTTCGGTACATCAGTCCATGTGGTACGATCAGTGCTGATCTGCACTTTGAAATCGTTAGGGCCTGAACCGGACGAGTTTTGTTCAGAAGACAAAGTAATATCCTCGTAGGTCGCTGTTGAAACTGTCGCCAACCAATATTTTTTATCTTGGCCGTCGTCCCAACCCTGGTAGCTGATATCTTTCTTATCTTTATCGTAGTTCTCGAACCTTCCGCCTATGTTTTGTAGTATGGAGGAGGATTGGTATTGACCGCCTGTAGCAAGGTGAATATCATATTTACCCTCGTCCTCGAACATCCATTCGGAAATCACAGTTCTAGACGTGCTTACTGCTCTGGACAAATCTGCAGGATCAACGTTCGTCCCATTGGCATATGTAGCGCTTGGTAATGACCACGGAATCAGCAAGAAGACCATAAAAAGGAGGGCTGCACGATTCCAATGTCTTCTAATGTTTTTCTTCAATCGCATGTGTAATCCCCTTTCCCGATAGTTAAAGCGCTTAAACTTTTAGAGAGAAACCTTTCTTGAATCTTCTTGTCTATAAGTGATAGCCCCTTTCGTCAGAGATGGTAGAATCCTAATTTAGATCCCCCCATTGCTTAATATAGCGCATGAGCACACTTGCATTCTCGAATTATCCGTTCCGAATTTCATTATTTTCTACGTTTATTGCTAATATTTTAGTGAGAAAGTGATCATGTAATATAAATTTAAGTGATTTAATTTTTAAGGGATATTACCTTTTTGATTGGCTTCAGTTACAATAAGATCACCAACAGATAATCCGGGCTTCCGGGGAGGTGCTAGAGATTCACTTCTTTCGATCCACACCTTTCTATATCAGCAAGGAAAGCAAATCGAGCACAAGCATTCCGACGGTACACTATCACGATGCTTATGAAATCCTCTACTTAATTTCTGGCGAGTTGTATTATGTTATCGAGAATCAATCGTATCAAGTTGTCAGTGGTTCATTGCTACTGATTAGAATGAACGATGCGCATAAGTTGATCAATCCGAATGGTTCGACTTTCGAAAGAGTTACGTTACTGTTCCAGGAGGAGTACCTATGCGACTTGTTGGGAGGGGAAACAGCCTTTCATCCGTTGGCCTCTTTTTTACCCGGTTCGTGTGTCATTCGGCTAAGAGGTCCAGAACAAGGCTTCGTCGAGGGAATCTTTGAGAAAATGATCGTTGAGCAAGCGAACAGATTGCCCGAAACAAATCTTTACCTCAAAATTATTTTAACTGAACTATTAATTTTCATACAACGTAAAAAGAACAGCTGTGGTCAACAAAACCAACGCTCCTCAGATCGGGTTCATCAGCAAATTTCCCAAGTTGTCCATTACATTAACCATCATTATGATCAGCGGCTTACCCTAGAGGATATTTCTAAACGATTTTACTTGAGTACTTCTCATCTAAGCCGAACCTTCAAGGAATCGACTGGATTTACCTTTATCGAATATATCAACAACGTTCGAGTCAAACATGCTTGCTACTTCTTGAAGGATTCCAAATTATCGGTTACGGAGATCGCTGAACGCGTCGGATTTGAGAGTTCTACGCATTTCGGACGAATGTTCAAAAGTATTGTCGGCCTTGCCCCTTTGAAATTCCGCAAATCACGTGAAATGGCGATACACAATCCTGACCAATACGAGTCGGAGATTTCTTCACGTTAGTATTTCCGACTCACTTGGTTCAGTTTCGTAGTTAATTCACATTGCTATTGTATAAATTCCCACCGCCAATACGACTATCGTTCTGCGCCGTCGTTCCGGTTGTGGCACCTGTTGCAAATACAACGTAACCTGTTGAGCTATCCAAGTTCACCGTGTTGTGATTGAAGGCATTGTTCGTTCCTGTTACATAAGCAGTGCCATGTGTTCGAACCTGGAAAGCATCTACAATATTTACATTGCCATTTCGGTAGCCCTGATTGTAACGAATGATCGTGTTTACACCCTTTACATCCACGAAGCTATCCGCGCTGTTGTCGCCGCTAATTCCCGTTCCATTGAATGTACAGTATTCAATTAGGGTACCACTAGCGCCTTCTTTCACATCAATGTGTTCGGCTGTAATACCACCATCAAACAGGGTATGGCTAATCACGTTACCTGTTACGGTGTGCTCATAATTTGAGCTGGAATCAGACCCAACATAAGCTCCCTCGCCGTATCCTGCTTGATATTTACCTGTGTCGTAAACTATTGAGTATTCAAGCGTATTATAGGAACTACCATCCCGGAAATGAACACCCTCATCCCCAATATTGTGAACTTTGACGTTGTGTAAAATATTACCATTTCCATTGTCGATAACAATTCCTTTTTGCGCGTTAGTAATTTCAACATTGCTAATTTGCCAATTGTCACCTGTCAGATGTATACCATAGGAACCATCATTGACATTTAATCCTTTAAGGATAGCTGGATTATTCGGATCACAGCTGGTAAGAAAGATGGGGCTTGTCGACGTACCATTCTTATCTGAGTAAAAGAGTCCTTGACCACCGGGGTCTCCACTCGTTGATCGATTTCCTGTGTACGTACCTGGAGCAATCGAAATGATGGAGCCGGGAGTAGCCGTTTTTAAAGCATTTTGAATGGCGGATGTCGTATTCAGTGCTTGCGTGCAGCCTGTCGGTGGCAGTGTGATAGCTGGTTTCGTTGTAACCACGGTCGCACTACTTTGTGCTGAAGCGTTGCCTGCGGCATCTTTTGCTTTTATATAGTAGCTGTAGGCCGTGGAAGCAGCTAGGCTGGTATCACTTGTAGTTGAACCAGTTACACTTTTGACTAAACTCCCATTCCGGTACACCTCATAACTTGTTACGCCTACGTTATCGGATGATGTGTTCCAACTCAGATCAATCTGACTGCTAGACGCTGCCGAACCGGTCAAGTTTGTTGGCGTAGTGGGTGCCTGCGTATCCCCTCCAGTACCCACACCACTGCTTATAATAACAAGTTGAGGTTTATTCGTAGCATTCTCATTACTATTTAACGTCGTATATTTGCCATCACTTTCTTGCAGTACAAAGGATGCACTAAGATCTCCCGCAGATTCCGTGGTTACATAAGAGGTAACATCTATTTCATAATAGGTGATCGAGTTATTCATCGATACGCTTCCAGTTGAAATGCCAACTGCAGGCTTGTTGTTCCAGGTGATCGATGATTCTGTCCAGTTATCCGTTGTCTTATATGCCGAAAGAATCGTATTCCAGGAAGCACTTCCATAAACCCTTAATTTGGCGCTGGTAACTCCAGCAATACCTGTAAGATTGAATTTAAGGAAGGCAGAGCGGGGAGCTGTTGGATCATTTTTAATAATCAGAGATGTTGCGGTTCCATAGTTCGAGACAGGGTTGCTTTGTTGTACATAGGAATCGTCAGATGGGCTAAGTGTTACTGTGGTTGAGGCTAGAACAGAAGTGGGAGTTGTCATCATCATCATGAGTGACGAAAATAAGGTTACAGCTAGTGCCTTACCTATATTTCGTTGAATGAACGTTAACATATAAATCAACCTCCTTAAATACATATGGTTCATGCCACTTTGTACATAATGAAGTATACGAGACGTCTAGGTATTTAAGTTCTGTCCCATAAAAATGTTCTTAAGTATAGGATTGATAAATAATATGGTGTGAACATATGCCTAACTAAAAGTGTGAGCGCTTAAACTAATTTGATGAAGGTAAACGGAAGATTATATTGGTAATATCTTTAATTTATTAAATCATAAAGTTAAAGCGCTTATACTATTGACGAATGATTAGGATTGCATTATATTAATCGTGTTGGTAAAAATTACATTCTTTTAGGAGGAATGGTATGGATAAGGAAGTCGCTAGACCCGTCAATAATAGAGTGAAATTTTTAGTTATCTCGCTTTGCTTTATCGTTAGTGCTTCATTTTCGGGGATATCGAACCCTATTCAAACGAAGGTTTATGCTGATGAGAATAGTGCTCCTTCGGAGGAATATATCGATTCAGGTGAGGTTTATGATGATTCAGGTGAAGTATACGATGATTCATATGAGTTAAATACGGAGGAATCATTATCTACAATAAACGAAGAAGATTTGTTAAGCCAAGATGCCGTGGCAGCAGCTATTGATCATGACGCTAATTTCTCGCCAGCGACGCTCAAGTTCCTGAAGACGAATACGGGACTTGATGGAGAGCAGTGGAATAACATCATGAAGCTGGTCAACAAAGCAGAGCAAGACAAGCTTGATTGGACAAAGTTCTATGGTTATTGTGAGGATATCGATGATGAACGTGGATATACGATAGGTATATTTGGAGCTACAACAGGGGGTCCCAGAGACACAGGCCCTGATGGCCCAGCATTGTTCAAAGAATTTGATGCTGCCAGTGGAGCTAGCAATCCATCGATTCAAGGCGGATTGAAACGTGCTGGTGTTAAAGGAACGATGAGTGGCTCCATTTTGAATATTACCGATAGCGATAGTGTTTTTGTCAAAAAGATTAATGCACTCCAAAAAAATGCTGCATGGAGAGAGGCAATGTGGCGCACTTTCTATAACGTATATATCAAATATAGTGTGCAGCAAGCGAAGAATCGCGGATTTAATTCTGCACTGACCATCGGATCCTTCGTCGATACAGCACTAAATCATGGAGCATCCGGTGGTTCTGATAGTCTCGAAGGCATACTCTCTCGGTCTGGAAACAGCACCAACGAGAAAACCTTCATGACCAATTTCTATGCCAAACGTACCTTGATCGTAGATACCAATGAATACAATCAGCCGCCCAATGGCAAAAACCGTGTGAAACAATATAGTACTCTTCTGAGCTCAGGTGAGACAGATCTGAAGAACGCCGATGCCGCAGTTGTTAAAGCGACTAGCTGGATCATGAAGTAAATAAAAGGTCGCATTCCCAGTGATACTGAGAATGCGACCTTTCTAGTCTTCTAAATCAATAAGATTGCGATTTCAACTCATCTAGACGAACTGCGCGATGCTCACGAGCTGAAATATTCGATGCTTCCATCAGCCTCGTCAATTGAGTTGCGCATGTAATGTTCTCATCTGCTGACGTATCCTGCTGAATATGGGCAATCCATTGTTCGAAAGCACTAATGCGATGATTGGGTAGCGGTATTTCCACCCAATCATTCGTATATTCTTCTCTTTGGGATGTCCGAATGAGCAGTTTGTTATCAGGCGTACCATACAGAAGGGTACCATCCGTGCCATGAACTTCTATCGTAAATGGAGAGAAATTATTCACAAATCCTGCTTCTACCACGCCTACGGCCCCAGAAGGGGTTGATAATAATACGGCAGCGTTATCTTCAACCTCTTTTCCTGTGATATAGCCAAATTGTGCATTGACCTCAACTGGTTCCTGTCCTAAGAACAGACTTGTCAGATACATAGGGTGACAGCCAAGGTCGATTAACGCTCCACCGAGGCATTCTTCAAATTGGTAGAAATGATCCGGTAACCAGCCTGCTGTGGCTCCATTATGAGATAAACGAACACGAACGTTTGTCACCTCACCAAGCAGTCCTTGCTTCAATATATCTTGAATGGCAAGTGTGTATCCGTCATTTAATCTTGGAAGGGAAACCGTCAGTTTCACTTGTGTCTCATCAATCGATTTTAAAATTTCAGTGACTTCACGTAGTGTAGGGGCAATGACTTTTTCTGTGAAAATATGTTTGCCCGCTGCAGCTGCTCTAATTATCACCTCATGGTGCATGGATGTAGGCGCATCCACAATCACTGCATCAATATCATCAGATTTCAGCATCTCATCCAGTGAATCGTAGAAAGGAACGCCTTGTTTCTCTGCTGCTTCTTTCCCACGTGTCGGATTTTCATCCCAGACTGCTACGATTTCTGCCTCTGGATGCTCTTGGGCTTGTTTGGTATAATCCCATGCATGTACATGCCAGTAACTAATTTTCCCGATTCGTATCATATGTTCAGTTCCTCTCTAGATGATTTATCAAAATATACCGTTTTTCCAGTCCGCGCTGATTCATAAATCGCTTCAAGTATTTCAGTAACGACGAGTGCTTGTTCCGGCAACACAACTGGGTCTGTATCATTGATGATACTTTCAATCCACAATCTACATTCTCTACCCGCCTGGGTTTCAGATTTGCCTGCAAAATAAGCAACTCCGCCTACATTTAATTCTGGCTTTTTCGTAAATAGGTGACCCAGCTCTTCTCCATTGATTCGCAGACCGTCTTTCATGTCCGCACCACCTTCGGTACCACATAGCGTAGCCTGCGCTTCGCCCACATCTAATGTATTCAGCGCCCAGCTAGCTTCGAGCGTAACCGTTGCTCCATTGTCCATCGTAATAAATCCAAAAGCGGAATCCTCTACTGTAAATAGTGCCGGGTCCCAAGGGCCGAAGGCATTTGCTGCGTCTTTCTTGCTACCCAGCTTGTGATACACATTACCTTTAACACTCTTCACTTTGTAATTGTCCATTAACCATAACGTTAGGTCCAGCGCATGGGTTCCGATATCGATTAACGGTCCACCGCCTTGTTCATCTTCATTCAAGAATACGCCCCATGTTGGAACAGCACGTCTACGAATAGCATGAGCTTTAGCGTAATAAATGTCGCCGAGTTCGCCTCGTTCACATACCTTTTTAAGTAGCAAGGAGTCTGGACGATAGCGATTGTCGTAACCGATAGATAGCTTCTTACCTGTACGCTTGGCAGCTTCCAGCATTAATCTGGCTTCGGCAGCAGTCTTGGCCATTGGTTTCTCACACAGCACATGTTTGCCTGATTCTAATGCGTCGATCGTAATGAAGGAATGCGATTTGTTCGGCGTGCAGACATGGATGACATCGATACTTGTATCTTTCAATAGTTCTTTGTAATCTGCGTATATTTGAATGTTATCAAGGTTGAATTTCTTAGCCGTCTCAATAGCACGCTCTTCGATAATATCGCACAAAGCAACGAGTTCTACATTGGACTGCGTAATTAAATTAGGGATATGTTTGCCATTAGCAATTCCTCCACAACCGACGATTCCTACTTTTAGTATTTTCTCAGCATTCTGTGTCATGTCATATTCCCCTTTGATAAGTTATAGAATTCCTCTTAAATATTGTAAGCTCATCTCAATACTTTGCAGTTGTGGTAGATCGAACTCTTCTTGTTCTACGGTATACCAATCAAGATTGAATTGTTTGGCAGCTGCAGTAATGCTATTGAAATCGATAATTCCTGAGCCAATCTCTATATTTCGTTTGTCTTCTTTACTCTTCATATCTTTCATATGCAAGATGGCACAACGTTCCTTGTATTGATGAATAAAGTCTATGGAATGAAGACCTGCATGTTCTACCCAAAATGTATCTAACTCCATAAATAAATGATCTGAATGTGTATGACTCATGAGTAGATCTAGCCCATATACACCCTCGAATGTCTGGAATTCAATATCGTGATTATGGTAACCGAACCTTATGCCATGCTCTTTACAGCGTTCACCAATGATATTAAACTGTTCAGCTGTTCGTTTATAACTATCAGCACTGTCTCGCATCTCTTCTGGAAGACCCGGACAAACGATATATGGGTTTTGAATCTCTAGTGAATACTCAATCGTGCGATCAAGATTTACTTCGAGCTCAGAAATACCAATATGGCTACCCGCGGCTTGAAGTCCTAAATCATCTAACTCTTTTCTCAAATCTTTAGCTGATGTACCAAAATATCCAGCGAACTCCACACCGTCGTACCCGATCTCTGCAACCTTTTTCAGTGTGCCGAGAAAATCTACATTCGTTAATTCCTTAATTGAATAGAGTTGTAATGCGATATTTGCCATGTCGCTTTAGCTCCTTTCTTGATACAAATAAAGTTACCAAATTCAGAGTATAAGTAATACAATGAAGCTATCTTAAAATATTAAATATTTGTCATCGTGGGAGTGTTATCATGACGGAAGCTTACTTTGAATCTAATCGGTCACCCTTAGGTTCCATCCAGTATCCTTATGAATGTATGATTCATACAAGTGTTGGAAGTCGATGGGTTGTAGGTGCACACTGGCATACTTATATTGAAATTCTATATTTCTTATCTGGACAAGCGAAGGTGTTTCTTGGTGGAGAATGCCATATTCTGAGTAAAGGGGATCTTATCCTTATTCATTCTCATGAGACGCATTCTATTTATTCGACGGACGTGGAAGAGGTCGCTTATGTCGTGATCAAGTTTGACCCGGAAATACTATATTCCACTTCAAGAACGATTTTCGAATCCAAATATGTGCTACCCTTCACCATGGCGAAATCAACGAATCAGCGAGTTTTCACCGAACAAGATTTGATAGATACACCGATACCTTCCCTTGTTACAGAGATTCATGAAGAGTTTTCTTCGCAAAACTATGGGTTTGAACTAGCAGTTCGGACATTAATATGTAGAGTATTTCTGTGGTTTTTGCGGAGGTCGCAGGATACTCAACCGAATTGGGATATTGCCCATTCACTGAAAGAAATGGATTTTCAAATGCTACAAAAGGTGTTCGAATACATTGATGATCATTACATGGAGGACATTAATGCGGAAACGGCCGCACGTATGTGTAACCTGAGTTATAGTTATTTCTCACGAAAGTTCAAAGCAATCATGGGGAAGACGTTTACGAACTACTTGAACTACATACGGATTACAGAAGCGGAGAAATTACTGCTGACGACAGACACTAGTATGACGGAGATTGCTTTGGAGGTTGGATTCTCGAATTCTAGTTATTTCATTCAGCAATTTAAGCAATTTAAGAATATTGCGCCTAATCAATTTCGCAAAAAGATTAGTCAAGAAAATACGTGAACTCGCTGTAGAAGGTCGGCATGCAAAGAGGGTGTCCCTAGCCATTATGGCTTATGGGACACCCTCTATTTATATCTGTCTTGATAAACAGAAATTATTTCTTTTGTCGATCGGGTAACTGACTGACATAACTATCGGAAAGGTGGAGTAATTTCAGCGCCTGTTCATATTCAGCTTTCGTTGCGCTAACGCTACTGTCTTCATATCCGGCAAGAGGATAATGGGTTCCGTCCTCATATCCACTGCCTGAAAGAAATAAAGCCTTGGTACTCAGGAAAGAGCCAGTGGGAAGATAGTATCTCTGAGGGAGTATGTTTGTGTTCTGATTCAACAGATCTTGCCCGAAATGAATCTGAGAATCAAGCGACGCTCCAGCGAGATTAGCTATCGTTGGCAGGATATCTACCTGTCCACCGAGCTGTTCAAAAACTCGAGGGGAGGTTATTCCAGGTCCACTAATTACGAGTGGAATATTAAGCATATCTTTGTAGCTATATTCATGTCCGTAAATTTCTTGCATTAATTGTTCATCTTTACGTTCTAGAGAATACATAGGTAGACCCATATGATCTCCGTAAGTAACAATAAGGCTATTATCCCATACACCGTTCTTCTTCAAGTCTTCGATGAACAATCCAAGTGCGTAATCCGCGTAATTCTGAGCACGAATGTAATCCCCTACGAAGGTGCCTTCATAACGATCTGGTAATGTCATTTTATATTTGTCTTCTGGAATCGTGAAAGGATGATGTGCTGTCATAGAAATGACTTGAGCATAGAAGGGCTCAGTTTGTTGATCCATTTCTTGTAGTTTCACTGCGGTCTTTTTATACAGGACTTCATCCGTGGATCCGAAGAACACAACGTCTTCATCTTCAAAGAATGGTTGAGCATAATATTTGTCGAATCCTAGAGCGTTGTACAATTCTCTACGATTCCAGAACTCCACATTATTCGTGTGGAATGTTGCACTCTGATATCCTTGTTCCTTCAATAGTTTAGGAAGACTCGGTAACTGCTTGTCAGGGTAGTTCTGTGTAGCAGCCCCAATGGATGGGATATAGAAAGAAGTATTCACGACAAACTCCGCATCTGATGTATTTCCTTGTCCAACCTGTTGATAGAAGTTAGGAAAGTAAAAATTGCTATTTACTAATTTGTTCATATTAGGAGTGATTTCTTGGCCATCAATCTTCAGATTAATCAAGAAATTCTGAAATGATTCTAATTGAATAATAATAATGTTCTTGCCTTCCGCAGCCTGCGAGAAGGCAGGGTTAACCGGAACGGTGGTTCCTTTTAATTGATCGATGGATTGTTGCGAAATTTCATCCATGGGAACCATTTCAGTTTTATCTTTTGAGAAAATAGTATAGGCCTCATAGCTTAGAATACCCATCTCTTGAGCTTGTGTAATTTCATTCATGCTCGCTCGATTTGGAAGTACATTAAAGAGGCAGACGACCAATGAAAAGATGAATAATATCGAAACGGCACGTTTGCTCCCTTTATGGGCCATATGGCGTTTCCATTGCTTAAACTTGGTGTGGCGAAAGGAAAGTATGAAGTAGAGAATAATATCAGTAAAAATAAATAAATAATATGGGGCAAGTAGTGAGAAGACACTATTGCTTACAGCGGTTACTTGATTAACTTGTTCTAGTGCATGATAGGTCACAATGACTCCATAATACTTATAGTACATAATGACAGCGAAGAATATGGATGTTACAAGAAGGTTAATGACCATATACCAGGTTAATTTACGCTTGCTAGCAAACCATTCTACTAGACTGAATAATAGCCATATGAAAGGAATCTCTGTAACTAATACCTTCCAAGGAAGGAGCTCTCCAAAGGTAACAGCCCACGCTAAATGACCTTTAAGCAATAAAATAATGGTGAATAGTACGAAAGGCCTCTTTAGAAGCCTCTTAATAGATGACCAAGACAAATGAATGACTTCCTTTCCATATGAATGTATGAACGCTTATATATGATTTATGAAAAGAATAGAATATATGTAATTATGCTCTCGAGCGTATTAGATGTCAAAACCAGGTTTTACTAGATTAGTAAACATACTAGATAGATCGAACTAAAAACGAACCCTCATATTCATAAATCAATAACAAATAAGGCATCCCGCAGATCAGTATAGCTACCGATCACAGAAATGCCTTATTCAAATCATACGTTTAGGGTTCACATTATAAGATAATTAGATTACACCGTGAGCTAACATAGCATCTGCAACCTTGATGAATCCAGCAATATTAGCGCCAACCACAAGGTTTCCTGGGTAGCCATAAGTTTCAGCTGCTTCCGCACTGCTCTTATAAATGTTAATCATAATTTGGTGTAACTTCTCATCGACTTCTTCAAAAGTCCAAGCCAATCTCATGCTATTCTGTGACATTTCAAGAGCAGATACTGCTACTCCACCAGCATTTGCAGCCTTAGCAGGTCCGAATAGAATACCATTCTCCAAGAATACATCAATAGCTGCTAAAGTAGATGGCATGTTAGCACCTTCTGCTACGGCTTTAACACCGTTCTTCACGAGCAATTTAGCTGCATCTTCATCGATCTCATTCTGTGTAGCACATGGTAGTGCGATATCACAAGGAATGGACCAGATATTCTGACATCCTTCATGGTAAGTAGCATTTGGATGTTCATTGACATATTCACTGATACGTTTTCTTTCAACTTCTTTAAGTCTTTGAACGGTTTCGTAATTAATACCAGTAGGATCGTAGACATATCCGTTAGAGTCACTACATGCAACAACAGTTGCTCCCAATTGAGCTGCTTTTTGGATCGCGTAGATAGCTACATTTCCAGAACCAGATACAACCACAGTACTTCCGTTTAGAGTAAGGTTTTGAGCTTGTAGCATTTCATTTACGAAATAAACAGTACCGTAGCCTGTTGCTTCTGGACGTGCTAAGCTACCGCCATAAGCGATCCCTTTACCTGTAAGAACGCCTGCTTGGTTGCCACCTTGGATTCTTTTGTATTGTCCGAACAAGAATCCGATTTCGCGAGCTCCAACACCGATATCACCAGCAGGTACATCCGCATCTGGACCAATATATTTGCAAAGTTCTGTCATGAAGCTTTGTGTAAATCTCATGACTTCGTCATCTGATTTCTCTTTTGGATCAAAGTCTGATCCACCTTTACCTCCACCGATAGGTAGACCAGTAAGTGAGTTTTTAAGGATTTGTTCGAATCCTAGGAACTTGATGATACTAGCGTTAACGGATGGGTGGAAGCGTAGTCCGCCTTTATAAGGGCCAATTGCACTATTAAACTGTACGCGGTATCCACGGTTAACTCTTACTTGTCCTTGATCATCAACCCAAGGCACTCGGAACATAATAAGTCTTTCTGGCTCTACTAATCTTTCAAGAATACCAGCTTTCATGTACTTCGGTTGTTTAGCTATAACTGGCACAAGAGAGTCAAGAATTTCTTTTACAGCTTGATGGAACTCTTCTTCGTTGGGATTACGTTTTTGAACCGTTTCAAATACACTGTTCACGTACTGTTTAGCTTGCACTTCATCGGGCTCATTCACATGTAAAAATGTCATAAAAAATCTCTCCTCTATTAATCTTTTTCTCTGTTTTTAAGAATTATACACTTTTTCTGTACCACTTCAACACATTAATACACTAGATTGTTAATTATATTTATTTATAAGTATCATAAGAATATCTAATGATCTGGATGGAATCATGATATGATAAATAAAAATCATGGGAACAGGTGATCCTATTGGTAGTACGGAGTAATGAACAGAAACAAGTAAAAGTATCTGTTCGGCCTTTGGTCGAATATGTTTTTCGCAGCGGAGATATCGAATCAGGGTTCCGTACTGCGAATGCACTTCACGAAGGAACTAGGATTCATCAACAAGTGCAGAAAATGTATAAAGAGGGTGATTTGAAAGAAGTATCCCTCAAGACAGAAATTCTATACGAGGACATGATCTATATCATTGAAGGAAGATGTGATGGACTAATCCACTTGGAGAATGGTTGGATGGTGGATGAGATCAAATCAACCTCCTCGGACATTTCACATATAGAGGAAGGCTATGTTGTTCACTGGGCTCAAGCACAACTATATGCTTATATGGTAGCGAAAGAACAGGGACTTGGTCAAATGAAGATTCAGTTAACGTATATTCAGGTTGTTACGGGTGATACGAAATGCGTCAGACGAGAGCATACTTTTTCAGAGCTGGAGTCTTTGGTAATGGAGATTCTGAGCAGATACACCCCCTATGCTTCCTTAAGGATTAACAATGCCCGCCGTAGGGATGAAAGTATACAATCACTACCCTTCCCTTTTGATAGCTATCGTGAGGGGCAGAGAAAGCTAGCAGGAGCAGTATATCAGACGGTAAAGGAAGGGCAGAAGTTGTTCGCGAAAGCACCTACAGGGATTGGGAAAACGCTATCAACATTGTTCCCGTCTGTGAAAGCGATAGGGGAGGGACTGCTTCAACAAATCTTCTACCTTACGGCTAGAACGACGACTCGAACCGCTGCAGAAAGGGCATTTGAGTTGATGCAATCCAAGGGATTATGTGTACAAACTGTGACGTTAACGGCTAAGGATAAAATATGTTTCCAAGAAAAGGTCTCATGTCGTAAAGAAGACTGCTCTTTTGCAGAGGGCTATTACGACCGTCTTAACGGAGCGATCATGGATATGTTATCGAGTGAGACCTTGATGAACAGGACTGTGATTGAGCATTATGCCCGCAAGCATCAACTGTGCCCCTTTGAGTTCTCATTAGATGCAGCCTATGCGGCAGATGCGATTATATGTGATTACAACTACGTCTTTGATCCACGAGTATCACTGAAGCGACTGTTTGAAGAGCGGAAGAAGAAGACGGTATTACTCGTGGATGAAGCCCACAACTTAGTCGATCGAGGACGAGAGATGTTCTCAAGCGATATAGGCAAGACTGAATTTCTGGAACTTCAGAGAGGATATAAAGGTACGAATGATCGTATTCATGAAACGTCCCGTGCTGTGAATCAGTATTTCATTCGTTTGAAAAAAGAATGTGGCGAGGTTAAGCGAAAGTTATGGAAGGAACCTCCTGAAGAACTTATCGCTTTGTTGGAGCTCTTTGTTCAAGAAGCAGAACAAGAACTTCAAGGGAACGCAAATGTAGATTCGGGCCCATTGCTATTAGATACCTACTTCGCTGCACAAAATATGATTCGAATATCAAAATTATATGATGAGCGGTATGTGACTTATGCTGAGGTCATTTCAAATAGCGTGGCCATCAAAATATTCTGCATGGATCCTTCAACCTTGCTCGCTCAAACAGGAAAAGGATTTCGCTCGACGATATTCTTTTCCGCCACGCTGTCTCCCCTTCATTATTATCGAGACATGCTCGGAGCAGGAGAAGATGATTACAGTGTGACTGTACCTTCTCCATTCCACCCTGAACAACTAGACGTACGAATTGAGCCCCTCTCAACGAGGTACCGGGATCGAGAGAAGACCAAAGAAGCATTAGTGCGCTTATTGAGTCAGATGGTACGTGAGAAGAAAGGGAATTACTTGATCTTCTTTCCATCCTATCAGTATTTGTATGATATATATGATCCGTTTATGTCGGACAATGCTGATCTAAGCACTATTGTTCAGGGTCAGGGTATGGCTGAAGAGGAGAGGGAGGCTTTCTTAGCGTCCTTTCGGTCGGATAATTCAGAGACATTCATCGGATTTGCTGTGTTGGGAGGTATTTTCTCTGAAGGTATTGATCTACAGGGAGATCGATTGAATGGCGTGGCTATTGTGGGGGTAGGACTACCTCAGTTAGGAATGGAACGAGATTTGATTAAGGATTATTTCAATGGGATCGGCAAGAATGGATACAACTATGCTTATGTATTTCCAGGTATGAACAAAGTACAGCAAGCGGGTGGCAGACTCATTAGGTCGGAACAAGATACAGGTATTCTGATGTTAGTGGATGATCGATTCACGCAGCGACCATATCATGATTTATTACCTGAGGAGTGGAGGGGATAGATTGTGGTCGTGTGAATTGAGATGCATATTTGCTCCTACAAAAAAAGAGTGTCCCTAGCCAAATGGCTTTTGGGACACTCTTTCATTGAATAGTAATTGTTGTATTGAGAGTAATGGATGAAGCAGAAACGTAGCGCAGAGGACGGAATTGTCCTGGAGAAGCGTAAGCGTTCGCCTTTGAACTCTGATTTCTACCGCTATAGGCGGTATGTGATCAAGAAATCAGAGGGCAACAGCGATCGGAAGGACAATCCGTTATCGTAGCGGTCCTTCTAAACAACAGTAGTATTAATGCATTAATAAAATATTCATCATCGTAGGAGCCATTCCAAGGGTAAAGAGAGCAGCCAGAATCATCGAGACACTGGAAATAGTGCCGCTTAGCGCACTCATCTCAAATGCCTTGGACGTACCCATACCATGGGCACTAGTACCGAGAAGTACGCCTCGTGCTACCTCATTATCAATATGGAATATTCGTAATACGGAAGGTCCGATGATCGTGCCGAACAGACCTGTAAGAATAACGAATACTGCCGTTATATTGGGGACGCCTCCGATGACTTGAGACACGTTAATAGCAATGGGTGTTGTGATGGACCGAGGCATAAGGCTGGTCACAAGCGAACTACTCAGGTGCATCCATTTTGCAAGAAACACGGAAGTGACCATCGCTACAATGGAACCAAACAGTACGCTCGTGATAATTTCAACAGCGTGCTTTTTTAATACCTTGAAATGCTTATATAGAGGCACGGCAAATGCTACAGTTGCAGGTTGCAGTAAATCACTGAGCCAT
Source organism: Paenibacillus glacialis (assembly GCF_001637205.1). Lineage (GTDB taxonomy): Bacteria > Bacillota > Bacilli > Paenibacillales > Paenibacillaceae > Paenibacillus_AQ > Paenibacillus_AQ glacialis. The sequence continues at coordinate 80,683 of NZ_LVJH01000017.1, forward strand.
TGGCCGCCAGAGTTATAAGATTCATATGGAACACCTGCTGATAATAAGAAGACAACGAGTATGACGGGTGTTATTAGTAAGGGAGAAAGATATACTTTCGACCATTTCTGATAGATCTTTTTGGCCGAATAATACACACCAAGAGTTAAGCTTAAGTAGAACAATCCGATCATCATGCTGCTCGTTTCTCCTTTTTCTTTGAAATTCTAGTTGCCATAAGTCCGGTACTTACCATGACAGTAAAAGTACTGATGAGGACAACAATTAGGATACGAATGCCATCCGTTTGAAGCATTGGAATGTATTTCATGACGCCGACAGCGGCGGGGACGAAGAGGAGAAGTAGTTCAGCGAGCAACCATTTTGCTCCGATATCAATCCACTCAAGACGGATAATGTGTGTCTCCAACAAGATGAATATCACGACAATCCCCACGATGCTTCCGGGTACTGGCAAATGAAGCCAACTTGTAATCTGATTCATGAGCATGGAGAACAGCATTAAAGCGGCTACTTGAAGGATTCCTTTGATCAAATTCATTATGTTGCAACTCCCTTTCATTCTGTATGAAAATTTTACATCAATTGTTTTCATAGGTAAAATGAATATAAAGAATGTATAACATGCATTTTGGCTATGATAGATACAAGAGGAGAAGTGAGTAGAATAGACATCCGACATCTACAATATTTCATGGAAGTTGCTCGTCACAGAAGTTTTACGAAAGCAGCTGAATCGCTATATATAACCCAGCCCACCATAAGTAAGACAATCAAGAATATCGAGGAGGAACTCGATATTATATTGTTTGACAGATCCAGCAAAAAGATCGAATTAACGGATGCTGGAAAAATCATGTTCGAACAGGGTCAACACATTGTGAATTCATTTCAGAATCTTTCATCAGAGCTGCAGGATTTACAGAATCTTAGAAAAGGTCATATTCGTATCGGACTACCACCTATGATTGGTTCTAGTTTCTTTCCTGAAGTAATCGGGCAGTTTCATCAACAGTATCCTGACGTTTCTATACAACTTTTTGAGGATGGTGCAAAGAAAGTGGAACTCGACGTGGAGAGCGGACTACTGGATATTGGTGTGACGGTACTACCAACGAATGACGAACTATTTCATTCCTTCTCTTTTGTACAGGAGAATCTAATGCTGCTTGCGCACCCTACACATACATTGGCAAAGAGAGAGAGCGTCTCCTTGTCAGAACTTGAAGATGAGTTATTCGTATTGTTTAGTGAAGATTTCGCTCTGCATGATCGAATTATTACAGAGTGTGTCCGTTTAGGATTCCAGCCTCATGTCGTCTATGAGAGCTCGCAGTGGGACTTAATTAGCGGGATGGTAGCTGCCAATTTGGGGATCGCTCTTCTACCAGAGACCATTTGTCGTGAAGTAGATGCGTCGCGGATTCATATCATCCCTCTCGTTAATCCATCCATTCCGTGGCAACTCGGCATGATTTGGCGTAAAGATCGGTACCAGTCTTTTGCCGCACAGGAATGGATACACTTCACGAAAGGAATACTCATGGAGAATAGTCGTACTAAGCAGGAATAAAGGCTACTTATAATATTTCTATTTGAAAACGTATGCAACATTTGACATATGTTTTTGGGGGGAATTATAATACATAGGTAACCTAACTAATTCGGATTTACTAGGAGAGAAACGTTTATCGTAATGGAGAATTTAAATGCGGAGAAATTGTTCATAGCTATTAAGAGATTCAATAAAGCAGGGTTTAGCCATAATGCGATTAAGGGTGTTAAACCAAGTGAAGTGATTCTTATGTTCTGTTTACAAAAGAAAAGAGAGCCTAATACTGCAGGTTTAAGAGTTTCTGAAATTAGTGAAATTCTAGGTGTTACTTCTCCTACCGTTACTCAGCTACTTAAGGAACTGGATGCTAAGGGGTTCATTGAACGAACAATGGATCAGGAAGATCGTAGAGCGGTTCGAATTAAGTTGAGTAAGAAGGGTAAAGAAGTCGTTCAAGAGGCATTAGCGCTAACAGAGGCTTCTTTTAGTGGTTTAATTCATTACTTAGGGGAAGAAGAAAGTAACCAACTGGTAGATTTACTCATTAAAGCTTGTCAATATTATGAGCAGGTAGACTCGCGTCAGACTGAAAGTGGGGATGAATAACATATGTTGAAATTATTTAAACATTTAAAACCGTACAGAATTCCAATCACATTTGTCCTCATTCTGGTATTTATACAATCATTATCGGATCTATATCTACCCACATTGATGGCGGATATTGTAGATAAAGGAATTGTGGAAGGTGATATTCCATATATTTGGCAAATAGGTGGCATCATGTTGCTGATTGCGGGTATAGGAGCTATTTGCTCTATAGGAGCAAGCTATTTCTCCTCTCGTGTTGCTGTAGGATTCGGTCAACGATTACGGAGTAAGATGTTCAATCATGTGCAGAATTTCTCACTACAGGAGTTTGATAAGATTGGCACAGCTTCTTTAATTACCCGGACCACGAATGATATTAACCAAGTTCAACAGGTGCTAATTATGCTTCTTCGCATGATGATAAGCGCTCCGATGATGTGTGTTGGTGGTATCATTATGGCCGTAAATAAAGACGCCAAATTATCACTTGTTATTGTTGTTGTTATTCCTGTACTTGTTGGTGCGATTGCGATTTTAGCACTTAAGGGACTTCCACTATTTAAAGCAATGCAGGTGAAGTTAGATACATTGAATCGTGTATTACGCGAGAATCTTACGGGTATGCGAGTAATTCGCTCGTTCAATCGTACGGAGCATGAGACTAAGCGCTTCAACGATGCCAATGTAGACTTAACAAACACAGCTATTAAAGTAAATAAAATTATGGCAGCTATGATGCCAATCATGATGCTTGTTATGAACTTTGCAACGATTTCCATTGTCTGGTTCGGTGGAATTCGTATAAGCAATGGTGATATGCAAGTAGGTTCTTTAATGGCATTTATTCAGTACGCTGCGCAAATCATGTTCTCTCTTATTATGGTTTCTGTTATTTTTGTTATCGTTCCAAGAGCTTCAGCTTCAGCAACCCGCATTAATGAGGTATTGAACATGGTACCGGAAATTAATGATCCAGCACAACCTAAGCAAGATAATGGTCAACGTGGTTACCTCACATTTGAGGATGTTACCTTCCATTATCCTGGCGCAGAACAACCAGCGATCGCTAACATTTCCTTTGATGCGAGACCGGGTGAGACAACTGCAATTATTGGAGGGACGGGATCAGGTAAGTCAACGCTTCTTAGTCTCATCCCACGTTTCTACGATGTAGGAAGTGGAAGAGTACTTATCGATGGTGTGGATGTACGAGAGCTATCACAGGAACAATTAAGAGCGAAGATTGGCTTCGTTCCGCAGAAATCAGTACTCTTCACCGGGACCATTGCTGAGAATATTCGTTATGGTAAGGAAGATGCCAGTGATGAAGAAATCCAGCGTGCTGCTGAAATAGCACAGGCCACTGAGTTTATATCGAATATGAAAGACGGATTTGAGTCCGACATCGCTCAAGGCGGTAGTAATATCTCTGGCGGACAGAAACAAAGACTTTCCATTGCTCGTGCATTGGTTAGAGATCCAGAAGTCTATGTATTTGACGATAGCTTCTCAGCTCTTGATTTCAAGACTGATTCCAAACTTCGTGCAGCAATGAAAGAGGTTACTGCGAATGCGACTGTACTATTAGTAGCTCAGAGAGTAAGTACGGTAATGGACGCTGATCGAATTATTGTGCTGGATGATGGTGGGATTGTCGGAATAGGTAAACACCAAGAGTTGATGGCTACCTGTGATGTATATCGTGAGATTGTATCCTCACAGTTGTCAGAGGAGGAAAGCGCATGAGTGAGAATAAGAAGTCTAGCTCAGGAATGGGAAGAGGACACGGACCAGGTGGACCAGGGATGGTCATGCCTGGCGAGAAGGCTAAGAATTTCAAGGAATCTTTAAAAAGATTAACTCAGTATCTTAAGCCTCGTAAGATTACATTGTTATTCATACTATTGATGGCGATATTAAGTACGCTATTTAGTATCGTAAGTCCCAAAATACTGGGGAAAGCGACGACTAAATTATTTGAAGGTATAATGACGCCAGGCGCCAAAATTGATTTTGATTATATCACACAGATCTTGCTGATCTTGATAGGTTTTTATATCATCAGTGCTTTATTCGGATATGTGCAACAATATCTGATGGCAGGAGTTGCTCAGAAAGTCGTACTCGATATGCGGACGCAAATTAATAGCAAGCTATCTCGCTTACCGCTCAAGTATTTCGATTCCAAGACACATGGTGAAATTCTGAGTCGTGCAACGAATGATGTCGACAATATCAGTACAACGTTACAACAAAGTTTAACGCAGCTTATTACATCTATTGTGACCATTGTTGGGGTCATTATTATGATGCTAACGATCAGTCCGTGGCTGACACTTATTACGATTATCACGCTGCCTCTAAGTGTTCTTGTTGTTAAAGGTGTAGCTAGCCGATCTCAGAAGTATTTCAAGGGACAACAAAAGTCTCTAGGTGATTTGAATGGACATGTGGAGGAAATGTACACAGGACATAAAATTGTGAAGGCATTTGGTCGTGAAGAACAATCGATGAAGGATTTCGATGAAATTAATGATAAATTGTACCACTCCGGTTGGAAAGCTCAATTTCTCTCCGGTTTGATTATGCCTTTAATGAGTTTTGTTAGTAATATCGGTTACGTATTAGTGTGTGTCGTAGGTGGAATATTTGTCACGAACGGAAGAATCACCATCGGGGATGTGCAAGCTTTTATTCAATACACAAGACAATTCTCGATGCCTATTGCCCAAACAGCTAACATTGCGAACGTTATTCAATCGACGATAGCATCCGCTGAACGTGTATTTGAACTCTTGGATGAAGAAGAAGAAGTGCCAGAACTTCAGAATGCTAAGACGATTCAATACCCACAAGGGGCAGTCCAATTCGAACATGTTAAGTTTGGATACAAGGAAGATGCCATACTCATTGAAGATATGAATATTGATGTGTCCCCTGGACAGACGATCGCCATTGTAGGACCAACGGGAGCAGGGAAGACGACACTCATTAATCTGCTTATGCGTTTCTATGAGTTAAATGATGGTGTGATCAAGATTGATGGCGTGAATATTGCGGATATGAAGCGTGGTGATCTTCGCAGCAAGTTCGGGATGGTTCTACAAGATACTTGGCTCTTTAATGGTACGATTAGAGACAATATTGCTTATGGTCGCGAAGGATCAACGGAAGAAGAGATTATTAAAGCCTCTAAGGCAGCCCATGCAGATCATTTCATTCGAACCCTTCCAGATGGTTATAATACAATTCTGAATGAAGAGGCTTCGAATATTTCGCAGGGTCAGAAACAGCTTCTAACCATTGCGAGAGCGATTCTAGCGAATCCATCTATTCTCATTCTAGATGAAGCAACCAGTAGCGTGGATACGCGTACTGAGATCTACATTCAGAAAGCCATGCATGAGCTGATGCAAGGTAGAACAAGTTTCGTCATTGCACATCGATTATCAACGATTCGAGATGCTGATCTTATACTAGTGATGAACCAGGGTAGCGTGATTGAGAAGGGTAACCATGAGGAATTACTGAAGCAGGGTGGTTTCTATGCAGACCTGTACAACAGCCAATTCTCAGAATCAATCGAGGATGCAGTGTAGATAACGAAGATTTGATGTATGACATTAAGGAGTACGCACTTTTTACTAGTGTGGTACTCCTTTTTTGATATACTGATACGTACGGGGGTGGGTAATTATGGATATAAGTACTAAGAGGAACCTCTAGAACATTTTCTTTTTTCAGGAGTGTTGTTGTCACTTTGAGAATCTGTCGGTTAAAACTTCAGAAAAAAGAAAATAAAACTTGGAGGTCACACAAATGAATAATCGCTTAATGACAAGGATCGAACAGATTCACAATAAAATTCAATTCTCGGGTACGGTTCTTGTTGAACAGGGCGAGGAAATTCTTGCAGAGGCGAGTTATGGTTATGCCAATCGTGCAGAGCAATTGAATAATCAATCAGGGACACGCTACGGCATTGCATCAGGATGCAAAATTTTCACGGCTATTGCCATTTGCCAGCTTGTAGAAGAAGGTAAGATTTCTTTGGACACACATTTAAAAGAATGTCTTGATATAGATTTTCCAAACTTTAATACGAATATAACGATACATCATCTCCTAACGCACACATCAGGTATACCTGATTATTTCGATGAAGAGGTGATGGATGACTTTGAGGAGTTATGGGTCGAGCGTCCGATGTATCATATACGTCGTCTGCAAGATTTCTTGTCGCTATTTCAACAAGGTCAGATGACATTTGCACCTGGTGATCATTTTCACTATAACAATGCAGGGTATATCTTGCTTGGCTTGATTGTCGAACAAGTAAGTGGACTTGTATTTACGAACTATGTAGAGACACGAATCTTTAAGCAAGCGGGCATGATGGATTCAGGTTATTTTGCGTTAGATTCACTTCCAGGGCAAACAGCCATTGGCTTTATTGATCGTGAAGACGGTACATGGAGAACAAATATTTATTCTCTTCCTGTGCAAGGTGGCTCCGATGGTGGAGCCTTTGTCACAGCGAGGGATATGGTTAAACTATGGAAAGCCCTAACGAACCAAGAGCTATTAAATGAAGCCCTTACTACCCAGTTGCTCACACCTCATGTTCAGGACGGGGATGATGACTTCTACGGTTATGGCATGTGGATCGGGAAGAAGAATGGTGGTATTTTTAAGTATCACGTTATGGGGTATGACCCTGGTGTGAGCTTTCACTCTGGTTATTATCCTTCTTCGGATATTACACTTGTTGTATGTGCAAATATCTCAAGTGGTGCGTTCGATGTGATGGATGAGATCGAAGATGAACTAGGTAATTAAATATCGAATATTATGTGCATCGAAAGGAGTACGCACTGGTTACCAGTACGTACTCCTTTTTGTGTTAGCTTAGGAAAGATAAGAACCAAACAGCGTGATTCTGTTCATCCGCAGCTGCACGTCTGAATAACTCTTTTACGTAGGTGTCATATACCTGGCCTGAGACCTTGAGATAATAATCGACTGTGTTTTGCTCGTCCTTAAATGAAGCTAATACACCTGCTCTATATTCAGATGCACAAGCTTCGGATAATTTGGGAGCAGGTAAACAACCTGTTAAACAGGTGTAAACATGAGCAAAATGCTGGAAATGTCTGATCTCATCTTGACGTATTTCCATAATTTTTTTCTTGATCTCTTCTGTAGGGGCCAAAGCCGCTAACTTCTCGTAGCAGGTAATAGCATGGTATTCACCATTCAAGGATGTCGTGAGATCTCGAACCAGTTGTGCTTCTGCTGCCGTTCGGGCTTGATCATAATGTGATAACATTTCCGTAATCCGCTCCCTTATCTAATAGGCTTATATAACATATGCATGCCTACGCCCAAGGTTCACATCGAGCGGAATCACTCTATTACTTTCGGTGCAACCCCACAGCACAATTGGAAAATGTGGTGAGTCAGATTCATGTGAAATGATAGTAGTCTAGTTGGCAAGCAGAAGACCACCACGGTTGGAATGATCCTCTTCGATGGACAGAGGTCATCCCATGCTCGTGGTGGTCTTAGTCGATCATGATAATGTTAGTTATTCTTGCACTCTGTTTCAACATGATTTACGGGTCTAGCAGCCCACTCATCTGCTTGTGGTTCAATATCTACGCCACTCTCCATTTTCTTTCTTTCGGCAAGAGAATCTCCATCTCTATTTTCCTTGTTTCGGACTTGATCATCAGTCTGATGCTCCAACGGATTCCCTCCTTTTCCAATTCTTTTGGTTTGGACATTTTTTAGAGTAACCCGTTAAACGTGTTATCATGCATGAAAGGAAAAGGCGTTGAAATATAAGGATTACTCAATTAAACGAACAGGGATGTAAATATCAAGTTCCCCATAATCATCGCTAGCTAAATCACCTAATATGAACGTGTGTGTCGAAGTAGATGGCGAGGCTTTCTTGAAATTGTTTATCGATACCTTAAACAAATAGAATTTCTCTTAGAGCAGATGTGATTTATTCAAGACAAAGCATGCCAACAAGATCTCATGGGATATTGTTGGCATGCTCTTTTTGTGCTTATTGTTTCTTTCGGCCTGTTAATAACAGCAATAGAAAGGAGATTAGAATCATCGTGAGAGTCCAGGCCCATGCCATACGGGTATTGCCAGAATCAACGGCTACATAAATGGCTGTGGGGATGGTTTGTGTTTTGCCAGGGATATTTCCAGCAATCATGAGCGTTGCCCCGAATTCGCCTAGGCCTCGTGCGAAGCCTAGAATATAAGCGGTTACCAATGATCTTGAGGCCAAGGGGAGCATAATATATCGAAAAACCTGCCATTCATTTGCGCCCATCGAGCGACTAGCTTCTTCTAAATCTTTATCTATAGAAGAAAGTCCCACTTTCATTGTTTGATACACAAGCGGAAAAGAAACGACAATGGCAGCAATAACGGCGGCCCACCATGAGAATATGATAGGGGATGTAAAGAACCGTTCAATGGCTTGTCCAAGCCAGCTCTTTCTTCCCAATATAATAAGTAGGAGAAAGCCAACGATCGTTGGTGGAAGAACAAGTGGTAGCATAAACAACGTTTCGAGCCAAATCTTTCCCCTGAATTGCCTTTTGGTCATCCACCAAGCAACGACGACGCCTAATACAATAGTTACGATGCTTGAAAGGAATGCGATCTGTAACGATAATCGAATGGGAATCCAGAACTGGTGCCAATCTATATGTAGCGTGTTCATTTAGGTACGGAGAACCCGTATTTTATGAATATTTTCAAAGCCGCTTCTGTTTGTAGAAATGTGTAAAAGTCTTCAGATTCCTCAAGATGTTTCGTTGTTGATATGATTCCCATTGGGTACTTTATAGTAGTGTAAGTAGTAGGGTCTACGGTGAAAATAACCTTCACTTTGTCTGTAGTCAACGCATCTGTCTGATACACAAAACCTGCATCTACATTTCCTGTCTCAACGTATTGAAGGACTTGACGTACATCTTTGGCTTGTACGATCTTGGGTTGTAGCGTATCCCATAAGTTTGCCTTCGTTAATGCTTCTTTGGCATAATTTCCTGCCGGAACACTCTCGGGAATACCTACTGCCAGTTTAGTAATATCCTCATGAGATAAGTCGCTAACCTTGGTGATCACAGCATTGAAGTCAGTAGGAACAACAACAACCAGTTCATTAGTTAATAGATTCGTGTGTTTGTCTGCTTGAATGAACTGTTTATCTACGAGCGCCTGCAAATTCTTAGTGGCTGCGGAGATGAACAGATCAACTGGAGCACCCTGCTCGATCTGTTGTTGTAGAGCACCTGATGCCGCGAAATTAAAGTTAAGCTTAACGTTGGTGTGGGTTGTTTCATAAAGGGTTTGTATATCTTGTAGAGCGTTCGTTAGACTCGCAGCGGCAGAGATCGTGAGTTCTATCGTTTCTACAGGAGCCTTGATCGTTTGTGTGGTTGTATTTTTAGATGAATTACAGGCAACGACTATAAGCGAAATGATTAAGATGAGACACAGAATATAACTACTTTTTATCAATCTAGTCACTTTTTCACCTTCCTAAGTTATAAATGGTTATATCTAGTTATAATTAGTATGAATTATACGTGGAATTCCATTGGAATGTAAACCTTATTTATCATAATGATTTGGAGATATGCTAGAATAAAGTAATCAATTAACGTGACCGTGATAGTAATGGAAGGGGATCCCTATGACTAACGATGTGTCCTATACAACAGAGGAAATTTCGAAACTATTGAAGATCTCTAAGCTTACCGTATATGATCTGATAAAAAAGGGTGAGTTGCTCTCCTATAGGGTGGGCAAGCAAATGCGAATAGATGCAGTAGATCTGGAAGCTTATAAACAACGGGCTAAAGGGTTGTCTAACACACCTTCTTTAAACCCTATAGAAACGTCAGACCTATCTTCGTTGAAGGCAGGTACACGATCTATCGTCATTACTGGCCAAGATATCAGCCTTGATATATTGTCTAAACATATAGAAGACAAGACGACAGGGATACGTCCACTTCGTAGCCATGTCAGTAGTCTTGAGAGTCTTATATCTATGTACAAAGGAGAAGCGGACGTTGTCAGCACGCATCTTTTAGATGGGGATACAGGAGAATACAATCTTCCTTATATAAAAAGGTTACTTGCAGGCTCCTCCTATATAGTAGTCAATCTCCTGTTTAGAAGAGCGGGATTGTATGTTCAATCTAACAATCCCAAGAATATTAACCATTGGACGGATTTAACCCAGTCAGGACTTCGATTGATTAATCGTGAGAAGGGCTCTGGTGCTAGAGTATTACTGGATGAGCAACTACGTATGCATGGAATTCATTCTCACCAGCTATTAGGATACGGTGATGAACGGTCTAATCATTTAGCTGTGGCGACTAGAGTAGCCTCTGGCGAAGCGGATGTAGGTGTAGGTACTGAAAAAGCGGCATCCATGGTTGACCATGTCGAGTTTATTCCATTAATGAATGAGAGATACGATCTTGTGATGATGAAGAACGTAGATAACATAGGCTGGATCGGATCACTGATGGACATTCTACAATCTGATGAGTACAAGCAGGAACTAAGTGCAATCTCAGAATATGACCTATCGCAGACCGGACAAATTATGTTGGAGACTTAAAAGCTATATACAAACCCCACTTCCTTTCTATGAAGGAGAGTGGGGTTTTATGTTACGTTTTAAAAATCCAGTTTCTTTAAAGGTTCTTGTGCAGGTCCTTCAAGAACATTCCCATCATAACCAAATCTAGAACCGTGGCAAGGGCAGTCCCAAGAACGGTCACCTTCATTCCATTCTACCTCGCAGCCCAGGTGAGTGCATGTCGTATCAACTAGATGAATCGCGCCTTCAGTGTCACGGTATGCACCAGCTCTTTTTCCGAAATGGGTTACGACGGCACCTTCATCTTTCTGAAGATCATTGGCTTTGGTATACACAATGCCTAACTTGCCGGATAACATCTCCTTAGCTACATTGACATTTTGTACGATGAAATTCTTAATACTTGGATTAGGGTGGAATCGTGAAGGAGAGAAAAGTTCGGAATAAGGGTTCTCTCTTCCTTGGATCTGATCGGTGATGAGTCTTGCAGATAACGTTCCGCTTGTCATTCCCCACTTGGCGAATCCAGTCGCTACATAAATACCTTCATCGCTAGCGGTAATTTGGCCGATATAAGGAACCTTATCGAGGGTGAATAGATCCTGAGCAGACCAGCGGAAAGGAATTCCCGTCATGCCTAACAGCGTATCACCGAATTCTTCCAGGTTCTCATAATGTCGATAGGTGCATATCCCTTGTCCGGTCTTATGGCTGTCTCCACCAACGAGAACGAGCGATTCTCCATTCCATGAAGCGGATCTTAGAGAACGTATGGGCTCGTCAACGCTGATATACATTCCGCCAGCAAAAGGTGTTTGTGGTTTCATAGCAACAACATAGGATCGTTCTGCATGAAGGCGTGAGAAGTAGAACCCTCCCCCATCCGTGAATGGGAAGTGGGAGGCTGAGACGACATGCTGACATGTGACTTGGTGATTACCATGAAGTGTTGTGAGCGTGAAAGGTCGTTCTCCTCCGAGCTTTTCACTAACGGTTGTATTCTCATAAATAACTCCACCAGCTTTGACAATGGCTTCCACCAGACGTTTCAAATAAGCTAATGGATGGAACTGCGCTTGACCAGGTAACTGAATGGCGCCTTTAATATGAAGGGGAATAGGGACAGTGTCTTTCCATAGCCCTGGAATTCCGAGTTTCTCGTAGGCTTTAAATTCCTTGATAAGCTTGGCTTCTGCTTGCTCGCCTTCGGCATACAGATAGGCGTCTTCTTCTTTCCATTCACAAGAAATGTCGAGATCTTTCACGGTTCGTGCCAGCCATTCAATTGCCTCACTGTTCGCATGATAGTACTTGGCGGCTAGTTCCTCTCCCAAATGCTGAATCAGTTCGTCATAGATTAGGCCATGCTGGGCGGTAACCTTAGCAGTGGTATGTCCGGTGGTCCCTTCTAATATTTGGCCTGCATCTAGTAATGCAACCCTTAATCCTTCTTTAGATAATAAGTAGGCAGTCGTTATACCTGCAATTCCAGCACCCACGATAGCTACATCTACCGTAATATCTTCCGTCAGTTGGGGGAAAGTGGGTAGTTCGGTTGAGGCCCGCCAAAGGGATTCAGGATATTGGGGCAGTTGATGTGATGGTTCTAAGTGATTAGTCACAGCCGGGTTCCTCCTAAGTATAGGTTAGTGATTTCGCTTAGTTTGCCTCATTATTCCTAAATTACTATTATTTTTGCAAAATAATCTATTTGTGATGTGGGCATGTCGTGAATTAACATTTCCAAAGGACACACGGAATGTTTACAATAAGGTCATGAAACATGATTAACACAACATACTTGCTGAGGAGGATATTCAATTATGAAGTACCGGAGACTTGGAGCCAGTGGACTAAAGGTGAGTGAGATCAGCTTGGGTAGTTGGTTAACTTACGGTGGGTATGTGGAACAAGAGAATGCGGTTAAGGCGATACAGACGGCCTATGATGCGGGTGTTAATTTTTTTGATACGGCAAATGTATATGAGCGTGGAGCAGCCGAACAATTGTTAGGTCCGACGCTTAAAGCGTATCCTCGTGAATCGTATGTTTTGGCAACAAAAGTATTTGGTGACATGGGAGATGGACCCAATGATTCAGGGTTATCTCGTAAGCATATTATGGAACAGTGTCATGCAAGTCTGAAACGTCTAGATACGGACTATGTTGATATTTATTATTGCCATCGTTTCCATCCTGAGACTCCAATAGAAGAAACATTACGTGCATTAGATGACTTGGTACGTCAGGGTAAAGTTCTCTACGTTGGTGTGAGTCGGTGGACAGCGGCACAGATGGAAGCTGCACTTGCAGTAGCTGACCGTTACTTGCTTGACCGAATCGTTGTTAATCAGCCACTATACAACATGTTCGAGCGTGAGATCGAGGAAGAGATTATTCCACTCGGTGAGAAGAAGGGCATTGGACAAGTGGTGTACTCACCATTGGCACAAGGCTTATTGACGGGTAAATATAGTTCTTCATCTAACATTCCAGAGAATAGTCGTGCGGCTAAGCTTGGATGGAATCAGGATAAGTTTAGCGATGTACGTATTGCTAAGGTTCAACAGCTTGAAGAAGTTGCTAATGATCTAGGTGTAAAGGTTGGACAATTAGCTTTAGCTTGGATATTACGTCAGAACAATGTTTCTAGTGCATTGGTTGGGGCGAGTCGTCCTGAGCAAGTGGTGCAGAATGTTGAAGCTTCGGGGATCACGTTATCCGTAGACGTATTGGAGCGCATCGAGCAAATACTAGCGTAATCAAGATCATGATGTAGAAGTAGCATAAAGCAGTCAAAGTGTATGGAAGGTGCACTTTGGCTGCGTTATTGTTAATGCAACGTAGCTATACCCATTATTATTTTCTTGAAAGATAGAAGGCACATTCGGCCAATATGCCACAGTACCTCTCTTCATAGACCATTCTTATAGGTATTAAAGATGAATTTATCCAGTTCTATTCATTTTTGGCTTGTTCTTTCCGATAGTTATTTATTGTTGGTAAATAATAACTAGGGGAGAGATATTATGGAACAATATAGGGTGGGAAGGACTAGGAAGGATCGAAGAGGGTTCAACTTGGTAATGGCCTTCGCCATCGCAGCATATGCGATGATGAGTGTTTCAGGCGTGGTACATGCGGATGAGCAAAAGCAGGAATTGAACTGGGTACAGGGTTCGGGTCAAGAAGTTGGACTTGGAACGATAGCAAAGCTTAAATTACAGCCAGGTCTGGTATTTCTAGATAAGGATGATACTGTAGCTAATGAGCTTTCTTACGGTGGAGTACCGAGTAACAAGGAGATTGGATCCGTATTTCCAACGGATGAGAATGAAACATGGTCTGTGTTTTTTGATTATGATGATATAGGCCATATTGCGGATGACGAGAAGAATGATATCGATGCGGACGCATTGCTGCAAAGTTATAAAGAAGGTACGAAAGCGGCTAATAAGGAAACAACAGAGGAAAATCACTTATTTGTGGATGGTTGGGACGTTCCACCGACCTATGATGACAACTTACATAGTTTGAAATGGTCACTTCTTGCTCATGATAACAATAATGAGACTCTTATCAATTACAATGTTCGTATATTGACGAGGGAAGGTTATATTTCTGCGATTCTAGTATCGGATCCTACACATTTGGCCGAGGACCGTAAGTCATTTGAGAATATCGTATTATCCAACTTCTCAGTGAATTCAGGCGAAGGTTACGCAGACTTCGACGAATCGACGGATAAGCTGGCTGAAATAGGACTTGCTGGACTGATCATAGGTGGTGGTGGATTGGTTGTAGCGAAGAAAGTTGGCTTAATTGCAATGCTTGTCATCCTTGTCAAAAAGTTTGGAATCGTAGTGGTTGTTGCTATTGCTGGATTATTTAAATATCTACGTAGAGGACGTAAAAAGGATGAAGCGACGATTATGCCCAATAATGATCCTAATGTTCCAATAGATTCAGATCCTAGACCATAGTAAATAAACATAAAGATGCCGTTATCCTAGACTGATCTGTCTACGATAACGGCTTTTTCAATAGCATAAGAATATGACTTATTTAGTTAACTAACTCAAGTTCCAATGAACAGACTTTATTACGACCTGTTCTCTTAGCTTCATAGAGTGCTTTATCGGCCATATCAACAAGAGCATGTCCAGTGGGAACGGCTACGGTATCTGGATAAGTAGCAACTCCAATCGAGATCGTGATAGATACAGATATTTGATCAGGCAGAATAAACGAATGATTCTGAACGCCTACACGTATTTTTTCAGCAATGATTAAAGCGTGATGGTGGGAGCAATCCAACAATAATACGGTGAATTCTTCACCACCATTTCGAGAGACGACATCAAATGAACGAGAATAGTCTACTAGTATTTTTGCAATCGATTTAAGTACAACATCTCCAGCGGAATGACCGTAGGTGTCATTTATTTTTTTGAAATGATCAATGTCGATGACTAGTAGTGATAAGGTTTCTCCACGCTGATTGGCATGAGCCAGGTGGGTTTTTATGGCTACATCAAATGATCGTAAATTGTTGAGTTGTGTTAAGTGGTCGGTAGTTGCCCTTTTTTCTAGTTGAACAAATAGCTTATTTGTTGAATAAATATATTCAGTTATCGCATATACAAATAATCCCCCTATGACGGCAATACTGAATTCAATGGGGTAGAAGCTCATAACGGTTGGAATATCTTTGATATTAATCATGAGAGAAATGAGGATAACGAACATACTAAGTACATTCATTAGAATAATTTTGAAGAATCTTGTCCAAGGATAACGTGAAATAATGGCGCATATAAACCCAACCACTATAATGCCGATGCAAGCGACGATTCCTGAAGAAGTAAACCCGTATAACATCATTCGTCCGATTCCAATGATAATAGCGCTAATAATAGCGGGTACAGGTCCGATGTATGTTCCAATTACGACGGGGAACAGATGGCGGAGATCAGCATATGTATTGGGACCAACAGGGATCGTGTATAGCATCAATACGATGCCGTAGATTCCAAAGAGGATACCCGAATTAATTTGGACGGGAAGCGAGATGGAGGATATCCCTATCGAATATCTTTTAGAAAGTACACCAGAGAAATAAAGAAAAGTAACGATGATACAAATATTAACAAATAACACATTAATCATGTATGGAATTCCTCCTGGGCATTTTAAGCCATCCTTATTATATTAGCGGATATAGAGGGAACTTGTCGATTAATTTATGGGAATGTACATACTTTTCATAAATATGGAACAAGCTACTGATAAATCCAATTTAATGGAATAACGGAGGTGATTAATAGTGAGTAAATCAGGAGGTTCACAGGGCTTGATATCTACTGGCAATGTGATGTTAGGTCTTCCATCACCGCCTATTGAGGAGGAACCCCTACAGAAAGACCTAGCTCGAAATATAGAGACTCTTAAGAAGATATTCGCGGATTGCTCGGATATAGTGTACCGAAATATTCAAGTAGCACAAGGCCAGGATGCAATCCTCTTCTACATAGAAGGGATTGTATTTGCTCAGGAAATAGAAGCTCAAATGCTAAAGCCATTAATCATAGGTTATGTAGAGAATGAGGATGGAGATTCTATCGAATCTCCACAGAATACACGTGTGTCACTCTTACAAGCTTCAAAGGCTACGACATGGGGAGATATCATTACGGCCGTCATTAACTCATGTGTTGTACTACTGATTGAAGGGACTGCCGAAGCACATATTTTTAATGTGAGAGGTGGGTTAAGACGCGGTGTAGAAGAACCTCAGACGGAGTCTGTTATCCGTGGCCCGAAGGAGGGCTTCACAGAAACATTAAGGTTGAATACGGCTTTGATTCGCTTCAAGCTCAAGACCCCCAAGCTTAAGATGGTTAACTTTGTGATTGGTGAAGAGACCAAAACAGATATTGTCTTGTCATATATTGAAGGATTAGTGGATCCTAAACAGCTGAGAGATGTCACAAAGCGCTTAAAGGATATTAAGATCGATGGCATTCTCGAATCAGGGTATATTGAAGAACTTATTGAGGATCATCCTTACTCTCCTTTTCCGCAGATGCAATATACGGAGCGACCTGACACGGTTGCTGCACAGTTATTGGAGGGTGCCTTTGCTATAGTCGTTGACGGCACTCCCTTTGTGCTGATTGGCCCCGTGTCCCTATGGCAACTGATGCAAGCTAGTGAAGATTATTATGAACGATTCTTTATTAGTAACTTCGTTCGACTTCTGCGGTACTTTTTCGTGTTGATAGCTATATTTCTTCCAGGCTTGTATATAGCAGTGGTCACGTTTCATCAAGATATGCTTCCTTCTAGACTAATACTTAGTATAGCGGCTGCTCGAGAAGCCGTTCCCTTTCCAGTTCTTGTTGAAGCATTGATGATGGAAGTCGCATTTGAAGCCCTTCGGGAAGCTGGGATTCGATTACCTAAGACGGTAGGACAAGCGGTTAGTATCTTGGGTGCACTCGTTATCGGTCAAGCAGCAGTGGAAGCGGGAATTGTCTCCGCACCCATGGTTATTATCGTGTCTTTGACTGGGATAGCCTCCTTTACAATTCCACGTTTTAATCTGGCCATAGCGGTTCGATTGCTACGATTTCCGTTTATGATTATGGCGGGCATATTCGGGCTATTCGGAATCGTTATTACTTTCGTGTGGATTCTAGTTCATTTATCACAATTGACCTCCTTCGGAAGGCCATATCTAGAAGGGGTTAGCCCATATTACAAGAAGAATCAAAAGGATGTATTCATTCGTATGCCATGGTGGAAAATGATTCATAGACCACAAGGAACGACGAAAGAAAATAACAAACGTATGGAAAAGGGGATAAACGGTACTCCTAAGCCTGAAAAGGGTTGGTGAAAGTTGACATGAAAAGGAAAAAGATAGTGACAGTAACTGCGATAGTCCTGATTTGCCCTGTATTCTTATCCGGTTGTTGGGATCGGAAGGAAATTAATGATATCGCCTTTATATTAGGTACGGCCGTAGATAAGGAAGGTTCTAAGTATCGCACGAGTGTTCAGATCGCTGTGCCAAAGGAACTTGGCGGTTCTATTGGGAAGTCTGGTGGGGGCAAGGGCTGGTATATAGAATCTAAATTGGGGAAAACCGTTCGTTTATCTTCTTTAGAGATACAAAGAAATAACTCACGTACGATCAACTTTTCAAATCGTCGTTCACTTATTATTGGGGATGAGTTAGCACGAGAGGGTATCTCTCCCATAATGGATGTATTTACAAGAACACTTCAGAATCGCCTCCAATCAATGATGGCCGTTACAGAGGGTTCAGCGTATAAAATACTGGATACGGATGCACCGATAGAACAGTTTCCAACAGAGATGGTTCGTGAGTTGATTATGAACTTCACGAAAGAAGCTATTTCAATTAAATCAGTATTGAATGCTCTACTTTCTGACGGAATAGATCCTGTTCTCCCGTTGCTTAAAGTTGATGATTCAGTGCCTTCTAAGGTAGGTGAACCTATGAAGAACCTGCGGATTGTAGGTTTAGCTATATTCAAAGGAGATCGAATGGTTGGAACCTTAAAAGGAGATATGGTCAAAATAATGATTCTTTCTATGAATCAAAATAGGAATACAGAAATGAGTATTCCTGCGCCAGAAGGTGAAGGGGATTTAGTGTTTTTATTTAAAGATAGTAATGCGAGGTTTGTACCTACGATCCACGGAGATGATGTAACCATGAAATTCCACATCCGTATGGAAGGTTCACTCGTTGAGAATGCCTCTAACTTCAGTCCGACGAATGAAGTCGGTATGCGTAAATTAGAACAATTATTGGGAGATAAAGTACGGAAGGATTTAATCGAAGTACTGGATATTTTACAAAATGAGTATCATGCTGACAGTTTGGGATTCGGAGAAATCATTCACCAACACAAACCGAAGGAATGGGATCGGTTGAGTAGTCGCTGGAAGGACATTTATCCTCATGTCAAAGTAGAAATTGAAACGGATGTACAACTAAAGACGGTTGGTCAAGCCCTCAAACCAATGGGACTTCCACAAGAGGAGATTATCCATGATTAGTCTATCCTTGATATTTGCATCCCTTATTGTCCTAATCCTCTTGCTAGATTGGAAGGTTCTTCGGACCCTACCTCCTTCAAATCGCTGGATTGCTTGTTCTTTGTTTGTCTTAAGTCTCGGCATATTTATGTACAACTTGAAATTCGACAGAAATATAAGTCCAACAGTATGGGTGGGGCAAATCATTAAGAAATGGGTGCCATTTGACTAAGGCAGAAGGATTTGGAGGGGATAGATGTGAACAAAATAACGCCACGTCAGATCATTTTACTGGGTATCGTCTATATGTTACCATTTGTGATCAATGGGATTCGATCTATTTCGATTGCCAAACAGCACACCTATGTAACTTATTTGATGGCAGCCATCCTATTTATGGGTGTTCTATGGATGTTATTACGGAGTGCAAAACGGTTTCCGGATCAAGACTTGTTTCAATCGCTAGTGAGTAGGTTTCCGGTGATTGGAAGAGGAGTTGGTTTTCTATATATATTGTTTTTCTTGTATATCCTAACACGCGATATTAGAATAATGGTCGACTATACACGTGTAGTATTACTACCGAATACACCGTTCATCGTTACTTCCCTATTGATCATAGCTACGGTTGTCTTCATTGTAAGGGGTGGACTGCGAACGTTGATCTCTTTGTCAGAGATCATGGGACCTATCGTGATTCTTGCGCTTTTTATCATGCTGATCATGTTGTTCAAAGATTTTCATCTGGAAAATATGATGCCTTTTTTTCATATGGATATCCCAGGGGTCAGTGAAGGGACTTGGCTCGTGATGTCGTCATCAGGCCAGATTATCATGCTACCACTCATTATTTCCAGTAAGGACTATCGCTATCGTGATCCTCTTTATTCACTTGTCATAGGAACGCTGTTGATTGTTCTGGTTGTGTTGACGTTAATATTAGTGATAGGAGTACCCCTGGCTGAAAGGCTTATGTATCCTAGTTATGAGTTGGTTAGGGAGATCAGAATCGCAGACTTCTTGGATAGGTTCGATCTTCTCTTCGTATTACTTTGGTACCCTTTTATTCTCATTAATATGGCCATCAGCCTGTATGTTATATGTTATGGACTTAAGATTATGGTGCCTTCTGTTTCTGGAAAAATGATGGCAGCACCGATTGGGTTACTGTCACTCTCATGTTCTGCGTGGTTCTTTCGCGATACAATTCAAATGTTGGACTTTAATCATCAGTGGGCGTGGATTGCCCTTGTATTCGAGATCATTATTCCAATCGGCATGTTTGTACTCCTTCGCCCACGTAAAACACCTCTGAAAAATTAAACATTCAAGTATATAGATCGAGAATGATTGAACTTGTGAGCGCAAACTTTAGTTCAATCTATGTAGAAATATGATGAGTATGATACAATTGACAGACGGTCAGGCATGAATATATTGATATTTATGTAACTCTACGTGCCTCCGCTAGAGATGATGAGGAGGAAACGAAGATGGCTCAGAAGATGTATGGTAAAATTGTAGCATTAGCCGCTTCTCGCAAAGTAGCTGAAATGGGTAAGTTGATAGAGAACATGGGTGGTACACCCGTGTATCGTCCTGCACAAGGAACGGTATTTCTAGATGATGATATGATTCGAGAAGGTTTAACTTCATGGCTAGAGAGTCCACCGCAATGGGTAATCTTAACGACAGGTGTAGGAATCGAAGCCTTATTTGATATGGCTGAGAATATGGGGGTAGCAGATAAGTTCCTAGAGGTCTTATCGGCATCATCTATTGCTGCAAGAGGTTACAAAACAGTGAATGCATTGAAAAAGCGTCATTTAACTCCTATCGTAAGGGATGATGATGGTAGTAGTGAAGGACTTATTCGCTCTTTTGAGTCATATAATATACAAGGTGCTAGTGTGATCCTACAGCTTCATGGGGATTCAGCGTCGAAGCTTACAAAGTGGTTGGATGAACAAGAAGCAACAACGAGACAAATACTTCCCTATCGTCATGTTGCTCCAGAGGAACACCATTTAGAACAACTTACGAAGGATATTGTGCAGTCTAACGTAGACGCTGTAACATTCACAAGTGCGCCGCAGTTCCGATTCTTAGCGGAGTATGCTCGTGTACATAATCAGCTTTCAGCAATAATTGCTGCATTTGATGGTCCAGTAGTAGCAGTAGCTGTAGGGAAGATTACGGCTCAAGCTCTGAAAGAAGAAGGGGTTCAGCGCATTGTTGTACCGGAAGAAGAACGAATGGGTAGTATGATGGTCGCATTAGGACGTTATTTTGTTAGCCAATCGGATATTGAAGTGGCCTCTTCTGACGAAGAATAAAGTGCTAAAGACGTAATGATATGCAGAAGCAAGTAAACAAGGTAGCTTTCAATGGTGCGGCCAAGGGGTTGTACCATTTTTAGTTTCTTAAATGAAATGTCTAGATATTTTTTATTAAAGAGGTTTTTTATATCGCATGTTGAATGCTATTAACTACAGTATAGAATATCATGAGGCATGAGAATGCTAAGTATGGTAGTGGATGGAACTTGAAAGAGAATATGGAATTTAAGTAAGGGAGAATATGCTGTTGTTAGGATAGTACCCAACAGTTATTACCCTGGTCACATTTAGGAGGAATAAATAAATGAATACGAATAAAAAATGCCTGCTATTAGGGGATTATACACACCCTAAATTTCATCCGTTGCAAGGGGTGGATACGCAGATTAGCCATATATTGAATGATGTAATGAGTGTGCAGTGTAGTGAGAATAAGAACATGCTGTTAGACAACAATATCCAACAATTTGATCTTTGTATCTCTTATATAGATTTGTGGGATGAAAAAGTATCTCCACAGCAAACAGCCGGTTTAATGTCATATGTTAGTCATGGCGGAGGGTTGCTGGTTATTCATAATGGCATTTCGCTTGGCGGTAGATACGAGTTAGCTCAGTTAATGGGGGGCAAGTTTATCGGTCATCCGACGTATCAACCCTTATCTTTCCGCACGAGTGGTGAGCATGCGATAACCAAAGGTGTGCAACCTTTTGAAATGGAAGAAGAACCATTCCAATTTGAATTGGATACCTTCACGGAGAAGAAGATCTTGTTGGAGTATCAGTTGGAGGACAAGTGGTATCCTGCAGCTTGGAGTCATACGTATGGTCTTGGCCGCGTAACAGTTCTGATGCCTGGGCACCATGAACCTTCATTTAGACAACCTGCATTACGTCAATTTATTCACCAAGCAGCACTTTGGACTTCTCGATAATAATAAGGAGGTAATAAACATGAGTGATCTGTTTAAGAAAGCCGTTTCTTTAGGATTAGGTCTTACCATGGTTAGCAAGGAGAAAGTTGAGAAAATCGTGGATGATCTCGTGACACGTGGCGAACTTGCACCGGAAGAATCCAAAGCATTGGTTAATCGTCTTATTGAACGGGGAGAGGTCGAACAAGGTCAGTTCAAGACTCTCATCCATGAGCAAGTGAACCGTATTCTAAAGGAACTTCATGTGCCGACTGCAAATGATCTACTTAACCTTGAACAGCGTATTGCTGCATTAGAAAGTAGAATCGTGGAATTGGAATCACCGAAGGTTGAATAATGGCTGCACGTATTAGTCATACCGGACGTTACCGTGAAATTGCTATGGCGCTTATGCGTCATGGCTTTGGTTATATGGTGGAAGAACTTGAACTGTTCCAAGTTCTTACGCTTCCTCGTCGCTGGATCACTCATGAATCACTCGAGACTAAATCGATAGGAGAGCGGATTCGCCATGTTCTGGAGGATCTAGGTCCTACGTTTATCAAGCTTGGCCAATTAGCAAGTACTCGTTCTGATCTTTTGCCTGATGCGATCATTCAGGAACTGGTAAAGCTTCAAGATCAGGTGCCGGCTTTCTCATCGGAGACGGCTCGAGGCATTCTTGAACAAGAATTAGATGTAGCGATTAAAGATGCTTTCTCTTGGTTCGAAGATACCCCCATTGCGGCAGCATCGATTGGGCAAGTCCACATGGGTAAGTTAAGAACAGGTGAGACTGTAGCGGTCAAAATCCAGCGTCCCGGCGTTGTGAAGATGGTCAGCCGTGATCTTGATATTATTAGTGGACTAGCAGTTATGATTGAGAAACGTTGGGAGTGGGCGCAGCAATACCAATTGACCCGTATCGTTGCGGAATTATCCAAGTCAATATTGGCAGAATTAGATTACAGTCAGGAAGCACGCAATACGGAGAAGATTTCGTTGCAATTCCAGACCGATCGACATATCTATATTCCTCGGATATATTGGGAGTTTACCTCTTCACGTGTACTTACAATGGAGTATATAGATGGTATTATGTTAAGTCGTCGTGATCAGTTGCTGGATAATGGTTATAACCTTAAGGAAATTGCTGAACGTGTTACAAACGGTATGCTACACCAAATTTTCATCGAAGGATTCTTTCATGGCGACCCTCATCCAGGAAACCTTTTGGTCCGAAAAGATGGGAGCATTGCTTTCATTGACTTTGGAATGGTAGGCCGTTTAAGCGCGGATATGAAAGATCAGTTATCTGCTCTTATTATCGCATTAATGAGGAAAAATACAGACGGTATGGTGCGTGCTATTCTAAAGTTAGGATTATTCCCAGTAGAAGGAGATATCTCCTTACTACGAGCTGATCTAGATCGATTGAGGGACGAATACTACGACATTCCTTTCTCGGAACTGAGTATGGGAAAGGCTCTGAACGACCTGTTCGGAGTTGCTCGACATCATCAGATTGTTATTCCTCCTGATTTGACGCTTCTAGGCAAATCTTTATTGACCTTAGAAGGTGTGATGGAGAAGTTGGATCCTTCACTAAGTATTATTGATATGGCTGAACCTTTTGGGAAGAAGTTATTGAAAGAAAGATTCAGTGCGGAGCGCCTACAGAAGAAATTTATTGGGGGAGTAACCGGATTGCTTGAGGGAATGTTGGAACTTCCTGGTCAAGCACGCCAGCTGTCATCCCTTATCAGTAAAGGAAAGCTGAAGGTCGAGATTAGTGTGCCTGAGCTGCAATCTTTAATGCGTAAGATGGATCAAATCAGTAATAGGCTCTCGATGAGCATTGTATTACTGGCCTTCAGCATTATTATGGTTGGACTTATTATCGGTTCTGCAATGAATAATCAATCCTCCATATTATGGCAACTTCCTGTGATTGGTCTTGGATTTATAGTCGCATTACTTATGGTAGTGTGGTTGTTGTACGGGATCTTCAAGTCTGGAAGGTTTTAGTATGAAGGATGCCATCTTCCATACGAAATGTTAAGTTTTAACGAATCTTTTGCTTTGTTGTCAAGTAGAAACGGCTTCGCTGTCCACTAGGGGCGGTGAAGCCGTTTCTACTTGCGTGCTGTCGTGTTACAATGGGGATTAGATTCTATAAGACGTATTTATCCGTCGATGAAGGCGTTATGTTTTTTTGTGCAGTTTCCGTATGGATTACACAGCAATTGATGATACTTCCTACAAAGAGTTATCGATGGATGATGAGGGTGTAACTTAAGGCACGAAGGGCTACGTTATTTGATTGGTGTGGCGGTTTGTATGAATTAGTGACGGACGGCCAAACCAGGTGCACTTGGGTTTTCAATCTGTCATATAAAAATAAAATTAAAACGAGGTGAAAGATTTGCCCAAATTTCAAGACTTAGGCATTTCGAGCGAATTAGATAAAGTGATTTACAATCAAGGTATTATTGAACCAACCCCTGTACAACGTGAAGCGATTCCGTTGCTTCTAGCAGGACGAGATGTTATTGCGCGGGCTCGTACAGGAACAGGCAAGACGCTAGCGTTCTTATTGCCTATCATGATGAAGATAGACGTGAACCGTCAGTTTCCTCAGGCGTTAATTGTTGCTCCAACACGTGAATTGGCTCTACAAATCACGGAAGAAGCACGTAAGTTGGCACGGAACACAGAGGTTAAAATCCTCGCTGTGTACGGTGGACAGGATGTTGACAAACAACTTCGCAAGCTTGAAGGCGGACGTCATCTTATTATTGGTACACCAGGTCGTTTGTTAGATCATCTAGGACGCGGTACGCTTGATCTTGGTGGAGTGAAGATGTTAGTGCTAGATGAAGCGGATCAAATGCTTCATATGGGCTTCTTGAACGATGTTGAGACGTTGATTCAAGCGCTTCCGTATCGTCGTCAGACGATGTTGTTCTCAGCAACGATGCCTTCTGAGATCAAGAGAATCGCAGGCGCTTATACAACGGATGCCGAAGATATTATTATTAAGGGTGAGAATTCACTTGTTCCACTTGAACATATTCGTCAAGTTGTTATCGAATGTTCTGATCGAAACAAGCAAGAAGCACTATTTAGCATGATTAATGAATATAATCCGTATTTGGCTCTTGTATTCTGTCGTACGAAACGTCGTGCGAAGATGCTTAATGAGGCACTTCGAGAAAATGGATATAATTCGGATGAACTTCACGGGGATCTTTCTCAGGCGAAGAGAGAAGGCGTGATGAAGAAATTCCGTGAAGCGAAGTTACATGTTCTAGTAGCTACGGATGTAGCAGCACGTGGGTTGGATGTTGAGGGTATTACACATGTATTCAACTACGATATCCCACATGATGTAGAAAGTTATATTCACCGGATTGGTCGTACGGGTCGTGCGGGCGACAAGGGACTCGCTATTACGCTTGCTGATCCTAAAGATAAGCCGGAAGTTCAACGCATAGAGCTTGAAATCAAACATAAAATCGAAAAGCTACGTTATGAGAATCATAGTGGCAAGAGTGAATTTAAGAAGATGAATGTATCCAGTGCTGCGGGTCAAGCATCAAGAGGGAAACGTGATGGTGGCGATCTAAGCAGTCGTGGACAGTCTTCGGGTCGTAAACAGACTTCTGGTTGGCAGAATAAAGATGGTGGTAATCGTAGAGGTAGTGGACGCGGAGGAAGTGGAGCTGGAGGCGAAGGTCGTGGAAGTTCACGCGGAGGCGAAGCTCGCGAAGGAAGTACATTCGGAGGCGCAGCCCGTGGTGGAAATGGCCGCGGAGGCGAAGCTCGCGGGGGAAGTACATTCGGAGGCGCAGCCCGTGGTGGAAATGGACGCGGAGGCGAAGCTCGCGAAGGAAGTACATTCGGAGGCGCAGCCCGTGGTGGAAATGGCCGCGGAGGCGAAGCTCGCGGGGGAAGTACATTCGGAGGCGCAGCCCGTGGTGGAAATGGCCGCGGAGGCGAAGCTCGCGGAGGTAGTTCATTCGGTGGCGGATCCCGTGCTGGAAGTGCACGAGGTGGTGAGGCTCGCGGAGGAAGTACGCGCGGAGGTAATTCAAGCGGGTCATCTGCTGGGCGTTCCAGTAGCCGGAGTTCAAATGGTGGAAGTAAGGGGTATTCGCGTAAGAAATAAGAAAGTTGTAATTTAAAGGAGAGGGGTCTAAAAGCCCCTCTCCTTTTTGTATGTTAGAATGTGTGGTTTCTCTTGAATGATCAATAGGTGGGCCTTCTTGGACCATATTAACTATCAAGAACCTTGCTGATGGCTTCAATAATCCGTTCTTCTTGAATAGGTTTTACAATGAAATCCTTTGCACCTGCTCGAATGGATTCGGTAATCATGGATTGTTGACCCAAAGCAGAACAGATGAGAACTTTAGCCTTCGGATCAATCTTTAATATCTCCTTGAGGGCTGTGACCCCGCTCATCCTAGGCATGTTGATATCCATGGTGACCAAATCTGGACGTAGTTCAGAATATTTCAAGACAGCATCATAACCATTTTCCGCCTCTGCAATTACAACGTGCCCCATACTTGTGATCAGTTCTTTTAATATCAGTCGCATAAATTGAGAATCGTCAACTACGATAATATTTGCCATGCTAATTCCTCCGTATTGAAACAAAATGAAATCATATATATACAATGGACAGATAGGAATGCTAACTAATTTTATATCGACATTGTTGCCCTTTTTGTGAAGGTGATGGACGATATATCGCTGATATTAAATCAATTCTGAGGGATATGAATTGAAGAAGGAGTAAATGCTAATTCTTAATGATGTAGTCAAATTTAAAGGAGGCATCCCATGTCCGAGCATAATCACGTAGTGAATAAAGATGGAGCATTAGATATGACTAAAGTGGATGACGTCTTAAACAGGATCAGTGAGAGTCGTAAGGATGGCATTCTCTGTGATTTTGAATTGTTCCAGAACTACTTAAGTAAAAGAATTAATCTTGGAAAATCTATAGGCCTCAGTGATGAGCAACTAGTAAATATGGCTCAGAAAATCGCTGGTTATTTATCAGATAATGAAGAACCACGTAATCGTGAAGAGAAACTTTTGCAGGAACTTTGGAAGGTTGGCACGTTGGCAGAGCGACATAGTTTGTCCCACTTATTAGTGAAGTTGGCTCAGTCCTCAACCCCTCAACTATTACAATGACGGATTACATAGAATGAATAAAGTGAGATTATAGGTGCATAACCTTGGAATTATAGAACAAACTGTATACGAATATATAATAAAACGTAGCCTCGTATTTCAGGCTACGTTTTATTTGGTTAATCATTAGCTATCATTAGCTATATAGAATCCACTTAGTTGTGATATTAATTTCGATTAATTCCTCCGTTGTGTGGGATGTTTCTTACTATTAGGATCCATTGCGATCTGGCTTCTTGCTATGATCTACGGAAGTTGTATTGCAGGGAGTCACTTCATATGATAAATTCTAACTATCGGTAAGTAAATGAATATGGAGTTGAATGAAAATGGCGAGTAATAATAAAACGCATCAGAATATTGTGGACGCATCCTATAAACTGTTTTCCGAGTACGGCTTCGATAAGACTAGTTTGTCTATGATCGCAGCAGAAGTAGGAATCACGAAGCCGGCAATATATTATCACTTTGCTTCTAAAGAAGCATTGATCGATTATCTCTTTGAGGATAGCTTTAAAGATTACCATTTTGAAGCCTATTTCACGATTGATGAGTTCACATCTATTAATTTTCAGGAAATGCTTATCGAGAACGGCCTGCGCATACTCCTGTTAGAAGATGAGGACGATAGTGTTATGCGTATATTGAATGAATTTCTATTAACGATCACCCGGAATGAGAATTATCATAAAAGATTATTGCAAATGCAGGAGGATTTTCTTAATGGATTCTCGGAGTTATTGGAAAAAGGAGTTACTCTGGGAGTCGTTTCGCCTATGAACATAACTGCTAGGGCGCATGTGTTAGCCATGGTCTTCGACAATATCAGTAGCTATATGCTGATGGGATTAAAATTGGATTATAGGCTGATTTGGATTGAAGCGGTTAATAATGCAATCCGATAATAAGGTAAGGTTACACAACAATTGCTTATGCAGCGTATTGAACGGAGGTAAGAGCCTGTGGCAACAACGGTAAAGGCACGGCATGAGTCGACTGAAATTGGATTTTCAACAACAACGCGCGTTCTACTGTTTACGGGTATTCCCCTGATTGGCATCATCATAGGGTACTTTCTCCCGGCGTTAGCAGCGTGGACATTAACATTGCCTTGGATTCCATTTAGGGGACCCATCGAGCTTATTACTTCTTTCAAAGAACCCTGGATGGAAATTATATGTTCCGTGCTCGGTTTGGCTGCTGGGATATGGTTTGCTCTCGCGTTCATCACCGAGACGCTGGTAGTTACCATCACGGATAAGTACTTGCAGCTTGATAAAGACAGAGTGGTCCAAGCGATTAATAGAGAAGAGATTACCGCAGCATTCTTAGATGGGAAATACTTTATTTTACTGGGACCATCAGGACAAGAACTTGCTCGTGAGATTTACGACTTATCGATTAAGCGTCTAGCGAGTACATTAGAGCTGTATGAATACCCCTTTATACCTTCTGGTGATCCTTATAAGGAACAATATCGCCGCTGGGTTGTGGACTCACCCGATCTGCCGCCAGCTATTAATGCCTTAATGAAAGCACGCGAGAACGCATTGCACAAGAAAGATACTGCCAATGTAAAGGATCTGCGTTGCGAACTCATCAAATTAGGCTATGTGATCCGCGAAGAAGAAGTACGGCAGTATTGGCGTTCATTTGAAATTCATGATAGCTAAAAGGAAACTAGAAACTTAGCGTAACGAACTTGATTGTTATGCTCTGTATTTTGTAAATGAGCTAAGTTCTTTCTTTAAGGATGTGGCTTTTGTATTATGAAAATAGTGCATAACGGGCATGGTTCATTGCTGAAATAACAAACCCAAATGTTATAATTTAAGAATCATTTTTTCTAAGAAGGGTCTTGACGACTTATGATAAAGCTTAGCATGTTGGATCAATCTACGATTTCAGAAGGAAGCACGCCAGTAGAGGCACTTGCACAGACTGCCATCATGGCCCAAGAAGCAGAGAAGTTGGGATTTCACAGGTTGTGGGTATCAGAGCACCATTTTGCAACGAGTCTAGCTGGCTCGAGTCCTGAAGTATTGATCTCTCATTTAGCAGCTAAGACGTCAACGTTACGAGTAGGCTCGGGTGGTGTAATGCTTCCGCATTATAGTCCTTATAAAGTAGCAGAGAACTTTCGTCTATTAGAAGGTTTGTATCCAGGACGTATTGACCTCGGTCTAGGGCGCGCTCCCGGTGGGATGCCCTTTGCTACACAAGCGCTTCAAGAGGGACAGGAACGAACGATAGATCGATATCCGGACAAGATAGATGATCTAATCTGCTATCTAAATGACACATTAAGTGATGAACATCGTTATGCTGGCTTGATTGCGACGCCGAAAGTCGATACGGTACCGGAGATGTGGTTGCTCGGATCTAGCGGTGATAGTGCGGTGCTTGCTGCAGAGCGTGGAGCAGGATTTGCATTCGCCCAATTCATTAACGGCCAGGGTGGCAGTCAGTACATGAGAGATTATCAGCAGAATTTTAAACCTTCTGTAGTATTTAGTGAGCCGCAATCGATGGTAGCCATCTTTGCTATTTGTGCGGATACGGAAGAAGAGGCAAATAGACTTGCTTCGAGTATGGATCTTTCATTTGTTCTGTTGGAGAAGAGTGCGAGATCTGCAGGGACTCCTTCTGTGGACAAGGCTCTAAATTATACGTACACTCCGTATGATCGATTCCGTATTGAAGAGAACCGTAAGCGAGTCGTCGTAGGCAATCCATCGCAAGTGAAAGAGCAGATTCTACAAATATGTGAAGATTACAATACACAGGAAATTATGATCGCAAGTATCATTCATAATTTCGAGGATAAAATGAAGTCATTCCGTCTTATTGCCGAGGCATTTGATCTGCCTGTGATGTTCGATCATCATTGTAACGAGTCCACTTTATAACAATAACTTAGAATAAGGGTATGGCTAGAGTTTGGTGGACTTATCCCTTGTGAATTTATCGGTTCATATGATTACTCGAAAGGCCATGCTAGTATAGCTTTTCAATTGAATGATACGATGGATCGTTGTAGCTTATTTGGATATTAAAGTTATTTCTTATATGATAAAGAGGATAGATAGATTCGTCCGACCATTTCAATGGAGTACAACCTATCTTGATACGAAAGCGAGGGGGAACTAGGATGTCCGTATACGAGTTTACAGCAGCTACTCCGGCTAACAAGGAAGTTTCACTAGAGGAATACAAAGGTAAGGTACTTATCATTGCCAATACAGCTAGCAAGTGTGGGTTGACACCGCAGTATGGTGATCTTGAGAAGCTGTACAAGGAATATCGTGAACAAGGTTTGGAAATCTTAGGTTTTCCATGCAATCAATTCGGTGCACAAGAGCCAGGTAGCAGTGAAGAAGCGGAAATATTTTGCCAAGTGAACTTCGGTGTAACCTTCCCGGTATTTGCAAAAGTAGACGTGAATGGTGAAGGAGCACATCCGTTGTTTCAGTACTTGAAAGAACAACAACCAGGTGCTGGTGAAGATAGCGCAATTCAATGGAATTTCACGAAGTTCTTGGTTAACCGTGATGGACAAGTCGTTGAACGCTTCGAGCCGAAGACATCTCCAGAGACGATGGTTCAGGCGATGAAGGATTTGCTGTAATTAAAGACTTCATGAAATATGAAATTCACAGATCCTATAAAAGAGTTTGAAGAGTGATGTAGAGTGATATCTATCCTTTACACCACTCTTTTTTTGGTTGTTACAGTGTCATCAAATGTTAGGATGAATGTTAGAGGTAGGATTTTACTTAGGATGAATGGGGTCAATTGTGAGGTTAGTTTAATATATTTCTGCGTTTCTTTCAGGTACAATAGTGGTTGTCTGATTTACATAATGATAAATAGATTTATACAGAACATTAATGGGGGTTACTTGAGAACATGAAGCCTATTATTGAAGTTGCTCACGCCATAGGCATTGCCGAAGAGCATTTAGAATTGTACGGTAAGTATAAAAGCAAAATCAATCCTAGCGTTTGGAAAGAAGTTAAGAATCGCCCAGATGGTCAGTTAGTGCTTGTGACCGCTATGAATCCAACGCCTGCAGGTGAGGGAAAGACATTGACTACGATCGGTCTTGCGCAAGGTTTGAATGCCATTGGAGAGTCTACAATTGCTGCGCTTAGAGAACCTTCACTCGGACCATGCTTCGGTATGAAGGGCGGAGCAACAGGGAGTGGGAAGGCACAGATTGTCCCTGCAGATGACATTAATCTTCACTTTACCGGAGATATCCACGCTGTGACATCCGCTCATAATTTATTATCTGCGATGATTGATAATCACGTATTCCATGGAAATACTTTGCGATTGAATTCGAAGCGGTTGGTATGGAAGCGCGCCATGGACATGAATGATCGGAGTTTGCGCAATATTGTGACAGGGCTTGGTGATGGAAACGGTAACGTAAGAGAGTCTGGCTTTCTCATTACGACAGCTTCAGAGATCATGGCTGTCCTATGTCTCAGTGAGAACTTGTCAGACTTAAGGAACAGACTGGGGAGAATGGTTATTGGATATAACGAAGCCGGGGATGCCGTGAGTGCTGCTGAGTTGGGCGCAGTGGAAGCGATGGTTATTCTTCTTAAGGAAGCGATGAAGCCGAATCTGGTTCAGACATTAGAGGGTACACCTGTTATAGTACACGGAGGACCTTTTGCTAATATTGCACATGGATGCAGTAGCGTCGTGGGCACAAGGTTGTCATTGAAACTGGCGAAGATCGTCGTAACAGAGGCAGGATTTGGAGCAGATTTGGGCGCTGAGAAGTTTTTTGATATTAAATGTCGTCAAGCGGGTCTAACTCCAGCAGCAGCTGTCCTCGTCGTTACAGTCAAAGCACTCAAATATAACGGGGGTGTTCCAAAGCAGGAGCTTGAGTACCCTAATATAGATGCATTACATCAAGGGCTATGCAATATGGAAAGACATATCGAGAATATTCGCAAATTCGGGGTTCCTGTATTGGTTGCAATTAATCACTTCGAAGGAGATGTCTCTGAGGAAATCATGCTAGTACAACAACGTTGTCAGCAGCTTGGGGTACGGGTAGAAATATCGAAGGCATGGGCTGAAGGGAGTGGTGGTGCGATACAATTTGCTGAGACGCTTGTGGAGCTCCTACATAGTGAGACTTCGAACTTTACCCCACTCTATACTGATGAATTGGATATCCAATCAAAGATTGAAAAGGTTGTGACGGATATTTATCGTGGTGTTGGTGTATCCTTCTCTCCATCCGCTGTACGAGGACTCGCTGAGATTAATCGACTCGGATATGGTAGTCTTCCTGTATGTATGGCCAAAACGCCGTATTCCTTCTCAGATCAACCACGCCTGCTAGGTGCCCCAGAAGGATTTACGATGCATGTTAGAGATGTCTCTTTATCTGCTGGTGCAGGGTTTGTAGTCGTTCACACAGGAAATGTTGTGACTATGCCTGGTCTGCCTAAGTCTCCCGCTGCGGAGCATATGGCTATGGATGAAGATGGTGTGATTACAGGATTGATATAGTTTACAATTTTTCCGTAGGAAAAATACTGCGAAAGCATATGCTTAGAGATAAATGAAAGGCTTATTCTTTAGGGGGAATCCTAGAGATATAAGCCTTTTTTAAAAATATCATGTTATTATCTCTTAGTAATACCATAGAGGAACACGTCAATCGATTTCTTGTATATCTTTAACGCTTGATCTAGGTTGGCATTTTGCGTCATTTCACCAAGTCCAGTTAATAAACCTTCGAAAATAATAGCAATAATGTTGATTTCATCTTGTCCAAGTTCAAATTCCCCTTGTTTCATACCTTCTTGTAGTAATATCTCGTTAAATTTCACGCGAGCCAGCATGATTTGAGAAATTTGTTCTTGAATATCATCTTTTACCCATTTGTTGGAGTAAAATTCATTGGCTACTTTGGTTAGTGGATGGTTGAACCCATTCTGGACTAAGTAATCGACAATACCGTACATTTTGTCTATAAATGTAGTATAAAGAGGCTCAATTTCACTCCATTGTTCTTCCCATTCACGTTCCCACTCTTGTAATAGAAAGAGCATTAGTCCTTCTTTGTTTTTAAAATGGTAATAGATATTCCCCTTACTACTTCCCGATGCGGCGCTTAAGTCTTCAATGGATGTTGCGGCATATCCCTTTTGAATAAATACATGGCGGGCTGACTCTACTATTCGTCTTCTCGTCAGTTCGCTCGCTTGCTGTTTTTTATTCAGTTGATCTCAACTCCTATTAATTATGAACTCATTATTGTCATTGTAATTGTCATTTCAACAAATGTCATTATGAATATAACGATTGTTCAGTAATGATGATGTTGATGGGATCGTCTGAATAAAGCAGAGAAGAAGAGTGAGGATGGCCAATATTAAGGGGATTAAGCAATTCCTATGACTTTTCCGCTCGTACGGAGTTCATTCATATAAGTGGGTATAATAGGGCTGACGAGTCCGATTTCTGCAAATACTAACATTATGTTGAATATATTGTTCTAGTTTTGAACCATTTTTATTCTATGGTGACTAAAGGGTTAGCCATATTGGCAGTTTGAACCGATACCGAGAACATGGTAGACTTTTTATGAGGTTACCTCATTTTGGTTATTTGTAGGGGGATAAATCGCCTACCGGATGAGTGGCTTTTTTTTGCTACATTTAATGGTTAATGAACAAATCGTGATTTCACATACCTGAATACGTACTGGAGAAGGGCATTGAAATTCTTTCTCTTTTGTATAGTTTACAGTGTAGAAATAGAAACTAATGGGTATTGGTATTACACAAATGGAGGGTTATAACCGATGAATCGCCGTAAGTTGCAAGACAGACTCAAATTAAAGAGTGTCGAAACGATACACGGAGAGCAGTTTAATAATTTGCTGCGTTATGTTTTTCAAGTGACCAACCGTGATTTGCAAACATTCGGCTGGGAGAACAGGGAGATTGCACAATCTAAGCTGCCCGTGCTGAAGTATGCCGATGTATTAGGTTGGTTTGATGGCGATAAACTCATATCACAGCTTGCAGTGTACCCTTTTCAGGTGAATATATTCGGTCATATTTATGAGATGGGCGGACTGACAGGTGTTGGAACTTACCCAGAGTATGCCAATTTGGGCTTAATGAACAAGCTCATGTTGCACGCTTTAAGTAATATGAGAGATAGGAAACAATCGATTTCGTACTTGTACCCGTACTCGATTCCCTATTATCGGCGTAAAGGTTGGGAGATTATCTCCGATAAAATTTCATTTGAAGTCCAAGATACCCAGCTGCCGAAGTTGAAAATGGTTCCGGGTAATGTAGATCGTGTAACGATCGAACATCTGGATATAAAGACGATCTATGAAGAGTTTGCATTACAAAATCATGGGGCGATGCTCCGAAATGAACTAGCATGGGAAGAGTATTTGCGATGGGATTTGGATGACATGACGGTCGCCATTTACTATGATAGCAACGAGAAGCCGATGGGGTATCTGTTGTATTGGATAGCTGAGGAAGTCTTCCATATTAAAGAGATGATGTATCTCGATGAAGAGGCACGAACGGGATTGTGGAACTTTGTCAGTGCCCACTTTTCGATGATAACGTTGGTTAAGGGAGATATTTATAAGGACGAGCCGTTGGCGTTCATACTGGATGACGGCGATATTAAGGAGACCATTGCTCCGTATTATATGGCTCGGATTGTAGACGTCGCACTCTTCATTGAGCAGTACCCGTTTCAAATTCAAGAAGCGGATTGTCAGCTCGTATTCAGCCTGCACGATCCAATGCTCGAATGGAACCAAGGAACCTTTACATTAATGGTAGATAAAGCAGGGAAAGGGTATTTGAAGGAAGGCGGTGGCAAACCTTCTGTTATTATCAACATTCAGACATTGACCACCATGTTTATGGGTTACAAACGTCCAACGTATCTCGCGAAAATCGGTCGTATGCAAGGTGACGATACAAGTGTCCATTTGCTTGAGAAATTAATTCGGAATGAGCATCCTTACTTTTCAGATTATTTCTAAATATTAATTCCAGGTACACAAACAAACCGACTCTGTGCAGAGTCGGTTTGTTTGTGTGTAGATTTGTAGAAATCTCAACGATATAGTGAACCATAACAAAAATAACCCATTTCCCTAGCACTTCATCCGAAACGTACAATCTGAAGTAATGTAATAGAGGTCTAGATGAAGACAGGGTTGGTTATTTGGGGGACCCGAATGGATTGCAATAACTATATTAGGGCCGAGTGGGGGATTTCACGCCCCCTTCGGAACAGCTCCTTTTGAATATAAATGGTTGTTATATGTCACACTAAAACAGTGGGTTAAGATAGTTACATCACAATATTTGGATAGGATATAAATCACTTGTTTTCAGATATAATCAAGGATTATTACTCTCAAACAAGGAGAAGAGGCGACGTTGAGGGGTATTCTTAATTGTGAACATTGTGAAAATTTTATCAATACCCCTTGCAATGTGAAAAATATCACACTATAATAAAGGATATAAAGGTGAATTAATTCACAAAGTATTCAATCTATATAGAACACCCAATTTGGAGGAGGAACAAATCATGAAAATAGCAGTCATAGGTTGTACACATGCCGGAACGGCAGCCATCGTAAATACCGCAAAATTATATCCAGAAGCTGAAATTACCGTATATGAGCGTAATGATAATATATCTTTCTTGTCTTGTGGAATAGCATTGTATGTAGGTGGTGTGGTGAAAGATCCACAGGGTCTGTTCTACTCTTCTCCAGATCAATTAGCTACACTGGGAGTCAATACAAAGATGCTTCATGAAGTGATAAATATAGATACAGAGGGCAAGCGACTTACGGTACGTAATTTGGTGAACGGTGAGGAGTTTGGAGATACCTACGATAAATTGATTATGACGACAGGGTCATGGCCGATCATTCCGAAACTTGAGGGTATTGAATTAGAGAATATCTTGCTGTGTAAGAATTACAACCACTCGAACACGATTATCGAAAAGGCGAGTCAAGCGAAGCGTATAACGGTGGTCGGTGCAGGTTACATCGGCGTGGAATTGGTAGAAGCCTTTCAGATGAATGGTAAAGAAGTGACGCTGATTGACGGTGTCGATCGTATTCTTAACAAATATCTTGATCCTGAGTTCACAGATGCGATCCAAGAGACGCTTCAGAGTAAGGGCATTAAGCTTGCACTGAATCAGACAGTAACTGCATTTGAAGGAACAGATGGTCGTGTGAGCAAAGTCATTACTTCACAAGGGGAGTATGAAACAGACTTGGTTATACTATGCATTGGCTTCCGTCCGAATACGGAATTGCTGAAAGGGCAAGTGGATATGCTACCGAATGGTGCGATTATCGTGGATGATTATATGCAGACAAGTAAGAAGGATGTCTTTGCGGCAGGGGATAGCTGTGCGATTCATTACAATCCAACTGGCAAACATGCCTACATCCCTCTTGCTACGAACGCTGTACGTATGGGTACTCTCGTTGCGCGCAACTTGATGGCTCAGACGATTCCTTATATGGGCACGCAAAGTACATCAGGCATCAAAATATACGAAGACAATATCGCAGCTACAGGATTGACAGAATTATCCGCAATAGATGAAGGCTTACAGGTCGAGACAGTGAGCATGACCGACCATTACCGTCCTGAATTTATGCCAACATCAGAAAGCGTGACGTTGAAGGTTGTATTTGAAAAAGAAACACGCCGTATTGTCGGTGCCCAGCTTATGTCGAAGGTGGATCTCACACAATCGATTAATACGATCTCGGTATGTATTCAGAATCGGATGACAGTCGATCAGCTTGGATTCATCGACTTCTTCTTCCAACCGCACTACAACAAGCCATGGAACTTCCTGAACGCGGCTGGTTT
This sequence comes from Paenibacillus glacialis, assembly GCF_001637205.1. Taxonomy (GTDB): domain Bacteria; phylum Bacillota; class Bacilli; order Paenibacillales; family Paenibacillaceae; genus Paenibacillus_AQ; species Paenibacillus_AQ glacialis. The sequence goes on from NZ_LVJH01000017.1 coordinate 117,953, forward strand.
ACAGGCGTTGCCTGTGGTAGCTAAATCAGAACCAGTAATGGTTTAGGACGACATATTTAGCGAACTAACGAATCAGTCTTCTATTGAAATAATCTAACAGGTAGACCCCTTGAAGCATACATCAAGGGGTCTTTCTGTATAGAAATGTAAAAGTGACCAGGATCACTTTGCGCAAATCATAACTATTTTGTGAAAACTTTCACTACAATTCATTTATTGTGACATTTATTACGTTTAGAAGTGAAAGATTTACGTTACAATCATAATAATAGATTAGATTTTAACTAAATTGGATTAGAGGGGATAGGATCATGGCCTATTACAAACCTCAGCAAATTGCTGAAATTACAGTTGAGATGGGTACGAAGAAAGCCCATAATCGACTTGCAACGGTACTCATTCTTGGTTTCTTAGGTGGCGCCTTTATTGCACTTGGATTTCTGCTCGATATTCGTGTTATCGCCGGAGCACCAAAAGAATGGAGTTCCATCGTTAATTTCATTGGAGCATCCGTCTTTCCAGTAGGACTTATTCTTGTATTACTGGCTGGAGGTGAACTGCTAACAGGTAATATGATGGCAGTGCCACTGGCTCGTATGGCGAAGAAGATTTCGACATGGGAAATGTTGAAGAATCTAATACTAATTACATTATCTAACTTTGTAGGAGCAATATTCGTCGCTTACTTTTTCGGACATATCGTTGGGCTGACGGAAACGGGCGTGTATTTGGAGAAAGTAGTGGATATGGCGGGGCATAAATTAGATGCAACTTTTCTACAAGCCTTCGTCTCAGGCGTAGGATGTAACTGGTTAGTAGCTCTAGCGGTATGGTTATCTTATGGATCGGATAATATAAGTGGCAAAATATTAGGGATATGGTTCCCGACAATGGCCTTTGTGGCTATAGGATTTCAGCACGTTGTAGCGAATATGTTTCTTATTCCAGCAGCTATCTTTGCGGGTCACTATTCATGGGGAGAATATTTGATAAATTTCGTACCTGTTTGGTTAGGCAATTTAACGGGTGGCGTAATCTTTGTCGCTGCAGCTTATTGGGTAGCCTATCTACGTGAACAACAAGCGACTTCGCTTACGGTTACGGATAGTATCTCGAAAGCGAGTGCATCACAAAAACGTGCGTTGTAAGCTATATTTTTCATAGGGTGTATATGATAAGTTAGGTCGGTCTTTTCCTAATGGAATTTTAGGGAGGTCGACCTTTTTGGCATATGCGTAGCTTTCAACTGGTTTAGCCATGTTTTATTGGTTTTTCTTTGCGGAATTGAAGGTGTAGATTTATGATAGAAGTAGATTAAGGTCAGATGACGTTTATATAAAAAGATCCTAAAGGAGTGTAGCAGAGATGATCGAACAAGAGAATGGTGTGTTTCCAGCGGTATGTCCGCTCGATTGCCCGGATACATGTGGTCTGCTACTGCATAAAGAGAAGGGCAAGATTGTAAAAGTTACAGGGAACCCCGACCATCCAATTACGCAGGGAGCAATCTGCAATAAAGTAAGAAACATGACAGAGCGTGTATATCATCCTGATCGGATACTATATCCAATGAGACGAACGGGAGCTAAGGGTGAAGGTCAATTCGAGCGGATCTCTTGGGATGAGGCTGTTAGTGAGATTACAAGTCGTCTGAAACAGTGCATTCGTGATCATGGGTCGGAGTCTATTCTACCCTATAGCTTCTATGGAAATATGGGGATTCTCAGTGTAGATGGGATGGACCGTCGATTCTTCAATGCGCTTGGAGCAAGTCGCTTGAAGCAGTCCATTTGTAACTCCGCGGGTACAGCAGGCTGGAGATACACGATGGGCTTTAATGGTGGAACTAGCCCAGAAGACACGATAAATGCCGATGTTATTATCGTATGGGGCGGTAACATCATCAGCACCAACATGCATCAAGTGGTGTTAGCGGAGCAAGCTCGTAAACGGGGTGCGAAGGTTATCGTCATTGATGTACACCGTAATAGAACAGCACAATGGGCTGATTGGTTTATTCCCCTCTATCCAGGCACTGATGCTGCTCTGGCACTGGGGATGATGCATGTGATGTTCCGAGATGATCTTGTGAACGAACAATTTATGAAGCAATACACCATCGGACGTGAGGAACTTTGTAAGCATGTACAGTCGTATACGCCAGAAAGAGTGTCTCGTATTACAGGAGTTCCCATTGAAGATATTGAGAAGCTTGCTGTCATGTATGGACGCGCAGATACTTCTTACATTCATATTGGGAATGGTCTTCAGCATCATGATAATGGGGGTATGAATGTACGGAGCATTACTTGTTTGCCTGCCTTGACAGGACAATGGCTAAGACGTGGTGGTGGAGCTTCGAGATCTAATGGGGGCTATGCGCAGATGAATAGCGCTAAGCTTGAGCGGCCTCAGCTTCGCCCTAATCCTAAAGCACGCACAATCAATATGAATCGTATCGCTGAAGCTCTCGAATGGGAAGACAATCCTGTTAAGGCGTTATTCGTATATTGTAGTAACCCTGTTGTCGTCGCACCGGATGCAGACAGAGTGAAGCGGGGATTCGCCCGTGAAGATATATTTACGGTCGTACACGACTTGTTCCTCACAGATACAGCGAAGTATGCAGATATTGTGTTACCAGCCACATCATCATTTGAAAGTACGGATCTCTTTAGTTCATACTGGCACCAATATATCCAACTGCAAGAGCCTGTCATTCCTGCACAAGGTGAGAGTAAGAGTAATATGGAGCTGTTCTCGCTTTTGGGACGTGCGATGGGTATGGATGAAGAGCCTTTTAGCCAAAGTGAAGAGGATATGATTACGGAGGCGTTACAATATCCATCGAACCCGTATCTGAATGGTGTGACACTTAAAGCACTGAAAGAGCACCAATTTGTGAAGCTGGATATGACGCCACAACAGACCTTTCTTGAACGCCTACCGACACGATCGGGTAGAATAGAGCTATATTCATCGGCGATGATGGAGGCAGGGTTACCTCCACTACCGGAGTACGTTCCCCTTCACGAAGGTTATGATGGAGAACGCCGTCCAGGAGTAGATGATCAGTACCCACTGATGTTCATCTCACCACCGAATCATAACTTTCTAAATTCTACCTTTGCTAATGTGGAGAAGCTTCAAAGAATCGAAAAAGCTCCGACGCTGCAAATTCATCCACAGGATGCTGCAGTAAGGGGAATTAAAGATCATGATGATGTGATCGTATTTAATCTACGTGGGCGTTATGAGTTGAAGGCTATTGTTACGGATAAAATGCTTCCAGGTACTGTGATCAGTCAAGGATTATGGTGGGAAAAAGATGGACGGAAACAACGTGCCAACGTATTAACACCAGATCGACTAGCAGATATGGGAGAAGGAGCAACCTTTTTTTCAACAACAGTTGAAGTAAAGCTGCAGTGAAATAGGTTTCAATTATTTTGATTATGATATGAATCTATAAATCTATGTATCTATGAATCATCTGGGAGATTACAACTTATGAGAATGTTACAAACTTACCCGAAAGAAGTGAAGGTGTTTCTCCTTGCAAGTCTGATCAATTCTACGGGTAGCGCGCTGATGTGGCCCCTAACAACGATGTTTGTATTTGATGAATTGGGACATAATATGGCAGATGCTGGGCTTGTTATCTTAATTCAAGCTTTAGGTGGAATCATAGGGCAATTATTAGGGGGATCATTGTATCATCGGGTAGGGGTTAAGAAGCTTATTGTGGGATCATTAGTTCTGAACGCATTAGGACTATTCGCACTGCCTGTGACTAGCCAATACTGGTATTTCTATATGGCGTTAATGGGGTTTATCGGGTTTTGTAATGCGTTATCTTTACCTGCTATTCAGGCATTTATCGGGTTTCGATTTGCCGATCGGCGTGGAGAGTTATTTAATATTATTTATGTTGCTAACAATATTGGGGTAGCCTTAGGGACCGCTCTGAGTGGTTTTTTAGCAGACATTTCGTACAAGCTCACCTTTATCGCGAATGGTCTAACTTCGGCTGTATTTGCAGTGTTCTTTCTCATCTACTTGAATCGACTCGATGGCCAGCAGGGTGAAGTACATTTAGACAAAAGAAATACATCGACCTCTGACGAGAGCATATGGCGGTTGCTTGGGAATACACGCATTTATTTATATTTGGGTATAGGATCGATGTTTATTTTGTTGGGTAACTCGATGTGGAATTCGGGCGTGTCTCCATTCATTATTTCAGAAGGATTTCCGAAGAAAGCGTATGGATTCCTCTGGACGTTGAATGGTATTCTAATCTTCGTGGCTCAACCTGTCATCAGTCTATTAAAGAGGTGGCTGGCGAAATCCTCTTCTTCGCAAATGACGATGAGTGCTGTTTTTTATTTATTATCATATATCGTGATATTAATAACACATAATTATCCTGGATTAGTATTAGCGATGGTCCTAGCGACGTTAGGTGAAATGCTAATATCACCTGCTATTCCTGCATTTATCTCAGATCATGCAGGTCGAGCGGCCCCTTTCTACATTGGGCTGAGTGGAGGGGTTGGTGCTATCGGAAGGGTTATAGGACCCTATACGATGGGCCTCTTATATGATGGAGGTGGACTCATTCCAGTCGCATGGCTAGCTATAGGTACAGCTGCGATCGGTGTAGTGTTCTTCATAGTACATGCCACTCAGAATAGAGTTATGAAGCCCGAAATGGAATCATCTGCAGTCTAACGGTTGTAACAGGAGTCTTGAAAAGGGGTGCAATATGTTGAGGATTAACCAACGAACGCTTACAATACGCTTATCTGAAATGAGAGATGCGCAACAGATCATGGCTCTGGACACCGTTGTATGGGATGATTACAGTTCTCCTGAGCCTTTAAATTGGACATCAAGGGAAGACTTCTTACGACATTGTCACCCAGGGTCGCAGTTGGTAGCTCTCGTTGATGAACAATTGTGCGGGTATGTTGGATTTCGTTATCCTACGATGATCAGAACGAATCACCATGTGTATGAGATCAACATTGCCGTTCACCCACAATATCAGCATGAGGGAATTGGGACAAGACTGATGGATATGGTGAAAGCGTGGGCATCAGAGCAAGGTATGAAAAAGTTGAGTTTACGTGTACTTTCTTCCAATGCTGCTGCTTTGAAATTTTATGAGAAATGCGGTTTCGTTATCGAAGGTCGTCTAGTTAATGAATTTCATGTAAATGGACGATATGTAGATGATGTCTTGATGGGATATTTTTTTTGAATTAGAGAGCGATGCAGGGATCAATGGATCAGGAAGATAATATCTGTATCAAAACAATCTGTCATTTCGTAATACGGATTGTTCTTTTAATTCATATGTAATATATAGTTATAGAATGGGGGGGATATGATGAAAAAAGTACATTGTCAACATTGTGCTAAACATATTGAAGACCGTGGAGATTTGGTTGTGGTTCAAAAAGGGATATGGGGAATTGAACCGTATCATAATACTAAATGTTACGGAGCTGTTGCCAAGGGATTATCTGGATTACTTGTAAGTGGACCCATTAACTCAAAGGTAAATAGGTTATCTATTATTTTTACTGCTATCATAACGATTGTTGCGTTTTTTTTGAATATTCCTGGAGTAGTTAAGTTGGTAGTTCTCTTTTATTTGTTATACGTAGTTTCAATTAGAGCGTGGTCTTGGTTCAATTATGAACGACATTTATCTACATAGATTGAATTAAAGTTTGCGCTCACAAGTTCAATCATTTCTAAAGAGAATCATGAATGTGGGGGGGGGGCGTAGCGTGAGCCGACAATTGATTTCGCTAAATGTGGGGAAACCCATAACCGTTGAATATAAAGGCAAAGAGCTAGAGACAGGAATTTACAAGCAGTCGGTACAGGGTAATGTCTTTTTGGGTAACGAGTTATTTGATGGGGACGGGCAAGCGGATCTAGTTCATCATGGTGGGCCAGACAAAGCGGTATGTGTATACCCATATGAGCATTATCCTTACTGGGAGACCCAACTGGGAAAGCCTCTTGACTATGCAGCATTCGGTGAGAACTTAACTGTCACAGGCATGCTGGAAACCGACGTGTGCATTGGGGATATCTTTCAGGTAGGAGAAGCCGTTCTACAAGTTAGTCAGCCTAGATATCCCTGTTTTAAACTTTCCCAGAAACATGGGGCATCGGATCTTCCTGCCCAAGTTCTGAAGACTGGATTTAGTGGATTCTATTTCAGGGTATTACAGACAGGTTATATCAGCGGAACTTCAGCTATTCATAAGCATGAGTCGCATCCTGCACAAGTAAAGGTAGTCGAAATCCTGCGTCTTCTCGCTAGTGCTCGTACAGATAGAGACCAAGATACGTTGCAACGTATGATGGAATTGGACGTTCTGGCGTCTGTCGTAAAAGAAAAGTTCCAAAGATGGCTGGATGAAGCTCCATTGAATGGATAGCGTGAACACGTTCTCGTTGTATCATTAGCGCGTTTGCTTTATTTGGTACTCCAATGCATATAGATCTTCCTCAAGTGAACTCATCTGTTGTCGCACTAAGTGTCTGGAGTCACTAAGTGCTTGATTATAAACAATGGGCGCTAGATGCGACATGAAGAAATCGAATACGCCGTCTGCGGCTAGATCACCAATCGTCTCATCGCGTTCTTCTTCGAAATATTGCTGGATACGCTGTATGACTTGATCTCGTTGTTCTTTGGGTAATTTCATCGTTTTCATGGTATTAATCGGACCCCTTTTTTGTTTCTAGTCTCTGGATTTCATATTATCGTAATGGAAGCTCGCGGTCAAAAAGGTCTGTCTGAATAATGGTGTAAGCACATTTGGGTGAATCTACAAGGACGTGCTGTTATTGAACTATCCGCATTTTACAGGTATATTTGTATGAAGTAATTTATGTACGAGACAACATAAGACATATATCTCAACAATGAAAGGTTGATTGCAATGGAGAACCCAAGCACTCCCTCCAATTTTATTAAGAATGTGATTACGGAAGATTTGAAATCCGGTAAGGTGAAGGAAATCGTGACACGTTTTCCACCAGAGCCTAACGGTTATTTACATATCGGACATGCTAGAGCAATCTGGATTAACTTTACGTTAGCAGCTGAATTCGGTGGAAAGACGAATCTGCGATTCGATGATACCAACCCAGTCAAAGAAGATACAGAATATGTGAAATCCATTCAGGAAGATGTGAAGTGGCTCGGATTCGAATGGGAAGAGCTTCGATTCGCCTCTGATTATTTCGATGAAATGTACAACCGTGCGGTGTTGTTAATCAAGAAAGGGAAAGCCTTTATCGATGATCTCAGTGCGGACCAAATTCGTGAGACTCGAGGAACATTGAAGTCACCCGGCAGTAATAGTCCATACCGTGATCGAAGTGTGGAAGAGAATCTCGAGTTGTTTGAAGGAATGCGTGCGGGTAAGTTTGACGATGGTGCTAAAGTACTGCGCGCTAAGATTGATATGTCATCACCTAATATCAATTTACGTGACCCGATCATTTATCGAATTTCTCATACTTACCACCATAACACGGGCGATAAATGGTGTATCTATCCGATGTATGCCTTCGCGCATCCATTAGAAGATGCGATCGAGGGAATTACACATTCTCTCTGCTCGTTGGAATTTGAAGATCAACGTCCTTTCTATGACTGGGTAGTGGCGGAATGCGAAATGCCAAACGTTCCTCATCAATATGAGTTCGGACGCTTGAATGTGGAGCAGACTTTAACGAGTAAAAGAAAGTTGAAGTTGCTGGTTGACGAACAACATGTCGATGGTTGGGACGATCCTCGGATGCCTACGATTTCGGGTCTACGTCGACTAGGATATACCCCTGAGGCTATTCGTAACTTCATTTATGAAACGGGTATTTCTAAAACACAGGGTGTGGTAGATCTACAAATGCTTGAGCACTTTATTCGTGAGGATCTGAAGCTTAAAGCACTACGTACGATGGCGGTATTGAACCCGCTTAAAGTGGTTATTACCAATTATCCAGAAGGTCAGAATGAGTGGTTTGATGTCGAGAACAACATTGAGAATCCTGACATGGGTAATCGACAAGTTCCATTCTCACGTGAAATATATATTGAGCAAGATGATTTCATGGAGGTTCCACCTAATAAATATTTCAGACTATTCCCAGGTAACGAAGTGCGGCTGAAGAATGCATATTTCATTAAATGTAATGAGGTTATCAAGGATGAAGAAGGTCATGTTGTTGAAATTCACTGTACGTATGACCCTGAGACGAAGAGTGGAAGCGGATTTACTGCTCGTAAGGTAAAAGGAACGATCCATTGGATCGATGCAAGCCAAGCAGTTCCGGCTGAATTCCGTTTGTACGAGCCACTTATCAAGGCTGAGGAATCCGAAGAGGAGACTGAACAGACAGAAGAGGGCGAGGAGAAAGAAGAGAAAACATTCCTTGATCAAATCAACCCGAATTCGCTCGAGATCGTGCAAGGTTTTATAGAACCGGGAATGAGAGATGTAGTCTCACAGGATAAATTCCAATTCTTCCGTCATGGTTACTTTAACGTGGACTCCAAGTATTCCACACCAGGACATCCGGTATTCAACCGTATCGTATCACTCAAGAGTTCATTCAAAATAAAATAGATCGTAAATAACAAATCAGCTCGCAGTGATATCACTGCGAGCTGATTTGTTATTTATACTACTTATATCGTTAAGTCTTCATCTGGATCTTCTTTACGCTCCGGAAGAGGGAGCTTGTAGCCATGCGTAAGGATCAGGTACCACATCCATCCGAACCCCACAGCACCTATTAAAGCAAATAACATTCCCGTTCTATACATGGCTTCCGCACCGAAGTTTTGGAACATCCATCCGCCTACGAAGGCACCAATGACACCAGAGAGACCGCTCCATGAGAGCGTGTATACAGCTTGGCCCGTTGCGCGGTAGGGACGAGGTAACAATAACAACGTTAACTGGGTTCCAACATAGAAGAATCCACCAAAGGTAATACAGTGTAGAACTTGAATGGCAGCCACTTGTAGTGGTTGTGTGGCTTCAGCCATTAGGAGCCAGCGAAGACCGAAGAGCAGACTTACTAAGGACAGACAACCCAACATCCATGATATTTTGCGTTTCATGTAACGGTCAAACAGGAAGAACACTGCAATCTCTAAAAAGGAAGAAAGGAATACGGCTAACCCGACAATTCTTTTGGATCCTCCGAGCTCCGTTATATATAATGACATGAATGTATTATTCATTGCATTAGGGATCGATACCAGAAGACCCATGAGAATAAAGCAGAGGAAATATCGATTACTCATAATATTGAGGAATCCCCTGAGATACAATGTGGGTGATTCGGAAGAACGTTTTAGTGGAGGAAGGACTAAGACAGCTCCTATAGCTATTATAAGAACAGCAGTAAATAATGACGATACTTTGGATATACCTGTCCAATCTAGAATCTGTCCTACCGCAATGGCGGTTACACCCCAACCTATAGATCCCCATAAGCGAAAAGAACCAAACTTATAAGGTGTATCCTCAATATATCCTAGAATAAGGCTGTTACTATGCGAGAAGATAGGTGTCTGAAAGAAGAAGAATAGGATCATTGCCAAATACACCGACGCATATGTATCGGCTTGAAAGACGAATTGAACCAGTACTAATGCTCCACTCATCATAATAATGATAATGCGTTTCATATTAAGTAGACGGTCGCCGCAATATCTCCAAAAAGGGTTAGCGAACAAGGAGACAAAGGGCCCCATGGCCATTAGTGCTCCGATTTCAAATTTCTTCATGCCTACATCCTGTAGGTATAGTTGAAAAAAGCTTGTGAAGATAACCATGGTGCCATATATGAAGAAATTAAATAGCTTAAGGGATGTTAAGGAAGACTTTATTTGTATAGATTCACGCAATATCGACATTCCTTTCCGATTTGAATGCAAATCGACAATGGCTATTTACTGTGTTTAAGTTGACCACTCCACTTTATCACGTGTTGAAAGGGGATTCAAACCAGCAAATTTCCATATTGTAAAGGGCTGTATGAAATGAATGTATCCATAGATGATTTGTCCCTAGTATCGTATGCATTTGCCTTTTTAGATATGAATCAAATCTCTAAATGTAAAGGAAATGGTCTTGAAATCCAGTTTCTTGACTTGTGAACTATGTCACATGAATTAATTAACATTTGATGTAATCTGAATTTAAAGAAAGCGCTACCTTTTAGAACTTTTACAATGTACCTTCTCAAATTACTAATACATAAGGAGGTTAACTGATGACGATGACTTTGGAAATGGTTAGAGAGTTAGAAGAATATGTACGTTGGAAGCAAGGGAGAGGCTGGGTATACCAGTTACTTATAGATTTCTTAGGGAACCCACCAAGTTTGTCGCTGATTGCTCTGTGGCAGAAACATATGGTAAATAGAGAAGAAGCGGTACTCACACAAGAGGGGCAGAAACTTAAGGATTATTTATCCGAAATGATGCCAAAGCAATTTACTCAAGTATGTGAAGTCGAGAGGGCTGAGTATCACCGTTTATTCGAAGGTATTCGACCGATAGTTCCTTCGCTTTGTGAAAGTGATTATCGAAGTATATTGAGCAAGAATAGTGTGGATTTTACGTTGGATATTAGTAATATGTATGCACAATCGAGTATTGTCTTTAATAAATTACACCATGAACAAGATGATCACATCTCGATTGAGTTAGAATTTATGGCTGTTCTCGGTGAACGAATGTCAGATGATATACGTTTACGAACTTCCCAACAATTATTAATTGATACTCAAATTCAGTTTCTAGAGCAGCATGTAATGAAGTGGGTTCCAAGTTTAGCTGACGTCTTATGTAAACAAGCACAAACTCCAGTATATAGAAGCCTTGGCTATATCATTCAAGAGTTTCTACCCTATGATATTGCAATGTTACGCTCATGGCGAGCAGAACTTGACTAGTGTTTGATCATTTCATAGCCGCATTCACCCCTTTACCACCTGGAACGGATAGGTATCCATTCATGCGGTGCAATTGGTTCACTTGGAATTGAGGGATGGTATAAGTAATATCTAAAGCTGTATTTAAGGTTACCGTGGTGATCATGTGCCACTACTCCTTCGGATGGTTATTCTAATTGTCATAGATTATCGCATAATGCCTAATCATAAGCACGCTGAATCGAACAAACAAGTAGAAACGGCTGCGATCTCCTTCTCCAAGGAGCTTATGCTTCCGATGCTAGCGATACTTCGTATCACTTTAAGGCACTCGTTTCAGCGGAAATATAAGGAATAGAGTATCAAGTGAAACTTATACTTTCTTATATTGTAAGGAAAAGGACGTATCCTCCATCCCATAAGGGAAAGAGGATACGTCCTTCGTTATTACTGTCGTTGTCTTAGTCTTGTAATTTAGGCTTTCTAAATTTCATTAAGAACTCATACACAACAGGTACGATAACTAGTGTTAGCAATGTGGAGCTGATCAGACCGCCGATGACAGTAATTCCAAGTCCACGTGAAATGATTCCGGCACTATCTTCTAATCCAGTAACTAGTGGTAGCAATGCACCAATCGTGGCAAGTGCAGTCATTAGAATTGGACGAAGGCGAGTTGCTCCTGCTTCAAGCAATGCATCACGTGTAGAGAATCCTTCTTGTTCTTTGTGAATAACGCGGTGAATAAGTACAATCGCATTCGTTACAACGATCCCTATGAGCATCAATGCACCCATGAGTGAGGATACGTTTAGTGGTTCTTTCGCAATCAGTAGTCCAACAAGAGCACCAATGATCGTGAATGGTAAGGAGAAGAGAATTGCAAACGGTGCAAGACCTCCACCGAATGTTACCACGAGTACAAAGTATACAACCGCGATGGCAGCTAACATGGCAAGACCAAGCTGTGTGAATGTATCGTTGATTTGTTCTGTCGCACCACCGAATTTAATTTCAATACCATCAGGCTTCTCGATGTCGTTGATTTTATTTTCTAATGCTGTAGAAGCTTTACCAACATCAGCGGTCACGATATTCGCTGAAATAGACACGACCATCTTACCATCTGTACGTGTAATGGAGTTCGGTGAAGTTCCTTTTTCCACTTTGGCTACATCTTTAATGGCTACTTCCATACCAAGAGGGGACATGATCTTCTCATTAGAAATCTCATCAATACTCTTATAAACGGTACTGTCTGCTTCGATGTATACTTTATAGGTTTTGTTATCGACTTCAATTTCAGTTAGCACTGGACGCTCACGTACAGGGCTGAGCTTCATAGCAATCTGCCCAGCAGTAAGGCCAAGTGAACTTAATTTCTCTTGATTCGCAACAATCGTGTATTGATCATAGGAAGTAGAGAGACTTGTCTTCGCTTTGTCGAAGTGTTCTGTATCTTCTTTAACAAGTTTTAGGATTTCATCAGATACAGGTTTAATGTCCTCTAAGCTATCTCCAAAGATGCTAACACTTAGTCCACTTCCACCCATTCCGCCAGTCATGTCTAGAGAAGCCCACTCACCTTCAGGAACTTGTTGTTGTAGATCTTCGACGAGTTGTTTTTGGACATCCTCGAAATTTTTCGTATCGGTACTGTATTCGATATAGAATAGACCCGAGTTGGATGCGCTAGCACCGCCCATAGGATTACTACCACCGATCGAATATTGCATTTTCTCTACGCCAGGTTGATCAAGAATGAACTTCTCGGCTTCCAATGCGAGTTTCTCGACTGCGGCAAGCTGCTCTCCAGGTTTAGGTGAGTAGGTCACCATGGTGAACTTATCTTTTTGGTCCGGCATGAAGCTAGTACCGATTAATGGATACAACATCAGACTACCAACAAGAAGCAGGATAGCCCCACCGAAAGTAATAGCTTTATGAGATAGACACCAGTTCAGAATACGTTGATAAGCTCTAGCAAGACTACCAATTTCCTCTTTATGTGTGTGCCTTTTCTTATTAATTCCCTTTTTGAAGAGTGAATGTGCAAGCATAGGTACAATCGTAATAGCTATAAGAAGTGAAGCCAAGAGAGCGAATACCATCGTTAATGCGAAGGGCGTGAATAGCTCTCCGACCATACCACTTACAAAGGCAAGAGGCAGGAACACTGCAATCGTTACGATCGTTGATGACATGATTGGAACGAACATTTCACGAGTTGCTTCGCGAACGAGTTCACGACCACGTAATTTCTCGTCGCTATCGGTTAGGCGTCTATAGATATTCTCAATGACGACAATGGAGTCATCGATGACTCGACCAATAGCAACCGTCATAGCACCTAGCGTCATCATATTTAGCGTAATATCTAACTGCCAAAGGATAAGAACAGCTGCTAACAGTGACAATGGGATGGAGATGATAGAAATAATCGTTGATCGAATATTACGTAGGAAGATTAGAATAATGATAACTGCGAACAATGCTCCAAATACGGCTTTACTTAGCATGGTATTTACAGAATCTTCGATAGGTTCACCTTGATCAAGTAATGTGATTAGTTCCAAGCCAGCGTAATTTTTCTTCAGATCGTCGACTTTGTCTTTCACAGCATTGACGACATCAACCGTATTCGCATCGTTGTCTTTTACAATTGAAATCCCGATGGATTCCAAACCGTTGGTACGAGAGATGGACTCTGCTTTACCAATAACTTGAATATCGGCAATCTCGCTAAGTTTAATTGTAGGAATACCCATCGCAGCGCCACCAGCCGGAGCATTTACATTTCCTACTGGAGGAGTGGTGTTAGCGTTACCTGTAGGGCTGTTAAGTCCTGAGTTAGCTGTGTTCGGAATGACTGGAATGGCTAAGTTCTTCAGGTCGTCGAGTGCAATGACATTCCCATCCACCACAACGGCTTTTTCAGACTCCTCTAAATTAAATAATCCTAGAGGTACACGTAGGGAGGAACCTTGAACGATACCTTTAACAGTATCTTGGTTGAGGCCCAGTTCAGCCATTTTTGACGTATTAAATTTCAATTGAACTTCTTTAACATATTGTCCCGATATACTTACGGAGGCAACACCTGCAAGCTTCTCGATTTCAGGTTTCACCTGATTCTCAATGACCTTTGTTAATTCTTCTAAGTCTTTCGCTTGATTGTTTGAAGCACTTAGCGAAATGACAGGGAAAGAACTTAAACTGAATTTGGAAATGGTAGGTTTTTGTGCATTTTTAGGTAGAGTGACTTCATTTAGAGCTTCTCGGACAGCAGCAGTTGCTTGATCCAAGTCCGTACCATAATCGAACTCCATAGCAACGGAAGCGGCGTTCTCCATGGAAGTGGAAGTCACTGTCTTGACTCCGTCTACGTTACGTAAACGCTGTTCAAGGGGAAGGGCTACATCTTGAACAACACCTTCTGGCGCTGCACCAGGATATACAGCAATAACATTTAGAAATGGAATGCTGATATTAGGCATGGTCTCTTGCTTCATGGATACTCCGGCGAATAGTCCAGCAGCAGTGACAATAATCGTTAGAATCCAGATAGCAAATTTGTTGTTCAATGAGAAATTGATAATACTCTTCATAAGGATGGTTCTGCTCCTCTCTCTAATACTTCTTGGTTACACAGGATGAGGGTTTCACTGAGTCATCGGATATAGTGAAATAATCTCCTTGAGTTCATTATTTAAGACTTGTATCTCGGTAATTTGTTGTAAATTTCCGATCATACCTAACAGAATAACTCTCCGAGGTTGAATATCAACAATTTCTTTCTCCAGAATATGAATCGATTCTAGAGCATCTGCGTACGTCCTCTTATCAAGTGAGCTAGCCTTGAGGTAATCCTTTATTTCTTTGGTTATCAGAAGAGGATGCCGTTGAACACTAGATTTATCTTTGTATACATTAATCCATTGACCCCACACATCCGAAGTGATAAGTGGTTCGGAAGACTTAGAGATCATACTTTGGGTGACGTTGTCAAGTAAGGACATAAGATGATGCGACATTTTATGGATGTTTATAGGGAGGCCAGGAATGAACAACATCCGCAAATAGGCGCACAATATACCGCCAAAGAATAAGATGATGTCGATCGTGTAAGGCTCAACTTCAGAACCATAGATGGTTTCAAGTTTAACTTTGAACCAGTGAAGCATTCTGAAATGCTCATCCCGCATACAATTATGTTTTTTACTTGGACCAGGACCGTCTATGAACTGCTTCTTCACGAACTCCCGTAACTCAATCAGATGACTTAGAAGAACCTCCACTTGTTTATGTAGTTGCTCTTTAGGAGAAAGAAGAGTGTCTTGTTCTACCTGAATAATACTGTCTCGAATGAGATGGAAACAATATAGGTAAATACTCTCTTCCAATTCATCTTTAGATTTGAAGTGTAGGTATAAACTTCCCTTAGACATTTCACATACTTCAGCAATTTCTTGCATGGAGGTTGAGGATATACCTTGAGTAGAGAATAGTTGTAAGGCAGTCTTCAAAATGTAGTTTTTCTTGTCCGCTGATTTGTCAGCCAATGTGCACTCGCTCCTTTCTAGAACTTTCGGGTTCTGTTTTTGACTTGTTAGTCAAATTATATTACAAATCCAAATGGGTTACAACTTTGCAACACTGTTCAACAGTATTACGATCCATTAAGAGATCAATTTCAGACCTATAGCCGCAATAAGAATCATTGATATAAACACAATTCTTTTGAATTCTTTTGGTTCGTTATACAGCGTCATGCCGACGATGGCACTACCTACGGTTCCAATTCCTGTCCATACAGCATAAGCCGTACCCATAGAGAGGGATGTCATGCCATAAGAGAGCAAGGAGAAGCTACATATAAAGGAGAGGGACATAAGTACATATGCCTTGGGTCCTTTGCGATCTGCGATGCCCTTGATACCGATGACGCCAAATACTTCACATAAACCTGCGAGAACAACTGCAATCCAAGCCATTAGATATTCGCCTCCTTCGAAGGGGTTATGTCTTTATCCGTAATTAACTTGAGACCAATGACGCCGGATAGTAATAACAGAATCAGTAGTATTTTGGACAAGCGAAAAGGTTCGTTGAAGAATAGCATCTCTGTAATGACCGTTCCTCCCGTCCCTAATCCTGTAAATACGGCGTAGACCGTCCCGATAGGCAATCGTTTCGAAGCCATGATGATAAGGTAAAAGCTGATTGCAATCGCAAGAGCTGTTCCCATCCATTCAACAACGGTATTTGAATGTTTAAGTCCAGACACCCAAATTACTTCAATAATTCCTCCAATAAGTACATACAGCCATTGTCGATTCATGCTGACACTCCTTTTTCCCTTATATTGTCTTGATGATGAGTCGACCGACAGAAATCGGCCATGCAACAGTAATTTTTGTCTGAAAGTGACATGAAACATCAGTATAACATTTCAGTAGCTTCGTTTAGAAATTGGGAACGCAAACTTTAGTTCAATTTATATAGATAGAATGAACTAAAGTTTGCGCTCACAAGTTCAACCATTTCAAAAGAGAATCATGAATAGGGGGGGGCGTCTTTAGTTCAATTTATATAGGTAGGAGGATTAGAAAGAATCATGTACAATAGTATTGTTATAGGATGCTATTCGAATACATAAAGCAGATTAAAAGTGAGGGAACATATGAGACGAGGATTACAAATAGTATTAGTTTCAGTCATTGTGTTTGCATTTTATTATTTTGGGTTCGGAGTTGTAGGGAAAACGGCTGGAACAATTGTAAGTATATTTGCAACACTAACGGTTATTTCGTTGTGTTTTATTATCTTTATGGAGAATCGGAATCCCTCCACAACGTTATCTTGGATACTATTGCTCGCATTAGTTCCTGTTGTAGGTCTAATCTTTTATTTTCTGTTCGGACAGAACTATTTCAACCGACGGAAATACGATAAAAAAGCACTGCGTGATATGGAGGTATACGAAAGATTAGAGAAAGAAGAATTGCGGTTCCATCAGGATCTTTCGCAGTTTACACCTCGTCAACAACAAATGTTGAAATTATCCCAGAAGCTAGCGCGTACGCCAATTTCATTTTCTACAGAAACAACCATACTTACGAATGGAGAGCAGACTTTCTCCAATTTGATTCATGAACTCGAGAACGCCAAACATCATATTCATATGGAATATTACATTTTTAGAGATGATGATATTGGCACACGAATTCAGCAAATTCTGATCAATAAGGCCAAATCGGGTATTAAGGTAAGATTTATGTATGATGCGGTGGGTAGTATTCAGATTTCTAAATCATTTCTGAAAGAAATGGTCGATGCGGGTGTGAAATTGGTTGCGTTCGGTAGCGTTAAGACGAATTTCTTCTCCAGTCGTGTGAATTTCCGTAATCATCGTAAGATTGTCGTTATTGATGGAGATGTAGGTTTTATAGGTGGACTGAACGTGGGCGATGAGTATTTGAGCCGAAGTAAGACTTATGGCTACTGGCGGGATACACACATGTTAGTTAGAGGAGAAGCTGTACGAACGCTACAGATGATCTTCTTGCAGGACTGGTTGCATATGACTGGAGAGAAACTCCTTGAACAAGAGTATTTCTCACCTACCCTTACGAGTGGTGGTGATGGTGCCGTTCAGATGATTGCGAGCGGTCCCGACAATGAGAGACGAGTACTACGGAATATCTTCTTCTCGATGATCACTTCGGCGAAGAAAAGTGTATGGTTGGCAACGCCGTATTTCATACCCAATGATGATATATTAACGGCTTTAAGAGTAGCTGCTTTATCGGGGATGGATGTTCGGATTCTATTCCCTGCTAAGCCAGATAAGAAGCTTCCATTCTTTGCTTCGCATTCCTATTTCCCATCTTTGTTGGATGCGGGTGTAAAGATATATGAGTACGAGAAGGGATTCATTCATTCCAAACTATTGATCGTGGATGGTGAAGTGGCGACTATAGGGACGGCCAATATGGATATGCGCAGTCTGAACCTTAACTTTGAAGTCAATGCGCTTCTTGTTGGGACATCTAGTGTAGAAAGAATGGTTGCAGACTTCGAACGGGATCTATTAACAACGAATCTCATGAATTTAGATCAATTAAAGAACAAGAAGATATGGGAGCGTTTCTTAGAATCTGCTGCAAGATTAATGGCACCACTATTATAAACGACAAAGAACGTCTGCTCATTAGCGGACGTTCTTTGTCGTTTATAGCTACCAGCACATTTGACGCTAGAATGTTGTGAAACTAAGAATTTTCTGAAGTCTAAATTCATGTGCGTTTCCAGAGGAGACTAGCGCTGTCTGCTCGCTAACAACTAATTTTCGTTGATTAGCTTTTACATTAAGAAGGTCTACATAGGAACGAAGTGTAATCTTAGGACCTTGATCAGCTATGAGGTTTGATAACTTTCAGACTGACCCAACCATTGAACAAAAGTACGCCAAACAGACGAATAAATAGGGGTTGAATCGCGTAAAGGGTCTGGATCTGGTAAAGGATCACAGTAAGAAGCGATAACACCAGTAATCCCAACGCTGAGCGAATCCATATTGAGCTTCCACTCACTTCAAGCTAACGGTTTAAAATGCATTAATAACTGCGTTCTCTATGGTGCATCCAATGAACACACGATATGTTTGTCGCTTCGTCGTCCTCGGTTTGCCTAAGCAATCGTAGTAAGGAAATCTCGCACCCAGCATATGGTATAATACATCTATATTTGAATGTGTTCGTTTAAGAAATGAGTTTTGTTCCAAAACTTTAAGATAAATGCTTACGAGGAGAGTTTTGTTCCAAAACTTTAAAGCAAATGCTTACGAAGTAAGTTTTGTTCCAAAACTTTAAGGAGGAAATGTAATGAAGACGGATTCCACTGGAATGTTGAGAGAGTCACTCATGCCTGAGGTGCCAACGGGTGAACGTAAAATAGAACATGTACGGCTTTGTCTCGATGAAGAAGTAGGGGGCAAAGGTGTAACAAACGGATTTGAGCATTATCGATTCCGTCATTGCGCTTTACCAGAGGTCAACTTTGATGATATTAGTATCGAGACGAACTTCTTAGGGAAGACATTACGCACGCCTTTACTCATTAGCTCCATGACAGGTGGAAGTGAGGCGACGGGAGCAATAAACTCTCGACTGGCAGAAGCAGCAGAGCGAAGAGGTTGGGCTATCGGAGTTGGCTCTGTTCGTGCTGCCGTGGAGCGGGAAGAACTAGCATCTACTTTCTATGTTAGGGATAAGGCGCCCAATATTCCGATTATCGCTAATCTGGGGGCCGTTCAGCTTAACTATGGCTTCACAACGGAGGATTGTTTACGGGCCATTGATATTGCTGGCGCGAGCATGTTGGTGTTACATCTGAATGGACTTCAAGAAGTCTTTCAACCGGAAGGAAATACGAACTTCGGTGGATTGCTGTCACGAATTGAGGAAGTGTGCGTTAAGCTTGATGTACCTGTAGGCATCAAGGAAGTGGGTTGGGGTATTGATGGGGAGACCGCGTCGAGGTTATATGACGCGGGCGTTGCCTTCATAGACGTGGCAGGTGCCGGAGGCACCTCTTGGAGCCAAGTCGAGAAATTCCGCAGCCGCGACGAGGTTCGTCGCGCGGCAGCGGAAGCATTCGCGGGGTGGGGCATCCCCACCGCGGAGTGCATTGTCGAGGTGCGGGAGGTATCCCCACACGGAGGATTGATCGGCAGCGGCGGGCTGAATAGTGGCGTGGACGCCGCTAAAGCATTGGCGCTCGGCGCCGATATTGCGGGGTTCGGCCGCAGCCTGTTGGGGCCGGCCGTACAATCCGAGGAGGCGCTCGACGCTGCCCTCGCGAGGGTGGAGCTTGAGCTACGCACAGCGATGTTTGGCATCGGCGCTGCGAATATATCGGCGCTACGTACGACACGACGCTTGATTCGAGTGAATTAGAGAATAAAGAAAGCTTGTCTAGCTCTTATTCATATTTATTAGGCTTAATTTGCTGATGTTAAGCAAAAGGCATACATTAAGATAAATACCCTTATATCACATGTGAAATAAGGGTATTTATCTTATGATTCGCAAATTATCAATGATATCAACGTAATTATTGATGAATTTTTCTTTTATGTTGTAAAAAAGTTTTGCCTTCCTGTTCTAATCCACTTATATTAATAGTACAAATAACGGAAAATGTTCGTTTTTGATATTAAAGAAGCGGGAAGGTGAATTTTATGAAGAAATCTCTTTTTCAATTGAATACAAAAACAGTGGTGACGATCGGGATTTGTGCAGCGCTTTATGGTGCGACGGGCTTTATTGGAGTTCCTATTGGTCCTGATACTTCATTAAGACCTGCTATTGCACTACTAGCCATTTTTGGTGCATTGTTTGGCCCGGTTGTTGGATTCACAGCTGGATTCATTGGACACGTCCTAACGGACTTGTTGACAAGTGGTATGGTGTGGTGGGGATGGGCACTTGGTTCTGCCCTAACAGGAGCGTTCATGGGTATTATCTATTTGTATAAAGGATTCGACCCGTTGGCCGGACTTGTCAAAAGTAAGCATATTGGATTCTTTGCGGTGTACGGTATCGTTGGAATAATATTATCCCTACTCTTCTCCTGGTGGTTCGATATTACGTTCATGGGTGAACCGTCAGATAAATTAGTTATTCAGGTTTCGTTAGCATCGCTCTCTAATATTGCTGTATTTGTAGTGTTAGGTATACCCGCTGTGCTTGGTTATGCGAAACGGAATCGGAAGGCAAGCAATTTAAGTGTGAATGAATAGGAGTAGAGAAATTACATGAAGCCCATCATCTCGTTTCAACAGTATAGCTTCCGATATAAGAGTCAGAACGAACCAACATTAAAGAACATCACACTAGATATTTATGCTGGTGAGAAAATATGGATTGCAGGACCTAGTGGTTCTGGAAAGTCAACGTTAGCCCATTGTATCAATGGGCTAATCCCTTTTACGTATAAAGGTGAGACCAGTGGTAGCTTGTCAATCGATGGTCGTGATCCATCCGATTTAAGTATATTTGAACTTAGCAACACAGTTGGAACCATTCTTCAGGATCAGGACTCTCAGTTTGTTGGTCTCACCGTTGGGGAAGACGTTGCTTTTGTTATGGAAAACAAGGGTGTTTCACGTCCAGACATGAAAGCTCAAGTTATTTCGGCTCTGACGATGGTTGAAATGCTCCACAATATAGAACAAAGTCCCTACGATTTATCTGGTGGACAGAAACAAAGTGTATCCCTTGCGGGGGTGCTATCTACAGATGCGGAAGTACTTCTATTTGATGAACCTCTGGCGAATCTAGATCCAGTGAGTGGGAAGCGGGCGATGAAGCTCATTCATGATATTCACGTTCAAAGTGGAAAAACAACGATTATCATCGAACATAGAGTAGAGGATGTTCTACAGGAGCCAATTGATCGTATTGTACTCATGAACCAAGGAGAGATTGCCGTGATAGGTACGCCTGACGACATTCTTTCTTCTGGATTGCTACGGAAGTATGGACTGCGTCCACCGCTTTATACGGATGCCATGGAGTATGCAGGCATTTCATTAGATGGTGTGAATGGGCTAAGTGTACCTCAGAAGCTCGACATTCCCGGTTTGAAAGACCAATTAGATGCTTGGACACGTGATATTGGGAAGGGTGACCCTATTCCCACCAGTACGCCATTACTCGAACTAAAGAGTGTTGAGTTTGGATATGACAAAGATAAGTCTGTCATCAAGGATGTCTCGCTAAATGTCGGTACAGGTGAAATTGTGGCATTGCTCGGTAATAATGGAGCTGGAAAGTCAACACTATCGCAATTAATTACCGGTATTTTGAAACCTCAGTTGGGTCGGGTGATCTATGCAGGAGAGGATATCAGCTCATGGTCGATTCGCCGCCGCGGGGAGCAAATCGGTTATGTGATGCAGAATCCGAACCACATGATTACACAGCATATGATTGCCGAGGAAGTTGGCCTCGGATTGAAGGTTAGAGGTGTGGCTGCAGATGAAATTAAGGAACGTGTAGAACATGTTCTGAAAGTGTGTGGACTACATCCATTCCGTAATTGGCCGGTATCTGCTCTTAGTTATGGACAGAAGAAGAGACTCAGTATTGCATCCATTCTTATTCTAGAGCCGAAACTTATGATATTAGATGAACCGACAGCAGGACAAGATTATCACCATTATAAAGAATTTATGGATTTCATTCGTGGACTGGCAGGGCAAGGATTAGCATTTCTCCTGATTACCCATGACATGTATCTAGCCTTAGAGTACGCTCAGAGAGCGGTAGTGCTGAGTGATGGTAAAGTGATCGCTGAGGATACGGTAGCCTCCGTATTAAGCCAACATGAAGTTACGAGTACAGCGCATCTGAAGGAGACTTCACTCTCCGTATTCGCAAGATTCAACGACTTAGAACAGCCTGAACGTTTGGTTCAAGCTTTTATCAACTATGAAAAGGAGAAGGGCTATGAATAGAACGGGAAGCCTATATGAACCGGGGAATTCCCTCTTTCATCGATTGGATGGGGCGGTCAAACTATGCCTGTTCGCGATATGGACAATCCTAACCTTTCTTTTTTTAGACTTACGTGTGTTTGGAGTGATGCTGGCGTTAGGGGTTATTTTACTTGTTACAGCAGGTATCCCTTTCAAAAGAATTGCATTTTTGTTCTGGATCATGATTATCTTTACCGTTCTTAATAGTGTGTTTATTGTGTTGATTACACCGACCTTTGGCACACGACTAACAGGTACGAATACCCCATTGATTCCACTTGGGTATAACACGATAAATGCGGAGACACTCTTTTATGTACTGACTTTGTCTGCGAAATATTTAACGTTGCTTCCAATTACGTTGTTGTGTATTTTTACAACTCAGCCAAGTGAATTCGCCGCTAGCTTAAATAGGATAGGAATTCCTTATAAAATCGCCTATGCCGTGAGTATTGCTTTGCGGTATATTCCGGAATTAACAGCAGAGTTTCGAAGTACGCTACATTCGATGCAAGCTCGTGGGATGGGAATCTCGAAAGAGGATGGTAAGTTAATGCAGCGATTTCGTAATCTCTCCGCTGTTGTAGTACCTGTTCTTCAATCTGCACTACATCGAATTGATTCGGTCACAAATGCTATGGAACTTCGGGGCTTTGGTACTCAGAAACGCCGTACTTGGTATAGTGGCAAGGACATGAAATCGTTGGATTGGATGATGATTGGTGTAAGTGTATTGTTGTTCGGATTAGGTCTGTGGTTAAGGTTGAAGGGGCTAGGGCCATATTGGTTTCCTTTTTAATAAATATAAGAGTGATGGGAGGAACGATGTAATCGTTTCTTCTGGATAATGTAGGTTAAGGAAGTGATTTCACATGGTGACATCGCGATCTATGAGACTTACCAAGGAAAAGGCTACGGTACGCAAACCATGTCGGCTTTGGAAGTAGAAGCGAAACGTCTGCAAGTAGATAAGATCTCGCTCCATGTATTTGGACATAATAAGATTGCATTTGGCTTGTACCAGAAGATGGGGTATGAAGTGACAGATATAAGTATGTCGAAGAATCTTTAATATTGCGTTGGAACGTCATAAGGATGAAGTAGCTTTATGGCGTTTTATTTAAGACCATCGTCCGGATATCATGTAGAAGTCTCAATGTGCGACTGAAGATTAATTCAACCAATTATTGTGGGACAGTAACCCATGTAGTAGGGTTGTTTAAGTGCTGTGAGCTGAACGTTGAACCATATATGTACGTTTATCCGCGTCTAATCCTTGCTGGCTTATATGTTCTAATATATAATGGGTAAGATCAGTCTGCATTATGATATATACATTGAACTAGAGAACAACTTGCAAGTGTATCATATGATAATCATGGATATGGATTTAGCAACAGAGGTTGTAGTTCATTATATATAGCAAGATCAATTACCTAAAATGGGAGTTGTCATATAAATGGCTTTAAAAGCAGGTATTGTTGGATTACCGAACGTAGGTAAGTCCACGTTGTTTAATGCAATCACACAAGCAGGAGCAGAAGCTGCGAACTATCCTTTCTGTACGATCGATCCAAACGTAGGGGTTGTTGAAGTACCAGATGAGCGTCTAGACAAGCTAACGGAATTGGTTACTCCGGATAAGACGGTTCCTACAGCATTTGAATTTATAGACATTGCTGGAATTGTTCGTGGTGCAAGTAAGGGCGAAGGTCTTGGTAACAAATTTCTAGCGCACATCCGTGAAGTGGATGCGATTGTTCACGTTGTTAGATGTTTTGAAGATGAGAACGTGACACATGTTGATGGTAAAGTGAATCCTGTCAGCGATATCCAGACGATTAATCTGGAGCTTATTTTGGCGGATATTGATAGTGTTGAGAAGCGTATTGATCGCTCACGTAAGAACCTGAAAAATGGTGACAAGAAGATCGCTATCGAAGTGGAAGTTCTTGAACGCGTGAAGGAAGCTCTTTATAACGATATGCCAGCACGTAGTATTGAACTAAGTGATGATGATAAGGCGATTGTTCGTGATCTTCATTTACTTACACTTAAGCCAGTATTATATGCAGCTAATGTTAGTGAAGATGGCGTTGCTGATGCTGACAGTAATCCGTATGTACAACAAGTGAAGGATTTCGCAGCGGCAGAGAATTCCGCAGTTGTGCCAATCAGTGCTAAAGTAGAAGCGGAAATTGCAGAACTTGAAGGTGAAGACAAAGCGATGTTCTTGGAAGAGTTAGGACTAGAAGAGTCTGGTCTTAACCGTCTGATCAAAGCCGCATATAGTCTACTTGGCTTGTATACGTACTTTACAGCTGGTGTCCAAGAAGTTCGTGCATGGACGATTCGTAAAGGAATGAAAGCACCGCAGGCAGCAGGCGTTATCCATACGGATTTCGAACGCGGATTTATTCGTGCTGAAGTCGTGTCCTACGATGATCTAGTCGCTGCTGGCTCCATGGGTGTTGCTAAGGAACGTGGACAGGTGCGTTTAGAAGGTAAAGAATATCTCGTGAAAGACGGAGACGTTATGCATTTCCGTTTCAACGTTTAGAGTACTACCCATTGCACATGAATAAGTTTGCCCACGTGGCAGGCTTATTCATGTGATTTTAATTCATAGGGGCAAATAATTGTATCCTTCTCACCATGTGGGTTGTCGCTGGATGTGATTATTTACCGCTTTCTCACAATGAATGGCCATCATTCCTTCCATTTGTGCTTCATCCCCAAATGCTAGAATAACCCTTTATATATTTGAAATGAAACCAAACAGTACGCACAATAGGCGGATGCACGTGTAGTTTAAGCGAAGCTTGGCATACTGTATGTACTAAGATAATCCATAATGTAATGACAAGCCGTGGAAAATAGTTCTCTTTATATAAATTATTTATAATACGTGATATAATAAAGAGTCGAAATTGTATTGGTTTGATCTTGAAAAGGAGAGGTGACCCCCAATGTTGGATAAATTACAATCCTTGGCGGACCGCTATGAAAAACTGAGCGAACTGCTCTGTGACCCTGACGTTGTTAGTGATAACACAAAGTTACGGGAGTATTCTAAAGAACAATCAGATTTGCAGCCTGCATTTGAGGCTTTTACTGAATATAGAACGGTTATTGAAGAGTTAGATGCTGCAAAAGTAATGCAAGGTGAGAAGCTAGATGATGAAATGCGTGAGATGGTCAAGATGGAAATCGATGAATTGACATCTCGTCAGGAAGAGTTGGATAGTCAGATACGTTTACTTCTATTACCGAAGGATCCTAATGATGACAAGAACGTCATTGTTGAAATTCGTGGTGCAGCAGGCGGGGATGAGGCAGCTTTATTTGCCGCCGATCTGTATCGTATGTACACTCGTTATGCCGATGCGCAAGGTTGGAAAGTAGAAATCATGGATATGAACAGCAATGACCTAGGTGGTTTTAAAGAGGTAATCTTCTCGATTAACGGTCGTGGTGCTTATAGCAAAATGAAATTTGAAAGTGGTGCACATCGTGTGCAACGCATTCCAACGACTGAATCTGGTGGACGCATTCATACGTCGACATCGACCGTGGCAGTTATGCCAGAAGCGGAAGAATTTGAGATTGAAATTCATGACAAAGATATTCGTGTGGATACGTTCTGTTCTAGTGGTGCGGGTGGACAATCCGTTAATACGACGAAATCTGCTGTGCGAGTGACTCACATTCCTACGGGTATTGTGGCAACTTGCCAAGATGGTAAATCACAGAATAAGAATAAAGACTCAGCGCTTAAAGTACTTCGTACGCGTATCTCAGATATGACGCGTCTAGAAGAAGAAGCTAAATACGCAGGCGAACGTAAAAGTAAAGTCGGTACAGGCGATCGCAGTGAACGCATTCGTACGTATAACTTTCCGCAGAGCCGCGTAACCGATCACCGTATCGGTCTTACTGTACACAGGCTGGACCAGATCATGAATGGTGATATGGAAGATATTATCGCTGCTTTAAGTATTGCTGAGCAAACTGATTTGATGGATAAAGGGGAATAATGCTTTGAATAACGTAGCTTTTGTTATGACACCAAAGCAAAGTATACGGGGAGCCTTTGCGGAGGCTTCCTCTTTTTTAACTCAATGCGGCGTGTTGGAACCGCAAAGGAATGCTCAACTATTGCTTGAGCATGTCCTGGGTCTGTCTAGCACTGCCTATTATATGATGTTGCCAGAGCCTTTCCCAGAAGCAGCCATTGCTGCTTGGGAAGATGTGGTCACCCGCAAAGCAGCGGGTGAGCCTGCGCAGTACATCATTGGAGAGCAGGAGTTCTACGGCCTGCCCTTTACTGTAACGCCGGCCGTGTTAATTCCACGGCCAGAGACGGAGCTGCTGGTCGAGGTGGTTCTACAGCAGATCGAGCGGCTATGGCCAGGCCGCGCCGCTGCATCTACAGCAGGCGAAGAATCCGCCTCAGGCTGCGCTTCGGCAGATCGTCCGATCGTGGTCGCCGATATCGGCACCGGCAGCGGTGCCATTGCCGTGACGCTGGCTTCGCAGGCCCCGGGCCTGTGCGTTTACGCCAGCGACATCTCGCCGGAGGCGCTTCGCGTAGCCGAGCGTAATGCGGCTCGTCATGCGACAGCCGTTGCCTTTCGTGAAGGCAACCTGCTTGCGCCGTTTGCCGGAATGACGTTGGACATTGTTGTGTCCAACCCACCGTATATACCGGCGGATACAATCGCCGGTCTGCAGCGCGAAGTGCGCGACTTCGAGCCGCGCTTGGCACTGGATGGCGGTGACGATGGGCTATGGCCTTATCGCATCATGATTAAGCAGATCGATCTACTCGTTGCACCTCCCCGAATCATCGGCTTTGAGCTGGGAATGGGTCAGGCTAAGGACGTTGCTAATATGTTACGTCAAGCGGGGCATTGGAATGAGATCATCATTGTTCCTGATTTAGCAGGGATAGATCGTCATGTTATCGGTGTAGATAGTTTATTTGAATTTTGAAGGGTTAATCCTATACAATAGAGTTAAGTGCTCTAATGGGGCACAAGAGGCAGGAAGCCTCAGCACTGGAGGGCGGCACATGCTTCGAAAGTTAAAAAAAATAGATTTTATTATAGTAGTAGCGCTATTTGCGCTTATGGCAATTAGTATACTGTCTATATATAGCGTAACTAACGGAAGAGCGACGTATGATGGACATCACTTGACGATGTTAAAATACTATGCCGTATCTTTTGTCGCTTTTATCGTATTGGTCATGATTGACTACCGACTATTAATCAAATACTCCTTATATATTTATTTATTTGGGTTATCTTTGCTTGGCGTTGTGAGTTTTTTTGGGAAGTCCAAAAACGGTGCATCCGGATGGTTAGATGTGGGTGGACTTTCATTACAGCCTGCGGAACTTTTTAAATTGTGTTTAATCCTTTTCCTAAGTTATGTTCTTGTTCGCAAGAATAAGAATCAGTTAACCTTTTGGCGCGATGTTGTCCCGGTTGGTATGATAGCCTTTATTCCATTTGTGTTGGTTATCCTACAGAACGATCTTGGGAACTCAGGCAGTTATGTCATTATTTTGTTGGGTTTAATTTGGATCGGCAATATTAAATTTTCCCATGCTATGATTGCTATGGTTATTATGATTGGAGCCATCATTGGTGGAATTCAAGGGTATATCCATTTTCATGACAATATCAAAACATCTTTGGAATCTATCGGTAAGGATCACTGGATCGAAAGGCTCGATCCTTGGCTTGTTCCTGAGAAGGCAACAGCTAAAGCTCTGTACCATACCGATAACGCGAAGCGTGCAATTGGTTCTGGTGGTATGAGTGGTGAGGGGTATATGAAGGGGACTTCGGTTCAATCAGAACGTGTACCGTACACGTATTCTGACTCTATCTTTGTGCAGATCGCTGAGGAGTTCGGATTTATCGGGGCATCTGTATTGCTCTTAGTTTATTTTATAATGATTCATCGCATGATTCTGATTGCATTGGAGTGCAAAGATCGAGCGGGGCCCTACCTCATTGTGGGTGTAGTCGCCATGATGTTATATCAAATTTTTGAGAACATCGGTGCGTTTATTGGAATTATGCCTTTAACAGGGATAACACTCCCTTTCATTAGTTTCGGAGGAACATCCTTGCTTATTAATATGGCTAGTATTGGTATAGTCATGAGCGTACGAGTCCATAGTCAGGATGAAGAAGATGAATTCGTGGTTCAACCTGCGAACTATTCTAGTGTTGGAAATCCAAATTGATATGAATATATAAGATATAGAAATGATTCGAACCGCTCTTGTAAACCTATGAGGTTTATTGGAGTGGTTTTTGTTTTTTTTCTTCTAAGTTTAATAGATTAATAGGTTTGGACTCTCTCAGAAGCGGACATACTGACAAGTATGAATCGATAGAGTGGAGTGGTTGACGTGAAGTGGAATGCTATCAAGTTGGATGAACATACTCAAGACGTGCTACGCGTATTAGTGAAGAAAGCAGCTATTATATTTAGTTTATTATTTATGCTTGTGATGTCGTGGGACGCGCAACGTACAGATGCATCTGTAGTGGGAGGGCCTATTCCAGAGGATTCGATCCGGTTACGTATTCTAGCGAATTCAGATCGTGTGGAAGATCAACTTATCAAAAGAGAGATTAGAGATGCCATTGTAGCGGAAATGAACGGATGGGTGGGAGAGCTTGAGGATCCGCAAAACCTGGATCAGGCAAGACAAACCATTCGTAATCATATGGATGATTTAAATCGATTAGTGGGTAGAGAACTGAGTAATCGAGGTATTAACTACGCTTATAATGTCGAGCTTAGTGTAGTCCCTTTCCCAACCAAGTTATATGGGGGGACAGTGTATCCAGCGGGAGATTATGAAGCACTGCGCGTTACCCTGGGTGAAGGAAGAGGTCAGAACTGGTGGTGTGTACTATTTCCGCCGCTGTGCTTCATCGATGCGGGGAGTGGAGATGCAGTAGCTACAACGCCTGAAGCGAAGGTACAAGCAGCTGGAACAGGTGATTCTAAAGAACTGGCAGTGAAGCAAGTTTCTACAGCTTCTAATCAAGAACCGGAAGTACGCTTCTTCCTATGGGATTTCCTTATCGGAATCTTGGATTGGATCAAAGGATTATTTTAGATGAACCAAAGCACAACCCTTAATGGTCCGTCAAAAAAGGGGATTTATCCATAAAACTATATGATCCCGATGATGTGCTAATCAAAGAACTAGTTACGAATCAAGCGGGAACGGAAGAAATAAAAACGGACAAAGACGGGAAATATAAGTTGGAGATTATCGGTGATTGCACCGAGGGCAGTTTCAAGATTGATTATAAAACGGAATAATTTAGTATATAGGGAAGTAAGTCAGAATTTAATTACATAAGCTTTTATGCTAACATAGGAAGAAGTTGATAGCTTAAGTGCTTCAGCCGTTGGGTAGAACATCGCCCTGGCTTGGTGGCGCTTTTTCGCTGTGTAAGGAATATCAAATGAAAGTAATGATAATGAAATTTATATAGAAAGCTTGGGATATAACAATGACTCATAGTCTTGATGTGGGAATGGGTAACGAAACGGAGTGGAAAAGGGTGACAACGGCTTATTGGAATGTACAGTCCTTATCTGAGGAAGGTGAAGGGACCGCTAAACAAGATGTAGCTACTAAGCAAGCCATGAAGGAAGCGTCGGAGCTTTTACAAAAGGGTGGAATCGTAGCCTTTCCCACAGAAACTGTATATGGTCTTGGAGCAGATGCCCGAAGTACAGCGGCAGTAGAAGCTGTGTTTGCTGCAAAAGGACGCCCAGCAGATAATCCGTTAATCGTTCATATTGCCGAACGTTCGCAATTAGAGGAGCTTGTCACAGAAATCCCTGCTGTTGCCCTCACACTAATGGATGTTTATTGGCCGGGTCCGCTCACGATTGTACTCCCTCTGCGTCCGAATGTGCTCTCGCCTCGAGTTACCGCAGGTCTGGATACGGTGGGTATACGTATGCCTGACCATCCTGTTGCACTGGCCTTGATTGCAGCGTCGGGTTGCCCGATTGCTGCCCCCAGTGCGAATCGTTCTGGACGGCCTAGCCCCACACTTGCGTCACACGTACAAGAAGACTTGGTAGGTAGGATTGATGGGGTTCTCGACGGTGGTCCAGCCGGTGTGGGTCTTGAATCTACTGTAGTGCGGGTATTCTCAAATGGGCAGATTCAAGTGTTGCGACCCGGGGGTATTACGATAGAACAACTTTCTGCAACGACAGGCGCTACCGTTATTAGTACAGGAGGAGCAGACGAAGAAGCGCAGTCTGCGATCTCACCGGGACTTCAGGCGGTAAGAACTCACGTTAATACGGTTGATTCTGAGGCACCGCGTTCTCCGGGAGTAAAGTACACTCACTATGCTCCGCAAGGCGAGCTGAACATTGTGCGTGGCTCATCAGCGCAGGTTGTTGCGACTAAGATTAAGTTCTTGTTGGACAAGGCTGCACATGAAGGAGCTGTGACGGGTTTACTTGCTTTCGATGAGCACATCCCTTTCTATGGTTTAAATCCGGCAAGTGTTGTCATTTCACTCGGATCGCTGGTTAATCCAGCTGAGACCGCACATAAGCTTTATGCATCACTGCGACTATTTGATGAGATGGCGGTCGATTATATACTGTCTGAGGCGTGCCCGGAGGAAGGGCTTGGTGAAGCTATAATGAATCGACTTATTAAAGCTGCAGGCGGACGGATTATCGATATAGGTTAGTACTACTTTTTTTGCTGAGGCAGTGGGAGTTGCTCTGTGCCTTGACATGTTTCACTTCTTGTCCGCATATGGTTGTACATAAGCAAAAGTACAAACGGACATGGAGGTATACTCATGCTAGAGAATTCTGCCGGGTTGGGGCAGCTCATTACAATTTTTATCATGGCGGCAGCTTTGGGAATGGATGCCTTTTCACTTGGTGTGGGTATTGGGATGAGAGGAATTCGATTGTTGCATATTCTAAGAATAAGCTTAATGATCGGTTTTTTTCATATAATCATGCCATTGTTAGGAATGTTTACTGGACAATATGTTGGGTTGCTGTTGGGAAAGGTTACTGGATATGTCGCAGGTGGGCTATTAGTGTTACTTGGAGGACATATGATTGTGAATGCTTTTCGTGGCGGATTTGCCAAGCCCGTAAATCACCGTTCATGGGGAGGGATGATTCTCTTCTCACTGAGTGTCAGCATTGATTCATTTTCAGTTGGGGTTTCTATGGGGATGTTTAAAAGTGATCTGCTAGTGACGATTCTAATATTCGGGTTCTTCGGGGGGTTAATGTCGATCATGGGTCTTCTCCTTGGGAGGAAAGTGAGTCGTAATCTTGGAGACTATGGTGAGGCTCTAGGGGGCGTGGTATTACTAGCATTTGGACTCATGTTTATCATTTGATACAATGGAGAAAATTATTATATTTTGGAGGTGGAGAAACGTGTTGCGTATTTTATTTGTGTGTACAGGAAATACATGCCGTAGCCCCATGGCGGAAGCTATTCTCCGGAAATTAGCTAAAGAACGTGGACTTAAGCTTGAGGTACAGTCTGCAGGTGTAGCTGCTAGCGAAGGGATTCCTATTTCTCGACATGCAGAAGCGGTACTGCGTGATCATAATATAGATGACAAGATAACTTCTAAGACATTGAGATTAGACATCGTACGTGATAGTGGTCTAATTCTTACCTTAACTCAAGCACATAAACAACATGTTATTAGGAATTTCCCAGAAGTTGTGGGTAGAATCTATACACTGAAGGAATATGCTGAGGATGATGAAGCTGTACTTCGAGATGTTGCAGAGCTGGATACACTATATGCGGCTTGGGCAATGAATAATGCGCTAGGTAAGCCGATGGAGAACAGGAAACGCATGATTGAGATTCAACAGCGTATTCCAAGCTTCGATATATCGGACCCATATGGCGGGTCGCGAGAAGATTATGAGGTGGCTGCAGCGGAGATACGTACAGCGATTGATCGTTTATTATTGAAGTTAGAAGAGAATTCTAACTAAATGACCGTTGCATTTCATCGTCGTTTGTTTTATCATGAATTTAGAAGAATCGGTTCCGATGTAACTGGCGACGCTGTGGATTAACCACGATGGAGCATCGGGATATACGGCCGGTCGCCTGGGCACAAGAGCAATTCTACGGAGTACCGTAGACTGCTCTTTTTTCGTCTTTTGGCTCATTTGAGGTATAATGGTACAAGACAAAAGAGGAATAATTAGGAGGTTTTTCGACAGATGAGGATTGCTTTAGGGACAGATCACGGTGGTATTCGCTTGAAACAGGACATCAAGAGTGTTATTGAGAAATTGGGGCACGTCGTTGTGGATGTAGGTTGTGATTGCTCGGATGCTGTTGATTACCCGGATTATGCTCTTCCTGTTTGTGAACAGGTTATTTCGGGTGAAGTAGACCGAGGGATATTAGTATGTGGGACGGGTATTGGTATGAGTATTGCGGCTAATAAGGTTCCTGGCATTCGGTGCGCACTTGTCCACGATACATTCTCTGCTAAGGCGACACGAGAACATAATGATACAAATGTACTCGCACTCGGAGAGCGTGTCATTGGTCCTGGCTTAGCTTGTGAAATCGTTAAGGAATGGCTTGTTACGGAGTTCAGTGGAGAAGAGCGCCATGTAAACCGTGTGAACAAAATCAAGCTTATCGAAGATCGGTATCTGCAAGGCTGAGGAGGATTTCTTCATGGATCAAAGTTCGATATCAGCAGGTGGTTCTCTTAAAGAGCAAGTAGCACTAGTATTGCGTGAAATTGTTGAGGTTGCTCATCTAGGTGCGGGGAAGGTACTCGTGGTCGGTACGAGTACCAGTGAAGTAGCGGGTAGTCGTATAGGCACAGCAGGGGCATTGGAAGTAGCAATCGAATTGCTTCTTGGTATTGAAGAGGT
Organism: Paenibacillus glacialis; assembly: GCF_001637205.1. Classification (GTDB taxonomy): domain Bacteria; phylum Bacillota; class Bacilli; order Paenibacillales; family Paenibacillaceae; genus Paenibacillus_AQ; species Paenibacillus_AQ glacialis. The sequence goes on from NZ_LVJH01000017.1 coordinate 151,449, forward strand.
TCGAGAAGAGTATGGATTTCATGTGGTGTTTCAATGTTGTGAGCATTTGAATAGGTCGTTAGTGATAGAGCGGACTCTTTTGGAAGAACTATGTTTAACTGAAGTGGCTGCGATTCCTTATCCTACGGCAGGAGGTTCAATGGCTTCTGCTGCTTATCGGAAAATGTCGAATCCTTGCCTTGCTGAAAGCGTGGAAGCTCATGCTGGAATCGACATCGGTGAGACTATGATTGGGATGCACATACGGCATGTAGCGGTACCTTTTCGTCCTAGCATTCGTTATATAGGGCATGCCCGCGTGAATGCTGCGTATACTCGTCCGAAGCTGATTGGCGGCGAACGAGCGCAATATCGATTGGAAGAGGAATCTTCCATTTCGCAAGGCAATTCTCATTCTTGTGATTAACTATAAAAGTGAAATGCAGTGACGAGTAAAAAATGGATCCAATCCATAGTCAGTACTAGCAGGAGGTAGCGAGGGTGACGAAATTGTCCTGAAGAAGCGAAAGCGTTCGCCTACAAGCTTTCCGTAGGAAAGCTACTACGAAAGCATAAGCTTGCCCTATGATTTCAACCGCATAGGCGGTATACAATCAAGAAATCAGAGGGCAACCGCGATCGGAAGGACAATTCGTTATCGTAGCGGTGATTCTAGCACTGGTTATGGATTGAACAAAAAAACTTTAAAGTAATATGCTTTCGATGCAAGTTTTTTTGAAGATTATTCATGAAGTAACACACAAAAACTTTTAGGAGGAACATTATCATGGAACAATTACGCAATTATGACCCAGCAGTATTAGAGGCTATGAACTTGGAACTTAAGCGTCAACGCAATAATATTGAACTTATCGCTTCGGAGAATATTGTGAGTGAAGCAGTTATGGAAGCTATGGGTTCCGTACTAACGAATAAATACGCAGAGGGATATCCGGGTAAAAGATATTATGGCGGTTGTGAACATGTCGATATCGTAGAAGACATCGCTCGTGATCGTGCAAAAGAATTGTTTGGTGCTGAGCATGTTAACTTACAGCCGCATTCTGGTGCACAGGCGAATATGGCAGTCTATCTTGCGGCTCTTCAACCTGGAGATACTGTACTGGGTATGAATCTTGCTCACGGCGGACATTTAACACACGGAAGTCCGGTTAATGCTTCGGGTTTGTTGTATAACTTTGTTCCTTACGGTGTTCAAGAAGATACTTTCTTAATTGATTATGATGAAGTGCGTAAATTAGCATTCAAACATCGTCCTCGTTTACTTGTAGCGGGTGCAAGTGCATACCCACGTACCATTGATTTTGAAGCTCTTGCTTCCATTGCTAATGATGTAGGAGCGCTATTCATGGTGGATATGGCTCATATTGCAGGATTAGTTGCTGGAGGAGTTCATCCGAGTCCTGTACCGCACGCACATTTTGTGACAACAACAACACACAAAACACTTCGTGGTCCTCGTGGAGGAATGATTATCTGTAAGCAACCATGGGCGCAAGCAATTGACAAGGCTGTATTCCCAGGATCGCAAGGTGGACCTTTAATGCATGTTATCGCTTCTAAAGCTGTAGCTCTTAAGGAAGCATTGGACCCAACATTTAAAACTTATGCGCAGAACGTTGTTAAGAACGCTCAAGTGTTGGCTGAGACGTTAATCAGTGAAGGATTGAACATCGTTTCAGGTGGCACGGATAACCACTTGATGTTAATTGATACACGTAGTGTGAATATTACGGGTAAATTGGCAGAGAAGGTACTCGATTCAATTGGTATTACTGTAAATAAGAATGCGATTCCGTTTGACCCGACAAGCCCGTTCGTAACGAGTGGTATCCGTCTGGGTACTCCGGCTGCAACATCACGTGGCATGGATGAGAAGGCTATGGTTGAAATTGGGAAGATCATTGCTCTAACGCTTAAGAACCCAGACAATGAAGCGGTATTAGCGCAAGCTACTGCGCGTGTAACTGAGTTAACAGATCAATACCCGCTATATTCCGATTTGAAATATTAAGAATTGCAAAGGTTATTTAGAAGGGCTGGAGAAGTTTCTCCGGTCCTTCTTTCTTGCAAATATTGTCGAAAAACAAACTTCATTAAAGAATGCTTAGTTTTCGATGAATGTTTTCGATGAATATGATGAAACTATGTGAGAAATAGAACGTAGATATAAGAATGTGTTTTGAGGGATGCAGTAAGTTGAGAATCATATGTGGGTATATTATAAACGAAACGTATGGAATCCCTATTTTACGCAACGGGATGTATAACAATCCACCAAAATAATATCGTTAAATCAGCGTGAATCCATCAATATTCTGAGATGGTTTCCCCGGTTATGCTTTACTTCGATCTAAGTGGGTGCAAATTCCTTTTTCAGAATGCTATAATAGACAAGATTTGAAGTTGAAATAGCAGTGATCAGACAACAATAAGACATATGAATTAACCGGAGGGACTTACCATGGGACAAGGGAAATTGGTGATTTGTGATCACCCTTTGATTCAACACAAGCTTACTTTTATTCGTGATGTAGAGACTAATACTAAGGATTTTCGAGAACTTGTTGATGAAGTAGCTACTTTAATGGCATATGAAATTACACGAGATGTCCCACTAGAGACTGTTACAGTGCAGACACCAGTGGCGACGACAGAAAGTCGTGTCATTTCTGGGCGCATGTTAGGACTTGTTCCAATCCTACGGGCTGGACTTGGAATGCTGGATGGCGTACTAAAGTTGCTTCCTGCAGCAAAGGTGGGTCACGTTGGATTATTCCGCGATCCTGACACACTGCAACCAGTAGAATACTATACAAAGTTACCAACGGATGTTACGGAACGTGAATTAATTGTGATCGATCCTATGCTTGCAACAGGCGGTTCCGCAATCGCTGCCATTGATGTTCTGAAGAAACGTGGCTGCACTCAGATTAAAATGATGAATCTCATTGCTGCACCAGAAGGTGTTAAGGCTGTACAGGATGCTCATCCTGATGTAGACATCTATGTAGCAGCATTAGATGAACGGTTGGATGATCATGGATATATTATCCCTGGATTAGGGGATGCAGGAGACCGTCTATACGGAACAAAGTAAGAAAAGAGAGGTATTCCATTTATGTCAAAGATAAAAGTGATGACGATCTTCGGAGTTCGTCCTGAAGCGATTAAGATGGCTCCACTCATTCTTGAATTGCAGAAACACTCGGACAGAATTGAATCAGTTGTTTGTGTAACGGCACAACATCGTCAGATGCTAGATCAAGTGCTAGATGTATTTAAGATCCATCCCGATTATGATCTGGACATTATGAAGGAAAGTCAGACACTGAATGAAATTTCAATTCGTGTATTGGCAGGGCTTGAACCTGTGCTTCGCGAAGCTAAGCCTGATATTGTACTCGTGCATGGAGATACATTGACGACCTTCCTCGCTAGTTATGCAGCATTTATGCAACAGATTCAAGTAGGGCATGTAGAGGCAGGGTTAAGAACATGGAATAAGCAATCACCTTTCCCTGAGGAGATGAATCGTCAGTTGACTGGAGTTATTGCTGACCTTCACTTTTCTCCTACAGATATGTCTGCAAATAATTTGCTTTCTGAAAACAAATCAAAGTCAAGCATTTATATCACAGGAAATACAGTCACAGATGTGTTTCAATATACTGTACAACCCGATTATGAACATCCTGTATTGGATTGGGCATCAGGTAAAAGACTTATTCTGATGACAGCACATCGCAGGGAGTCTCAGGGGGAGCCACATCGTCAAATTTTTAATGCGATTAAACGAATTGCTGATGAATTCGAAGATGTAGCTATTGTATATCCTGTTCATCCTAGTCCTGCTGTCAAGGACCCAGCACATGAGATTCTAGGGAGCCACCCTCGGATCAAACTGATCGAACCGTTGGATGTTGTGGATTTACATAATTTCTATCCACATACGCATTTGATTCTAACTGATTCTGGAGGACTACAAGAAGAAGCACCATCCTTTGGTGTACCTGTCCTTGTGCTTCGTGATACGACAGAACGTCCTGAGGGAATTGAAGCAGGAACACTAGAATTGGTGGGCACGGACGAGGAGAAGGTGTATGAATGGACTAAGCGATTGTTAACGGATCCTGTCGTCTATGAATCTATGAGTAAAGCTGCCAACCCATATGGTGATGGAAAAGCTTCAGAAAGAATTGTCAATGCGATTCTTCACAATTTCGGATTAGAAAGCGAACGTCCTGAAGAGTTTCACAGAATGTTCACAAAAGGGTGAGTTAGTGTTATATTTATATCCATAGAATAGTGTACAGTTATACTGTACGGTTTCCGTGGTTTTGCTCGCTTTGCGACATTGGAATTAACTCATTTTCACGCTTTAATGCGATGAAAACGTTTGATTGACAAACTCTTCAGTCATTCAGTAAAATTAGTTGGGATTAATGCTATGGACAACCCACAACGCAAAGATAATCCATGGTTTATGGCTCTATATATTGGTGGAGCCGGAGGCATTCTTGCTACCTATATTCTCATTGGTTTTTTTACAGCGAGATGGTTGGTGAGTATGGTGGAAGGACCAAGATATTGGATCGCAATTGGTACGATTTCAGGTTTAGTGTTAGGTTCCTTTCATATTGTCATGTTGATCAAAAAAATGATGGGGGAACAAGATGGATGATATAGCTTCCATTGTGAAGGGTGTCACAAGAATGACATTGGTCATTATGGCAGGATTGTTGTTGGGATGGGCCCTTCATCCGGAAACCAGGATTTATACGCTGGGTATGGTCTTAGGACTGGTAGGAGGTTTGGTAAGTGTTCGCCATCTTGGAGCTAAAACCCGGAAAGTTGCACGTGCCGTTGCAACGCAAGAGTCGAGGTCATTTAGCCTAGGCTTTATAAGCCGAATTAGTTTCGCAATTCTAGTTGTGATGTTCTCAGTGAAGATCGAACATTTTTCATTGGAACTAACCATCGCTGGACTCTTCTTACCACAGCTTTTGACCATTCCTGTAGGTATATATTTGAGTGTGAAAAAGAAAATTTAAATATTAAGCGAAAGGAGGAAATACATTTCAATGCATGAACATCCGATTATCCATGTTGGGGGACTGAGTCTCGATCTATCCGCCATTTCTATGCTGTTGGTGAGTATGATTGTTGTATTCGTGTTCGTTAGACTCTGCGTTAGTAATCTATCAGTAGAAAACCCTTCCAAGCTACAGAATTTTATGGAGTGGGTTGTGGAATTTGTTCAGAGTCTGATCGGAAGCGCAATGGATTTGAAGAAGGGTAAGCAGTATATATCATTAGGACTTACACTAATTCTATTCATTTTTGTATCTAACTTGTTAGGACTACCGTTTTCTATCATTACTGAAGCAAACGGCCCTACAGAAATCTTTGGTTACGTTATTGAAGCCACAAGAAATTTAGGAGCTGGCGAGCATGCTGAGATTCTTTGGTGGAAATCACCAACTGCAGACATTAACATGACTGCTGGTCTTGCAATCGTTATTTTCATCTTAATGAACTATCTTGGGCTTAAACATAACCGCAAATATTATTTGAGACATTATATCGAACCGTTTCCGATTTTCCTTCCATTGAATATTATTGAGAACTTAGCTAAGCCAATTGCTCTTGCAATCCGGTTGTTCGCTAATATATTCGCTGGGGAAGTACTGATTACCGTTATCCTGAAGTTAGGTATCATAGGGATTCCGTTTCTTGCGGTTTGGCAAGGATTCAGTATATTCGTAGGCGCATTACAAGCCTTCATATTTGTAATTCTGAGTATGGTTTACATCGCTCAAACAACGATTCATGAAGAACATTAATTAACTTCAGCGAAAAGATTCCATTCTTTGCGCAGAAGATATTATATTACACAAAATAATAAGAAGATTTTAAGGAGGATATTTTATAATGGAATTTTTAGCAGCAGCTATCGCAGTTGGTTTAGGGGCACTTGGTGCAGGTTTAGGTAATGGTATGATCGTTAGTAAGACAGTTGAATCTATCGCTCGTCAACCAGAGGCTCGTAACGCACTACAAACAACGATGTTTATCGGTGTTGGTATCGTCGAAGTTATTCCGTTGGCAGCAACAGTTATCGCTTTCTTGATCATGTTCACGTAAATAGTATTGGTTGGCGGGGAGGGCCGATGCCATCCACGCCTTCGTTTTGTTCAAATCATCAGTACGTATAAATTGAATTTATATGTACTGTAGTTTCTTTTTGATAAACGCAATGCATCAGTAGATGACTTGAAACGTTTATGGTGGTAATTCGCACTTCGTGCTAACAGAAAGGAGTGACTTCAGTGGATCTTCATTGGGAGACTATCGTCATATCTATTGTCTCATTTATCGTTCTATATTGGGCGCTTAGTAGATATGCTTTTGACAAGTTATTTAACATTATGGAGCAACGTCGTGTACTCGTTCTAAAACAATTAGAAGATGCTAAACAAACGAAAGAACAAGCAACTCAATATGTTGAAGATCAGAAGGCTGCGTTGAATGAAGCTCGTAAAGAAGCTTATGAAATCGTAGAACGCTCTAAACAGACAAGTAGTAAGCAAGCGGAACAGATTCTTGAAGAAGCTAGCAACGCCGTGGTACGTCTTAAGTCTGAGGCTGTACGCGATATTGAAAGCGAAAAGAACAAGGCTGTGGAAGCATTGCGAAGCGAAATTGGTACTGTTTCAGTAAAAATCGCATCCAAATTGCTTGAAAAAGAAGTCAATATGGATAATACGCAAGAACAACTTGTGGACCAATACCTCAAAGAGGTAGGGGGCAAATCATGAGTCGCGATACGGTAGTCGCTAAACGGTATGCAAAAGCACTGTTTGAAGTGGCCTCACAGGAGCAGGCAACGCTTGAAGTTGAACAGGATTTGAAGGCAGTTGTAGAAGCCATTCAATCGAATAAAGAGATTGGAGTTTTCTTAACTACGCCGAATATTTCCGATTCTAATAAAATGAATGCGCTCAATGGAGCTCTTCAGGGCAAGCTGTCACAGTCTGTGATAAATACCGTGGATCTACTTGTGAAACGGCGGAGAACTGATATATTCCCTGATCTTCTAGAAAATTACATCAAATTCAGAGGTGAAAGCCTAGGGATGGCGGATGCTATTGTTTATTCAACGTATCCGTTAGATGAAAAAGAAAAAGAAGCAGTGGCGGCTGAATTTGGCCAAGTTGCGCACAAAACGATTCGTGTAAATAACGTTATCGATAAGAGCCTACTTGGAGGATTGAAGGTTGTGATCGGTGATACGCTGTATGACGGTAGTATATCCGGTAAGCTTGCGCGTCTTGAAAAATCATTTAATGACAAGCATAGTAGATAGGGGTGAAAATATTGAGTATCAAACCTGAAGAAATCAGTACACTTATTAAAAGTCAAATTGAACAATATAAATCTGACATTGAAGTCGCTGAAGTAGGTACTGTCATTCAAGTAAGTGATGGTATAGCACGCGTGCATGGAATTGAGAATGCAATGTCCGGTGAGCTATTGGAATTCTCCAATGGTGTTGTCGGATTGGTACTCAACTTGGAAGAAAGCAACGTAGGTGTTGTTATTCTAGGTCGTTACACCGAGATTAAAGAGGGTGACCAAGTTAAACGTACAGGTCAGATTATGCAGGTTCCCGTTGGTGAAGCCTTGCTCGGACGTGTCGTTAATGCTCTTGGAGAACCACTTGATGGTAAAGGTCCAATCGCTGCAACTGAATTCCGTCCTGTAGAGAATAATGCACCAGGCGTTATTGATCGTAAATCGGTACATGAGCCAATGCAAACAGGTATTAAAGCCATTGATGCAATGGTACCAATTGGCCGTGGACAACGTCAGCTAATGATTGGTGACCGTCAAACAGGTAAAACTGCGATTGCAATTGATACGATTATTAACCAAAAGGGTAATGGTGTGAAATGTATCTATGTCGCTATTGGTCAGAAGCAATCTACCGTAGCACAAGTAGTAGAAACACTTCGTCGCCATGGCGCATTGGAATATACAATCATTGTTACTGCAGCTGCTTCAGATCCATCACCACTACTTTACATTGCACCATATGCAGGTTGTGCTATGGGTGAATATTTCATGTATAAAGGTGAGCATGCGCTCATTATTTATGATGACTTAACGAAACAAGCTTCTGCTTATCGTGAACTTTCCTTGCTACTTCGTCGTCCACCAGGTCGCGAAGCTTATCCAGGGGATGTTTTCTATCTTCACTCTCGCTTGCTGGAACGCGCAGCTAAATTGAGCGATGCAATGGGTGGAGGTTCCTTAACGGCAATTCCGTTCATTGAGACACAAGCATCAGACGTAGCTGCTTACATCCCAACGAACGTAATCTCGATTACGGATGGTCAGATTTTCTTGGAATCTGAACTGTTCTATTCGGGCCAACGTCCCGCTATCAATGTTGGGGTATCCGTATCACGTGTAGGGGGTTCAGCACAGATCAAAGCGATGAAAAAAGTCGCAGGTGGTTTGAAGCTTGACCTTGCTCAATACCGTGAGCTTCAAGCGTTCTCCCAATTTGGATCGGATTTGGATAAATCAACATTAGCACGCCTAAATCGTGGTGCTAGACTGATGGAGATTCTTAAACAAGGTGTTAACCAACCAATGCAGGTAGAACAACAAGTTATTAGCTTGTATTCAGCTGTTAAGGGTCATTTGGATGATATTCCTGTCGCAGATGTCCGTCGTTTCGAGAAAGAATTCGTTGCTTTCGTAGAAAGTAATCATCCTGAAATCCCTCAATCTATTCGGGATACGAAGGACCTGGTTGCTGACAACGAGGCTGCTTTGAAGGAAGCTATTGCGACGTTCAAAAAAGGATTCTCCGTATCGGCGTAAACTATATAACCGGGCCGTAAGGCTCGGTATCACTATTTATAAATGATGAACGATGCTAGTTTTGACTTCGTCAAAATTAAGTTAATGTTTAGGATGCTAGTTTTGACTTCGTCAAAACTTAAGTTAATGCTTACGATGCTAGTTTTGACTTCGTCAAAACTTTGAGGTGGTGAAAATATGGCAAAAGGTTTACGTGATATTAAACGTCAGATCAAGAGTGTACAGAGCACCAAACAGATCACCAAAGCAATGGAAATGGTAGCTGCTTCCAAACTTAGAAGAGCACAAGAGAAGGCTGCTGCAGCCCGCCCTTACTCAGATAAGCTTAAAGAAGTGGTGTTCAGCATTGCATCCGCTACGAAAGACATCACTCATCCGATGTTTGAGAAGCGACCTGTAAAGAAAACAGGTTATTTGGTTATTACTTCTGATCGTGGTCTTGCTGGCGGATATAATACAAATATTTTAAAAAAAGTAATGGTTACTATTGCTGAACGTCATCAGTCTAAAGATGAGTACGAAATATTCGTAATTGGCCGTAAGGGCCGTGAGTATTTCCGTCGCAGAGAGCTTCCTGTGGTTGAAGAGCTGACAGACTTGTCTGACACGCCTTTGTTTGCAGATATCAAATCCATCGCTTATGCAGCAGTTCAACGTTTTGAATTGGGCCATATCGATGAATTGCATATTTGCTATAACCGTTTCGTGAATGCTTTGACACAGGTTCCAGAAGTTGACCAGTTGTTGCCAATGGTAACCGTCAATATGAATGCTGCTGTGACTGCATCTTATGAATATGAACCTTCCGCAAATGCTGTATTGGAAGTGCTTTTGCCTAAATATGCAGAGACACTAATCTTTACTGCCCTGCTTGATGGTAAGGCTAGTGAATTAGGATCGAAGATGACGGCGATGGGTAGTGCAACTAAGAATGCTACGAAGATGATCGGAGATCTTCAGTTGACCTATAACCGTGCCCGCCAAGCGGCAATTACACAAGAAATATCAGAGATTGTGGCTGGAGCAGATTCTCAGTCCTAAGATTCATTGTGAATATGAATTACGTACCAAAGCCATGTAAGTTATTTCAAGATATTAATCTTAATACTATGGCTTAAGCAAACTTGTAGGAGGGGAACAAAAGATGAATAAAGGACGCGTTGTCAGCATTATGGGTGCGGTTGTCGACATCGAATTTGAAAGAGGTCAACTTCCGGAAATCTACAATGCGATTAAAATTCAGACTGTCTTGCCAAACGGAAGAGAGATTAACCTGACTTTGGAAGTTTCGAATCATTTAGGCGATAACCGAGTGCGTTGTATTGCTATGTCCAGTACTGATGGATTGGTTCGCGGGATGGAAGTTGTGGATCTAGGTGTTTCCATTACTGTTCCTGTTGGTCCAGCAACCTTAGGTCGTGTATTTAACGTATTGGGAGAACCAATTGACCATGCGGGCGAAGTTGTTTCTGAGGATTCAAGACCAATTCACCGTGATGCACCTAGTTATGATGAACTGTCAACGCAAGCTGAGATGCTTGAGACAGGAATTAAAGTTATCGACCTTCTAGCCCCATACCAAAAGGGTGGTAAAATCGGACTCTTTGGTGGTGCTGGTGTTGGTAAAACGGTAGCAATTCAAGAGTTGATTAATAATATCGCGCAAGAGCACGGTGGTATTTCCGTGTTTGCGGGTGTTGGTGAACGTACTCGTGAAGGTAATGACTTACTTCATGAAATGACGGACTCTGGCGTTATTAAGAAGACGGCTATGGTGTTCGGTCAAATGAACGAGCCTCCAGGTGCACGTCTTCGTGTAGCACTTACTGGTCTTACGATGGCGGAATATTTCCGTGATGAAGAAGGTAAGGACGTGCTATTGTTTATTGATAACATTTTCCGTTTCACACAAGCTGGTTCTGAAGTATCCGCATTGCTTGGCCGTATGCCATCAGCAGTAGGTTACCAACCAACATTGGCAACAGAAATGGGTCAATTGCAAGAGCGTATCACTTCCACTAAAAAAGGTTCAGTTACTTCCATTCAAGCAATCTACGTGCCTGCCGATGACTATACGGATCCGGCTCCAGCTACTACGTTTGCTCACTTGGATGCAACAACAAACTTGGAACGTAAAATTTCTGAAATGGGTATTTATCCTGCGGTGGATCCATTGGCTTCCAGTTCGCGTATCCTAGCTCCAGAAATTGTTGGTGAAGAACACTACAACGTTGCTCAAGGTGTTAAACAAATCTTGGCTCGTTACAATGAACTTCAAGATATTATCGCGATTCTCGGTATGGACGAGTTGAGTGAAGATGATAGATTAACAGTTGGTCGTGCACGTAGAATTCAACGTTTCTTGTCTCAACCATTCCACGTGGCTGAGCAGTTCAATGGATTCCCAGGAAAATATGTTCCAGTTAAAGATACGATCCGCAGTTTTAGAGAGATTTTGGATGGTAAACATGACAATCTTCCAGAAGCGGCATTCCTATTTGTTGGGGCAATTGAAGAAGCTGTTGAGAAGGCGAAGACACTTTAAACTGTCTCTGTTATTCTAAGGCTTTCCAAGCTGGTTAATCTCCGAATAGCTAAGCTAAGCTTTCGAAGTAAGCTATTCTACGAATAGCTTTTGAAGGAGGGGAATTAATGAACACTTTTTTATTAGAAATCGTTACGCCGGATCATGCAGCTTACTCTGGTGAGGTCAATGGCGTGAGTGTACGTGGTATTGAAGGGGAATTAGGTATATTACCTGGTCATATCCCATTCATAACTCCTCTACAGGTAGCTCCGGTTAGCATTAAAATAGGGAATGAATATACCTCTATTGCAGTAAGTGGAGGTTTTGTGGAAGTACGTAAAGATAAAGTGGTAATTTTAGCGGAAAGTGCGGAGCTTGAGACTGATATTGATGTTGAACGTGCAATTGCTGCGAAAGAGCGTGCAGAACGTCGTATCGTTGCAGTGAAAAAGAATCAAGCGGATATTGATTTCCAACGTGCTGAGCTTTCCCTAAAGAAAGCCATGAATCGGATTAACGTGCATACCAGTTCCAAGAGATAAGATATTTTAAGAAACAGTCAAGCTAATTCTTAGCTTGACTGTTTTTTTTGTTATAAGGGACCATGCGTTGACTTTGCACCCAAACATTCAATGGATCATCTGACCATTATTTTAATTAGAGGATGATATTGGCATTTTTAGGAGCTATCGATCACGCTTTATCAAGTGTTTCTTATAAAAAAAATAAATAGTTACAAAAAAAGCGTTTTCAAAAGTGGATTCTTTTTATGTAGGCAAGTATGATGGAAGAGTCGTATAAATAGCGTTAAGAACTGGAATTCAGAAAGGATAAGATGAACGGGTATGAATCAAAGCATATCAAATGCGGTCTCTGGTGCAGTAAGCGTCAGTGGATTGGTCTCGATTGTTGTATCGCTTTTTTGTATTTGGCTGTCATGGTGGGCTTTGCAGAATCTGAAGTTAGATCTTGTGATTCGTAATCCCCAAGGAACTCAAGGGAAGTTACTGCAGGTTCTTTTGGCCATCGTTCTAGGTCATTTTGTTGCTGGATTTCTGTTGGACTATTTGACGTGGAGTCAAATGATTCGTTATATGTTTTAAAAGGTTCATGAGTGGTTATATCTCTGTTAGGATTAATCTTTGAATGTAGCAGTGCTCTTATAACAATAACTCATCTCGAATAATCATATTTTTTTATGTCAACAATGGGAATAAGTAATTTTTTTCTTTGAACCTTTTATGAACTTACAACATAATGATAACTAACTGTTAACTGAGATATTAATCTGTAACTTTAAAAAACGCTTGTACACCTGAAATAATCAATGCTATGATGGAAGTTGGGAAAATAAGAGTGTATTTTCAGGAAGTTAGCATAAAAAGGAAAATTACGGACGCGGAGGGAATCAAGATGAGCAAATTTATCGTCCGCGGTGGCAATAGATTGATCGGAAATGTAAAAGTTAGTGGGGCTAAAAACTCAGTTCTTCCGATCATCGCTGCCTCTCTATTAGGGGGAGAAGGGCAAAGCACAATTTACGACGCCCCCCCTCTAGACGATGTGATTACGATTACTAAAGTATTGGAATCGCTAGGTGTAAATGTAAGTTACGACAACGAAGTGTTACGAGTGAACGCGGAGCAAATTACAACTTGTGAGGCGCCATATGAGTATGTTCGCAAAATGCGGGCTTCTTTTCTAGTCATGGGTCCATTGCTAACTCGCATGGGATATACTCGAATTTCTTTACCAGGTGGGTGTGCCATTGGTTCACGACCGATTGACCAGCACCTGAAGGGATTTGAAGCTCTTGGAGCGGAAATCAATCTTGGGCAAGGTTTTATTGAAGCCAAAAGTAACGGTAGACTACGTGGCGCCAAGATTTATTTGGATGTCGCAAGCGTAGGAGCCACTGAAAATATTATGATGGCAGCTACGATGGCAGAAGGAACAACCGTTATCGAGAATGCAGCAAAAGAACCAGAAATTGTTGATTTGGCGAATTACTTGAACAGCATGGGTGCCAAAGTACGTGGTGCTGGTACTGGAGAGATTCGTATCGAAGGTGTCGACAAAATGTTTGGTGTAAAACATACTGTTATTCCTGACCGTGTTGAAGCAGGTACATATATGGTAGCTGCTGCGATTACAGGTGGGGATGTATATGTAGAAGGTGCAATTGCGGATCATTTGGGTCCTGTCATCTCCAAGATGGAAGAGATGGGTGTGAAGATTGAACCAGACGAGAATGGAATTCGCGTCATTGCGAATCAACCTCTACGTTCTGTAGATATCAAGACACTTCCCTACCCTGGGTTTCCTACAGATATGCAGTCTCAGATGATGTCTCTTTTACTTGTGTCGGAAGGCACTAGTGTAGTGACTGAGACCGTATTTGAGAATCGTTTCATGCATGTAGATGAATTCCAACATATGAATGCTGAGATCAAGGTAGAAGGCCGTTCAGCAATTATTACGGGTCGGGCTAAATTGAATGGTGCAAAAGTATGTGCAACAGATCTACGTGCAGGTGCAGCGTTAATCTTGCTTGGGCTTGTAGCGAATGGTACAACTGAGGTCAGTGGTGTACATCATATTGACCGCGGATATGTCCATATAGCAGAGAAATTGTCAGCACTTGGTGCCGATATTTGGCGAATTACTGTAGATGAGCCTGTATTGGAGCCTGCGTCAGAACACTCGGTTCAACAGAAAGCCAAAGATGAAGTGAAGCGGTTCTCTGCTCAACCAACTTGGGTATAATATATTAGGAATATTGTGTAGTCGTATAACGCTCATACAACCAAAAAATCGAGCCTCGTAGGCTTGGTTTTTTGGTTTTTTTTGCGTTAAAATGCTAAGCATATATATCTTTTTTAAATAGTAAATCTCATTCTCTCTTAAAATGGTTCTATCATATCTTCTGAATTCATATTTATAAAGTAGATAGAGACGATAAGTAATAGACGATTGATGTGAGCGAATGGAGGTTTACCATACAATGAAGGATCCCCGTCAGCAAATAAAAATTTCAATAGAACCATTACGCAAAGAGTTATTGTCCGAAGAAGTGACTCAATCTGTAGCACAAGAGCAGCTCACATTCGTACTGCCACCACAACCAGCTATTCGGAATGTGGAAGAGCATCCTGAAGAGCATAAACAATTGCCGGAGGAAAGAGTTACATTCGGATTAGAGGCAGATAAGGTAGCATCCAATACTGCACGCTTTAACGTACGCCACACACGTCGCGGTTTCGGTCGGTACTTCCATCGGCGCAACAACCATTCAGTGAACCGGCGTGTCCCGTCCGTCATATGGGCTACGGCGGGTATGCTAACACTTGCACTTCTGCTACCGGTAGTCGTAGTGTTGTTTCGTCACCAGCCTGTGCCCCTACCAATACCGGAGCAATCCATAGAGGTGCCTGCTTCCTCAACTCCGTTGGTAGTGGAGGAACAACCCCAGGTAGCTGTATATTTGTCCAAGCTGGGTCAAATTGAGACGCTTCCACTTGAAGACTATGTAGTCGGCGTTGTTGCAGCTGAAATGCCAGCGGATTTCGAGGTCAGCGCACTGACAGCTCAGGCTATTGCAGCCCGAACATATATTGTGCAACGACTATTAGATAATGATAAGAGTGGGGTGCCCGTAGAAGGTGCAGATGTAACAGATACGATTGCCCACCAAGCCTATATATCTACAGAAACACTAGAGAAAGAGTGGAAGAGTAGTGGGAAGTCAACTCAACTAGCTAAGTTGCAGATTGCCGTGAAGAATAGTCGCAATATCGTTATGACGTATAAAGGAAAGCCGATCACTGCGTCCTTTTTCTCTACGAGTAATGGTTATACTGAGAATTCAGAAGATTATTGGAAGACTTCGATCCCTTACTTACGTAGTGTGCCAAGTCCCTGGGATAAAGAGATATCCCCACGGTATAAAGAAACTCTCACGATAAGTAAGAAACAATTTTTAAGTGATTTAGGACTATCGATCGCTATACCAACATTGAAGAATGATAGTTCCTCCCTTAACTCTCTCATTCATATTCTCTCAACAACAGAAGGACATCGTATAAAAGAATTAAATATTGGTGGTGTTACCTTTAGTGGGCGAGAAGTTCGAGAGAAGCTTGGGCTACGTTCAAGCCAGTTCTCCTGGGTGGCTTCAGGCAATGATATTGTCATTACCACATATGGTTACGGACACGGTGTAGGGATGAGTCAATGGGGGGCGAATGGGATGGCCAAGGAAGGGTATACAGCCTCTCAAATTCTGAAACACTATTATACTGGAATAGATTTTCAACAAGTTACTAAACTACTCGCAAAAAAATAATATAAAGAAAAGGTATAAAAGATTTCGTCTCGGTAACAATGGTTACAGAGGTGATAACTATGAATGAACAAAACAAAAATCAATTGAATGGAGAAACTCCTAAACCATTAAAAGGAGGGCCTGTTAACAAGCCATCTTCATGGAAAAGGTTGTTGTCAAAACGCTGGATTTACCCGGCAGTCTATATGGCAGCAGTCGCAATTATACTAACTTTAGTGTGGGTCTATCAGGATTCCAGTCAGAAAGCACTTACTACAGACCCTACTACAGTATCTGATGGCATTGTCACAAAAGATACTGAAGTTGGTATAAACAAGTTGGACCCGGACGCGCTAGAAGTAATTGCTAAGGCGGAACAGATTGCATGGCCCGTAAGTAATGTCAAAGAAGTAAATGTTGTGAAACCGTTCTATGATCCAAAGGGTTCAGATGAGAATCATCAGGAAGCTATGGTTCAATACAAGGATACCTTTGTAACGAACACAGGAGTAGACTTAGCACGTGAGGATGATA
This sequence comes from Paenibacillus glacialis, assembly GCF_001637205.1. Taxonomy (GTDB): domain Bacteria; phylum Bacillota; class Bacilli; order Paenibacillales; family Paenibacillaceae; genus Paenibacillus_AQ; species Paenibacillus_AQ glacialis. The sequence goes on from NZ_LVJH01000017.1 coordinate 167,729, forward strand.
AACCGTTTGAAGTCAAAGCGGCGCTTAGTGGTAAAGTCACTCGTGTAGAAAAACACCCATTGATGGGTAACGTAGTGGAAGTCACCCACGCGGGTAACTTTAAGACGGTGTATCAAAGTCTAACGGATACCAAGGTTAAGTTGGGCGAAGAGGTAATCCAAGGAAGTACGATCGCAACTGCTGGACGTAGTGAAATGGAGAGTAGTCTCGGGAACCACCTACACTTTGAGGTATATGAGAACGATGTATTGGTCAATCCTGCGGAATTACTTCCTGTGAAATAAATAAAGAAATTAAAGCAAAGCTAAAGTTCGAAGAAATGCTGAATTAAGCGGAAAAGACAGGGGAAACCCTGTCTTTTTGGTGATTCCGAATGGCATCATAAATAACATGTCCACAAAATAAATGAGCATGACCAAGCTTGTCAAACATCTAAACTGCGAATATATAGGCACGCCCCTCATATAATGTACCAAACTATCCACAGTAGGGAGGCGGGGGCGTGCACGATTACATTAAGGAACGGACGATCAAAATTGGACGTTGTATCGTGGAGACTAAGCAGACAGTCCGAACCATTGCCAAGGAGTTTGGCGTATCGAAGAGTACGGTGCATAAAGATTTAACGGAACGACTGCCTGAGATTAATCCCGATCTGGCTGATCAAGTTAAGCACATTCTCGAATACCACAAGTCAATCCGCCATCTTCGGGGAGGCGAAGCCACCAAAATTAAGTATAAAAAAACAAATAGCAAAAAGAGAGAGACAGTTGGAACAGCAAAGTCGTAAGTTTTAGTTAGATACGGACATTTCCCCGTTGAATCCATCCCCTAAAGTATGATATGTTAAAAGATGGTATAGCGTCGAAAACTGTCTATACCATAAAATAACACTTTGGGGGCTCTTCATGATGTTAAGCAAGGATATTGGAATAGATCTCGGCACGGCGAATGTGCTCATTTACGTCAAAGGGAGGGGTGTGGTTTTAAACGAACCTTCAGTTGTGACGATTGAAAGGGATACCAAGAAAATTCTTGCTGTCGGGGAAGATGCACGTCGTATGATTGGACGTACTCCGGGCAATATCGTGACGATTCGTCCGTTGCGTGATGGAGTCATTGCTGATTTTGAAGTGACTGAAACGATGCTTAAGTATTTTATCGACCGCGTGGGGGGACGTACCTGGTACAGTCGCCCTCGTATCCTCATTTGTGCACCAACCAACATTACTTCTGTAGAACAGAAGTCTATTCGAGAAGCAGCTGAACGAAGCGGAGCTAGAGAAGTATATCTAGAAGAAGAACCTAAAGCGGCAGCGATTGGTGCCGGTATGAATATATATGAGCCGAGTGGTAACATGGTTATCGATATCGGCGGCGGAACGACGGATGTCGCTGTTATTTCTATGGGGGATGTCGTTACCGCTTCTTCTCTTAAAGTAGCAGGGGACAAGTTCGATGAAGCTATTATCAAGTACATAAAGAATAAATATAAGTTGCTCATTGGAGAACGCACGGCTGAAGACATCAAGGTGAATATCGGAACTGTACGTCCTGGTGGAAGTCAGGCTGAGATGGATATTCGTGGAAGAGATATGGTATCTGGACTACCTCTAACGATTACTGTCTCTTCTGGCGAGGTGCAAGAGGCGTTATGGGATCCGATTTCCTCCATTGTCTTAAGCGCTAAATCTGTATTAGAACGTACACCACCTGAGTTGTCTGCAGATATTATAGACAGAGGGGTAATCTTGACCGGCGGCGGAGCGTTATTGAACGGACTGGATGAATTATTGTCTGATGAATTACGTGTCCCTGTATTGGTTGCGGAGGACCCGATGCACTGTGTTGTTAAAGGTACCGGAATTATGCTGGACAATTTAGATAAAGTGATTAAGAAAAGGTTTTAATACACCGATATATACTTTAGAAGCTAGATAATCTTATTTATAGATGTTAGAAAGGGGAATTACCTTCATGATAAGAGGGCTATATACGGCTGCATCTGGAATGATAACACAACAACGTCGCCATGACACCGTGACGCAGAATATTGCTAATATCAATACGATGGGATACAAACAGGTTGATAGTGTAGCACGCTCATTTCCCGAAGTCCTCATTTCTGTTACAGGTGGAGATTCGAACAATAAGAATCGTCAGTTAGGTAAGCTTAATACTGGTGTCTTTATGGAGGAGAGTCTCTCCATGTTCGTACAGGGGGATATTACCGAGACTAATAAGTCAACTGATTTTGCGCTTCAATCTGATTTAACTGTGAATGATCCGGCTACGAGACAACCTATTCCATTTGATGCTAATGGTAAATATGTGGATGAAGACGGAAATACGATATACCAACCGCAATCCTTCTTTACCGTACAGGACGATCAGGGGCAGGTTAGATATACGCGTGATGGGAATTTTAAAGTTAATGCAAACGGGGAGTTGCTTACGTCTACTGGGTTCCAAGTACTAGGGGCGAACAATCAACCTCTTACCATAGCGGGGTCTATCGATAACCTTAAAGTGGATGGACAAGGGCGCATTATAGATATGACTACAGGGATGCCTACGGGCGCTTCATTATCCATAAGCGTTGTAAGTCAGCCTTATGAAATGGTACGAGAAGGTAATGGTGTATTTCGTATAGATAATGAAGATGCTGCAGGTGTCAGATTAAGTGCAATGGGCGATAATATTGATGTGCGGCAGGGTTATGTGGAGCGATCTAACGTGAACTCTACTCAAGCCATGGTGGATATGAATTTAGCCGCGCGAGCATATGAATCGAACCAGAAGGTTATTCAATATTATGATAGAAGTTTGGATAAGGCTGTTAATGAGATCGGTAGAGTATAATAGGCTTATGGAGTGAATTTTGTACTTGAGGAGGTTAGACTAGATCATGAATAACTCTATGATTAGTGCCGCAGTATCTATGAACAGTATGCAGTCGAGGCTCGATCTGATTGCGGATAACATTGCCAACATGGATACGAATGGATATAAACGCAAAGAGAATTCTTTTGAAGACGTGTTGACTCGTGTACAACAGCATCCGAAAGATTTCAAAAGTTCAGTAAGAGCCACGCCACTGGGATATAATTTAGGGTTTGGTGTGAAACTTGCTTCTGTATCAACCAATATGGAACAAGGTGCTCTTCTAAATACGGGGATTCCTACAGATCTTGCGATTGAGGGTAACGGGTTATTCGCTGTAAAGAGCAATGGCGCAGTTGCCTATACGCGTGAAGGTGCCTTTCATTTTGTTCCGGACCCAACCGATGCTGCCTCTATGGTGTTGGTGAATAACGTAGGGGATATCGTTCTTAATCGGACGGATAATCCAATCAAGGTTCCAGCAAATGGAAAAGTGGCGATTGATGCCGAGGGTAAAGTATGGACCTCAAAGGGTAATGAACCAAGGGTACAAGCGGGCCAGATTCAAGTGGTCGAACCTCAAAGACCTGAAGGGTTAGTTCAAATGGATGGGAATAAATTTGTTCTGGCAAACGGTGTAACGATTAATGATGTATTTGGCACAACGAAGACAGATGTGAACTTACCTGAGGGTTTATCTATACGTTCAGGATATCAAGAGAAATCTAATGTGGACTTAACGGTAGAGATGACAGATATGGTTCAGGTTCAACGGGCATACCAACTGATGGCTCGTTCATTAACCTCAAGCGATACCATGATGGGCCTTGCCAACAATTTGCGCGGGTAGGGAGGATCTAATCATGAGTGAGGAACGTAAGCCAACGCAGAAGTCACCAACACCTAGATGGCGAATTGTACTACGGTTCATGATTCCGCTGTTTCTACTACTAGCTTTAATGGGCGGTGTGATCGTAGGTTATGTGATTATAGGTAAGCGAAGTATGAGTGAAGTGTTTCTTTGGGACACGTGGAAACATGTCTTTGATCTCGTATTTGCACCTTAATGATGTTTCATAATGTGAATAATGAGATGAAAAGAAAGAAAACTCCGTTCAATTGGGAGTTTTCTTTTTAGGTTCGATAACTGTATAATGATGGGGGACTAACAAGTCGAAACGGCTATGCCGTCCTGTTTCAAGGAAGGTACCCGTTTTAGCGGAAATATAAGGAATAGAGTATGAAGTGAAACTTATACTTTCTTATATTGGGACAAAAGGACCCTCTTCCATAGACAGTGATTGTCTAAAGGAGAGAGCCCCTTATCTGAACCTCCATGTTCTGCAGAAAATGAAGGATATTACATAGTATTACCGCAACCTATAAAGCTTATTCGAAGGGAGTTTTGTTTGTGTTAGATGTGAATCAGATTCAGGAGATTATCCCGCATAGACCACCATTTTTACTTGTTGATCGTATTATTGAACTTGAGGATGGAAAACGTGCGGTAGGTATTAAGAATGTAACCATTAATGAACCTTTCTTTACGGGGCATTTTCCAGGTTATCCAGTGATGCCAGGAGTTCTGATTACGGAGGCGCTGGCTCAAGTAGGAGCTGTCGCTATTTTGAATGTAGAAAGTAACAGAGGGAAGATTGGATTTCTTGCTAGTCTTGATAATTTCCGCTTTCGAGGTCAAGTAGTACCAGGTGACACGTTAAGATTAGAAGTTGAGATTATTCGTCTAAAGGGAAGCTTTGGTAAGGGTAAGGCAGTTGCTACTGTAGAAGGCAAGGTTGTAGCAGAAGGCGAGATTATGTTTGCATTATCAGATCCTAAAGCTAACTAGTGTCTAAGTGTATTCTTGTAATTATTCCTAACTGGAATTCATCCTAATTAGTATAGATTGAATGAAAGACGAACTCTCATGTTCAATATAATCTTTAGTTCAATCTATATAAAAAAGTGAAGGGGGACTTTACATGTCTCAATTAAGTGAACAGTCCATGAATAACATCGAACAGTGGCTTCAGGATTCATATATCGATGAGGACACTAAGCGGGAACTTCGAAATTTAGAGCAGGAGCCACAGGAGCTAGAGGATCGTTTTTATAAAGATTTGGAATTTGGTACGGGTGGACTAAGAGGCATCATAGGTGCGGGTAGTAACCGTATAAACCGTTATACGATTGGCAAGGCTACGCAAGGATTTGCACAATTTATACTTAAATCTTATGGGAAGGCTGAGGGGAAGCCTTCAGTTGTTATTGCCTATGATTCCCGTCATTTCTCCCCAGAGTTTGCATTGGAAGCTGCTCTTGTTCTTGCTGGTAATGGTATTGTAGCTAAGTTGTTCCCTTCACTTCGTACGACACCTCAACTATCATTTAGTGTGCGTGATTTGGGGGCGACGGGTGGAATTGTCATAACCGCAAGCCATAATCCACCAGAATACAATGGTTATAAGGTGTACAACGCTGAGGGCGGACAACTGATTCCACATGAAGCGGAACAAGTCATTCAATACATTAAAGAGGTCGAGGGCTTCTCGGCTGTGAAGAAGCTAACCCAAGCGGAGGCAGAAGCGCAAGGATTGTTAGTATGGCTTGGTGAAGCAGATGATGACGCATTTATACGTACTGTCGCTCAGCAAAGTATGAACTCAGACCTCATTCGTTCCTCTTTAGGTAAAGATTTCGCAATTGTATATACACCGTTACATGGTACAGGTAATATTCCCGTTCGGAAGACATTTGAAGCCATTGGATTCACTAATGTTCATGTCGTACCAGAGCAGGAACAACCAGATGCAGAATTCTCGACGGTTAAATCTCCTAATCCCGAAGAGCGGGAAGCATTTACACTGGCGATGAAGCTAGGACAAGAATTGGATGCTGATATATTAATTGGGACAGATCCTGACTGTGATCGTATGGGCGCAGTTGTAAAAGATAAAGATGGTAAGTATATCGTTCTTTCTGGAAATCAATCTGGTGCAATTATGATTCACTATCTGTTAAGCCAATTGAAGGAAGCAGGTAAGTTACCGGATAATGGCGTCGTTATCAAGACGATCGTAACGAGTGAGATGGGGGCATCTATCGCACGCCATTATGGAGCAGAAGTGTTAAATACGTTGACTGGATTTAAATATATCGGTGAAAAAATGACTCAGTTTGAACAATCAGGTGAGTATACGTATTTATTCGGGTATGAGGAAAGCTATGGTTACTTAAGCGGGAATTATGCTAGAGATAAGGATGCTGTGCTCGCTGCTATGCTGATCGCTGAAGCGGGAGCTTACTACAAAGGCCAAGGTAAGACTTTATATGATGTATTGGAAGAACTATATGAGCAATTCGGGTATTTCCAAGAAAGATTGGAATCTCGTACATTGAAAGGCAAGGACGGACTTGCACAAATTCAATCGAAAATGACGGATTGGCGGAATCAACCTCCACTTGAGATTGCAGGAGTTCAAGTGAAGGAAGTACTTGACTATTCCATCGGGCTTGATGGCCTTCCGCAAGAAAATGTATTGAAATTCATGCTTGAAGATGGATCGTGGTTCTGTTTACGGCCATCAGGTACGGAGCCGAAGATTAAAGTTTATTTTGCAGTGCGTGGTGAGTCCTTAAATAATGCAGAAGAGCGGATTGTGATGTTGGTTCAAGAAGTGATGTCGCGTGTAGATGCTTAAGAAGTTTGCTAGATAGAATGAACTAAAGACGAACCTTCAAATTCATGATTGTATTAGCAAATATGGATTATGGGGAGTGTATATTTTGGTTCAATCTATATGATAGTTTCAGACCAGATGGACATTCTAATGAATGTCCATCTGGTCTGAAAAAGACATAAGGAGGTACTTGTCAGTGCAGTATAATTGGAAAAAGTGGAGTATATCCTCCCGGAAATGGTTATGGATCTTAGTTATAGTCGGTATTGTTGCGGCTATGCCTGTGGCGTATGATCGTTTCAAGACGGAGACATCCGCTAATCAAGTTGAGTTTGTATTCGATTATCGTGATTTAGTGGACATTGCTTCATATGAAGCACACCCAGTGGATTATATTAATGAACAATTAGATAAGCTGAAAGAGGCTGGCGTGGGCAGTATGGCCATGTTCGAAAGTACGTTAGATGAATTCCAGAAATCACGGCGGATTATGCTCTATAACAGTAAAGATATCGCCAATAAAATGAATCAATCAATTCCTGTAAATGAGAACTTTACGTATATTCTATTTACCAACGAAGAGAATGCAAGAGCGATAACTCCTGTTATTGAGGAGACATACAATAGGCTTGAGATAGCTGTGAAGCCTTGGACCTTTGAGAATCGAAAAGGACTCATCATTGAGACGCCTATAGAGAATGCTATGATGAAGCCGATGCGCTCTGATCCGATTACATTTGATATGCTGCGCAGCAAAGGATTTAACATTGTACCTCGATTGGGAGACAGTCTTCCATATGATCAAGACCATATGGAGAATTTGATTTCCGATTATGAGGCTGCTGGTGTAACACGTATTCTCTTTGAAGGGGAGTCCGTCAAAGGCTACAATGATCAAGAAAGTATGAAGAGCTTGGACGCCTTTGCTGACCTACTTAATGAACATGGTATGGGTATTGCAGCGATTGAGAATTTGAAGAAACCTCAACTGGGTTTTAACAAATTGGCATATGATCTTGACTATAATGTCGTGCGCATATATTCCTTAAGTGAAGGCGATGCTAATCTGAATGTACAGAAGATTGCAGATCGTTTTGCTCTTGCCAGTAAAGATCGTAATATTCGTATGTTTTATTTAAATGCAGCCCCAAGTCGAGATACTTCTAAAGCAATGATTACGAATTCCATAGATAATTTAGTCCGCAGTCTTGCAGAACCAGGTAATGCCATTGAAAGACTCGAGAGCGACGGATTTACAATCGGCCAAGCTAAGGCTTTTGATGTAGCGGAAGCCTCCTATCAACGAATAATGAAGATGATCGTTGTACTTGGTGCGATTGCCTTTGTATCGCTGTTAGTATCCTATTTCATTCCACTACTTACGATCCCTGCTTTCGTGTTCGGGCTGATTGGAAGTGTGGGGCTATTTATTCTAAGACCTTCATTGTTTGAGCAGGGACTTGCTTTACTCGTGGCCATCAGCGCACCAACGGTAGCTATGGTGCTAGCAGTACGTAAGATTAATGAATTAAATGCTAAAACGAATGATATGTTGTTAACTCGTCGATTTGCTCATGCACTGGTCTTGTTCGTGAAGACGTCCATAATTTCTTTAAGTGCTATTCCTTTCGTGGTTGCATTGCTAAATAGTATTACGTACGAATTAGTTCTTAATCAATTCCGAGGAGTAAGCCTACTGCACTTTGGTCCTATTGCACTTACTGCGTTGTATGTTGTCCTTTATCGTGGAGGGAATCTACGTCAGCAATTAAGTACAATCTTACGCAGTCGAATTACTGTACTGGGTGTCATAGTGGTTGGGATTATCGGTGTGTTAGGATTGTATTATTTAAGCCGTACAGGTAACGGTGGTTCAGTAACATCACTTGAAATGTCTTTCCGTACCTTCATGGAGAATACATTCGGTGTTCGACCACGGAATAAGGAATTCCTTATGGCACATCCGTTATTGATACTAGGTGCTTTTATGTCAATTAAGTACCGTAATGCAATTTACATCATGGTCATTGCTGTCATTGGACAATTGTCCATGGTAGATACCTTTGCCCATATTCATACACCTCTCAAAATATCTCTTATCCGTAACCTTCTAGGATTAGGATTGGGACTTGTTATTGGACTTGTGGCAATAGTCGTATGGCAGATTGCAGAAGGGTGTTGGAAACGATGGTCACCACTCCTCAGACGATAGTTATATCGGGGTATTACGGTTATAAGAACAGCGGGGACGAAGCCGTGCTTCAGTCCATTCTGACTGCTTTAGAAGAACAATCTAAGGCAGCGGGAATAAATCTTCAACCTGTTGTTCTCTCTATTGACCCCGAGTGGACCAAGTCAACCTACGGAGTTCAAGCAGTACATCGCATGAAGCTTGCCGAAGTGAGACAAGCTATTAAAAGTAGTTGTGGTCTGATAAGCGGTGGCGGAAGTTTACTTCAAGATGTCACCAGTTCTAAGACGATTCCTTATTACTTGGGTATCATTAAGTTAGCTCAGTGGATGGGCAAACCTACATTTATTTATTCTCAGGGTGTAGGTCCTGTAAGTCGAGGAATGTTTCATTCGATGATTAAATCGGTATTTAAGAAATGTGCCTATATTTCAGTCCGTGATCAAGAATCCGCTGAGTTACTCCGAAGCATGGGATTAAAGGGTCAATCCATTGATATCGTGCCTGATCCAGTGATGGGACTTCATCCTAAGGAACGCAGTGATGTGTTGAATGAACATGTTGAGTATATAAATGAGGATTTACCCGTGATTGGTATCTCTGTCCGGTATTGGGAGAAAGATCGCAAGGAACTCTTGAAGATCGTAGAATCTTTACAAGTGGTCATGCAGAAACAGCCTGTTCATTTGAGATTTCTGCCGTTTCATCTACCGATCGATGTAGAAGCATCACAATACATGATGGATCTTCTTGGTGATGTCTCATCTACAGGGAGTCGCATCACCCTGTGTTCGGATGCGGTTCATCCACAGGACATGTTATGGGAGATTAATCAGTGTCAACTTGTGATTGGGATGAGGCTTCATAGCTTGATCTACGCTGCTAACGCTCATGTTCCGATGATTGGTATCTCCTATGATCCTAAGATTAATCAATTTCTAGAAAGACTTGTACTTCAACCTGTGGGTGATACGTCATCCTTAGAATCGTCTGCATTATCTTCTGAGATTGAACGAATGTTGTTTAACGAAGAGGAGTGGCGGAAGGTTCATGCCACACAAATCGATCAATTGAAGCAAGAAGCACAGGTGCCTGCACAACGAATTGTAGAATATATATCTTCAAAGGTGATTATAAATGAATGATAAATCGTTAAGACAAGTGCCAACTGTCCCTATATTTGGGATCGAAGTATGCAAGTGGGGAATGTCTGATACCGTACAGTATTTAACTGAAGTTATTACATCACGCACACCACATCAGGTTATTACTGCTAATCCTATTATGGTCATGGCTGCAATAAAGGATCCTGAGTATCGATCCGTAATGGAACAGGCAGAATTAATCGTTCCTGATGGAACGGGAGTTGTGTGGGCAGCTAATGTAGGTGGTCAGCCTGTAGCAGAACGTGTTGCAGGGTTCGATCTGCTTCATGAACTAATGGGTGCTGGTGAAAGCGATCACTGGAGAGTATACTTACTTGGTTCCACGTCAGAAGTGATTCAGGAGACAGCGTCGAGGTTACAATTGCAGTATCCAGGAATTATAATCGCAGGTTATCGAGATGGATTTTTTGGTCCAAAGGAAGATGATAGTGTGATTAAGGAGATCAAGGATACTAATCCTGATATTCTCCTCGTAGCACGTGGTGCGGATACTCAAGAACCGTGGATCTTTCGTTATAAGGAACAATTGTCCGTTCCAATCATGATGGGCGTTGGAGGCAGCTTCGACATCATTTCAGGCAAGACGAAACGCGCTCCCAAGCTATTTCAAAAGCTTCGCTCGGAGTGGTTATATCGACTCCTAAGTGAACCGACAAGATATCGCAGAATGCTTGCATTGCCGCAATTCGTAGTTAAAGTCCTCCGCGATAAAGAGAACGTGACAAAACCTAACTAAAATGGGCGAATTAGAGCTAATAACGCGATAAATTGCTTAAATACAGAGTTGGTGTTTATTTTTCGAACGGAGTATAATTCATTCCGTTAGAGAAAATGGAGGTTGAGCACTTAAAATGTTAATGATATCTATCATCGGATTTGTCTTGTCCTTAGGACTGGCACTCTTATTTACGCCTCAAGTAAAGAAATTTGCTTTTAAAGTAGGCGCTATAGATGTTCCTGACGCCCGCAAAGTGCATACGAAAGTTATGCCTCGACTGGGTGGACTCGGAATTTATTTAGCTTTTGTGATTGCTCTTTTATTGGCACTGCCATTCGTAGCGAATGACTTGTCAATCCGGGATACTAATTTTATTAAAGCATTTCTTATCGGTGGAACCATGATTGTACTCATTGGTGCACTGGATGACCGCTTTCAGTTATCGGCTAAATTAAAGTTTGTAGCTCAGATTGCTGCTGCATGTGTCGTGGTTTTTGGATTTGATATATCTGTGAACTTTGTAAATATACCTTTTAATGATACGTACTCCTCATTAGAGAGCTGGATATCCATTCCGCTTACGATCTTCTGGATTGTGGGAGTAACGAACGCTATTAATTTGATTGACGGTTTGGATGGACTGGCTGCCGGCGTGTCCGGTATTGCCATTGGGACGATCCTTGTGATGTCACTGCTTATGGGTAATATGATGATTGCACTACTATGTATGATTTTGCTTGGAGCTATTATTGGATTTCTATTCTTTAACTTCCATCCGGCCAAGATCTTTATGGGGGATTCGGGATCATTATTTCTAGGCTTCTGTCTAGCCATGTTGTCATTGTTAGGATTTAAACAAGTTGCCGTAGTATCGCTCATTACACCATTAATTATTATCGCTGTACCATTATCCGATACATTCTTCGCCATTGTACGTCGTTGGGTACAGAAGAAACCTATATTTGCTCCTGACAAAGGTCATCTGCATCACTGTTTAGGAGAACTAGGCTTCAGTCACCGTCAAAGTGTTCTCATTATTTACGGGATTGCTACTTTCTTTGGAGTACTAGCCGTCATTCAATCATCTGCAGCATTATACGATGCGAACTGGGTTACTTTCGTCGTGATATGTATCATGACCTTCTTCCTACAGATTGGAGCCGAGTTGATCGGACTCATCGGTAAGACGAAGAGACCTTTATTGAATCTCATCGCAAGATTGCGTATGAAAGAAAGTACGGAGACGAGATCGAAATTGTAGTAATTGATTAAGTTCACATCTTTGGATAGAAATATATAATAATGGTTCTCTTATGAGATAGAAGCCTATTAACCTTAATTTGAGGTTAATAGGCTTTTTTGTTTGGTTGTTCTTCAAAATTATGTCGTTTAGACCGATAAAGTAATTAATGTGAACAAAAAGGAGAGGTTTATTAAATGCAACGTATCAAAAAGCCATTCATTTGGATGCTTTTATTGACTCTAATCGTATCAATGATTCAACCTGGAGGTACGCCTACTGCATCGGCGGCAGATGCATCCACCAGCTATTTCACGCCAGATATCGCAGCTTTTAAGAATACGGTGGTGCTAACAACGAGCGGTGTAGCTCCGAACATTATCTCAAGAGACAATGTATATCATGTTACTGATTCGGAGATGACGATTACAGGAACATACAGTAAGGTAACTGGTTCTACATTAGGTGTAAACCTTCAACAATTGAACTGGGATCCAATTAATCTGAAATGGGTCGAGGATCCAACACATGTGGCACCAGGTGTGATGCAGCTAGATGTGGATAGACCAGACAATCGGTTCAAAGCGAAAGTAACCCTATATCCGGGAGTAAATAAGATTACATTTTCTGGATCACAAGGTTTGAACGACCGTTCCGAGACGTTCTACGTACTATTTGACAAAGTCCCATATGTCGAGAAGCTTATGGTTCTTGGTGGTGCAGACAAACTTAATCTGAATGAAGGAGCTCAGGTAGTTGTTCCGACAGATGAGATTACGTTGGAAGGTAAGGCATTAAATTCTACGAAGGTAACAGTCTCTGTTAATGGAAAAGCTGCGCTAGCAACTTCATTACTGCAAGACGGGACCTTCTTCACACCACAATTGCAGCTTAAGCCCGGAGTAAATGACTTAAAGTTAATTGTACAGAATGCTTCAGATACGCTTACATTTAATTATTCTCTCTATTACTATGATGAGAAGAATCCGATTGTAGGATTGTATTTGGTTGGTTCTGATGGAAATGCTCAAAGTGTACTTAATGATGTGCCCACTTTTACAGAAAATAGTACTAAGGCTGAGCTATATGCTCAGATGTTAGTTCCAGATAACAACAATACGCCTTTTGCAGGGTCTGCTAATATATTGATAAAAACAGGCACAAACACTGTGGTACCTAATGCGACGTACCATAAAGGGATTACGATTGACGCTACGGGTAAATTGACTGCAATACCTGGTTCTGAAATTTTCATTCCGGGGATAACGCAGAATACACCATCTTACCGCCTAGTCACATTCGGAATTAATCCTTTGGATTTTGATAAGGACACTGCAGGCGCAGTTGTGCAAAATCAAATTCATAATCTTTCAGTGACTTATGGAACTAAGACAATAAGTAAGAAAATTAATTTCCTGTATATGCAAGGACAGACTGTCATTAAGGATTTGAAGTATTTGAAGGGGTATGATGAGGCGAAGCCCGATGTTATTCCTGCAGGGGAACCACTTAATGGGGCCAAGTTAGATTCTAGTGACTTCTATATTTTGGTGTCTACGAACAGTAAACCATCAGATACAGAATTAATTGCAAATTATTTACCTTTAGCTACCGAGGCTATTTCGGTGTCATCCGTACTGAGAACAATTTCGGATACACAATATATTTATAAGATTTCGGGCTTTAAGAATGGTAATCAGACCGTTAGATTTAATTATAAAGGGTCTAATGCTTATAAGGATGCTACAATTTCATTTGCATCAAAGAGTTATATTTATGTAGCCAATCTTTCAGATGGACAGACATATACGATCAATTCAAGTGCAACAAATAAACTTCATGTAGAGGGTCAATATGTTGATTTTGATACGTTGGCTAGTCAATATTTTTTAGGTGAAGTATTCGTTAACGGATTGAGAGTTAAAACAACATCTACAGATCAGTGGATCAATACTAACGGTAAATTTAGTTTTGACCTTGATGTTTCAGCAGCTACAGGCCCATTAGTCTTTGGAGAAAACCGAATTATATTCACAGGGACAGGAAAAGACGCAACCGGACAAGCTCGTGAAGTGCGGAAAGAATTACGTATTTACATTGTAGATCAGAATGTTTCGGCTATTGCGAATTTCCAACCTGCTGTGGGTAAAGACCGCGTGTCGTTCCCACCGAGAGACTTTAGTTCAAATAATGAGCAACTTCCGAAGATATTTAATCTAACACCGGATTTTGTGTATAACGATAATAAGTACACAACAAGTTTGAAGACATATGATTTGGTGTTGAGAGGTAGCGGAGCTATCAAAGCCAATCTAAATTTAGGTACCAAAAATATATTATCAGTTGATATTCCACTCACCTCTTCAGACAATGAAAAAGTTACATTTGCAGGTGATGAAAGATATTCCTACGATTTCGCAGGTAATCAGAAAGATTTCATCATGAGAGTGCAAGATTTAGTGACAGATGCGCCTGGAACGCATGTCTATACGTTGGAACTTATCAACGAGACAGGTGCCAAAACAAGTCAACGACTTGAATTGGTAAGGGAAGAGAGTTCCTATCGTTTGATCTCTCCTCAACCAACTGTGGGCAATCAGTATGTCGTGAACAAAAACTTTGTTCATTTTGACATTGAGGCTGAGGGAGCGACTTCGGTTATTATAGACAAAACGGAAGCGGTGAAACGAAGTGATCTGGGAGAGAACCGTTTTGTACTAGATTATGTAGGATTGAAGCAAGATAAAGCGACTAAGATCAAAATCCAAATCAAACGTGGTGGAACAACAAATACAGATACTATAGAAGTATTCTATACAGGGACAGTTGCTGTTGACGCTCAGTATATGGCTCCTAAAGTAGCCACTAAATATAGTGTATTTAACAAAGGGCTTGAATTATCGTACCCTAAAGGAACGGTTATGCAGAGTACGGATGTTAGAGGCATTAATAAATACTATCCTGATACGAAGCTGCTCTTCGGAATTGCGGAGCCGGTCACAGGAGTTGTGGAAAGACGCAACGACTACGGTAACATTATTGGTTTTCCTGGAACAGGAGAAGTGAGTGGAGCTAAACCTTGGAGTATACCAGATGAACTCTTAATGAACTTCGGTTCAACCGTTAAAACCAAAAACTTCGGAAACGTGTCCGACGTGTATTGGATTAGTGGTGGTTTAGGCGAATTGGGAGACAAGTCGACGACTGGATATAAGCCAGCTACCAACGGACTAGCACCATATTCCATCGAGGCGCTGTTTGGAGATCGTCAGACTCCAGCAGAACGAAAAATCACACCATCTAAGCGGGGAATGTTGACCCTATCTTATAATGCTAACGTGGTAGATGAAGCTGGATATACCATTACAATCTTCCGTTATACATCGGATCGCCAGTGGGAGAACATAGGTGGAGTAGTGGATTCTAAGAAGCATACAGTTACTGTCCCATTTGATGAATTTGGGTATTATAAGGTAATGAAGATGAGCCGTGGCTATTCTGACGTAACGAATCATCAGTGGGCTCGGAATATTCTAAATGCTTTGTATGCTAAGGGCTTCATGAACAATCTACGTTTTGAACAATTTGGGGCGGATGATCAAACAACGAGAGGTGAGTTCGCAACAATACTTGTTAAGGGGCTAAGCTTGCCATTGAACTATGATAAGAACCAAACCTTTGTTGATCTTGTTCCTGGCTCAAGTTCAACGACTTGGGACTACGCACATATTGAGACAGCATCGCGAGCAGGTATTGTTACAGGTCTGACGGACGGGGTGTTCGCTCCAGATCAACCGATAACACGTGAGCAAGCTGCAGTGATGATTGCACGTGCGCTTAAGATGAAGCTTCCTGTTAATGATCAGAAGTTAAAGGATTCTGTCGCTAAGTCATTCAAAGATTCAGGGAAGATTGATGCTTACGCACTACCTTCAATCCAAGCAGTGACGAAGGCGGGTATTATGTCTGGTTCGGCTGTATCACAAGTGGGACAGAAGAAACCGTTATATAACATCAATCCGAAGTCTAATATGACTCGCGCTGAAGCTGGTAAGATTGCTGTGGAACTACTTAAGAAGGGTAGTAAAATATTCCCTAAAAACTTAAGCTAATTATTAATGAACTATAATTGAACTGTGAGTTTATGTAAGTGGAGGACTGCTGAAGCAGTCCTCCACTTATCATTTCCAATTGAACATCTTTGTAATTTTATAGGTATTAAGATATAATGTTGTGGAACTTAATTTTTTTCTAGAGGGTGAAGGTTACTTATGAAGTCAATCTATTCTAAAGCTCAAATGGATTATATGAAGGCGAAAACAGTATTTGAGAATAGAGCTAGTGTGCTGGAGAAGACAATCGAAACAACACGCAAGAGAAGAGAGATTACTCAAGAAGTAATGGAAGGACTTGTTCAAGAGACAGGGTTCCATGCTGCGTTCAACGAATTGTTAACAGCAGAGAATAATCTCATCGAATGGTCGCATGTTACTATAAAGCACGAAAAACACTATCGTGAAAATAGGCAGTCGATAGAATCAATGTATGAGAATTTAAATGGAAGTCCTGAAATGAGAGCACAGATTATTCAATTGGCGATGAAGATTCGGTAACAATTTGTAATAAATATATCAGGAATACAAAGAACGAATGACGCCGAAAGGCGTCTTTTTTATGATTTTATGTTTTGAATGTAGAAAAAATGGTGATTGAAAACTAGGTTTCACCTTGAATTAGTAACAAAAATGAAATTCTTTTTAAAAAGGTGCAACTTTTCCGAAACTCGTGCGTCTAAGATATAGAGTCATTTAACGATGGACATTAGCCAACTGATATCCGAAAGAAGAAAAAGATCTATAAATTAGAAAATTTTTCTTTACGATAACTTGGACCCATTGTATAATACTTAAAGTAGGCTTGGATACTGGTCTATTTTCGTTGATTTATTGTTTACCAGTTTCTGTGATACCCGTCACAGACATCATTTATATTATTTTGCTCAACTCGAGAAAGGGGGTGTAAGACTAATGAGTGACACGAGCTACCCATTTCAAGAAAATAAAAATGTTATGCACGCCCAAGGAGGAGAAAAAAAGGTTATGAAGAAAATTTTATCAGTAGCTTTATCTACAGCAATGGCATTCTCAATGTTTGCTTCTGTAGCATTCGCGGATACAGCAAAACTATCTGCACAAGAAAAGTTCGATGCATTGAAAGTTAAAGGAATTTTTGCAGGTGACACTGACGGTTTAGCACATCTTGAAAGAGATATGACTCGCGCTGAATTCGCTAAAGTTATCACTAAAGTAATGGGATTGAAAGAAGTAACTGGTACTTATTCTTACAATGACAAAGGTTACAACAATCCTAAGAACTGGGCAGCACCTTACATCGAAGCAGTATCACTTGCTGGTATTATGCAAGGTAAAGACCTAACTAAGAAATTGTTCGACCAAAAAGCTAATGTAACAGTTCAAGAATTGGCTGAAGTATTGGTTAAAGCATTGAAACTTGAAATCCCTACAAAGGTTGACAACACTGCAACTGAATGGGCTAAAGGTTCCGTTCAAGCAGCAATCAACGCTGGATTGATTTCTAAGGATCTTAACTTCCAAGGTAATGCAAGTCGTTCCTTGTTGGTAGAAGCAACTTATGCAGTTGACCTTATTAAGAACCCAATTGTTGTTCCAGTAACATCTGCAACTAAGGTTGAAAAAGCAACTTCAACTAATCTTAAAGAAGTAGACGTTGCTTTTGACGGTAAAGTAGACAAAGCTACTGCAACTGACAAAAACAACTACACAGTGGATAGCAATTCCAAAGGAATCAAATCCATCACTTTGTTGGAAGACGGTAAAACAGCTCGTCTGTTACTGAACGAGTCCAGCAAATTCGTACAAGGAACAACTTACAAAGTTGTTGTTAAAAATGTGAAATCTTCTGCTAGTACTGTATTGCCACAAGGTGAAGTTTCCTTTACTACTTCTGACAATGTTTTACCTACAGTAAGTGAAGTGAAAGCTCTCGGAACTAAAGTTATCAAAGTAACTTTCTCTGAGCCAGTTGTAGCTCCATCAAGCAGCAATTTCCAATTGGATGACAAAGCTTTTGTTGGTTCTGTAACTCAAGGTGCTAACCAAAGAGAAGTAATTCTGCGTGACTACACAGGTACGATCACTGTTGGCGCTCACAAATTGACAACTTCCTTGGTTGAAGATTTCGCTGGTTTGAAATCTTTGGCAGCAACAACTGACTTTACTGTAGCTGTTGATTCTGAAGGTCCTAAAGTGACTGAAATCTCCGCCACTCTAGAGAAAGTAACGGTTACTTTCGACGAAGAAATCGATCCAGCTTCTGTAACTAAGGATAGCTTCTTCTGGAAATCTGGTACAACTAACAAAACTGGTAAAGTAACGCAAATTGCTTCCAATGTATATTCAGTTGAGTTTGATGATGCTAACCGTCTGCCAGGATACGAGTCTACTTTGTTCGTAGAAGTTAAAGACTACTCCGGTAACGCTAACGCTGTGAAAGAACACAAAATCAATGCTTCTGTTGACTTGGTTCGTCCACAAGTAGTTGAAACTATATTTGGTGACAGAACTAACGCATTGACAGTTCGCTTTGACAAAGCTGTAAAAGCAGCTGACAGAAAATACTTCACTATTAAAAAAGGTGACGATGTAATCTCTGTAAGCAGTGTAGTGGCAGCTGACTCTTCCAACAAAATATTCTATGTTAATTTCTTCAATACCCTTGAGACTGGCACTTATAACTTGAAGGTTGCTGATGTTCAAGATACAACAGCTCTTAAAAACACATTGGTAGAATACAATGGTACATTCGTAGCTAATGATACTAAGAATCCACAAATCTCTTCTACAGATTACAATGAGTCTGCTCGCAAACTTACTTTGAACTTTGGTAGAGAAATGGATCTGGCAACCGTTAATGCAAAAGGTAACTACTACATTAACTTCCAGAAAAATGGAGCTAACGCTCAAAATATCGCTCTTCCAAGTGAAGTTGGCGTAAATGCAGTTAACGGTAGTAAATCCGTAGTTCTTCAGTTCCCTGAATATATCGATGGAACTAAAGTTACCTTCGGACCAAACGGATCTGTTAAAGATGTAACTACAACTGGCTTGAGATCCAAAACAGGTCAAGTAGTATCTTTGCATAGCTCCATCCTGAAAGATTCTGCTGCGAACCAATTGAAATGGATTGGCGCTGTACAAAAAGATGCTAAAACTTTTGAATTGACATTCAACCAAGTAGTCGCATCTGCAAATGTGGGCGACTTCCAAATCAATGGAACTTACCCTGCTTCTGTAAGTGTTGATGAGAACAAAGTAACACTGAAAACTTCTGATGAAGTTACTGGTGCTAACATTACTCTGTTCGCTAACAACTCAATCGAGACATATTCGAACAATCGAATGAACTTGTCTTCTAACGCTAATATGCCAGTTAGCAATGCTGTAGCACCTCGTGTTGCTAATGTTAGCGTGAGAGATAGTGTTTATAATTCATTTGTTATGACATTCAATACAAGCATCGATTCGATCAATGGTAACACAGTTGACCAAATTGCGAATGATCTGGTTATTAAAGATTTGTCTTTAACTAACACACCAGATCTTACACCAATATCTGATTACACTGTTGAGCGTAAAAGCAGCAATGAACTTACGGTGAAAATCAAAAAAGCTAATGCTTTGATTAACCCAATTTCTGTTCAAGTTAAAGGTGCAAAATATCTTGTTGCAACAGGAACGACATCGAAAGCCGTTGATTCCGACGTATACACAGTTGCAGCTCCATCTACAATTTCAACTAACGTAGTTGCCACTGGCACTACAATTTCTGACACAGCTACTGGTAAATTACTGACAGTTAAGTTGAACAAAGCTGTAACAACTTCGACTAGTACTTTTAATGTAACTATTGCTAATAAAGCGTATAGTGCGTCTCTGAATAGTGCTAAAGACGGTATTGAAGTTGCTCTTGCTACCAACGACAATGTTGCTGGAGATCAATTCTTCGCTACTGTAACTGATGGTAATAAAGAAGCTTTTGTAACAATAACTATCAGTTCTAACAAATAGTTCAAAACATCAAAACAAATCAGAGAACTAAGTTCTCTGGTTTGTTTTTTTATTTCCAGAAAACCAACAACGGTAACCAGTAACCAGTAACCAGTCTGTAGAAGTAATTCTTTATGGGTCTTTTCTCCTGAAGTTAATCCGAAGCACTCAGAAAAATAAATGTATATTATTATATAGATAGATTGAACTAAAGACGAACCCTCATATTCATGATTCTCTTTAGAAATGATTGAACTTGTGAGCGCAAACTTTAGTTCAATCTATATAGATATGGTAATAAAGGATAAGCCCTAATTCCCTTCAAGAAGTTAGGGCTATTTCTATTTCAGGAGGAATCCAAATGAAGAGCCAACCCGCAAAGCGTGTGAACATTGTAAGTGTGAAGAATATTATGTGAGTGGTGTTCCAACCAAAACAATTCTAGGACAGAAGAATTTCATTTCACACTTTAAACTTTTCACTTGTTTTACCTCCCTAATATCTCTATCATTAAAAGAAATAAACAATCATAGAGGAGGAACATCATGAATAAAGCTTGGAAAGTTGTAACTGCGGCAGTATTGTTCAGCAGTGTTGCTTGGGTTGGTTCAATATTGAATACAACAGCTAGCGGTGCAGGCTCTACCACACAACCTGGAACGTCAGATGACCCCGTCGTAACTAAGAGCTACGTAGATCAACAGATACAAAAGGCATTAGGTGGGGGTACTACTACAACACCAACACCAGTTCCACCGACTACACCAACACCAGTGCCTCCAAACCCAACAGATAACGGAAATTCAAGTGCAAATGCGCTCGTAGTTGTAGACGTTAAGCCAGGTCAGACGCTGTTAGCTAATGCAGGGACGGAATTTATTGTTCGTAATGGTAAGGCAATTATATACAGTCCTGACGCTAATGGTGTGCCTGATTTGACCGCTGGGTTAGATATCAAGAATGGACAATCTGTAGTAACAAACCATCTATTATCCTTCCCAAGAGAAGGACGGGGTATTACGGTTCAAGAAGGACAGAAATACGGTTTAGTTGTTATGGTCCGCGGAAGTTATACTATTCAATAATGGTTATCCGTATTATTGCCAGTAGTAGCAATCTTTTATACGTGTAATTCGAACGAGAATGTAAATAATACTCTTGCAAGTACATCATGCAGGAGGTGCTCATTATAATGGCAAGAAACAATCGTAAAGTTGTACCGGAGAGTCGCCAGATGATTGATCAAATGAAATATGAAATTGCTGCGGAATTCGGACTACATGTTGGTGGCTATAGTAGTACAGCTGGAATGGACACTGAATTTGCTTCCGATCTTGGAGCGGTTGAAGGATATACGAATCATGGACGAGCAAGCTGGGGCCATCTAACATCAAGAGAGAATGGATCTGTAGGTGGTGAAATCACCAAACGATTAATTCGACAAGCTGAGCAAAGTTTCATATAAAAAATACTTCATTATATATTATGTATCACAGCAATGTGAACGCTATTATGTTATACGTCTAGTTCAAGATGATTGACACCGTTTGACAAATAAGATAATATGACCTTTGAGGATTGTAAGCAACCTTTTCCAACTGGGGAAGGTTCATTTTTTTCTTATTGGGAGGTTACATTATGTCAATTAAAGGACGTCATCTGTTTACATCTGAGTCCGTTACCGAAGGACATCCAGATAAAATATGCGACCAAATTTCTGATGCAGTGTTGGATGCATTCTTGGCGAACGATCCTAACGCACGTGTTGCGTGTGAAGTAGCTGTAGCTACAGGCCTAGTTCTAGTCATTGGGGAAATTAGTACGAATTCTGATTATGTGGATATTCCATCCATCGTAAGAAACACAATCAAGGAAATTGGATACACACGCGCTAAATATGGTTTTGACTATAATACATGTGCTGTACTCACCTCACTGAATGAACAATCTGCTGATATAGCTCAAGGTGTAAATGCAGCGATAGAAAACCGTGATCTTGATCAAATGGATACAGAAACGGCAGATATCGGCGCGGGAGACCAAGGACTAATGTTTGGTTTTGCAACGAATGAGACGCCAGAACTTATGCCACTTCCTATCGCATTAGCACATCGTATTTCGCGTCAACTCTCGGCTGTGCGTAAAGATGGCACGCTAAATTACTTGCGTCCAGATGGCAAAACACAAGTGACTATTGAATATATAGATGATAAGCCTGTACGTGTAGACACGATCGTTGTTTCTACGCAACATGCTGAAGAAATAACGTTAGAACAGATTCAAGCTGACATTAGAGAGCACGTGATTCTTCCAGTTGTTCCTGCTGAATTGCTAGATGAGAATACCAAATACTTCATCAACCCAACAGGACGTTTCGTTATCGGAGGTCCACAAGGAGACGCAGGCTTAACAGGACGTAAGATCATCGTTGATACATACGGTGGTTATGCACGTCATGGAGGCGGAGCGTTCTCTGGTAAGGATCCTACGAAGGTAGACCGTTCAGCGGCATACGCAGCTCGTTACGTAGCTAAGAACCTTGTAGCTGCTGGTCTTGCAGATAAATGTGAGATTCAATTGGCTTATGCCATTGGTGTAGCTACTCCGGTATCCGTCAATGTAGATACTTACGGTACAGGTAAAGTGAGTGAAGAGAAGTTAGTGGAGCTAATCCAAAAGAACTTTGATCTTCGCCCAGCGGGCATTATTAATATGCTTGACTTGCGTCGTCCGATTTACAAACAGACAGCGGCTTATGGGCATTTCGGTCGTACCGATCTAGATGTACCTTGGGAGCAAGTCGACAAAGCGGATCTATTGAAAGAACAAGCCGGACTGTAAGTGTGACGGTTTGAAATAAAGCGGATATCTGTTCCCTTGAGGGAAGGATATCCGTTTTTTTTGTGTATTTAGGGGTCCTTCGTAATATTCCACACAATTACAAGGAACTATACTACCGCTAAATCCGTGATCTCACAGGTTTTTTGGTGCTCAATTACGATCTTCATGGGAATGTAAGATCCATTCTTTCACTAAAATACATTGGTTTCTAAACTTGGAAGCGCATTTGACCGTTAATATATATAGGTATGTCCTTGAAGATAGAGTGACGAGAATTTTACATAGCAGGTTGATTTGAAAGGGGAACGTAAGTAATGAGGAAGAAGATTTCAATAGGAATTGTATTAATGATGGTGGTAAATATGTTGCTTGGCTCAATGATTAACGTAGCAGGTGCAGCAGGAGAAACTCCGATTGTGATTTCGATGCTACCAGCAGATGGAGCCAAGGGGGTTCCAGTAGATACGAGTCAAATCCAACTGACATTTGATCGACAAGTGAAGATGGGCACCGGAACAATTGAAATAACGGATGGTATAAACCCAGCCATAACGGTGGAGTCCATCACGCCACAGCCCTATGTTTTAAGCCGGTATGATATAACATTACCTGCTGGTAAATTAGCCAATGGAACTACGTACCATGTGAAGGGACCGGCGGGAACATTTATTGATGCAAATACAGCGTCTGTTCAATCGGAAGTTTTCGATATGTCATTTACAACGCTCTCTACCGAAGGTAGTACAGCGCCAGTGATCAGTGGAATCTATCCTCTTAAGGGAGAGGTTGTTACTGGGGTTTCGACGGGTTTAAAGATTTCTTTTGATAAGGCTGTTGTTAAAGGTACGGGAACTATTTCTGTCATTCGTGCTTCCGACAACCAAGTTATATTCACAAAGCCAGTCCAAAACGCAGCTATAACGGTAGATAGCATTAGCAAGACGACTTTTTGGGAAGTAAATGACCTAAGCCGTGGTGAAAGATATTATGTCCTGATCGACAGTGGTGCGTTCAAGGATGTAGATGGACATCCTTTTGTGGGAATCAGTAGCGCGCAGGAATGGTATTTCAATGTACAAGGAACGGCGGTGACATGGGAAGCTACAACCCCTACAGTACCAGCCGCCAATGCAACGAGCGTTGCGATTACGGGTAGCATTCAATTGAACTTCAGTCGCCCGGTATATCCGGATAAAGGGACAATATCTTTGCAAACATCGGATACTCTTATGAAGGAATTTAATGTTACTTCTGCTGATGTGAAGGGCGGAGGTACTAACAAAATAACGCTAACTCTACCGACTAATATGACTTACAACAAGACATATACGGTAGCAGTTCCGGCAGGTGCTTTTAAAGATAGTGATGGTAACGCTTCACCGTTACGAAGCTGGACCTTCACAACGGGTACGACGACATCGAATGCATTGACATTAAGTTATTTGTCTCCCACGGACAGAAGTACTAATAATAACCTTACATCAAATATGGTTGCTACGTTCAACCGAAATATTGCCCTACTTAATGCGTCGGGAGTTACGCTTAAAAAACAAGGTACGACTACAGCGATTCCTGCTACAGTATCAGCTTCGGGTACGCAATTAATAATAAGACCATCCGCCAATCTGCAAGAAGGGGCAACATATTATGTAGATATTGCTTCTGGTGCAATGGCGGATCTGGTGACAGGAGAATTATATTCGGGTCTTAGTGGTACGTCAAGTTGGACCTTCCAGACGACCGTATCTGACAAAACTGTACCCGTCATTCAGAGCGCGACGATGTATAGTAATTCAGTCATTCGTCTTCAGTACAATAAAATGCTGGATTCCTCGATCAATTTGCTGACGTCCAGCTTCACAGTTACCGTGAACGGAGAGACGCGAAAGCTCAACAATGCCTACGTTTCTGGTGAGAGCGTGTATGTCACTTTGGAGACTGGGGTGGCTGTTGGGCAGATCGTCCGAATTACTTACAGTGGCAACAGTGTCAGACCGGTACAGGATTTGTCTAAGAACATGGCTGCATCCTTGTCTAGCAAGGAAGTTACGAACGGTATTGATTCGGTATTACCGAAACCAACCGATGGATACGTCTCAGGAAGTACATTGACATTAACTTTTAGTGAAAGTCTAGAGAGTCTTTCCAGTAGTTATGCTTATAATCAATTTTCGGTGGTGACTGACGGCTATTCGAAAGGTATAAGTAGCATTTATCAGAGTGGACGAACGGTCACGTTATATTTGTCTAGCTCAGTATCTAATGGAGAAATCGTGAAAGTATCCTATTCACCGGGATCGTACCCATTGAAAGATTATCGGGGACAGAATATTTCGGCGTTTAATGATTATTTTGTTCGTAATGCTTATGATACGAAACCTCCGGAATTAACGGGGATAGAAGGAAATAGCAATAAAGTTATACTTACCTACAATGAGGCGTTAAAGACGAGTGGTATTCCGATGAAGAGTCAATTTTCGGTGCTAGTCAATAATGTGGCTGTATTCGTTACGAATGTGGAAATCATGTCCAATCAAGTTATTCTTACGCTAGCGTCATCTTATACTATGAATCAGGCTGTGACGTTATCTTATGTGGCTGGAGTTGGTGGGATTGCAGACTTGAACGGAAATTTGGCCGGATATATCAATCTGCAACCAATCAATTATAGCGTCGTGGCGGAGGGGATTCGTTCAGCAACGGTACGGGGCGATACAATTACGATCGTTTATAATAAGAATCTAAAGGAAATGTCCCTATTACCGGTTAATCAGTTCAATGTGTCTGTCGATCAGGCCAACCGTCCTGTTCAATCTGCGACAGTCGGTGGGGATACCGTCACGCTTAAGTTGAGCTCGGCGGTTACAAATGATCAAGTTGTTCTGTTGTCATATTTAACAGGTACTGCACCTTTGTATGATAGTCAGGGCAATATTATCAAAGCTTACACAAATATGCGAGTTCAGAACGTGAGTAATACGGGTGGAACTACAGGTAGTACTAATCAGCCAGGCTACATCACATCAATGTCTTCAGGGGACTTTGGAATAGGTGGTTACTTACTAAATTCCTCTTCAGGCCAATCGTGGGAGAGTCGTTCTCGCAATGGGCAAAGCATTGGGAAATATGTACTTGATCAGTCAAAGGTACTGGGTGGAATGAAATTTATTACTAATAATAATGTGAGTAAAATGCTGGTGTTTGAGGTTCCTTCCACCGAAAAGGCAGCTGAAGTTGTTATACCATTGAGTGCATTAATGGAGGTGAACAGCAGCGGTAAGAGTGGTTCATTTGCAGTGCGGTATAAGAATGTCATGTACGAGCTCCCAATTGACAAAATTTCGTACACAGACATTTCGCGTGCCTTGGGAGTATCTTCGTTGAGTGGCGTTAATTTGACGGTTCAGATGGAGTCAGTTTCTAGTTCTCAATTGGCGGTGACAACTTCCCAAAACGGGATTACGACGAACCCAATGGTTGATCCGATCCAGTTGTACGTTAGCGTAAGTAACGGATCATCCTCTTCGAATGCTATAGCGATTTCTCACACGGGACAACTTTACTTTCGTGCATCAAGTAGCCTCGGATCGACCACTCAGGCATCGTTGGTTAAGTATAATGAAACTACGGGTTCCCTTTCTTTTGTACCTTCGAGAGTAACGGGTAGCCCTGTATCTATCTTATTCAGTGGTAAGATCAGTGGTAATTCTATTGTTGGGCCAGCAGTTGGATACAGTTATTATTCGGATACAACGAAGCATTGGGCAAAGGAAGCGATCTCTGAGCTTTCAGGAAAAATGATTGTGGAGTCACGCCCAAGCTCAGGAGGGAAGTTCGAGCCAGACAAAAATATTACGCGGGCGGAGTTCGCCGTATTTATTGCGAAGGGTCTGGGTCTTACAGGGGAAGAAACACGTGGTTTCCCAGATGTATCATCGGGTACGACAGGGGCATATATTGGAGCCGCAGCGAAGGCTGGGATTATTACTGGTAATTCGGACGGAACGTTTAAGCCAAATAGTTACGTTACCCGCGAGCAGATGGCCCTCATGATGGTACGGGCGATGGAGTATGCTGGCCCTAGCATTTCTATTAACGGAACGGCCACTCAAACGCTGTCGAAATTTAAAGATTTTTCAAAAGTACAGTCCAAAGAGATAGTAGCTAAAGCCGTGAAGGAAGGCATCATTCAGGGTGTAACTATCAATACCTTTCAGCCACAAGGTAATGCAACCCGAGCGCAAGCGGTTGTCATGTTGAAACGTGTCTTAGACAAATTGAATTACTTGTAAGTCAATGCTCAATAAAAGAAACTCTCAAGACCGTTAATCGGTTTTGAGAGTTTTTGCATTTGAGTAGTTGGAGAGGTGAATGACGAAGGTTCACATTAGGAAGTAAGCTTGTTGTATTAGGTTGTTCCTACGGTTAGTTAATCTGTTCACTGTAGTCAATTGGTCAAGTAGTAAGCGAATGAATAGAACAAATTGCTGAATTGACGTAACTTTTCCTCTTAAAAGTAGTCTATTATATGTAAGCTATTATAATATTCAGTAATTTTGCGTGTTAATATATGATTTGCTAACGAGATGGGAGATTAATAATTCATGAAAAGAAACCTTCAACACATTCAAAACAAAGTGACAGTATTAACAGGGAAGAAGTGGATTGTTGTTACTTTGGCAGGGCTATTATGGATCGCACCCATTGTAGGAGATGGAATTTCTATACCGGGTTCAACTCAAGGTTCAGTTGCTAGTGCAGCTTCTACATCCGTCAAAAAGCTCGGGGAAGAGATCATTACTTCTGGGGCTATCCTATACAAGTATCAATTTTCTTCGACACGTTCAGGTAAACAAGCGACTACGCTCGCTGATGTCGTTCGAGTAGATCTGCAAAATTCAAATGTAAAAATGGATGCTATGAATGGTGTGGGAGGTCAGTTTACGACTAGACAGAGCACACTAGGTATGGCGAAAGAAAATGGCGCCGTAGCTGCAGTGAATGGAGATTACTACATTACAAGTGGTCCAGGAGCGCAATGGGCACCACTGGGTGGTCAAATAACAAATGGTGTGTTAATGGCTACACCTGCAGATTTGAAAGGAATGTATTCCTTTACGGTGTCTAAAGATGGGAAGCCGATGATTGATGAATATGCTTTCAAAGGATCTGTAAAGGCGCAGGACGGAACGGAATTTCCTTTATCGGGAATAAATAAGACAACGTACTCTCCTGAAGGCACGAGTTCAGCTTATAGTCATGTGAATGCGATGTATATGTATACAAGTAACTGGAAGTCGTTGGATCGCCCTAGTGATAGTTCATCGACGGCAACCGAAATTCTAGTACAGAATGGCATCATTACGCAATTATCGTATAAAGCTCCTTTGAAGCTTTCTGTACCAGAGGATGGCTTTATTCTTCGTGCGCATGGAACGGCGGCTGAATTCGCCAATACACACTTTGTCATTGGTCAGCCATTGAGTGTGAGCTCCTCACTCGTATCAGAGACTACAGGGCATCAGGTTGATCCTGCGAGTCTACAAATGATGATCGGTGGACATACGCTTCTTGTTAACGGAGGGCAGGCTTCTGCCTTCACTAGAGATGTAGCTAGTATCGGAGGATATCGCGCTCGAACAGCTCTTGGCTATTCTCAGGATGGTCGATATGCCTATATTGTGACTGCAGAAGATAATAGCAATAGTTCAGGAATGTCATTACCTGAGCTACAGTCGTTTATGGTGAATATTGGCGTATGGAAAGCGATGAATTTAGACGGTGGTGGATCAACTACCATGGTAACACGACCATTAGCTGAGAAGAACGCGACACTCACGTTTAATACAGAATATGGCACGACGCAGCGAAGTATCGTCAATGCTCTTGGTGTATTTAGCACAGCACCGAAGGGCGAGTTAAAAGGATTTAAAATAAGCGGAAGCGGAGCTCTATTAATTGGACAAGAGAGTTCTTATAGTCTGAAAGGTTATGACACTTATTATAACCCGATAGATTCGTCACAGATCAATCCTACGTGGACTTCTAGCAATGGTAATGTCAAAGTGAACGAAGGTAAGATCATTGGGGTTAAGCCGGGTACAGCGACAATTACAGCGGTTAGCGGGGCGGCTAAGGTAAGTACGCAAGTGACCGTTCTAGGAGCCGATGAACTAACAAGTCTGACTGCAGCTAATTCAACAGCACCACTTACAGTAGGTACAACTGTATCTATTCCGGTTACTGCTGTGACAAAGACTGGTCAAAGTATAACGATTCCTGCAAGCTCTTTGAAATGGGAGTTTGTTGGATTTAAGGGGAATGTACAGGGTGATACCTTAACCGTGACTTCCGTTAATGGGGATGCGAAGGTTGGTTATGCTATTGGTCGATATAATGGATTCAGTACCGTTGTAGTATTGTCTGAGGCAGGTAACAGCATGTGGGAGAACTTCGAGAATGTTAGTTATCCTGTTGAATTCACTAGCAATGTAGCCGGAGTGAGTGGATCGGCTGTCATTACGCAAGGAACTGGTGATCATTCGAAATCTAAAGTGATGAGTCTGCAATATGATATGACGCAAGGAATCGGTAAAATGTATGCTTACGCACAATTAAATGGAACAGTTGGTAAGGAAATCTCCGCGGCAGCCACATCCATGTCAGTGGATGTTCAAGGGGATAAGAGCTTGAATTGGCTTCGCGCAGAAATTACGGATAAGTCAGGCAAAACAATCTATGTGGATCTTGCGAAGGTAATCGATTGGGAAGGTTGGAAGAATCTGAATATCGACTTGAGTGGACTTAATATTCAATATCCAGCTCAGCTGAAACGATTCTATGTGGTGAATGTGGAAGAAGGTCAGGATGAACGTACATTGACCGGCACAGTTGCCTTCGATAATGTTCAGTTTATGATCCCTTCTTTATCAAGTGAAGCAGGTCTTCCACAAGCACAAGCCGTGATGACCGTTGGACAGAAGTCGATGCTGGTTAACAGTATCAATAAGACAATGGATGTTGCACCAGTGGTTAAAAATAACAGTACTTATGTACCGATTCGTTATGTTATAGATGCGTTTGGAGGAAGTGCGAGCTGGGATGCCACTAATCAGAGAATTACTGTGTTACGCGGAGGGAAATTATTAGATCTTACAGTGAATAAGAAAGAGTTCATTCTTAACGGTAAACGATCTAGTGCTATAGTAGCACCAATTGTGACACAAAGTAGAACCTTAGTCCCTCTTCGCTTAGTATCTGAACAACTAGGTCTAAAAGTTACGTGGAATCAGCTAACGAAGACCATCACAATTGATTCGTGATATGTTATGATATGGAGTAGTAAATGAACAATGCTGTAAGAAATGGAGTAACACTCGAGTGGATTTCCAAGCTGAAGCTATAGACCGTGTCATAAAAAATGCCATCGAAGTGGTGGAAAATAGTAAACTTCAAATGTTTGAGATTCTAGAGAGCGCTCGCGATGAGTTGAACGCGCTGAATCAAGAACTTCAGTTTGTGGTGAAGGAAACGGTAGATACCTTGAAGAAAGTAGATCTACTGGAGCTAAGTTACCGGCGTTCACGTATCCGGCTCACGGAAGTGAGTCGGGACTTTGTTCGCTATAAGGAAGAAGACATTAGACAAGCGTATGAGAAAGCAACTCAGCTCCAGCTCGATGTAATGATTTATCGTGAGAAGGAAATGTATCTCAAGGCGAGACGTGATGAACTACAGATCAGAACTCGAAATGTAGAGAATTCTGTGGAACGTGCTGAAATCATTGGATCACAAATGAGCGTTGTCATGGAATATTTATCTGGAGAAATAAGTCAAGTGGGTCGTATTATCGAGACCGCTAAGAATCGTCAGCTTATAGGATTGAAGATTATTTTGGCACAAGAAGAAGAACGTAAGCGAATTGCACGAGAGATTCATGATGGACCTGCTCAATTGCTGGCTAATCTAGTTCTTAGGACGGAAATTGTAGAAAGAATGTTAGTAAAGCAGGAATTTAAGATGGTCCAGGACGAAATAGTAGACTTGAAGGGACAAGTACGTGCTAGTCTCGAAGAAATACGGAAAGTTATTTTCAATCTACGTCCAATGGCTTTGGATGATTTGGGGCTAATTCCAACACTCCGCAAGTATATTTATGATTTTGAAGAGAAAGTGAGAGTTCGTACGTTGCTCGAAACGAGAGGGAAGGAACATCGACTCTCTTCCGCAATGGAAGCGGCCATATACCGGCTTGTACAAGAGGCTTTAACGAACGTGGCCAAACATGCACAGGCTTCTTATGTTGTTGTGGAGATTACGTATCAAGCACAAATGGTGAAGATTGTTGTACAAGACAATGGTTGTGGGTTAAGACTGGACCAATTAGAAAAGAAGAGTAAGGATCATTTCGGTATCATTGGAATGCGTGAAAGAGTCGAACTCCTTGACGGGAGAATGGAGATCGATTCTGTATTGAACGATGGAACCAAGGTCATAATCCATATCCCTACAAACGTGGATAAGAGAAAGGAGTAACGTAATGGACAATCGAGATTCTGGTAATACAACCATAAAAGTACTCTTAGCCGATGATCATCAATTGTTTCGCGAAGGTCTGAAGCGTATCCTGAATATGGAGGAGGATATGGAGGTCATCGGAGAATGTGGTGATGGTATCCAAGTGCTTGAGTTCTGTAATGTGGATAAACCTGACATTGTACTGATGGACATTAATATGCCTTTAGAGAATGGTGTGGAAGCGACAGAGAAACTTCGAGAACTATTCCCTGACATTAAAGTCATCATTTTGTCTATTCATGATGATGAGAGTTATGTGTTTGAGACACTGCGTAAAGGTGCTAATGGATATTTGCTGAAAGACATGGAAGCGGAGTCACTAATTAATGCAATTCGCTCAGTGCACCAAGGTTATGCTTTTATTCATCCTAAAGTGACAGGTAAGCTGATTCATCAGTTGCGTCGTATGACGTATGTGAATGAGACTGGGGCTATGAGTGAAAGATCTGACAAGGAAGCAGGCGTGAAATTTGTAGGTGGAGAGAATAATCCACTGACTCGCCGTGAAGCCGAAGTGTTGCGTCTTATGGCTGAAGGAAAAAGTAATAAGATGATTGGTGAATTTCTATTTATTAGTGAAAAGACAGTTAAGAATCATGTTAGTAGCATCCTTCAAAAGATGGAAGTTGATGATCGTACGCAAGCTGTTATTAATGCTATTAAATATGGTTGGGTAACCCTGTAACAAGGATACTGTACATTACATATGAATATAGCCGTTCCTTATCGCGCAGGTGTGGGCGCTACGCTCACATCTTGTCACCGAGACTTCTCTATCAGCATATATTGTTGGTGAAGAGGGAGGTGAATCTCCATGGTCATCCAATTAATCTGGATTGCTGTCATTTATGGGTTGGCAATTGCCACCGTTCATGGGATATACGCCATAACCTATAAAGTAAAGGGGAACTCGCGAAAGGAATATCATAACGAATATATACTTGTAACGTTTAATCATGAACGAAAGATTGAATGGTACGTACGTGCGTTGTGGTTATATGCTTTTCAGAAAGGTAAGACATTGCGTATTCTTGTCCTCGATCATGGCTCAAATGATGAAACTGTTAGAATGATTCACACCATGAGAGAGTGGTCAGGACTTGATCTATCCGTAGTGGTCTGCGAAGGAGTAGTAAATAGAGATCGAATGAACGGCTATTTACCACTATCGGGAACCGAAGGGCCAATATGGATAGATTTAAGAATACCGCAGGAGGATAGGCGCATTCCTTATGTGCAACAATAATAAATGGTGGTTTAGATGACGGGTAGCAATTGTATAGGTAGAAAAGTGTGAAGCACACTCTCCAGATCGGGAATCCGGGAGAATGTGCTTTTTTTGCGTTCAATGATAATACATAAGAAAAGTAAACCACAGGATAGTGTATATCTAATGGTGCAACATTTACTACCCACATGTCAGGATGTCTGACTGTATTTTAAATAATCGATGTGTATACGGGTTGTTGTATTTAGCTTGGAGAAGGGGTGAAGAAATGAGGGTTGCGATATATGCTATTCGAAATGCTGGAAGTTGGAGGATTAGAATGTCGTTAGATATGAGAGTAGACCTGATGTGGTGGGCTGGAGTAGCTAGAGATCCGACATGCACGATTGTATTTATTGCAAGGGAGCTTCCTCTGGGATGGGCGTTAAAAATGGGACAGGTGAAGGTACAAGGTAGAGGAATAGATAGTTGGAATATAGATCAGTGGAAACGATACGCCATCGAATCCCTTCGAGAAGAGCTTGAGGAAGAAGGGAAGTTTCAGTCGAATTCAAGCTTTTTGAGTGAGAAATCCATGTGGATATGGCGAGTTCAGGATGGATGTAATACGGCGGGGGACTTATCTGTTCACTCACAGAGAAATATGGAGCGGGGACAAAAGGGAATGGAGTTAAGGAATAGTATGGGAGCGGGAGAGCTTAAAGGTGATTCCATAATGAGAAGGGGGCATATACAAGAGAATGAGCAGCGGTTGAGTGAAGAAAGGGTTCAGGCGTTGTGGGATAGTTCAATGAAGGATGCAGGACGTGGGCGTAAAGCGGGTGATTTGCGGCTTCATGGCGTGATGCAGGCTGTGCTCGTTGATGCGAACGAGCTAGCAAAAGTACTCGAAGGACGCTCATTGCTAGCGGCAGAGGTTGATGGATTGCTAGCGGAGGCCGCGCCATCCATGGCTAGCGACTGGCTTACGGCTACACAGCTGGCCTATCTTCAGGGCCAGCTCATGCTTGGCGCAGGCGTCGCCCCTGCCGCCTCGCCCTGTCGCGGCGCGCCTTGGCAGCGCCGCCGCAAGCTCCCCCGCTGCCGCCGCTGCGGTAGCGTTGCCCTTGGCCGCACGGCATGCGCCACGTGCGGCAGTGCGGCTTGCACCTACTGCGAGGCCTGCCTCGCAATGGGGCGCAGCCGCGCTTGTACGCTGCTGCTTCGCGGAGCAGCGCAGCCGGCCGTGCGTGGCACGGCCGGGGGTTCCCCCACCGAGGCCGTAGGCCGGTGGGGACTTAGTGCAGCGCAAAGCGCAGCCGCAGGCGCGGCGCTGCAGTTCTTGGCGAAGCCGACCTCACGGGTTGGCATAGGACGTGAGGAACTGAAATGTAACGTCTCAGTTCCTTCGACACCAGATCGTTTCCTTCTCTGGGCAGTCACTGGAGCAGGCAAAACAGAAATGATATTTCCGTTGCTTGCCTCGATTCTAGAGGCTGGGGGGCGTGTTCTCGTCGCAACACCACGAAGAGATGTAGTGTTGGAACTTGCACCAAGGTTAGCGAGAGCTTTTCCAGATGAGAGGATAGTTACATTGTACGGGGGGAGTGAGGAACGCTGGAGATCCGGGACAATGACCCTCGCGACAACTCACCAATTAATGCGCTTCTATGAGGCATTTGATCTTGTCATCATCGACGAAATTGATGCCTTCCCATTCCATAATGATCCGATGTTGGCCTATGCGGCACAGAATGCTTGCAAATATGATGGTAAGTTTGTCTATCTGTCTGCCACACCTCCACGTCAACTACAGAAGGAAGCATCTCGCGGTATACTACCTCATGCCAAAGTACCTGTTCGGTTCCATGGACACCCACTACCTGTGCCTAGTCGACTGGATATGAAATCGGTGGCTCATTGTCTGCATCAGCGGCGGATTCCCGTTAAGCTTCTCCGCAACTTGGAACAATCTATTAAGCGGGGAGCACAACTGTTTGTATTCGTCTCGCGAATTCGTCATATTGAACCGTTCGTGATGTTATTGCGGCGTTATATGCCAAGGATTCGTATAGAAGGCACTTCATCGGTGGATCCGCAACGTTCGGAGAAGGTGGCAGCCTTTCGTGATACGCAGATTAGACTATTGATTACAACAACGATCTTGGAACGAGGAGTGACCGTAGCCCGCAGTGATGTATTCATATTGGATGCGGATAGTGGTCTCTTTGATGAAGCGTCATTAATCCAGATGTCTGGGCGTGCCGGTAGGTCCAAGGATGACCCAGCAGGTAGAGTGTTCCTTACTTCCTCCCATTGGACAAGTTCACAGAAGGGAGCGATATCACAGATTAAGAGAATGAACCGTATTGCACAAAAGGGTGGGTATTTAACTCGCGATCCAATGAACAAACAAGCCTCACCCGAACACTAGAACATCCAATCACCAGAAACCCTGAACATCCAAATATCCGAATTCCTGAATAATTGCAGAAAGTACATCTAATCAGAAGGGAAGGTGGATGGAGAGAGAATAGTTGCACAAAGTACAGTTAAAATCGGGGGAACAGTGAAAAATGGTTGTTTTCTAGTAATTAGATGTAGTTCTTACAACTAAAGATAGCACCAGAGCGATTTTGTTGAATTTAGTTGTACTTTGGCAACTGCACTGATCGTTGGTGTGGTTCTACTTTGGTGTGAACTTGGTTTCAGCTTGGTTCTAGCTTGATTGATGGTAGTTGCTAATGGCTGTTATTTACTGGTTAGCTCCAAAGGGAATTTGAACGAATTGTACTGTACTTGTACAACTGGTGTTGGTAGCTCTACCTATTTAGCCATTTGATCTGTACTCTCTGTAACAGTTAGTAGAATTTAATAAAGTGTATAGAACGGATACTCTTTAGCTAAAGAAAACCTATGGATTTCTAATGGAGGGAACTATGTTCTGGAACAATATATTGGACCCGCTGCATCGACTACTTGCACCCCCAGTGGCCATCTGTCTCACCTGCGGAAGAATGACGAATAGATCTACCCAAATCCAAGGGATTTGTCGAGAATGTTACAACGAGATACCATGGATTAGGCACTCGCGTTGTAATACTTGTGGACGGCACATCGGATGTCCCGATTGTACACGTGGTGACGGGCATGAACGATTCTTCATATGCAATCGGAGTGCGGTTGTTTATAGTCCCGTAATGCGTGAATGGCTCGGACAATATAAGTATCGGGGAAATGAAAGATATAGTCAGCTACTCATAATGATGTTGGGACAAGCTTATGATGGAATGAAGGATGAACAGAGGCAAATAGATTCACAATGGACGATAGATGTTATTACCTGGGTACCTGTAAGTGCAATCAGACTTCAGGAGCGTGGATTTAATCAAGCAGAGGTATTAGCGATTGGGGTGGCAAGCCTTTCAAAGATTCCTTTCAAAAGGCTGATGATACGGGAACGTCATACCGATAAACAGAGTCTCAAGAATCGAGGTGATCGTATTCGTGATATGATGAACACATTTGAAGGTGATCCTGAAATCATATGTAGCTTCCGAAATATTCTCGAATCTAGACCTAGATCACGGGTGAATAGCCCTTTGCGAATTCTTCTAATCGATGATATCTATACAACCGGAAGTACGGTGAATTCTTGTGCAAGAGTATTGTGGGGGATGAGTGATGTCATCGGATATCCATTAGAGGTCTACAGCCTAACTTGGGCGCGATCCTAATATGAGGGAAGAAGAGATTGTTAAGACCCAGCTAATTGAGACAGGGTTTGGTAAACGGTTCTACTATAAGATATACAAGATTCGTAAATCAGCTAGCTAAAAAACATACATGTTTTTACAAATTACACCACTAAAGGATAGACGGAGCGTGCTCATATAAGTTAATCTGTATATATTAGATGATAAGCGTATAAGTAATATATGGATTGAGGGAGTGGGAAACGATGAATCTTGGGAATTGTCCACGGTGCGGTAAGCTTTTTGCTATGAATTTTAGAGATATTTGTCCTGATTGTACGAAGGGAATCGAGCTTGAATATCAGAAATGTGCTGAGTATCTGAGAGAAAACAGAGGTTCGACGATGGAAGATTTGTCTGAGGCTACAGAAGTAACGACTCGGCAGATCATTAAATTCATACGAGAAGGTCGTATTTCCGTCATTGATGCCCCTAATCTTAACTATCCATGCGAAGTATGTGGGACCACTTTTATCTCGGAAAGTAATATGTGTATCTCCTGTAGAACGCGGCTGACTAAAGAATTTAGTCAATCTATTAAAGACGGGCAAGCTAGAAAAGAAGCTGATATGCATGGTAAGGGTGCTTATAGCGCGGTTAATAAATACAATAACTAGTAGAATACTTAAAATAGCTATTAAATATGTTTCAATTCTGACCGATAAACTTAGTAAAGGTTATCGGTTTTTATTTTTTTATTGACTTACAAGTATGAACCTTTATGAAATGAACGGGAAGGTGATTCTTATGAAAATTAACGAGACCGGACGAATGGGAGCTATAAATTCGTATCAGCGGAACATAGATTCAGGACATAAGACAGAAGAGAAGAAAAGTCGTCGTAAGGACGAGGTATCCATCTCAGCCGAAGCTATGGAAATGCTACAAGCTAATGAACGTAGTACCAATTCAGAACGTACGCAACAAGTACAGGATTTGAAACAGCGGGTGGCCTCGGGGACGTACCAAGTAGATAGTAATAAGCTTGCTGAGAAGCTGCTACCATATTTCAAACAATATCCTGAGAACTAGGTGAATGACATGGCATTAGAACAGCTTATCAATACATTAGAACAGTTGAATGCTACTCATATAAAGATGATAACGGTCGCTGAGTCTAAGAGAGACGCCATCATGGACAATGGAATCGATCAACTCATCGTAATTCTCAATCAAGAATCCAAATTATTGAAACAGATTGAGCAGCAAGAGGAGGCACGAGTAAGTGCCTCTTATGAATTTTTACAGACAAAGGGCATTAAATCCATGTTGAACCTGACTCTAACGGAGCTAGTTCGATTGGTGTTCGATCCAGAAGACAAGCGTAAGTTACTTGCTGTTCAAGTCGAATTATCACATCACTTAGGGCAACTAAAGGAATTGAATCAGTTGAATCAGAAATTGATTGAACAATCGTTGGCTTTTATTGATTACTCATTGGATGTGTTGGCTATTAGACCTGAGCAAGAAGCAACTTACCAACATCCTGGAGATAAACACGGCAGTCAAGGCTGGTCAGGACTATTCGAT
This sequence comes from Paenibacillus glacialis, assembly GCF_001637205.1. Classification (GTDB taxonomy): domain Bacteria; phylum Bacillota; class Bacilli; order Paenibacillales; family Paenibacillaceae; genus Paenibacillus_AQ; species Paenibacillus_AQ glacialis. The sequence continues at coordinate 205,604 of NZ_LVJH01000017.1, forward strand.
TCACGTGCCTAACATAAGGAGGGGTTATCAGTGGTATCAACATTTCATTCTATTGAGACAGCTAAACGAAGTTTGTTTACACAAACAGCGGCGCTGAATACAACAGGTCATAATATTGCTAATGCGAATACGGAAGGTTACTCTCGACAAGTTGTTAAGATGACCGCTTCCACTCCAATAGAGGCATATGCTTTTCTACGTTCTACAGCACCGGGTCAACTCGGTACAGGTGTTGAATTCAATGCTATTGAACGTGTGCGTGAGAAATTTCTGGATACCCAATTCAGAGGCGAGAATACAGAACTAGGTAGCTGGAATATCCAAGCGGATACGCTCAGTAAATTAGAAGCTATTGTAAATGAACCTACGGATACGGGACTACGTACAGTACTTGATAATTTCTATAAATCATGGTCGGATCTAAGCAAAGATCCAGAGAGTGTAACAGCACGGAGTATCGTCAAAGAAAGAGCATTGGCTCTCACGGATGCTATGAATCATATGAGTGGTCAATTGGAGAAACTCAATACGGATTTGACTAGCAACGTGACAGCGAAGGGACAAGAGATCCAAAGTCATTTGGATTCAATTGTGAATCTTAATAAGGCTATTATTCGCATTGAAGGGTTAGGGGATAATGCCAATGATTTAAGAGATCAACGTGATCTGTTAACTGACAAGCTCTCCACCATTGTTAATATAACCGTTACTGATTCGGATCAAGGGTATAACATTCTCTTGGGAGCTCAGCCACTGGTACAAGGTATTGCTGACCCTGCTGTGGTGGATTCAGCCTTTCTCGAAGGAGCTTATGCTTCAGGAGAATTAAAGGGCGGGGAAGTACATGGTATGATCGTATCCCGTGATAACTTGGTCAAAGATTATAAGGGCCAGTTAGATAATTTGGCGAACACGATTGCGACAGGAGATATGAAGATAACATTGCCTAAGGGATCGGTTCTTCCTGAAGGTACGGTGTTGGATGGCGTTACTTACACTGGGGCTAATCGTACCCTCACGGAAAGTAAAGAGGTTACCGTGAAAGGGTTAAATGGGCTTCATCAGTTAGGATATACCATGGAAGGCAACGATCCTCTAACCGGGAATCCAATGACAGGCAAGCCTTTCTTTACAATACAAGGCGATGGAACGAAAATAACGGCGGGCAATATAACCGTTAATTCAGCAATTGTGGATGATCCCAATGCGATAGCATCCTCCTTGCGTGTAATTAGTACCGCATCGGGTGAGCAATCTGTGAAAGGTAGTAACACGATTGCTTTACTGATGTCCCAACTGAAAAGTACTCAAGCCACATCACCAGATACGGGTATTACTGCAACTGTTGACTCCTTCTTCAGTTCAATGGTTGGTCAATTGGGTATACAAACACAGGAAGCAACAAGACAAATGGGGAATGCAACGATCCTAACAGAACAGGTTGAGACACGTCGTCAATCGGTGAGCGGGGTTTCCTTGGATGAGGAAATGTCCAACATGATCAAATTCCAGCATGCCTACGGTGCCTCGGCACGGTTTATGACAACTTTTGATCAACTGCTTGATAAATTAATTAATTCCACGGGTGTAGTCGGAAGATAATAGAAATGAGGTAAATGCTTATGAGGATTACCAATAATATGTTAAGTTCTCAGCTCTTGACGAATCTTAATCGTAATGCCCAAGCTATGAGTCATACACAGGAACAATTATCAACAGCACGTAAGCTTAACAAGCCTTCTGATGATCCCGTAGGTATCACATATTCACTACGTTATCGTTCTGAACTGTCCTCGAATGACCAATACCAACGAAATGTGGATAGTGCCATGTCTTGGTTAGACCATAATGATACTGTTCTTGGACAAGCGGGGGATGTAGTACAACGTTTGCGAGCATTGACCGTTCAGGCAGCGACTGGAACCAATCCGAAGTCGGCATTGGATAGTATTAAAGCAGAGGTTGTCCAACTTAAGGAACAGCTTGTGGATATTGCAAATAGTCAGTTGAATGGTAAATATATATTTAATGGGCAGACGTATGATAAGAAACCATATGATACAACCCTTGGTGAACCAGAAAAGGCTGTAACAGATGTGGGTACTGTTAATTTTGTAATGGGTGATAGCGTAATTATGCCGATTAGTGTAACAGGTTCTAGCGTATTTGGTGAAGTTTCAACGACAGTTCCAGACGATTCGGACAATTTATTTTCAGTTATTAATAGGATCACGAATGCTTTGGATACTGAGAATTTCAGTGCCCTTTCAGGAGAACTGACGAATTTAGACACTCGGATGGAGACGATGCTTCGATTCAGATCTGAGATAGGCGCTAAAACAAATCGTGTTGAATTAATGCAGAACCGGTTAAGTTCTCTAGGTGTGAATCTGACAGACCTCCAGTCTAAAACAGAAGATGCAGATTATGCAGGAACGATACTACAGTCTAAAATCCAAGAGAATATATATAACGCCTCCCTTTCGGCGGGTTCTAAAATTATTTCACCATCTTTGATGGACTTCTTAAGATAATAAAGGGAGGGACTTCATGTGAATCTAAATCCTATCCTTCAAATTCGTCAAACGCCTGGAATCATCGGTATTGATGCTGATCGTGGTCAGTATTCTATTCAGCAGCCAAGGGCAGATATGAGTATAAGTACTCAACCAGCACAATTGGAGACCCATCAGTATCAACCGGTTCTTAAAGTTGACCAGAGTAAAGCCAATGCAGCGTATAATGGTGGGTCTTTATCTGAGATGAACGGGCGAATTTATTCAGGAATTCAGCAAATTTTTCTCCAGAATATGGCCAATCGGGTGCAACAGGGAAACAACTTGGCTGCTATTCATATTCCAGGTAATACGATTTCGAATATTGTGGGTACAGATATAGCAGCAGTTCCCTTTCCTGAATTTCGTGGACCAGCTTCTATAGATAATGTAGATGTTGATTTTGAAATAAGAGCAATGGATACTTCATATCAACCAGCAGAGTTAAATCTCAACGTACAAGTCAATCGTCCTGAAGTAGAGTATACACGAGGTAAACTTGATATTTATATGCAACAGCACCCGTCAGTACAATATACGCCACCCGAACTTGATGTTAAAATGTAATGTAGTCTAGGCTATAGATGTCGTTTCTCAGCCGTCTATAGTCTTTTTGTTGTCATTCGATTTGATTCATGAGGAGGAATAACATTTATGTTTATTCAAACGACAGCCTGGGGAGAAATAGAGGTGGATTCAGAACAGGTGTATCTTTTCGCTAAAGGTTTATCTGGTTTTGAAGAAGAGACGGAGTTTGTTATCTTTCGACCTGAAGAAGGACCCTTTTGTTATTTACAATCCGTGAGGGAGCCTAAGTTATCCTTCATGCTAAGCGATCCGTTCACATTCTATCCAGACTATGAATTTGAACTGAATGATACTGAACGTGAAGAATTAGATATAGTTGCTATGGAGACTCAGATAATTGTTCATTGTATGGTAACACTAAGTTCCAATATTGAACGATCAACATTAAATCTACTTGCTCCACTAGTATTCAATCCCGATAAGAGGATGGGAAAGCAAGTTGTATTACATCACACTACCTATCAGACAAGGCACCAACTTTTTGTCGGATCAGAGGTTCAATCTTCGAGGGAGGCTGAGTAATATGCTCGTACTTTCACGTAAAAAAGGCGAATCTATCGTCATCAATGACCATATAGAAATCACAGTGCTAGGCGTCGAGGGGGATACAGTAAGAATAGGGGTATCAGCTCCGAAGCATATCGATATCTTTCGTAAGGAAGTCTACGACTCCATTCAAGAGGCTAATCGAGATTCAGTCAGTCCGGCTGAGGCTGATATTGAAGCTCTTATGCGGCTTGTTCGCGACTCTCAGCAAAAATAAAATAAAAAAATTGAAATCGCTATAAAGTATAGACCTCCAATGGTCGATATATAATTTAGACGCTACTTTGGTAGGGCGGCCGACCTTAGCCGAAGCAGCGCAACCACATGGATGTGGAAATAAAACAAATTACATGGAGGTAATACAAATGAGAATTAATCATAATATCGCGGCTTTGAACACACATCGTCAATTAGGTGCTAACACTGGTGCTGCTTCTAAGAACTTGGAGAAACTATCTTCTGGTTTTCGTATCAACCGTGCAGGCGATGACGCTGCAGGCTTAGCAATTTCCGAAAAAATGCGCGGTCAAATCCGCGGGTTAGATATGGCTTCTAAAAATGCTCAAGATGGTATTTCCTTGATTCAAACAGCTGAAGGCGCATTGACTGAAACTCACAGCATCCTACAACGTATGCGTGAATTGTCTGTTCAATCTGCTACAGATACTAACACAGATAAAGACCGTGCTAACCTTCAAAAAGAAGTTGACCAACTTTCTCAAGAATTAACTCGTATCGGTAAAGATACTGAGTTCAATACTAAGAAATTGTTGGATGGTTCTTTCAACGGAACATTCCACATTGGTGCTAATGAAGGACAAAATATTGCATTGACTGTTGGAGACCTTCGTGGTTTGAATCTTGGTGTCGTTGGTGATAGCAAGGTTGATGTGACTGCTACTGTAAAAGCAGCAGCTGGAGATGGTAAGAAACTTGCTGACGGTACATACTCTGTTGTAGCGGGTGCCACAGCGAACGATTTCGATCTAAAGGATACAAACGGAAATGTAGTAGCAACTTCAACTGATGCTGGAAAAACTTTTAAAGCTCCAGCTGGAACAACTCCTGCAACTGATACAGGTGCAGAATATGCATTTGGAGATGGAGTAAAATCAGGAGAAGTTACAGTTAAAGGCGCTACAGTGAGCGGTACAGCTTCACTTGCAAACACTACACTTCAAGCTGGAGAATATACAGTATCCGCTACCGAGATTAAAGACGCTAATGGAAATGTTTATGCAACTTCAAAAGATGGTAAGGCGTATGTAAATGCTAAAAACGAAGCAGTATTGACTGTTGCAACTGCAATAACAGCAGATACTAAGCTTTCCGTGGGTGGTACTGATATATCTACAGCTAAGACTGCAAGTAAAGCTATCACTACAATCAACACTGCATTGGAAACTGTATCAACAGAACGCTCTAAACTAGGTGCTTACCAAAACCGTCTAGAGCACACTGTTAACAACTTGGGAGCTTCTTCTGAGAACCTTTCCGCTGCTGAATCACGTATCCGTGATGTAGATATGGCTAAAGAAATGGTTGAATTCACGAAGAACAACATTCTTTCTCAAGCGGCTCAAGCAATGTTGGCTCAAGCGAATCAACAACCGCAAGGCGTGCTTCAATTGCTTCGTTAAGATTTACAGAAGTGGAGGAGACCTTAGAAATTCTAAGGTCTCTTTTTTCTATCAATTTAGTGACAGGTGATAACGATGGAAGAGTACTTGGAAGTCATGAGAAGAACGGTCGAATTAGCAGAGACCTGTATGGACGGACTGCATCATATCCACATTCGTTTGAATGAAGGTTTGATGGAAGATACCCTGTATCTATTGGAGGATATCGTGTGTGGTTTCTGTCAAATAACTGATTCAATTCAAGTCTTGGAATTCTTTTTTCTTGATAATGAACCATTAGATATGACAACTAAAGTGGAAATGGCATTACATGATATTCTTTCTGCCTATGAACATCATGATATTAATTTGGCATCATATAGCCTGAGTAGTTTATTATTGCCGTCATTTCAGTCATGGAACAATGGAATAATGCGCACCTTCCATCCCCATATTTTGTCATGAATATACGACTTCATAATGTGGACATATTTGCCGATAAAATTAATGTGAAGGCTTTATGAGAGAGGGGATTTCAGGATGGCAAAACCTAGATCAATGCTGGTACCTAGCTATATGCAGAAATTTAATTGTATTGGTTCAGCTTGTGAAGATACGTGCTGTGCGGGTTGGCAGGTCACTATAGATAAGAATACGTATAAGAAGTACAATAAGGTCCGCTCTGAATTAAAATCAGCACTTGATAATCATGTGAAACGGAATCGTACTAGTAAGAGTAGTGAAGATTATGCCAAAATTGTATTAAATTCTGAACTTTCTTGCCCCATGCTTAATGATAAGAAACTATGTAGCATTCAATTGAAGCTGGGAGAGTCTTATCTTTCTAATACATGCGCTACGTATCCGAGGGTCTCTAATGAGGTGAATGGGATCTTAGAGAAATCAGCAACAATGTCTTGTCCAGAGGTCGCGAGATTGGCTCTACTCAATCCGAACGGTATTGAATTTGATGAGACTGAAGAGCCCGCCGATATTCGTCTTTCTATTAAGAATAGGCTTGATACTAAAGTAGGGCAGCAGCCCCAAGTCCAACTACAACAGTACTTCTGGGAGCTTCGGATTTTCTCCATACAGACGTTACAGAATCGAAATTTTAGTCTAGCAGATAGATTAATTATTTTAGGAATGTTCTATCAGAAGGTAGAGCAATATATTCAAGACGGACAAATACAGGAGATTCCACAGCTCATTGCTTCCTATACAGTGATGGTTGAAGGAAACGGGCTAGCAAACATGTTAACCGACATCCCTGTATTGTCGACGATTCAGATGGAGTTATTAAAGAATCTTATTGATACACGGATGAGTCACGGAGTACGGAATCAGCGCTACATCGATTGTTTTGGGGAACTGCTTCATGGAATCCAATATGCGAAGGAGTCTTCAGTTGAGGAAATTTCCTCATGTTATCAAGTTGCCTACAATGATTTTTACTTGCCATTCATGAGTAAGCACGAATATATATTAGAGAACTATTTGGTGAACTATGTATATCTTAATCTTTTTCCTCTGGGGAATGGAAGTGATATATTTGAAGAATATATTATGATGGTAATTCACTATGCAATGATTAAAATGCACTTGATTGGGATGGCTGGTTACCATAAAGAGAACTTCGGTGTTGAACAAATCATTAAGTTGATCCAATCATTCGGTAAAGTAATCGAACATAGCCCATTGTATTTGCGAGAGGTAAGAGAATTACTGCGTAAAAATGAATATAACTCAATGGCCTATATGGCAATCTTGATTAAGAATAATTAGAATTTATCTTGTTATGAGTTACTCATTCTTCCGAATGGGTAGCTTTTTTTGCGTGAAGTCGTATTATTTTTGAAAAGAGGTAAACGCTTAGCTGCTAATAGCCGATATAAATAGTAAAGAATATGAAATAGTCGGAGGGTTAAACGATGAGTAACGAAATTAATATGTCCGTGAAAAGCCCAGTTAACACCGGCGTGCCGAGTTATACACCTATAAAGATAGACAACACAGCCAATTCTGCATTGCCTAAAGTCACTAGTGTGACTCAAATGAATCAAATGGAACGCGAAGGACAATACGTCTCTATTGGAGAATCACAATTAGTAAAAGTAATTGGTAACGCAATAAAAGCAATGGAAGGTCCAGAGAGGGCATTCGAGGTCAGCATCCATAAACAAACTCATACGATCATGGTCAAAGTGTTAAATAAAGATACGGGTGAACTGATTCGTGAAATCCCGCCTGAGAAAACATTAGATATTGTTGCGAAGATGATGGAAGTTGCGGGTATTCTGATAGATGAGAGAGTATAATTAAAGGAGGAGTTAATTTAATGAGAATTACAGGATTATCTTCAGGTATGGATATTGACAAATTGGTTTCAGATATGATGACCGCAAAGAGGGTCCCACTAGATAAACTATACCAGCAAAAACAGACTTTAGAGTGGAAAAGGGATAACTATCGTCAAATTAACAGTCAATTAGTTGATTTTCGAAATATTAAGCTGGATAATTATAGAAAAGGCGAATCCATGAACGCCTTTAAATCAGAGGTTACAGGGGATAAAGCAGCAGTAACAGCCCAAGCAACCGCTACTGCAAACCAAGTGACTATGGAAGTTACTGTTGATAATATAGCGACACAAGGTTCGATTACAAGCACTGCGAGCTTGGGGGCGCTTGTGACAAAAAATACAACACTTGGTAGTCTGAGTGCTGAAGAGAATTTCAATTTAACAGTGTCTCGCACGGGTAGCGCTACTGTTAACTTAGCTTTCACAAAGGGTGATTCAATCGATACAGTAATTAGAAAAATTAATAATTCCACAGAAGCTAATGTGAGTGCATCATTTGATGAAGCAACAGGAAAGATTACATTGAAATCTAAATCTTACGGTGAAGAAAAAATAACCTTTAGTGGTAAAGGCTTCACAGATGCACTTAAACTTAATTCACCAGATATTGATTCAAATGGAAATCCAATTCTTGATTCAAATGGAGATCCAGTTGCTATTACTACTGGTGGAACTAAAGCAAAGGTTCATATCAATGGTGAGCTTTTTGAACCAAGTGGCAACAAACTTATTGTCAATGGTGTAACTTTAGAATTTTTAGCAAAAACAGAAGTAGGTAAGTCATCGACTATTACATCAAAAGTCGATTCCAGCAAAATTCTTGAAACAATTACATCGTTTGTTAAAGATTATAATGAGGTAATGAATAGTCTGAATAAAAAGGTGAATGAGGAGCGTTATCGCGATTTCACTCCACTAACAGATGATCAAAAGAAAGACATGAAGGAAGAGGATATCAAAAAGTGGGAAGCTAAGGCTCAAAGTGGCTTACTGAAAAACGATGAGTTCCTGAAACAGGTTACTAGTGATATGCGAGGATCTATAGTGAACCTAAGTTCTATCGGAATTACAACTGGAGAATATTATGAAGGTGGTAAATTGTACATCAACGCTGATAAACTTAAAAAAGCAATTGAAGATAACCCTGATCAGGTTACAGAACTATTTCTAGGTGCTTCAGGTTCTACAGGTACTAGTCAGAGTTCTAAGGATAAAGGGGTTTTTAATAATATTTATGACAAGATGTTGGGTTCTTTAGATCAAATGGCTACAAGAGCAGGGACCTCGAAGTATTCGGCAGATATTACTACTAAATTCAATGAACAAAGTCTGATGGGGAAAGAACTAACCTATCTAAAAACACGGATTAGTGCGACAGCTACCAAAATGACAACTTTGGAGAAACGATATTATGCTCAATTTAGTGCTATGGAAACAGCTATTAACAAGTTGAACTCTCAGTCATCCAGTCTAGCAGGTTTCGCAGCTCAATGATAAAGTTAAATAGGAGTGAACTTTTATGATTACGTCTCCCTATGAGAAATATAAACAGTCTTCAGTACAGACTGCTAATCCATCACAGCTTCTGATTATGTTATATGATGGGGCGATTCGTTTTATTAGAGGTGGGATTGAATCAATCGGGTGTCAAGATTATCAAAAAACGAATGAACAGTTTAAGAAAGCTCAGACGATTGTTAGTGAATTGAGTGCAACACTAGATTACTCGTATGAGATATCTAAGAATCTAGCGACTCTTTATGAGTATATTAATTATTTGCTTATTGAATCTAACATGAAGAAGGTTGCTGGACCTGCTGAAGAAGCAATTGGGCATTTAAGTGAATTAAGAGAAGCTTGGGTACAAGCATCGAAGAGTAACTTAATGAATCATGAGACTGCAAATGGATAATCTAATAACAGAATTAGACGCCATGACAGAATCAATCATAAATAAGTTGAGTGTGGTTACTTTTGAAGAACTGTCAGATTTTGTGGATCAACGACAGTTACTTATTGACCAACTTAAACTTTTAATGGAAAGTGATGAAGTGCTTACTTCTTCAAACAAAGATAGAATACAAAATATAACTAAACAGGATACATGCATATCCAACAGAATGATGGAACTTAAAATTGAAGCGCAGGATTGGCTTCAACAACGGAATCAAGCGAAAGTCCAGCGTAGCGCTTATGAAGCTGGTTATTCCCAGGATAGTATTCTAATGGATCGAAAGAAATAATTCAGTGATGGGCTATCTTGTAAGACGAAATACTCATAAGTGTAATTTGATCCCTAGAACAATGACATTGTTCTAGGGTATTTTACTTTTAATGCTGATTTCAATAACCGGATTTATTAAAAGTGATGTGGATGAGTATGCGAAGGCGTAAGCTGCTGATTTCCATTGACACCACCCCCATCTGGTGTTATATTCCTAAAGTAAGCGCTTGCTTACTTCATTTTTAAAAACGAAGGGAATGTTTATTTATGCAAGGAAAAGTGAAATGGTTTAACGCTGAAAAGGGTTTCGGATTCATTGAAACAGAAGATGGTGGCGATGTATTCGTACATTTCTCCGCAATTCAAACAGATGGCTTCAAAAGCTTAGACGAAGGTCAAGCTGTTGAGTTTGACGTTGTTGATGGTGCTCGCGGACCACAAGCAGCTAACGTAATTAAATTATAATTCATCAGGCATTAAGCCGACTTAATAGAGTTGGATCGATGGTTTCAACTGAATGAATAATTATTAGACCCTGGATGTATCCAGGGTCTTTATTTGTACTATTCACTTAGCATACGTTGTAATAGCAGGATTAACCAATGTTCCTACCTACTTGATTGTGGTTAATGAAGGAATAACCTTCAGGTTATTAATGTAGTTAATTCAAGCGATTAATCTACTAAATTTTGTTGGTTTATTAGACCTAGTAATATAGAATGTAAGAGTTTACATTATTGGAGTTAGACATGGAATTACCTTTTTACATAGCGATAACAATTGTGATATAATGGTGTTGCAAAGGAGGAGTGCCTTATGGATTTCAGTATTCGAGGTCAACAAATTGAAGTGACAGAAGCTTTGAAGGAGTATGTTGATAAGAAGCTCAACAGACTTGAGAAGTATTTCGATGCACCCACTACTTCGGAAGGATATGTTACTCTTAGTGTTATTCGAGGATTACACACCGTAGAGGTAACCATTCCATTGCCAGGCGTGATGCTCCGTGCAGAAGATCGTAGCGATGATATGTATTCATCCATTGATGCGGTTGTGGACAAGCTAGAACGTCAGATTCGTAAGCATAAGACGAAGCTTAACCGTAAGTTCCGTCAAGAAGGAAGTCTGAAGACGCTATTTACCGAAAATTCAGGTGCAGCGGGTTCAATCGTAAGTGGCGACATAGAAGACGAATTAGAAGTAGTTCGTACGAAGCGCTTTTTCCTTAAGCCTATGGATGTTGAAGAAGCTATTTTGCAAATGAACATGGTTGGACATAATTTCTTTGTATTCTCTAATATTGATAGCCAAACTGTAAATGTTGTGTACAAGCGCGATGATGGCAAGTATGGTCTGATTGAGCAAGATTAGTGTAGAAGTGAATATTCCATCTATTATAAAATATTAATGAAATGGAGTCCTATCCGTGCAACGGATGGGACTCTTTGTGCGTATATATAGCATGATCTAAATTTATTGGCATTAAATCTTGGAATAATATGTAGGTAACACAGCCTTTAGTTCACTGTATAATAGGTAGAGTTATGTAAAATAGCTGTAAATAAGAGACAGCCCGTGTTGCGGCATCTCTTGCAAACTGTTACAATTTATGCAAACCAATCATTTAAGAATCAATTTCATTATTAACCCTCGAAGTTATGAAGTTGGTTCTACCATCTGTTTCGGACGAAAGGGGTTAACCATGCTAGGACTTGTTAAAAAAATATTCGGCGACACCAATGAACGTGATGTCAAACGTCTAATGAAGACGGTCGAACTAATCAACCAAATGGAACCACAATATGTTGCGCTCTCGGATGACCAATTGAAAGCGAAGACGGATGAATTCCGTGCTCGTCTTGAGAAGGGTGAAACGGTAGAAGAACTGTTACCAGAAGCATTTGCAACCATACGCGAAGCTGCTAAGCGTGTTCATAACATGCGTCATTTCGATGTACAGTTAGTTGGAGGTATGGCACTCCATGAAGGTAGAATTGCCGAGATGAAGACCGGTGAAGGTAAGACTCTCGTAGGTACGCTTCCTGTGTATTTGAATGCATTGTCGGGAAAAGGTGTGCACGTGGTCACGGTTAATGATTATCTAGCACAACGTGATAGCCAACAAATGGGACTTATATATGAATTTTTGGGAATGACGGTCGGGGTCAACTTGAACGGCATGGACCATGCGGATAAACAAACAGCTTATGCGTGTGATATTACTTATGGTACGAACAATGAGTTTGGCTTCGATTACCTACGTGATAACATGGTGCTTTACAAAGAGCAAATGGTACAACGTCCATTGTATTTCTGCATTATAGATGAAGTGGATTCTATTCTTGTCGATGAAGCTCGTACGCCGCTGATTATCTCAGGACAGGCTGAGAAGTCAACAGAGCTGTACTATTCAGCAGATCGCTTCGTGAAGCGTCTGGTGGCTGAAGAAGACTACACAGTTGATATTAAGGTTAAGTCCGTTGCTCTTTCGGAAAAAGGGGCAGGCAAAGCGGAGAAGGCGTTCGGTATAGAGAACCTATACGATCACGCTAACGTAACGTTGAATCATCATATCGTACAAGCACTGAAGGCGAATGTAATCATGCGTCTTGATGTGGACTACGTTGTGGCTGAAGAAGAGGTTATGATCGTAGATGAATTCACTGGTCGTCTGATGGCTGGTCGTCGTTATAGTGATGGACTACATCAAGCGATTGAAGCGAAGGAAGGCCAAGAGGTACAGAACGAAAGTATGACGCTTGCTACGATTACATTCCAGAACTACTTCCGAATGTACCTTAAGTTAGCTGGTATGACAGGAACAGCGAAGACAGAGGAAGAAGAATTCAAGAAGATCTATGGCTTGGAAGTTCTTCAAGTGCCAACGAATAAGCCGAATAAACGTCAAGATATGCCAGATGTCGTGTATAAGAGCGAGAAGGGCAAGTTCACGGCTGTTGTTGAAGAAATTGTTGAACGTCATAAGAAGAACCAGCCTGTACTGGTGGGTACAATATCTATCGAGAATTCGGAGCTTGTATCCGAAATGCTGAAGCGTAAAGGGGTTAAGCATCGCGTTCTGAATGCTAAATATCATGCCGAAGAAGCAGAAATTGTCTCTCAAGCAGGCCAAGCTGGTACGGTAACGATTGCCACGAACATGGCAGGTCGCGGTACAGATATTGTGTTAGGCGAAGGCGTGTCAGAAGTCGGTGGATTGCATATTATGGGTACTGAACGTCATGAATCTCGTCGTATTGATAATCAGCTTCGTGGACGTGCAGGGCGTCAAGGTGACCCTGGATCTACACAGTTCTACTTATCACTTGGTGATGAATTAATGAAACGTTTCGGTGCTGATAATGTACTGGCGATGATGGACCGTCTCGGATTTGAAGAAGATCAACCTATCGAGAGCAAGATGATATCTCGTGCTGTGGAATCTGCTCAGAAACGTGTAGAAGGAAACAACTTCGATGCGCGTAAGAACGTACTACAGTATGATGACGTCATGAACCAACAACGGGGGATCATTTACAAGCAACGTCGTGAAATTCTTGAGTCTGAGAATATTAAGCAGGTTGTTATGGAAATGGTTAAAAATGTTGTTGATCGTGTGGTTGCTGCACATTGTGTGGATGACATTCCAGAGAACTGGGAGCTTCAAGAAGTAGCGGATTATGTGAATAGTAAGCTACTAGACGTAGATGCCATCACTCGTGATGACCTATGGGGCAAGGAATTGGAAGATATCGTTGACTATATATTTAGTCGTGTTGAGACTAGATATAACGAACGTGAAGAACGTATCGGTGAAGAACTGGTACGTGAATTCGAGAAAGTTATCGTACTTCGTTCCGTGGATAGCAAATGGATGGGTCATATTGATGCGATGGATCAGCTTCGTCAAGGGATTCATTTACGGGCATATGGTGGTACAGATCCGTTGCGTGAATATCAGTTTGAAGGTTTCGAAATGTTTAATGAGATGACTGCCAATATCCAAGAGGAAGTCGCTACTTACGTTATGAAGGCACAGATTGAAGGTAATCAGGAGCGGCAGGCTGTCGTTGAGGAGAACAAGGTATCAACGAATGGCGAACCTGCTGTGCACAATCCGGTACACGTTGGCCAGCAGATTGGTCGGAACGATCCTTGCCCTTGTGGTAGTGGTAAGAAATTCAAACAGTGCCACGGACAAGACGCATAAAGATAAACGATTGAATGGGTAACGTGCACGATTAACTCCCTTAAGCTAAGGAGGTTCTGCAGTTAAGGTCATTCTCCTCGTGAGAGGAGGTCCTTGAGAACTGAGGTTCCTTCTGGTTTGAGGGAGTTTGTGATATTATAAGCTGAAATAGAGCTGTTCTACTTGATGAAGAGGTGACGAGAAAATTATGATCGATCCAAGTATAAGACATGACTTACGTGAAATGAGTACGAAACTTACCAACCTTAGGGGGTCTCTTTGACTTAGATCTTAAGCAAGAGATGATTTCGAACTTCGAAGAAAAGATGTCTGCACCTGATTTCTGGGATGACAGTGAGAAGGCACAGAGCTTGATCGCTGAGCTTAATGGTGTGAAATCTTCCATAGATGAATACGAGAAACTTCAACGTGAGTTCGACGATGTTGAAATGATGGCTGAGCTTGCAGATGAAGAGGAAGATGAATCGTTGTTCGCAGAGATTGTGGAATCTACGATGAGTCTTAAGAAGAAGTTGGATGAATTCGAATTAGGGCTGCTCCTCAGTGAGCCTTACGATAAAATGAATGCCATTCTAGAACTTCACCCGGGTGCCGGTGGTACCGAGTCGCAAGACTGGGGAGAAATGCTTCTTAGAATGTATACACGTTGGGCAGAGAAGCGTGGCTTCAAAGTTGAAACGATGGATTATCAAGCGGGTGATGAAGCGGGGATTAAGAGTGTTACTTTGCTAATCAAAGGATTCAATGCATATGGGTATCTGAAGGCTGAGAAAGGTGTTCACCGTCTAGTACGTATTTCACCCTTTGATTCATCGGGTAGAAGACACACCTCATTCGTCTCTTGTGACGTGGTACCTGAGATTACAGAAGATGCTGAAGTGGAAATTCGCACAGAGGATTTGAAGATTGATACCTACCGTGCTACAGGTGCAGGGGGGCAGCATATCAATACAACGGATTCAGCAGTGCGAATTACGCATATTCCTTCAGGTGTGGTCGTGACAAGTCAGGCTGAACGTTCGCAGATCAAGAATAGGAACTGGGCGATGACCGCACTACGATCCAAATTAGTAGAGCAGAAGCTCGAAGAACAACGCAAAGAGTTGGCAGAAATTCGTGGAGAGCAATCGGAAATTGCATGGGGAAGTCAGATTCGCTCCTATGTGTTCCATCCCTATAGTATGGTAAAGGATCACCGTACCTCCGTGGAGACGGGGAACATTGGTGCAGTGATGGACGGGGATATAAATGCGTTTATCGATGGATATTTACGTAGTCAACTTAAAGTAACAGATAAAGATGAATAATAAATTTGGAATTCCTACACGTTATACGTGTGGGAATTTTTTGATGGAAAAGAAGAGGGAAATTAAGTAACATATCAAAGTAGATGTTCATAATGAGAGGAGATCAGCAAAGAATGGCACAATTAACTCGTGATCGGAGAATTCGCAAACCGATCCCTTTAAATGGTCCGGTTAGGCATATTTTAGACAGTATATTTATTATTATTGGTTCCTTGATTATATCCATAGGATTTAATCTGTTTTTTCTGCCGAATGGTATTGCTTCGGGGGGAGTATCGGGACTGTCCGTTCTAGTTAAATCATGGCTTGGCTTAGAACCTGCGTTTACGCAATGGGCTTTGAATATTCCCTTATTCGTATTGGGATTCCTGCTGCTAGGGAGCAACTATGGCATTCGGTCATTACTCGGGAGTATGATCTTACCGTTATTTGTACTTATGACGAAAGACTGGCCGATCCCAACAGCAAATCCGTTGCTTGCTTCTATTTATGGAGGCATTTGTGTTGGACTCGGCATTGGACTCGTATTTCGTGGAAGGGGATCTACAGGCGGGCTGATGATACTGGCACAGGTGATTCAGAAATTTAGCGGACTCAGCTTGTCTCTATGTGTTGTGTTATTAGATGGTACCGTTATTACTCTAGCTGCGTTTGTCATGTCTATGGAACAGGCCTTGTATGCACTAGTTGCGCTTTATATTACTGGAAAAGTAATAGATACGGTAGAGTTAGGATTTAATTATACGAAGGTCGCATATATTATTTCGGATCACACAGAGGCTCTTGCTGATGTCATTCTAAAAGATCTAGATCGGGGATTGACTAAGCTTCATGCTCAGGGTGGATATACAGGCGATGATCGGACGGTGTTGATGGTCGTTGTAGGACAGAATGAAGTGAGACGATTGAAAACGTTGGTTCAATCGGTGGATCCGGGTGCTTTTGTCATCATTAGTAATGCTCATGAAGTGCTTGGAGAAGGGTTCAAGTTACAACGGTAGAATACGGTAAGAGAGCAGAAGATTTTGTATTAATAGCTAGATTAAAATAATAACAAGCCCTCCTAGTCATCATTTTTTTATTAATGATTGAACTTGTGAGGGTAAATTTTAATTCAATATATAGTCAAAAAGCATTGTATTTATATTAACTCGGACGTATAATAATACATAATTATAAAAGGGCAGTGATCAAGTTGGGTCGGAGAGGGGAACAGGGGAAATGGCATTAGATTCTAAGATTAGAGTAGCTATCGTTGGTTCTACAGGATACGGTGGGGTGGAATTAATTCGTTTGTTACAGGGACATCCTCGTGTGGATATTACCTCTGTTATTTCAACTTCAAGTGCGGGAGTACCGATTTCTAAGGGGTTCCCACATCTAACAAATATTATTAATCAGGATTTGGATGGCCTCGACATCCAGAGTATAGCGCAGAAGGCTGACGTTGTATTTACAGCTACACCATCGGGCATCAGCACGCCTCTGGTTCCTCAGTTACTTCAGGCAGGTCTTAAGGTCATTGATTTATCCGGTGACTTTCGTATCAAGGATGGCGCAACATACGAGCATTGGTATAAGCATCCAGCAGCAGATCCACGCTATGTTGAACAGGCTGTATATGGACTCAGTGAAGTATTCGGGGAAGAAGTGTTAGGCAAAGATTTTATATCTAATCCAGGTTGTTTCCCAACGGCAACGCTACTTGGGCTTGTTCCAGCAATCATAGCAGGATGGATCGATCCATCTTCCATCATCATTGATGCTAAATCAGGTGTATCTGGTTCGGGACGTGGAACGAGCTTGACGGTACATTATGCAGAGATTAATGAGAATCTTCGAGCATATAAAGTAAATAGGCACCAACATATTCCTGAGATTGAACAAGTGTTAAGTGAATTGACCGGTGAGAAGGTTACGGTGACGTTCACGACGCATCTTACACCGATGACGCGTGGGATTATGAGTACCATGTATGCCAAAGTAATAGGGGAACATAGTCAGGCTGACTTTGTTGACTTATACCGTCAGTATTATGAAGGGCGCCCTTTTGTCAGAGTGCGAGATACGGGTGAATGGCCTGCGACGAAAGAAGTAACAGGTTCTAACTTCTGTGACATGGGACTTTTAGTGGATGATCGAACAGGAAGAATTACGATTATTTCAGTTATCGATAATATCGTGAAGGGTGCTTCAGGCCAAGCGATTCAGAATTTGAACCTGATGATGGGATGGGAGGAAGATCTCGGCTTAGGTTATACGCCAGTGTATCCATAAGAAGGGGCAATAACTATGGGATATGAGAATTTTAATATTATAGATGGCGGGTCAATTATAACGCCGAAGGGATTCTCCGCAGGCGGCGTACACTGCGGATTGAAGAAGACGGAGCGCCATGATATCGGCGCGATTGTATGTGAGGTGGCGGCCACAGCTGCGGCTGTGTACACCACAAGCGTGTTCCAAGCGGCACCACTGAAAGTGACGCGTGAGAGTCTTGTAGACGGCAAGCTGAAAGCTGTCGTTGTCAATAGCGG
The DNA here is from genome assembly GCF_001637205.1 of Paenibacillus glacialis. Classification (GTDB taxonomy): domain Bacteria; phylum Bacillota; class Bacilli; order Paenibacillales; family Paenibacillaceae; genus Paenibacillus_AQ; species Paenibacillus_AQ glacialis. Next base: position 223,552 of record NZ_LVJH01000017.1, read on the forward strand.
CAACGCCAATGCTTGCACAGGGCAGCAAGGTGAAGCTGATGCCTATGCGATGCGAGCGGCGATGGCGAAGCAGCTAGGCTTAGCGGAGCAAGATGTGGCCGTAGCATCGACAGGCGTGATCGGCGAGCTACTCAAGATGGACTGCGTGAACGCAGGCATCGCGTCGTTGCCACTGCGCCTTAGTAGCGAAGCATGCGGCGCGGAGGACTTCACACAAGCCATCCTCACCACCGATTTGGTGAAGAAGGAAGCTTGTGTATCGGTCCTGGTCGATGGCAAAGAGGTTATCATAGCCGGAGCAGCGAAGGGGTCGGGGATGATTCATCCGAATATGGCTACGATGCTGGCTTTTATGACGACAGATGTCAATATCGATCAAGATGCATTGCAACAATTGATGCGACAAGCGACGGACCTTACCTTCAACATGATTACAGTGGATGGTGATACGAGCACGAATGATATGCTCATTACGATGGCGAGTGGGCTTGCTGGCAATGAGAAGCTGAATAGCTCTCACCCAGATTGGTCTGCTTTCTCGGAAGCCTTCACTTATGTATGTCAGAAGCTGGCCATGGCGATTGCACGTGATGGTGAAGGTGCTACAAGACTAGTGGAAGTCATCGTTCACGGAGCAGTTACTGACAACTCTGCAAGAGCCATTGCGAAGACGATTGTTGGTTCAAGTCTAGTGAAGACTGCGATATTCGGAGCGGATGCCAACTGGGGACGAATTATCGCTGCTGTAGGACGTGCAGGAGAGCCTGTAAATCCAGAACAAGTCGATATTCAACTAGGAGATATCACAGTGCTTAAGGGATCACGCCCAGTGGTATTTGATGAAGAAGAAGCATTGGTTTATTTGAAAGGTGACACGGTGCGTATATTTGTAGATCTCCATGGCGGGGATGGGAAAGCAACCGCTTGGGGATGCGATTTAACATATGATTATGTGCGAATTAATGCGGCATATCGGACTTAAAAAAGTAACGTACAACATGTTGTATAAGAAAACAGATCGCTCTTTTGAGAAACGTTAGTTAACAATCCAGCAATCAGGTAGTTTACTGACTTATAGATGTTGATAGATTAGTTTTAGTAGGTATATGTTTTGAAAGGATGGCATGATAATGCCGTCTCAACCTGTTGGCAATGAGAGGGGAAGGCTTACGATTATGAGAACGATATTGGAGGGTCATGCGGAGGGGGAGCTTCGAGTGGCTAGTGTCCAAGGGAGTTTTGTGATGAAATGTGGTGGAAGTACACTTGCCGCGTTGCCGGATTCCTTCTTCCATGACTTACAACTATTGCAGCAGAGTGGATTACAACCTGTCATCGTTCATGGTGGTGGGCCAGCCATTTCGGATAATCTTGCAAAGCTTGGTATTGAAAGTGAATTCGTTCATGGTCTACGTAAGACTACGGAGGATGTCCTTGATGTGGTGGAGATGGTGCTATCAGGTAGCATTAACAAACAAATCGTCCGTCGGATTCAGAACGTCGGTGGTCGTGCATGGGGTCTCTCGGGTGTAGATGGGTCACTTATTCATGCGATTCCAGTCGCGAACAGCGCAGAGGTGGGCTTTGTTGGAGAAGTTACCCATGTTGAAGCGAGTCTTATACAAGGTGTGCAGGATATGGGGTATATCCCAGTGATCGCACCGATTGGTATTGATCTATCCGGTCAACGTTATAACATTAATGCGGATACGGCAGCGGGAGCGATTGCTTCGCATTTAGGGGTTAATCGTATGATTGTCGTGACAGACGTGCCAGGTATTATGAAGACGGTGAATGACGAGAAAGTGGTACTGACCTCCGTTACCGTGCAAGAGATTAATGACATGATTGAGACTGGCGAAATCTATGGTGGAATGATTCCGAAAGTACGAGCAGCGATGAGCTGTATTCATGGCAATGTTCAAGAAGTCGTAATTGTAGACGGAGGCGAACCGAGGGTACTTAGCCGCGTTATGCAAGGTGAGACCATCGGAACTCGCATTGCTCGGGGATAGAGACGTTAAACGGTAAGCATATAAATAGATTGGAGTGAAGATGAGCGATGGGAATTCAGGAGAAACAGAATGATGTTGGGAATAAGTCTGCAGCGGTAGGAGCAAAGAGTCAAACGACGAGTTCGTTATTTCCGACGTATGCTCGGTATCCAATTAGCCTGGTTAAAGGTGAAGGAAGCTGGTTGTGGGATGATCAGGGCAACAAATATTTAGATTTCATGAGCGGGTTAGCGGTCACGAATCTGGGTCATGCCCCGAAGAAGGTAAAAGAAAAGCTGAAGCAGCAACTCGATGAGTTATGGCATGTATCTAACTTGTTCCAGATTCCGAATCAGGAGAAAGCAGCTTCCTTACTGACATCCATTTCATGTGGAGATGCTGTTTTCTTTTGTAACAGTGGTGCAGAGGCGAATGAAGCTGCAATTAAGCTGGCCCGTCGCTATCATCAGAAGACGAAAGGAACTGGACGTTATGAAGTGATTACGTTCAATCAATCCTTTCATGGACGGACGTTGGCTACACTTACGGCAACAGGTCAGGATAAGGTGAAAGAAGGGTATTTACCACTTCCGCTTGGGTTCAAGACGGTTCCATTACATGATCTTGAAGCGCTGCAGGCGGCTATAAGTGATCAGACAGCAGCTGTGATGATAGAGATGGTTCTTGCCGAAGGCGGCGTTCATACAGTTGAACCTGAATTCTTGAAGGCTGTTTCTGAACTGTGTAAGCAAGAAGGAATACTACTTATTTTTGATGAAGTTCAGACAGGGATGGGACGTACCGGGAAATGGTTCGCTCATGAACATTACGGTGTTGAACCTGATATATTTACTGTAGCTAAAGGACTTGCGAGCGGATTCCCTGCGGGTGCGATGTTAGGTAAAGAATACTTGCGTGATACATTTACAGCGGGTAGTCATGCCACAACGTTTGGTGGAACGCCACTAGCGACAGCAGCAATCATTGCAACGATTGAGACGATGATAGAAGACCGCATTCCTGAACGTGCCGCGAAGATGAGTGAATACTTATTTGAACAGTTGAATGAGAAGTTGGCGGGGATTTCTTTTGTCAAAGGAATAAGAGGGTTAGGTTTACTCGTTGGTATCGAGTGCGAGGATTCCGTTGCTAACATCGTGCTGGAAGGTCAGAAACGAGGGCTGTTATTTGTAAATGCAGGCCCTAATGTTATCCGTTTGTTGCCGAACTTGTACGTAACCGAGCAAGAGATTGATCAAGCCGTGGCGATTGTGGCAGGCCTGATTCAGGATCATATATCAGTCAAGAATGTCTAATAGACCTGATGATACAGTTTTGAACATACATGAATGATAATTCTTTCGATTTAATATATAAAGCAGCATTAAAGGAGGATACCAAGAATAATGCAGACGCAGATTGAGCAGCAACACGCTAATAACTTAAAAGGACGGGATTTCATCGAATTGGATGATTTCACACCAGCTGAGATTCAATATTTAATCGATTTGGCGATTGACATAAAGCATAAGCAGAAGAATGGAGAGGTATATCAGCCTCTTAAAGGCAAGACGATTGGACTTATTTTCGAGAAATCCTCGACACGTACTCGGGTATCTTTTGAAGTGGGAGCATTTCAATTGGGAGCTCATGCACTCTTCTTAAGCAAGAATGATATACAGCTGGGTCGTGGAGAGATTATTAGTGATACAGCACAAGTATTATCTCGTTATTTAGATGGTATGATGATCCGAACGTTCGGTCATGAGAATGTCATTGATTTAGCACGTTATGCGACTGTACCTGTTATCAATGGACTTAGCGATCTAGCGCATCCTTGCCAAGTGTTGGCTGATTATCAGACGGTGTACGAACACAAAGGGGTGTTAAAAGGATTGAAACTTGCCTATATCGGCGATGGTAATAACATGGCACATTCCCTTATGATTGGTGGCGCTAAGCTTGGTGTTCATGTATCGGTGGCAACACCTGAAGGTTATGAGCCGGATGAGTCAGTTGTGAATGAATGCCTTGAGATTGCTCGTGAAACAGGTGCTCAGATCGTAGTAACACGCAGTCCACAAGAAGCTGTTAAAGACGCGGATGTTATTTATACAGATGTATGGGCAAGCATGGGATTTGAAGAAGAACAGAAGATTCGTGAAGCTGCTTTTAAAGACTATCAAGTAGATGAACAGCTTGTCCAAGGTGCTAAGAGTGACTATCTCTTCATGCACTGTCTGCCAGCACATCGTGGTGAAGAAGTGAGTGAGGGTGTCATTGACGGGGATAATTCAGTTATTTTTGATCAAGCTGAGAACCGTCTGCATGCACAAAAGGCCTTGATGGCTGCATTGATGGGATAAATGATTCATAGTATAATTAATTAATAAATTGAATTAATATTTAGTATAGTTATGTAGATTGAACCTAAAGACGAACCCTCATAATTCATGATTCTTTTTAAAAATGATTGAACTTGTGAGCGCAAACTTTAGTTCAATCTATATAGAATTCAGTATAGAAATTCATATAAGGATTTAGAGAAGGGAAGTTTACGAGTATGGCAAAAGAGAAAATAGTACTGGCTTACTCCGGAGGACTCGATACATCGATCATTCTGAAGTGGCTTAAGGAAACATACGATGCAGAGATTATCGCTTTCACAGCGGACATTGGTCAAAAAGAAGAGTTGGATGGCTTAGAGGAAAAAGCACTGGCTACAGGCGCATCCAAAGTATATATTGATGACTTGCGTGATGAATTTGCGAATGACTTCATCTATCCGATGTTCCAATCGGGCGCTCTATACGAAGGTCAATACCTATTAGGTACAAGTATTGCTCGTCCATTAATCGCTAAACGTATGGTGGATATCGCACGTGCAGAAGGCGCAACCATGATCGCACACGGTGCTACAGGCAAAGGGAACGACCAAATTCGTTTCGAGCTTGGCGTGGCTGCACTTGCACCTGAGATCAAAGTTATCGCTCCATGGCGGCTAGAAGAATTCCGTAATGAGTTCCCAGGACGTGCTGAAATGATCGCTTATGCTGAGAAACATGGTATTCCGGTAACCGCTTCTGCGGCGAAGTCCTATTCCATGGATCGTAACTTGCTGCATATTAGTTATGAGAGTGGCGTACTTGAAGATCCTTGGTTCGATGCTAGCACACCTGAGAATAAAGACATGTTCCTACTGAGCGCTTCCCCTGAGGATGCACCGGATGAGGCAGAATATTTGGAGCTTGAATTTGTACAGGGAGATTGTGTGGCTCTGAACGGTAAGGAATTAACACCACTTCAAGTGATGGAGCAATTAAATGAGCTAGGTGGTAAGCATGGTATTGGCCGTGTAGATATGGTAGAGAACCGTTTCGTAGGGATGAAGAGCCGGGGTATCTATGAGACACCAGGTGGCTCAATTCTATTTACAGCTCATCGCAAAATGGAGTCCATCACGATGGATCGTGAAGTGATGAACCTGCGTGATAGTTTAATCACTCGTTATAGTACACTTGTATACAATGGCTTCTGGTTCGCCCCAGAACGTCTTACACTTCAGGCACTTGTGAAAGAGAGCCAGAACAACGTGACCGGTACTGTGCGCGTGAAGTTATACAAAGGGAATGTTATCGGAGCTGGTGTGAAGAGCCCAGTGAGCTTATATAATCCAGAAATCGCAACGATGGAAGCTGATCCAACACAGGCTTACGATCAAGGGGATGCAACAGGATTCATTCACCTGAATGCTTTGCGCCTTAAAGTAGCAGCTGGCGTACAACAAAACAAATAAATGTAATGTAATTATAAATAAAGCTTAAAGGCAGTAATTGGCCGTTCCTTTGTCCGTTCACGAGAAGGGGCGGCCCTCTGTTGTCATAAGAAGGGAGAGCATGATCATGAGTAAATTATGGGGAGGGCGCTTTACGAAGCAGACCAACCATTTGGTAGAGGAATATACAGCTTCCATCGGATTCGACAAGGCGCTCGCAGAAGAAGATATCCAGGGTAGCTTGGCTCATGTAACGATGCTTGGTAAATGCGGTATCGTTCCAGAGGAAGATGCAGAGACGATTCGTCAGGGATTGAAGAAGGTATTGGAGCGAATTCGCGCTGGTGAAATCGAGTTCTCTGTCTCGGATGAGGATATTCATATGAATATTGAGAAGAATCTTATCGATGAGATCGGACCTGTAGGCGGAAAGCTACATACAGGACGTAGTCGTAATGATCAGGTCGCGACGGACATGCACTTGTATTTACGTAAGCGTGTTGTAGCTCTTACGGCTATGTTACAGGAACTTCAAGCTTCGCTGATTACACAAGCGAAAGATAATGTGGATACCATCGTTCCAGGATATACACATTTGCAACGGGCACAACCTATTCTTTTCGCTCATCATTTAATGGCGTACGTGTCTATGTTCGGACGTGATGCAGAGCGATTGATGGATAGTTATAAACGTATTAATATTCTTCCACTCGGTGCGGGTGCACTTGCAGGCACAACGTTCTCCATTGATCGCCATTTCGTGGCTGAGCAACTTGGATTCGATGGCGTGTACGAGAACAGTCTAGATGCGGTGAGTGATCGCGATTTCATCGTTGAATTCTTGGCAAATGCTTCACTTATCATGACACATCTGTCCCGTCTAAGTGAGGAACTCGTGCTATGGAGTAGCACAGAGTTTAGCTTCGTGGAGTTGGATGACGCATTCTGTACAGGTAGTAGCATTATGCCACAGAAGAAGAATCCAGACGTGCCAGAGTTAGTGCGCGGCAAGACGGGTCGTGTATACGGAAACTTGATCGGGCTTCTCACGGTATTGAAGTCACTTCCTCTAGCGTACAACAAGGATATGCAGGAAGATAAAGAAGGCATGTTTGATACGGTTGCTACACTCGAAGGAGCACTTCAATTGTTCGCTCCAATGATCGCGACCATGAAAGTGAACAAAGGTCGTATGCGTGAAGCTGTGAACAAGGATTTCTCTAATGCAACGGATATTGCTGATTTCTTGGTTAACAAAGGATTGCCTTTCCGTCAAGCGCATGAGGTTATTGGAAAGACAGTGCTTTACTGTATTCAAAACAGTAAGTATCTATTGGATCTCACACTTGAAGAATTCCAACAATTCTCAGAATTGTTCGATGACCGAATCTACGATGTGCTTCAACCGGAAGCGGTAGTGAACGCTCGTAATGTATATGGTGGCACAGCAACGGTGCAAGTTGTGGCTGCTATTGAACGTAGTGAGGTGGCCCTTCAGTCTGCGAAGACGTGGGTAGAGCAACACGACGAAGATTCTTTAGCTTAATAACATTTGAATCATTTCACAATAGAAGCGACCGTGTGAACGAAACGGTCGCTTTTTGTTATGGATAGTTATGTAAATATAGATTGATGCTTGTCCTTCTGTTGCCTATAATAGGTAATAGGACAATATTACTAGTTATGTAATCTATTACATTTAGGGAGTAGGTGGACATGTCGTGCTCAAGTCCCATGCTAAGGTGGACAACTGCCTAACTCACAAGAGGGGAAGTATAGTAGCAAAAAAGACAAAGAATAGGCTGGAGAGTAAGACGGAGAAAGGTTTCGCACTCATAGAAGTATTGGCCGCCATTGTCATATTATCGATTGTATCGCTAGTTCTAACCTCCTATTTCTCGAATGCACTTTCTTACGCTAATACGAATCAGAATAAGACGGTCATGGTCAATCTTGCCCGAAATGCACTTTTCTATGTGGAGAAGCAAGATTTCGACAAAATGGAGAAATACTTCAACCTAAGCGGGGGAAATCCTAATGCTTCCAAAGGGAGCTATCCCAACATTTCAACAGAGCAATGTGCTCCAGATCGTTGTAGTCAATTGTTCCGTAGTCCGGAATTGTTGGAGAGCGTACTGAATCCTTCGATTAATGGGGTGGCATATAACATAACGATATCTTATCAATCTGAATTACATTCGAAGATGAAGGCGGAGGGAAGTAAGGCGGAAATGGCCAAGTATTTACTGCCTGTGAAGGTTACTGTAAGTAGTTCGATAGGTGGAAGTAATGCTACGATCGTGGAGGGATACATTACTGATGGCAGAATACGCTAAAAAAATCAGAGCAGAACAAGGTTTCACGCTTGTTGAACTGTTGGCATCACTAATGGTGCTTGCACTTGTTATAGGCATTATATACCCTGTTATGATGTTTGGTCTTCGAAGCTATCATAAAGTACAAATTGAGAATTCTCTACGTGAAGAAGCAGATATATTGATGTCATCGATTATTTCGGAATTGTATGTTTTTGGTCCCGAAAGCGTCTCTCAGCCTGCGAGCACAGATCCTTTCATTGGTAATAATGGTCCATTTATAGAACTGATGCGGGTGGATAATGGGAAGAAGGTTGAACGAGAGATTCGAATGGATAGCGGAAAGCTGTTTATTCGAGATAAAGTAAATGGGCCATCAAATACAGGAGAAATTCCTGTGCAATCACAACTTATTCTGCCAGATTCAGAATTAAGACTGACTTGTTCAAATGATAAAACGACCTGCTCCAGCGGTCTAATTGAAATTAAGCTTGTGCTTGAGCGAACTTTTGAGAGCAGAGAATATCAATTAGAGTTGAATAGTAGATTCGGATTTTAGGAGGCCATGGGCTATGCCACCGAGATTCAAATACATTAGTGAGAAAATACTCTTAATACAGCACATGATTAAAGAAGAACGGGGTTCCGCACTGGTGATGGTCTTATTCATCGTTCTTATCTTTACCATTCTCGGTACAGCAGTTCTAAGTGCAACAATTGGGGGAGCTACACGAGCAACAACAAGGGAAAATGATGTACAAAGTCTTCACTTAACTGAAAAGTCTTTAGATGAAGCGGCCGCATACATAACATCTCAACTAAATGGATTGAAAGATATCCATCCAGAACAACTAGAGAATACGATCAAGGATTACCTGGCCGTTCTTAATTTGAAGAATAGCGATCTAAATGTAAATACGGATTTCAGTGCAGCTACTGGAAAAATTAAGAGTATCACATATGATCGAATGGACAGCCAGTTAGATAAACATGCAATTAATTATTATATAACGATTACAGGCGAGGCTATAGTTAACGGAGTTAAACGTGAGATGAAGCGGGAATTAATTATTGATACCTATCCTGATTTCCTGAAGTATGCGCTTGGTTCGGGGGGCGGAGTAATTAATGGAAATACAGATGTGAAGGGTAATTTGGTTATTAACGGAGCTGCGTCGATTCAAGGTAATATCTATGCAGGTAATGAACTGGTAATCCGAAAGACGGCGAACTATGTTTATAATAAGAATCTATTTAATAAGTCGACACTCTATCCAGTACTGACGGGTGAGGCGCATGTACAGTCATTGGATCATGTATTCTATTCCGAGAGTAGTAGCTCGAATGATAAGCCGGTGAAAAACAAGGGTATAGACACGTCTGAGGAAGCTATTCAAGTGAAGAATAGGTTTCAAGAGATTCTTGGTCTGAATAGCTTGGATAAAGTAGTCATTAAAAATAAAAGTAAGTTTGTGGAGATCAACGTCGACGAATCCTTTGTGGACAAAGTGGTGGAAGCGGCGCTTCCAAACGCTTCACCTAGTGAACGAAATAGTGAGCGTAATACGATCAGAGGAAAATTCTCCGAGATTGGAACATCCTTGATTGAATGGATTGGGAAAGAGCCACCGTATGTCTCTGTTTTCGAACAGCTAGAGAAACCGATAAAGCCGACTAAACCGACTGAGCCTTCATATCCGGTGGTGGAAACAGAAGAAAATTTGAATAAATATAAGGAGCTCCTAACAATATTTGAAGAAGAAATGCGAATCTATGAGATTGAACTTGCGAAATACGAAGCTAAGCTTGAGAAGGTATTAAATCGTAGTGGCTCGGCTATTTTCAATGGTAATATGCTCGTGGATAATCTTGAATATAAAGGAATCACGTTCACTGAAAGCGCAAAGGCATCTTCCAAATGGTTTATTGTCAAAGGGAATTTAACGATTGATAATTTTGAAGAAGCTACGCTCAACATACGTGGAAATATCCTTGTCACAGGGAATGTTACGATACGAGGAAATGTGAGTTTTGATTCAACGATGTTTGTACTTGGTAAGACGACGGTGGAAGACGCTGTAATTAGCGGGTTAGATGGTAAAGAACTAGTACTTATTTCTAAAGGTCCTATTCTTATTAATCGATATGACAAGTTCTCAGATACACCTGTGGATTTGAAGGGATTTTTCTATACGGAAGGATCAGCTGAGCTTTATGGGGTAGGGTCTATATTCCGACTACATGGAGGGTTTTTCGCTAATGGAGAGCTGACCATCAATGCAGTTCTAGGTAAAGTGAAAGATGGCCCGATGGAACTTGCTATAGACCCGCAGGAGGGTATGGGACAAATGAGACGATTTGAAGTTATCTACGATCCAGATATTTATAAACATCAAATGGCTGGACTTCCAAGGGTACAACAAGTTAATGTTCGAGTAGGTCCGATTCAATTAGTCTCAAATAGCGGAAATTGATAGCCTATATACTCGTAATGAAACAACCTCCAAATCGTCGATTAAGGATCGATCTGGAGGTTGCTTCATTGTAAGAAGAGAACTACGAATAGAGTAGGAAACGTTAAGGAGTCTCGCCTAATATTTATCGTCACTGGTTACTTGACCAACGACAATGACCTTTATGGTTGCCGTTATTGGGGTATCAGTTGGGTTCTTCTGGTAAGATACTCGAATGACATCATAGCCTTTTTTCAGACCAGTAACGTTTCCATTACCATTCAAAGTTAGAAAGTTTGAAGTTCCGGGTTCTAAATTACCACTTCCTGGGCGATCAAGGCTCCAGACGAGCTGCTCCCTAATCTGAAGTAACGGATACGACCTAGGAATAGGCCATAACAAGTCATTAAGATTGCGTGACGTTCCCATCTCTATCGTTGTTTCATTATTGGAGAACTGAAGTCCAGTGAGTATAGAACTAATCTTTACATCGTGAGAAGCACTTAACCCGCCAACAGTCACGGTGACCGTAATCTTAATTGTTTCTTTGGTACCCTTTAGTTCAATGGATTTTCCAGTGACAGGTCCGACAATCTCAGCATAAGCGGATCCGCTACCTTCAATATGCCAAGTGAAGTCTTCGTGATCGGCATTAATTGGGTCTAGGACGGCATCCAACTTGATTGTACTGCCCAGATTCATGGTTGCATCGCCCACAATAGATAATCCCTTAAGGCTAACTTTAATGGGGTGCTCTGCGGTAATGCCGTTTGGTTGTTTCGTGCTTTTCACGGTTACAACGACAATATAATCACCTGATTTAATTGCTTGGAATGATGCATTCCATTTATCATTGATGTCTGGAGTAATGGTTGCATAGGAATTGGCATCTTTAATCGTCCAGACTACGCTGGTGATGTTCCCGATGTCTTCAGTATAAGTTGCCTTTAAGTCAATCAAGTCGTTGACCACACTTTCATTAGGGCCCACTATGGCTAGACCAGGACTGATGACCGTTACTTTTGCTGTTGCATATATGTTGCTTCCGTCAGTAGATGTAATTGTAATATGAATAGGACTGTCCACGGGCGTAGGCTTGAGACCTGTGATCCGTCCATTGCTGCTGAGCGTTACATATTCGGGCTTGTCAGTGCTCCACGCGAGGTTCTGATTGTTTGCGTCCTGCGGCTCGATGGTAGGAATAAGCGAGAGGTCTTCACCGACTAGAATGGTTGTGTCCTCAAGAGTCAATTTACCTACCTTAACAATAGCTTCGAACCCAACGTCCGGGAACACAACTCTCCTTAGCTCTCCAGGCGGAATCGGGGTAGGTACAGGATTAGGTAGTGTTCCGGTAAAAGGAGCATCATAAAAACCGAAACCTGCCGTCTCAGACCTGAAAGATTTTCCTATATAGTTACCGACGATGTTACCCCCATTTAACGTAAGAGTTGCCATGGGAGCAAGAACAGACCCTTCTATTGTCATACCTTTCATATCTATTTTTATATCTTCTTTCATATCAATTGCACCGTTTCCATAAAAGTTATAAAGAATTTTAGTGCTCATTGAATTAGATGGTGGAGAAGTTGTGAGTTTACCATTTAAAATGGTTGCGAAACGTAGTGATAAATTAGTACCTTTTACGTTAATAATGACGGTGGATTCTTGTGGGACGTCAATCGATAAGTCTGTTACAGCATTCCAACTAATCTCGGGAATATTAAAAATATTAAGATCTTTATCAGTTCCTACTAGGGAAACTGCGGTTGTATTACTATTGATAGTGGTGATACCATTAGGCGTCTCTTTTGATAGAGACGCGGATAGCTTTGTCAATTGGTCTTTATTCGTAGTGAAATCAATTGGATTTTCCTTTCTTACCGTACCCTGTATCGTACCAAATACTTCATTTTTATATATACCACCATACACGGCATTACCCTTGACATCCCCGCCATTAGTTATCGTCAAATTACCGTTTGCAATGAGGACATCGTCAAAGTTACCATCTATTTTTGGAATTTCCATACCAATACCAAAGCCTGAACTTAATAGAATGTCACCTGCGGAAGCCATACGTCCGTTCATGGTGAAACCGCTATGAACGACAGTGATATCTCCGAGCATAAATGCGTTATAATTCCCCGCTACCCCGAGAGGGGATTCTTTCGATATGGAATGGATATCCCGAAAATCAAGTCTGGAATCCACCAGATTATAGACCCCTTTTACAGTCGGAGTTACCATAAGCTTAAAAGTCACGGACTGACCGCCATTAGGGATATAAGTCTTTTTATCATTTGATAATTGATAAGTGATATCTTTAAACGTCTTTTTCACAGTCATTCCAGAAGAGGGAGATCCGGTTGTAGTTATACCGGCACCTGAAACGTTCAAGTTGCGTGGGAAGTTCTCCACGTATTTTAGATCTGAAACTACAAAGGTGTCCTTTGGATTCTCATTCTTATTACCTGATGGCACAGAAATGTTCTTCGGCGAAATGGAATAAGTGATGATTACTTCCTCGTCTCTGCGTATCTTACCATCCACAACATTTGTGGAAAGGGTACGATTTGTCTCTAGATTCGCGGTGACTTTCTGGATAGTCAAGTTGACGATTTCAGTCGCTTGAGCGCCTACCTCGTCTTTGACCGTAATTTCAAGTTGCAGGTCTCCTCCTTCAGGTAAAGGATTAGTGAAGCTCTGTGTTATCGTATCCCCTGCTGAAGTTGATTTATTAACGTATCCTAGGTTGAGATAAGTACCCTTATGCTTAAATTTAACACTCGTAGATAAGACACGATTATTTAAATCAGAATCATTGACCGTATAGCTTAATAAAAGATTGTTTAGATAGGATGGTTTAGTGCTATTGTTCGTCGGCGCGTTCACAGTAATTTGTGGAGCGTGATTAGCATTCATGAAAGAACGGTAAATGGTATTAATGAACAACTGTTTCTCCCATAATGGGGAGTTTGTGTTGAGTTCTCCGGTATTTATATCTGAGGAGGTAGTAATTTCCTTGGAAGACGCTCTACTCGTTAAATCCTTGCTTAAGTCAAAAGGATATTGAGTTAACAATCCCTCGTTAACTAGTGATGTTGTCGTCGAACGGAACGCGTTAACTATGTCCCCTGATGTCTTACCAGTATTAACTGTTTCTGCGTATAGAGTCCCATCATTAAACAGAACGCTTTGACCAGTTGTAATGAATTGCTGAACTTCTGCGGCGGATGATGGACTCAAGGGGTCATATTTGTTCTGTGCATTTTGAAATCCAAAGATTAGCGTGTCGTAGTTACCATTTAATTGATTTGAATAAATAGTATTGAAATCATCGATTGAAACGGCTGTGATATCAAGCTTGTAGCTGTCTGATTCCAGAAGGTTCGGTTCTAAGACCTTTGTTAAGTTGCTATGACTGTCATCTGTAGGCACAACCTGAATAATTCGAATAACTGGTTTTTCATCTTTGTAACGAATGGTTCCTGTTATATAGTCCTTCAGACCGGTTTGTTGATCGGATACTTCTAATCTCCAGTAAAGTAATCCTGAATAAGCTTTAGGTAATGTGTAACTGATTTTATTTGTAGGTCCCGTAACATTTGTGGCTGCCACAAGGTTGTTGTCTGCGGGATTAAGAATCTTATCAACCGACATGTAAAGACTGGCTCGAATTCGATTGTCATCAAGATTCCGAATATGGTGAGTCTGAAAAGGGAATACCAGCTTGTCCCCAGCCTTGTAGCTGTGACTTGTGTCCTTTGAATAATCGATGAGCGTATTTCCAGTATCCAAAGCTACTCTTGGTCGTTGTTGCAGCATTTCTAGAATGGTAGAAGGGCTGTTTTTGATCTGAGAAATGAGAGTGCCTAATTCAGCATCATCAACAAAAAGGACATTGGCTTTACGATCAGCAGTAGTGGAATATTTGTAAAAAGAGTTATACAAAACGCTTTGTTCATTTAAAGGGTTGGTTGTATTTGCCACTTGATTCAATACATCCTTATGTAGGATCACGGGGAGTCCCTTATTTATGTATTCTTTGATGATTTCGTCTGCTTTTAGAAGAGTCATATCATTCGATAACTTACCCTTGCCGATATAGATGGCGTCGTATTTACCGCTGAGTTCATCAGGTTGTGTCACAAATTCCTTCATCGGTACGGTATCAACGGTAATATTGTCTTGTTGCGCAAGTGCGAATGGTAGGGCATAAGAACTGTCAGCATTACTTTCATCACCAATCTCCAATATTCTGATCTGATAGATAGGCCCTTGGTCGGCGCTTACGTTAAATAGATAGAGTGGAATTGCTAGTAGGATAGCCACAAATACCGTTAATGAGAGTGAGAACTTGTTTAACTTCATGTATAGTACCTCCCTGAAAGAATGGATAAATATAAGATTTGAATATTTGAGATAACTATTTTTATGTAGAAATTGTTGTAAAATTTTGTATCATATGCTATAAATCATTGTAGAATATAGTTCGCAAGTAGGCAATCAAAATATGAGAAAAAATACCTATAAAAGTAGACTTTCGACCTATTTTCTTGAAATGCCTTATAAACCATCAATTTAATATATAAGTTAACAAATTTCGACATGCTAGAGACTGTGAATCTAGTCCGAGATTCAGTGAATGAAAGGTCAGCCCTGGAAAAGTTAAATCTATTACTTGCTAGGAGATGATTAATTGTGGCTATCGTGAAGAAGAGATTAGGAGATTTGTTAGTAGAGAATGGGATTATCTCTCAGGAACAGCTAGAAGAAGCGCTTATAGAGCAACGTAGGAGTAAGCGAAGACTGGGGGATCTATTAATCTCTCAAGGATACATAACGGAACAGCAGCTCATTGAGGTACTAGAATTCCAGTTAGGTATTCCACATGTGAGCTTGTTTAAGTATCAGATTGACCCAGCAATCACTCAGATTATTCCAGAAAGTATGGCTAAGCGTTATCAGGTGCTACCGTTTATGAAAGAAGGCGGGAAGCTGATGGTCGCTATGGCGGATCCTCTTGATTATTTCGCCATAGAGGAATTACGGATGACTACTGGATTTCGAATAGAGCCAGCTATCTCTACAAGAGATGAGCTTCAGCGGGCGATTGCGAAACATTACGGCTTACGGGATTCGATGACTCAGATGATGGTGGAGTTGCCGAGTCAGGAGGAAATCGAGGAGACGGAGATTACGGATGAGGATTCTCCGATTGTACGACTCGTGAATCAGATGATTCAACAGGCCGTTCAACTCAAAGCATCCGATATACACGTAGATCCTGGTGAGAATAATCTTGCAATCCGTTACCGAATTGATGGTTCTTTACGTACAGAGCGCCTTATTCCGAAGCAAATGCAGGGATTTATTATAGCGAGGCTAAAGATCATATCTCAACTGAACATTGCAGAGCGGCGGTTGCCTCAGGATGGGCGGATCAAGATGGAGTTCGACAACAAAATGGTCGATATCCGTGTCTCCTCACTTCCAACCATTCATGGGGAGAAGATTGTGCTCAGACTACTTGATCTGAGTGCAGGAGTGAAATCCCTTGATAATCTAGGGTTTAATGTTCGTAGTCAGTCTCTTTTTAAAGAAATGATTGAACGTCCATATGGCATTCTGCTCATTACAGGGCCGACAGGGAGCGGAAAGACAACAACACTGTATTCCGCACTGAGTCATCTTAATCAGGAGAGTACGAATATTATTACCGTTGAAGATCCTGTGGAATATCAATTAGAAGGCATTAATCAAGTACATATTAACCCGAACATTGGCCTTACCTTTGCCGCGGGACTCCGATCGATTCTACGTCAAGATCCTAATATTGTGATGGTAGGTGAAATTCGGGATACAGAGACAGCTGCAATTGCAGTTCGTGCATCGCTGACCGGACATTTAGTGCTATCTACGCTTCATACCAATGATGCAATCAGTACAGTGATGCGTCTGCAAGATATGGGAATTGAGCCGTATCTTACAGCCTCGTCGCTTATCGGGGTCGTGGCACAACGACTTGTACGTCGAATATGTGAGGATTGTAGAGCGCCATATACTCCGACAGAACAAGAAGCCATCATGCTCCAGGGGCATAGTATTCAAGTGGAAACTCTTTATCGGGGAAGAGGCTGTGGTAACTGTAATCATACTGGATATCGTGGGCGGATCGCTATACATGAGGTACTGATGATTGATGATGCCATGCGTAGAGTGATTACAGAATCTGCACCGATGCAAGAAGTTCGGGAGGTTGCAAAGAGTCAGGGGATGATTGATTTGTTATCTGATGGCTTCAGTAAGGTTGGACAGGGATTTACAACGATTCAAGAGGTTATGCGTGAGACTGTAGCTCACTAGGAGAGGAGGAAGAGCAGATGCACCAAGATACAATAGACATCATAGACCTGCTGTGCAAATCATATGAAATCGGCGCTTCCGACCTGCATATCTCCGTTGGTTCCCCACCGCAGATTAGAGTGGATGGCATGCTTCGTAAGTTGGATGGTAGGTCGATTGAGAGGGAAGACAGCAAATCAATATCCGAATTACTTCTTGGGCCTGAACGTACAGAACAGTTTCGTAACTTGGGTGAAATGGATTTCTCTTATGAGATTGAGGGGTGTGCTCGGTTCCGGATTAATGTATTTCGGCAACGGGGAGAGATCAGCGTCGCAGCTCGGTCTATCCCAACAGTCATTCCAACAATCGAACAATTGGGATTACCTGCCACGCTAATGCAACTGGTACAGAAACCACAAGGACTCATTCTTGTAACTGGACCAACGGGAAGTGGTAAATCCTCGACACTTGCGGCAATGATTGACCACATTAATCGTACATATTGCAAACATATCGTCACATTGGAGGATCCGATAGAATTTCTCCATTCCAATAGTTCATCATTGATTCAGCAGCGAGAGATAGGTAGTGATACTTTGAGTTTCTCCAATGGTCTTAGAGCAGCATTACGCCAAGATCCAGATGTGATTCTAGTGGGTGAAATGCGCGATGCAGAGACGATCAGTGCAGCTGTGACTGCAGCTGAGACGGGACATCTCGTATTTGCGACGCTACATACAACAGATGCACCTCAGACAGTAGATCGGATTATCGATGTTTTTCCAGGACCACAGCAACAACAGATACGCACACAGCTTGCGGCAGTATTGACCGCCGTTATCTCACAGAGACTATTCCTTCGTACCGGAGGTCAAGGAAGGATATGTGCAACTGAAATTATGATCAACACGCCAGCGATAGCTAATTTGATTCGGACTGAGAAGACACATCAGATGATGAGTATGATACAGACCGGGCGAGAGTTGGGAATGCATACGTTAGAGACAAACCTTCGTGATTTGATAAAGTCTGGTGTAATTGATCCAGCTTCTGCCAAGTCATATATGACGACAGGAGCGAATAACTGATGCCACAATTTGAATATCAAGTTAGAACAGGCACGGGTAAACAGATCAAAGGAAAGCTGACCGCTCAGGACAAGTCAATCGCTATGGAGGAACTCCGAAAACGTGGACTAACGGTATTCTCATTAATTGAACGAAAGAGCTCCATCTTAAGCAAAGATATTTATATAGGAAATCCCGTCAAGATGATTCATTTCATCATTTATTGCAGACAGTTTGCTACGCTGATTCGAGCCGGTGTTACCCTGGTGGATGCCACACGCATCCTTGCGGAACAGACCGAGAGCAAGCCATTAATGAAAGCACTACAAGGGGTATATTCAAGCTTGTTAAAGGGAATTGCATTCTCACAGGCGGTACAGGAACACAGCAAGATATTCCCAGCACTGTTCGTCAGCATGATACGTGCGGGAGAAGAATCTGGGGATTTAGAGGGCACGTTGGAACGGCTTGCTATCTTTTTCGAGAAACAGCATAACA
This sequence comes from Paenibacillus glacialis, assembly GCF_001637205.1. Classification (GTDB taxonomy): domain Bacteria; phylum Bacillota; class Bacilli; order Paenibacillales; family Paenibacillaceae; genus Paenibacillus_AQ; species Paenibacillus_AQ glacialis. The sequence continues at coordinate 242,005 of NZ_LVJH01000017.1, forward strand.
CGCGTGAGAAAGTAAAATCAGCACTGATGTATCCACTAACAGTGGGGTTACTTGCGATTGCAGCTGTTGTGTATCTCTTGTGGGCTATCGTGCCACAGTTCGTAACCATGTTTGAATCGATGGATGCCGAGCTTCCGGCCATTACGAAGCTGGTGCTTTCCTTGAGTAAAAGTATCCAGGGACAGTGGTATTTCTGGGTATTAGGCGTTATTGCGCTGCTATTGTCATACCAACTGTACAAGCGTACGGACAAAGGGGCGTATGCATTAGATTATTTGAAGTTGAAAATGCCGGTGTTCGGCAAGTTGAATCAGAAAAGCTCTATTGCCCAGTTTGCTAGAACTTTCTCATCCCTATATGCCAGTTCGGTACCCGTGCTGCAGTCGCTTGCCATTGTTGAAGATGTGGCAGGTAACAAGGTTGTTGGGAACACAATTCGAAAGGCTGCGGATTCGCTTCGCCAGGGAAAACCACTTTCTGACCCACTTAAGCGGGCATGGGTATTCCCGCCCCTTGTTACACAGATGATTGCCATTGGTGAAGAAACAGGATCATTAGACCAGATGTTGGCTAAGGTGGCTGACTTCTATGAGATGGACGTCGAGAACACGGTAGATCGATTGAAATCTTTGCTAGAGCCACTATTAATCGTATTTCTTGCAGGAGTAGTAGGAATTATCGTGGCAGCAATTATGCTCCCAATGTTTAGCCTCTACGGTAACTTGTGATTTTACATATTTTTTGAGAGGGGGAATGCGGGGAGGGGCTGAAGATCAGATGAGTTCATAGATGGCTTCAGAACTAACAGCATTGCAACATATATGAACTTTAATCTGACGGAAGTGGACAAGAGTCACAATATACATTCAAAAAACATTATCAAGGGGGAATTACTATGTTGGCGAAATTACTAAAACGCGTGAAGAAGGAAGAGAAAGGGTTCACATTGATCGAGTTACTAGCTGTAATCGTAATCTTGGGTATTATAGCGGTAATCGCAATTCCTATGATCGGTGGAATCATTAATAATTCTAAGAATGATTCAGATTTAGCAACGGCAAGACAGATATATGATGCATCTCGGATGTATATTATTGGGGAGGAAAATGGACAATTTGGGAACCCTGCTGCTGGAGCTACTACTGGTGCAGAAGTTACTCTTGCAGAGCTACGAGCAGGAGATTACATTGAGGCAGGAATCTTGCTCCCAAGCACAAAAAATCCAATCACCGCAGCAGTCGTGAACTATGGTCCAACAGGGGAGTTGGTGAGTGTAACTATTACTCCCCCTCCAGCCGGTTCTAATGCAGGACAATATTCTCACGAACAAGTTCTATCATCTGAATTAAAACCCAAAACTACCACTCCTTAAGAATACTAATCAACACAATTCAATCATCTCAGCTACTTTCCTACCGAAATCATTAAATTGTCTACAACTACAGGAATCGGGACAACCTTCCGATTCCTGTTTCAAATTCAAATATCAACTTGTACACTAATCTACAGTTTTGGGCTTTACTAGCATTGCCGAATATAATCAGCAATGCCAGTAAAGCCCAAGGCGCCCCATTCGTCATAATAAACTTAGTAAGAAATAACAAACAAGCACGACAAATTTTCGGGTGTCCAGAGGGCAGGTCCTCTGGGGCCCTCCCTACTAGGGAGGGTTTGGGAGGGTATCATCTAATGTTCAACATCTTCGTCTCAGTCTACGTCACTATGCTCGGTCTAATCCTAGGTTCTTTCTATAACGTGGTTGCGTTAAGAATTCCTGTAGGGAAGTCTATCGTCTCCCCACCGTCTCGGTGTCCCAAATGTGGGACGCGCCTTAAAGGGCGCGATCTTGTACCCGTATTGAGCTGGATACTTAGCAGCGGCAAATGCCGCTACTGCCAGGCTCCAGTGTCTGGACTATACGCACTTGGAGAAGGGGTAACGGGCTTATTGTTCCTGTGGGTATATCTGCGAACGGGATTGTCAGGTGAGAGCTTGGTTGGCTGGGTACTGGTCAGCTTATGTGTGATTGTTAGCGTGTCTGATCTGAAATATATGCTGATTCCAAATAAAGTTCTGTTGTTCTTCCTTCCGGTGCTGGTTCTGCTCAGAATTATTTATACAGAAGAATCTATCTGGAATGGTGTCCTAGGTGCTGTGGTTGGAGGGGGAATTGTTCTCTTACTGGCGCTGGCAGGAGGCATGGGAATGGGGGATGCGAAGTTATTCGTTCTATGCGGATGGGTGATCGGCTTCCCTAATGTGATACTTGCGTTCCTCCTATCCTCAGCCATTGGGACTCTTGTGTATGGAATGCTAATGTTGCTGGGATTTATCAAACGTAAACAACCCGTACCGTTCGGTCCATGGCTCGCCATTGGAACCATTATCGCGTACGGATACGGTTCTGAGATTATAGGCGGGTATCTCTCGCTCATCCGTTAGGAGGTGAAGCTAGCATATGTTTGGACTAGGACAGCAGTGGATCGGAATTGCCATTGAGCAGACCGGAATTCGATACGTTAGGTTAAATAAGAAAAAAACGTGGGAAATCGATAAGAAATGTTATCTCCCCCTCGAACTTGGCATGATCGTTGAGAATCAGATCGCTGATGGTGAAGCGTTACAGAATCTGCTGAAGGCATGGGTCAAGCAAGAAAATATTAAGGGGGGGAAGATATCCTTATCGATCCCACCTTCTCAAATGATTATTCGAAGAATGAGTATTCCAAGCACCAATCCCAAGCAGGTAAAGGAACTTGTTAAATTAGAGGTAGAGACAGGTCTTCACTTACCATTTGAGAATCCAGTCTATGATTACGTAACGACAGAGTTAGATGTAGAGAATACGCATTTGCTCGTATTTGCGGCCCCACGCAAATTAATTGAAGATTATGTTGCCGTGCTAGAATATGCGGGACTAAAGGTGTCGAGCGTCGAAATATCAGCGACATCCATAGCTCGTACACTCGCGGTTACACAGGGAGAGATTTTCGAGGAGACGATGCTGCTTCATCTAGAGAAGTCATTGTTAGATGTGTATATGTTTCGCAGCGGACATCCGGTATTCATGCGTTCAATTAACTTATACGATTTGCATCGAAGAGATCCCGTGAATTTGAACGAAGACGATGAATTATCGTCAGATCATGATATAGGAGTAGAGGACCAACTATCTCCAGAACAGATTGTAGAAATCACCGCAGAAATATCCAGAATGTTGAACTTCTATCAATATAGTCTTCACGATGGTTCAACTCGTATTACAGATTTAGTTATAACAGGATCAACAGAAAGACGTATACAACTTCTAGATGAATTGTCTTCTATGATGACAGAGCAGAACGTTCGCGTCATAACGTTCGAACAATCTGAAGCTATTAAATATGATCCTGAAATGAATGATTACCGTAATGCACTCGGTACAGCATTGAAGAATAATGGTCATTTTGCAATTGACCTTCTCCCGAGAGAAGATCGAGAAGCACAGGTATTTCCGTATGTAGCGATGGGACTATCGGTTCTCTGGATAGTGGGATCCATAGCAATTGGTGTAACGTACGTAGGGAATCAGGGTCAGATTAGTACGCAGACGTCGCGAATTGAGGCATTAAACAACCAGACTACGATGTTGGAGCAGGAGTTAACAGCATTACAAGCCAACGGTACTCAAGGAAAGAATACAAAGACTGTGATCGACGAATTAATGAAAACCAGGATAGATGCGGTGGATGTCTTGGATGAGTTGGATGGACAACTTCCTGAGGGTGGAGTAATCCGAGATATCATGTACACGCAGCATTCTGAAATTGTTTTAACTATTAATTTTGTGAATATGGATGATGCCGCTGCATATTTAGTGGAGTTACGTAAGATGTCTTTTTCCATATCGAGTATGCTTGAGAAGCTAACACTTGAATCGACGATTCCGCATTCCGACGGTCTGACATCAGAAGGTTCAGAAGCAACATCCATTCGTATGTATTCTGCTATATTCCGTGTGGACATGAACCAGCCAAAGGTAGTACCAATTGTGCAGACGGAGCAGGAAGGGGGAGATGTCATTGATGGAACGAATAAATAATTACCGTTCGGCAATTATTCTGGGAGTGGTTAGTCTATTTCTCCTATTATTTGCGTTCTATATGATGGGTCTACAACCTTCTAATACGAAAGTCAAAGAGCAAGAGGCTGAGATTAGCCGAATTAATGGGTTCAATCAGCGGATTCAAGGCAAGGTAGATGAAATTAAGAGTACTGAAGATAACAATGAGGATCTCCAAGAGGCTACATTAGCTTCATTGCCAGAGGGTGATCATACGGACGAACTTGTTCTAGATTTAAAAAGTATTGGTGAATCCTCTTACGCTCAACTTCGTGATATTGATTTCACATTATCTGAAGTGATTGAAAGCGATCGCTCTAGTGGTAATCAGAAAGTTATATTCTCAAATATTAAGGAAGTTAAAATGTCCGCAAAGTTAGAAGGCGGTTATACGGAGATACGCCAATGGATGAAGAAATTGCAAGAGCTTCCACGATTCATTTCCATTGATTCCTTCAGTTTCAGCCAACCCTATGAGAAACGTGACCCAGGTAGCATTCTTATGGCAACCGTATCTTTTACTGCATATTACTATGTAGAATAGACGAGCTATTATTTCAAAAGAGGAGGTATCGTCGTTATCGATGGTACCTTCTCTTTGTTATGACCATAAGGAATATATCCTTAAAGGCGGGTGCAGGATATTGTCTGATGTAAAGTATTCAAGCATCTGAACAGAGTAGGAATAATATATAGATTTTTCAGATTTACAACGTAACAATGTTATGTTACATTGATAGTGAAGGAGGAGATAACGATGGACGACGATTTAATATCTAAAAAAGAACTGCTAGAAATCACAGGAATCTCTTATGGTCAATTGTATCGCTGGAAAAGGAAAAGCCTTATCCCAGAGGATTGGTTTATCCGTAAATCGTCCTATACGGGACAGGAAACCTTTTTCCCTAGACACAAAATCCTTGCCCGTGTAGATAAAATAATTAATATGAAAGATGATCTTTCGTTAGATGAACTTGCAGATGTCTTCTCACCTAACGCTGGAGAGACGTCACTTCGGTCGATAGAATTAATAGAATGTAACATTGTGTCGTCACTAACATTGGATTTATACGTTGAAATTCAAGGACAACAGGATGATTTCACATTCGATAATATTCTTTGTATATACATACTAGAGAAGTTACTTAAGAGTGGTGAACTATCGCGTGATGAGGGGTTAATGCTCGTTAGAACGATGGAAGAACACTACGGTAAATTGGCTGGAAAGAACGGTGAATTGGTACTTATACGTAAAATGGGCGTATCGGTATTGTTTCTTACGGAATCAGCGGATCAAATGTATTTCGACAAAGGTGTAAAGTGGGTTATTCGGTTACCGCTTGCGTCTAGCATTGAAGAATTGAAATTGAAAATGAATGAAAGAGAGGAAGAGTAGATGGAGCAGAAACAGCAATCTAGGCATGATCTGAACATATCCGGCATGGGACGAACGGGCGGTGGAGTATATAAGGACGTTAAGATTGATGGCATGGGTAAGGTTGGTGGAGACATCGATTGCTTAACGTTCACAAGTAATGGAACCGTAGGGATCGAAGGATCACTTCATGCTGACTCATTGAACATAAATGGGACCGCAAAAGTGGAAGGACCTACTACCTTGGATAAGATGGATATTGGTGGGATGTCTACATTTAAGGATCAAGTCCAGTGTCGCGCTGTCTTCATTAATGGAAGAGCGATCTTTGATAAGGGTCTGAAGAGCGATACCGTGGAAGTAGGGGGCATACTGAAGACAAAAGAGGATGTGCAATGTGAGAGCTTTTCGGTGAAAGGTCATTTCACGATCGAAGGATTGTTGAATGCAGGTCAAGTGGATATTAAGATGAATTTGCCTTGCTCCGCACAGGAGATTGGTGGAGAATACATTGTCGTGAGGAAATGGAAGAGTCCGCGTATCTGGGAACAACTTCATCATGGTTTCTCTACCCGATTGAAGGCACATATCATTGAAGGAGACCATATCGATCTGGAGTATACGGAAGCAGATACCGTTCGCGGGAACGACGTGAGTATTGGTCCGGGTTGCACCATCCGACTAGTGGAATATAAGAATACAATTCATCAGGATCCTGAAGCGAAAGTAGGATCTTGTGTACGAATATAATCGCGAACATGGAAAGTGTACAAATACAAATATAACGACAAACTTGGAAAAGAGGGAAGTTAAATGAAGATGAGCGGATCTAGATCGGATTCAACACAATTGAAAGATTTGAGAATCACAGGAAATGGGAGTTCGGGTGGAGGTCAGTACGATAAGGTTAAAATAATGGGAGACAGCATTATTCATGGAGATGTGGAATGTACTCTTTTCAAATGTACGGGGACGGCATCTGTAGAGGGGGCTCTCAAATCAGGTAGCATAGGTTGTCAAGGGAATATGAAGGTCCACCAAGGGTTGCAGGGGGAAGAAATTTCAATTCAAGGAGAGTTAGACGTGATAGGGGATTTGTCTGCCCAAACGTTGAAGGTGAATGGGGAAATCCGAGTTGAAGGTAATCTAAATGTTGAAAAGTTAAAAGGACAGGGTGCCTTGTACATATCAGGAGATTGTCAGGGAGAAGAAGTGATTATACGCGGCTCATTGGATATTGCCAACATGTTGAATGGGGAAGTCATTGAAATAAAGCTGTACGGACCTAGTCGTGCACGTGAGATTGGTGGAGGCAAGATCACAATTACCAAAGCCATAACTATTCCTTTCATTGGGAAATATTCTCCTGGTGCCTACGGTGCCATGCAGGCAGACAGTATTGAAGGGGATGAGATTCACTTGGAGAATACAAAAGCCGCTGTGGTTCGTGGACGTAATGTCACCATTGGATCTGGATGTGAGATTGGCTTTGTTGAATATAAGAACGAATACAAGCAAGATCACGGAGCGATAGTCGGTCAATATAATAGGATATAGAAATATGCTTAATGGAATTAATGGGGTCGCTAAACAGGAAGTTGGTTAATATCATATCATGTATAGATCATCTGGGTTAGTGAAATGACTTAGTTGTGCATAGTATGTTATTAACAAGCGAAGGAGAGGCTTACGTTATGAAAGTAACCATATCCCAAATTGAAGCGTTGGAAAAGGGTATATGGGATGATATCATCATCCTATTCGGTTTGGATAAAGAGGCTGAGTTTTGGCCAACAGAGGAGTTCATCTTAACCGAACAGCAAGCTAAGCAGCTCGGAATCATTTGCTAAGAGATGTTCATGATCTCATAAAAAGATAAACGACGATCCGAGTAGGACCGCCGTTTTTTTTTGTCTTTTCAGTTCAATTGACTGACGGCTATTGTATAGACAAACCTCTGGTTTGTTCATCAAGCTGTAATTACAGATTTGAGCACTACTATTGTCCTTAAGTTCAAGTGATTACTCTTGAATGATCAATGCTCTCGAGTTCGTTGATTTTGTATAAGCTTAATCACTGTTATAGAAGTTGTTCTTGAACTTGTCTCTGTGTGTGTCTTTGACTTTGTTTTCTTTAGACCTTATCTCTGTGTTGTCGTTCTTATACCAAGGTGCGTTGTATCCACTGGAGAGCCGATAGGCGAACGCCTTTAAAACCGGGAAATCACCGTCATCTCCAATCGAATCATATTTCCCGGTTTTAACAGCGGCGGAAGGGGATACAACGCATCTCCCACATCTCCTAAAAGTTCGGACCACTCACACCATCCTCAATAATGGTTTTCTCCTTAGGAACAATCGGCTGGTCTTTATCCATCTTATTCTCGGGGTGAATGCCAATCAGCGTCTTCTGTGGAAGGTACGTGTCGTGGGAGATGCGCTTTCGTTCTTTGACGATACCATCGACCTTTTTAATCTGATAGGTATCAATGATATAACCCGCTTTTCCATTTTGTATGATTTCTTGACCTCCAACCGGTAGTGTTGAATTCTGGACGTATTTGTTGGGAGGGGTGAGGGTCCCTACCGTAATGGATTCAATGTCATATGTAACATCGGTAGGGAAAGTGCCAAAGAACTTAACTGTGAGTGTTTTGCCTTGAACGGCGACGTGAATCAACAAATGTTTGCCTGTATTATTCCTGAAACGGAAGTTGATCGATCCTGTAGCATACGTAGCATCTTGTCCCTTAGGTAAATATCGAACAGGAAGTGAATGGTTTCTGCGCTCAACTATGTCCATCCCCGTACGAATCGCTGCATTATAAAGAGTACTCGACACTTGGCAGATTCCTCCGCCAATCCCAGGCACCAGCTTTCCATTTAGAATGACAGGTGCTTCTTGAAATCCATATTTATCCTCTGCTAAGGCGACAATCTTGCCGTAATCAAACACATCTCCAGGTTTCAATAGTAATCCATCGGTGGCTTGCGCAGCTGAATTCACATTATAAAGTCTACCTTCACTACTGGAATCTAAAGAAGTAGAGAATTCCATGATTTTACGGTTTATACCTTCTTTTTTCAAATCAATAACGCTAAGTTCAGGATTCGCTATGATGAAAGGAAGTTGTATCTTAAGCGGTGTGAGTGAGGGGTGTTCTAATCTATAGAAATTTTGCGGAATCAAAGAAACCATACGGTTTGTTAGGGTCTCCCAGTCCAGTTGGAATGCCGACACTTCAGGTGTATATACAACTTGATCATTGGATGTAATACGCCGTGTCGCATTTATGGGGACGCCGAAATTCTTTTTCTCCCATGCCATATTAAATTTCAATTTCATAGGAGAGGAATTCCAGTGAGGCTTTATATCAAAACTTCTTTCGAAATGCCAACGATAGGATACACGCTCTAACAAGTTGCCCTTGTTTAGTTTCATAATAGCACTCTGAAATGCATCTGCCTCATATCGAACACCAGCTTCAGTAAGAGACCATTCCATGTCGGGTATGTCTTGATTCTTAGCAGAGATATGAAGAGACGTCTGTCCAAGTTGTTGGAACTTATCATTGAGATCTTTCAGGACGGCCTCTGTTGTCATACCTCCTACAGACCAGCCTGAAATCTGTACGCCTTTGGGTATCGTATTTTGGTTTACATATAGATGGCATAAGCCAACGAGAACGGATCCAGTCACTAGAGCAGTGGATATGATTAGAGTAATATGATTTTTTTTCATAGGACACACCTTTTCTAACTTCTTATTGGTCGTTATTCATGCACTTATCTATGTATATGTAGTTGAAATGGAATAATTTCGGGTACTCAAAAGGTAACAAGTTTGTTACAATAAATATTAGTGATGAAATTTAAAGGTTTTTAAAGGAAATGGCTAGAACATGTCGAAATAATATTGTCTGATTATGGAATTGGGAAGTGATAATTGTGATAGAAATGCAAGATGTATGGAAGACATATAAGAATGGAACTAACGCCCTGCAGGGTGTAACAGTAAAGATTGATCGTAATGAGTTTGTATATGTTGTCGGTCCCTCTGGGGCGGGTAAATCGACGTTTATGAAGCTTATCTATAGAGAAGAAGTTCCAACTAAAGGGCAAATTTCGGTTAGTGGATTTAATATTGGTAAGCTCAAGCCTCGTAAAATTCCTTACGTTAGACGGAATATCGGCGTTATATTTCAGGATTTTCGACTCTTACCTCGTATGACGGCTTATGAGAATGTAGCATTTGCTATGGAAGTTATTGAAACGCCGAAGAAAGTCATTAAGAAGCGAGTTATGGAAGTGTTGGATCTCGTAGGACTCAAGAATAAAGCTGGACGTGAGCCAGATCAACTCTCGGGTGGGGAACAGCAACGGATAGCGATTGCTAGAGCCATAGTAAACAACCCCTCTGTTATTATAGCGGACGAGCCTACAGGGAATTTAGATCCTGAGACTTCATGGGGTATTATGCAGTTGCTTGACGAGATTAACTTTCGTGGGACGACGATCGTGATGGCTACTCATAACAAAGATATCGTGAACAAAATGCGTAAACGTGTCATTGCAATCGAGCAAGGAAACATTGTGAGAGACCAATTGAGAGGGGAATATGGATATGAGTTTTAACACCTTCTTGCGGCATCTGCGTGAGGGGTGCAAGAACGTATTCCGTAATGGTTGGATGTCTATCGCATCCATCACATCCATTGTCGTCTCTCTTTTTGTTCTAGGTGTATTTATTCTATTGGTTGTAAATGTGAATCAGTTAGCGGACGAAGTGGATAGTCAAGTTGAGATCAAAGTGTATTTGAACCTTGATGTGAATGAGCAAATGCGTGGAAAGATCCATACAGAGATTGGATTAATGCCTGAGGTTAGCAAGATTACCTTTATATCTAAAGAGCAAGGTTTGAAAGAATTCAGTGAGAGTCTTGGAGAAGACGGTAAGGCACTACTTGAAGGCTTCGATAAAGATCATAATCCACTACCTGACACACTATCAGTGGAGGTCATAGAGGCAACGACAGTAGCTCATGTTGCGGACAAAATCACTGCACTTAACAAGGATCACCCTGAGAATCCAATCATGAAGGTGAAATACGGTGAGGGAGCGGTTGAGAAGTTATTCAAGATTACTCGCGCTGTTCGTAACATCGGGTTCATATTTGTGATAGGTCTCGGTATTATGTCAATGTTCCTGATATCAAATACGATTAGAGTTACCATTCTAGCGCGTCGCCGTGAGATTGGCATCATGAAATTGGTAGGGGCGACGAATTATTTCATCCGGTGGCCTTTCTTTATAGAAGGTGCACTTATTGGAGGCATTGGATCGTTAACCACTGTAGGACTTTTAATCTTTGGTTATGATCAGTTGGTCAAGGCGTTTAGTGGAGATATAACCCTAGGAATAGTATTGCTACCGTTATCAGATGTATGGTTGTATTTAAGTGCTTTGCTACTTGCAATAGGTATACTGATTGGTATCTGGGGAAGTACGGTTTCCATTCGTAAATTTTTAAAAGTATAGCTGAGAATCACGAGCTTCTTTGATGGCCGACGTTGACGACATATATACGTTATAGAATTTAGAAAAGGATGGCGAACCCAATTTGAAAAAGTTTACACTTATACTAGCTGCGATCTTATTAGCAACCTTCATATTTCAACCTGACGATGGTTACGCTAAAAAGAAAACAGTACGTGACATCGAACGGGAATTGAAAGTATTACAGGAACAGGCGAAGACTGCTAGAGCTGAGCAGGAAAAGGCGTCCTCTGATAAGCAGGAAGCAGAACATTATAAGAATAAAACAACGGAATATTTGGAATCCGTGATGGCACAAATTGATACAGTGAGTAATAGGTTATCAATCGTTACCAAGCAAATTGATGAGACTAAGGAAAGCTTAACATTAGCGGCAACAGAGTTAGATGCTGCAGAAGAACGTATCGCCTCTCGCGAGGTTATGCTTGAGTCTCGTGTACGACTCATGTATACCGACGGGTCCATTTCTTATCTTGAAGTATTGATGTCATCCAGTAGCTTTACGGATTTCCTGGATCGAGCTGATTCTCTAAAGATGATTGTAGATCAGGATCAGAACTTACTTGTAGAGCATAAGAAGGATAAGGAAATTGTCGTCGAGCAGGAAAAGAATTTAGAGTTACAGTATGCCAAGGCTAAAAGTCTCTATTCGGAAATGGAGTCACAAAAGAGTATACTGAGCGTGAAGGAATCGGAGAAGAAATCTTTGATTGCTATGTATGATAAAGAAATTCAGCATTCCGATGAACTAACAGAAGATCAGGAGCAAAAGCTCGTAGCTCTTGCTAGTAACCGCTCAGCTCTTTTACAACAGAAGAACAAGTTGGTAGCTGAGGAAACAGCACGTGTTAAAGCTGCGAAGGCTGCGGCTAAGAAACGTGCAGCAGCGGCTGCTGCGGCAGCGAAGAAAAGTTCTAAAAAATCTACTAGTTATGCAGCAGCATCCTTTAGTGGTGGTGGAGGACCGTTACTCATGCCAGTAGGGAGCGCGCGTATTTCTTCAGGATTTGGTAGACGAACGCATCCAGTGACGGGCGAAGTGGGCAAGATGCATACAGGTGTTGATTTTGCTGTAGGGCAGGGAACGTCGGTTCATGCAGCGGAAGCGGGAACTGTGATTTTGGCTGAGTGGTACAGTGGTTATGGAAATGCCGTTATCGTTGATCACGGTGGTGGCATGTGGACGTTATACGGACATCTTCGTAATGGCGGTACCAATGTAAAAGTAGGCGACCGTGTTAGTAAAGGGGAAAAGATTGCAGAGTCAGGAAATACAGGGCGGAGCTCAGGACCCCATCTTCATTTTGAAGTACGTTTAAATGGAAGCCGGGTTGATCCCATGCCTTACCTATAATGATCTAAATCATGCTATTATTATAAATATTCCAACCCGTTCGTACATATACTAGGTTGGGTACAATAGAGTATGGACTTGTGATAGTCTGACAAGAAAAAGGCGGTGAACATAGCGGTGTTAAAGAAACGTACGGCCTTATTACTGATGGTTGCTGCCATGATATGCGGCAGTCTACTGACGTTTTTCTTGAGTAGTGGTAATAGCTATGCAGGACAGGCAGTAGGTGGTGAAGGCTTACTTGCAAGCATAACCAACAGTGCAGGTCTGAAGAAAGAAGAAGCTCAGAAGATCGGAACGGCACTCGACCTAATTGAAGGGAACTATTATAAGGATATTGATCGTAGCATCTTGGTAGATGGTGCGATTAATGGGATGATGGAATCACTTTCGGATCCTTATTCCACGTATATGGGTCAAGAAACTGCACAGAAATTCGAAGAGTCGATTGAAGGATCCTTTAGTGGAATTGGTGCGGAAGTCTCCTTGAAAGATGGGAATGTCGTTGTAGTATCACCGATCAAGGGATCTCCTGCTGAGAAAGCTGGCATTCGGTCTCAAGATATTCTCTTATCCGTCAATGGGGAGTCTCTTAAAGGACTTGAATTGAACCATGCTGTTTCTAAAATTAGGGGTGTCAAAGGGACAACAGCTAAAGTGAAAGTGAAACGTGAAAGTGTATCTGATCCTATTGAATTCGCGATTGTCCGTGATGATGTGGATTTAGAAACAGTGAATGCTCGTATGGAGAAGGATGGAATAGGTGTTATTGAGATTACACAATTCTCCTTGAATACCGCCGATCGTTTTATGGCTGAATTGTCCAAATTAGAGAAGCAAGGGATGAAGGGTCTTGTTATAGACGTTCGGAACAACCCAGGTGGTGTTCTCGCTGTCGTCATTGATATAGCACAACAATTCGTACCCAAAGGCGAACTCATCGTTCAGGTGGAAGATAAAGAGGGTAAACGCGATAAGAGCTTGTCCAAGGGATCAAGTAAGTCGTATCCGATAACACTTTTAATGAATAAAGGAAGTGCAAGCGCGTCTGAGATATTGGCAGGAGCGTTACAGGAATCGGCTGGTGTGATATTGGTAGGTGAGAACTCCTTCGGCAAGGGCACAGTACAGACGAGCTTTGATAAACAATTGGGTGATGGTAGTTTACTTAAGATAACCATTGCTAAATGGCTTACCCCTAAGGGTACTTGGATTCATGAGAAGGGTATTAAGCCTAATATTGCTGTATCTCAGCCAGATTTCTTCTCTGTAGCGCCAATTAACAAAAAGAAGAGTCTGCAATACAATACGAACAATGAAGATGTAAAAAGTGCGCAAGTCATGTTGAATGGACTTGGATTTAAGCCAGGGAGAACAGACGGATACTTTGACCAAGCAACTGAGAAGTCAGTCAAGAGCTTCCAGACAAGTAAGAAGCTTAAGGTCAATGGTATTATTGATGCTAAGACAGCGGAAGCTTTGGAAAATGAGCTCATTAAGCATATCCAAGACCCGTTAAATGATACGCAATTGAAACAAGGGATTGCTGAAGTACAGAAGGAAATGAAGGCAATGGCGTCGAAGAAGTAAGAAGGCTGAACGTTAGCCTTCTTTTTTTCTGATATGAGGAATGATAAGTTTTCTACGAACCCCCATAATCATGATTTTCTTTAGAAATCATTGAACTTGTGAGCGCAATTGTATTTCAATCTATGTAGTTGGACATTGAGGGGATTAGTTAGTAAATGTTGTGTTGAGTCTTGGAGGAGAGTGACTAAACCTTGGATGTAGTTGTAGAATTGTTGTGGAAAGTGACAGATGGCTTATTGCAGCTGCTGATTCAGCCCTTTTATTATATTTCTATTCTTTTTATTATGTTGTTGTATCGCCAACAGGTATTGATGGAACGGAAGTTATTCAGTGTAAGGCTGCATAGTTGGGGACTTCAAGCCTGGCGTACATTTATAGGGGGTCTAGCCGCAGGCATTGGTGTTTCATTAGTTATGGCTTTTCTAGGCATAACTTTAACAAGTGAAGCGATTATTTGTATCTGGGTTGTGACACTGGTGTTGTTGTTATTTCGTGTGAGATATTTCTGTTTTGCATATGCTATTGGTCTATTAGGAGTCCTACAGTTTATCGTGGATTTCTTTCCGAAATGGCAGCCTGGGTCATTCATGGGGACCATTGTTGGAACAGTCAGAGAGCTAGATATACCCGCTCTTCTAGTGTTGGTAGCTGTGTTACATTTGGCAGAGGCTATTCTGATAAAGAAACAAGGAGCTTCATTCGCCATGCCTCTGCTTGTGGAGAGTAAACGTGGGAAGTTAGTCGGAGGGTATCAGATGCAGGCTTTCTGGGCGCTTCCGCTATTCCTACTTATTCCAGCTCAGACGACGGGCAGTATCTTGCCTTGGACGCCACTACTAGGAGGCGATGGTTGGAGTGGTGGATTCAGTCTGTTAGCGCTCCCTGTTGTCATTGGATTTGGAGAAATGACACAGAGCTTGTTACCACAGCAGAAAGCAAACGTTACATTCAAGAGACTACTATTATACAGTGTAGTTCTTCTAGCACTCAGCTTGCTTTCTACTTGGTGGAGTCCACTTATGATTGTCGCTGCACTTGCCAGTGTATTGATACATGAAGGATTGGTCTGGTATAGTCGCTTGGAGGAACAGCAACGCAATGCGATGTTCGTGCATCCTTCTAAGGGACTACGTGTACTCTCTATCGTGCCTAATAGCCCGGCAGAAGAACTCGGTATTGTACCTGGAGAGACCTTATTGAAGGTAAATGGCATCATGATCCATAGCACAGAACAGTTACATAGCTGTTTACGTATGAATCCTGCATTTTGTAAGTTAGAAGTGCAGAACTTGGCAGGTGAGAGTAAGTATCTTCAACGTCCTATTTATGCCGGGGATCATCACCAGTTAGGTGTTATACTAGTGCCAGATCAGAATGTTAGTGTGACAGCTAGTATGAAACCGATTAGCATTTATCAAATTATCGGTATGAGACTCAATACAATTAAACGAACTTCTTTAAGTGACGATAGACCGTCTACTGAGATGGAAAATCAGGCAGCGATCGCGATAGCTGAATCAGCTGCAACAACGGATATGGATATACCCGATCCAGTTATACGTTATCCATGGGATAAGTAGCTAATTGAGTTTCCTTATTCTTATTTCACAGAGTTCGTGAGATATAGAATCGCAATTTGTGTTCGATCACGTAGCTGTGTCTTGCTTAAGATGTCCGTGATATAATTCTTTACCGTACCTTCGCTCAGGAAACATTTCTGGGCGATTTCTTTATTTGATAGACCTTCTGAAATATGACGAACTATCGTCTGTTCCATAGGGGTTAGTCCGTATAGTTCCAACTTATGGGCACAGGAAGTTTCAGAGCTCTGCATGGTAGAAGGAGCCACAGGACGAAGGAAGGTTGTGAGCTTGCGAGCGATATCTGGATGGATCAAGATATCACCATCGTGTACTGTTTTGATTCCATGAATGATGCGATCGGGAGGAATGTTCTTAAGTAAGTACCCACTTGCTCCATTCTGCAACGCTTGAATAATAAACTCGTCATCATCGAAGGTCGTCAGCATAAGCACGCGAGTATTAGGGAATTGCTCCTTAACACGTTTGGTTCCTTCTACACCGTCACATACAGGCATTCGAATGTCCATGAGCACGACGTCGACCTGTAACCCCGATTGCATTAACTCTACGGCATCCGCACCATGCGCTGCACAACCCACGACCGCGATTTCAGCATCCATGGCCATCAATACTTTTAGACTTTCACGTATGAATTCATCATCATCCACAATCAGTAAAGAAATCAATTTGAAATCCCCCTTGTTCTATATGTTCGTGTTCAAAAAGTCGGATTTTCAGCACTAAAGTGCATGCTTACGATGATGATTGGATGAAGCAAGGGAGTGAGGAGCGAAAGCTACACGTTTTCGGAGAAAACGACTTCGGAAACATAAGCTGGCAGTACCTACGTGAGCACCTGAAATGTTTCCGAAGGAAACATACTTCGGAAGCTTACGCTAGGACCGGCTGAATTCAATATTCGATGCGAAAATAAGCTCCTTGACATACTTCGTGATCAAAAGATGACTTTTTGAACAACCTCTATACTACTTCGTTCTTATTGTACACTGGGAGCGTGGTTACAATAGTAAATGGATACTCCCACTGAATATACATATGTCCTCCAACTAGCTTAACGCGTTCTTCCATGCCACTTAACCCCATGCCTTGTTGTCTCGTATTAGTACACGAAAGCGGAGATATTTCGCCAGTATTACTTACAGCCATACATACCTCCCCATTTCCAAAAGTGAGGATAACTTCCACGGATGTAGCGTTACCATGTCGTAGAGCATTCGTAATCGCTTCTTTGGCATTTTTGAATAATACAATCTGCAAGCTCGGATACAACAGGATTGGGATGCCTTTGACCTTAAGATTGGTGTGAATTCCTGTCGCACGTCCTGTTTCCTCAAGTAATCGATCGATGGCGTATTCTTCCGTTAAAGAAGTGGCAGGACGCATCTTTTTCACAGTATTACGCATATCATCCATGCTTCCTGACAGCTGGTCTCGAATCTGGTTCATTAAGTCCATCCCGTGAGGATAATTAGAAGGCATGATCTGGATGGCTGCCTCCATCATCATTTTGACTCGAATGAGACGATGACCAATATGATCATGAAGGTGTCGAGCTATTCGCTCACGTTCGCCCGATTGCGCAGTGGCTTCCACTTGATGAGTAAACTCTATTAGCCGTTTACGTGTTTCATCTAGTTCGTAATGATCCTTACGGAGCTCGTCGTAGAGACGGATGACATCTTCATGACTATTTTTAGAGTACTGAAGTAACGATAACAAAACCGCAGTTAGAATAAATGTGGAATTGATGCAAATAATCCATAAAGCTTGCTCGTGTTGAAAGGAGACATTAAGAAGTATTAAATGGATACTTAACATGAGCCAACGGGTCCCACGATGAAGTAAGAAAACATAGACGAATAGTGAGGAGAGAGAGATAAAGAACATCAAATAACCATAGGTGTGACAGAGCCAGACAGAGAAGATGATGTCTATACATAACAATAGCTTTTTGGCGGAGAGCTTATGTATGAATCGATCTAATACAACAAGGAACATATAGAGTAGTAGAGTTACAATAAATTGACCATAATTGTCATAACGGTATATGTAGATGGAGCTAAAGCTGGCAATGAAGATGAAGCCATAGCGAAGAATATTTAGAAAAGAGAACAAGATACACAACATCCTTTATGGGATAAAATGGGGCAATATGGCTTCATTATAGCATAGGACTAGAATGCTGAAGGAGATGACTTTCGTCACCTATACCTTATGACCTTTAGTACCTCTCAAATTTGCTGAACTTCAGTACAATAGGGAACAAGAAGCATAGAGGGAGCGATGAATATGGCATTTGTGGAAATAAAGGATGTAGTGAAACGATACGGTACTAACATATCCGTTGATCATTTAAATCTAAGTATTCATGAAGGCGAAATATTTGGTCTGTTAGGTCCGAATGGTGCAGGGAAGAGTACAACAATCAATATGATGAGTGGATTAATGAAATTAGACCATGGCAGTATTTCTGTAGATGGGATATCGGTGAACGATAGACCACTCGAAGTGAAGAAGCGTATAGGCCTTGTGCCGCAAGAACTAGCTCTATATGAGACGATGCCTGCGGCGGACAATGTGACCTTCTTCGCCAAGTTATATGGACTGAGAGGTAAGCTGTTGAAGGAGCGAGTGGAGGAGGCATTAGAGTTCGTCGGACTACAAGATCGTGCTAAAGAAATGCCGGCGACATTCTCTGGTGGGATGAAAAGAAGGCTGAACATTGCGTGTGCAATCATGCATCACCCGAAGTTAATCATTATGGATGAACCCACAGTAGGTATTGATCCGCAATCGCGGAATCACATCCTTGAATCCGTTCGTACTTTGAATAAAATGGGCTCAACCATTATCTATACAAGTCATTACATGGAAGAAGTAGCTGCCATCAGCGACCGAGTCGCCATTATGGATCAGGGACACGTGATTGCATGTGGTACGCAACAGGAACTCCGTGAGCGAGTAGCGAGTACGGAGAAGATTGTGATTAAGGCAACCCAGATTACAGAAGCGGTTATCGATGAGTTGGAGCTTCATCCAAGAATTTCTAGAGTTTCGTCCAATGAAGATGTAATTGAGCTGTATGTGGCTTCTTCCCAGCAGGAACTGCAAGACATCCTATTCATTTGTGCCAAGCACAATGTCATTTTACAGTCACTAGCTTGTGAAGAGCCTGATCTTGAGTCTCTTTTTCTAAATCTAACAGGTCGAAAGCTACGTGATTAGGGGGCGGAAGTAGATGAACGTTTGGATGATTGCGTGGTTTGAACTTAGGAGAATGTTTCGAGCACGTACAGTACTTATTAATCTTTTTGTGTTGCCATTACTATTGATCTTTATACTAGGTACGGCTCTTTCAACCTTTTTCAATGCAGATGATAAGATTCACGATCTTGATCCTGTGAAGGTTGCGATGGTAGAAAGTGTTGGGAATAAAGGGGCTGTGAGTTCTCAGTTAAATACCTACCTACAAAGTCCAGATATTGTGAAAATGATTATTATGCAAGATGTGCCTACGACCGAAGAAGCAGAGAAGCTGTTGCGGTCGCAAAAGGTGGATTATGTCGTTACGGTTCCTGTCGATTTCGATCATCAAGTGATGACCGGAAAGGAAGCGAAGCTCGAGCTTATGCTCGGAAGTAACAGAACGGCTAATATGGTCGCAGGAACGGTATTTGATAGCTTTCTAGATGAAATCAATCACGGGCAATCGGTTGCAATTGTCGTGGGTTCGATGGGGTTAAAGCAAGAAGTGGCTGTTAGTTCGGGTTCACCTAGTGATGCCCATTCATATGTCTCAGTAGGTAAGTTGAATGATGCAGCAACTTCATATTCTGCGGCGCAATATTTTGCAGTGGCGATGTTGATAATGTTCCTGTTATATTCGGGTGGCACGGCCAGTGATAGTCTATTGAATGAGAGGGAGAATCACACATTATACCGCCTACAGTCTATGCCCATATCACATATTCAGATATTAGTAGGTAAGATGATCGGAAGTAGTATTGTAGCTATAGCTCAGACGCTTGTTATTATTACGGTCTCCTATGTACTATACGGAACAAATTGGGGTCAACAGCCAGTGTTGTTAGCAGTGACTTGCATGTTATTGATATTCGCATCCATGATGATCGCAGCAATCGTATCCTTGATGTCTAAATCGAGTTCCGGTGCCAGTAACTTCATGCAGGTTTTAATCGTGGCCATGACGTTTTTTAGTGGAGGATTTCTACCTATTCCAGTTGGATTTATTCAGAACATCGGAGAGTTTACGTTGAATCATTGGGGAATGAAGAGTATTCTGCAAATCATGTTACATGGGAATATATCTGAGATCATCTCAAGTATCGGTATGTTGGCAGGTATCTGTGCTGCTCTTTTAGCAGTTACAGCTATTGTTTATCGAAAGGTGGGATATCATGCATAGCTTAACGATTGCTTTGAATATGGTCAGAAGAATTATTGGAACCCGAAAAGGCATTATAACTTTTATCATTCTACCTTGTGTTGTAGTCACGGCTACGATAGCGTTAATGGGTCAGAATAGTAATGCTAAGGTGAATATCCCTTACGTGAATCAAGATACAGGTCCAGCAGGGCAACATATTATCGAAGAATTATCTAGAAATGATAATTATGAGCTGAAACCATTGAATGGTGAGGAAGAACTTAGGGACGCTATTTTAGATAAAAAAGGAACACTGGGGATATTGATTCCTTCTGGATTCAGTGAACAATTACTTCAAGGTAATGTGCAAGATATCCGCATGTATGAACTAATGGCTGGTGAAGCCGGGATTATGATCAAAATGAATATGAATAGTATCGTTGGAAGAATGGTACGAACGACCGAGAGACTAAGCGTAATGAATCTAGACACGGGTGTTCAATTTGATGTCTTTAGCAAGAGTCTGCAAGAAGTGAGTAAACATCTTATTGCGTCACAGAAAACAGATTATAACCTGTATGCTAAGAATGGACTTACGAATGTGACTGGATTTACAATCATGTTCATGATGGGATTGGTAACGAGTATCGTTCGGATGATATTAGATGATCGCCGAAATAAAACCATGGCACGTATATATAGTGCACCTGTGAGGTCTTACCAAATCGCAATGGGTCATATGATGGGAAGCTTCTTTGTGGGGATCCTACAAATCAGTATTATTCTGATCTTGAGTCGTTGGGTATTGGGATATGAGTATAATATTCCGTTCCTTACACACTTCCTGATCTTGGGTTCCTTCATGTTGGTGGCCATGGGTATTGCCAGCACCGTGGCTGGATTAGTACGCAATCCTAATAATGCCAGCATGCTTAATAACATGATTATTACGCCAACTTGTATGATAGGGGGGTGCTTCTGGCCAATATCCTTCATGCCGGATTACATGCAAAAAGCAGCTAATTTCGTTCCGCAGAAGTGGGTGATAGAATCCGTTGAGAGAATAGCCTCGGGGGGACAATTGACGGATATCTGGCTACCTTTGTCCATCTTAGGGCTGATGGCAGTCATACTGCTCGCGATTGGATCAGTGATTCTTAGGCCTAGCGATACGGGGGTTGGGGTGTAAGGTAACTTTAGTAAAGACAAAAAAAGAACAGCCTTTCATGGCTGTTCTTTTTTGTCTTTACTACTCTTGTAACTGACGAAGTACGATAATCTCCACACGACGATTACTCTGACGGCCCGGAGTTGTTGTGTTATCTCCTACAGGACGTGTATCAGCGTAGCCAGCGTATTGGAATCCATCAGGACTAAGGTTCTCATGTTCAAGGAAGAAACGAAGAATTGATAGGGCTCGTGCCCCGGACAATTCCCAGTTATCTTGATATTTAGAAGCGCTCGTGATGGGTAGATTATCCGTGTGACCTTCGATACTAACAGTTGTACCTAGATTCTTGAAAAGGCTTGCGAGCTTAGCTAATACAGGACTAGAAGCGGGCTTTAGGTCGGCTCTACCCACATCGAATACGAACTGGTCGCTAAGCGTAATGGATATTCCTTGGGGTTTATCTGCAACGAAAATTTGATCATCCAATTTATTATCAGATACATATTTCGAGATAACCGACATCAAACCTTGTAACTCTTGCTCTTGCTGCCGGAAGGCTAGTTCACGTTCAGTTAATGCATGAGGTTCTTGTACCTGTACCTCTTGAGTAGGCTCTATTTCCGTATTAGGTGGTGTCGTGGTAGTATCAGGATTCTTATATTCATCGGCAGTACCTGTTATTCCAGAACCTTCTTCTAGAATAGAATCACCAGATTTGAATGTGAGTTGAAGAGATTGTGTAACTTCTTCATATTTGCCCTTATCAAGGGTGCTCATAGCATACATGACGACGAAGAAAATAAGCAGTAGCGTAATTAAATCCGCATATGTAATGAGCCAACGATCTCGATTGCTATTCTCAGCCTGACTTCCTCGACGTCGAGATTGGCTTCTAGTCTGCTGTCTCATCAAGAACCCCCTTCTTCATGGAAGAGGAATGAGTCGAATCCTTTGCCTTCATCGTCTCGTAAGAAATCTTTTTGCGAACGATTTGAGGGTGTTCTCCGTTCTGAATCGCAAGAATACCTTGAAGAAGAAGCTCCATATTCTGAATTTCATCAGCACTTCGCGATTTAATTTTGGAAGCAATGGGCAAAAAGATAAGATTAGCACTAGCGACTCCGTAAAGTGTAGCGATAAAGGCGACAGCAATGGAAGGGCCCAATTCAGTTGGATCGGATAAACTACTAAGTACATGAATAAGACCCATGACGGTACCTATAATCCCCATAGTAGGTGCATAACCACCAGCAGACTCGAATATTTTGGCATAACCATCATGTTTCATTTCTGCGCGATCTAATTCAATCTCCATAATTTGTCTGACAAGAGTAGGCTCTGTGCCATCTACAACCATTTGCATACCTTCGCTAAGGAATTCATTCGGGTGATGTTGTGCTCTTTGCTCAAGAGCGAGTACACCATTTCGTCGTGCAGTAGTCGCCATATGGACAATATCCTCGACTAATTCTTCCATATCATTCTCTGGTCGAACAAACGCATAACGTATTGCTTGGGGAATCGTCTTCAGCCTTGCAGCTGGATAACTAATCACAACAGCGGCAATGGTTCCACCGAATACGATAAGTGCTGCAGTCTGCTGAAATAAGCCTGAAATTTGTCCACCTTCCCAGAGAAATCCTCCGATAAGTGCGGCAAGACCGGCTAATATACCTAATATTGTAACGATATCCATTGTCGTGAACCTCTCCGATCTAATTGTTAGGATTTGCATACACTATCTGATCCGAGTATAATAATGGGAACAGATATTCTTATAAAGATGAATATTCCTTGTATTATATATCGGGGATTATCGACATATTCTTTAACTATTTTAGATGATAAGGGTGGTATTGGGCAATGAGTGATATTGTGATTAGTAACAAGCAGTTCGAGCTTGAATCGGAATACTCTCCGCAAGGCGATCAGCCCACAGCCATAAAGGAATTGGTAGAGGGGATTAGGAATGGTAAGAAAGAGCAAACATTGCTAGGTGCAACAGGTACCGGCAAGACATTTACCATTGCTCAAATGATCAATAAGGTAAACCGCCCAACGCTTGTGATTGCACATAACAAGACTTTGGCTGCTCAGCTTGCGGCTGAGTTTAAGGAGTTCTTCCCTAATAACTCGGTTGATTATTTCGTGAGTTATTACGATTACTTTCAGCCTGAAGCCTATATTCCTTCTACCGATACGTACATTGAGAAGGATTCAAGCATAAATGAAGAAATTGATAAGCTTCGACATTCAGCGACAAGTTCATTGTTCGAGCGTCGTGATGTGATCATTGTAGCGAGTGTCTCGTGTATCTATGGTTTGGGATCACCTCGTGAGTATTCAGATTTACTGCTCTCGTTACGTGTAGGGATGGAGAAGTCACGTCAAGAGATTCTGAGTCGACTCGTCGATATCCAATATCAACGTAATGATCTCAATTTTGTACGCGGTACTTTTCGTGTACGGGGTGATGTGATCGAGATCTTCCCGGCTTCCAAAGGGGAGCAAGCGCTTCGAGTTGAATTATTCGGTGATGAGATTGAGAGAATTACGGAGATAGATGTGCTGACGGGGGAATTGGTTGGCGAGCGGGATCATATTGCTATATTCCCAGCATCTCACTTTGTAACGAAAGAAGAGACAATGAAGATTGCCCTCGTTAATATTGAACGCGAGCTTGAAGAACGGTTGACAGAACTGAAGTCGGAA
Organism: Paenibacillus glacialis; assembly: GCF_001637205.1. Classification (GTDB taxonomy): domain Bacteria; phylum Bacillota; class Bacilli; order Paenibacillales; family Paenibacillaceae; genus Paenibacillus_AQ; species Paenibacillus_AQ glacialis. The sequence goes on from NZ_LVJH01000017.1 coordinate 265,856, forward strand.
GGGAAGCTACTAGAAGCTCAGCGACTGGAGCAACGCACGCGATATGATATTGAGATGATGAATGAAGTAGGATTCTGTTCTGGAATTGAGAACTATTCAGGTCCACTAACATTCCGCGAACCAGGAGCTACTCCCTATACATTAATGGATTACTTCCCAGAAGATATGTTGGTCGTTATTGATGAGTCGCATGTCACATTACCTCAGATTCGAGGCATGTATAACGGTGACCGTGCGCGTAAGACGATGCTTGTGGAGCACGGGTTCCGATTACCATCGGCTTTAGACAATCGTCCGTTAAGATTCGAGGAGTTCGAGGGAAAGGTTAACCAGATTGTATATGTGTCGGCGACACCGGGACCTTATGAGCTTGAACACTGTGAGACGATGGTGCAACAGATCATTCGTCCAACAGGTCTTTTGGATCCCATTATTGAAGTTCGACCAACGAAGGGGCAGATCGATAACCTGATCGAGGAGATCAGACTTCGAATAGAACGTGATGAACGAGTTCTGGTAACGACACTAACGAAGAAGATGTCTGAAGATCTAACGGACTACTTGAAGGAGATTGGTATCAAGGTAAGGTATCTTCACTCCGATATCAAGACGTTGGAACGGTTGGCTATTCTTCGAGATTTACGCCTAGGTACTTTTCATGTATTGGTGGGAATCAACTTATTAAGAGAGGGTCTAGATCTACCGGAGGTATCTCTTGTCGCGATTCTGGATGCTGATAAAGAAGGATTCCTTCGTTCGGAGAGATCGCTAATCCAGACAAGTGGTCGAGCCGCACGTAATTCCGAAGGGTATGTCATTATGTATGGGGATAAGATTACGGATTCCATGCGTAAGGCCATTGATGAGACGTCACGTCGACGAACGATTCAGATTGCTCATAATGAGCAGCATGGCATTACACCTCAGACGATAGTTAAGAGAGTACGAGATGTGATTGAAGCTACGAAGGTAGCTGATTCTAAAGCGGATTATCTCACAGGAAATGTGTCGAAGATGTCGAAGAAGGACCGTCAATCGGTTATTCAGCGGCTTGAAATAGAGATGAAAGAAGCGGCAAAGAACTTGCAGTTCGAAAGAGCGGCAGAGCTGCGTGATGCTTTACTAGAACTGAGAGCGGAGTAAATATAAATAGAAGTTGAATGATCGAATCATGATCGTTCTCTTTTCAAAAGTGTAAGATTATAAGGAGATGATACCCGTTGGCAAGTGAGAACATTATTATAAAGGGCGCCAGAGCCCATAATCTGAAGAATATAGATATTACGATTCCGAGGAATCGTTTTGTCGTGTTGACAGGACTAAGTGGTTCAGGTAAGTCATCTTTGGCGTTCGACACGATCTATGCAGAAGGCCAACGGCGGTATGTAGAATCTCTTTCTGCTTACGCACGTCAATTTCTAGGTCAGATGGAGAAACCTGATGTGGATTCTATTGAAGGTCTGTCGCCAGCTATCTCTATCGATCAGAAGACGACTAGCCGTAATCCTCGCTCTACCGTGGGAACGGTGACAGAAATTTATGACTATTTGCGCCTGTTATTTGCACGTGTGGGACATCCTCACTGTCCTACTCACGGTATTGAGATTACATCACAGACGGTGGAGCAAATGGTTGACCGGATTATGCAATATCCTGAGAAGACGAGGTTACAACTTTTAGCCCCTGTCATTTCTGGACGAAAAGGCGAGCATAAGACACTATTCACGGATATCAGTAAGCAAGGTTTTGTTCGCGTGCGGGTGAATGGAGAACTTCGAGATTTGTCGGAGGATATTGAACTTGAGAAGAATAAGAAGCACACGATAGAAGTCGTTGTTGACCGCATTGTTATCAAGGATGATGTGGAGTCGAGGCTAGCGGATTCCATTGAGACTGCTTTGAAGCTATCAGGGGGACAATTGTTAGTAGACCTTATGGGCGAGGAAGAACTACGATTCAGTTCGAACTTTGCATGTCCCATTTGTGGATTCAGTATGGAAGAGTTATCACCAAGGATGTTCTCGTTCAATAGTCCTTTTGGAGCTTGCACGGGGTGTGATGGTCTCGGGGTTAAGATGATTGTCGATAAGGACTTACTGATTCCAGATATGAGTAAATCGATTGAAGATGGTGCTTTCTTAGCTTGGACAGGAAGTACGTCCAACTATTATCCGCAGTTCCTGAAATCGGTGTGTGAACATTTCAACATCCCACAGGATGTACCGGTTAGTGAACTGAAGCCAGATCAGCTGGACAAGTTATTGCATGGAACAGGAGAACAAAAGGTTCGCTTCAAATATGAGAATGACTTTGGACATCGCAAAGAAGCCCTCGTGATATTTGAAGGAATCATCCCGAATCTGGAACGTCGATACCGCGAGACTGCTTCAGAAGGCATTCGTGAATTCATTGAAGGATTCATGAGCGCTAAGCCATGTGAGGTATGTAAGGGTCACCGATTGAAGAAAGAGATATTAGCTGTGACGGTAAATAGTCATAATATAGCAGATGTGACCAGTCTTTCGATTGGGGATGCCATGAAGCTGTTTAATAGTCTAGTGTTGAGCGAAAAAGAGACTGCGATTGCTACGATGATCTTGAAGGAGATTGATAGCAGACTTGGGTTTCTAGTCAACGTAGGGTTAGATTATTTGTCCTTGAGTCGTTCAGCAGGGACTCTATCAGGTGGTGAAGCGCAGCGCATTCGTCTAGCGACTCAGATTGGGTCCAGCTTGATGGGGGTTCTCTATATTCTGGATGAACCAAGTATTGGTTTGCACCAACGAGATAACGATCGGTTGATATCAACGCTTGTGCATATGAGAGACTTAGGAAATACACTTATTGTGGTTGAGCATGACGAAGATACGATGATGGCAGCAGATCATATTATAGATATTGGACCAGGTGCGGGAATTCATGGGGGACAAGTGATTGCCCAAGGTACACCGCAAGAAATTATGGACCATCCACACTCGTTAACAGGACAGTATCTTAGTGGACGTAAATTCATTCCAGTGAACACGAATCGTCGTAAGCCGGAAGACCGCTGGTTGGAAATTAAGGGTGCTAAAGAGAATAATCTGAAGAACCTTAACGTGAAGATCCCCCTAGGTGTATTCACTGCTGTAACGGGTGTGTCTGGTTCGGGTAAGTCCACACTTATCAACGAGATTCTGTATAAGAAACTTGCCCGGGAATTAAACCGAGCTGTCAAAGTACGCCCTGGACAGCATAAGGAGATCAAGGGATTAGAACATCTTGAGAAAGTAATTGATATTGACCAATCACCGATTGGGCGTACACCGCGGTCTAACCCGGCTACCTATACGGGCGTATTTGATGACGTTCGTGATATTTATGCCCAGACCAATGAAGCGAAGATGCGTGGCTATAAGAAGGGGCGATTCAGCTTTAATGTGAAGGGCGGGCGTTGCGAAGCGTGTCGTGGGGATGGAATTATTAAGATAGAGATGCACTTTCTACCGGATGTGTATGTTCCTTGTGAGATATGTAAGGGCAACCGGTATAACCGTGAAACCTTGGAAGTTAAATATAAGAACAAGAGCATTGCAGAAGTGTTAGATATGACGATTGAGGATGCTACCGAATTCTTTAAGAATATCCCTCGTATTCACCGCAAGTTGCAGACGATACTTGATGTAGGACTTGGCTATGTGAAGATGGGGCAACCGGCAACGACACTTTCAGGTGGTGAGGCACAGCGGGTGAAGCTTGCGTCTGAACTTTACCGTCGAAGTACCGGTAAGACGTTGTACATTCTTGATGAACCAACGACGGGTCTTCATGTAGATGACATCGATCGATTATTGATCGTACTCCATCGCTTAGTTGACTCCGGAGAGACAGTCCTTGTCATTGAACACAATCTTGATGTCATTAAGACAGCTGATTATCTGATTGATTTAGGACCAGAAGGTGGTAGCGGTGGGGGTACGATTCTAGCTACGGGCACACCGGAACAGCTTGTGAAGGTAGAGGGATCATACACGGGCAAGTATTTGAAACCTGTCCTTGAACGTGATACAGCGCGTAGTAAGGCTATGGAAGTTCATAGCTAATTATAAATATTCACCATTCAATAGGTATAGTTTGTACAACCAGAAGAACGCCATAGGAATATGGCGTTCTTCTGGTTGTGCTTTGCGTAACTTTTGGTGGATGGTGGTAGAAGGGAGAAATTTGACCGAATGTATTTTGTGCAATTGTTCGCGGTTGATGTTTGATATTTGTTTGTTAAATGAGTAAGTATGTAAATTAAACACATTGTTGTTGCTCACAATTGTGGTGTTCTCAATACTACGGAGGTCAATGAATTGAAGTTAAACAATGAGTAAAGTCATATAGAAAGAGTTAGAATCCTTGTTTTAAAGAATATTTCGTGACAAATTTGATTTTTTTCAGAATCGGGGCTTGCATAAGATAGATCGGCAGGATAACATATAAATATAGGTAAAAATTGACGTGATGTTTCATAGAGGGAGGTACAATGTATGTTGTTGGCAGAGGGTGCTGAGGCTGTATCCAAATTCCATACGTTCGATATTTTTATGATTTTATTTACAATCCTAATTTTAATCGGGGTCGTGCGTTTGATAACACAGCCTGTAAAGAATCTATTCGCTATCGGGTTTGGGGTAGTTAGTTTATTGGTCTTCCTATACTCTGATTATGCGATGGTATTAGGATGGATCGGTTAGGGTCATAAGAATACTTAGAAAAAAGTAACGCCCACCAAGACACCTTACTGCGGATGCAGGACAAAGGCGTCTTTTTTTGTAATGTTCAATATCTGACGAAATTGCCGAACAAATATAGGACTTCTAGCAATTGTTCAGGCTGAAATAGTATGATACATTTGGGCTATTCCTAGCTTAAATGAATATGATGTAATAGCATCTTAGAGAGAAGATTTTATGGGAGATAAAGAGAGCGTTTAAAATGAGAGGGTTAGGTGAGGAAAGAATGAATAGGGTGGGGAAAAATGGTGCTATTGCGCTGTTATGTAGCCTTATGCTGCTCAGTGGTATGGGCACTGCCCAGGCACAACAAAAGGGGACAACCCAGAGTGCGAAGCAAAGTGCCGTCAAGGTATCGAACAAGGTAAGTACAGATCTGGTTCCACAAATCGTAAAGGAAGTATCCCCATCGGTCGTTGGAATTATTGGTAAGGGCGATGTCAGTCAGGTGAATGCTAATTCAGATCGATATAATCTAATGCATGGAACAGGTGTGATTATTCGTTCTAATGGATGGATTGTGACGAACGCTCATGTCGTTAAGGGCTTGAAGAATGCTACGGTAGTCACAACGGATGGCAAGAGTTACAAAGTAAAAGAGATTTTTATGGATGAGACAAGCGATCTTGCACTTGTGAAGATTACAGCCAATGCGCTAATACCGGTGAAGTTTGCTAAATCTATTCAGGATACAGAAGTTGGGGAAAAGGTGATCGCACTCGGGACTCCGATCTCGTTCTCATTACGTAATTCGGCAACAGTAGGCGTTGTGAGTGGTCTCAATCGAGGGGTAAATGCTTCGTACCGATTGATCCAGAGTGATACTGCGATCAATCCTGGGAACAGTGGTGGACCGTTAGTGAATATGAAGGGCGAAGTATTGGGGATTAATACGATGAAATTCGCCGCCGTTGGGGTTGAGAATATGGGGTTCTCCATTCCTGCCGATACGGTACAATATGTGATTAATCAATTGATGAAGTACGGTGAAGTGAAACGTCCAAGCCTTGGTTTGTCGCTAGAGGAGAGTTGGTCCGCCATTGTGGGTCTCCCTTCAGACGATCCTTTGATGGTTACTAAAGTCCTTTCTCAAGAAGCGGAGAAAGCTGGCATACATGAGGATGATGTACTCTACAGTATCAATGGGACAGCGGTAACTTCTATAGTGGATATTAACGAATTATTCAAGGCGTATTTACCCGGTCAGACCGTTAAACTCTTAATGCAGAGCGATGGGGACATCGTTATCCGTAAGTTAGTACTGAGTCGTCAAGGTCTTCTAATCCCTGATGAGGAAAGCGAGGCTTACGAACTATGATAGATGGGATAGGATATATGAGAACAAAGAATACGTTACTTCGTCACTTGGCGTGTATCACAATATGTTTGGTAATGTTTCTTACAGTTACAATTCCAGCGTCTGCGGCTAGTGAGAATACATTAGAATTGAAGCTCAAAGTAGGGAGTACGGTCGCGGTCGTTAATGGACAACAGGTGGCTATTACTAAACCTTATATAGATCATTTGACGACGATGGTTCCATTAGGTGTGTTTAAAAAGGCTTTTGAAAGTCAAGTTCGTCTGGAGAAATCTCACCAAGTGAAGGTGACTTATGGGGTACATACGTTAAACATGACCATCGACAGCCATTTGGCTTGGGTGGATGGGAAAAAGGTGAAGTTAGATGTAGCGCCTACAATGAAATCAGATACATTAATGGTTCCACTACGGTTTGTAGCTCAGGGTATAGGAGCTAAGATCAGCACGGGTTCTGTTGGAGAGACTGTGGTTACGTTAGTATCCGCGGATGATAAGGTAGTAGAAGATGACACGAATATCGATAGTGATGTAGGAAAGACGAAGATCGGTAACAGTTACTACAATTGGTCGATGAACTACCCTACTGGTCTAATTATCGGAGAAGGTGGGGGTTATGAGAGCATTGCATCTTTCAACGATGCAGAGGAAACGTATTACATCGAAGTTCACGCCAATAAACAAGAGGTGGAACTTCAAGCGGATGCCATCTTACAAAAGTTAGTTGAAGATGCTAAGGATGCTGGTGAAATCGTATTGGATCGTGAATCTTATCCCGCAGCAACTATTCCCTATGCTCGTGTCGTGACAAAGGATACGGATGGGACGATCTGGGAAAATCGTGGGTATTATGACCATGAACAGTTATACGAAATATATTTTGCAGATTATAATGCCGTTAATTATAAAGATGTAAATAAATATTCTGCTCTTTTAAATTCATTTAGAACAAATTTCAATAAGCAAGACAAAGCCATAAAAGACTTGTCCAGCGTAGTAAATGGTATGCGAAACGTCTATAACGGAGATTTCGGTATTTCCCTTGATGTACCTGCTGGATGGGATATGGATAATGAGAATATGTATTACGAAAGTGAAGAAGGAAGTTATCTTAAGCTAAATGTGACGTCAGCTCCTAAAGGTTCAAGCTTAGAATTATGGAGTGGGCAAATGAAGAAATGGCTAGGAGAATCTTTTGTTAACGAATCGTACAAGGTTGTGGGTACGTACCCGATCATCATATCAGGCAGTGAGGGACTCGTTAACGAAGTTCAATATAATTACGGTGACGGATGGACAACCGAATATGAGGTAATGATAGAGAAGGACGGATTCCGCTATTATGCAGAGTATGGGGTGCCGGAGGATCAGAAGGAGGATTTGCTCCAATTCAAGGCTATCATGAAGTCCATCGATATTGAGTATGAAGTTGTCTCGGAGACATTTGGAAGAATGGAAGAAGACGCGTACCTCGTTGATAAATCAAAGGTCATTACGAAGTCCTCGAAGGCTTATAAGTATAAATTGAATATTCCACAGTTCTGGACATCTATTAAGGATCGATTCGAGAGTTCCCCGATAGAGTACCAATATACAGGTGGACGCTTTATGATAACAACTGAGCCAGATACTTCTGTCGAAGAGGCGGTTAGTCAGTTAAGAGCATATTATAATGAGGCTACGAAGAAGTCGAAAGATTTGATCATTCGTAGTATTGAGAACACCACATTTGCGGGAGTAAATGCAACGGTGTTTAAGCTACATCAGGTTAGGGATGGAATTCCATATGAGGGTGTCCAAATTCTATTTAGTAATAATGGTATCACCTATACGGTGACAACAGCATTGAATGATGCGAATGCTACACAGGTACAGAAGGATGCACTAGAGAGGGTTCTGAAATCTTTTGCGTTCACGAAGCTGAATTAATAGGTATGAAGGAGCAGCCTTACGGGTTGCTCTTTCTTTTGAAAAGAATGGGAACGGTAGAAGGTTAGTGTGATATTTGGTACAATAGATAAGTTAAAGATATAATAGCTGTTAATATGTTGTAGTTGAAGGTCATTTCATCATGATCAGAATTATATATGATGGATTGTCAAGGCAAGTGCGACAGAGCTTGACAATCCATCATAAATGAAGAAGTTAACTGGCGATATGGCTAGTTTAGGAGGATATAGATGCAGAATCAGGGGATACAAAGAGGCGACGTTGAGTTACTAGCGCCAGCCGGTGATTGGGATTGTATGAGAGCAGCGGTAGCCAATGGAGCGGATGCAGTCTTTTTCGGAGTGGAGAAGTTTAATGCACGTGCACGTGCAAATAATTTCCGTATGGAAGAACTACCGGAGATTATGGCGTTTCTTCACAGTTATGGGGTTAAGGGATTTCTAACGTTTAATATTCTAGTATTTGAGAATGAGTTAGCAGATGCTAAGGAACTTATAGAAGCTTGTGTGGATGCAGGTGTAGATGCCACGATTGTGCAAGATTTAGGCCTTGTGAAGATGATTCGTGAGATATCACCCGATTTCCCGATTCATGGATCAACACAGATGACGATTACGTCACCAGAAGCAGTTGAGTTTACGAAGCCTTGGGACCTTGAACGTGTTGTATTGGGCCGAGAGAATAATCTGAAGCAGATTAAAAAGATTGGTGAGCAAGCGAAACTACCGATGGAAGTATTCGTGCATGGAGCACTTTGTGTTTCCTATTCTGGACAGTGTCTAACTTCGGAAGTATGGGGAGGACGTTCGGCGAACCGTGGGGAATGTGCACAAGCTTGTCGTCTGCCGTATGACTTGATGGTAGATGGCGTTCAGAAACCAATGGGAGATATCTCTTACTTGTTATCACCTAAAGATTTGGCTGCTATTGATATCATGCCAGAGTTGATTGAAGCGGGCGTGACTTCTTTCAAAATAGAAGGACGGCTAAAGACACCAGAATATGTGGCTAACGTGATTAGTAAGTACCGTAAAGCGATTGATCGTTACTTCGAAGGTGATTCTACGCCACCAAGTAAGGAAGAAATACGTGAGCTTGCTCAAAGTTTCTCGCGCGGTCTTACACACGGCTTCTTAGATGGAACAAACAATAAGAAGCTAGTGGAAGGAACGTATCCTAAGAGCCGCGGGGTATATCTTGGTAAAGTGGAACAAATCCTTCGTGATGGCGTAGTCTGCCGAATTGATGCACCACTGAAGCGGGGCGACGGGATTGTGTTCGACGCTGGAGATCCAACGAAGAAGGAAGAGGGCGGACGGGTCTATGATATCCGCCGTAAAGGCGTGAAGATCGAGGGCGAAGCTGGAGAAGGTTGGGTTATCGATATCGTAGCTGGACGTAACGACGTTAATCTACAGAGATTAAATGTCGGAGACCGTATTTGGAAGACGAATGACCCTGCACTCGACAAGCGTTTGCGTCAGACGTACGAGACAGAGAAACCGTACAGAGTATTCCCGGTTGAAGTGAAGGTTGTAGGTCATGTAGGTGGATTGCTCACGACATGGTGGACAGATGTACAGAAGGGGACGATCGTTCAAGTCGATTCCGAGATGGAATTGGAAACGGCGCAGAAGCGTCCGATGGACTATGCTCTGCTGGAAGAACAATTCGGACGCCTAGGCGGGACTGTATTCCAGCTTGAGAAGCTCGATGTCGAGCTGCAAGGCGACGTCATCGTACCTATGCGTGAGCTGAACAGCATCCGCCGCCGTGCGGTGGAATTGCTCGCTGGCGAGCGTCCAAAGCCGCCCGTATATGTGAAACGGGCGGTCGAGGTTTACGGCGATGCGGCGCGTAGTGCATCGACGCCTGTAGCGCGCGACGAAGCGGAGCTCACGGCGCTATGCCGCAGCCTGCCACAGGTGCAGGCTGCTCTCGAAGCAGGCGTTGGGATGATCTACGCCGACTTCGAGTTCATTAAGCAGTTCCCGGCAGCTGTAGAAGCTGTTCGTGCTGCAGGTAAGAAGATTGCGCTAGCTACGCCGCGTATTCACATGCCTGGCGAGAATGGCTACCACAATAACATTTTACGCTTACAGCCGGATGCTGTACTGGTGCGTAACACTGGAGCGCTATACTTCTATCTGCGCTACCGTCAGGAACATCCGGATGCGGTACATCCGCAACTTATTGGCGACTTCTCATTGAACATCGCCAATCATAAAGCGGCTGACCTGTTCATCGAAGCTGGGTGTGATATCATCACACCATCCTACGATCTGAACATTCAGCAAATGGTAGACATGCTTGGGCGTGCTAACACGTCTAAGATGGAGATCGTTATCCATCAGCATATGCCGATGTTCCACACGGAGCACTGTGTGTATTGTACCTTCCTAAGTGAAGGTACAGACTTCACGAACTGTGGACGTCCATGCGAAGATCATAGCGTATCGCTACAAGACAGAATTGGGATGTCTCATCCTGTTCGTGTAGATGAAGGTTGCCGCAATACAGTCTACAATGCTGTTGAGCAATCTGGTGCTGAATATCTAGATAACTTCATGGAGCTTGGCGTAGCGAACTATCGCATCGAGTTTCTTGAAGAGACACCAGAGCAAGTGCATGAAGTCATTGACCTCTATAAGCGGGCACTCCGCGGAGAGATCAGCGGGTCGCAAGTATGGCGTACGCTGAAAGCAACCAATCAGCTTGGTGTAACGCGAGGGCAGTTGGTTAAGTAGTTGATCGTTCATAGGACGGTAACAATATAAATAGGACAGTTTACCGAGGTTCATCCGCGGGAGGCTGTCTTTTTTTTGCATTCCTGTAACACAAATGTGAGACTATCGAATCTTGTATTTTTTTGTTACAATTATTGAAAAGTAAATGGAAAATAAATTCTTTTAAAAAATGCTAGACTAGGAGACTCAAGTACATGAAAATCCGTAAAGCTATAATTCCTGCAGCCGGCTTAGGTACCAGGTTCCTACCTGCGACGAAAGCGATGCCGAAGGAAATGCTACCGATCGTAGATAAGCCCACGATTCAATATATTGTTGAAGAAGCAGTAGCCTCTGGAATTGAAGATATCATCATTGTCACAGGGAAAGGGAAGCGTGCGATAGAGGATCACTTTGATTATTCGTTTGAACTGGAGCACAATCTTGAATCTAAGGAAAAGTGGGATCTACTCAGTGAAGTTCGCAAATCCTCAGAAATGGCAGATATCCACTATATTCGTCAGAAGGAACCGAAAGGATTGGGACATGCTATCTGGTGTGCCCGAAAGTTTATTGGTAATGAACCTTTTGCTGTCTTGCTTGGGGATGATATTGTAGAATCGGATCAACCCTGCCTTAAACAAATGATAGATGTATACGAACAATACCAATCTTCTGTTGTAGGGGTGCAAACTGTTCCATGGCATGAAGTGTCTAGGTACGGGATTGTGGATGGTGTCTCCATAGAAGAACGGGTATACCAAGCAAATCGGTTAGTAGAAAAACCAAGTGAAGAGAATGCGCCTTCGAATCTAGCAATTATGGGGCGCTATATTCTAACACCACATATATTTGACTTACTCGGTGAACAACATACTGGTGTGAACGGTGAAATTCAGTTGACAGACGCTATTTCCAGACTAGGCGAGTTAGAGAGAATTCTGGCATATGACTTCGAGGGAAAAAGGCATGATGTAGGGGAGAAGTTAGGTTATATTGAGACGACGATTCATTATGCATTACAACATCATGAGTTAAGAGAAAAACTACTTCAATATATGAAACAAACGATTCATGAGATTGAACATTCATTGGTTTAACTATCTATACGTAAAAAGAAGATCTCATTGGGCATCGTCTTCGTGATTCATATAAGAAAACGGGTAGCATCCTATGATCAGGATGCTACCCGTTTCTATTCAATCAGTATGATATTTAAAATTTCATTTGTACGAGAGAGTCAACTTGCTGTTTCTCCGTTGGATCAAGCTGGATTAGACGATCAAGAACGACTTGATCCGTTGTACCCTGTTTCATCAGAGAAGCAACATACCATCGTGCAATTTCACGGTTAACGGGGTCACTTAAGTCTTCCAGTAGTCCAATTTTCAGTGTTTCAGCTGACTTTTCTGGTTGATTAAGTAGATAATGCATCTTACCTGTGTTTAGAATCATTGCAGGGGTATTAGCGAATGCACGTCCAGCAAATTGTCCCTCGGGCAGTGTAGCCAGATGTACAAGTCCAGCTTGTATCTTATTGAATGCTTCAATACCTGCATTGAAATATTTATCTCTAGAAGCGATATCCTTCTTGCCTAGGGCATCGGTACCGAGTTCATACCCTTGTGAGATAATCCGTTCATACCATTCTATATCCCAGTTGAAGTTCTCCGAATTCGTTACTAATAAGTCGAAGGCTTGTGCTTGTTCGCCTTTTAATGAATGGAACTTGATTAAGTGGTTGATCATACTCTTGTTAAAGGGTTCATCATTACGTGCCTCAACAATCATATTATATCCAGCAAGATAGAAATCCTCATTCTGTGTCTGCGAGTAGACTTGTTGATAGAGAGAAGATAGCAGAAGTGTCGAATCTGGTTGACTCTTACGGATGCTAAGGTCTTTATCGAGTGGTGCCTTAATTTCCTCGAAAGATGTACTAGTCTGGACCAATTTCCTTGCCTCAAGTCCAGCGTCGCTTGCCTGAACATATCGGATGGAAGTAATTAGGACCACAACGGCACCTATTCCGACTACTATGCTATATAGAGCACTAACGCCACTCCCGCGTAAGCGGAGTCGTTGGAAACGTAGTGGCTTACTTTCCATAACAGCGGCCATACCTCCAAGACCAAGATATACGAGAATACCTATGAATACATAACTCATATTGAAGTCTAAGATACTATGCAACAGAATAGACAAGGTTAGAATAAGATACAAGAAATGAGATTCGCGCTCTTCTTCATTTTCTCTTATGTAACCACGAATATATTTATAGAATATAAAGATCAAGAATGACATAAATACGATAAATCCAAGAATGCCGACCTCTACCAAATATTGAAGGAAGAAGTTATGGGCTTGCCGGCTGGTATACGGGTTATTCTGATATTTCTCATAGAGTACAGCCCAAGCGCCACCACCTGCTCCCATGACAGGATAATCTTTAACTACTTTCATAGCATCTTTATAAAAGGTTAACCGTTCGAGTACACTATGCTGCTGGAAGTTGATATTCTCTAGACGTGTGCTGACATTGTCAGGGAGAATATTACGGGCACTGGTTCCGATGAAGAGAAATGCTAGTAATCCAACCACAACAACGGATCCTACTGGAATCCATAGGCTAGCCATTTTACGGTTGGACCAAAATGCAAGACCTCGTTCTAGACGAGAAACAATAAACTTCTGAATAACCCATGTTAGTAGCGCTACAATAGCGGATGTAATAAGTAAATATCCCCATCCCTTAACCGCCGTTCCACCATCATACGTCGTATTCAATTGTAATCCGAGATCGGTCACTGTCTTAGAAATGGCTAAGGAAGCAACCCCAGATATACCGATGTACACCACCCAGAGAATTTGTTTAGCAGGCTTCAAGAATAATAGTAGAAGAACAAACACCACGGGAAGCATAACCAATCCTCCACGTGAAAGCGTCAAGAGAATAGATAGGATAATTGGAACTAACATGAATGCGTGTATGACTTGTCCATACCATTTACGTGATTTAATGAGAGAAAACACTGCAGCGAACAAGAAAGCCATTAGAAATGCTGCGTATGTATTAGCATATTGGAATACCGACGTCAGACGTAGTCCGTTAGAGTCGGACATGACCGCATGAGTATATATATCATTCATCATCCCATTAGAGAACCATACGACTAACTTCCCTGCGAATTTCCCTTGCCCGAACCAATTCAGAAGTCCAAAACCTACGATAATATACGAGATAGCCATAATTGCAGTCTGAATAACTCTATTTGCAAACTTATCCCTTAGTAGGAATAAACCAACAATGAACATCACAGCATAAGAAGACTGAATAATGACCATATTCATTGCCATTGAATGAGAGGCGGCACCAAAGAGTGCGAGTATATATGTAATAGGTAGTAATAATACCCACACAGCAAGCCAATCTCTTTGATCTTCTAATTTGATCTTCTTATAGTAGTTGGCAACCCACACTAATAGAATGATAGCTGCCATAGCCGTAGCCCAGAATAATGGTTTCTCGAATTCAAGCATCTGTCCATTGAACAACGCTACTTGAAATGGTGACCATGCTAAATATAGAATGATAGAGGCTAATAACACCCAGGATAATACTGGTGCTTTTGCGACGTCACTCGACCTTTTGGCCTGTGTACCGTATACTTGTTTAGACAAAGTTTTCATTCTCCTTTATGTGTAGATATGACATCATTTTACCATATAGTACATATCAATTATAGGTTAAGTCCGAATTTGTTATTTGAGTAAAAGTAGAATTACTAGAATTATGGTATTAGGTTTTAAAAAATATTGAATAAAAACAACTATAAGAAGGAGGCGAAGTTTGTATGAAAGTAATCGTTACTGGAGGGGCAGGATTTATAGGTTCCAATATAGTGGATATGTTATTAGAATACGAACATGAAGTTGTTATAATAGATAACCTATCTACAGGAAAAGAAGAGAATATAAATTCTAAAGCTGTTTTTTTTAATGTTGATATTCGAGATGCTGAAAATTTAAGCAAAGTGTTTGCTAGTGTGGAGGCTGATGTTGTTATTCATCACGCAGCTCAGATTAGCGTCCAAAAATCTTTGGAAAATCCTATGTTAGATGCGCAGATCAACATAGATGGAACTATAAATGTTTTAAATCAATGCGTTAAATATAATATAAAAAAAATAATTTATGCATCTTCTGCAGCAGTGTATGGAATACCCCAATACTTAAGTATTGATGAGGAACATTCGATTTCTCCGATTTCCTTTTATGGAATTTCAAAGCAAGTGCCTGAAGAATACATTAAATTATATTCATCATTATATGGAATTAAGTTTACCATTCTTCGGTATGCAAATGTATACGGTATAAGACAAGATCCTCAAGGTGAGGGTGGCGTTATTCCAATTTTCATCAATGAGTTACTTCGAAAAAATACACCTATTATTTATGGTGAAGGTAACCAAACGAGAGACTTTGTTTTTGTTAAAGATGTAGCCTCTGCGAATTTAGCAGCATTAGAAAATGCCGACAATATGATAATCAATATAGGTACAGATAGAGAAGTTTCGATAAATAAATTTTATGAATTATTAGCGTCTTTATTAAATTCTGATGCCACGCCAAATTATCGGGAACATCGAACAGGGGATATTGTGCGAAGTGCTCTAACTAATTTGAAGGCAGCGGAGCATCTAGGATGGAGACCCACGTATTCCTTTGAGGATGGGTTAAGGTATACTTTGAAGTATTATCAAAAGGAGTTAGCATATGTCCACAATAACTAACATAATAAGATCTCAGCTCAAGCTAGTACTTGAATTGTCTAAGAATGATTTTAAGAATAGATATGCAGGTTCCTTTCTAGGTATTATTTGGGCGTTTATCCAACCGTTAATGACAATCGCTGTATATTGGTTTGTATTTGAAGTAGGATTTCGATCTGGCAATAGGCCTGATGGAACACCTTTCATTTTATGGTTGACTTGTGGAATGATTCCTTGGTTTTTCTTCTCTGAAGGTCTACTTACATCATCTAATAGTTTTCTAGAATACAGTTACCTTGTGAAGAAGATTAATTTTCGAATAGGTCTTCTTCCGATCGTGAAAATAGTTTCTTCATTTTTTATTCATATTTTCTTTTTAATACTTCTGATTGGGACATTGCTCTATTTTGGTTATTATCCAGATCTCGTATATATCCAAGTGTTTTATTATCTGTTCTGTACTTTCTTTTTGCTCATTGGTTTAAGCTTAATTATGTCATCATTAGTTGTTTTTATAAAAGACGCATTGCAAGTTTTGGGGATATTTATGCAAATTGGTTTTTGGTTAATCCCAATAGTTTGGTCACCTGAAATAATTTCAGATAAGTTTATTATGTGGTTTAAACTTAACCCAGTTTATTATTTAGTTGAAGGGTATAGGGATACTTTTATAAATCATGTTTGGTTTTGGCATAGATATAACCAAACAACATACTTTTGGGTAGTTTCAATATTTATTTTCCTGTTGGGCGTTTATCTTTTTAGAAAACTAAAACCTCATTTTGCTGATGTGCTATGAATAATAAGGAGACACATATGGAAAAAGCCGTAGAGTTAAAAGATATATATAAAAAGTACAAGCTGTATTCAAAACCGATAGATAGAGTTAAAGAGGGTATGAATATTTTTGGTCGCTCTTATCATACTGACTTCTTTGCTCTAAAAAATGTATCTTTAACAGTAAATAAAGGAGAGACTCTCGGGATTATTGGGAAAAATGGTTCCGGTAAGTCAACTTTGTTAAAAATTATTACTGGTGTTTTGACTCAGAGTACTGGTGAGAGACATATTGATGGGCATATATCTGCATTATTAGAGCTCGGCACTGGTTTTAATCCAGAGTTTACTGGTATAGAGAATATTTATCTAAATGGTACAATGCGAGGCTTTTCACGTACTGAAATGAGTAATAAAATAGAACAAATTATTGAATTTGCTGATATTGGTGATTTCATACATCAAGCTGTTAAGACTTATTCTAGTGGAATGTTTGCTAGACTTGCATTCTCAGTTATGATCAGTTTTAAACCAGATATATTGATTGTGGATGAAGCACTCTCGGTAGGTGATGTTTTTTTTCAACAAAAATGTAATCGTTACATGAAAGAAGAAATGAAAGACATTACTAAATTACTAGTTACTCACGATCTTAGTTCTATTGCCAATATGGCAGATAGAGTTATTGTGTTATCAAATGGAGAAGTTGTATTTGAAGGGGACCCATTGAAAGGTATCGAATACTATACTAAGTCAGTACATTCGGAAGTATTTAAAAGTGATTCAAATCAAATAACTAAACCGGCTGAATTTGATAAGGATACTAATGCGTTACTTCATTGGACACCGATTGAAGAGGAGTCACTGGGCGGGGCAAAGGACATCATTATTAGAGCGATAAATTTTAATGTGAACGGAGAAGACTATAAAGGATACATCTCTGCTAACGATAAGCTTGAAATTGACATTCTATTAGAAAGTAATAAAACGACAAATGAACTTATTATCGGTTACTTAGTAAATGATAAATATGGAAATCCTATTCTAGGGCAAAACACAAAGGGTTCTGGTCTTCAATTAGATCCTATATATAAGGATAAGTCATATAGTGTGAAATTATTAATTACATGGCCAGAAATTCAGGAAAATGAATATTTTGTAACGATTGGAATCGGGGAAGGTAGTCATGAAATGCAGCATGTAATACAATGTTGGGCTCACAATGTACTACAATTGAAAAACATTGCATTCACTTCAATTCATGCTATGTTCAATAACAAAATTGATATGGTTATGATCAATGAATTATAGGGAGAGATTGCTTTGAAAAAGTGGGAAATATGTACACCGAAATTTGAAGCCGAACAACTTAATGATAAATTAAGAGTAGCACCATGGGAAGGTCATAGATGGTTTGCGTACGATTACATTAAATTTGTAGCTCCTAAAAAAATAGTTGAACTAGGTACTCATTATGGCTGTTCATTTTTCGCCTTTTGTCAGTCTGTTAAGGACTTTGGACTTAATTCTAAAGTGATTGCAGTAGATACATGGGCTGGGGATGAACAAGCTGGGTATTACGGGGAAGATGTTTATGATACAGTGAAAAATACAGTAACTGAGTACTTTCATGATATAGACGTTGAGTTAAATAGAATGGTATTTGATGATGCGCTGCAACAGATGGAAGATAATTCGATTGACTTGCTTCATATTGATGGATTGCATACGTATGAAGCGGTTAAACATGATTTTGAAACTTGGTTACCTAAATTGGCTGAAAATGGAGTCATACTTTTCCATGATGTATTTAGTCCATTAGAATATGGTTCGAATATATATTGGAAGGAAGTTAAAGAAAGATATCCCTACTTAGAATTTAAACATAGCTGGGGATTAGGGATCTTGTTTCCGAAAGGAAATCTTGTATTTAACACTTTAGAATCGGAAAATATTAAGGATAAAGTAGAATTTTATACGTATAAAGCTCTTTATGAGTTTGAAAAGATCAAAACAAATGATCTATCAGCAATGGTTGATGAACGTGACAATGTAATAAAAAGTAATGAAGATAAGATTAAAGAGCGAGATCAGACAATAAACAGTAATGAAAATATGATTGAAGAACGTGATAAGACTATAAGAAGTAATGAAAGTATGATTGAAGAACGTGATAAGACTATAAAAAGTAATGAAGGTATGATTGAAGAACGAGATAATGCTTTAAGAGCCCTTGATAAGTTACTCCAAGATCGTGATGCTTCAATTAAGCATATGGATAACCTCGTACAAGAGAGCGAGAAGTTATCTGATAATTATGTTATGGAAATTCACGAATTGAAGGATGAAATTAGTGATTTGTCGAATGTTGTAACGGATAAGCAGAACCAGCTTGATTTGTTACAGGAGAGAATAAATTATTATCAAGGTAAAAAGATAATATTGAATTTTAGGAAAAGAGAAAATTAAGGAGTTCCCATGGAAAAAATAATTCAAACAGTATTAGAACTTGAAAAAAAAGTCGTATTTTTTGATGTGTTTGATACCATCATTTTAAGACGTGTGGATCCTGAATACGTGAAAAAGATTTGGGCTAAACGTCTTAGTATTCAATTTGGTGGTTTTATGGAGTATCAGGAATTATATAGACTAAGAAACACCATGGAAGCAGAAATGTGCATAGCGAACAATGATTCGGGCATGGATATGGAATTTAACTATAAAGAATTAATTAACTCAATGTATAAAGTACTAATCCAAAGAGGATTAATAGACTCCAGCATTGATTCCAAATTGTTCACTTCTCATTGTGAAAATATTGAAATTGAGACAGAGATGTCAGTTCAATTTATAGACCCGCAGTGGATTGAAATAGTTACCACTCTTAAGGAAAATAATGTGGAGATTTACTGTGTTTCTGATTTTTACTTAACTTCTGAGATGATGATAAGTTTATTCACTAAACATGGTATCTATAAATATATTGATAAACTCTACGTTTCAAGTGAATATTTACTCACGAAAAAAAGTGGGAGATTTTATGCTCAAGTACTTCAAGAAAACAATTTGAAACCATCGGATGTATTCATGGTTGGTGATAATGAATATTCAGATTATGAGGTTCCAAGTACGAAAGGTATAGATTCTTATCACTTGGATCGAAAAGAACAGCATGATTTTTACGCGAGTTTTCGTAGACAAGTCGAAAATTTGAATTATTATACTCGTGAGCTCGTTAAAATTTCTAAAAAAATGTCACAAAAGGGGAATTTCTTAGAAATATCGTGCTCGTTATTTTACTATATTGATTCCCTCCATAAGCAGTTGATGAAAAATAACGTGAAAAATATCTTCTTCTTCTCCCGAGAAGGGGAATTTTTATTGAAATTATTTAATCTTTATCAGAAGATGGAAGGCTATGAGAACGTTCAGTATATTAAACCACATTATCTAAAGGTTTCTAGAAAGTCCACTTTCTTGCCAAGTCTCAAATCACTTGATACGGAGAGTTTTGAAACTTTATTTAGACAATATATTAATATATCGATATTTGATTTTTTATCAAGTTTGAATTTTGAAGAGGAACTAATAGGGCAAGTTGCAAGAAACCTTAATGTTGATGCATATGAAAAGATAAATGATTTTCCCTTAAGTGAGCAATTCAGTAGACTCAAAGGAGAAGAATTGTTTCGCGAAATATATGAGCAAACAAGAGTTGAGCAAAAAAATAATTTCTTGGACTATATTGATCAATTCCAAGTGGATTTAAAACAAGAAGGAATGCACATAGTAGATGTAGGGTGGAAGGGTACAATCCAGGATAATATATATCGTATATTGGATTCCAATGTATTAGTAGAAGGATATTATCTAGGGTTAGTAGCATCAGGAGATATTCAAGAAACGAATAGAAAACAAGGGCTTTTATTTTCAGTGATTCCTTGTAGAACTCCTTACTATAATATTTTCAATGAAAATAGAGCCTTATATGAAATTTTGCTAGGGGCATCTCATGGAAGTGCCAATAAGTATGTTCGTAACGTTAATATAGAGGTAGATACGTACCAAACTGAAATGGAGAGAGAACTCTTTGATACAATTATAAGTCCTATCCAAGATGAGATTTATATGTATTTTGAGGAGCTTTGCAATCTATTTTGTAAACGAAATGTAAGACTTGAAGATTTTATCGAAGAGTTTGCGAAAGTTCATGCAAGAATGGTCCTGTTCCCTACTAAAGCAGAACTGAATTTTTTTAATGGTCTTTATCATTATGAAAATTTTGGTGTGTTTGAATATTCAACATTCAGCACAAAAAATCCATTAGATTTGAAAAAGACAATACGAAATACAATTCTTTTGATGCGTAGCCCTAGATCAATACTTGAAAAGGGTTTCTGGGGTCCAAATACTTTGGAAAATGAAGGTCTTGGATATTTAGTTCCCTTATATGGAAGATATAAATACAAAAAAAGTTTTAAAATCAATAAAAGTTCGGATACAAGAAATAGTTCCTCCAGTGATCAGAACAATCATGCAATATATGATGACTTGCATAGATCGCTTGAAGAAAGAGATATGGCTATCAAAAAAATGACTCAGATGATAGATGATCGCGATGATGCGATTAAAAGCATGACTAAAATGATAGATGACCGAGATGAGGTTATTGCACGTATGACTCAAATAATTAATGAAAAAGATGAGTTGCGTAAATAACGCTCAGATTTAAAAAAGATAAGAGGGATGTTAATAATGAAATGGGCTTTTTTAATGGGTTCTCCGGATATTAGCGGGGGCTCTTATGTTATTTTTGAACATGCAATTAGAGCAAGTAAGAATGGTGCTGAAGTTGTCATTATCACAGAAGAATTTGTTCATATGGATAGGCTACATTGGCATCCAGAAGCAAGAGGTCTGATTTGGAAAACTTATAAAGAGGTTGAAAATGAAGAATTCGATATTTGCATTGCTACCTGGTGGAAAACAGTTTATGAACTTTATCGAGTTAATGCGAAAACGTATGCCTATTTTGTTCAATCGATAGAGTCTCGATTCTATGCTGAAGAGGAGTGTTCTCTTAGACATTTAGTTGAGTCTACATATCAGCTTCCACTTCATATAGTTACAGAAGCAAAATGGATACAGCAATACTTAAAAGAAAATTATAATCAAGAGGCTATTCTAGTTCCAAATGGAATACGGAAGGATATTTATTCGATACAAGGAGAAACGATCAAAGAAAGAGAGAATGGTAAGTTAAGAATATTGGTTGAAGGACCTATCGATGTTCCATTTAAAAATGTGCCTAAAACGATAGATATTTGTAAAAGTTCTGAGGTTGATGAGATTTGGTTGCTGACTTCAAGCCCAATAACATCCTATCCAGGTATTGATAGAGTGTTTTCACAAGTTCCTATATTTGAGACTGCTAAAATTTATCGATCATGTGATGTAATAATAAAACTTAGCTATGTTGAAGGGATGTTTGGTCCTCCGCTTGAAATGTTCCATTGTGGTGGTACTTCTATAACGTATGATGTAACTGGTCATGATGAGTATATTATTTCAGGTCAAAATGGTCTAGTTGCTCCTAAAGATAAAGATAATGATGTCTTGGAATTTATTAATTCCTTGAAACAATCACCTATTGAATTGAAGAGACTTAAGCATGAAGCTAAAAAAACAGCGGATGCTTGGCCAAGCTGGGAAGAATCATCGAGTCAGTTTTTTGAAGAAATCAATAAATTTTGTGAGCAATCACAACTTAATACCAGAGCGGGTATAGAGAAACAGAGTAAATTTTATTTTGATTGGTATGTAATTGCAGAACAAGCAAAAGAGATTCATGTAGGAAGTATTAATAAGAGAGGTCTCTTTAACTCCCTGAAATCGATTGGACGCAATCATTTTCCGAAGATATACAAAATCTTAGGTAAAATGAAATATAAACTAAAAGTAAAAATGATTAAATAGAAGAATTGATAAAGGGAGAACCGATGATGAAAACTGTTTCTATTCTAATACCTGCTTATAATGAGAAAGACGTATTAAATTTATTATATGAGAGATTGAAGACAATTATGGATAGCTTGGGATACTATCATTTTGAAATATTGTTTGTGAATGATGGCAGTAGTGATGAAACTTTGGATATTATCAAAGCCTTTAGAAATCTTGATAATAGAATTTCTTATTTAAACCTATCTAGAAACTTTGGTAAAGAGACCGCAATGATTGCCGGATTAGATTATGCAAAAGGCGATGCTGTAATTATTTTAGATGCAGATTTACAAGATCCACCAGAATTAATTCCAGAAATGTTAAGGTATTGGGAAGAAGGCTATGATGATATTTTCGCTAAAAGACGAAGCAGAGCGGGAGAAACATGGTTTAAAAAATGGACTTCATCCACTTTTTATAAAGTATTAAAGAAAATATCTAATATACCTATACAAGAAGA
Organism: Paenibacillus glacialis; assembly: GCF_001637205.1. GTDB lineage: Bacteria > Bacillota > Bacilli > Paenibacillales > Paenibacillaceae > Paenibacillus_AQ > Paenibacillus_AQ glacialis. Next base: position 288,621 of record NZ_LVJH01000017.1, read on the forward strand.
TACAGGCGACTTCCGATTATTAGATCGTCGATGTGTCAATGCCTTAAAAAATATGCGAGAGTCCCAAAGATACACCAAAGGAATGTATAGTTGGATTGGATATAAAAAGAAAGAGATATTATTTGATAGGGATCCTAGGGCAGCAGGAGAAACGAAATGGAATTACCTTAACCTGCTAAATCTAGCGATAGAAGGAATCACTTCATTTACTATCGCTCCACTGCGGTTATCAGCTGTATTTGGTAGTGTTATTTCTATATTTGCTTTTCTCTATATGATATGGATCATAGGGAAAACGCTTCTCTTTGGGAATTCCGTTACAGGATACCCTTCACTAATGACTGTAATTTTGTTTCTTGGCGGAATACAATTACTTTCCATAGGAATAATTGGCGAATATTTAGGTAGAGTTTTTAATGAAACTAAAAACCGTCCTCTTTACTATATTGATGAATACAATGATGAAAGAAATAATAACGAAAAAGAAAACGATTCTACACTAGTAGTGTCTAATTATGTGAGTAAATGATAAGAGACAATAAAAAGGAAGTTATAAGTTATATTATCTTTGGTGTTCTTACGACAGTTATTAATCTTATTGTATATGTAATCCTAACCAAAGCAAGTGGAATGGACTACAGAATTGCTACAACGATTGCATGGATTGTTTCTATTGTATTTGCATTTATCACGAATAAGAAATTTGTTTTTGGAAATGTGAATAATGGGTTTTCTGTAATGATTAGAGAGTTGATGTTGTTTGTAGCGTTTAGAGCTCTATCATTTGTACTGGATATTATAGTATTAGTTGTATTAATTGAATTACTACAGTTTAATGATCTGATTTCTAAAGGTATTACCAATGTTTTAGTTGTGATATTTAATTATGTAGCCAGTAAAATGTACATTTTTAAAAGTAGTAAGAAAATTAAAGGGGTATAAAAATGGTGAATTACAAAAAAGGAATAATGTTATTTTCTATAGTGCTCTTTGTGTTTATTTTGGTCATAAATATTTTTCAACCTTATACAGCTGATGAATATAATTACAGTATAATTTCTGGGACAATTGATGAAAAAGTATCAAATTTAATAGATATAGTAAAATCTCAGTGGAACTTATTTTTCACATGGACTGGAAGAAATTTAGTGCATTTTAATTTGCAACTTTTGTTGTTAATGGGAAAAGGAGTATTCAATTTTCTGAATGCAGTGATGTTTGTTTCATTGATATTTTTAATAACATTATTTACTAAGATAACTCGTTTTAATAAAAAAGAAGATTTTTTATCTCTTGTATTTGTTTTATTTTTAGTTTGGTTTGGTTTACCTGCATTTGGAGAAACTATTATTTGGGAAGCCGGTGCTGTTAACTATTTATGGGTAGCTGTTGTAAGTTTAGTTTTTTTACTACCTTATCGATATTTATTAGATGGTAAGCACTTATTAAAGGATGACAAGAAGTCACTTGCGATTATGGTTATTCTAGGATTATTAGCAGGATGGTCACAAGAAAATCAAGCAATAGTTAATGTGTTTGTTGTAGGATCGTTCTCTCTTTATTTTTGGTTGAAAGTTAAAATAAGAACGTTACCAAAGTGGTATTATGGTGGATTGTTTTCAGTAGTACTTGGAAGTGGAATACTTTTACTTGCACCAGGAAATTTCAATAGAAGCAGTACCGTGGATAATGAATTTACTCAAAGTGAAAAGTTTCAAAACTTCAAAAATGGTTTAGACTTATTGTTCTATGAGCAAAGATATCTTTTTCTGTTTTTAGTCGTTGTGGTAGTAGCGCTCTTATTAATGATACTTTTGCGTAATAATATTATTAAATCTAAAAAGACAGAAGTTTACTTATCAGTTGTATTCATCTTAGGTGGGTCACTTTCAGTCATTGCTATGTTCTTTTCTCCTGCATTTCCTCCTAGATCTTCATTTGCGGCTGGCATTGCATTTATAGTTTCAATTTCTTTTATAATGAATAGTACGTTTTTAGATTCACTAAATAAAAGATTGTATAACTTACCGCTAATCGTGTTGGTAGTATTATTGTTCAATTCAATGATATTTAATTTTCAACAATATAAACAACTTAATGAGGAACATCAGAATAGAATTGAAATTATTAAGGAGAATGTTAAAAAAGGTAATTTAAATGTCAAAGTACCTTTTTATCAAGATATCAAATTTAATATACACATGTTTGGATGGGATATCACCGAGGATAAAGATCATTACTATAATAATATTATGACAAAGTATTTTGGCTTAAACACAATTAAAGGTGTTAAAGGTGATCATATAGAGACATCTACTTCATTACAAATTAAATTTGATAATAACCTTGAAACGAATACTTACAGTGCGTATTATGACATAGGGAAAGGCTTTAATAACCGTCATATGTTTGGAGAATATATAAAAGATAGTGAGCAAGTCAAGGAAATAGTATTCCCAATTCCAGAAGATACAGTTCAGAATTTAAGAATACAGTTTGGGAAAGGAGAATATTTAATTCAGTCTATAGCGATTAAGAAAGATAATAAAATTTATAAGCTTGATCCTACACAAATCATAAGTGATTTTGTTCCAAGTGATGGTATTGATGAATATATTATAGTGGGAGATTTTATAAAGTTAAAAGTTAATAGTGATGATTCGTTTCTCGAAATAGAGGGCTTTAATGATAAGTTACCAGAGTTCTAATATATATTATATCAAAACAAATATATTTGAGTAATTATCTACAAGTATTTGCCACCAAGGAGACCTTTATTGTTTCTATCCGTATAAGCTTTGCTGACATGTAGCATATCAGAGGAGTAAAGTGAAGTTTACCTGATACTCTCTTTATAGATATGAGCCTGTAGCCTTTTTACAAAAAGAGAAATGAATGATATGATTCTTACCTCTAAATCTATGACTTAGGGGTGTTCTTCTATATAATAACCATAATAAGTTGTTATTAATTTGATGATCAGGAATCAGGTTTATTGATATCATCTTGGTGTTTTATAGTTCGTAAAGTATAAGATGAGAATTCATATGCAAGCGGTTATTAATCTTACATAGGATCCCTATTAGCAATGTAATAGGAGTTTGGTATATAAGCATTAATAGTAGTTATTAATGTAATTACTATTAGTAAGTTTGTTCTTAATGACTATTGGGCTTTTGCATAGAAAGCTATAATTCTTGTAGGAGAGAAAGTCTCCCAACTATACTGGATTGTCAACACTTAACTAGACAACTTTTTTATGGTGCTCCATCTTGTATTCATGGGACTCTTGTAGCCAAGAGTCCCATGAATACAAATGTGGTTGAATCAATGTACATAGTCATACAATTCTACTGTTAATCATCCAGGCTATCATAATGCCGTTGCTTCACAAACTCTGTCATGAAGAGTTTAAACGTTGCTTCTGCAACTGCATTATCGTAAGGATAACCTTGCATACTCAATGATCGTTTAATCTTAAACGTGTCTAGTACATCATCTAATAGCTTATTTTTAAATTCATTCCCTCGGGGTCGGTGTGGAAGAGTTGGGATCCGAGGTCGGTTTTAATCGATGTCTAGGCACGGTAGACGAGTCGTGCATTCTTATTTGGACCGGCACTATAAACTACTATTTCACGATTAAAGAGATCAACAAATATACATACGTAATGCCACTTTTGTGTGAGTCTTACGTAGGTTAAATCGCTCACGACAACCGACAATTCCTTCTCCTGAACAAACTTTCGATTCAATACATTAGCCTGTTTGGATTCATTACAACCTGTTGGTTGTGGCTTGTATTGAGCCACAGTAAATGATGATACAAGGCCCTTTTCATTCATGATTCGCCCGATTCTTCCTCGGGATACTGTTAACTCTAGCTTTTCTAATTCTACTTGATCTTACGGGTTCCATAGTAGTTCCGACTGGCTTTAAATATATTGACGATGACAGATGAAGAATCATCTTCCGAAGTCGGATCACTTGCTTCATAATAATACGTATTTCTTGGGAGTTTAAGGACTTTACACATGGCTGATATCGAGTATTTGTGTTGTACGAATCACATTTACTTTCGCCTTAGTATCAGCGCAGCTTGCTTTAGAATGTCGTTCTCCATATGGAGTTGTTTATTTTCTTTTCGAAGTTTAATAAGTTCTGCATCTTCTTTAGACAAGTTGTCCTTTCCTTGAAAGGAACCCGTTTTCTCGCTTTGTATGATCCATTTATCTAATGAAGATGGCGTCAGTTCAATTCTCTAATAATGTCTTTCTTAGGTTTTCCGTTCTGTTGTAACTGAACCATCTGATGCTTGAATTCAAGTGTAAATGTTCTTCTCTCTTTTTTAGTCACGATCGATTGCTCCTCAAATGTAATGTATGTAGTTAACTAGACCACAATTTTTCTGTCCAGATGAGTGTAGCTGATCCCAATATGTTCTATTTGTTTTGAAATTTAGACTTAGAATTCTGATGGACAACGTTTTATGTGAATGAAGTGGATATCAGATATAATTGGCGAGATTTTCAATTATTGAATCAAAATAATATAGATACAATTGCTGTGGATAGACAACTGATCACAAGAAGGAATAATAAGGTTGAGGGTAACAACTCACCTTTATGTTTTCCTGTCAACTTAATGTCGAACTTTGCTGAAATTCTTGTGGATTTTATTGAGATAATAGATAGGAGTGAAATTATGAAAAGGATTGTTTATTCATTACCCGCTGTGGTGTTTGTATTTCTGTATTCATATGGGAGGTTGCTTTTATTTCAAAATAAAAATTTGGATGTGAGTTTTAGCAAAATTATATTCCCAATATTAATGGATGTCGTTGTGGCTGTGCTACTACTTGTCATATTATATTTACTTGTAAAAATGAATCTAATAATTCCATATGTTTTTGCGCTTACCTTTGTTACATTGCATTTATCGAACATGGAGTATATATTTGCGTTAGATAATGTGATTAATTTAAAAGATATTTCCCTTGTTTCAGATAAAGAGTTTTTGAAAGGTACATTCTCTCATTTGAATTTTCCAATGTATTCACTCTCAATAGTCATAACTTTAATATTGACAATTTTTATATTTCATAAAATTAAAATAGCTGTCTTTAAGAAAAAAGTATTCGATTTATTGGCTCTCTTTGTGTTGGGTTCTCTTTATTTTATTACAGCTATAAATTCAAGTAGTGATTGGCAGGATGGAAATTTTATATCTGCTTCTATTAGTAATTCTAAAGCCCACCTCTTATCTGAGAACAAGACTGACGCGAAAACAAGTTATCCTGCTGATATAGAACAACTGGTTAATACAACACAAAAGTTAAAAGAGGGAGAATACCTACTACAAAATCATATCACAGATAAAAAAAACGTTTTAATAGTAGTTATGGAAGGAATACCTGGTGCTTATTTACCTGCATCACAGAATTTTTTAGATACATATAATGACATACGGTTAAAAAGTATTAATAAAATAGCGAGTCATAGTTTAATAGTCCCTAATTTTATTACCCATAATAATCAAACGATCAGAGGGATGTACTCTATGTTAAGTGGAGATTATCCTAAATTGGATGCTTCGACACCTGAGGCGTATGATTACTTGCAGAATACTGCATCAGAGAGGAATCCTCTTTTAGCAAAACTGCTGAAAGACAGGGGTTATAATACTGAATTTATTCAAGCTGCCTCGTTAGAGTATATGTCTAAAGGGGACTTTATGAAAGCGGCCGGTTTCGATACTATCATTGGCACGGAAGGATTCCCTATACGCTATGTCCCTTTTGGATGGGGACCTGATGATAAGGCGTTCCTTGAGCAAGCTCAAACTTATTTAAATGATCTTGATAATAAAGGGCAGCCATGGTTTGCAACTCTTTTGACTGTAGGTACACATCATCCTTATGCTGTAACAGACGAAATGGAAAAGAAATCATCGAGTCGTAAAGTGGCTGCTGTGGACTATTTAGACGAATCATTATCTGAATTTATTGATTATATAAATAATTCAGGTTTTGCTGATGATACATTAGTCTTATTTGTTTCAGATGAGTCACATGGTGTGAATGATCAACCTTATGGCTCAAATTGGGGGTTCCTCGCAGCATATTCACCTGACATTGAAGGACAGATTATTAATGATGGCGTTTATGGGCATAAAGATATTGTCAATTCTATTATAGATTACGTCGACCCTGATTTGGACCCGAGTACTATAGGGAGAAGTATATTTAGAAAATATACAGAAGAATCCCCGATTTTATTTGCATCACATTACAACGGCGACATCTTTTTCTCAAAAAAGAAGGGCGAAGTCTATCAATTGGATAATAAAGGTAAATTATATGTTATTAAATCTGAGAATGGAGAACTTTTCAGTAGTAAATATACAAAGTTAGTGATAAATGATGATAATCTTATAAGTGAGATATTATTATATAAAAACTATATTAATGAACCTTCTGGTAATGAGAAAAACATAATTATTGCTGAAGATAAAGATTACACCATCGCTAACGGAAAGTTAATTAATATTACTGACGGACAGTTCATTACTTTACCAGCGGAATCATACGTAGATATTAATGTGAGTTATGAATTTGTATCTCCTGAAGCTAATGATTATTTAACCTTTTATATGGATGAATATGATAATAAAATAAACAAAGCAATAGTGGATGAGAATAACCCTAAAGGTAAATTGAAATATAGATTCTATAATAAAGAGATTAGAGCAGGTTACAACTTTAGTATTAATATAATTCCTAATCTAGTATCTGAATTAAATAAACAAGTCAAAATAAGTGATTTAAATATAGAATTTTCTAAAGAAAATACGGATATTAATTCTGAGATAAATATGTTCACTTCATATAATAGAGTAGATATTAATGAGCTTCATAATCTTATTCCATTTATGTCTTTTCAAGGTGGAGCTAATAAATCTTTAGCAGACGAGGTGAATATTTCATCAAAGGAGAATAACATTCTTATCTATGGTCCTTATATACCTTATAAGAGGGGGCAGTATATATTAAACTATACATTTAGAGTTAATTCTGAGTATTTGCCAACTGACGAGATATTCACTCTTGATGTTACTAGTGATGGCGGAGCAAATATATTGACGGAGAAAACAATTAAACTTCAAGATATGAATTTTGATGGAGAAGAATATACTGCAGCCATACCCTTTTCGGTAAGCGAAGATCTTGATGGTGTAGAGCTTAGATTAAAAGCTAAACGCGATTTAGAAATTACAGTAACTGAAATATCAACCGAAATGGTTGTGAATTAAATGGATTGCCAACACTAAACTAGACAACTTTTTATGCTGTTCCATCTTGTACTCAATAGGACTCCTGTAGCCAAGAGTCCCGCAGATACGAATATTGTTGAACCTATGTGCATAGTCATATAATTCTGATGTTAAATCATCTAGACTATCGAAATAGCTTTTCTTCACAAACTCCATCTTGAGAGTTTAAACATTGCTTCTGCAACTGCGTTATCGTAAGGACAGTCTTTTATACTCAATGATCGTTTAATCATAAACGTGTATAGTACAGCGTCTAATAGCTTATTTTTAAATTCATTCCCTCGATCGGTATGGAGGAGTTGGATCTGGTCTAGATCTGTTTTAATCGATGCCAAGGCACGGTAGACGAGTCGTGCATCCTTGTTTGGACCGGCACTAACCTACAATTTCATGATTAAAGAAGATCATAAATATGCATACGTAATGCCACTTTTGGTTGATTATTTGTAGGTTAAAACGATCCCACAACCGATAATTTCTTTTTGGATTCAACACAACCCATTGGTTGAAGCTTGCATCGAGCCACAGTAAATGACGATACAAGGCCCTGATCATTCTTGGATTTGCCCAATTCTTCGTTGGGATACTGTTAACTCTAGCTGTTCTAATTCTACTTTGATCTTACAGGTCCCATAGATGTCCGACTGGCTTTAAATATATCGACAAACAGATGAAATATCATCGTCCGAAGTCGGCTCACTTGCATCATAATAATACGTACTTCTTGGGAGTTGAAGGACTTTACACATGACGGACATCGAGTATTTGTTGATTATTACGAATTACATTTTTCGTCCTAGTATCAGCGCAGCTTGCTTTAGAATGTCGTTCTCCATAAGGAGTTGTTTATTCTCTTTTCGAAGTTTAATAAGTTCTGCATATTCTTTATAATGTCTTTCTTAGGTTTTCCGTTCTGGTGTAGCTGAACATCTGATGCTTGAATTCAGGTGTAAATGTTCTTCTTTCTTTTTTCGTCGCGGTCGCTTGCTCCTCAAATGTAATGTAGTTTACTAGACCGCAATTTTTTCTGTCTAGCTGAGTGTATTCATTCCAAAATGAGCTCTGCTTGCTTATAGTTGAAGATTTGGAGTTATTGGTCAAATAGTACAGCATCAATAAGAAAGTGTATACTAGTAAATAGGTTAACAGTTGTAGATGATATGATGATCAAAAGAAATAACAACTAAAAAGAACAATTCTTACTGAAGTGCTATAATAACAAATGTTCAACAATAATATTATTAATAAATTTGAAATGTGATTTATGTTTGCATAGGATTCTAATAAAACATATCTCGAAAATTGACTACATTCGAATAAGGTTTAATTCACGATTTAGTGTCGTACGAATATGAAGAAAAGGAGGGATATCGATGAAAGCTATAATCCTTGCAGGCGGGACAGGCTCCCGCCTTTACCCTTTAACCAAGGTAACTAACAAACATCTTCTACCCGTTGGTAAATACCCGATGATATTCCATTCCATATTCAAACTTCAACAAGCAGGACTTACAGATATCCTTATTATCACAGGCAAAGAGCATATGGGTGACGTCGTTAACTTGCTCGGTAGTGGAAGAGATATGGGAGTCTCCTTTACATACAAAGTACAGGATGAGGCCGGAGGTATTGCCCAAGCACTTGACCTTGCTGAACATTTTGTTGGGGAAGATCAAATGGTCGTTATTCTGGGAGACAATGTTTTCGAGGATGATATTACTCCTTATGTTCATAACTTTGAGGAGCAGAAGAATGGTGCCAAGATCCTAATCCAAGAAGTTCAAGATCCCAAGCGATTCGGAGTGCCTGAACTTCAAGGAGAGCGAATTCTTTCTATTGAAGAAAAGCCGGAGGATCCGAAGTCTAATTATGCGGTCACAGGAATCTATATGTACGATCATAAAGTCTTTGATATCGTTAAAACGCTAAAACCTTCAAGTAGAGGCGAATTAGAAATCACAGATGTTAATAATGCATATATTAATCGTAATGAACTAACTTTCGGTATTCTTCAAGGTTGGTGGACGGATGCGGGGACGCATGCTTCATTAGCACGAGCTAACGAGCTGTCGCAGGATTTGAACTTTGGAGAAGCATTCGGTAAATTAAAATTGTAAATATAAGGGGGAATTCTACGTTATGAAAGTCACTCCTCTAGAATTATCAGGTGCGTGTGTGATTGAACCGGTTGTCCATGGCGACAGTCGGGGTTTTTTCATGGAGAGCTATAAGGAGTCCAGTCTCTTTGAACATGGGATAAATCATATTTTCATCCAGGATAATCAATCACTTTCTGCAGAACCAGGTGTCCTACGTGGCCTTCACTATCAGCTTAATCCCAAAGCTCAGACCAAGCTGATTCGGGTACTTACTGGCGCAATCTATGACGTCATAGTGGATATTCGTCGTAACTCACCAACATTTGGTCAGTGGGTGGGAGTTATTTTGAGTGAACATAACCATCGTCAGCTTTTAGTGCCAAATGGCTTCGCCCACGGCTTCTGTACTATTGTTCCTAACACCAAGGTCCTCTATAAAGTGGACGAGTATTATTCGCCGGAGAATGATCGTGGCATACTATGGAACGACCCTGCTCTTGCTATTGATTGGCCTACATCCAATCCGATCCTATCGGACAAAGATCAACGTCATCCGCTACTTCAAGATGCGGAGCTTAATTTTGAGTAGGGGGTAATTTTTCTTATGAAACTGTTAGTTACCGGCGGTGCCGGATTTATCGGTAGTAATTTCGTTATATACATGCTTCAACAGCATCCAAATTATCAGATTGTGAATGTTGATGCGTTGACATATGCAGGGAATTTAGAGAACCTTAAATCTATTGAGAATCATCCTAATTACTCTTTTGTCAAAGCAGATATTACAGACGCACAGGCGATTGATCAAATTTTCCAGCAAGGAATTGATATAGTCGTTAACTTTGCTGCGGAGTCGCATGTAGACCGGAGTATTTTGGAGCCAGAGGTGTTTGTGAAGACCAATGTGTTGGGTACACAGGTTCTACTTGATGCTTCTAAGAGATATGGTGTGACGAAGTATGTTCAGGTATCAACGGATGAAGTATATGGTTCACTTGGTGAGACGGGTCTCTTCATGGAGAGTACGCCTCTAGAGCCGAATAGTCCATATTCCGCTAGTAAAGCCGGAGGGGATTTGTTGGTTCGTGCGTATCATGAAACGTTCGGACTGCCAGTGAATATTACTCGTTGCTCTAACAACTATGGACCATACCAGTTCCCTGAGAAGTTGATTCCATTGATTATATCTCGTGCAATGAGCGATCAGGCCTTACCTATATACGGTGATGGGTTGAATATCCGTGACTGGCTTTATGTTGAAGATCATTGTAGTGCGATTGATCTTGTCATTCATGAAGGACGCGTGGGTGAAGTGTATAATATCGGTGGTAACAATGAACGTACGAATCTTCATATTGTAAAGACCATTCTACAAGAGTTGAATAAACCTGAATCTCTTATTACATATGTGGAGGATCGCTTAGGTCATGATCGTCGCTATGGGATAGATCCAACGAAGCTTGTACAAGAGTTGGGCTGGAAGCCGAAGCACAATTTCGAGACGGGCATTAAAGAGACAATCCAATGGTACTTGAATAATAAGGATTGGTGGACTCGTATTCAATCGGGTGAATACCAAGGGTACCAGATTACACAGTATGGTGAGCGTCTGGGAGATTCTCTATGAAAGCACTTGTAACAGGAGCAAAGGGTCAATTAGGAACGGATGTTGTTGCTGTATTACGAAATACCGGTCATGATGTGCTTGCTTGTGCTCGGAATGAGATGGATATTACTGACTTGGCACAATGCCAACAAGTGATCGGTCAGTTTCAACCAGATGTGGTCATTCACTGTGCGGCCTATACAGCGGTTGATGCTGCTGAGACAGATATCGATGGTACTTACAAAGTAAATGCTGTAGGTACGAGGAATATAGCGGTGGCTTCTGAAACTAATGGATGCAAACTGATCTATATCAGTACGGACTATGTATTTGATGGCACAAGTGAAGTGCCTTATCAAGAGTATGATAATACGAATCCCCAGAGCATTTATGGGAAGTCCAAGCGTGCAGGAGAGGTATTAGTACAGAGATTATCTTCGCGGTATTTTATCGTTAGGACATCTTGGGTATATGGTGCTTATGGGAATAATTTTGTCAAAACAATGTTGGGTCTCGGTCAAGACAAGCCTTCTCTAAAAGTTGTACATGACCAGAAGGGCTCTCCAACCTATACGGTTGATCTGGCTAACTTCTTATTAGAGATTATGCCAACTGAAAAGTACGGTGTTTACCATGCATCTAATAGTGGCTCCTGTACATGGTATGAGTTTACTCAGGCTATCTTTGAAGAAGCTCGTCGGTTGGGAATCAAGATTGTTGCTCAACCAGAACCTTGCTCAACAGATGAATTCCCACGTCCAGCTCATCGACCAGCTAATTCGGTAATGGAACATCTGTCCATCCGAACGAATGGTTTCGAAGATTTACGTCCTTGGAGAGAAGGATTGAAGGCTTTCCTTCTAGAATTATCCTCCAGATAAATAATAATATTAGTATCTCTCGGTCAATGAGTGAATTGATCGAGGGATTTTGTTTTGTAGGAATCCATCTAATTGTTGTCTTACTAATGGTATAATACAAGGCATTAACTGCTTTATATATGAAGGAGGTATAACGTTGGAACGTTTCAAAGTCCAAGTGTTATTATCTACATACAACGGTGATAAATATATAGATGATCAAATGAAAAGTTTGCTTTCACAGGAAGACGTGGAACTCCACATTGTAATCCGTGATGATGGATCGACCGATGGGACTATGGAAAGATTAAAGATATTTATAGAACAATATCCAGACCGAATATGTATTTCCGAGAATGAGAATCTAGGAGTTGTTGGAAGTTTTTTCGATTTAATAGGTAAAGCTTCAGGGGGATACGATTACTATGCATTCTGTGACCAAGATGATGTGTGGAATAATGATAAGTTAATAAGGGGGATATCTCTTATTAACCAGATGCGGCCAGGCCAGCCTCTAATGTATTGTTCAACGACGCAAATGGTTGATCAATACTTAAATCCCTTAAACATTTGGCCTAATTCCCCCGAAAAACCGTTATCTCTTTATAATGCATTAATAGAAAATGTATGTGTTGGCTGTACTGTACTTATAAACGAAGAAGCTCTGAATATGGTTAGGAACAAGCATCCTCTCAACTTGGAAAATATTATTATGCACGATTGGTGGATTTATTTAGTCGTGTCGACTTTTGGTGAAGTCGTATTTGATTCGGAACCAAGCATTCTTTACCGTCAGCATCAGTCCAATGCTCTGGGTGGCTCAACAGATGATTGGATGAATAAATGGAAGAAGCGCTTCAAGAGATTTTTGAAGGGACAGAATCATTATATTCTTAGTAATCAAGCTAAAGAATTCATGGTCGTTTACGCACAAGAGATGAACCATGAAGAGAGCAATGAAATTCATAAACTTATACAAACACAACAACAGAATCTATTTAAACGGGTTATATATATAATGATGACGCCATTTTATAGACAATCGACAATAGATAACCTTGTTTTTAAAATGGTGTTAATAGCAGGTAAGCTATAACCCTCTAGAATTCTCCTGATTACTCCCACGTATGTTATAATAATGTCGATAGATTACTATTTTTGTCAGGAAGTGTTTGTTATATGGATTTAAGTATTTTGATTGTTAACTACAATACACGTCAGCTAACGATGGACTGCCTACAGTCCGTATTTGCTTCGAACACACGCTACAGCTTTGAAGTAATTGTTATAGACAACCACTCTATCGATTCATCCGTTGAGAGTATCTCAGTAGAGTACCCTCAAGTGACATTGATCGCTAATAATGATAATACGGGTTTTGCTAAGGCGAACAATCAAGGGATGGAAATAGCTAAGGGAAGACATATTTTACTGCTTAACTCCGACACGATAATATCTGAAGATACGCTAGAGACGATGATCTTATTCATGGATGAGAATCATACCGTAGGAGCTTCAGGTTGCAAGATTATTCTGCCGGATGGAACGCTTGATAAAGCATGTAAACGTGGGTTTCCGACGCCATCGGCGTCTTTTTACTATGCATTCGGCATATCACGTCTCTTCCCGGATCGTCCGAAGTTTAATCAGTACCAACTAGGGCATCTAGATCCAGATGAGGAGTATCCGGTGGATTGTCTCGTCGGTGCCTTTATGATGGTTAGACGCGAGACCATGGAGCAGGTAGGCGGTCTGGATGAGACGTTCTTCATGTATGGGGAGGATATTGATTGGTGCTATCGCATCAAGCAGGCGGGTTGGGGGATTCATTATTACCCACGTACTTCAATCGTTCATTACAAAGGGGGAAGTGCACGTCGCAGACCTACTCGCATTATCTATGAATTTCATCGCGCAATGGCAGTATTCCATCATAAACATTACAAAGACCAATACTTTTGGGGTACTAATGGCGTTATATATATGGGGATCGGTTTGAAATTTACTATGGCGCTGCTCAAGAACAAGCTGACTAGATCGAAGCCTGTTTCGAAGCCCGCAGACAACAATCAGGTGGAGGTGAAATTATGATTCGTAGAAGTCAGGGATTATTGACTCAATTATATATTTTAACGGACTTTGCTGTGGTACAGATATCATTTCTGCTCGCATGGTGGCTTAAATTCGAAAGCGGTTGGATTCCTTATGAGAGTCCGATGCCTATAGAGAAGTATTTACTGTGGAGTTTAATCTACGGTGTGATCGCTAGTGTAACAGGTATTGTAGTGGCACTCTATTCCCCCAAGAGGAAGAAAAGATTCGCAGATGAATTTATCAAAGTTATACAGGTGCATTTCATCAGTCTGTTCGTATTGATTAGTATTATGTTTGTTATGAAAGAAATTGATATCTCGCGTGTTTATCTAGCTTTCTATCTAGGATTTAATATCTTGCTCATTATTTTATATCGGTATTTTCTTAAAGCTTCTCTTAAGCATTTTCGTGAAAAAGGCTACAATAGACAGTTTGTATTGATCGTGGGTGCAGGTACGCTAGGCAAACGCTTCTACAATAACCTGAAGCAATATCCTGAATTAGGCTACGAGGTTGTGGGTTTCTTAGATGATAATCAGGTGTGGGATACACTAGATGAACGACACTATAAGTCGATTCTCGGGAATTTAGATGATCTTGAAAGTATACTGAATGAAAAACTAATAGACGAAGTAGTACTTGCTTTACCGCTCGACGCACACTCCAAATATACGAATATCATCGTCCTTTGCGAGAAAGCAGGAGTACGAACACTTATCATACCGGACTTTTTCGATTACTTACCGGCTAGGCCGTACTTCGACAATTTCGCGGGCATGCCCATGATTAATGTGAGGGATATTCCACTCGATGTAGCGGGTAACCGGTTGTTCAAGAGACTATTTGATATTATATTCGCGCTCTTTTCCATTATTATAACTTCTCCAATCTTGCTAGTTGTAGCTATAGGTGTGAAATGTACCTCTCCGGGTCCAATTATATTTAAGCAAGAGCGTGTCGGACTCAATCGCCGTAACTTTATGATGTATAAATTCCGTTCGATGAAATTTCAGCCTAAGGGCACAGTGGATACAGGATGGACAACTGAGAATGATCCGAGACGAACCCGCTTTGGAACGTTCCTACGCTCGACTAGCTTAGATGAGCTTCCCCAATTCTTCAATGTGTTGATGGGACATATGAGCGTTGTGGGACCAAGACCGGAACGTCCCTATTATGTGGAACAATTTCGTGATGAGATCCCTAAATATATGGTGAAACATCATGTTCGTCCAGGTATTACGGGTTTGGCGCAGAGCGAGGGATTACGTGGAGATACCTCAATTGAAGATCGGATTAACCACGATATTTTCTATATTGAGAACTGGACCATCCTGTTAGATGTCAAAATCATTATAAAGACGATTAAGAACGGCTTTAAGAATAACAATGCCTACTAAGTAAATTACGAGACTGTTCCTTGAGCTTATTGCTTAAGTAGCAGTCTGTTTTATTTTCACACCTGAATGCCTCTAACCTACACGCCATCAATTTGACTTCATCTCAGCACGGTTAACGAATCACCCCAATTTCTCTCCTTCTTATTGTAAGCGTTTACATGTTATTATTGATCTCTCAGTAAGAATCCGTGATAAAGTATCTGTCAGTTAGTATGGATAGCGATAGGTGAAATTTGCGCAGAGGAATAAACAGCGGCTTTTTATCAAGAATGACACATGTTATCTAGCGCTATTAAACCCACTATTTATTGAATTATGCCCGTTGTATAAGGTTTTTGGGCGTTAGAAAATGACATATTTACGAATGTAGCTGCTGTTGGGTATGTTTTATGTAAGCGCTAACATATATGAGGGATTAGCGTTGGTAACATTTCCAGAGAAACACTAACCAAATCAGGAAAGGGGGATACTATGCAGGAAACAAAAAGTAACATCATGAGTAGCGTGATCCCGAAAGTTAAGGGGAAGAAGGAAAAGAAGAAGAGCTGGAACAAGATAGTTCAGAACTGGGAATTATATATATTCATTGCACCAGCATTCTTGTATTTCCTTATTTTCCATTATGGACCGATGTATGGTATCCAGATTGCGTTTAAGAACTTTATTCCTACCAAAGGTATTATGGGAAGTTCGTGGGTTGGATTTGATCATTTCACTCGCTTTTTTAACTCGTATTACTTTTGGGATTTGCTCTGGAACACGCTTAGTATTAGCCTGTATGAATTGGCTATCGGGTTTCCAATTCCGATTATCCTGGCGCTAGCATTTAATGAAGTGAAGAACGGGTCATTTAAAAAGTTGGCTCAGACCGTAACATATGCGCCTCATTTTATTTCCGTCGTCGTAATGGGCGGTATGATCATAACATTCTTGTCTCCTTCATCGGGTATGGTCGTTCATTTGATTGAATGGTTGGGATTTGACGCACCTCAATTCTTGACAGATCCCAAATGGTTCAAGACGATGTATGTGTTCTCTGGCGTTTGGCAGAGTGCAGGTTGGGGAACGATTATTTATTTAGCAGCTTTGTCCGGCGTGGATCCGCAGCAACATGAAGCAGCTATAATTGATGGAGCATCGCGGTTTCAACGTATCAGATATATTAACATTCCAGTCATTATTCCAACTATGACGATTCTATTGATTCTGAATGTGGGTAGTTTGCTAGGCGTAGGGTTTGAGAAAATACTACTATTGCAGAATCCGCTGAACATGGGAGCATCGGACGTCATTTCGACATTCGTATATCGCTCGGGGCTAGTGGATGCTCAATATAGTTTCTCTACTGCAGTAGGATTGTTTAACTCGGTTGTTAACGCGTTCCTATTAATTACGGTGAATCAGATCGTACGTCGTACCAATGAGAACAGTTTATGGTAGAGGAAGGGGGGAGGTAAATGGTTATCACCGTTAAGGAAACTGGACGAGACAAGGTATTCGCTATTTGTATATATATTTATGTATTTCTGGCCTTTATTATCGTGGCTTATCCTGTGGTGTATATGCTTAGTGCTTCCATTAGTGATCCGAAGCTTGTCAGTTCCGGTGAAATGTGGCTGTGGCCTAAAGGTATTACGTTTGATGGTTACAAGAGAGTATTCGAGAACGCAAGTATATGGAGAGGGTACGGGAATACCATCCTTTATACCGTATTGGGAACGATGATCAATCTGATCGTCACGTTGCCGGCAGCATACGCGTTGAGTCGCAAGGACTTTGTTGGACGTAACTTTTTCATGGGTATGTTCATGGTCACGATGTTCTTCGGAGGGGGCCTTGTACCGAGCTATTTACTTATTAAAAACCTAGGTATGGTAGATACCATATGGGCGATCGTGATCCCATCGGCAGCATCGATCTGGAATATCATTGTATCTCGGACGTTTTTTCAGTCTACTATTCCGAATGAATTGCAAGAAGCCGCCCAAATTGACGGATGCACGAATATGCGCCTGTTCTTCCAAATCGTTCTTCCTTTGTCGATGCCGATCATTGCCGTTATGGGATTGTTCTACGGTGTAGGGAATTGGAATAGCTATTTCTCGGCTCTTATTTATTTAAACGATGAATCTAAATTTCCACTACAATTGATCTTACGTCAAATTCTAGTTCTACAAGAAATGTCCGCACAACCAGGTGGATCAATGGATGCGACGACGGCGTTGGCACTTAATAGTAAGGCAGAAGTCGCAGCTCTGGTTAAATACGCAGTCATTATCGTAGCAACATTGCCAATTATCGCAATTTATCCGTTCCTTCAGCGTTATTTTGTACAAGGTGTCATGATTGGTTCCGTTAAGGGCTGATCTTATCCATTAATGATATTAAAAGGGGAGAAATATGTTATGAAAAAAATACGTAAAGCGTCAGCCATGTTGTTATGTCTCACCCTGTCCATGTCCATATTAGCAGCTTGCGGCTCATCCAATGAGGGTTCAAAAGAAGCCAGTACTTCCAACACAGCTGAAGACGTGAAAAAAGAGGGTTTCCCGATTGTTAGCAAGCCGCTTACCTTGAAGATGATGTCGCAGGACTTAGGCATTCAGGATTGGACCCAAATGCCTGCGCTTCAAGAAATGGAGAAATTATCAGGCATCAAGATGGAATACAATAACGCGACACAGGACAGTTTCTTAACGAAGAAGAACCTCGTGTTTGCTAGTGGTAATTTGCCAGACATATTCTATGCAGCGGATCTTAAACCTTCGGAACAAGTGAAATACGGAAGTCAGGGTGTGCTTATTCCACTCGAAGATTTGATTGATAATTACGCACCTAACCTCAAAAAAATTCTCGATGAATATCCGGATATCCGCAAGTCAATTACGACGCCTGATGGTCATATCTATGCGTTACCGAACATCGATTTGTCTGCCGTCTGGTACCGCGGTCCGATGTGGTATAACGGGAAGTTCTTGAAAGCTCTTGATGTAACAGAACCTAAGACAACGGAAGAGCTGTACACCTATTTGAAGCGTGTTAAGGAAGAGGATCCGAACGGTAATGGTAAACAAGATGAGGTTCCGCTTTCATCCGTGAAGCTTGACGATTTACGCATGTACTTCTTTGGATTCTGGGGGATGTATAACGAGGATATTTATGTCGATAAGCAAGACAAAGTACACTACCCATTTATAGAAGAGGGATACAAAGGTTATGTAACATTCATGAATCGTTTGTGGAATGAGAACCTACTCGACCACGAGACGTTCTCACAGACGAATGATCAGAAGAAGGCTAAAGGGGTAAAAAATCAACTGGCACTGTTCAGCGATTGGTTTCCTAGCTTCACCTTGGGTGGCGATCCTGACGGCAGCAATCCTATGATGACACCAGTGAAGAGTGAAATCGCTGATTCTCCTGTTTACGGTAAACATCCGGGCCTTTCTACGTTCGGTACCTTTGCCATTACTAGCAGCAATCCAGCTCCAGAAGCTTCGATGCGTTGGGTGGACTACCAATACAGTTATGATGGTGCATCTATGTTTGGACAAGGTCCTGAGAACATCCTTTGGAAATATACAGACAAAGAGAACCACGTAAAAGAATGGCTTCCTGTTCCTGACGGTGGTGGCCGTGATGAATATCGTGGGAAGATCACACCAAATAATGGTATCGTTCCTCCAGGTATGAACCGAAGCGATATTTATAACGGATTAAGAAGTGATTTCGACCTATGGCTTGATAAGGAAAATGCGGAGAAGTTGCTTCCGATCGCCAGAGGGCCTTTCCCAAGTGTTTATTTATCGAATGAAGAGCAAGACGAGACTTCCGCTTTGAGATCCGATTTGGATGCGTATGTCAAACAAATGGAAGCGAAATTCGTAACGGGACAGGAGCCACTCGCTAATTGGGATAAATATAAGGCTCAAGTTGAAAAAATGGGAGGTAATCGTATTGTAGAAATTTATCAGGCTGCATACGATCGTTGGAACGCCAAGTAACACATAGACCTGTCCAACCATGAGATGCAATGCTAACCGGATCATGCAACATGATGATCGGTTAGATTGCATCACGGTTATTCTTCAACGAGTTCAGGTGTGGATTCAATCAGTTCATTCTCTTTGTGAAGTTTACGGTATTGGCCGGGTGTATACCCGGTTTCCTTCTTAAATTTACGAATGAAGTTCGGTGTATCGAGATAACCGACGCGCATAATAATGTCTTTTAACGGGTCATTTGTCATTGTTAGTTGATGCATAACTTCTTCCATTCTTTTTTGCCATATGTATGGGATGAAGTTTACTCCCATCTTTTCTTTGAAAGAACGACTGACATGCGAAGGTGAGATATCGAACTCGAAGGATATCGTCTCTAGACTGAGCGTGTGGTCCATATAGTGATTGTCAATGTAGACAATAACCTGATCCATCAGGGAATGCTCCTTCTTTGTTTGATTACGCTCGACCTGAGCGCAGATCCGAGAAGCAAGGCTTAAGAAACTGTGCTCTAATTCATCCAATGAATTGAACATCACATGGGGGGCCATTTCCTGCATTGCATTATCGATGCCGAGTTCAGATGCTGTCTTCAGCATCGTATTCAGAATATCAAAACAGATGCAGCGCATAAGCAGTGAAGAAATTTCTGGTGTATGCAAATTACGGAATACTGTGCTGATTATCTGTGCTGCTACATCATAACTTCCTAGCTTCAAGCTTTGTGAAAGTTTCAGTAGTTCGTTATCTGGAATCCAGAACGTTTGGTCGGACGTATAGGACAGCTTCTCGAAATAAGTGACGGTGCCATGGTCGGTTGATATGCGTAATTCGGATGCCGAACAGGCCTCAATAAAGGATTGATTAAAATGATCAGGACTCAAATAACAGGTCCCGACGCCAATCGATGGAATAACGTTGACCATTTCGAGGATATTACCACGTATCGCTTCGACAATATGTTGGACATGGACGAATTCTTGCAACTCGACATGTAGGTTGAAGCTGATAATGAGAGCGAGCTGATCCGGTTGAGGGAGTTCGACGCTGTAGGCATATGTATCAAGGTCGGGGATCTCCATCTGGGCAAGAAGCTCGATGATTTCTAGTCTGTCTTGTTTGTTATTCTGTTCGTCTTCAAGTGCCCCCCACCCAATCACCATAACGAAGTGGTGAGTTCGGTCGAATTGAAGATCGAACGTTTGTAAGAGTTCTGGCGTCTGACTCTGGGCATTTCCGTATTTCAAGAGCATGAAGAGAAAGTGATTTCGTGCATAGGGCTCTTGAAGGTCTACTCGCGAGCTGTAATCTAGAAGCGCTGTCCGAATTCGCTCAAGCTCGTTTCCTTGCAGGACAGGTTCATCGGCTAGTCGGTTTGGTTTGGCGTTGGCATAAGCGAACTCCGCTAGAGTGGATATAGGTTGATATTGAATTCGGGCGAGCATGATCGCAATCGCGGCACCGACGAGCACAACGATGGAGAACAACATGACGATGAAACTGCGAACATGCAGGACGCTGCTGAAGAATTGAGCACTAGGCATCAATGTCACATATGTCCATCCGTTATTTTCTGATTTAACGGATACGATGGAATGCTGCTTGCCGTTTAATGTCTGACTATGAATCCCCGGCGATAGCCCAAATAAGGAGTTGGCATCAGCCTCGATAAGGGATTCACCACCATGACGGTTATCGGTTAGAATTTGGCCGTTGTTATC
Source organism: Paenibacillus glacialis (assembly GCF_001637205.1). Classification (GTDB taxonomy): domain Bacteria; phylum Bacillota; class Bacilli; order Paenibacillales; family Paenibacillaceae; genus Paenibacillus_AQ; species Paenibacillus_AQ glacialis. The sequence continues at coordinate 309,733 of NZ_LVJH01000017.1, forward strand.
AAAAATATAAGATAGCCCTTGGTAATTGCCCAGAATCGAATCGATTAATCCTGTGAGTTGAGCTTCTTTGATGAAGTACATGACCGTTCCGTGGGGGCTAGGGCTGTTCGGTGTAATCGGAACAAGATAAGCCAGAATTGTTTGTTCAAAAGAGTTGCGATTAAGGAGATCGGCTGGGCGCATCGTTGGGAATTTAATACTGTTCAAATCTTGGTTAAGGTCTTTAGGAGTCCAATTATCGAAACGGTACTTACCCGTAAACACGTCTAGGCTCGACATACCTTCTGAAGAGTAAATCTGTTCATCGTTGTGAAAGTATAAGAATATGTCACTGATGATGGAATTGGGTGCTTTATATTGATCCAGTGCTTGAATGGCTTCTCTGCTAGAATAGGGATCGTGAACGCGATATGAAGTAAGTCTCTCGTCATAGGAGATACGCGATGCGACGTCACTCATTTCTTTCATCCGGTCGTCAATGATATTTTTGGTTTGTCTTAATTGAATGAGATGAGAGTTTTCAATTTCAGCCCGGAGATTGCTGACAGCGTTTTCATAGATGAATACAGTAATAAGGACTAAAGGGATTAGTAGAATGAATAAGTAGGACCAGATATATTTCAAGAATAGTTTGGACTTGAAGTAACTCAGTTTCATGTATCTAGCCTCCTGAAGTTAATCAATGGTGAATTTCTATGTATATGATAACAAGAAACCCAACCAAATACGAGTAGGACGACTAATAGATTACCGATCAGAACACATATACAACTGGAGGAAATTACGTGAACCTAAGTGGTGTGATGGAGCCGAATATTGAATATGCACCGAAACATTATATTTGTAGACGCGCAACCGAGTTGCTCGTTCTGGATGGTCGTGTGGATAAACCGTTCTGGGCCGAAGCAGATTGGAGTGACGATTTCGTTGATATTGAAGGGGATCTTCGCCCGAATCCTGCCAAGCGAACACGGGTGAAAATGCTGTGGGACGATGAGTATTTTTACTTTGCAGCGGAATTGATAGAAGACCAGATTTGGGCTACGTTGACGGAACGAGAATCGGTTATTTTTTATGATAATGATTTTGAAATTTTCATTGACCCTGATGGAGATACGCACCAATATTACGAATTCGAAGTTAATGCGTTGAACACGGTATGGGATCTAATGTTGGTTAAGCCATATCGCGATGGTGGGCCTCCGGTTAACGGTTGGGATATTAACGGACTCAAGACGGCAGTACATATTGACGGTGAATTGAATTGTCCAGATGCGGCTAATCGAAAATGGAGTGTTGAGGTGGCTATGCCTTGGACTAGCTTACGAGAGTGTGCTAACGAAGGACGCCCGCCGGTAAAAAATGAGTTCTGGCGTGTCAATTTCTCTAGGGTTGAGTGGCGCACAGAGGTTAAGGACGGCGAATACTCCAAGGTTCAGAATCCAGACACGGGTAAACCTTATCCAGAGGATAATTGGGTGTGGTCTCCTATGGGGATTATTAATATGCATTACCCAGAATTATGGGGTTATGTCGTGTTTGCCGATAAGGAAGGTCCGGAACAGTTTGAGCTGTCGTCGGATGAGCGAATGAAGTGGGAGCTACGCAAGCTTTATTATCGCGAGCGTAATTTCTTCGAAGAGCATGGTGAATTTACCACAGATGTGAAGCTGTTGATGGGGGACGAGTCGTGGAGCATAACACCGACAATCGAGCTAACTAGTAGACTATTTCAGATTTCAGCGCCTTCATCCGACGGAACTGCAACTCTATATATCAGAGAAGACGGAAAGTTATGGAAGGAGTAATGATGAATGACTATTCAAACGAGTGTGTTCTCATTGGATGATATAACTATGGAGCTTATCGAGCGTAAGTTCCGCGAGAAAGAGCTTATTGCTCAATCTAGAAACGTCCAGTTGTTTAATATATTTCAGGAGGAACTAACCGAAGAAGAGACGTGGGCACTCAAATTCTTATACGCGTATATGCCTATTAATGATTTGGCCGATTACGATGGTTCATTATTCTTAAGTCATGTCCGCCAGACGTTGGAGATCCGCAAGGAGGTTCCATGGGGAGAACGGGTTCCTGACCATCTCTTTCTACATTTTGTGCTACCGTACCGGGTGAATAGTGAGAGTATCGAAGATTGTCGACACATCTTATTTAATGAATTGGCAGAACGTACCGCGAATTTGTCGATGGCTGATGCTATTCTGGAGACCAATTATTGGTGTCATGAGAAAGCAACATATATCGGCAGTGATTTACGGACGATCTCCCCACTGACGTTGATTAGGAACGCGCGAGGTCGCTGCGGCGAAGAATCCACACTTGCAGTCTCCGCGTTACGAAGCATTGGCATTCCTGCTCGCCAGTGTTATACCCCACGCTGGGCGCATTGTGACGATAATCACGCTTGGGTGGAGGCATGGGCTGACGGACAATGGGTTTACATCGGTGCATGTGAACCGGAGGTGAGACTGAACCAAGGATGGTTCAGTCCACCTGCCCGAAGAGCGATGCTGATCAATACTCGGGTTCCATCGAACTACCCTGGTCCAGAGGATATCACGCTTGCCGACGAGTGGTACACGGAAATCAATCTACTGGATGGTTATGCACCTACCCAGATAATCACGGTTCTTGTAAAGGATGAGATCGGGCAGCCGATTGAAGGCGCCAAAGTGTACTTTGAGCTTTACAATATGGCCGAATTAACACCGATTGTCGTGCTGCCGACGAACGAGCGGGGCGAGGTCTCATTCAAGACAGGATTGGGTGATCTGGTCATTCGTGCGGTATATGCAGGCCGATGGGGAGAAGAGAAAATAACAGTTGCAGATCGTGTTCATTTCGAGGTCGTTCTCGACCAGACACAGCAGCTAGAAGGATCGGTAGACTTTGATCTGGTCCCTCCGCCGGAACGAGAAGGTGAAGCAACAGAACCGATCTCTGAGGAAGAGATGCAACGGCATAACGATCGTCTTGAGAAAGGAATGTTGATCCGGAAAAACTACGAGGAGACATTTCTAAATGAAGCTCAAGCGAGAGATCTCGCTCGTGAATTGGAACTAGAACCGGAGCGAGTATGGGACGTGCTTCGTAAAGCGCGCGGGAACAGCCGCGAAATTGCTGCTTTCCTAGAGGAACGCTGTCTTGAATATGGCGAGTGGCCACTGATTCTACTAGAAAGCTTGAATGAGAAAGATTTGATAGATACGTTCCGTGTTACCTTGGACGATCACCTGATAGGATCTATCTCTCAACAAGGAGAGTTTCAGGAAGATATCTTTGTACGGTATATCCTTTGTCCGCGCGTACAATATGAAATGATTGGACCGTATAAGCAATTTTTCCAAGGCGAATTCACCGAATCGGAATCGATTGTATTTAGAGCGAATCCGTCTGATCTGGTTTGCCGACTCAATGAGGAGTGGGAGGTTAGGGAAGACTTGTCCCATTTAAAAGGCAAGGCAACACCTCTTGGCACCTATCGGTTGAAGAAGGGGGATCGTACTTCCCTAGCTATCTTGTTTGTGAGCATCTGCCGAAGCCTAGGAATCCCGGCACGATTGCATCCGAGCGAACAGAAGCCGCAATATATGAACGGTGAGAGCTGGGAAGATGCGCTACTCGGGAAAGCGTTGGATCGTGATACCGAGAAGAAGAATAATGGCACACTACAATTGATTCGGGATACCGAATCGGCGACGGAAGCCCCAGTAGCTTCATATGCAGAGAATTTCACCTTTGCACGGTTGGAGAATGGCATCTACACAACGTTGCTCTACCCGCACGGTAAATTGGATGTGTACGATGAGCCATTCGAAGTCATGCAGGGATCATATCGAATGATTACAGGTATGCGTCTGAAGGATGGAACAGTGCAGATCCGCAGTACTTATTTTAAGGTGTATGCTGGCGAACAAACAGAGGTTACCCTGACATTCCGCAATGTTCAACTTGATATTCCGGTGCTTGGTTCAGTCAATCGGAACTGTAGATTCGCCCTAGTGGATGGAACCGATAAGACACTTGGAGAATTGGTAGGTACAAAGGGAGCTTTGATCGCCTGGATCGAACCAGAGCGAGAGCCGTCTAAGCATTTAATCCGCGAAATCTGCGAGCTAGCTGAGGCATTCTCTGAAATTGGCGCCCCAATCATTCTTGTGGTCGGTGATGATAAATGGAACGCATCGTTCGATCCTTCGGGTTATCCGAATCTGCCGTTTGGTAACATGATTGTCCGCGATTCCGTTTATGATTCACTACAGGGTTTTATGCCACAGTTCGAGGAGAGGGAAGTTAGCTTCCCACACGTCTATATACTCGATGAGCAAGATCGTATCCGATATACAGAGTCCGGGTATAAGCTCGGAATTGCTAAGGAAGCTCTTCAGGTCCTTTCCGGCGTATCAAAGCCATAATATGAACAGGAGTGAAATATGACGATGAAACAAATATATATTGTAGCTGGTTATGTCGTTGACTCTAAGCTTCCCGATTTGACTCAGGAGGACTTGATGAAATTAACCCACCTGAATGTGGCATTTGGACATATCAAGGATGATGTGATCATTACGGATCATATGAAGCATATGGATATGCTGCAAAAGATAAAAAATGAACATCCCGAACTTAACTTAATATTGTCCGTCGGGGGATGGAGTGCTGGCGGATTCTCCGAAGCTGCTTCTTCCGAAGCTGGAAGAAGCGCAATGGCCAATTCGGCTGTTCGTGTACTGGTCGAATATCCATTCGACGGAATTGATCTGGATTGGGAATATCCTTGTTACGGAGAAGCGGGCATTCAATCAAGCCCTGATGATAAGAAGAACTTTACGTTACTATTGAAGACCATGCGGGAGGCGCTGGATCATCAAGGCGTAAAGGCCGGCCGGCATTACTTACTTACGATAGCTGCAGGAGCTGATCAGTATTATGTAGACGGCACGGAGATGGATCAAGTGCAGCAGTACTTGGATTTTGTGCAATTGATGACATACGACATGCGTGGAGGTTTTCAGGTTCTGACGGGTCACCATACGAACTTGCATACATCACCAGGGGATCTATTCCGTATTAGTACGGAATCGTCCATCAATATGTTTATCCGTGCTGGCGTCCCTAGAGAGAAAATCGTGATCGGCGTAGCATTCTACTCCCGTGTATGGCAGCAGGTTCTGGATATTAATCATGGTCTCCATCAAATGGCCGGAAGTACAGGAGGATATGGACCGGATTTCACGGATCTTAGTGCCAATTACATCAATATTAATGGGTATACCCGTTATTGGGATAAAGATGCGAAGGCACCTTTCCTTTTTAATGGGAGTAGCTTCATTTCTTACGATGACGAAGAATCACTTGAGTACAAATGTGAGTATGTTAAGAATCATAAATTGGCCGGAGTGATGTTCTGGGAGTACGGTTGCGACGAGACACATCGGTTGCTCGATACCATGCATAAAGGACTTTAATAGTAAGGGAGAGGGATGACACAATGGACAAGTGGTTTGAAAAGGCGAAGTTGGGAATTTTTATTCACTATGGTATTTATGCAGTAAACGGGATTTCTGAATCGTGGTCGTTCTTTAATGGTGGGATCTCTTATGAAGATTATATGAAACAATTAGACGGCTTTACAGCCTCGAAATTCGATGCCGACAAATGGGCAGATCTCATTGAAAAGTCTGGCGCGAAATACGCTGTTCTTACAACAAAACATCATGATGGTGTAGCCTTGTGGGATACGCAATATAGCGACTTAAATGTCGTGAAGAGTACTCCTGCTAGACGGGACATTATTAAAGAATATGCCGAAGCGATTACGAAAAAAGGTATTCATCTTGGAATGTACTACTCTCTGATCGACTGGTCGCATCCAGACTATCCAAGTGTCTATCAAGATGGCATCGTCCCTGAGGATTTAAGCAAAGTCAATAAATTCTCAGAGCCTACAAACGGCGTTCAAGATGAAGAGAGATGGAATAAATTCTTGGAATTCAACAACAATCAATTACAAGAGATTCTAACCGATTACGGTAAAGTAGATCTCTTATGGTTCGACGGAGATTGGGAGAGAAGTGCGAAACAGTGGAATCTACCGGAGTTCAAGCAATATTTACAATCATTCAATCCAGACATTATCATCAACTCACGTCTTCAAGGTCATGGTGATTACAAAACACCCGAGCAAGGAATTCCGATCACAAGACCCGAGGGTCCGTGGGAATTCTGTACAACCATCAATAGCTCTTGGGGATATGTGCCAACAGACACCAAATACAAATCATTGAATCAGATCATACGGATGTTCTGTGATTGTATCACCTTGGGTGGGAACATGTTGCTGGATATCGGACCTATGGAAGATGGCACTGTAGATCCAAGAGAAGAAGCTATTCTGTTAGGACTGGGTAAATGGATCGGAACACACGAAGAAGCGGTGTTCGAAACGGATGAAGGGATTTTACCACGATATTACTTTGGTGGTAGCACGATTTCTAAGGACAAGCAGACTTTGTACCTCTTCGTATATGATGATCCCAAAGAGTGTGTATGCCTCAAAGGATTATCGAACAAAATCAAAGAAATTACAGTGCTTCATTCCGGTAAAAAACTGACACATGAAATTCATGGCGGTGTACCATGGTTCAATATTCCTGGAACCACATGGATTCATATGACAGCTGAAGATGCACATGAGCAGGTTACCGTGCTTAAGCTAGAGCTTGAGGGTGAATTGGACATGTATGGCGGTTCTGGGGCTGTTGTCACACATAACTAAATCTGAAATACAACAAAACGAATAAAACAGAGAGAGTCATCTTATATAAGGTGGCTTTTTCTGTTCCATTCAAATGACGAATATACCCCGTTTTATCTTAGACAAGATGGGGTATTAGAATGTAGCTCACATCATGCTAATGATGATAAAGGTTGTGATATTCTTGAGGAAAATAATTGCGGTACTATATCGATAGGAATTACGACGGGACTCATACTTAGCTCTTCAGGAGAATCGAGTGGTAGTAACGGTAGAAAATCCAGACATCTATATTGTGACAGACACGAAGGAACAGCAACAGGCGAACATATTAAGCGTCATGATAAAAGAAGCCGAGCAACGTCGTAACCCTAAGCTACTTCAACGAATTATTCTACAAATATACGATCAGCCGATGCTGAAGACAGTACAGGGAGTATATGAGTTCCCATCTATTATTTATACATTGTATGCTTCCAAGGATACGGATCAAGAAGTGATTGATTTCGTGAGAGCAGAATCACATTACCGGCGTTACTATGCCAGAGAATCGCACGAGCGATAGCTTTATAGCGAAACTTAACAAAGCAGGTGTGGTAACTTATGTACACACGAATAACGATATTTCAGATATGAAGAAATACGAGAAGATGGGGATCTATGGTTTCTATACGGATGATCTGTCAGAGATGGTTCTGGGCAATGAAGGTGCGAAAAAGTGGTATCTAATGGGTTTGAGATAAACATTATTTAAGGTGTTGTATAAGATATGCCTGCTCTTTCAGGAGTCTAAGCATATTTCGTGTGTTCATTAAACAGAATATATTGTTCGTATTCAATGCGAACAGATTGACACTACCCCCTCGCTGTCATAGACTAGATTTATAGCTTTAAGATGATGCGTGGAGGTATGTAGGTTGAAGGAAATGTTGAAGTCTTGGAGACATGTATTTAAGCTTGATCCTGATCGTGAGATGGATGAGCAGAGTTTAAATGCAGTATGCCTGTCTGGTACGGATGCTATAATGGTAGGAGGCTCTACAGGAGTAACTTATGAGAATACAGTAGATCTATTATCCCGTATACGACGTTATGAATTACCATGTGTGCAAGAAGTATCCGATATGGAAGCTATTGTTCCAGGGTTTGACCTCTATATGATCCCGATGGTACTCAATAGTTCTGATCCATCTTGGATTGTAGGGCACCAACAGCAGGCAATTGATCGGTATGGCTATATGATTCCTTGGGAACTTCTCGTTACGGAAGGTTATATTGTACTGAATCCAGACTCGGCAGTAGCGCATCTTACGGGAGCGAATACTTTACTTGATACATCAGGAACGATTGCATATGCGCAAGTGGCTGATAAGTTAATGTCGTTACCTGTCGTGTATTTGGAATATAGTGGTACTTTCGGTGATATGGAAACGGTGAGAGCGGTACATCACAAGCTGACGAGCGCTCAATTGATTTATGGCGGAGGTATTAAAGACCTGCATACGGCAAAGGAAGCAGCAGCGGTTAGTGATACGATCGTTGTAGGCAACATTATTTACGAGGATTTGGATCAAGCATTACAGACCGTATTAGCTGTGAAATAAAATTATAGATACACAATATCGATATTTGAAAGGAGCATGTACGCATGCAACCCATTGACATACATGAAGGAATAAGACGACTTAATCCACCGCAGCAACAAGCGGTTCTAGCGACTGAGAAGCCACTATTGATTATGGCAGGAGCGGGAAGTGGTAAGACAAGGGTGCTAACGCATCGGATTGCCTACCTTATTGCTGAGCGTAAAGCCCCACCATGGGCTATTCTGGCCATTACTTTTACCAACAAAGCAGCACGTGAGATGCAGGAGCGGGTATCGAAGCTTGTAGGCAGAGAAGGACGGGACATTTGGGTATCCACCTTCCACTCCATGTGTGTACGTATTTTACGAAAAGATATTGAACGGATTGGCTTCTCATCAAGTTTCTCGATTCTGGATTCTACCGATCAATTATCTGTCATACGTAATTGTATGAAGGAATTGAACATGGATACGAAGAAATTCGAACCGAAAGCGATCCAGGCGATTATAAGTTCTGCAAAGAATGAGTTGCTATTACCGGATCAATTCGAACAAAAGGCCTCGGATTATTTTGAAGAACTGGCTGCTAAAGTATATAAAATGTATCAAAGACGTCTCAAGTTCAATAACTCTCTAGATTTCGACGATCTTATCATGACTACTATTGAACTGTTTAGGGATGTCCCTGAAGTACTCGACTTCTATCAGAAAAAGTTCCAGTATATCCACGTTGACGAATACCAAGATACCAACCGTGCACAGTATATGTTATGTCGTATGTTGGCAGAGGGCCATCAGCGTATTTGCGTAGTAGGAGATAGTGATCAGTCCATCTATCGCTGGCGTGGTGCAGATATCAGCAATATCTTGAATTTCGAGAAGGACTATCCAGAAGCACAGACGATATTCCTTGAGCAGAACTATCGCTCGACTTCGAATATTCTGAATGCTGCGAATGAAGTGATTAATCTGAACACAGGACGCAAACCTAAGAAGCTGTGGACGGACAAAGGAGAAGGCGCGAAGATTAAAGTATATCGTGCGAACTCGGAACATGACGAAGGATACTTTGTCACTTCTGAGATTAGTAAGAATATAAAAGAAGGGCAATCGTACCAGAATCATGCCATCCTATATCGTACGAACGCTCAGTCTCGGGTCATAGAGGAAATCCTGATCAAATCAGATATTCCATATCAGATTGTGGGCGGTATTAAGTTCTATGATCGTAAAGAAATCAAAGATCTACTTGGATACTTGAAGCTTTTATCGAATCCTGATGATGATATCAGTTTAACTAGAATTATTAACGTGCCAAAGAGAGCTATTGGGGATACGACGGTTGCGAAGCTTGCAGCTGCAGCTTCAGAGCGTGGTACTTCGATCTTCAGAGTGTTGCAATACGTGGATGACCTTGGATTTGCGGGACGCACACGTGATGCACTTGTAGGATTCTACGATATGATCGAGTCCTTACACCGAATGGTGGAATACTTATCCGTTACCGAATTAACTGAGAAAATCCTTGAATTATCTAAATATCGTGTTGAGCTCGATAATGAAAAGACCCTTGAGTCGCGCTCTCGTCTAGAGAATATAGATGAATTCTTGTCTGTAACGCAGGAATTTGAGAAGAATAATGATGATAAAACGTTAGTTTCTTTTCTAACAGATCTAGCATTAATTGCTGATATCGATAGTGTGAATGATGAACCAGAAGAAGAAACAGATAACGTCATTCTCATGACGATGCATAGTGCCAAGGGCTTGGAGTTCCCGGTCGTCTTCATCATCGGGATGGAAGAAGGGGTATTCCCGCATAGTCGTTCATTCACGGATAACGATGAACTGGAAGAGGAACGTCGCCTTGCATATGTGGGTATAACGCGTGCTGAGAAACAATTATTTCTCTCTTGTGCACAAATGCGTACCTTATTTGGACGAACGACAGCGAATAAGCCATCTCGTTTTCTAGAAGAAATTCCAGATGAGCTTAAGGAAGACACCGTGATGACTCGTGATCGTGACCGTTATCAGCGTGGTGGTAACAGTGGTGGGTCTTATGGAGGGCGTAGCTTGGGTAGCAGTGGGGGAAGTAATTTCGGCAGTGGTGGTTCGAAATCATCTCTTAGTGGGTCTACCGCTTCTTCACAGAGTCGTGTGACAGTTACCACGTCCATGAAGGCGAATACCGCAGCAGCGGGTAGTGCCGCTGATCCGGCTTCTCTCAAAGCAGGGGACAAGGTTTCTCACGGTAAATGGGGCGTTGGTGTCATCGTTTCTATAAAAGGTAGTGGTAATGATACGGAGTTACAGATTGCTTTTCCAGCACCTGTTGGAGTGAAGCGCTTGTTGGCCGGATTTGCACCGATTACCAAAGTAGAGTAAATTGAGCGAATTATAATTGAATGACGGAGGGATACGCCTGCATGGATTCAATGCATACCATGGAGCAGCTCGTAGCAGAGCTTAACAAGTATAATTATCATTACTATACGATGGATACACCTCTCGTAAGCGACAAAGAATATGACGTTCTTTACGATCAGTTGGTTCAAGTAGAGGCGGATAGTGGCATAATATTGCCTGAATCACCAACACAGCGAGTAGGAGGAGAGTTGCTGAAAGGTTTTGAACCTCATCGCCACCTCTCACCGCTCTGGAGTCTGGATAAGGCTCAGAATATCGACCAACTTCGTAATTGGAATAACCGAGTCATCAAGCTAGTCACGGATTATAACAGTAAGAACCCTGATAATCCTTTACCAGATCCATGTTATGCAGTTGAACTGAAGTTCGATGGCTTGACGCTTAATCTGACATATCAAGATGGTAGACTAGTTCAGGCAGCTACTCGTGGAAATGGTGTTATTGGTGAGGGGATACTTGCTCAGGTCAAGACAATCAAGTCGGTTCCGCTTACGATTCCCTTCTCTGAAGGCACGATCGAAGTTCAAGGTGAGGGGATTATGAATTTATCTGTCTTGAGTAATTACAATCTAACGGCTGCAGAACCGCTTAAAAATGCACGTAACGCAGCAGCGGGGGCGCTTCGTAACTTGAACCCCAAGGCTACTGCCTCACGTCGATTAAGTGCTTATTTCTACAACGTAGGATATAGCGATGCTAATACGTTTGCGAATCATCGGGAGATGATGGATTTCTTACGAGAGAATCAATTCAAGGTCAATCCATTTATTACGTACTTCGAGAATTTCGATGATGTAACGGAAGAGTTGGCCATGATTGTGGAGAGTCGTTCGGGTCTGGATTATCTCATTGATGGAGCGGTTATCAAGGTTATCGATATGGAAACAAGAGGTGTGCTCGGGTACACTGATAAATTTCCACGATGGGCCGTTGCATACAAGTTTGAAGCTGAAGAGACAACTACAGTGTTAGAATCTGTATCTTGGGAAGTAGGTCGTACTGGCAAAATCACGCCAGTAGCTCGGGTAGAAGCGGTTGAGCTTGCAGGAGTGACGGTACAGAACTGTACGTTGAATAATATCGGAGATATTGAACGTAAGAACTTGAAGCACGCATTAGGTGCGCGAGTGTTTATTCGCAGATCTAATGACGTCATCCCTGAGATTCTTGGTAAGGTAACCGAAGACAATGATGGGGAAGAGATTGAGTTCCCTACGCACTGTCCTTCATGTGGATTTCCATTGGAGCAGAAGGGTGCACATTTATTCTGTTATGATAGCCTCAATTGTAAGCCACAATTAATCGGACGCATTACTCATTTCGCATCAAGGGACGCGATGGATATCGATACATTCAGTGGCATGACTGCTGAACTATTGAACACAGAATTGGATGTGAGCGAGCCTGCGGATCTATACTCGTTAACCTTTGAGGATCTCGTTAAGTTAGATCGTTTCGGGGAGAAAAAGGCGAATAATCTCTTGCAAGCGTTGGAGAAGAGCAAAGAACGTGACCTTGCTTCATTCCTCTTTGCATTGGGTATTCCTAATACGGGCAAAGCGACAACCCGAATGTTGGCCGATCATTATCGTGATCTTAATGCGGTTATGGCAGCGACGGTAGAGGAATTAGTGGGTTTACCGGACGTTGGCGGAATAGTCGCTGAGAGTATTGTGAGCTTTTTTGCAGATCCATTCATGCGAGCGGGGATTGACCGGATGCTTACGTTAGGTGTTCAAGCGAAAGCGCCAGAGGCACCGCGCGTTGTGAGTACAGATTCTTTCTTCAGTAGTAAGACGGTCGTGCTGACAGGAACACTTCATAAGTTAACGCGTGATGAAGCAGCAGACAAGTTAGCAGCGCTTGGAGCCAAAGTCACAGGTAGTGTATCTGCTAAGACAGATATCCTCATTGCGGGAGAGAAAGCAGGAAGTAAACTTGCCAAAGCACAGAAGCTTGGTATACAAGTGATCGAAGATGAGGATGAATTTATTCGTCTGCTGGAGATGTGATCTTTAATATAGCAAATGCAGTAGCCTCGATGATGAGAGGTTACTGCATTTTTTTACAGAAGGATTGTCAGGTTGAGTGGAATAGGGCTAGTCTTGGCAATCGTCAAATAAAAGATTAAATCATAAGTTTTAACCTATAATGTATTCTTATATTTTTCGCAAAAGTGAATACTCCCTTTAAAGGACGGAAGATCCCTTTTCTTTTAATATGATGGAGTGCAAAGTAAAGAGTAACAACGTTTTGAGAAAAAGCTTGCATTATGTCGAATCTCATGTTAAATTATTAAATGTCGCTTCAAGCAAGTGACTTACAATCTTCCAAACTTCATATCACCTCAAAAAAAGAGTTGACATTGATAGCAAGGAAATGATATAATGAATATCTTGTGACGAACGAAGTTGTTCGATTACAGATATTAATAAGTTCTTTGAAAACTGAACAAATGGATGATGTGATTTTTTTAAAATAAAGAACATTTATGTTCTTGTCAGTTTGTTTCAAAATGAGCATAATCGCTCTTTTCATGATTGGTTCCAAATCACTGCAAAGCTGATTTGGAACCAATCTCTAGATGATTTCTAAATTGTTTTAACGCAATTTAGAAATCATCTCTATTGGAGAGTTTGATCCTGGCTCAGGACGAACGCTGGCGGCATGCCTAATACATGCAAGTCGAGCGGAGTTATTTTGGAAGCTTGCTTCCAAAATAACTTAGCGGCGGACGGGTGA